>NC_017941.2:1474442-2948884 GCF_000306765.2 Haloferax mediterranei ATCC 33500
CGTGACACCGACCTCTTTCGAATCCTCGCTGCGTCCGCCGAAGCCGCGATGGTTCGGGCGAAACGAGAGAACGAACTCAGGCGGCAGAACGAACGCCTTGACGAGTTCGCAGATGTCGTCGCTCACGACCTTCGGAATCCACTGACAGTCGCGTCCGGCTTTCTCGACATCGCTGCCGAAACCGGAAACGAACAGTACTTCGACCGGGTACGGTCCGCACACGAACGTATCGAGAACCTCATCGAAGACCTCCTCACGCTTTCCCGCGGCGAACGACCCATCGACGATAGCTCCGAAATCGACCTCGAGAAACTGGCGGAGGAGTCGTGGGGGTACGTCAATACCGACAAGGCGAACCTCTCACTCTCCGAGTCGCTACCGACGGTTCACGGGGATGCAAACCGGTTGAAGCACCTGTTCGAGAACTTGTTCCGGAACGCAATCGAACACGGTGGGGGCGACGTCAACGTGACAGTCGAAGAGCTTGCCGACGGGTCAGGGTTCGCTGTCGAAGACGATGGAGTCGGTATTTCGCCGGAGCGGCAAGCGGACGTGTTCGACCACGGCGTCTCGTACAGCGATGACGGAACCGGATTCGGGCTGAGTATCGTCGCCGCTATCGCCCGCGAACACGGGTGGTCGGTCTCGGTGACCGACGGAGCAGACGGCGGTGCCCGCTTCGAATTCGAATCTGAGCGCAGCGAATCCACGGAGAAAACAGCGCAGACGCAGTAACGAACGCGTCTGCCGGTAGGCGTCTCGACAGCGTTCGAACGAGAATCTGACTCTATGCTTTCGACGACAGTTGCTTGAAGAGGCTCTTCCCGGCGCTGCCGGAGACTTCCGTCAAGTCGGCGTGTACGTCGGCGATACGCCCGCGGATGTCACGGCCGACGACGCGCGGGTCAAACACCGACTTGTCAGGTGACCACTCGGTGTCGTTGAAGAACGTGTCGCGAGTGCCTTCGACGCCTTCCGGCGGGACGATGGCGTTGGGGTCTTCGCTGTAGAGGTCGTAGGCGGTCCGCGTGTACTCGTACTGGTAGCGCGTGTCCTTGTTGACCTTGCAGATGCCGTGTTTGAGCATCTCCTGAAGCTGGTCGGGCTGGACGCCCGAAGAGCCGTGGAGGACGAGCGGCGTATCGAGTCCGTGGTCGCGAAGCGCCTGACGAATGTCGCGCGCGAGGTCAGGGCGGAGTTCGAGGTCCTTACCCTTGGCGACGCCGTGTTGCGTGCCGACAGAGATAGCAAGCAGGTCAGCACCCGTCTTGTCGACGAACTCGACGGCCTGCTCGGGGTCCGTGTAGAACGCCTCTTCGGCTTCGATTTCGTCTTCGACGCCCTTGATTTGGCCGAGTTCGGCCTCGATGAGGGTGTCGGAGCCTGCGGCCTCGACCATCTCGACGACCTCGCGACTCGTCGCGACGTTCTCGTCGAACGGTTCGTGCGAGGCGTCAATCATAATCGATGACGGGATGTCGAGTTCGATTTGCTGCTCGATGAACTCGAGGTCCGTCTGGTGGTCCATGTTGAGGAAGACGCCGATGTCGTACTGCTCGGCGATGACCTCGATGTAGTTACCCATGGCCTTCAGGCCCGCGACAGGGTCACCGTTGCCCGCGAACTTGCAGGCCCCGCCGCTGAGTTGTAACAGAAGGTCCGAGTTCATCCGGTCGGCACCCTCCATGAGTCCCATCATGATGCTCGGCTCCGCGATGTTGCTCGCGATGAGACCGAATCCTTCGTCGAGCGCCTCGTCGTACACTGTGGCGAGTTCCTCCCCGCCGTAGAACGGCATTATGCGTTCACCTCGAATTCGTCAACGATTGCGAGGATAATAATCTATGGGAAGCGAGTTTCGAATCTGCACGTTATTGTTTGTTCATGTCCGAGTTAATTTTCGTGAAGCGTCGAAGTCGCGCCGCTCGAAGCGTGAGAAAACAGCGAACTCGCCGCCGCCAGTGAGCTTAGGAGAACAGCTTCTTCAGCCGGGCGAAAAGGCCCTTCTCCGGGTCGCCGCCGCGACGGACAGGTTCGTCAGGTTGCGCACGTTCAGCACCCGATTCTGCTTCCGACGAGGCGGCAGCCTCGGCATCCGCGTCGGCAGCGCCCTCGCCGCTCCCGAAAGTGACCGACCCGGTCTTGCCCGCGTCGGCGAGTTCGGCCGCCTTCTCGATGACGGCTTCGGCGTTGTTGACGCCGTCTTTGACGGTCCCTTTGAGGACGAGTTTTCCCTCGAATCGGTCGCGGCTAACCGACGTGTCCGAGGTGATGATGACCGCATCGGCCTCGGCGATGGCGTCCGCATCGAGTTCGTCTTGTGTCCCCATCGCGCCCTGGACTTCGACGTCGATGTCGTGTCCGAGGCGTTCTGCGATCTGCAGGAGGTTCTCAGCCGCCATCTGGCTGTGTGCGATACCGGTTGGACAGGATGTGACTGCGACGAATTTCATTGGTTCTCTGTAAGGGTCTCTATGACTTCAGCCTTGGTCTCAGCCCGAAGTACGCGCGCCGCGAGGGCTTCTGCGTCTTCGGTATCTGTCTCCGTCACGGCTGCTTTCACCTGCGGAACCGTGACGGCGCTCATGCTCAACTCGTCGAGTCCGAGACCGACGAGCAGTTCGGTAAGGTCGGGGTCGCCAGCCATCTCGCCGCACATACCGACCCAGCAGTCGGTGTCGTCGGCAGCAGAGACAGTGGCATCGATGGCACGGAGCACTGCGGGTTGCCGGTAGTCCCCGAGGTCAGAGACGCGCTCGTTCCCGCGTTCTGCGGCCATCACGTACTGTGCGAGGTCGTTCGTTCCGATACTGAAGAAGTCGACGTGCGGGGCGAACTGGTCGGCCATGAAGGCCGTTGCGGGCGTTTCGACCATGATGCCGAACTCGGGCATCTCGTGGACGATACCCTCCTCTGTGAGGTCGTCCGCGACCGACTCGAATTGCTCACGTGCACGCCGAAGTTCCTCGACCGTCGAGACGAGCGGGAGCATCACAGAGAGGCGTGCTCCGTCGGCGCTTCCCGCAGCACGCAGAAGGGCGCGAATCTGCGTTTCGAAGAGGTCGGCGTCGGGGCCGAGCGACCGGCGGATACCGCGCTCACCGAGGAACGGGTTTTCCTCGTCCGGCAAGTCGAGATAGGGAACCGGCTTGTCGCCGCCGATATCGAGCGTCCTGACGACGACGCGCCCGGCGTCGAACGACTCGGCCGCCTCGACGTACGCATCGAACTGCTCGTCCTCGTCCGGCGGCGACTCGCGGTCGAGAAAGAGGAATTCGGTCCGGAACAGCCCGACGCCGTCGGCCCCACGGTCGACTGCCGGCCCGAGGTCGGCACGCGTGCCGATGTTCGCCGCGACTTCGATGTCGACGCCGTCTGCCGTCTCGACCGGGTCGTGGCGGATTTCCACGTCGGTATCGGCCGCGGCGGCCTCCTTCTGCTCGTCGTCCGGTTGGACCACGAGGTCACCGGTCTCGCCGTCGACGACGACTTCCGTGTCGTCTTCGACTGCGTTCAACTCCTCGCCGACGCCGACGATGGCGGGCAGGGCGAGCGACCGGGCGAAGATAGCCGCGTGCGAGGTTCGGCCGCCAGTGACCGTGACGAATCCGGCGACGCGCTCGGGGTCGAGTTGCGCCGTGTCACTCGGTGTGAGGCGTTCGGCGACGACGACGCTCCCCGTCGGCAACGACGAGAGGTCGGTCCGTTCGGCGTCGGAAAGCACGCGCACGAGTCTATCGCGGATGTCGCGTAGGTCATCGGCGCGTTCGCCCATGCGTCCGCCCATGTTCTCGAACTGCTCGACAAACGACGAGAACGTCTCCTGAACGGCGTGTTCTGCCGGTAGTCCGCCCTCGATAGCGTCGGCGACGCCGTCGGTTATCTGCGGGTCGTTGAGAAACTGGATATGCGCGTCGAAGACCGCGGCTTCCTCTTTTCCGACCCGGTCGGCAGTGCGCGCTCGCTCGGTTTCGAGTTCGTCTTCGGCGGCTTCGCGGGCGTCTTCGAAGCGGGCCAGTTCGGCCTCGGCGTCGATATCTTCCGGTTCCGGTGGCTCCGGGAGGTCCGCGTCCGGGCGATACCAGATGACTGTCCCGACGCCCGAAAGCGGGGTGACACCGATACCGGAGAGGGTTCGTTCGGCCATAGTTACTGTTTGGCTTCGGGCGTAGAAAGGATAGCTTCGAGTGCGTCGAGTGTTGCTTCCGCGTCGTCGCCCTCGGCGACGAGCCGAACGTCTTCGCCGGCGGCAACGCCGAGTCCCGTCACGGCGAGCATGCTCGCGGCGGGTGCGAGGCCGTCCGAGTCAGCGCGGCCGAGTTGCACGTCGGCGTCGAACTCGTTCGCCGTCTCGACGAACTTCGAGGCGGGCCGGGCGTGAAGCCCGTCTTCGGGGACGACGGTGACGATTCGCTCCATCAGGCGACCACCTCGCCGAGCACGTCTTGGACCGTCTCTTTGCGCTCTGCTTCGAGGAGTTTCTCGCGTACGTCTTCGTGCATGAGCGACCGCGAGAGTGCGCTCAGAATCTGCAGGTGGTCTTCGCCGCCTTCGGCGGGGACGAGAATCATAAACAGGAGTCGCGCGGGCTTGTCGTCCATCGCGTCGAAGTCGATTCCCTCGGTCGACCGACCGAACGCGACTGTCGGTTTCGAGACGGCGTCGGTCTTCGCGTGCGGGATGCCGATACCGAATCCGACGCCGGTCGTCGCCTCCTCCTCGCGTTCGAGGAGGGCGGTGAGCGCAGCCTCTCGGTCGTCGACGCGGCCGGCGTCGACAGCCAAATCGAGGAGGAACTCGATGGCTCCCTCCTTCGTCGCCGGTGGCTCTTCGAGTGAGATCAATTCGAGCGGTGTGATGGTGCTGATATCTGCTACGTCCATGGTGCTTCGTTCGAGTATGGAAAGATTGGTTTCGTGTGGTCAGTCGTCGGAACTCTGTGCCGCGATTTTCGCGTCGAAGTTCGGCTTGATGGCCGTCGCGATGGCCGCCGTCACGAGCGAACCGAGCAGGATACAGCCGACGAACGCGAGGGGCTGGTTCGACAGCGGAACGACGAAGATGCCACCGTGAGGAGCGGGCATCGTCACGCCGAGCGCCATCGAGGCCGCACCCGCGACGGCGCTTCCGGCGACGACACTCGGGATGATGCGGGCCGGGTCAGCGGCCGCGTAGGGAATCGCCCCCTCGGTAATAAACGAGAAGCCGAGGAGAACGCCGCTTTTGGCGTTCTCGTACATCTCAGCGGCGTACTTCTGCGGCGCGATGAAGTTCGACAGTGCGAGGCCAATCGGCGGGACCATCCCCGCAATCATGACCGCCGCCATCGGTGCCGTGACGCCCTCAGAGATCAGACCGACAGAGAACACGTAGGCGACCTTGTTGATGGGACCGCCCATATCGGAAGCCATCATCGCACCGAGAATCGCGCCGAGGACGATGGCCTGTCCGCCGCCCTGCATATTGCTCAGGAAGTCCGTGAGTCCCGCGTTCGCGATGGAGATAGGGACGCCCAGCACGAACAGCATAATTGGCGTGAGCACCGCCGTCGTCGCGACCGGAATGAGGAGCACGGGCATCATCGGTGCGATAAACTCCGGCACGTTGCGCTGCTTGAACCAGCGCGCGACGATGCCGGCGAGGAACCCGGCCACGATTGCGCCGAGGTATCCGGCACCGGCAGAGCCACCCTGAAGGCCGATAACGTCACCGGCCGCTTTCAGGACGTTCCCCTGCTGAATGATGTACGAGAGAATGAACCCCGGTGCAAGTCCCGGCCTGTCGGCGATGGCGTACGCGATGTACGCGCCGAGCACCGGGACCATGAGCGTCAGGCCCGCGACACCGATTTGTGCGAGGAACCAGCCAGGGGTACCCGTGCTCTCGAACACGTTCCGTACGTTGTTCGAGAACGAGGCGACAGCGTAGCCCAGTGCAAGGAAAATGCCGCCAATCGTTACGAACGGGATCATAAACGAGACCCCAGTCATGAGGTCCTCCTTCACCGACGTGAGGTAGGACCGAACCGCGTCTTCTGCGTCGTTTGCCATAGTGTTGCCAACCCTCTGCAGAAACGTACGTAAATATACTCAAAAATCCTTTCGAATACGAATATTTCTGCTCGTTTTAGTCGTTAACAAACATCAGTTCGGGTATTTACCGCCGCCGTACAGTGGTTACCTCGATGCGCGTTTCGTTCGTGAGTACGCCGTCGAGGTCCGGAACCCGTGTTCCGGCGACGCTAACGACGCGGGCGGCAGTTAGGATTCCCATGCGAAGCGCGTCTGCGTCGTCCAATCCGTGTTCGCGGGCTGCGATGAATCCCGAGAGAATGGCGTCGCCAGCGCCGACAGTATCGACGACCTCGACGTCGGCCGCGGGTGCTGACAGGACTTCGTCGTCGGTGACGAGAAGCGCTCCGTCGGCTCCGAGTGACGCGAGTACGTACTCGAACCCGCGGTTTTGGAGCTCTTCAGCGGCTGCAACCGCGTCTTCGTCGGTTTCGATGGTTCGCCCCGTCGCCGCCGCGAGTTCCGAGCGATTGGGTTTGCAGACGAAGTAGTCGGCTTCGAGGTCGGAAAGAGACTCACCGCCCATGTCGACTGCGGTTCGCCAGTTCCCTGCGCGAGCGAGTCTATCGACCGCCGAGAGCGACATTCCCGGAGGAAGACTCCCGCCCACGAGGAGCGTGTCCGGGTCGTTTGCTTGCACCGTTTCGACGAGTTCGTCCACGTGGGCTGCACGAATCTGCGGGCCGTTGTGATTGAGTTTGTATTCGCCGTCCTCGGCGAGCACGGTCGTGTTCAGACGCGTGTCGTCGTCGATGGCCACGAAATCAGCGGAGACGCCGTCGGCATCGAGGCGGTCACGAACGAATTTTCCGAAGTGGCCGCCGAGAAATCCGGTTGCGGCCGCGTCGACGTCGAGCGCCGAGACGTACTTGGCGACGTTGATGCCCTTTCCACCGGCGGTGAACACCGCGTCGTCGGTTCGGTGGACGACGCCGGTTTCGAGCGGTTCGTCGAAGTGAATCGTGTGGTCCACCGCGGGATTCGGGGTAACGGTGAGAATCATTGCCCAGCCCCATCGGCGACATCGACACCTGCACTTTCGATAGCCTCGCGGGTCCCCTCCTCGAGTTCACCGTCGGTGATGAACAGGTCGATGTCTCCCAGCGGGGCGAACTGGACGAAGCTTCGACGACCGAGTTTGGACACGTCGGCGACGAGGACGACCTTCTCGGCCTTTTCGACCATCAGCTCTTTCATCCGCGCTTCGTCCTCGTTCGGCGTGGTGAGCCCGGAGTCGGCATCCAGCGCGTTCGTCCCGAGGAAAAGCAGGTCGAAGTTCGTCCGCTGCATGAACGATTCGGCGGTCGGTCCCACGAGCGCCTTCGTTCGCCGCCGGAGCGTCCCGCCGGTGAGTTTGACCTCGTTGTCGTCGTCGTTCAACTCGACTGCAAGCCGCGGCGAGTTGGTGACTCCCAAAATCGTGCCGTCTTTGGGAACCTTCCGAGCGACTTCCATCGTCGTCGTCCCCGCGTCGAAGAAGACGACCTGACCTTCGGCCAGTTCCTCGACCGCTCGGTCGGCGATTGCGCGTTTTCCTTCGAGATTCTGTACTTCCTTTTGCCCGTAGGTTTGCTCGCGGCCGACGGAAGTCACGGGAACGGCTCCGCCGTGCGACCGTTCGATGAGTCCACGGGTTTCGAGTTCACGCAAGTCACGGCGTATTGTCGCCTTCGAGTAGCCCAGATTCTCGGAGAGGGATTCGACGGAACGGCCATCAGAATCGGCGACGAGTTCGACGATACGGCGTTTGCGCTCTGCTGGTAACATCGATAGCGGTACCTCGTTAGGTGGATGGTACGTCGGCGGGTAGTGTTAATTGTTTATGTTGGAATACGCCTGTATCTGATCGGGTTTGGCAGACCACACACAGGAACGAAAACAACAGCGCGTGAATTCGAAACTGAACGAGAAACGGAACAGGGAAACGAGCGAGAGGGCGGGAAGCGACCGAGAAACGAGCGAGAAAAGAGCAGAAAAGAGACGAAGCCCGCCTGTCGGAGGAGTGGGCAGGGGCAACTGAATCCGAACAGGGCTTCGTCGGGACAGGACACACCGAACCGATTGGAGTAGTTGGCTACACCGAACCGGTTGTTTGTTGAGGGTTTCGTTAGACCCGACCGAGTTTTCGAGTTTAGAGGCGGTCGATAACCGCCGCGGTCACGTCCTCCGTGGAGGCGTCGCCGCCGAGGTCCGGCGTGCGCGGACCGTCCGCGAGAACGCCTTCGACAGCGGCACGCACCCGGTCTGCCTCGTCTTCGTAGTCGAGGTAGTCCAAGAGCATCGCCGCCGAGAGGATGGTCGCCGCTGGGTTGGCGATTCCTTCGCCCGCGATGTCGGGTGCGGAGCCGTGGACCGGTTCGAACAGGGCGCTATCCGGGCCGATATTGGCCGACGGGAGCAGACCGAGACCGCCGACGAGTCCGGCCGCGAGGTCCGAAAGCACGTCGCCCGCGAGGTTCGGACAGACGATGGTGTCGAACTGCGTCGGGTCGAGACAGACGCGCGTCGCGAAGGCGTCCATGAGGACTTCCTCGACCTCGACGCCGCGTTCGTCGGCGACGGCGACGACGGCGTCGCGGAATCGACCGTCGGTCTCTCGCATCACGTTCGCCTTGTGGGCGACCTGGAAGCTACCGCCCTCGCCGCCGACGTAGTCGCAGGCGTACTCGGCGAGACGCTCAGACGCGGACGTGGTGACCACGCGCGTGAGCGTGGAAAGGTCGTCAGACAGGCGGTCCTCGTGGCCCGAGTAGACGCCCTCGGTGTTCTCCCGGAGGAAGACGAGGTCCGTCTCCGGGCGCAGGGCGTCCACGCCGGGGTAGGCTTTCGCCGGGCGGACGTTGACGAACGAATCGACAGCCTCCCGAAGCGGGAGGATGACATCCGCCGCAGTCTCGCCCGCGGCCCCGAACAAGGTCGCGTCGGCCTCGGCCGCGAGGTCGTAGGTCTCCTGCGGGAGCGCCTCGCCGGTCTCTTCTTTCACGTGGTCGCCGGCGTCGGCTTCGACGAACTCGAAGTCGCCGTCGCCGACCGCTTTGAGCACGTCAACTGCGGCCGGGATGACCTCGCTTCCAATACCATCGCCGGGGATGACGACGATTTCCTCAGTCATCGACGTAGGGCAAGGCGGCGGCTTTCTCGGCGACCGCGTCGGCGTTCGACTTCATAAGCGCCGTCGTGTCCCAGACGCCCTCGGTGAGCGCCTTCCGCTGTGCGTCGTCCACAGTTGCCTCAACGGTCGTGTCTCCGTAGGTGACCGTCTCGGCTTCGACGTCGACGTCGATGTCTTCGTCCGGGTTCTCGTCGACCCACTCCTGCAGTTCGACGATGGTCTCGTGGTCGGCCGTGACCGTCGGAATGCCGAGCGCGAGGCAGTTTCCGGCGAAGATTTCGGCGAACGACTCGCCGACGATGGCATCGATGCCCCAGCGCATGAGCGCCTGTGGAGCGTGTTCGCGCGACGAACCGCAGCCGAAGTTGGCATTGACGACCATTACCGAGGCGTCTTGGAAGTGCGGCTCGTTCATCGGGTGGTCCTTGGTGTCGTCGTTCTCGTCGTAGCGCTTGTCGAAGAACGCAAACTCGCCGAGACCGTCGAACGTGACGACCTTCATGAACCGCGCCGGGATTATCTGGTCCGTGTCGATGTCGTTTCCGCGGATGGGGACGCCCGACCCGGAAACGTAGTTGACTTCCGGTATCTCTTCAGTCATGCAGCGCTCACCTCCTTCAGTTCGCGCACGTCAGTCACGTGCCCGGTTACGGCCGCGGCGGCGACCATGCGCGGGTTCATCAGCACGGTCTTGCCATCTTTCGAACCCTGCCGGCCGATGAAGTTGCGGTTCGACGAGGACGCGGAGGCCTCGTCGCCCTCCAGTTGGTCCTCGTTCATGCCGAGACACATCGAACAGCCCGCTTCGCGCCACTCGAATCCGGCTTCCTCGAACACCTCGTTCAGGCCCTCCGCTTCGGCGGCGGCCTTGACGCGCTGACTGCCGGGGACGACCATCGCGCGAACGCTATCGGCAACCTGTCGACCCTTCACGACCTCCGCCGCGCGGCGCAGGTCGGGCATCCGGGCGTTCGTACACGACCCGAGGAAGGCGACGTCGATTTCGTAGCCCTCCATCGTCTGCCCGGGTTCGACGCCCATGTGCTCTTGTGACATTCGGGCGGTGTCCTGCTTCTCTTCGGGCAGGTCTTCCGGTGCCGGAATCGGCTGCGTGATACCGACGCCCTGTCCGGGCGTGGTTCCCCACGTGACGACGGGTTCGAGTTCCGACCCGTCGATGGTAACGACGTCGTCGTACTCGGCGTCCTCGTCGGAGCGGATGGACTCCCAGTACGGCTTGAGTTCGTCGAATTTCTCGGGGTTTTCTTGGAAGTAATCGGTCTGCTTGAGCCACTCGTAGGTGGTCTCGTCGGGGTTGACGTACCCCGCGCGAGCGCCGCCCTCGATGGACATGTTGCAGATGCTCATCCGACCTTCCATATCGAGGTTCTCGATGGCCTCACCGGCGTACTCGTAGACGTAGCCGACGCCGCCTTCGGTTCCCAGTCGGCGGATGATTTCGAGGACGACGTCCTTTGCTTCGACGCCGGGGCCGAGTTCGCCCGTAACCTCGATTTTCCGCACCTTCTTTTTCTCCATCGCGACGGTCTGGGTCGCCAGTACGTCGCGAATCTGGCTCGTCCCGATACCGAACGCCAGCGCGCCGAACGCGCCGTGGGTCGAGGTGTGGCTGTCGCCACAGACGATAGTCATGCCGGGTTGGGTCAGGCCCTGCTCCGGCCCGATGACGTGAACGATTCCCTGGTCGCCCGAGGTCGGGTCCGAGAAGTTGATGCCCGCGTCGCGGACGTTCTGTTCGAGTTCGGACATCATCTCCTCGGCCGCGTCGTCGCGGAAGGGCCGCGACTGGTCCGAGGTGGGGACGATATGGTCGACCGTCGCGTGGGTCCGCTCGGGGTACGCGACTTCCAGGTCGCGTTCTTGCAGCATCCCGAACGCCTGCGGACTCGTCACCTCGTGGATGAGGTGCAGGCCGCAGAACAACTGCGTCTGGCCGGTCGGGAGTTCGGAAACGGTATGTTCCCCCCAGACGTTGTCGTAGAGCGTTCCCTCACTCATTTACGTCACCTGTTCCCGTCCGATTACGGCCGGTGATTTCGGTGTGTCCGCGTTGCCAAACGTCGTTCGTCCCGTCGCCGTACGGGGGCGTGTGGTCCACGTCTCCCATCGACTCCGACCCGCCCGTCATCGCAGGGTTCCGGTCGGACCTGCCGCCGTCGGTGACGGCCGGGCCGCGTTCGTAGACCGTCGTGAACGTCTCGCCCGTATAGGGATTGGTATGGCTAACATTTCGCATGCGATTCGATGCGTCGTCTCGTTTCTCGTGTCGCGTCATTGGTTCGTGGTAGGTGTGGGTGGTGGTCAGTCGTCTGCCGGTGCTTCTGCTTTCTCCGTGTCGTCTTCGTCGGCCCACGAGAACAGGTCGCGGAGCGGTTCGCCGACCTGCTCGATGTCGTGGTTCTCTTCTGCTTCCTTGAGCTGGGTGTACGACGGGCGACCCGCCTGGTTCTCCAGAATCCACTCGCGTGCGAAGGTGCCGTCTTGGACCTCTTCGAGGACCTCCTCCATGCGCTCTCGGCTGTGTTCGTCGACGACGCGGTCACCGCGGGTCAGGCCGCCGAATTCGGCGGTGTCGGACACCGAATGCCACATGCCGCCGAGCCCGTCTTCGTACATCAGGTCGACGATGAGTTTCAGCTCGTTCAGGCACTCGAAGTAGGCCATCTCGGGGGAGTAGCCCGCATCGACGGGCGTCTCGTAGCCCTGCTTGACGAGCGAGGTGACGCCGCCGCAGAGGACGGCCTGTTCGCCGAACAGGTCCGTCTCGGTCTCCTCCTTGAACGTCGTCTCGATGACACCCGCACGAGTACAGCCGATGGCGTGGGCGTACGCCAGTGCTTCGGCTTTCGCCTCGCTGGTCGTATCCTGGTAGACCGCGATGAGTCCGGGCGTCCCCTCCTCGGCCTCGTAGTTGCGGCGGACGAGGTGGCCGGGGGACTTCGGCGCGACGAGCGTCACGTCGACATCCTCTGGCGGGCGAATCTGGTTGTAGTGGATGTTGAAGCCGTGGGCGAACTGGAGCGTGTCGCCGGGTTCGAGACCGTCGCGAATCTCTTCGAACACCGCCGGTTGGACGGTGTCGGGGACGAGGACGGAGACGATGTCGGCTTCCGCGGCTGCCTCGGCGGGCGTCGCAACGCGGAGTCCGTCTTCGCGCGCGGCTTCGCGGGACGACGAGTCGGCGCGGAGACCGACGACCACGTCGACCCCGCTGTCGGCGAGGTTCTGGGCGTGGGCGTGGCCCTGACTGCCGTATCCGAGGATGGCTACGGTCTTGTCGTCGATGTTCGTTCGGTCTGCGTCGTCGTCGTAGTAGACTGTCGTGGTGAGTTCGGTCATTTGGTATTGGGTGTTGGTTTCGTGGGTTCGCCGGAGGTTGCGGGTTCCTCTCCGGGGACTGTCTTCTTCGCGCCGTGGGCGAGGGCGGTCTGGCCGGTCCGGGCGATTTCGATGATGCCGAACCGACGGAAGGCGTCCACGGCGTCGTCGATTTTGTGCTCGTCGCCGGTCAGTTGGACCGTGATGGTCTCCGGGCCGGCGTCGAGGGTCTGGCCATCGTACATCTCCGTGATGGCGTGGACCTTATCGGGCTCTTCGCCGCGAACTTTCAACAGGACGAGTTCCGCGCGAACGGCGTCGTCGTCCAGTTCGCCGATGGAGATGACCGGCTTGAGTTTCGCGAGTTGTTTTTCTATCTGGTCGATGCCGGGGTCGGGTTCCTCGACGACCATCGTGATGCGCGCGTGCCCATCGACGGTGGTCGGCCCGACCGTGAGGCTCTCGATGTTGAACTGTCGGCGCGCGGCGAGGCCGGCGACTCGCGAGAGGACGCCGGGTTCGTGCTCGACGATGGCCGACAGCACGGTTCTGCGTGGTTCGTGTTCGGACTCCGCTTCGGGGTCGATGCGGATGCCCTGGGCGTTCCGCCGCCCATCTGGGTGCGGCCGTTCTTCGGGCGCGGGACCCTGCAGTCCTCGTTGGCTATCACTCATAACTGGTCCTCCGTCAGGGCGAATTTCCCGTTCGCGCCGCCCGAAGAGACCATCGGGTAGACGTTTTCGGCGGGGTCCACGTGGAAGTCGATAACCGACGGGCCGTCGTAGGCCAGCGCCTCTTCGATGGCGTCGGGGACCTCCTCGTAAGAGTTGACGGTCCAACCGCGCGCGCCGAAGGCTTCGGCGAGTTTGTCGAACTGCGGACACCACTCGTAGCCGGCGGCCATGCGACGACCCTCGAAGAAGGCGTCCTGCCACTGGCGAACCATCCCGATGTACTCGTTGTTCAGGATGGCGACGGTGATGTCGAGATTCTCGCGGACCGCGACCGACAGTTCCTGAATCGTCATCAGGAACGAGGCGTCGCCGTCGACGCAGACGACGGTTTCGTCGTCGTCAGCGGCGAGTCGGGCACCGATAGCGGCCGGCAGGCCGTAGCCCATCGTTCCCAGTCCGTGCGACGAGACCCACCGACGCGGCTCGCGAAACGTCCAGTACTGGGCGGCCCACATCTGGTGTTGGCCGACGCCGCTCGTGACGATGGTCTCGTCGGGCGTCGCTTCGTCCAGTGCCTCGACGACGAACTGCGGTTTCAGCGGTTCGTTGTCGGGGGCCGCGTAGTCCATCGGGTACTCGTCGGTCCATGCTTGGCACTGTTCGACCCACTCGCGGGCGTCGGGACTCGCCGTCATCTCGGCGTCGACGCGCTCGATAGCGCGGCCGGCGTCGCCGACGACCGGGTAGTCTGCGTGGATGTTCTTCGAAATTTCCGCCGGGTCGATGTCGATGTGAACGACCGCTGCTTCGGGTGCGAACGTGTCGATGCCGCCGGTCAAGCGGTCATCGAATCGCGTCCCGATTGCGATGAGGCAGTCGGTGTGCGTGATGGCCATGTTGGCGTAGCCGGTGCCGTGCATCCCTGCCCACGAGAGGCAGAGTTCGTGGTCTTCCGGCATCGCGCCGATTCCGGGCATCGTCGTGACGACCGGAATCTGGTGCTCGGTCGCAAACTGCCGGGCCACGTCCGTCGCATCCCCCTTGACGACTCCACCGCCGAACAGCAGGAGTGGCTTTTCCGCGCGCTCGATGGCTCGAGCCGCCGCCTCGACTTCGGCATCGTCCGGCTCTGTCCGGGGGCGGCACGTCTCCGGTGCCTTCCCCGGGCCGGGTTCGCGGTCGGTCTCGCCGAGGGAGACGTCCTTCGGGAGGTCGACCAGCGTCGGGCCGGGGCGACCCTCGGCGGCGAGCGCGAACGCTTCACCGACGGTGTCGCCGACAGTGTCGGGAGACGTGGCGAAGTAGTTGTGCTTCGTGATGGGCGCGGTGACGCCCGTCGTATCCGTCTCCTGAAACGCGTCGGAACCAACCATGTCGGACGGGACCTGTCCCGTGAGCGCGAGCATCGCGTCGGAATCCATGTTCGCGTCGGCGATGCCGGTCACGAGATTGGTTGCGCCCGGGCCGGACGTGGCGAGACAGACACCCGGGTCGCCGTGAACGACGCCGTACGCGTCTGCAGCGTGGGACGCACCCTGTTCGTGCGCCATCGTCACGTGACGGATGTCGGAGTGATACAGCGCGTCGTAGATGGGCATGATAGCCCCGCCCTGCACGCCGAATGCCGTGTCAACACCGGCGTTTTCGAGGGCGCGAACGACCGCCGTCGAGCCCGAAGTAACTTCGGTTTCCGTCGGTTCGTCGGGCGTCGTGGTCGGATTGGGGTCGGTCGTGGTTGCTGTGCGTTCACTCATGTGTCGGCTCCGTGGTATCCGCGATGTGTGTTCGGTCGTCGATACGGGTGCTGTCGGTCGGCTGCGTGGTGCTGAGACTCCATTGTGGGGACTGCAGGGGTGTCTGAAAACGGTGCGAATCCGCGGGACAGAGAGATGGAGTGGTAGGGGGCTAGGCCCCTACAATAATGAGCGACCGAACAGCAGCGACGGCAGCACCGCTCGCTCCGAACTGCGGAGCGGCGAGTGCCTGGGTGTCGTCGCGCTGCTTCATCGTATGCCACACGTACTTCCGGGCTATAATAATCCTTTCGCGGCGGGCAACGATTGCACGCCGTTTGGGACGGGGCCCGGAACCGGGTACACGTGTAGGGCGGTCGCCCCGTAGGGCCACAGCCCGACGCCATCAGGCGCGGACCTCCTCCTCTCTCTCGTTTTCGTGGGGTACCCCCACATCGCGGGCGAACACTTCGAGCGTCGAGTCGTCGATGCGCTCTTTTTCCGCGCCGTGGTCCTTGACGCGGCGGGTGACTTCTCGAACCTCGGCGTCCGAGGGGTCGAACCCGATGTCCGCGAGACGCTTTCGAACCGAATGCGTCCCCGTGTGCTTGCCGAGTACGAACTCGCGCGTCGCGCCGACCATCTCCGGGGTCATGACGCCCGGTTCGAACGTGTCGGCGTTCTCGATGACGCCAGCGGCGTGAATACCGCTCTCGTGGGAGAAGGCGTTCCGCCCGACGACCGGCTTGTTCGCCGGAACCGGGATGTCGGACGCCTGCTCGACGATGCGAGCCAACTCGGTGATTCTCGTCGTGTCGATGCCGGTGTCCACGCCGTAGAGGGATTCTGCGGACATGACGACCTCCTCGTAGGCGGCGTTGCCGGCGCGTTCGCCGATGCCGTTGACCGACACCTGCGCTTGTGCGGCACCGGCTTCGAATCCGGCCATCGCGTTGGCCGACGCCAGTCCGAAGTCGTCGTGTGCGTGCACGTCGATTCGGGCGTCGGTGTGTTCGCAGACCGTCTCGACCATCCGGGCAAAGCGCGTCGGCGTCGCCACGCCGCAGGTGTCGGGGAGGTTAATCCAGTCGACACCGGCGTCGGAGACGGCTTCGACGACCTCGATGAGGAACGCCTCGTCAGTCCGGGTGGCGTCCATCGGCGAGAACATTACTTCGACGCCCGCGTCGCGGACGCGTTCGACACTGCGAACGGCGCGCTCGACGGCTTCCTCGCGGGAGGCGTGCATCGAGTCGGCCAACTGGACATCGCTGGTGCTCACGAACGTGTGCACCATGTCCACGCCGGAGTCCAGCGCGGCTTCGATGTCCTTGTCGACGACGCGGGCCAACCCGCACGTCGTCGTGTCCGTCGAAGCAGCGATATCGGAAACTGCCTCGAACTCCGCATCAGAGTTCACCGGGAACCCTGCCTCGATGACGTGGGTTCCCATGTCGTCGAGGGTGTCGGCGATATCGCGTTTCTCCTCGTAACTGAAGGAGGTTCGCGGAGACTGTTCGCCGTCGCGGAGTGTCGTGTCGAAGATTCGTACGTCTTCGATTTCAGATTGTTGGGCTAATGTGCCCTGGAAGAACTCGACCCGCCGGAGAACCCGACGAATCCTCCGTGTTGTTGTGAGACATCGTGTCAGTCAGGTGCCTCAACTCATATTTAAATGTTTCTCCCAGACAGTATCACGAACGTTCACCTCCGACAGCGTGACAATGACTGTCGGCCCTAATCAAAGTACCTAAACGGCCTTATATTATCCAATGTCATATAGTGACTTGATATGCCGGTGCAGCGTTCACCATGTCGCAGTTCCTAATACAACCACACATAGTTTAGAAACAAAATTTTGGAAGGGGTGCGCGCACTTTGTACTGGACAAATGTGAGCCGCGAACGGCGGTCATCGGGACCACTGTAACCCGGTCTGGCCAACAACCACCCAACTACTCACCATCGACTGACCGAACCCTTTTCTCGTCGCTCGACAACCGGGCGGGTATGGGCGACTTCAATCTCAACTTGCAGACGGCCGAAGAACATCTCGACGTGGACGACGCCGAGGGGGATGTCGTCCTCGGCGTCCTCGACGGGTCGACCCCGCCGGAGGAGTGGGTCGAGTCCGTCGCTCGCGGAAACGTTCTCATGTTGGCTATCGACGGCGACCTCAACAAACTCGCGTCGGACTTCGCACGCGATGTCAAGGATATGGGCGGACAGTTGATGCACTTCCGGAAGTTCCTCGTCGTCTCCCCACCGGGGGTCCAAATCAACACCGACAATCTCTGAAGATTGGGGGTGAGCAAAACCGGGGCCATCGGCCGCGGGGAGAGGTCTTATGCGCGTTCCGCCCGACAATACAGTCATGCCGATGAAAGGTCGCGGAACCTCCCAACTCCAAGAAGTTGACCGATGGGACCACGGTGTCGGATGGCTCGCGCACCCCGACGAGACCATGCAACGCGCCAGCCACATTGTCGAAGTCAACGGCGACGTATGGGTATTCGACCCGGTCGACGCACCCGGCGTTGACGACCTGTTCGCCGAGTTCGGCGACGTAGCCGGCGTCGCTATCGGACTCGACAGACACAAACGCGACGCGGCGGCCATCGCCAACCGCCACGAAGTCCCCGTCTACGTCGCGTCGTGGATGACCGGCGTTGCCGACGAACTCGACGCGAACGTCGAGCGGTTCGGAAACACGCTCGCCGACTCGGGCTTTCAGACGTTCCGTATCGTCGACCGCTCGGTCCCGCCGTGGCAGGAAGTCGGCTTCTATCACGAGGAACTGCGGACGCTCTTCGTTCCCGAGACAGTCGGCACGGTCGACTACTTCTGTGCACCCGGTGAACGACTCGGTGTCCATCCCATGCTCCGTCCGTTCCCGCCGCGACGGGCGTTGTACGGCTACGACCCCGACCGCCTGCTCGTCGGCCACGGTGCGGGTATCTCGGAGAACGCGGGTGACGAACTCAGAACAGCACTCTCGAACGCCCGGAGGAACCTCCCGAACGCCTACATACAGGTGGTCAAGTCGATGTTGTCGAACTGATGGGGGACGAGACGAGCATGCTCGGTGACGAAGGACACGCGGTTGGCGACGAAGGACATATGATTGGTAACGAAACACAGACAGTCGGCGATGGGGGACCCAAAGTCGGCGAATCGGAAACCACCCACTCGGTGAACGACGAAACCGTCGAACCAGACGAGCAACGCCGTATTCACGCGACTCGCGGCCTCATCGACGTACTCCTCGATATGGCAGAGGACGCAGAACCGCAGGCGGTGAACCTCGTTCTCGCGCCGACTCCCGCCGGAGAATTCGATTCGGACCTCGGACTCGACCCCGAGACGCCGGTGCTCACGCACTTCTACATGGCCGAAGCGGGCCAGTCGGTGAGTGCCGTCTTCGGGATGGACCTCGGGACACCCGCAGGAAGGGGCCGCGCCCGGTTCCTCACGCATCCACAGGGGCCGTTCAAACTCACCGAGCGCGACGACCTCGCCGCGGTCGTCCTCCTCGCCGTTCCGCCGTGGGAAGACCGGACGCTGGCCGCCTTCGACCGTGCCGGTCGAAAGCTCGAACTCGTCATCGTCGACGCCGAACCGCCGAAAGAAGAACTGGCCTGATTTGGACCCGGTTGTCCCGGGCGAGTTTGGGGTGCAGCAGGTCGCGGTATCGAAACCCGGAGTCGCTACTGTAGGTAGCCGAGGTCGGTCAACTGCTCCGCAATCTCCTGGAACTCCGACTCGGAGAGGTCGCCACCCGACCGCTCGTGCTGGATGACGATGCTGCGAAGCAGAAACCGGACGAGGTCACTCGTACTGGAAAATGTCGTTCCTTCGAGTGTTTCGTCGACGCGGCCGGCCAGCTCCTTCGGGATAGAAACCGTCGTGTACTCCGTCATAGCTTGTATCTGGAACTCATCGGGGTTAACCCCAGCGGTACTTCGTAGTAATATAATTCAAGGCAATATTTTGACAAGTGGTGACTAACGATATCTCCGGAGGTTGGGGGTTTTTTCCGCCACGGGTGAGTTATACCGATTCGATGGCTGCGAGACCGCCCCAAAACGATATGTCGGAGCCGGATACAATCGAGTTCGGCATCGCCGCACTGGCCGACGATGTCGATACCGCCGATATCGACTATCCAGCAGATACACGGACGATTGTGCAGGCGCTCGACGATGTCGACGTGCCAGTCGACGCCGCAGGAAACACGGTCAAAATAAGCGAGGCGCTCGAAGTCGCGTCGAAAGACCGCTTCGAGTCGCGTCGGGAGCTGCTGGACACACTGCACCCGATTTTCGAGGAATACCGTGCGAAGGCGTCGAAAAGCCTCATGGGGCGGCTTCGCGCGCTCGTCCCGTTCTGACGGTCCGACGTTTCTCTCCTAGTCGTCCGAACTCTCTCCTTCGAGGTCTTGGATGCGCTTCATTTGTTCGCGGTGGAGCGACAAGATGAGGTCAGACAGCACGCCGAACATCAGCAGTTGGACGCCGAAGAGGATGCCCGCCGCGGAGACGACGGCGATAACCTCGTGTGACACGGTCCGGACAACCCACTCGTAGGCCACGTACGCGGCGAGACCGAGCCCCGTCGCGGTCGACGCGAGACCGACGCTCCCGAAGTAGAAAAGCGGGTTGTTGGTCTTGGCGCGTCGGTAGAGTTCGAGAAAGATGATGCCGCCGTCGCGAATCGGGTGGAGGTTCGTATCCGACCCGTCCGGGCGAGGGTAGTACGTCGTGGGCACGACCGTCGTCTCGATGCCGCGTTTCGCGCACTCGACGGCCATCTCCGTCTCGATACCGAACCCGTCTGAGGTGAGCGTCATCTGCAAGAACGATTCGCGGGTGAACGCGCGGTAGCCGCTGAGAATATCTCCAAAGTCCTGCCCGTGGATGAGCGCGAAGGCGCGGTTGATGATTTGGTTGCCAATCCTGTTCAGCGTCGTCATCGCGCCGGACCGCATGTCGGCGAACCGGTCGCCGATGACGTGTTCGTATCCCTCACCGAGCGGTTCGAGCATCTTCGGCGCGTCCGTTGGCTCGTAGGTCCCGTCACCGTCGAGCATCAGGACGTATTTGGTTTCGACGTGCTTTTCAACGGCTTCTCTGACTGCTTGTCCCTTCCCGTCCCCGGACTGAACGACGACGCGCGCGCCGGCCTCTTCGGCGAGTTCGCGCGTCCTGTCCGTGGAGTCGCCGTCGACGACGAGGACGTTTCCGAACCCCTCGTCTCGGTAGTCGGCGACGACCTCGGCGATAGTCTCCGCTTCGTTGTAGGTCGGGACGAGGACGCAAACGTCCGCGTAATCCATCGGCAGTACCTGTGAAGTGGACGCTTAAAAGTGGTTCCGAAACCCGGTGCGCATTCGCGGAAGGGACCGTCGGGATTTTTGTCGCAGTCCGTCAAGGGCGGACCATGCGCAGACTCGTCAAACGTCTCGGCGGTGCCGTCACGGCGCTCCTTTCTCTCACGGGGCTCCCCTACGTGATTTACCTGCTCCTTGCAAAGGTGTGGAACCCACAGGGGTCACCCGCAGAAAAGAGCCGTGCGGAACCGTCAGTCAGCATCGTCCTCCCGACGTACAACGAAGAACGAATCGTCGAGAACAAACTCCGCGACCTCGTGTCGCTCGACTACCCGATGGACAAAGTCGAGGTCGTCGTCGTCGACTCCAGCGATGACGACACTCGCGACATCATCCGCAACTTCTTCGCCGACCGGGAGACCCCCGAGTTGACGCTCCTCGAAGAAGACGAACGCCGCGGCCTCGCGCCCGCGCTCAACGACGCCTACGCCGCCACGAAAAACGAGATGGTCGTCAAGACCGACTGCGACTCGAAAGTGGCCCCCAACGCGCTCCGCGAAGCGGCCGCGAACCTCGCAGACCCGGATGTCGGTGCAGTAACTGGCCGAAACGTCGAGGTACTCGGCGGCAGCGACGTCGAAGAGGGCTACCGCGACATCCAGGCGACCATCCAGGCGCTGGAGTCGCACATCGACTCGACGCTCATCTTCCACGGTCCCTTCTCGGCGTTCGAGCGGGACGAAATCGTCCCTATCGACCCCGACTCCATCGCCGACGACACCGAGTTGGCGCTGAAGATTCGACGCAACGGCAAGCGCGTCATCTTCGACCCGGCAGTGCAGTACATGGAAGCGTCACACTCCGAGTTCGGCAAGCGGCGCACGCAGAAGGACCGTCGTGCGATGGGCCTGATTCGCCTGCTCTTCCAGCACCGCGACGCCATCGGTCGCCACGGTCTCTACGGCGGCGTCGTCCTCCCGTTCAACTGGTGGTTCATGGTCGTCTCGCCGTGGCTCCTCGCGGGCGCAATCGGGCTGACAACGCTCGCCGGTCTCCTCGTCGCCGGCCCGCTCGGACTCGCAATTCCCGCCGCGCTCGGCGCGTTCACGCTCCTCGGCTCGCGCGACCTCCTCGGCTCGCTCCAGCCGTTTTACGCCATCTTCGACACGCAGGTGTCCCTGCTTTTCGCCGCCGTGAAACTCCTCCGCGGCGAAGGTTCGGCTATCTGGGACGTCGACGAGGAACTGCGGGATGTCTACGAATGAATCGCCGACTCAACCGACGGACCGACCGATAGCAGAATGAAGATACTGCAGGTGACGCCGCGGTATCCGCCACAGTCCGGCGGTGTCGAGACGCACGTCCGTGAAATCTCGGAACGTCTCGTCGACTGCGGCCACGACGTGACCGTCATCACCACGGACGCGGGGGCGGACGGCTTCCGCCGTGAGCGACGCAACGGTGTTCGCGTGCGGCGGCTTCGAGGTGTCGCACCCGGCGGTGCGATGCACATCTGCCCGCAAGTCACCCGCGCGGTGAGACAGGCTGACGCCGACGTCGTGCACGCACACAACTACCACTCGTTTCCGCTTTTCTTCGCGGCGCTCGGCGTTGGTGACCGAAGGTTCGTGGTGACGCCGCACTACCACGGCGCAAGCGCGAGTTCCGTTCGTGACCGTCTTCTGTCGCTGTACCAACCGCTCGGTCGATGGGCGGTCCGGCGCGCAGACCGAGTTGTTGCGGTGAGCGAGTGGGAGCGGTCACACCTCGAAGGTGATTTCGGCGTCGACGCGACGGTCATCCCGAACGGACTCGAAATCGACCGGTTTGCGTCGGCCGAGGCAACTGAGAGAGGCCGTCCGTACATCCTGACCGTCGGCCGGTTAGAGGAGTACAAGGGTGTCCAACACGCGATTCGAGCGCTTTCGGAACTTCCGGAGTACGACATACTGGTCGCCGGAAGCGGCGACTACCGCGACGAGTTGGAGCAAATCGCCGCCCGAGCGGACGTTTCCGACCGCGTCGAATTCCTCGGCTACGTCGCCGACGAGGACCTCCCCGGACTCTACGCGGGGGCCGCGGCGTACGTGACACTAAGCGAATTCGAAGCGTACGGCATGACGGTCGCAGAGGCGCTAACCGCGGGGACGCCTTGTGTCGTCTCCAACGCCGCTGCGCTCTCCGACTGGACCTCCGAGTCCGGAGTCGTGGGAATCACCGACACCAATCCGGTGCGTGTCGCAGCGGCCGTCCGCGAGGCGCGCGACCGAACAGAGACCGATGCAGAGACGGTCATCGACTGGGATGCCGTCGTCGGCAGGTTGCTCGACGTGTACGATTGAACGGTAACCGCACCAAGTGAAGCGGTCAGTATATGAATTCCCCCATTTTCAAAACAAACTAAGTTCCTATTTTAAAGAAAGGCTGACAATACCAGATTATCAAATGTCATTATTAGCACCAAACATTGACATTGGATAATAACGACTCTCGCATATGGCCACTTTGGAAGGGGGTCCGTCCATCGGTGCGAATATCGAGCACTCTGGTGGAGCGGGTGAACGCTTCGACAGCGAGATTGAAAACTTCGACAGAGCCAATCTCGGGTGCGGGGATGAGTACAAGGAAGGGTGGTATAACGTCGACATCCGAGACAGCGTCGACCCGGACGCTGTCTGGGACTTCAACGACTATCCGTGGCCATTCCCGGATGACGCCTTCGACGAGGTGGTTCTAGACAACGTCCTTGAACACCTCGACGACCACTACGCTGCCCTCCAAGAGATTCACCGTATTACTCGCGTCGGCGGAACGGCGAAGATTGCCGGACCACACTGGAACTCAGCCGGTGCGTGGATAGACCCAACACATACGCGCCCGTTCGACCCGCGGACGTTCGAGCACTACCTCATGAGCGATATGTTCGACATCGTCGACCTCACGGTAGACAAAGTTCGGTGGGCGAAACCACTCCCTGATTCGGCTGCGCTGTGGCTCGCCGATAGTTTCGGACAGGGAGTCTCCGGATTCGAGGTCGTCGTCACCCCGACTTCGCAGTCGAAATAACGGTCCGGGTTGAAACGGTCGGCACCGTCCAGAGTCCTTTTTACCCCGGTCGTGAGATGCGTACGGTATGAACGTGCTGCTCGTCACCGTGGACTCTCTCAGATACGACCGCGTGAACGAGCGGGTCATGCCGTTCACGCGGTCTTTCGCGGACGACGCGCTGGAATTCACCCAGTGTGTCGCGAACGGTCCATCCACCCCCGCTTCGTTCCCGTCTATCCACGCGAGTCGCCATTTCGCTAGCATCGACGGACTCGGTCTCCCTGCTGGCGGAGGCGGCATCGTCACGCTCGCAGAACACCTTCGGGACGCCGGCTTTGCCACCGCAGGCTACACAGACAACCACTTCACCAGCGGGTCGTACCACTTCGATAGGGGGTTCGACACGATGCACGACGCCAGTGGCTCGGCGGAGGCCGGGAAGCTCAAGCAGTTCGTCCAGTCGAACCTCAATAAGGACGGGATTCTGTTCAAAACCATCGAGCGAATCTACACCAAAGTCGACGCGATGTGGTCGACGACCGTCGGCAACGAAAGCGAGTACGAGCGGGCCGCCTCGCTCAACCGTCGCGCACTCGATTGGATAGACGAACGTGAGGAAGGCGAAGACTGGTTCGTCTGGCTTCACTACATGGACGTCCATCACCCCTACGAGGCCCCCGAAGAGTATCAGCGGCAGTTCCTCGACGAACCGGTTGGAATCGCCGAGTGTCGACGACTCTCGCGGAAGGGGACGCATCACCCCGAAGAGGTGACGGACGAAGAGTGGGAGTTGATTCGCAACCTGTACGACGCCGAGTGCGCCTACGTTGACGACCAGTTCGAATCGCTCATGGGCGAACTCGACCAGCGCGGGGTCGTAGACGACACGACCATCTGTTTCACCGCCGACCACGGCGAACTCGTCGGCGAACACGGCAATGCAGGCCATCCCGCTGAGTTCTGGGAAGGGACTGTTCGTGTTCCGTTCCTTTTGAGCGGAACCGACGAGACGGGAACCGTCGACGGGCAGGTCCGACTCCTCGATACGGCACCAACACTGGCGGACGCGGTTGGGCTGGATGTACCTCGCGAGTGGCGGGGAGAGTCTGCACTCGACGTGGCCCGTGGCACAGTTGATGGGCGAAAATACGCGTTCGGCGGTGTCGGTCGACAAATCGACTACAAGCGGAGCTACGTCCGCCGCAACGACGGCTGGAAGCTACTCCGACACGCCGACGACGGTGAGTTCTGCTTCGACGTCACCGAGACTCCCGAAGAGCGACCCGAAGACGACCGTTCGGGAGACGACATTCCCGAATACGACGAACTCTCCACCGCCCTCGACGAACACATGCAAGAAATGAAAGACCTCAGAAGCGGTGTTGGCGGCGTCGATGAGGGCGAAGAGATGGTCGAAGAACATCTCCGCGAACTTGGCTACCTCGAATAGCAGTCAAGTTATTCCAAGTACCCGAGTTCGGCGAGTCGGTCGCGCGTCGACGAATCGACTTCCATCTTCTCGTCGCCGTGGACGCCCATGCC
Organism: Haloferax mediterranei ATCC 33500; assembly: GCF_000306765.2. Taxonomy (NCBI): domain Archaea; kingdom Methanobacteriati; phylum Methanobacteriota; class Halobacteria; order Halobacteriales; family Haloferacaceae; genus Haloferax; species Haloferax mediterranei. Next base: position 1,499,290 of record NC_017941.2, read on the forward strand.
GAACGTCTCGTACGCCTCTCGGAGTTCGGCAGGCGGGTCGTCAAGTGGGTGTTTCTCGCCCGGGTCGTCGCCGAGGTCAAACCACACCGTTTCGCCCGTTTCCGGAACGTCAATGAGTTTCTTCTCACCCAACCAGACGGCACGCTGATTGTATCCGTACCCGGTTTCTTCGCAGATGACGGGCGTTGCTGAGTCTGCTGTCCGAGAGAGCGGTCTCCCCGAGAACTCGGGTGTATTCCCGAGTTCGAGTGCCTCTGCGATGGTGGGAACGACATCGACGAGCGAGACGCGAGTGTCGTCGTGGCCAGTATCGACGGTCGGTACGTCGACCCACAGGGGGACCGTAGCAACCTCTTCGAGCACGCTATGGCCGTGGTCAGTCCCGTAGAACCCTCTCGGGTCGTCGTTCAGGCGTCGTTCGAGGTCAGTGTGTTCCCAGAACGCTTCGCCGTGGTCGCCGCAGACGACGACGATGGTGTCGTCTGGAATCGCTTCAAAGAGCCGACCGAGTTCGTCGTCTGCGCCGCGAATCGCCGCATCGTACGCGCGGAGTCGTGCATCTCGGTACTGCTCGAACTCATCGTCGTCGGTCGATTCTCGGAAGCGCCAGTCTTCGAGTCCGTCCACGTCGGGGACTCCGAACCGCTCGCGGTGTCTGTCTGGAATGTCGAGCGGTGCGTGTGGGTCACCGAGTTGGAGGTGTAGGAACCAGCGGTCGCGGTTGCTCATCCATTCGAGAGCCGTGTCGACGCGCTCTGTGGCGTCGGTGTACTTGATGTCGACCGACTGGAAGCGGTCGCCGACAGACTTGTCGGCCATCGGAATCGCGCTCACCATCCCCGTCTCGTAGCCCGCTGATTCGAGCAGGTCGGGGAGTGTTGGAACGTCCGAGCGCGGGCGGGTCGGGAACTGCTCTGACGAGAGGTCGCGCGGGTCAGAATCGAATCGACCACCGTGTTCGTGCGGATATCGGCCCGAGACGAGCGATGCAATGGATGGGAACGTCCACGGACTCGCAGCCGTCGCATTCGAAAACGACCGACCATCGAACGAATCGAGCGTGGGCGTCGTCGGTCTGTCGTACCCGAATCCGGAGACGTGGTCCGCTCGGAGGCAGTCGATGACGACGAACAGCACGTTTTGTGGGTTTCCGACAGTCGTGTCGTAGTCTACCGTTCGGTCCCGTCGTTCGCGCCAGTGGGCCACCTTGTGCCGGGTGTTCATCCACAGGTTGTTGAGTCGCGGGAATCGTTTGAGCGGGTTCATGTTACTCCACGTAACCGAGGCTCTTCAGCGTCTCCTCGACGTCGCGTTGGTCGGCGCGGTTGTCGCCAACGTCTGTCGCGGTCGACGGACCCGTTTCGACCGGTCGGTCAGCGGTTTCACCAGCGAAGAGTTGCGATAGGACCGACCCGTCGGCGTCCTCCGGTATGGGAACTCCGAGATAGTGGAGGATGGTCGGCGCGAGGTCGTACAGCGTCGGGTCGATGGACACGTCGCCGTCCGCAATGTCGTCACCCCATGCGGTGAACACACCGTGGTGTCGGTGGGTCGCAAGCCAGACCAACTGCTCGCCGAATACATCACCGCCGAGCGATTCGGGGGCATCGACGCCGGTCGTGTATTCGACGAGGAGGTCCGGCGAGAGCGGCATCGAACCCGTGTAGATGTCGGCGGGGTCGTGGACGGCCTCGGACACGGGCGTTCCGTCGGGCGTTTCGAGCGACTCGAACGCCGCGGTAAGGTCGGCGACGTACGCGTCCTTGTCGGCGTCGGAGTCGAACGCGCGGTCGTTGACGTAGACCGGACCGCGGCCGAGCGAGATGGCTTTCGTCTCGTCCCAGTCGATGGCGGCGTCCTGAATCGAGACACGACCGCTCTCGCTCGGGAACCACCGCTGGACCGATTCGGGGACGACAGCCTGTGCGAGGCTGACGAGACCGAGCGTATCGACCACGCGCTTGAGCCGTTCTTCGGTGAGTCCGACCGACGCGAGGAGGTTCCGAGACGACTCCTCTTTCACCACGAGGTCGTCGCGCTCGGCGAGCCATTGGTTGACGAGGAACGTTTCGTCGATTTCGACGAAGCCGTGGTCACTCATCAGGAAGACCGCCTCGGTGTCGTCGCGGTCGAGGAGTTCGCCGAGGCGAGCGTCGATTCGCTCGTAGAGTCGGCGGATGTGGTCCGGGCGGTCCCAAAGGCGGTGCTGGACGGTGTCGGTGATGAATACCGTCGTGTGCACGAAGTCCCGGTCGCGCTCCGTTGCCAACCACTCGGCGGCGTCGAAACGTTGGTCCGCGAGCGTCTGGGCCTCCGCTATCAGTTCGTCCGGCGACGCCTCGCTGAGGACGAGGTTGGGTTTGACCCGGTACGAGGGAATGGCATCGAGAAGGTCGGCTTTGAGCGACGCGGGCGAAGTGAACTCGCCGCGCTCCGAGGCGGGGCTTCCGGCGATGGTGAGCACGCCGTCTGTCGTCCGCGGCGGGTGCGTCGTCGGCATGTTCACCACGCCCGGTTTCACGCCCGCATCGACGAGCACGTCCCAGTACTCGCGCGACCGGAAGTCCGAGGAGTCGTTCGTCGAGATATCGCAGGTGTCGTGGTCGAACGAGAACCACTCGTAGACGCCGAGTTTTCCGGGTGTCTTCCCCGTGGAGTAGCACTTCCACGCGGGGAACGTAATCGGCGGCAGTGTACTTTCGAGGTCGGCATCGACGCCGCCCGAACAGAGGCGTTCGAAGGCGGGGAGGGCTCCGTCGTCCATCCACCGTCGGAGGAGCGACCAATCGGCCCCGTCGAGTCCGACGACGTATACGGTCATGGATTGAGTCTCGTCGGTAGACGTTTAAAATTCTTCGAGTACACTGGCGAATGCCGCTCTGAACGCGTCCTGTCTCGGTTCGGCGTCGAACGTCGCGCCGCGCGCGCTTGCGTTTTCGGAGAGGCGACGACGCTCAGAAGTCGTTCGGTCGAAGTACGTCGCCACGCCGTTCGCAATGTCCGACGGCGTGGGTTCGACCACGAGCGAGGGGTCGAGTTCACGCGCTTCGGATTTCGTTCCCGTCGCTTCGGTCACGACCGGTGGGAGTCCAGCACGCATTGCTTCGAGCACGCTCACTGGGAAGGTGTCCATGCGCGACGGTTGGACGTACACCGAGGCCGGGCCGAACGCGTCTTCGAGGGCTTCGACGTAGCCGCGGACGGTGACTCCCTCGGTCCGTTCGTACGATTCCGGATGTCCGCCGCCGACGACGTGGAGTTCGGCCTCGGGGTGGCGCTCTCTGACCATCGGCCACGCCTCGACGAGCAGGTCAACGCCCTTGTATCGCTCCGGTCGGCCGACCGTGACGGCGACCTTGCTCTCGATATCCGGTGTTACCGAGCCGAGCGCCTCGAACACGTCCGGTTGGACGAAGGGGTGCGAGACGGCCATCGGCGTGTCTTCGCCGACGATAGGGCGGGTGAAGTCGGCCGCGAAGTCGGAGACGGCGACCACGCCGTCGATGTAGCGCGACCCAATCGTTCGGACGAGGGGCTGGCCGAACCGACCGACGAGCGATTTCACCGCCGAACTTCCCTCGAAGTCGTCGCGGCCGAGACTGTACAGTCCGTGGTCGGCACAGAGATACACGAGCCTGGAGCCTCGAATCACGCGGTTGACCAGTGCGGCGTAGAGCGGTCGAGAACCCTCGACGAGGTAGACGTCGTATTTCGGGGCACGAACACCGTTGACCACGTCGGCGGGGATACCGTCACCGAGGATATCTGGTGAGAAGCCGCGAAAGTCGATGAGGTCCGCGCCGATGGCCTCGGCGAACCCCCGGTGTGCCGGGTGCGGGTCCTGAAAGAGCATGGCCACGCGAGCGGAATCGAGGTCCATAGTATATCCTGAACGAGTCGCGGCATCGGATAAAAAGGAAGCGGACGTTCGGGAGATGGCGGTGTCGAAGTTCGTTCTCCGAGATTGGTTGATTCCGGGGGACGGTCCGTCGTGCAAAGGTGTTTTGAATATCGTGACAACGACACGCACAGGCGATGACAGATATTTCAACTTATCATTGGGGAGAACTAATCAGACAATATGGTCTCTCTCCGCCGCCCGAACGTCGTCCTCCTCATTTTTGACACGCTTCGAGTGGATGCGCTCTCCTGTTACAGTGGCGACGCCGTCGAGACGCCGAATATCGACCGCGTCGCAGAAGAAGGAGTCCAGTTCGAAAACGCGTTCTCCGCGGGGCCGTGGACACCGCCCGCACACGGGACGCTTTTTTCGGGACGCTGGCCGTCCGAAACCGGATTCACCGGCGGCATGCCGTGGATGGACGAGGACGTGCCGCTTCTCGCGGAGGTACTTCGAGACAACGGCTACGACACCGTTGGCGTCCCCGGCCCGGCGAAGATGGCGTCCGCGACGGGACTCGACCGCGGATTCGACTGGTACTACGAGGCGTACGAAGCGGTTGCCGAGCGCCCCTCAACGGCGTGGTTCAAACAACTCCTCACCGACCCGGCTATCCGGCGCGACTTTATCCGGATGCTAACTCGCGGCAACGACTACTACAACGAACTCCGAATCGAGAAGTTCCAAGAGGGTATCGCGAAGACGACGAACCCGTTTTTCGGGATGATGAACCTCACGACCGTCCACGCCCCGTACGACCCGCCGCGTCCGTACAAGGAAGCGGAGACCCCGGAACTGTCCCGGCCTCGACTCCCGATTCTCGAAGAGTTCACCACGAGCGGGGGCCTCGACCGTGACGACGTTCGAGAGGACCGCGTGTTCGACGTTGCTGACGGCGAACACATCCAAAACATCCGACTGCGCTATCTGGAGGACCGCTCGTACGTGACCGATACCGAACTCGGCATCGTCGAGCAATGGTACGACGCCTCAGTTCGCTACCTCGACGACCAGGTTGGTCGCGTCCTCGACTGGCTTGAAACAGCGGGGAAACTGGACGACACGGTCTTGATTCTCACGAGCGACCACGGCGAATACTTCGGTGAACACGGTGGATTGAGTCACGGCGACTTCCTGTACGACGAGGTCATGCACGTCCCGCTTCTCATCTCTGGGCCGGATATCCCGTCGGGCGAGACGCGCGAGGACTTGGTATCGCTCGCGGACGTGTTCGCAACCGTGTGTGGGTGTTGTGATATCGAGTGCCCGCCGACATCCGGTATCGACCTCTTCGGCGACGAGACGCGCGACGTCGTGTTCGGTGAGCGCGCGCCGACCGACGAACGCGAACTCACGGCCGCAGACGAAGTCTCAGAGGAGACGGTTGCCGCGCTCGAAATGGGACGAAAGAGCATCCGAACGACCAACTACCGATTCGAAATCCGTTCGGACGGGAGTGAAGCGCTCTACGAACTGCCGAGCGAAACGGTCGTCTCTGACCCCGACCCCGAACTCGTCGAGTCGCTTCGAGACCGTCTCGTTGACACGCTCGGCGTCGAGTTCGACGGGGACGACGGCGGTGACCGAGAGTTCAGCGACGCGGTCGAGCGTAACCTCCGTGAGTTAGGCTACCTCGGGTGAGCGAGACGGGGTAAGCGGGAGGGAGAACACAGGACACCGGGTCAGCCGAACGAGAGTTTTTTACATACTATGGTCGTCGTCGCCAGTATGCGCACGCTACTCGTTGGCCTCGACGCGGCCTGTGCGCCGGTCCTCGACCCGCTCTTCGAGGACGGCGCGCTGCCGAATCTTGCATCTCTCTTCGAGGACGCGGCGACTGGCCCGCTCCGGTCCCAAATCCCTCCATGGACCGCGAGCGCGTGGCCGTCGCTGTACACCGGGAAGAACCCCGGCAAACACGGAGTGTTTGATTTCCTCGCGTTCGACGGCTACGACTGGGACGTGGTCAATGGCTCGGACGTGAAGGCCCGAACGATGTGGGATTACCTCGACGAGAACGACCTGTCGAGTGTCGTCGTCAACGCCCCCGTCACGCACCCGCCGCGGCATATCGACGGCGCCGTCGTTCCGGGCTATCTCGCCCCCGACGAACCCGACTGCCACCCAGAGGGAATCCTCGACGACATCCGCGAGGCAGTCGGCGAGTACCGCGTCTACGCCGAACGCGAGACCGACGAACGCGTCGATGACGACGCGAAGTTCCGCGAGTACCTCCGGCTCACAGAACTCCGCGGGGAGACATTCCGCTACCTCGCAGACCGCTTCGACCCCGACTTCGGGTTCGTCCAGTTCCAGAAGACCGACGCCGTGTTTCACGACTTTCCCGGCGAGTTGGACAAAGCCCGCGAAGTCTACGAAATCGTTGACGAGCAACTCGGCGAGATTCTGTCGGCCTGCGACCCCGATGTGGTCGTCGTCGCCTCCGACCACGGCATGGGAGAGTACGACGGCCACGAGGTCCGCGTCAACGAGGTCCTTCGACAGGAAGGCTTTCTGGACACCGCTACCGACGGTCGCGGCGTTCCCTCGTGGTTCCAAATCAAGGACGAACGACTGGTTGACGGCGACGACGAAGCAGACGGCCCGACGCTTCTCGAACGCCTCGCCGTCGTCGCCGCCAAGGGCGGCCTGACCTACCAACGCGGGAAAGCCATTCTCGACCGCCTCGGTCTCGCCGAGTTCGTCGGGAAACACGTCCCCGTCAGCGCGGTCTTCGCCGCCAGCGAGAGTGTCTCGTTCGAGTCGTCGAGCGGCTATCTCCGGTCGGGGTCGGAACTCGGCGTTCGACTGAACGTGGACGGACGCGACCCCGCAGGCGTTATCCCCGAATCGGAGTACGAGTCCGTCAGAGACGACATCATCTCGGTGCTCGACGCGCTGACCGACCCCGAGGGACGCCCCGTCTTCGACGAGGTCGTTCCACGCGAAACGTACATTCACGGCCCGTACGCGGACGACGCGGTCGATATTCTGTGTGTCCCACGCGACTTCGAAAACTCGCTTTCGGTCCACGTCGGCGACGCGTTCGGCGCGCCGGAGCCGTGGAATCACAAACCGGACGGCATCGTCGCCGTCGCGGGCGACGGTGTTGACGCGGACGCTGACCTCTCGGATGCGCACTTGTTCGACGTCGCGCCGACGGTGCTCTCCACGTTCGGTATCGCGCCGGACAAGGAGATGGACGGCACGACGCTCCCGGTGGTCGAGGGTGTTACACCGGAATCGTACCCCGAGTTCGAAGTCGAAGCGCGGATGCAGACCGACGACGAGTCGGTCGAAGAACGACTCGCAGACCTCGGCTACCTCGAATAACCGAGTGAAAGACTGCCACACAAATCACCCGTGAGCGAGGCGGTAACAAACGAACGGAGTGACTGAACCGGTAACGACCGAACTATTTTTCATCGACGCACACGCCTCACAGGACGATGATTGTCCTCGGCCTCGACGGTGCCACCTTCTCTCTTATTCGCCCCTGGGCAGAGGCTGGTGCACTTCCGACGTTCAGCAGATTGCTGGACGAGAGTATCCATGGAGAATTAGAGAGTACAGTCCCCGAAATCACGGTCCCCGCGTGGCCCGCATTCGCCACTGGACGGGACCCCGAATCGTTCGACATGTACGGCTTTACCCACTTCAACCGCGACACCAACGAACTCGATTTGAGTCACGACGAGTTCGTCCGCGGCAAGATGTGGGACGCGGTAGACGACCAAGGCGGACGAAGCGTCGTCTTCAACATCCCCGGGTCGTACCCGTGGCAGGCTATCGAAGGCGCGATTATCGCCGCCGCGCCGGAGTACAAAGAAGAGTATTCCCACCCGCCGGAGAAGTGGGACGAACTCACCGAACTCGTCGATGGGTACAAGCTTCGAAACGACAAGGTTCCGGGGTCGCTCGACTACGTCGACCTGAGTCTCGAACTCGTCGACAAACGGTTTACCGGCTTCGAGCACTTCATCGAGTCCGAAGACCCCGACCTCGCAGTTGGCCTGATTCGGGCGACAGACCGCGTTGCTCACCACTACTGGGAGACGGAAGTGTCGGACGACAACGCACTCTTGCAGGTGTACAAGCGAGTTGACGAACGTCTCAGCGAGTTCCTCGAAAGGCACGATGACGAAGATATCGTCATCATGAGCGACCACGGCTTCGAGAAAGTCACCGGCAAATTCATGCCGAACAAGGTACTCGCCGACGAGGGATTCGTCCACCTGACGGACTCCGGAGACAGCACGAAAGCGGCGCTCGGGAGACTGAAAGACGTCGCTAGCACCGTTCTGGGTAAGGTTGGTCTCCTGTCGTTCGCCCGGAAGATGGTCTCTGAGGAGTTCGTAAACGACCTCCCGTCGGGCGACGCGCTCAGCCTCAACAATGCCATCAACCTCGGTCGAATCGACTTCGACCGAACCAGGGCCATTGCCGACATCGGGCAGAAGACGACGCTCGTGTACGCGCTCTCGGACGACGAATCGGAGATTCAGACGATTTGTGACGAAGCGAAAGCGGCGCTCCACCGGGGCGCGACCGATGCCGGTCTCGACGTCTCGTTCAAACGTCTCGAACGCGGTGGTCCCCACACGCCCGACCTCGCGATGATAATCGAGACACCGGAAATCCACGCCTCGTCTCGACTCGATGCCGACTCGACGCTCGTCGAGGTAGATACGAGCGGGCACGCCCGCGATGGGATTTTCTTCGCCACGGGTCCGTCGTTCGAGACGGGAACTATCGAAGGTGCACACATCACGGACGTCGCGCCGACGATTCTCCACACCCTCGGCTACGAGATTCCAGAACTCACGACCGGAACGGTCCTCGACGTGTTCACATCCGATTCCGAACCCGCCGGTCGGTCGCCGGAATATTACGACTTCACTGGGTCCGATGCCGTGACCGGCGGCGGCCTGTCGGGTGACGAAGAAGGAGAAGACGAGGTGAAAGATAGGCTCCGTGAACTCGGGTATCTCGAATGAAAGTCGGTGCCGAGGTTTCCAAGCGGTTCATCACCAATGTCCTCGGCACACTCGCCGGTTTTCTCGGAACCATCTACTTCGCCCGCGTACTCGGTGCCGAGGGTATCGGGGTGTTTGCCATCTTCCAGAGCATCCAAATGCTCATGGGGGCCACCTTCGGGTTCGGCATCTTCGTCACGGTCACGAAGTTCGTCAGCGGGAGCGACGACGAGGCGCGCCACTTTACCGCCGCGCTGTTCATCGTCGCCCTCGGCGGCCTGCTTTCGGCGGTGGTGTCGGTGCTGTTCCGCGCCCCGATAAACGAGACGTTAGGCGTTGACGCCGCGTTGTTACTCCCGTTGGGCGTCGTCAGTTGGAGTCTGTTCAGAGTGACCGGCGCGTTTCTCGAAGGAAAAGGTCGCGTCGCACTGAGCGGGATGCTAGAGAACGGGCGGTACGTCGCTATCGTCGGTCTCCAGACAGTCTTCGTCGTTGCCGGGTTCGAAGTCCTTGGTCTCCTGTGGGGACTGATTCTCGGCCAACTACTCACGTTCGTCGTCGCGTACTTCGGCTTCGCACGGGTTCGTCCCGCGCTCCCGACACGCGAGACCCTCTGGACGTTCGTGTCGTTCTCCAAGAACACCTATATCCAGTCGCTCGCGGGCCAGTTCTTCAAGCAGGCGGACTACATCGTCATCGGTCGGTTCCTCGGCCCGGGTGCGGCGGGTATCTACCGCGTCTCGTTTACTATCTCCGAGTCGTCGATGCTGTTTTCGGCCGCTCTTTCGAAGGTGTCGTTCCCCGAGTTCTCCAGACTCACATCCGAAGAGCGACACGAACAGATTCAGCGACTCTTCGACCGTGTCGTTGCCTACAGCGGCGTGTTCTCGATTCCGCTCATCGCAGGGGCGCTGGTGGTCGGAAACGACCTTCTACGAACGGTCTATCAGATTACCCCGGGAACGGTTGGCATCCCGTTCGTCGGTGAGATAGGTCTCGCGAGCGCGCTCATTGCGACGCTCGCGCTGGCAAACCTGTTCAACGGCTACCGCGGGACGCTCGACAGTTACTTCTTGGGCATCGACAAGCCGCGACCGGTCGTCCTCGGGAGCCTCGCGCTCATCGGAACGTACGTCGTCCTCGTCTACCCGCTCACGATTCGATTCGGTGCGCTTGGTCTCGGGTGGACGACGGCCGTTAGTTTCCTTGCGTGCGTGGGCGTGCTGTCAAGCACGTTAAACTATCGTCCGTCCGTCTCGTCGCTGACCGACGTCGGGGCACAGTTATTCGCCGCAGGAGCCATGTATCTCGCAACCGCGGCGCTGACGGCCGTTCTCGGTGGTGCGTCGGGCGTGCTCCGGCTCACAACCGTGATTCTGACGGGGGCGGGCGTCTATTTCGCGCTTCTCGTCGTGTCGAGTTCGAGCATCCGAAACGACGTGTTCTGGATTGCAAAGGACCTCTACGAGGGCCGTACCTGAGTTATCGTCCGACGCAAGGGTCTCTATCATAAGGCTTATGCGCGTTTTCCCAGTCCATCGAAGCGATGAGCGCAGACACTGAGCGCATCGAGGACTCCGGCTCAAAGTCGGTCCTCGAACTCGCCAAAGACTGGTATCACGTTCCCGCCCTCCTCGTGATACTGGTCGGTATGTTGACCCTTCGTCTTCGGTCGTACAGTAACTTCATCAGAGGTGGTGAAGTCCTCTTCTCAGGAAACGACGCTTGGTATCACCTTCGCGAGGTGACGTACACGGTCCAAAACTGGCCATCGACGATGCCGTTCGACCCGTGGACGTACTTCCCGTTCGGGACGAGTGTCGGACAGTTCGGGACGATTTACGACCAAATCATCGCAACCGCAGCCCTCGTCGTCGGTCTCGGGAGTCCATCCCCTGACCTCGTCGCGAAGACGCTGCTCGTTGCACCGGCAGTCTTCGGTACGCTGGTCGCCATCCCGACGTTCCTGATTGGACGCCGTCTCGGCGGCCGCACCGGCGGTCTCTTCGGCGTTCTCATTCTGGCGCTGCTTCCGGGGACGTTCCTCCGGCGTGGTCTCGTCGGCTTCGCGGACCACAACATCGCAGAGCCGTTCTTCCAGGGCTTCGCCGTCGTGACGGTCATGATTGCCCTCACAGTTGCGAACCGCGAGAAGCCGGTCTGGGAACTCGTCGCCGCCCGCGACTTCGATGCCCTCCGTTCGACACTGATTTGGTCGGCACTCGCAGGCGTCGCCATGGCTATCTATATGTGGTCGTGGCCGCCGGGTGTGCTCCTCGTCGGTATCTTCGGTCTCTTCTTGGTCCTGCAGATGGTCGCGGACTACGTCCGCGGCCGGTCTCCGGAACACGTCGCGTTCGTCGGTGCGGTTTCGCTCGGCGTGACGGGACTCTTGATGTTCGTCCCGCTGCACGAGATGTCCTTCAGCGCGACGAGCTTCAGTCTGCTCCAGCCTGTCGTGTCGTTCGTCATCGCACTGGGCGCTGTCTTCCTCGCCGCACTGGCTCGCTTCTGGGAGAACAACGACGTTGACGACCGCGGCTACCCAGTCGCCGTCGGCGGACTGGCGGTCGCCGGTATCGTCCTGATTTCCGTCGTCCTCCCCGACGCATTCAACAGCATCGCGCGGAACTTCCTCCGCACCGTCGGTTTCAGCGCCGGTGCGGCGACGCGAACTATCGGTGAGGCACAGCCGTTCCTCTCATCGAGCACGCTACAACGGACGGGTATGACGGCAGCCGAACGCATCATGTCCGAGTACGGGTTCACGTTCTTCACCGGACTTGTCGGTGCGATTTGGCTCGTCGGCAAACCGCTCGTCAGTGAGGGCGATACCCGCAAGGTCGGATACGTCTTCGGTAGTCTGGCAGTCATCGGACTCATCTTCTTGGCTCCGGCTATCCCCGCCGGAATCGGCGGACTCGTCGGTATCGATTCCGCACTCATTAGCCTCGCCATCGTCACGGCGATTATCGTCGGTGCGGTGCTGCAGGCAGACTACGAGAGCGAACATCTCTTCGTTCTCGTCTGGGCGGCCATCATCACGTCCGCCGCCTTCACGCAGGTTCGTTTCAACTACTACCTCGCAGTCGTGGTTGCGGTGATGAACGCGTACCTGCTCCGCGAGATTCTCTCGTTCGATGTCATCGGCCTCGCCGATGTGGACCGCCTCGAAAACGTCTCTCTCGGAACGGTCGCTGTCGTTGCGGTTGCGCTGCTCCTCATCCTCACGCCGGTTCTCATGGTTCCGATTCAACTCGGGAACGCCGGAACCAGCAGTAACGCACTGGAGTCGGCGCGGAGTGGCCCCGGCGGGGTTACGCAGTGGCAGAGCACCTTCGATTGGATGCAGAACAACACCCCCGAAGAGGGTGAGTTCGGCGGCGCATCCAACGAGATGGAGTACTACGGAACGTACAAGGCGACGAACGACTTCGAGTACGCGGACGGAACCTACGGCGTCATGTCGTGGTGGGACTACGGTCACTGGATTACGGTCCTCGGTGAGCGAATCCCGAACGCCAACCCGTTCCAGCAGGGCGCAAAGGAGGCGGCGAACTTCCTCCTCGCGCCGAACGAAACGCAGGCATCCAACGTCCTCGCAGAACAGAGCGAGGAGGGTAACGAGACCCGCTACGTGATGGTCGACTGGCAGATGGCCTCGACCGACTCGAAGTTCGGTGCACCCACCATCTTCTACAACAAGCAGAACGTCAGCTCGAGCGACTTCTACAGCGCGTACTACGGTCTCCAGCGGCAAGACGGACAGGAGCGACTTGTCTCCTCGACGACTCTCAAAGACCAGCGCTACTACGAGAGCCTGATGGTGCGCCTCTACGAGTACCACGGGAGCGCCCGCAACCCATCGCCAATCGTTGTCGACTGGGAAGAGCGTACCTCTCGGGATGGGTCTACCACGTTCAAGGTGACGCCGTCGGACAACAAGCCGGTTAAGTCGTTCAGGACTATGGACGCCGCAAAGGCGTACGTCGCAAACGACACGACCTCCCAGATTGGCGGTCTCGGTGCGTTCCCTGAGGAACGCGTCGCCGCCCTCGAACACTACCGTCTGGTGAAGTCGTCGAACAGTACGGCGCTACGCTCTCAGTCGTACTACAACTCGATTGCCAGCGCGGGCAGAACCTACGGCATCCAGCCACGGGCACTCCTCGGAAACAACCCCGCGTGGGTCAAGACGTTCGAGCGTGTCCCCGGTGCAACGGTCGAAGGCGACGGTGCCCCGGCCAACGCGACGGTGACTGCACGTGTCGAGATGCGCGACCCCGTCTCGGGGACGACGTTCAACTACACGCAGCAGGCGCAGACCGACGCGAACGGTGAGTTCACCATGACGCTGCCGTACTCCACGACGGGCTACGACGACTACGGTCCGGACAACGGGTACACGAACGTCAGCGTCCGTGCAGTGGACGACTACACCTTCACCGGACCCACGTCGTTCGAAGGGAACAACACCTTCGTCACCTACCAAGCAACGAACGTCTCCGTCGAGGAAGGCCTCGTCAACGGTGCTGAAGACGGCACCGTACAGGTCTCCCTCGAACAGACCGAACAGGAGATTACGCTGAACGAGTCGTCCTCGGACGATTCGAGTTCGGACGACGCAGAAACGAACGAGTCGACGTCCGCGTCCATCGACGCCGGTTCGGTTCCGGCTGTCGCCGCGTAAAGGCCGGACGAAGACGACTCGACCATTTTTTCGCAGTCTCACTTCGGATAACGGTGGACTGATATTCTTCGCCGAAGAGAAGTTGACAACGAAATGTCGAAGCACTCTGACGAGCGTCCTGCTCTCTTTTCGTGGCTCGTCGTCTATCTAAAAGGTGTCAGTATGGGAGCCGCAGACGCCGTTCCCGGCGTCTCTGGCGGTACCATCGCGCTCATTACCGGCATCTACGAGCGGCTGATTGGTGCCGTGACGTCTATCACACCAGGGCGAATTAAGCGAGTACTCGCCGGTGTCGTCCCCGGGAACCGAGACGATGCGATTGCGGCGATGCGCGAGGTCGACATCGGGTTCCTCCTTACCCTCGGTGCGGGTATCGCAACCGCCATCGTCACTATCATGCGGGTCCTCGAAATCGCCATCGAGCAACAGCCGGTGCCGACGTTCGGGTTCTTCTTCGGCCTCATCGCGGCGTCGGCGGTCGTCCTGTACGCGCAAGTCTCCCTCGACGGGCCGCGTCAAATCACGGCCGCAGTAGCCGGATTCACCGTCGCGTTCGTTGCTTCGGGTACCGCCGGAAACGCGTTCGGCCACTCGCTTCCCGCGATAGCAATCGCCGGAGCCATCGCCGTCAGCGCGATGATTCTTCCCGGCGTCTCCGGGTCGCTCATCCTGTTGATTCTCGGCCAGTACAAGTACATGAACGGGATGCTCAACTCGTTCATCGACAGCCTCATCAACGTCGTCAACGGCGGTTCGGTCTCTACCGTCGTCGAATCGGGTACCGTCGTCGCCACGTTCATGACCGGCGCGGTCGTCGGCCTGTTCACCATCGCACACGCCGTCCGCTGGGCCCTCGAACACTACCGCCGTGCAACCCTCGCGTTCCTCGTGAGTCTCATCGTCGGTGCGCTCCGCGCACCCGTCGTAAAAAGTACCGAAGAACTCACCAAGTCGGGGCAATCCTGGACGACAGAACTCTTCATCCTCTTCGCCGTTTCAGCGGTTGTCGGGGCGGCGTTCGTGCTCATCGTCGACCACTACACGGACGCCATCGAGTCATAGAACGTCGAAACAGCTGAAAACGTGGTTCGAGAAGGCAGGCCCACGTCACTCGTGGACTATAACTCCTCACTCGCGCGCGACGGCGATATTCCGGACAGAACCACCACAATTGGGGCACATCGGCAGGTGCGTCTCACTGACCGTTCGTGTCCGGCACGAACGGCACTCGTAGTAGCCCTCTGTCGCGTGATAGTCGTCTATCACTGAATTATGCACTGGCATGTCAATGGATAACATACCACAGTTTGTAAATGTTTCCCTGAAACACACAATATTAGTTTATAATCCAAAACCATACCAACTATTCCCGTATATAAGTTGGCTAATAACCTACTGAAAGACCATACTTTAATATTATTGGGTCATTCACCGACGGGCGACGCAGATAAACGTCTCGTGTCGCGTCTCACCGTGTGTAACGGTGAATCCGACCGATTCGAGAGCGTCCGTGGCATCACCGAGTCCGAATCGTTCGTCGACAGGTGGCCCTGCCTTCCCTTCACCAGACGTGGACCAATCGACCACAACCACGGTGCCGCCCGGCCGGACGACTCGCGCGAGTTCGGCCAGTGATTCGTCGGTCGCAAACTCGTGGTACGTCATGGTCGAAAACGCTGCATCGAGGTCTTCATCGTCGAACGGAAGGCTCGCAACGTCGGCGGTGACGAACTCGACGTTCTCTGGTGCCCCCTTCTCGCGGTAGAAGTCGTGCATTTCCTCCTGTACGTCGACAGCGTACAGCGTTCCGACGTATGGGGCCACGTCGTCGGTGAAGAATCCGGTCCCGCTCCCGAGGTCGGCGATGGCGCTCTCCGGGGACGGCCCCAAGTGCGACAGCAGCTCTTCGCGAGAGACGAACCGGTATCTCTCGGGGTCGTCGAGTTTGGCCGCCGCGTCGATGTCGAAGGTGTGAAAGCCCATAGCTTCCCTCGGGTCGGAGACCGGTAAGTCCCATCGGTTGCGGAGGTCATGTGTTCGTTTTATGCACAACACCAGCGACGGGTTCCGTTTCTCGGACCGTGAATCTGCCGTCGACGATGGGCTTTTTTGCTCCGGCGGACAGTCGTTCACGTATGGAACCCCAACTTCGACGGCCCACGCGACGCGCTTGCGAGCGCTGCGGTCGGGTAGAACGCTGGGACGAGGATGCGGCGACGTGGGTCGTCGCATCCGAAGACGGCGAAAAACAGGTGGGCAGTCCGTACTGCATCCACGAGTGGGATATCAACGGCCGCTTTGCACCCTTCGAAGAGCCAGCCTGAACTGAAGCGGGTCTGAAAGCCCTGAAGGTTCCCGAATACCTGAAGCGTATTTGAGATGCCGACAGTCTACATCACTGCACCGCCCTCGTCGGCGGACGAACTCGCTCGGACGCTCGTCGAAGAGCGACTCGCAGCCTGCGTGAATCGCGTTTCCTGCGACTCGGTTTACCGCTGGGACGGAGACGTACACGACGACGAAGAGACGATTCGACGAGGCACACGTCCTCGACGCGTACGCCGCGTGGGTCGAAGGTGAAGTACAGTAAGACCGACGTAAGACCGACTCCGGCGTCGAAACCGACTATTCTCGAAGCGCGTCGAGCACCGAATACGTGCCGTCCATGTACGATTCCTCCAGTACCTCGTCGGCCGCTGCTTTGGCTACCTCGTCGGCGTTGGCGACGGCGTAAGATTGCCCCACGACGCGGAACGTCGAGGCGTCGTTCTCGCTGTCGCCGATGGCGACGAAGTCCTCGGGGTCGTAGTCTATCGTCTCACAGACGTGTTCGAGACCGACACCCTTCTCGACGCCGTGTGATTTGACGTGGTAGGCGAATCCCGTGTCGATGACTTCGAGGTCGAACGCGTCCGCGACATCTCTCAGGAGTGCCTCGTCAGCGTCGAGGCTGACGGCGATTTCGGTCTCGCGCCAGCGGTTGACGGTGTCGGCGGTACCCCATCCGAGGTCGCCGCCGCGAGCGACGAACTCGTCGGCGACGGCTTGTGCGGCCTCGCGGTTGCCCGCGTAGGTTACCTCGCCGTCGACGAGGACGACCCCGCCGTTTTCGGCGATGACGGTTTCGGGAAGTCCGAGGTAGTGACACAGGGAGACCGGGTAGGGAAAGGCCTTGCCGGTGGCGAGAATGACGGGCGCGTCCCACGACGGGAGCACGTCGAAGGCTCGGGGGTCGAGTCGACTCTGTGCGTCGGTGAGCGTCCCGTCGATATCGAGTACCAGCGGTGGAACCATACCCGTGGTTTAGAGAGCGGGGAAAAAGAGTCAGCGGTCGAAAGTAGGAAGTGTCGACACTCGGGTTCCTCGGAGTTCAGTGATTCGTATCGATGAGTCCGCGGAACGCCAACGTCGAAAAGTTCGGGATGGGACGCGTCGCCGGACGGCCCGGCCCATCCGTCGAGTCGCGCTCGGAGACGCGGCGAACGATTCCGAGGTCCGAAAGTTCGTAGAGAACGCGTCTGATAGTCGCTTCCGACAGCGACACGGTCGGTGTCGATGCGATTGCCTCCGTCGCCGCCGAGACCGACGCTGTGTCCTCGTCGTCGAGTTCGACGAACGCCCGAAGCACGTGATGGCGACTGTCCGGGAGGGCGAAGACGCGACCCAGCGAGCAACCATCCTCCGGAACCGCGTCCATACCGGCGTCGACGTACTCGGCACCGATGGTGTCCGCACCGTCTGTCGCCGCCAACGTGGTCGCACCGTACAGCGCCGAAAGCGCGTCGTGGGCGTCCCCGTCAGCCCACGCGGCAACGTTGCTCGTCACCTCGTGAGTGAGCGCGTTGCGCGCGACGCCATCGGAAGCACGCGCGACGAGGATGTCGACGAGGCTGTGTCGCTCGTATTTCGGAACCGAGACCGACTGGATTCGCTCAGCGGTTTCGCCGTCGAGCGGTGTTCGACCGACTGTGAGAACCGAGAAATTCGGTGACACCGCTTCGAGGGCTTCGATGGCCGTCATCGCTTCGTACGTCTCCGGCTCGCCAACGTGGTCGACTGCGACGACCGCGCGTTCGTCGTAAGAGACCCGCCTCGCGAGTCGGTCGCGCAACGCCTCGACGCCGACCCCTTGCGACGGGATTGATTCTTCGGACAGCGCATCGAGGGTCGCATGGAGGAGCGCGAACTCAGTTGATGCATCGCGGGCGTCGATATACGCGAACGAAGTCGTGGGTGCCCCGGCAGTACGGGTGGTCGTATAGATGACCGACTGCTGGGATGGGACGACGCGCGAGAGATGTTCGAAGAGCGTCGTCACGACGGCGGACTTTCCTGCCCCTTTGGGACCGTAAATGTGGGCGTTCGGCGGAAGGTCACCGTCGAAAATCGGGTCGAGGTGGTCGAGAATCCGCTCGAGTGTTGGGCCGCGACCCGTCGGTTCGTCCGGGTGGGCAGTCGGGTCTAACGCACTCAGGTCTCGAACGAGGCGACGTCTTGTTCCGCCACGTTGCCGCCGTCGGGTGATTCTGTCTTCGAGTCGCATGACGTAGGTGTGTCTCGTCTCAACGATATCCGGTGCACGAATAAAAACCGAACTACTATCACGTTTAAGCATGTTTGATGAGAACATAGAACACGATTTCTCCCGAATATCGTCATTTCAAAGACAGTTGAGAGGTTCCTAAATACGCGTGGTGAGCAATTGCCCGTAACTAATATGAACAATAATTTTGAATTATATTCGGCCTTTCAAATCGGTTTACAAACGCCAATATACGGTATTCTACGGGCGGTACGTTGGCAACCACCCGTCGAAAGTGGTCCGAGTACTGAGACAAATCGAGGGTAAGATGAGTGAAGGTAAAATAAAGTGCCGTCGGTCCTACCTCACGAAAGACAGATGAATAAATCGCCGAGCGTCCTCGTCATTGGCGGGGGGTCGACTGGTACGGGCATCGCACGGGACCTCGCGATGCGCGGGCTGGACGTGACCCTCGTCGAGAAGGGGAACCTCACACATGGGACGACGGGGCGGATGCACGGGCTCCTCCACAGTGGAGGACGGTACGCGGTGTCCGACCAGGCATCGGCCAAGGAGTGTATCGTGGAAAATCGCGTCCTGCGACGAATCGCGGGACACTGCGTCGAGATGACGGGCGGGCTGTTCGTCCAGCGCCCCGAAGACTCCGACGAGTACTTCCAGAAGAAGTTAGAGGGCTGCCGCGAGTGCGGCATCCCCGCCGAAGTCCTCTCACCCGAAGAGGCCCGCGAGATGGAGCCGTACCTCGCGAAGGACATCAAACGCGCCATCAAGGTCCCTGACGGCGCAGTCGACCCGTTCCGGCTCTGCGTGGCGAACGCCGCGAGCGCCGTCGAACACGGCGCGCGCGTCGAGACGCACTCGGAAGTCACGGACGTGCTGGTCGAAGACGGCGAAGTCGTCGGCGTCGAAGTGACCCACCAAACTGGGACCGGACCATACGTTCACGGGAACCCCGGCGAAGTCGAAGAGATATACGCCGACTACGTCGTCAACGCGACCGGTGCATGGGCAGGTCAGATTGGCGATTTCGCCGGCGTCGACGTCGAAGTCCGGCCATCGAAGGGTGTCATGACCATCATGAACACCCGACAGGTCGACACGGTCGTCAACCGCTGCCGACCGAAGGGTGACGCGGACATCATCGTACCCCACGAGACGACGTGTATTCTCGGGACGACGGACGAAGAGGTCGAAGACCCCGAAGACTACCCCGAAGAAGGCTGGGAAGTCGACCTGATGATAGAGACGCTCTCGGAACTCGTGCCGATGCTGGAAGACGCGCGGACGATTCGGTCGTTCTGGGGCGTCCGCCCGCTGTACGAGCCGCCGGGAACGGGCACGGAGGACCCGACGGACATCACGCGCGAGTTCTTCCTTCTCGACCACGCCGACCGCGACGACCTGCCGGGCATGACGAGCATCGTCGGCGGGAAACTCACGACCTACCGGATGATGGCCGAGAAGATTTCCGACCACGTCTGCGAAAAACTCGACGTCGAAGCCGAGTGCCGCACCGCCGACGTGCCGCTTCCGGGCAGCGAGGACTTCTCCGTCCTTCGTGACTACATGGACGACTTCGGCCTGCGCTCGCCGATTGGCCGTCGCTCGGTCCAGCGACTCGGCTCGCGCGCCGACGACGTGCTCAACAGCATCGACCCGAACCCGGTCGTCTGTGAGTGCGAGGCCGTCACTCGCGCCGAGATTCAGGACGCACTGGACACCGCGGGCACGGACCTCAACTCCGTCCGCATTCAGACGCGCGCCTCGATGGGCAACTGTCAGGGTGCAATCTGTTGTCACCGGATGGCGAACGAACTCGCCCCCGAATACGACGAAGCAATCGTCCGTTCCTCGCTCGACGACCTCTATCAGGAGCGCTGGAAGGGCGAACGCCACGCCATGTGGGGCGAACAACTCTCGCAGGCCGCGCTCAAGCACATGCTCCACGCGACGACGATGAACCGCGACGAAGACCCCGCGACAGCCGAGACGGACCTCGACTTCGCGGCGTTCGACGACGGCAGTCCCTCCGACGGAGGGAACACGTCGGATTCCACATCCGGCGGCGCTGTCGCCGACGGCGGTCGTGTAGCTGCCGACGACGAAGGAGGTGCCAATGGCGATAACTGACGACGTGCTCGTCATCGGCGGCGGTATCGCCGCCTGTACGGCCGCGCTCTCGGCCGCAGAGACGGGTGCTCGCGTCCGACTTCTCGCACACAAGAAGAGTACGCTCCGGCAGGCCAGCGGTCTCGTGGACGTGCTCGGCTACGCTGGCGACGAGGGTCCATTCTCGGACCCCTACGCCGGTCTCGACGCACTCCCCGAAGACCACCCGTACCACATCGTCGGCGAAGACGGCATTCGCGACGGACTTCGCCTCTTCGATGAGGCTGTCGGCGACGCCTATCAGGGCGGTCACACGGACACGAACGCGCTCGTCATGACCCACGGCGGCGCGGTGAAGCCAACTGCTCGCTACCCCGAGTCGGTCGCACCCGGTCTCGCCAGTTCGTCCGGCGACATGCTCCTCGTCGGGTTCGAGAACCTGACTGACTTCGACGCCCCCGTCGCGGCCGACCACCTCACGGCCGCTGGCGTTCCGTTCTCGGTCCGCGGCGTTACCCTTGAGTTCCCCAAATCGTTCCGCTCCGACGCGAAGGTAACGCGCTTCGCAAAGGCGCTTGACCGCGACGAGTCCGTAGATGGCGGAACGGCTCGGTCCGTCCTCGCCGACGCCATCGACGCCGAACTGGACGGCGAGACTCGCGTCGGGTTCCCGGCGATGCTCGGCGACGACCACGACGACGAGGTCCGCGACGAACTCGCAGACCGACTCGGCGTGCCCGTCTTCGAAGTCCCGACCGGCCCGCCGAGTCTCCTCGGTCTCAAACTCGAAGATATGCTGTTCGACGCCCTCGACGAAGCGGGCGTCCGCATCTCCGCTGGCAACCCGGCGGTCGATTTCGAGGCCGAAGACGGGCGTATCGAGACGGTCATCGTCGACCAGAAAAGCCGCCGAACGCCCTACGAGGCCGACCAAATCGTCCTCGCGACGGGCGGACTCGTCGGGAAGGGAATCGATTCGGACCGCGAACACATCACCGAACCCGTCTTCGGGTGCCACATTCCGCACCCCGAGGACCGCTATGAGTGGTCCGAACCCGAAGCGTTCGGAAGTCACGCATTCGCGCGCTTCGGCGTCGTCCCCGACGACGAACTGCGCCCGACCGACGAAGACGGAGCGGTACAGTTCGAGAACCTGCGTGCGGCGGGCGGCGTCGTCGGCGGCGCCGACATCGCACGCGAAAAATCCGCGAGCGGCGTCTCGCTTTCGACCGGCGCGGTCGCCGGACGCCTCGCGGGAGAGGAGGCAACCCAATGAGCGACGCAGAGTCACCGACAAATCCGAACCTCAACCCCGGCGCACAGACAGACGACTTCGAAGCGGTCGAGGTGTTCCCCGAGAGCACCGACATGGACCTCCGACCCGGCGCGGACAACTGTTACAAGTGCACCGCCTGTGACGTGTCCTGTCCGGTCGCGGAAGTCGACGACGAGTTCCCCGGTCCGAAGTTCCAAGGCCCGGAACAGTGGCGTCTCAAGCGCAAAGACGACGAACCCGTCGACGACTCCATCATGTCGTGTTCGAACTGCATGCGCTGTGACGACGCCTGTCCGTCGGGCGTCCCGCTCAGCCAGATGCACAACACGGCCCGCGGCGAGTACGTCGAAAAGGAGATGGACAAACTCTCGCGGGAGTACATCCGCAACCGCATCCTCGCCAACTACGGGACGCTCGCCCAACTGGGCAGTATGTTCCCCCGCCTGACGAACGCCATGATGGGGAACTCGCTCGTCCAGATGGTCAACGAGAAAGTGCTCGGTATTACGTCCGAACGTGACTTCCCCGCGTTCGCCACGCAGACGTTCCGCGAGTGGTGGAACGAACGCGGCGGCCCGAAGGTCCGCTCCGAAGAAAAGCGCGTCGCCTACTTCCACGGCTGTTACTCCAACTACAACACGCCCGAAGTCGGCAAGGCGATGGTGCGCGTCTTCGAGTCGTTCGGCTACGAAGTCGTCGTCCCCAAGCAGCGCTGTTCCGGGACGCCGATGTTCGCAAACGGGATGTTGGAGGACGCAAAACGCGCCGCCGGTATCAACGTCGAGAACTTCTCCGGCCTGCTCAACGAGGGCTACGATGTCATCGCGTCGTGTACCTCGTGTTCGATGTCGCTCCGCCAGGAGTACCCCGAACTGTTCGACATCGACGGCATCAAAGACGTATCCGAACACACCTACGAGGCGCTCGAATACCTCCGCATCCACGAGAACCTCGAAGACGAGCTTCGAGAAGTGTCCGTCGACGACCAGTCGTTCGCCTACCACGCGCCGTGTCACGCCCGCAATCAGGGTCTCGACCGGCAGTCAGTCGAACTGTTCCGTGAACTCGACGGCGTCGAAATCGAGGACGTGGGCGACTCCTGTTCCGGCATCTCCGGTACCTACGGCTGGAAGGAAGAGAAATACGACAAGTCGATGCAAATCGCTGCCGACATGTTCGACCACATGGAGCACGCCCAAGGCGACGTCGGGATGACCGAGTGTCCGACGTGTTCGATGCAGATGGAACACGGCACGGGCTACGACATCAAGCACCCGCTGCAGCTCCTCGAAGAAGCGTTAGTCTGAGACGCGCAGGAGAGCGCGCACCCAAAGCGGTTGGCAGTCGCCGCCGCTATCGACCTTGCGTCCAGTTCGAGTCAGCAGGCGCACAACGACATACATACACAAAATCCGCTGAAAACTCGATAAACCGGTAGAATAGTTTCTGTTACGACTGATCTAGTTCGTCAGTGACGAACGCGTAGGGTCTGTCCACCCCGACATTTCGAAAACATAACTATTAGGGGTGGGCGTACGAAATGTTTTGCCGATTATCCCTACGTAGAGTGCCTCTCCAACGGAGTTATCTATTCGAGGTAGTTAATCGGGAGTAAAGAAAGATTTATCATATAATTTGTGCACGTTTGTACTGGTAGGACTCTCGTTCGGAGAGTTCGTATCGAGGTTGGTTAGAAATGTCAGGAGAAACATACGTTGGTGCCATCGACCAAGGTACCACAGGCACGCGCTTCATGGTGTTCGACCACGACGGAAAGGTGGTCGCCAACGCCTACGAGAAGCACGAACAGATTTACCCCGAACCCGGTTGGGTCGAACACGACGCAAACGAGATTTGGGAGAATACGAAGACGGTCATCAACGAGGCGCTCAACGACGCGCTTCTCGACCCGGAACAACTCGAAGCAATCGGTATCACGAACCAGCGCGAGACGACCATCGTCTGGGACCGTGAGACTGGACAGCCGATTCACAACGCCATCGTCTGGCAGGACCGCCGCACGACGGACCGAATCGAGACGCTCGAAGCGGACGGTAAGACGGACGAAGTGCGCGCGAAGACGGGACTCGAACCCGACGCATACTTCTCTGCGACGAAGGCCGAATGGATACTCGATAACTCCGACCCCATCAAGCTTCAGCGCTCGCGACCCGAAGATATCCGCGACCGCGCCGCGGAAGGCGAACTCGCCTTCGGTACCATCGACACGTGGCTCATCTACAAGCTGACGGGTAACCACATCACGGACGTTACCAACGCGTCGCGGACCATGTTGTTCAACATCCACGACATGGAGTGGGACGACGAACTCCTCGACGAGTTCAACGTCCCCCGCGAGATTCTCCCCGAAGTTCGACCGTCGTCTGACGACGACCACTACGGCGAGACCGACGCAAGCGGCTTCCTCGGTGCCGAAGTGCCCGTCGCGGGTGCGCTCGGCGACCAGCAGGCCGCGCTGTTCGGCCAGACCTGTTTCGACGCTGGCGACGCCAAGAACACCTACGGTACCGGTTCGTTCATGCTCATGAACACCGGCGAAGAGGCAGTCATGTCCGAACACGGCCTGCTTACGACCGTCGGCTTCCAGCGTTCCGGCGAACCCGTCCAGTACGCTCTCGAAGGGTCGATTTTCATCACCGGCGCGGCTATCGAATGGCTCGAAGACATGACGCTCATCGAGAACGCCTCCGAGTCCGAAAAGCTCGCTCGGTCGGTCGACTCGACTGACGGCGTCTACTTCGTTCCCGCTTTCGCCGGTCTCGGTGCGCCGCACTGGGACCAGCGTGCCCGTGGGACCATCGTCGGCATGACTCGCGGCACCCGCCGCGAACACATCGTTCGTGCGACGCTCGAATCCATCGCGTTCCAGACGCGCGACGTGGCCGAAGCCATGGAGTCCGACAGCGGTATCGACCTCTCCAGCCTCCGCGTGGACGGCGGAGCGGTCAAGAACAACTTCCTCTGTCAGCTCCAGTCGAATATTCTCGACACCGAAATCGTCCGTCCGCAAGTCGACGAGACGACAGCACTCGGTGCTGCCTATGCCGCGGGTCTCGCCGTCGGCTACTGGGAGACGATGGAAGAACTCCGCGCGAACTGGCAGGTCGACCGCGAGTTCGGTCCCTCGGACCCGCAGAACGTCGAACACCGCTACGGCCGCTGGAAAGAGGCAGTCGACCGCTCGCTGGATTGGGCACGGGACACGGAGGAGTAATCAATGGCACTGGACCAACTCTGGGCGATTGAGATGCTTATCGCCGCCTTCGCTGGCGGCGCGTTCGGTGCAGCAATCGGTGCGCTTCCGGCCTTCATCTTCACCGGCTTCATGGTTATCGCCGGTGAGGTGGCGTCCTACGTCGATGCCGACGCGGGCGCAATCACGGACGCGATTGCATTCGGTGTCCCGTTCTCCCCGGCAATCAGTTTCGCCGGTGGCGCGGCCGCCGCGGCCTACGCGGCCAACCGTGGCTACATGGACTCCGGATTCGACTACCACAACGCGAAGGACATCGGCTTCGCACTCGGCTCGAAGCCCGACGTGCTCGCCGTCGGTGGTATCTTCGGTATCATCGGCTACTGGCTGACCGTCCTCTCGGCATCGTTCAACATGCCGTACGACCACATCGCGATGGGTGTGACGCTTTCGGCGCTCATCCACCGCGTCGCCTTCGGCTACGATATCGTTGGTAAGGTCCGCGGCAGCAGCCTCCTCGACATGACGCCGTTCGAACGCGGTGAGACTCGCGGCGGCGCAATCGCCGACGGCGGCGAGGGCGGACGCCTGAGCGTCGAACCGTGGCTGCCGAACATGTACCAGTGGGAAGAAGTGACGGCCATCGGCATCGTCGTCGGTATCATGGCGGCGTACATCGCGCTCTCGACCGGCAGCCCGTTCCTCGCGTTCGGTATCTCGGCCGCGAGCCTCATCTTCCTGAACCTCGGCGTCGAGCGCATCCCGGTGACTCACCACATGTCGCTGCCCGCATCGACCGCGGCGCTCGCGTACACCGCGGGTGCGACCGAACTCGGTGCCGTCGCGCTCCTCATCGGCGGCGTCTTCGGTGGCATCTCCGCGCTCTTCGGTGAGGTGTTCCAGCGCATCTTCTACGCGCACGGTGACACCCACTGGGACCCGCCGGCGGCCGCGATTGTGTTCGGGACGTTCCTCGTTGCGATGCTCGCCATCGCCGGGGTCTTCCCGGACTCGTCGTGGGTCGCGACGTTCTAACTCACAAACAACCACACGGTCCCGCACCGCTTTTTTGGGTCACGTTCCGCAACCGGCAGCGCTAACGCTCCCCAATCGGTAGCGGATGTATGGAACGCATCGTCTCTGTCGTCCCGAAAGACGGTCTCCACGCCCGTCCTGCATCCCAGTTCGTCGAGACAGCCAATTCATTCGATGCTGAGATTACACTCGGCCGTGTCGATGACGACAGCCTCGTCCCCGCGGCGAGCATGCTCGCTGTGACCGGTCTCGGCGTCTCTCACGGTGAAGAAATCAGACTGGTCGCCGACGGCGACGATGCCGAAGCGGCACTCGACGCGCTCGAAGACGTGCTTTCGACGCCCGAGTCGGGCGACGAAGCGTCGGAGAATTAGTTCAACTTCCGGTAGTCGCGCGCATCTGTCGCGCGCTCGACCACAGAGTCGAGCGTCGCCTTCGGACTCGTCGTCTCCACCGCGGCGTTGAGTGTCCCCTCCAGAATCGGGGCGTCGGCGATAATCGCATCCACGTCCATCGCCATCTCGATGGCGAGTTCGGCGTTCATCACGGCGCTTCCGAGGTCGACGAGAACGACGACACCATCGCCGTCGTCGGCTTCCTCGATACCCTCGCGGATGCGGTCGGGCGACGTTCCGATTCCGTCTTCGTCGCCACCGGCGGGAACGATGCGGGCGTTGCCGCCGCCCATCTGTTCGGCTACGTCAGCGATTCCTTCGGCCGCCTTCGCGCTGTGCGAGACGACGACGAGACCAATCATTCGTCCCTCCGTGCGGCATCACCGGCGTGGGCGTCGCGGTCGATCGCACCGTCCAGATACTCCTCAGCGGTCGCAAGCAGTTCTTCGAGGATGAACAGCGTGCTCGTCGCGCCGGGGTCTTGATGACCGACAGAACGCCAATCGAGGAACGAAGACCGGCCTTTGAGGGCCTTGAGCGGAACAGTGAACTCGACTCCCCGTTCGGCCGCATCGACGGCCTTGGCGAGGGCTGTAAGCGGCGGGAGGTCGTCCTGCTCGATGGACTTCTTGTAGGTGTGGACCGCGGGAACGAGCGCGTCCACCATCGTCTTCGACCCGACCTCCGCCCCGCCGCGGTCTTTGACCTTGTCGAGGTACGCCTCCGCGAAGGCGACCGACGTTTCCGCGGTAATCCCGTCTTCGAGTTCCTGACTGGCGAACATGATAGACCCGCCGTAGAGCGGGCCGGAAGCCCCACCGACGTTCGAAATGAGCGTCGTGCCGACGTTTTTCACGACCTCGTCGGGGTCCATCTCGGCGAACGCTTCGCGCTTTTCGGCCGCCTCGCCGAATCCGCGCTGCATGTTCGCGCCGTGGTCCGCGTCGCCGATTGCGGAGTCGAGGTCGGTGAGGTACCCCTTCTCCTCGGCGAGTCGCGCCGCCACGTTATCGAGCGCGTCTAACACCGCGTCGCGTTGTGTTTCTACGTCGGCCATAGCGTCCCCTTCGCAACCATATTCGTTAAGCCCTTGCCACGGTGGAGCAGTCTGCCGGGAAAAATCGAGGACGGACCGGTCGTCGGTCAAGTTATTCGGCGACGGTGAGCGCGGGCGTCTCCGCCGGCGCGCCGAGCAGTTCCTTCAGTTCGTCGTCGACGCGGAGGACGGAGACGGAACAGCCCATCATATCCAGCGAGGTCATGTAGTCGCCGACCCACGCGTCCCACGTCTCGATGCCGCGGTCATCGAGGATGGACTGGAGTTTCCGGTTGACGATGTAGAGTTCCGAAAGCGGCGTGCCACCCATGCCGTTGACCAACGTGACGACTTCCTCGCCTTCGTCGAGGTCGAGGTCCGAAAGGACGTTCTCGGTCAGATGTTCGGTTATCTCGTCGGCGCTCATCATGTCGGCGCGCTCGGTGCCGGGTTCGCCGTGGATGCCGATACCGAGTTCGATTTCGTCCTCGCCGAGGTCGAACGTCGGTTCGCCCTTCTCGGGCGTGACACACGAGGTCAGCGCCATCCCCATCGTTCGAACGTTGTCGATGACCTTCTCCGCGACTTCCTTGACTTCCGCGAGGTCCGCTCCCTCTGCTGCCTTCGCACCGGCGCACTTGTGGACGAAGATAGTGCCCGCAACGCCACGGCGACCCGACGTGTACAGCGAATCTTCCACCGCGACGTCGTCGTTGACGACGGCCTGTTCGACATCGATGCCTTCCATCGAAGCCATCTCGGCGGCGGTGTCGAAGTTCATCACGTCGCCCTCGTAGTTCTTGACGACACAGAGAACTCCCTCGCCCGCGTCGGTCGCCTGAATCATCTCGTCGAGTTGGTCCGCCGTCGGCGACGTGAACACCTCACCGGCCGCCGCGCCGTCGAGCATGCCCTCGCCGAGGTAGCCCGCGTGTGTCGGTTCGTGGCCCGACCCGCCGCCGGAGACGACCGCGACCTTCCCATCGACCGGTACGTCGTCTCTGACGAGGACGTTCGTCCCGTCGAGTCGACGCACGGGGTGTGCGGCCACCATCCCGTCGAGCATCTCGTCGACCACCGCGCTCGGTTCGTTGATGAGTTTCTTCATGACTCACAGACCAAGACGCCCGAGTAGGCCAAAAGTGTTGGTCAGCCGGAAGGCTCGGCAGACGACGATGAGCCAAAGAATAACGGGGTCGTCGCTGTCGGCGACGACTTACTCGAGTTGCGTGACTGCGATGGTCACGGACACGTCTTCGACATCCCACGTCTCGACCGTCTCGCCGTCGGCGGTGCCGAGTTCGAGCGAGCGAGCGCGAACTTCCTCGGCGATGAGGTCGCGGTTCTCCTCGACGAAGGCGGCGACGCGGTCGTCTGCCACGTCGATGCCCACGTCGATTTCCTCTTCGACGTCGAGGTCGAGTTGCTTGCGCATCTCCTGAATGCGGCGGATAACGTCGCGGGCGTAGCCCTCGGACTCGATGTCGTCGGTAAGCGCGGTGTCGACGTAGACGGTGCCGCCCTCGAAGTCGGCCCCGGTGACGTTCTCCGGCGGTTCGGCACGGTAGGAGACCATCTCGTCGGTGAGTTCGTAGGTCTCGCCGTCGACTTCGACGCCGGATTCGACCTCGGCGCGGGTGAGACCCTCGACGGCACCCATGATTTTCTGGGCGTCAGCGCCGAACTCCGGCCCGATGACGCTCATCTGCGGTTCCGCCGTCTCGACGAGTTCGTCGAACACGTCGACGACTTCCACGGCGCGCGTGTTCACGCGCTCCGAGAGGAGGTCCGAGAGGGCTTCGACGGCCGCTGCAACCTCGTCGTCGTCGGATTCGACGACGATGCGCGAGACGGGCCAGCGGAGTTTGCGGCCGCCCAGTTGTCGGGCGTGGGCCGCGGCCTCCTCGACGTCGCGGAGGACCGCCATGTTGGCTTCGAGGTCCTCGTCGCGGCGGTCTTCGTCCGGTTCGGGGTACGAGAGCATGTGGACGGTCGTCTCAGAGCCGTCGAGACGCTGGTACATGCGCTCGGCCATGTACGGCGTGTAGGGCGCGATGAGGCGGAGAGACTCGGCAAGCACCGTCGAGAGCGTGGCGTACGCGCCGAGTTTGGAGTCGGAGTCCTCCTCGTCCCACATGCGCTCGCGGATGGCCTTCACGTAGAAGCGCGAGACGTCCTCGGTGATGAAGTCGAGAAGCGTGTTCAGCGCGGTGGAGACCTCGTAGTCGTCCCACGCCTCGTGCATCTCGGCCTTGACGGTCTGGAGACGCGAGAGCACCCACTCGTCGACGACGGTGAGTTCGCCTTCTGAGAGGTCGGCCTCGGCGGGGTCGTAGCCGTCGAGGTCCATATACGGAAGCGGGAAGCGGAAGACGTTCCAGAAGATGTTGAGCGTCGACTGCATGTCTTCGAGACCGTCCCAGTCGAACGAGAGGTCGACACCCTGTTGGTCGTGACACAGGAGGTACGCGCGAAGCGGGTCCCGACCGGCGCGGTCGATGGCCTCTTCGGGCGTGACGATGTTGCCGACGGACTTCGACATCTTGCGGCCGTCCTTGTCGTTCGCGAACCCGTGCATGAGGACTCGCTTGTACGGGGACTCGCCAGTCGCGGCGGTACCCATGCCGAGTTGCGACCAGAACCATCCGCGGGTCTGGTCGTGTGCCTCGATGATGAGGTCGGCGGGCCACAGTTCCTCGTAGTCCTCCGTCTCGCTCGGGAAGTCGAGGGTGCCCCACGTGGCGACCGAGGAGTCGATCCACACGTCGAACACGTCGGGAACGCGCTCGTAGGTCACGCCGTCTTCGGTGATGGTGATGGGGTCGACCGATGGCCGGTGGAGGTCGACCGTCTCGGGGTCGATATCCTGGTCGGCGCGCTCGGCGAGTTCTTCGCGGGTGCCAACGACAATCATCTCCTCCGCAGCGTCGGCGTCGGGGTCCTGCGGAACCCAGATGGGAAGCGGGATACCCCAGTAGCGCTGGCGAGAGATGTTCCAGTCGGGCGCGTCGCTCACGAAGTCTCGGAAGCGGTTGTCGCGCGCCCACTGCGGGTGCCACTCGGACTCCTCGATGTTGTCCAGCAGTTGGTCTTTGATGTCCGTGACCGTGATGAACCACTGGTCGGTGGCGAGGAAGATGATGTCCGTGTCGCAGCGCCAACAGTGCCCGTAGCGGTGGTCGTGTTCGCCTGCGTGGAGCAGGTGACCGCGCTCGTCGAGGTCGTCCATGACCGCCGGGTTGGCGTCGCGGACGAACGTCCCGACGTAGTCGCCGGCCTGCTCCGTGAACTCGCCTTTGCCGTCGACGGGGACGAACACGTCGAGACCGAGTTCCTGTGCGCGGGCGAAGTCCTCTTGACCGTGACCGGGCGCGGAGTGAACCAGCCCCGTGCGGTCGGCTTCGACGTAGTCGGCGGTGTAGACCTGTCCAGCGCCTTCGAAGTCGGCGTACTCGGTCAGTACGTCTACAAGCGGGTGCTCGTACTCCCAGCCGACCATTTCCTCGCCGGTGAGTTCCGAGAGGACTTCGTAGTCCTCGTAGCGGCCCTTCTTCAGGACTTCCTCGACACACGGTTCGGCGACGTAGAGCACTTCGCTCTCGCCGTCCTTCTCGGCGCGGACCTCCTGATACGTCATCTCGTCGGAGACGGCGACGAAGGTGTTCGCGGGAATGGTCCACGGCGTCGTCGTCCAGATGACGAGGTTGCCCTCACGGCCCTTCAGCGGGAACTTGACGTAGATAGACGGCGACGTGATTTCGTCGTATTCGACTTCGTTCGCGGCGATGGCGGTCTGACAGCGCGGGCAGTAGTTGACCGACCGCTTGCCCTGTTCGACCAGCCCGTTTTCGGCGACTTTCGAGAAGGCCCACCACGCGGACTCCATGTACTCGGGAGACAGCGTCTGGTAGGGATTGTCCCAGTCCATCCACGCGCCGATGGACTGGAAGTCCTCGTCCATGGCCTTGCGGTTACGGACGGCGAACTCCTTGCACTTGTCGATGAACGCCTCCATGCCGAACTCCTCGATGTCGCGCTTCGAGGTGAAGCCGAGTTCCTCTTCGACTTTGACCTCGATGGGGAGACCGTGCATGTCGTATCCGGGGCGGTCGGTGACGTGGTGCCCCGTCATGCGCTTGTAGCGGATGGCGGCGTCCTTCAGCGTCTTGTTCCACGCCGTGCCGAGGTGCATCTGGCCGGACGTGTACGGCGGGCCGTCGACGAAGAAGAACGACGGGTCGTCGGCGTGTGCCTCCTTCGTCGCCTCGTACGCGTCGTTCTCGTCCCAGTACTCGCCGACTGCGGATTCGACATCCGACGGCGTGTACTGGTCTGCGATGTCTTCCATACCCCGACGTTCTCGCGGATATATATCAAAACGGCGGGTCTCGTCCGCGTCCGTCGGGCGTTCCGTCTGGTCGCTCTCAGACATGGTGTGCGCTCCGCTGTTTCGAACGGGTGGCTCGTCGCCAGCGTCCGAAAGCTGTCTGTCGTCGATACTGCTGTCGGGTGTGGTGCATGTGTCCCTCCATACGATGTTCTGCGGGTGCTCAGAGTCGATGCGCGCGAGAAACGAAGTTTGGGTTATGCGAGGCTAACGCCCCGCAATAATGAGCGAGTCGGCGACGACAGCGGAGAGTTGGGACTGCGTGGCTGCGTGTCGGCAGCGTGCAGTCCGATACTGTCGCATGCTAGCTGATTCGTGTGTCGCGGAGGACATAACGCTTACTCCGACACTGTGGCACTGTCTCTGGCCTCTCATATGAACTATCACACATGTGGCTACGCCACCGAGCCATGTTGAATCACAGAAATTTACAAAATCGGTTGGGTGAAGTCGGTTAGTTATATTTTCTCTGCTTCTTTCAGAGCTTTTTGGGCTTCTGGTGGGAGTAATACATCCTCCAGATATTGTGGCAGGCCGCTTTCGTAAACATCGACAGGGATACCACATCGCTCGTACGTGTCTATTGCAAACCTAGTTCCCCAGATTCCTCGGAGAACCCTCTTCTCAGCGGTCGTTTTTAGACGGTAATCATTGGTGATGACCGCGGCGTTGCCATCGTATTCTTCAGCAAGACCAATACAGGACCAGTCTTTTTTGCTCAATTGACCACTAGCTTGAACCTGAATGCTGCTCAGGTCTACACTACGAATTGATAGCCAATCTGGTTGAACTTGGTCGTGATGTGACACGAATTCATCTTCCCACACTCGACGAGTGACAAGGAGGTCGTAATCCGATTTCCAAAAGGTGATTGCGTCAAACCAATCCGCAAAGCAGAAAGAAGAAAGGATACAGTTGTCTATGACAAAAGCATCAGTCATTTTTAAATTCGGTCGCCCAAGTCCTCTGCTGACTGCGGACCATTTCGGACAGGAATTTTATGCTCTTTCAACACACGGGTTCTGAATTCTCGCTCGGTAAGGTGTGCTAGCTCGCTACCCCGTCCGAGGGAAATTTGGGTATTAGCATACGCAATAGCCGCACCGTACTCACGAACCTCTTGAATCACTTCCGAGGACGGTCTATTGTCTGGGTTCGGGGGATTCTCCGAGTCACTACTAGAAGCCGAGCCAAAGTAATAGTGAGACCGTGAAACATCCATAGCGATATCCTCGATAGTAGATTCGTCAGGGTTCCTTGCAGTATACATCAACCTACATAATAGCCCAAGGGGAGCGCTGTACGACCTCTGTCTTACTGCACGTTCACACTGATTATCCTCAATGGCAGACATAAAATGCTCCGTCGACTGGACAAGTGCTGCAAGTACTAACCGAGTATCCGGCTCGCGGTCAAAATAGATTCCACGTAGCACATTTTTCAGTATCTGTTCATTGATTTGGCTCATAAAGCGAGAGAGTTGCTTACCGTTCAACTGGGGAAACTGCGCACTCAATACGTCTGCAGTACCGAACTCCTCACTAACTTGTTCCTCAACAATCTCGTGTGAATGAGTAAAGCGCCTCTCTGGTGGGAGCTCAATCACTTTCCGGACTAATTCATCTATGAAATTCTCATAGTCATCGAAGACGAGTGATATCAGACTGCCAAACGAGTCCATTTGTGCCGAGAAGGACTCCAACGGGTCACCAATGATGTCCTCAGGTGCTTGCTGAGTGACATCGTTACCGGCAGCGTGGGACATGGGTTCTTGTGTTGATACTAAGCTCTGGGCCATATAGAGATTTTGTGTGAGCTATTACGATTGATTATCAAGTAAAATATAGCAGTAATGCATCCATTCTAGGCTAAAGCGATTGGGGTCAGTAGATGGCTCTGATGCTCCTCCAAGATTGTGGCTAGAAACCAACACACTGCAGACCAATCAGTCAGTGGTGACGTATCACGTTCGTGGAGATTCCTTACCCAAAATCCGGCAGGTCGTCGGGCGCTTCGTACCCCGACTCCCAGTCGATGTAGTCGTCTTTGAGCACGTCACACACCTCCTGTCCGAGTTCGGTAAGGCCGGCGTTTATCGACGACACTTGTCCCCACGAGGTCAACTCGGGATGTAACTCGCGTTCTTTCCAATCTTCGGGAAGTCCGGGGGCGTGGTAGCCAACTCGGTCCGCAAAATCGTCCCAGAAGAAATCGAAGTACGTGAGCAAGTCGAGGTCGAGGACGACCTGCCACTGTTCCTCGGAGACTGGTGTCTCCGCCGCCCACGCTTCGAACGCGTCGGCCCACGCGCCGTCGGCGAGGAACTGCTCCAGTTCGGTTCGCTTGAAGTCGGCGTCGACCGCAACCTCCGCATCGTCGTACTGGTTCGGGTCGACCTTCGGAAGCGTCGGCGGTTCGGGGACGGGAACGTCGAGCATGCTCGGGAGTGGGTCGGCATCCCGGATAAGGGTTCGCCGCGGTCGGCGGTAGTTACGCTTCGTCCATCCGGTCGATGACGGACTCCAACTGGGCGGCGCGCGCCTCGACCGCCTCCTGACGGAGCGCCTCTTCTTCGGGTGTTGGACATTCGAGACGCGGCACCGGTGTGGTTTCGCCGTCGTCGTCGAGGGCGACGAACGTCAGGAACGACGACGTAGTCTTGCGGCGCTCGTCCGTCTTCGGGTTCTCCGCGTGCACGTCGACCTTCACGTCGACGCTCGTCCGGCCGACGTTGAACACGTACGCCTCCATGACGGCCACCTCGCCGAGGTCGATGGCGCTGATGAAATCGACGTGGTCCATCGAGGCGGTGACACACTGACGGTTCGAAAATCGCATCGCCGCGATTGCTCCGCAGATGTCCATCCAGTGGAGGACCGCCCCACCGAGCGCGCGTCCGAGGTTGTTCGTGTCGTTCGGCAGGAGCAGTTCGGTCATCTCGGTTCGCGATTCGGCGAGCGTCGATGTCTGTTCGCTCATGCGAGAGGGGTTGCACTAGGGGGGCTTGAAATCGTGGGACATGGCCCGGACTACCGCACTACTCGTCTACGTCCGTGTCAAACGCCTCTGGAGGCTGTCCAGCGGCGTCGAGTACCTCGTCGGAGATGAGAATCGGACAGTCCACGCGGATGGCGAGCGCGATGGCGTCGCTCGGGCGAGCGTCGAAGACGAACGTCCTCGATTCGCCCGCGTGGTACCGCTCGGCGTCGACTTTCGCGTAAAACGTGCCGTTCGAGAGGTCGTCAATGCGAATGCTGTCTATCGCGCCTCCGAACTCGGTCACCATCTCGGCGAGCAAGTCGTGCGTCAACGGGCGTTCGAACTGTTCGCCGGAAAGACCGAGTTGAATCGCTTGGGCCTGGTCCGAGGTGATGACGATGGGTAAGAACTCGTCTCGGGCTTCGAGAACGACCGCCGGGACGTTCGACCCGTCTTCACCGACACCGACCCCGATACCGTGGACCACGGCACGGTGTTTCATGCCATGTAATAGTCGCGCGGAGTACGAATAATTACCCCACCAATCGGTCACCGCGTGTTACTCCGCTCGGTAACGGGCAAACTGGACGATTGCAATCGCGAGAAGGATAACGAGACCACCGGCGAAGAACGCGATTCCGGGTGGAATACTCTGTGCGGCCGCAGGTGCGGACTCGGCAGCCATCGTGACAGCCCCGTCCGAGCTTCCTGTTTCAGCAACTGGGAAGAGACCGCCGGGACCGCGCGTGGCAACCCACTGAACGAGCGCTGCGAGGAGACCCAACACGGCGACGCCGCCGAGAAGACTCGTTACCATGCTCGCGAGCCCCGTTCGCGTCTCTTCGGCCGCGGCGACGACGACCAGCGGTCGGTCCGCGGGCGCGTAGACTTTCATTTCGCGTCCTTTCTCGGAGTAGACGGTGTCGACCACCTCGATGAGACCGGCGTCGTCGAGTTTTCCGAGATGGTACTGGACGTTCTGGAGGGATGTGTCTACGCGCTCGGCGAGTTCGGCGGCGTTCGTCGGTTCTTCGTGGAGAAGGGCGAGTGCGCGCCGGGCCGTCTCCGACGAGAGCGCCGAGAGGAGTTCTGACGCCTCGTCGTCGTCGAGTCCGATGACGCGGGGCGAAGGCTCGTCTGCGGCGGAGGTATCTGGGGCGGAGGGCAGCAAACCGGCCATGAGAAGCGATACTACACGGGAGGATACAAACTTGTTGTCCCCCGAGCGGTCACTTCCCCCACCGAGTCACTCGCCCGCATCGACGACCAACACCCGCAAATCGTTGACGTTCGTTCCGGTCGCCCCCGATTCGACCAATGCACCCGCATCCCGGAGCACCGGCAGTGCATCGTTTTTCGCCAAGGCAGCGTGCGCATCTCGCGCAGCGACTGCCTCCGCGTCGACGATAGCTCCGGCGACGTCGGTGCCGCCGTCTTTCCCATCGCTGTCGATGCTGGCGAGGACGGCACCATCCGGCAGTTCGGGCGCGGCCGCGAGGCAGAGTTCGAGGTTCGGCCCGCCGGACCCATCGCCGCGAACAGTCACGGTACACTCACCGCCGGACAGAACTACTGCTGGCGCGTCGAGCGGGTTTCCGGTCGCCAGCACTTCTTCCGCGACGGCGACGTGCGTTTTCGCCGCCTCTCGGGCTTCACCGCGGACGCGGGAGGAGAGAACGAGCGTGTCGTACCCTCGTTCTTGGGCCACGTCGCGGGCGGCGTCAAGAGCGGTGAAGGTGTCCGCGAGAATGTGGTTCGTCACTCGCTCAAACACCGAGTCACCCGGTTTCGGCGTCTCCGGAAGGTCACCAGCAGACCCGCGGGCGAGGCGCGTCCTGACCGACCGTGGTACGTCGAGGTCGAATCGGTCCAGCACGTCGAGCGCGTCGTCGTAGGTCGTCTCGTCGGGAGCCGTCGGTCCCGAAGCGATGACGCTGAGGTCGTTTCCGACCACGTCCGAGAGGACGAGTCCGACGACTGTCGCAGGCGCGGCAAGGCGGGCGAGACCACCGCCCTTGAGCGTCGAAAGGTGTTTCCTGACTGCGTTGAGGTCGTGAATCTCGGCCCCGCTTTCGAGGAGTTGGTCCGTCGTCTCGCGAAGGTCCGCGAGCGAGATGCCGTCGGCCGGGGCCGGGAGAACGGCGCTTGCGCCACCGGTGACGGCAACGAGGACGAGTGTTCGCTCGTCGAGGTCCAAAAGGAGCGACACGAGGTGGCGCGTGCTCTCGACGCCGCGCGCGGACGGGACCGGGTGGTCACCGGGAAGTCGTTCGATTCGGTTTCGGTTACTCGTTTCACCGCGGTCGTCTGGATGCGGCGTTACCACCACGCCATCGTCGATTCGCTCGCCGAGGATAGCTTCGAGGGCGTCCGCGACACCGTCACCCGCTTTCCCGCCGCCGACGACGAGGATGCGGTCGTACGCCGAGAGGTCGTAGGCCACGTTTGCGACGGTGAGCGTGTCGCCGTCGAGCGAAACCGACTCGCGGACGACACGCTCGGGGAGGACGGCCTCGACCCCGGCCTGCAGGCAGTCGAGTGCTGTCTCGTGGGTCGGTTTTGGGGTTCGCGCGTCGAAACTGTGCATGATTCGTGGGAGATGCCGACACGGATAAAAGTCGTGGGCCGGTAATCCCGTCGATGAACGATTCGTCGCCCGGCGAGGGTCACGTCCGCGTCGTCGGCACGGCCCACGTCTCGGCCGACAGCGTCCGAGAGGTCGAAGAGACCGTCAAAGCGGAGCAACCGGACGTTGTCGCGGTCGAACTCGATGAAGGGCGCTACCGGCAGTTGAAGGGCGGGTCGCCCGACGACATCGAAGCAAGTGACCTCCTTCGCGGAAACACCGTCTTCCAGTTTATCGCCTACTGGATGCTCTCGTACGTCCAGGCGCAGATGGGAGAAAAGTTCGACGTAAAGCCCGGTGCAGACATGCTCGCCGCGGTCGAGACCGCGGAATCGGAAGGTCTCGACGTGGCGCTCGTCGACCGGAATATCCAGACGACCATCCAACGCTTCTGGCGGCGGATGGGCATCGTCGAAAAGATGCGAATGGCCGGCGAGCTACTGTTCGGCTTCGCGGACGCTCGCGGCGTTGGTGCGGTCTTCGGCATCGCCGTCGGGGTCTTCCTCGGCCCGCTCGTCGGACTCTACGGAGACGCGGTCGGCATCACCGACCTCATCCTGACTCGGACCGCGACCGCCGCGGTCGTCGGTGGAGCCGCTTCGTACATGCTGTACACGATTGCGTCGTTCTATCTCGACGGTGACGACGCCCTTCTCGCCGGACTCGGTGGGGGGACAGCGATTGGAATCATCCTCAGTTTCGGACTCGGTATCGGAACTGGACTCGCCACAGCGGTCCTCAAAGACCTCGGGATTGCCATCGTCGGCAGCCTCGTCATTGGTATCGTCGCTGGCGTCGCCGTGGGCGTTGTCGCCGGGGTCGTGCTGAACGCAATCGGCTTGTTCGCGCCTGCGGAGGGCGTCGAGGACTACGAGGAGTACGACATGGCCGACCTGACCGACGGTGACGTGGTGTCGGCGATGATGGAGGAGTTCCGCCGGTTCAGCCCCGGCGGCGCGGAGGCGCTCATCGACGAACGCGACGCCTTCATTGCACACAAACTCGTCGCACTCCGACAGTCCGGCCACGACGTCGTCGCCGTCGTCGGCGCGGGCCACAAAGCCGGTATCGAGAGCTATCTCGAACGCCCGGAAACCCTGCCGCCGATGGAGTCGCTCGTCGGCGTCAGCGAAAAGAAGGGCTTCCCGTGGGGGAAACTCATCGGGTTCGGCGTTACCGCAGTCTTCATCGGCTTTTTCGTCCTCCTCGCGATGGCCGGCATCAGCAACGAGCGGCTCTTGACAATCTTCGGTGCGTGGTTCCTCATCAACGGCATCTTCGCCGGCACGCTCGCCAAACTCGCCGGTGCGCGCTGGAGTGGTGCCCTCGTCGGCGGTCTCGTCGCGTGGATGACTTCCATCAACCCGCTTCTCGCACCCGGCTGGTTCACCGGCTACGTCGAACTCCGACACACGCCGGTCAACGTCGGTGACATCGGGAAACTCAACGAACTGCTCTCGGACGAGGAGACGCCGATTCCCGAACTCGTCGGACAGATGTTCGACGTGCCGCTTTTCAAACTCATCATGGTCGTCGCCATGACGAACATCGGGAGCATCATCGCCAGTTTCCTCTTTGTCACCTACGTCATCCCCGTCATCGCATCCGACCTCGGCGGCGCGTCGGGCGTCGCAAACCTGATGTTCGAAGGGGCAAGAAACAGCGCCGACCTCATCTGGAGGACGCTCACGTGAACGTCACGTTCTCCTCGCGGGAGCTACGTGACCTCGCCGTCGCGTGGCTTGCGCTCGGCCTGGCGTTCGCCATCTTCTTCGCCGGAGGTGGCAACCGCGCGCTCGCATTGCTCCTCAGCGGGTCGTTCGGTCTCGCGCTGATTGTGAGCCTGCTGACTGCTGGAGTGGGATTCCTGCTCCACGAGGTCGCACACAAAGTCGTCGCCGTCAAGTTCGACCAAGTGGCCGAGTTCCGTGCGGATTACGGAATGCTCGGCATCGCCGTCATGAGCGCTCTCATCGGATTTATCTTCGCCGCGCCGGGCGCGGTGTACCACCGCGGGATGCTCACCGACCGCGAACACGGCCTTATCGCTCTCGCCGGGCCGGTGACGAACCTCCTGCTCCTCGTCGCCTTCGCGCCGGTGTTCGTCGGCGGCATCATCATCGGGTCCGACGTCGTCCAACTTATCGGGTCGCGCGGACTCGTCATCAACGCCTTTCTCGCGGCGTTCAATATGCTTCCCTTCGGGTCGCTCGACGGGCGGACGGTCAAGTCGTGGAGCACATCGGTCTTTGCGGGCGTTCTCGTCCTATCTATCCTCCTGACCGTTGGGCTGCTCCTGTTCGTCGGGTTCTGACGCCCGCTCTCAGGTCTCCGGTCTTTTCTACCCATTGTTGGAGTGAATACCTCAGAGAATCATCCCGACATGGCGACAGCAGCCAAGACCAATCTCGGTGACGGCGTTGTAGGACCGAAGCGGCCGGGGCAATTCGAGTGTGGAACCAAAGTCAGAGGGGGCCAAACTGTCGGAGCAAGGTTGGAGAGCGGACCCAAGCAGCAGGCTAACCCAAAGCAGGAGGTCGTGGAGTTCGAGGCAGCGTTAGCAAGCCAAAAAAGCGGCGAGGGGAGTGGACCAAAAGGAACGAGGGGGGTAAGACGGGGTTCGAGTTCGATTGCAGGGGCAGACGACGCACGGAGTGGAAGACCAAGCGTCTGCGGGGACCGAGACGAATCCGGAACGGGGGTGCGTGTACTCGGTTAGTCTTGCCCGTGGTTGCGCCCGAGGACGAGCGTAGCCGCGTGCAAGGCAATGAGACCGGCGAAGAGGGGGAGTTCACCGGAATCGAGACCGCTCGCAAGCAGGGGCAGGTATGCGAGGGGCAGGGCAATCGCCGACCAAAACGCGAAGACCTTGAGCGGTTCGAACGCAATGCGGCCGAGCGTCGACGCAGAGTCCAGTGCGAGCGAGTCAGACGTGGAGGGGATTCCGGACATCGTCATTTCTGCATACGACGGGGACCATCATATAAGGGGCCGAGCGTTACCGTGAATTCGCTTCCTTTTCGGTTCATTCAACCATGTCCCAAACGAGACATTCTTCTTTCGTAATGTTTTACAAACGCCTTAAATCGTCCGAGAAGTTTTATCGACGGCTCTCGTAGTTTTTCGGAGATTCCGGAAATACTGTCTGCATTCATCTTCGAGTCACACACAGGCACGAAATAATGGGTTGCCGAAGGGTGTTCAAAACCAATCGCGCGACGAGGTTTGGGGCCACATAACCGAGGGGCCAGCGGCGGGAATGGTCAGGAAGGCAACAATAAACCAAACATATGCGAGAAGGTGTGTGAATAGGACCCTGTGATTTTATATTTCGGCCTAACTCGTACACGAACATGACGAAAGACGACTCCGAAGGGATGACCTACGCCGATGCAGGCGTCGACATCGAGGCGAGCGAGGCCGCGACCGCGGCGCTCGTTGCGCAGGTTGGCGGCGGGTCGGGCGACTATGCCGGACTCCTCGACATCGGCGACCGGTATCTGGGACTCGCTACCGACGGCGTCGGGACGAAACTCCTCGTCGCGGAGGCGCTCGGTGACTACTCGACGGTCGGTATCGACTGTATCGCGATGAACGCGAACGACCTCGTAGCTGCGGGTGTCCGACCCGTCGCGTTCGTGGACTACCTCGCGGTCGACGAACCGGACGAAACGTTCGCCGAACAGGTCGGTCAGGGACTCGCCGCCGGTGCCGAGGAAGCGGGCATCGAACTCGTCGGCGGCGAGACGGCAGTCATGCCCGAAGTCATCAACGGACTCGACCTCGCCGGAACCTGCGCGGGGCTGTCGAAGAAAGACGCCATCTTCCCGGGCGAAGCCGAAGTCGGAGATGTTCTCGTCGGCTTCCCCTCCTCAGGTATTCACTCGAACGGCCTCACACTCGCCCGAAAGGCCGCCACCACCGACGGCGACTACGACGACGCGTGGGACGGCGACGACTACGACACCATCGGCGAGGCGCTTCTCGAACCGACGCGTCTCTACACGTACCTTCTCGACGACCTGCGCGCGGCCGAGACGAACGCCGCAGCCCACGTCACCGGTGGCGGATGGACAAACCTCGAACGCATGGGGGAGTTCCACTACGTCGTTGACGACGCGTTCGACCCGCAACCGGTCTTCGAGTTCATCCAAGCACGTGGCGGCGTCTCAGACGAAGAGATGCACAAGACGTTCAACATGGGGACCGGCTTCGTCGCTGCCGTTCCCGAATCGAATGCGGACGAACTCGTCGAAGCGACAGACGGCCGTGTTATCGGCAAGGTCGAGGCAGGTGAGGGCGTCTCGATTCGGGGACTGGAATTATAAAACCAGAATGAACCCAGAGGATGTGGCAACCAATTAACTATTTACTATTCTATTTCCAATATGACATGTGGCACAACCACCACCAACTCCGAGCGGGATGCCACTCGTCGGACATAGCGTCGATTTCGCGTTCAATCCTTTCGATACGGTGGCTGACCTATTGGCGAACTACGGGGTCGGCGACGCAGTCGGGCTTGATGTGGTGGGTCTGGGTGACCTGTATGTGGTTGCGCACCCCGACCACTTCGAGCGGGCGCTCGTAACCGAGCGCGACGCCGTCACCAAAGGACACGAGTTCGAGGCCGCATTCGGTGATGCAGTCGTTGCCAGCGAGGGTGATAACTGGCGACGACAGCGGGCGGAACTTGACCCGTTTTTTACCCGGGGTCGAGTCAACGAGCACGCGCCGGTGATGCGTCAGCAAATAGAGCGACGGCTCGAGACGTGGCCCCAGTCGGGAACCCTCTCACTCGAAACCGAAATGAAATCGATGGCCCTCGAGGTCATCTTTGCGACCGTCCTCGGGCGAAAACTCGATATCGGCGCCGACGAACGGGTTCGAGCCGCATCGGACGGCCTCAATGGGCGGTTCGCACCTGCGTCGTGGGTGCTCCCCGCGTGGGTTCCAACGCCGAGCCGCCGCCGGTTCAGGCGAGCAGAGAAGATGCTCCGCGAAGAGGTGCAACAGCTCATCGAAACCGCAGACGAGGACAGCCTCACAAAGCGCCTCACAGATGCGCTCGGAAGTGACTACCCGGAGACGGCCGAGTCGCTGGAGAACCAACTCATTGGAATGATATTCGCCGGTCACGAGACGACCGCACTGGCGCTCACATATACGGTGTACGTGTTAGCCGCACATCCCGACGTCCGCAAACAGGCCGTCGAGGAGGTGGACCGCGTCGTCAGCGACAGTCCAGTGACAGTCGACGAGTTAGGTCGACTTCCGGTGCTCGAACGAGTGATAAAAGAGGCGCTCAGGCTGTACCCGCCGGTTCACACGATTCCGCGTGAGACGACGAAACCGCTCCCCGTTGGGGAACGAACCATTCCTGCAGGCTCGGACCTCCATCTCTCTGTCATCCGTGTACACCGCGACGAACGCTGGTACGACGAGCCGTTCTCGTTCGATCCGGACCGGTGGACCAAGGCTATCGACCGGCCGGTCTATGCGTACTTGCCCTTTGGTGCTGGACCACGAAGCTGTCTGGGCCGGGCGTTTGCGCTTACCGAGATGAAAATCGTACTTGCGACGATGCTCCGGGAGTTCGAGATTGACTGGGGGAAAGACAAGCCGATAGAGATTATGCCGGAGATGACGACGCAGCCGAAGGGACAGACCCCTCTCGTCGTCCGCCGACGTTAGATGTGGGCGGCGATGTCGGCTTCGGTGATGATACCGACTGTTTCGCCACCTTCGACGATGATAATGGCCGAATTGTGGTCGAGGTACACGCCGATTTCGTCGAGCGTTGTGTTAGGTTCGACCGTC
This sequence comes from Haloferax mediterranei ATCC 33500, assembly GCF_000306765.2. Lineage (NCBI taxonomy): Archaea > Methanobacteriati > Methanobacteriota > Halobacteria > Halobacteriales > Haloferacaceae > Haloferax > Haloferax mediterranei. The sequence goes on from NC_017941.2 coordinate 1,542,277, forward strand.
GTGACGCCTTCGGACATTACTTCGTTCACCGGTCGGTCGGTGACGTTATCTTCCTGAACGTGCCGGATATCCGCGGTCGAGATGATACCCAGCGGGCGACCGTTTTTGATGACCGGCAACTGCGAGAACCCGGTGTCGAGCATGATGTCGCGCGCTTGGCGGACGGAGTTGTCTGGTTCGACGCTTCGAACCGTCGTGTTCATGATGTCTTCGGCGCGGACGATTCGACCCTCTGCTTCGTCTAATGCTTCCACGATACGACGGAGCGTCGAGAGACGCGGGTCGACATCGCCACCCTCGATGCGGGCGATGAGTGGCTGTGAGACGCCCGCCATATCGGCGAGTTTACTCTGCGTTAGCTCCAGTGAGTTCCGACGTTCCCGGAGGTCCTGTGGCGTGGGGAGTTCCATGCCGTGCAGATAACCCATGGTTATGAAAAAGTTTTCTGGTCGCTCACTGAGTGTGTCATCGGTTACGCGCGTAAAAATCGAGTGTCGTAGCCGGTCGGCACACGGCGTGTCTCGGCTGGCGACGTCGTTCTCGGAGGTTACTGTTCTTCGTCGTCGAACTCCCTCACGTCGATAACGTCGAGGGGAACGTCACGGAGCGCGCCGCCGACTTCGCTCTTTGCGATACGAGAGGCGTGCTTTTCTCCGTCTGCGTTGAAAATCTTGATTTCGAGGAGTAGACCGACGAGTGCGGTGTTAGCCGCGATGAACGCGGAGTCGAACGGTTCGCCACAGGCGGGACACGGCGTCGCACCGACTTCGACTTCGACGTACTCCTTGTCCTTCTGATTGAGACGCTTGCCAGCTTCGCTGACCGCGACGCCGATGGCGTCGTCGATGTCTTCGACGTCCCGGACCAACCAGGCCGCCTCCATCGCGACGAGATAGTTGCTCATACATACGTTACGCACCGGTGGGGTTTCGTGTCTTGTGGTTCGCGCGGCGGGTTGTTAGTGGGTTACATGCCCACGGATACACATCCCACATGCAACCGTGTAGAACCATGACAATTGCGGGACGGCAGCAACCTTACCCCGGTCTCGACTCGCGCACGTACTGCGCATGCCACCCGGATAATCGTCATAACTTATGCGAATCCGCTCGGGGGGTGACACGCGACTCACGCCAAATGGTCGGATTCGTTGAAGGAGAGACAAGTACAGTTGAATCGACAGACGGCTCCGGGTTCCGATAGTCACCGTGGAGAGAAGACTTATAGTGGGGGACCACCCGAGCCACGACTGAGGACAACGGTAATGTTCCACCGCCTGACGAAATACATCCTGTTCGCCGCTTACCAGCTGTCGGTCGCAACCGGCATCGCACTGCTCCCCATCGCACTCGCTGCACGTCGAATGGGTGTGACCCTCCCAATCCACCGACTCGTGGAAACAACCGGAACTGCCTACGAGCGCGCTGCGACCCGCTAACCCGGGCCACACCGCTATATTTGTCGACTCCGCTCCGAGAGCGGCGCCGCCGATAGCGGGCGTCAGACAGTATATCACCGGCAACGGCGAGGTGAAGGGTTGCATTTATCAGCGCCGAAGTGTAATCGCAGACAATGCGTACCCCGACTCACGACGAGTTCTCTAGCCGTCTCGACTCACTCAACGGCGACCACTCGAACGTGTTCGGTCCCGAACTCGGCGAGTTCCCGCACGCCGAGCGTCGAGCCGACTCGCTCGGTGACAAAGAGACGAAGACCGGAACGACCACGGTCGGTATCAAGACGGACGAAGGCGTCGTCCTTGCAACTGACATGCGCGCAAGCCTCGGCCACATGGTCTCCTCGAAGGACGTCCAGAAGGTCGAAGAGATTCACCCGCGAGGCGCACTGACCATTGCGGGGTCGGTCTCCGCGGCCCAGTCGCTCATCAGCTCGCTCCGCGCGGAGGTTCGACTCTACGAATCCCGCCGCGGCGAGGACATGAGCATGCAGGCACTCTCGACGCTCGTCGGTAATTTCCTCCGCTCGGGTGGCTTCTACATCGTCCAGCCCATCCTCGGCGGCGTCGACGACGAGGGTGCACACATCTACAGCATCGACCCTGCGGGCTCCATCCTCGAAGAGGAGTACACTGTCACCGGCTCCGGCAGCCAGTACGCCCTCGGTGTGCTCGAACAGGAGTTCTCAGAGGACCTGAGCATCGACGAGGCCAGAGAGGTCGCTACGAAGGCGATTCGCTCCGCAGTCGAGCGTGACCTCGCGTCGGGTAACGGCATCAACATCGCCGTCGTCACCGAAGACGGCGTCGACATCCAGCGCCACGAAAACTTCGAAGGCCTCGACTTCGAATAAGGCCGTACGCGGTTTCTCTTCGTTTCCGCCGGTCGCGTACCCGCGGGACTCGCGTTTCAATCGCCTCTCGTCGTTTTCGACGCGGCTCACCGCTTCTGGCCGCTTCCCAGTCGGCTGCAATCGCTTCTCAGCCGTCTGCTTCCGGGAGCGGCCGAAGGAGTCCGAACCAGGCTCGGTAGACGGTCGCGCCGAGGAGGTGTCCGAGCGCGAAACTGTCATTGAATGATTCGCTACGGGACGACAGCCGAACATCGACGGTCGTCGTCACGAGGCTGGCGAGAAAACGACGACGCCGACTCGTCCGAATCTGCCAGAAATCGCGGTCGTTCGCCCACAGGTGGCCGACCCCGCGGACCCCTCCCGCGACGAGTCCAACGAGAGACAAGCGAGCGGGCGCGTGCTGTTCGTCCTCGCTGTCCTGACGTATCTTCCGGAGCAGGAGCATCCAGAGCGACGCGAGAAGCGAGAGGCCGAGTTGCACGAGCGCTTTCGTTCGACGGGTGACCATACCGCGCCTTGGTCGGGCGACTCAATAGTTGTTTCTTCGACAAAATGTTGGGGGGGGAGACCCGCGAGGCTCGTTCGGGTCCGGTCGCGTTAGAACCAGTCCGCGAATTCCCCTTCGAGGAGCGTTTCGGACTGGTGTTCGACGTACTCGCGTTGCATCGTCCGGAGCGCCGTCTCGAAGTCAGCACCGTCGTCGAGCACGTCGCTGACGCGGGCGCGCTTCCAATCGGCCGGCGTAACCCCCGTTTCGACCCGCTTGCGAAGCGGTTCGAGGTAGTAGTTCGCCTCTTCTTTCGAACACCCTGCGAGTCGAAGGCCGTCGCGGGCGTGGACGAGCAAGTCCTCGTAGAGTTCCGCACCCGACACCTCGTTGCCGTCGGCGTCGAGCCAATAGATGTCGCCGTGTGGACCCTCTCGCATCGCGGTGTAGAAATTCTCCTCCGCGGTTTGCCAGTCGATGGCGATAGCGGGGTGGTCCTGTCGAGGGAGTCGCTCCATGAGTCCCGCGAAGGCGGCTTGGAATGCCACGGAGTCGCGGACGGTTGGCTGTCCCGCGATGGGGCGGAACTCGATTCGGGCGTTCGCCGAGGAGCGAGACGCGCCGTCGAACACCGGGCGGACCCAGCGCCAGTAGGTGCCGTGTTTGCGGCGCAGCGTGGCGAACGCGTCGTCGAATCGGTCGCCACGCTCGACGGACATGGGAACCATCGTCGAGTCCGAAACGACGCGGTCGACGGCGTCTTCGACGGTGTCGAGGTCGCGGGGGAACATGACCTTCTCGTGGTCGCCGGAGTTGAGCACCGATTCGAAGACGGCGATTCGGTGTTCGTCCCAGCCATCGTCGAGTATCTCCGCCGTCGTCACATCGTCGTCGTAGAGGTCGGCCGGGAAGAACGGCGAGTTGACACCGAGAGCTAAGAGCGGCCCGGCGATGCGGAGCGCGTAGTTAAAGAAGTGCGGCAGGTCCACCGCGTGCGGCACCTGATAGTGCGGTTGAATCGACGTGATAAGCGCCTCCGGCATCACGGTGTCCGCTTCGAGGGAGACGTGAGGTGCTTCGAGGGTGAACGACGACGGAGCCGTCGGACCGTTCGCCATCGCGTGATACCGGACCGAATTGCTCATGTTCGTCGCGAGTCGGACGCCGCCGTCGGTGACGGAGTCGGTGAGGTATTCGCTGGCGCTTTCTCCGGCGGGCGGGATGCTCCACATTCCGTCGGAGACGAGTCGCATCCCCTCAGCGGCGGCGCAGTCGAGCGCGGCGTCGAGACGGGCGCGAACCTCGGACTCCTGTGCGCGAAGCCCGTGGGCGTTCAGCGGTTGCGGACTCGTCGTCATCTCGGCGTTGTGGAGTCCCAACTCCTTTTCGAAGCCCATGAGTCCGAGCAGTCGCCTCGGAACTCGCATGAGCGCGTGGACGTCGTCTTCGCTCGCGGACCACCGGCCGTCGGAGACGGCGTAAAACTCGTACTCCAAGCCGACGATGGACTGATGGTTGTCGAAGGTCCCCTCACGCAGTTCGTGCTTGAGCACCTCGGCGTCGGCGTTTGCTTGCGCTTCGAACTCGGCCGCGTCGACCGCGAGCACGTCTTCGACGCGCTCTGCGAGGTCGTCGCTCATACCCGAGGTTCAAACATCGAGACCCTTGAACGTCCCGGCAAGACAGTCGTTCGACAGCGAATCACATCCCCGACGACTGTCGAGACGCTTTTGCTCCGGGCGGCGATAGTCTGCGTCGATGGAGTTCGCCGAGTTCGCAGCCCGCGCCGCCGAGATTGAAGCCGAGAGTGCGGACCTCGCCGTCGTCTCGCTCCTTTCGGACCTGTTTCGCGACGCGGACGACGACCTCTCGACGGTCGCTCGCTTCGTTCAAGGTCGCGTGTTCCCGGCGTGGGATTCGACTACCCTCGATATCGGCCCCCGGCTCTGCCACGAGGCGATTGCCCGCGCCGCCGGACCGAACGTCTCCGCCGACGACGTAGAAGACCGCCTCGCCGACCGCGGCGAAATCGGTGCAGTCGCCGCAAGCTACGATTTCGGCGGCCAACGCGGCCTTGCCGCTTTCGGGGCTGGCGGCCAAGACGGCTTGACCGTCGCTGAAGTCGATTCCGAACTGCGCGCGCTCGCCGCCGCGTCGGGGTCGGGAAGCGAAGAAACGAAGCTCAAAACGCTCTACGGCCTGTTCAACCGAACCGACCCCGACGAAGCGCGCTTCCTCGCGCGACTCGTCCTCTCCGAGATGCGTATCGGCGTCGGCGAGGGAACCGTCCGGGACGCAATCGCCGAAGCGTTCCTCGTCGCACCCGAAGACGCCGCTGCCATCCGCGACGACGACGTAGACACGGAAACCGAGACGGCCGCCCGCGAACGACGCGACGAAGCCATCGCCACCGTGGCCCGTGCGCTACAGGTCTCGAACGACTACGGCATGGTCGCCGAAGTCACCCGCGATGAGGGCGAATCCGGTCTCAGCGAGGTCCGTCTCGAAGTCGGACGCCCGGTGCAGGCGATGCTGGCGCAAGCCGGGACTGCCGCCGACGCGCTCGACGAGTGGGAGACTGCGGCGGTCGAAACGAAGTTCGACGGCGCTCGCGTGCAGGTCCACCGGGACGAAGCGGGCGATGTGTCGCTGTTCTCCCGGAACATGGAGGATGTGACGAACGCGCTCCCCGAAATCGTGGAATTCGTCGAGGACGCGGTCGACGAGCCAGCCATCCTCGACGGCGAGGTGGTCGCCATGGACGACGACGGCGAGCCACTCCCGTTTCAGGAGATTCTCCGGCGTTTCCGCCGCAAGCACGACGTGGGTCGGATGCGCGAAGAGGTCCGCGTCGAACTCCGGGCGTTCGACTGCCTCCACGCCGCCGGCGACGACCTCCTGACGGAACCGCTTACGACCCGACACGACCGACTGGCAACGGTTCTCGGGCCAGACTCCGACGCCGTTTCCGACCTGCTCCTCTCCGACTGCCCCGACGAAGTCGCCGCGTACGAATCCGAGGCGCTCGAAGCCGGCCACGAGGGAATCATGCTGAAGAACCCCGACGCGGCCTACTCACCGGGCGACCGCGGGAAGAACTGGCTGAAGCGCAAACCCGACGTGGAGACCCTCGACCTCGTGGTGACGGGTGCCGAGTGGGGCGAAGGCCGCCGCGCGAAATTCCTCGGAACGTTCCTGCTTTCGGCCCGCGTCGACGACGAGTCCGGCGACGACGAATTCGAGACTATCGGCAAGGTTGCGACGGGCATTACCGACGAAGAACTGGTCGAACTCACGGAGCTACTCGAACCCGAAATCGAACGCGAGTCGGGCAAGGAAGTCGATATTCGCCCGTCGGTCGTCTTCGAAGTCGGCTACGAGGAGATTCAGGCGTCGCCGACGTACTCGTCGGGGTACGCGCTTCGGTTCCCGCGATTTATCTCCGTACGGGAGGACAAAACCGCGGAAACGGCCGATTCGCTGGAGCGCATAGAGCGGTTGGCCGAGTCGCAATAGGACAAAACAACCTGCAGTAGTCGCGCTTTTTATTCGGCAGACCCACCTCACAGCTATGACTATCAGACACGACGGCCTCGACGTTTCGTGGCTCGGCTACGCGACCGTCCGCATCGAGTCGCCAGACGGCTTCGTCGTCTATTTCGACCCCGGCCGGTACGGCGTCCTCGACGACTACTACGCCCGCGACGGCGACCTGATTCTCGTCACGCACGACCACCACTACGACTCGGACGCCATCGAGCAGGTGGCCGATTCGGATGCGACCGTCGTCGCCTTCGAGGGAGTCGATGCGGCGAACATCGACCGCGACGTCGTCCCCGTCGAAGACCTCCCGTACGAGACGGTTCGAGTCGACGAAGAGGATTTCCTCACCGTCGGCGAGGTGGATGTGTGGTCGCTTCCGGCCTTCAACGACCCCGACGGACCGCACCTCCGGGAGAACGGCGAGCCGTACCACCCCCGGGGACTCGGCTGTGCGTACCGCATCTCTATCGGCGGTCGGTCGGTCTTCTGGCCGGGGGATTCGGACGTGCTCGAAGGGTTCCGACACCTCGAAGTCTCGCTGTTCCTCGCCAACATCGGTGGCTCGGTCGTGATGGACCGCCACGAAGCCGCCGACCTCGCGGAGACGCTGGACCCCGACCTCGTGTTGCCCGTCCACTACGACACCATCCCGGTTCTCGAAGCCGACGAAGAGGCGTTCGTCGTCGACGTGGCGAAACGTGGGATTCCCGTCGTCTTCGACGACCCCGAGGAGGTCTAACTCACACCGTGGGTGTACGTGTTCGAGGACAGAACGATTTTGCCCCGCCGGACCGTCCGTCCACGCATGGACCTCGACTACGGTACGCTCGATGGCCGGCGTCCCTACTATCGATTCGGTGATTCCGACGCCGACCCGCTTTTCGTGCTGCCCGGTCTCTCCGATGCCTTCCAACGCGAGGAACCGAACCGCGGTACTGCGATGATTCTGTCCAGTCTCTTCCGGGAGTTTTCCGACCGCGACGTGTGGGTCGTCGGTCGACCGCAACACCTCCCGGTCGGGTCGTCGACGCGGGACATGGCCGCCGGCTACGCAACCGTCATCGACGAACACGACCTGTGGCCGACAGACGTTATCGGCGTGTCGATGGGCGGACTCGTCGCCCAGTATCTCGCCGCAGATTACGGCGACTACGTCGACTCCGTCGCTCTCGTCTCGGCCGGGACGCGACTCGGTGGCCACGGTGAAAACGTGATGAGACGATGGCGAAACTTGGCCGGCAAAGGGAAATGGGCCGACATTGTCGCCGAGATGGCGCGCGAATCGGCGACCGGCTACGAACAAACGCTTGCTCCGACACTCCTCAAAGCCGCTGGCCGATTCGTCGACTTCCGGCCCGTGGTTCCCGCTGACGCAGTTATCTCCTGTACTGCCTGTCTCGAACACGATTCGCGGGAGATTCTGGACGATATCGACGCACCGACTATCATCGCCGCGGGCGATGCCGACCGGTTGTTCCCGGAGCCTCGACTTCGCGAGGCGAAAGACGGTATCGACGATGCGACACTCGCCCTGTTCAAGGGCGAAAGCCACGACCTCGCGACGAGCGAGTCGAGGGAACTAAACGGCATCCTCAGACGGTTCTTCGACGGGTTCCGCGGTGACGGGCTACATCCCTAACACCCCAAACTGCGGGTGCTGAGACGAGAAAATCTGTGAAAATTGACCGTCGAGTAGCCCGGCGGCTTAGATAATGCCCATCTCGTCGAGACGGGTCGGGAGGTACTCTTCGGTCACGAAGTCAAGCCCGCGGGCGGCGAGTGCCTGCTGTTCTGCCTTCTTTCCGATGTCGAGTTGGAGTTCGATTTGCTCCTTCCAGTAGTCGGTCATAAAGCGTGGGTCTTCGAGTTCGGACTGGAGCGCGTTGATGTCCGAGTCCGCAAGCGGGTCGGTCGGCAGGTCGTAATCGACGATGTCCTGCGGTTGGATGCCGATGAATTTGGCCTCCGGAGTTGCGAGATACTCCGAAAGGTGTGCGGACTTGATGGAACCGTAGGCGACAGAGCCGTAGATACGGTACGACCACGGGTCACCGTCTGTGAACACCACGACGGGCAGGTCGAGTTCGTCGTGCAGGCGCTTCGTGATGCGACGAGTCGCCCGCGCGGGTTGCCCCTTCAGGTGGACGATGAGGACGTTGTACTGCTCGTCGAACCCGTTTTCGATGAGGCGGTCGCGCATACCACCGGTCTCGACACAGAGGACGAAGTCGATGTCGTGGTCGAGGAACTGGATAGTGTCGGGATTGTTCGGAATCTGGTAGCCACCCTCGCCAACGTCCAGTTGGCAGTGGATATCGCGCTCGCCGCGACGGGTCTGCTCTCGGAGTTCCAGCGGTCCCATGAGGGTCGCACCGGACTCCTCGGGACGCATGTGGAAGTCCTCGCGGGTAACCTCCGAGACGATTTCGAGGTCTTCGATGAGTTGGTTCGACTCGTCTTGTCCCGAGAAGTGGGCCTCCTCTGCATCCCACGATTCGGAGAGGTAGTACAGCTCACGCAGGGTCGACGAGCGGTCTTCCTCTAACTGGCGTGCGAGGAACTCGATAGTGTAAGCGGCCTTCAGGAGCTTTCGCGCGCCGCGGACGCTGTTGGCCGAGCGCGTCGAGGTTCGGTCGCCGTAGACCCAGACGTTCGCGTCTTCGTCGTACTCGATGTTGCTCTTCGTCCGCGTCGGGAGTTCCATCGTCGGAATCTCCCCCGCGTCGAACTGGTCGTAGAACTCCGCTGCGAGGTCCATGAGTCGTTCGCGGGCGAGTTCTTCGGAAGTCTTCGATTCGGATGCCATTATACGTTCACCGTGAGTTTCTCCGTCTCGACGCCGTCGACGTTGATGTCGAACGACGCGTCCTGTTCGACCGAATAGGTGAGTGTCGCCGTCTCACCGGACGACACCTCGGGATTCCACTTGACGAACCACTCGCCGTCGAGGTCGACAACCGACGCCTCGCCGTTGAGGCCCTTCGGTTCCGCAGAGACGATATCCGTGATATCGGGCGACTCGTTGGTACTGGAGTAATTCTTCACCGAGAGCGTGACCGTCCCGTCTTTGACGGTTCGTTCGATGCTCACGTTGTTCATGATGCGTGCGAGTGCGCCCTCGATGTTCGGTTCGTCACGCTCGGTGACTTCCGAGAGCTTCGTCGCCATCTGCGGAAGGATGCGGCCGAGCACGTCCTGCTTCTTGCGGCGCTTCTGGAGCGACCGACGCTTCGAGAGATAGGACTTGAGTTCGCGGGCCGCCTCGCGAATCGCGAGTTCGACCTCGTCTTGAATCGCCGGCACGTCGGCGAGCGCGTCCTTCGACTCGCTCGTGAAGGGAACGTTCGTCGAGGCGACGTGAATCATAAGCACGGCGGGGCCGTTCGGCATTCCGCTGCCGCCCGGTTGGTCGAGGTTGTAGTTCCGCCACCCGATGTCCTTCACGACGTGCGTGATTGCACACGCCCCCCGCTGATACACGAGCGGGACGCGGTTGGCGAAGCGAAGCAGGTCGATGCTGCCTTCGGACTTCAGTTCGCCGCCGTAGGCGATACCGGCTTCGACGATAAACGGGTCGCCGCCGTGGACTTCCGCATCGCGGGTTGCCGCGGCGTAGAAATCGGCGTCGAACTCCTTTTTCAACCCCTCTTCGACGAGACCGGCGGAGATTGGCGACAGACAGTCCGTCGGCGGCGCGAGGATGTCCGTCTCGCGCATCGCTTCGAGCAAGTCGCGGGCGATATCGCGGTTGTCGGCCATGTCGCGGACTTTCGGCACCTCGTCGGAGACAGTGCGCATGCGCGACCAGATGGCATCGACGATTTTCTCGCGAGCCGTCTCGCCGTACGTCTCGTCTTCGCGTTCCTTGGTTCGTTCCGCCGCCCACGAGACGAACTCCGAAATATCGTCGTGGGTCGCACGGTCCGCCAAGTCGGTCGTTTCGGCGAACTGTGTGGCGATAGACCGCGCCATCGACACCTTGCCAGCGTCGTCTTTCTGCGTGGTCGTCACGTCGTCGACGATAGCGTACGTGTCGCCTTCGCGGTCTTCGGAGAGGACGGGCCAGACGGCCTCGACGACGTTCGACTGAACCGTGTCGCCGAACGACGTGTCCGTCTCGTCGCCGACGGATTCCGCGACGTTGCCGACGATAGTAACGAGTTCGCCGTGTGCGACTCGGTCTTTACCGACGAGGATATCGACCAGTTCCTCGGCGAACGCCGCCGTGGCGTCTTTGCCTTTGTTGGCGACGGCGTCTTCGACGACGGCGACGAGTTCGTCGGACTCGGTCGCAGCGGGCGTTCGCCACGTCATCTCGCGGCCGAAGTGTCGGTCGCGGAAGGCGTCGTGAATCTTGCTGGAAGTCTTCGCGCCGACGCGCGTGAACTCCTCTTGGAGGAAGCCAGAGACGGAATAGGACTCCGTCGCCGCGAGCATCTTCAGTAGCGTCCCGAGTTCGACACCGTGGGGGTGCGGGCGAATCTCGGTCGTCTGTTCGGGAAGTTGGTCGGTCGCCCGCTCGAACTTCATCGGTTCGTCGAGACCGGGTTCCCGAAGTTCGAGTCGTGCGTGCGGATTCACGACTGCGGTGTGGAGGATGTAGTCGTGGAGTTGCTGGCGCGCCCGCATGTTTGCCTCCATTTCCAACTCGATTCGAGTCCCGTGGGGGCGGTCCCACGAAGTCGTCTTCTCGGTTCGAATCTCGGGTTCGTTCTGGTCCGTGTTGATGACGAGTTCGAAGTACTCGGCGTCTTCTGCGCCTTGTGTGCGACTCGTCACTTTCGCGGGTTTCCCGCTGGTTAGTTGTGAGTAGAGAACTGCCGCAGAGATACCGATACCCTGCTGCCCGCGGGACTGTTCGCGTGCGTGGAAGCGAGAGCCGTAGAGGAGCTTCCCGAACACTTTGGGCACCTGTTCTTTCGTGATGCCCGGCCCGTTGTCTTCGATAACGAGGCGGTAGTAGTCGCCCGCCTCGGCTATCTCCACGTAGATGTCGGGCTGGATGCCCGCTTCTTCCGTGGCGTCGAGCGCGTTGTCCACCGCCTCCTTGACGGCGGTGACCAACCCGCGGGCTCCGCTGTCGAAGCCCAACATGTGCTTGTTCTTCTCGAAGAACTCGGCGATGGAGATCTCCCGCTGGCCCTTGGCCAACTCCTCTGCGATCCCCGGCTCGTCACCGAGTGTCGACTGGAACGACGTCATTTCCTGTTCCGCATCTACCCAGTCCCGCGTTAAGTACTCACCGGCAGCGGAGTGAAAGTGAACGCGGGTCTCACGGGGTGTGGGCGATGATACCAACGGAACAGCGAACGAGAGATAGACAGTCACAATCATAATCGGATCGCCGAACGCCGAGACCGCCAGACCGCGCTAAACTGGCAAAGCGATACTTCAGTAAGTAGTTCGCGCCCGCGCGTGCGAGCCTTTAAGGGACGGGCTATCCTAGGCCATTTCAGATGTCACAGGATAACGAGTACGGGGCCGGACAGATTCAGGTCCTCGAAGGGTTGGAAGCCGTTCGAAAGCGTCCGGCGATGTACATCGGGTCCACCGATTCTCGCGGACTCCATCACCTCGTCTACGAAGTCGTCGACAACTCTATCGACGAAGCGCTTGCGGGGTACTGCGACGCTATCGAAGTAGCCCTCCACGAGGATGGTTCTGTCAGCGTCACGGACAACGGCCGCGGTATTCCGGTAGATACGCACGAACAGTACGACCGACCCGCACTAGAGGTCATCATGACCGTCCTCCACGCAGGCGGGAAGTTCGACAACAAGTCCTACCAGGTTTCCGGGGGACTCCACGGCGTCGGTGTCTCTGTCGTCAACGCGCTCTCGCAGAAACTCGAAGTCGAAGTCAAGCGCGACGGCGCAGTCTGGACGCACCGCTTCGAGCACGGCGAACCGAAGCCGGACCAGTTCGAGCGCGTTCGCGACCTCGAACCCGGCGAAGATACCGGAACCACCATTCGATTCTGGCCGGAGGGAGAAATCTTCGAGACGACCGAGTTCGACTTCAAGACGCTCGAAAACCGTCTCCGCGAACTCGCGTTCCTCAACTCGGGCGTCGAGATTACGCTCACCGACGAGCGAACCGACAAATCGAGCACCTTCCTCTTCGAAGGCGGCATCCGCGAGTTCGTCGAGTACCTCAACGAGACGAAGACGGCGCTCCACGACGACCTCATCTACTACGAAGACGAGTCCGAAGGCATTGAGGTCGAAATCGCCATGCAGGCGACCGACGAACTGCAAGGTTCCATCCACGCCTTCGCCAACAACATCAACACGCGCGAAGGCGGGACGCACCTGACCGGGTTCAAGACCGCGCTGACCCGCGTCGTCAACGACTACGCGAACTCCGAGGGGATGCTCTCGGACCTCGACGGCGACAATCTCCGCGGCGAGGACGTTCGTGAGGGTCTCACCGCCGTCATCTCGGTCAAGCACCCCGACCCGCAGTTCGAGGGGCAGACGAAGACGAAACTCGGCAACTCCGAGGTTCGTGGTATCGTCGAAAGTGTCACTCACGAGCAACTCGGGACGTTCTTCGAGGAGAACCCGGACACGGCGACGGCCATCATCTCGAAGGCCGTCGAGGCCGCTCGCGCCCGCAAAGCCGCAAAGCAGGCCGAGGAACTCACGCGCCGCAAGTCCGCACTCGAATCAACGTCGCTGCCGGGCAAACTCGCGGACTGTCAGACGCGCGACCCCACGGAGTCCGAACTGTTCGTCGTCGAGGGTGACTCCGCAGGTGGCTCTGCGAAACAGGGCCGCGACCGCAAGTTCCAGGCGATTCTTCCCCTCCGCGGGAAGATTCTGAACGTCGAGAAACACCGTCTCGACCGAATCCTCGAAAACAACGAAGTTCGAGCGCTCATCACCGCCATCGGCGCGGGTATCGGCGACGAATTCGACATCGAGAAGGCGCGCTACCAGCGCATCATTCTGATGACTGACGCCGACGTTGACGGAGCACACATCCGAACGTTGCTCCTGACGCTTCTGTACCGGCACATGCGCCCCCTCATCGAAGCGGGCTACGTCTACGCGGCGCAACCCCCGCTGTACCGCGTTCGCTACCGCGGCAACACCTACGATGTGATGACCGAGGAGGAACGTGACCGCATCATCGAAGAGAAGTGCAACGGCAACCCCACGCAGGTCCAGCGGTTCAAGGGTCTCGGCGAAATGAATCCCGACCAACTGTGGGAGACGACGATGAACCCCGAAAACCGCGTCCTCAAGCGCATCACTGTCGAGGACGCCGCCGCGGCCGACCGCATGTTCAATATCCTGATGGGCGACGCCGTCGGTCCGCGAAAGCAGTTCATCAAGGACCACGCGACAGACGCCGAGTGGGTAGATATCTAATATGAGTTCTGACGCACCAGATACATTCGAACCCGACGCGGGCATCGCGGCGGAAGTGAAGAACGCACGCATCGAAGACGAGATGGAACAGTCGTACATCGACTACGCGATGTCGGTCATCGCGGGTCGCGCACTCCCCGACGTGCGCGACGGTCTCAAGCCGGTCCACCGGCGTATTCTCTATGCGATGCACGAGGCTGGCGTGACCGCCCACTCGTCGCACCGAAAGTCCTCGTCCATCGTGGGCGAGACGATGGGTGACTACCACCCGCACGGCGACTCCGCCATCTACGACGCCCTCGCGCGCATGGCGCAGGATTTCTCCATGCGCTACCCCCTCGTCGACGGGCAGGGGAACTTCGGGTCCGTCGACGGCGACCCACCGGCCGCGATGCGGTACACGGAAGCGCGGATGTCCCCCATCGCCGAGGAACTCCTCGAAGATATCGACAAGGACACCGTCGACTTCCAGTCGAACTACGACGACCGCATGCAGGAACCGACGGTCCTCCCGTCGTCGTTCCCGAACCTGCTCGTCAACGGTTCGTCGGGTATCGCGGTCGGGATGTCCACGAACATTCCGCCGCACAACCTCGGTGAGGTCATCGACGCCACCGTCGAACTCATCGAGAATTCCGACGCGACCGTCACGGACCTGATGGAACACGTCAAGGGCCCCGACTTCCCGACCGGCGCGAACATCGTCGGTCGAAACGCGGTCCACAAGGCGTACAAGACGGGTCGCGGCCGCGTTCGCGTCCGCGCCGACTACGACGTGTTCGAAGAGGAAGGCCGCATCGTCATCAACGAACTCCCGTATCAGGAAAACAAGGCCCGCCTCATCGAGCGCATCGCCGACGACGTAAACGCCGGCAAAATCGAGGGCATCCGCGACATCCGCGACGAGTCCGACCGCGACGGCATCCGCGTCGTCATCGAACTCAAACGTGGCGCGATGGCTGAAGTCGTCAAGAACCAACTGCTCGACAACCACCTCGAATCGACCTTCGGCGTCATCAACCTCGCACTGGTCGACGGCCAACCGAAGGTCCTCACGCTGAAAGAGACGCTGCAACACTATCTCGACCACCGCCGTGACGTGGTTCGACGGCGCTCCGAGTACGAACTCGCCGAGGCCGAAGACCGCGCACACATCCTCGAAGGCCGCCTGAAGGCCCTCGAAAACATCGACAACGTTGTCGAGACCATCCGGAACTCCGAGAGCCGAGACGACGCCAAAGCCGCACTCCGTGGCGAAGTGACAGTCGAAGTCGACGGCGAGGCGCTCCCGTCGTTCGACTTCTCCGAGGACCAGGCGAACCACATCGTCTCGATGCAACTCGGTTCGCTCACCTCGATGGAAGCGGCCGAAATCGAAGACGAGTACGAGGAGGTCGAAGCGACTATCGAGCGCCTCGAAACCATCCTCGCCGATCAGTCCGAACTCGACGCCGTCATCGAGGAGGAACTCCTCGAAATCAAAGACGAGTACGCCGACGAGCGACGGACCTCCTTCGTCGCCAACACCGGCGAGGTCACGCGTGCCGACCTCATTCCCGAGGAAGACGTGGTCGTCATCGTCAGCGAGGACGACTACATCAAACGCATGCCTGTCTCCCGATTCCGCGCCCAGAACCGCGGCGGGAAAGGCATCATCGGTACGGACCTAAAAGAAGGGGACAACGTCTCGTCGGTGTTCGTCACGAACACCCACGACGACCTGTTGTGCTTCACCAACCACGGACAGGTCTACCAACTCAAGGCCTACCAGGTGCCCGAGATGTCGCGAACGGCCCGCGGGAAGTCCGCGGTCAATCTGCTCGACTTCGACGACGGTGAGGAGATTACCGCCGTCGTCAACTGCGACGACTTGGAGGAAGTCGACGGCTACCTGACGATGGTAACCCAGAGCGGTTACATCAAGCGTACCAGCGTCGATAACTTCCAGAACATCCTTTCGACGGGTATCATCGCCACCAAACTCGACGAGGGCGACGAACTCGCCGACGTGGAAGTCACAGACGGCACTCACGACCTCGTTATCGGCACCGAGCAGGGGATGTCCATCCGGTTCCACGAGGATGAAGTCCGCGCGATGGGTCGTTCGGCCCGCGGCGTTCGCGGCATCAAACTCGAAGACGACGACGTAGTCGCCGGTGTCGCCGCCATCGACGAGGACCACCACAGTTGGGTGCTCACCGTCACCGAGAACGGCTACGGGAAGCGTACCGACATCGACGCCTATCGCTCGCAGTCGCGCAACGGGAAAGGTCTCATCGACATCAAGGCCAACGAGCGAAACGGCCCGGTCTGCTCTATCAACACTGTCGGTGAAGGCGACCACCTCGTCGTCATGTCCGACGAAGGGCAGATTCTCCGGACCCCCGTCGAAGACATCTCGACGGTCGGCCGCAACACGATGGGCGTCATCGTCATGGACCTCGATGCGGGCGACACCGTCGCCTCCGTCGACGTGATTCCGCCGAAGATGACGACCGAAGAGGAAGAACTCGAAGACGACGCGGACGCTGAGGCGGAAGTCGAAGCGGTCGCCGACGAAGAGTAAGCCGATACCCGGAGACGCCGGGACTCTTTTTGTTGTAGTATGCCGGTGCCGTGATGTGAGGAGCGTCTATCACGCCGCGTTTCGCTCCAGTTCCGCCACCGTCGCAACCATGCTACCGACGAACCCAGTGCCAATGACGAGAAACTGGAGTCCGAGACGGAGTTCGAATGAGACGGGAAACGACGAACCGATGCCGACAGTCGCTGCGATTGTAATGAGAACAGTACCGAGTGTGGACCACTTGTTGCTCCATTCGCTCCCGGGGTAATGAGCGGAATACTGCCGTTCGCCGTACACCACAGTAGCGAATCCTCCACCCCACGCAATCCCCGTTGCAAGCGCCAAGCCGACGTTTTCGGCGAGCCAGTAGAGTCCACTACCAACAAGCACTGCCACGAGAAGGCCGACGAGCGACGGGAGCGTCCTGTGACTCATCACCAAAAAGTGACAATCTGATTGTAAATATTCTCCGTCTTGCCCGGCGGCACGGTGCCGACGACCTACTCTTCGACGTGCGACGGTTCGCTCGTCAGGTCGTAGGTGTAGTGCCGCGGTTTGCGGTCTCTGAGCCAGTCGCGGAGCGGTTCGACCCGCGGGCGGTAGGTGAGCGTCGTCCCGAGTTCGGAAAGCGGGATGTACGCCGCCCTCTCGATTTCGTCATCCGGGTCGCTCGGACTGGGTTCGACCGCTTCCTGCGGCGTCGCGTGGTAGAACCGCTGGAGGTAGATACGGCGGTTTGGACCGCGAATCTCGCTCGTGAATGCGAGCGATTGGATGTCGACCGGAACCCCGGTCTCTTCTTCAGCCTCGCGAGCGGCCGTTTCGAAGAAGAACTCCCCGGGTTCGGACCCGCCTTTCGGCAGTCCCCATCGGTCCTTCTCGTAGACTGCGAGGATGGCGTCGTCCCGAATGACGACGACGCCCGCGGCCAAGTCGTGCGGTGCTGGCGCTTCTCTGGGCGCTGGCATCAGAGGATACGCTTCCCGAAGGCACTGGCGGCGAGTTCGGTCGCGAGCGTGGCCGTCTCGTTGTGCTCGTCGAGGATGGGGTTGACTTCGACGAGTTCGAGCGAACGCATCGCCCCCGACTCGGCGACGAGTTCCATCGCCGCGTGGGCCTCGCGGTACGTGGCTCCACCGCGGACGGGCGTCCCGACGCCAGGTGCCTCTCTGGGGTCGAGCCAGTCGAGGTCGAGACTGACGTGGACACCGTCGGTTCCGCTCGTGGCGACATCGAGCGCGTCCTGAGTCACTTCGGTGATGCCGCGCTCGTCGATGTCAGACATCGTGTAGGCGGTCACGTCACTGTCGTGAATCGCCGTCGTCTCGTTTTCGTCGACGTCGCGGAGGCCGACGATAGCGACGTTTTCTTCTTTCAGGCTCGGTGCGTTAGCCCACTCGACGCCCTCGAAGTCACCGATGCCGAGCGCGGCGGCAAGGGGCATGCCGTGGACGTTCCCCGACGGCGAGGTTTCGGGCGTGTTGAAGTCGCCGTGGGCGTCGAACCAGACGACGCCGATGTCGGCGTCACGTGCGCTTCCGACCATCGACCCGATTGCAATTGAGTGGTCACCGCCAAGGGCGAGTGGCGTTACGCCATCGTCGAGTGCGTTCGCGACGGCGTCAGCGAGCGCCGTACAGACCTCTTCGACTTCGTTGATGTGCTTGGCGTTATCTCCACCAGCATCGGCGTCGTGAATCGCGTGGTGTGGGACCGTGAGGTCGCCGGCGTCTTCCGGTGAGACGTCAGCGGATTCGAGTTGGTCCGTAAGTCCTGCGTATCGAATCGCGGAAGGGCCCATATCCACGCCACGTCGGTTTGCACCGTAATCCGTTGGTGCGCCGATAATTCGGACAGATTTCGCCATATTTCTACTCACAGATACCGGCGATTTACCTCCACCGGTTAGTCACCAGACGGAGGATAACGGAAGAAATAAATGATAAAACACCATATACTGGTTTCCATTTCAGTTGACAATTAACCCATCGGTCACGAGAGGTAAATCGAAAGGTGAGTAGAGGGGTCAGCCAGTCAGCTAGACGTTCTATCAATCAGTCGTCGAGGTACGGCTTACAGACGCGCTGGACGCCTTCCTCGAATGTAATTTCGGGTTCCCAGCCGGTTTCCTCGTGAATCTTCGTGCAGTCGGCCATCGTGTCGTGGACGTAGACTTCGAGGGGGTTTTCGATGTACTCCGGTTCGACATCGGTCCCGAGAACTTCGTTTATCATCTCGACCATCTCGTTGAACGAATAGCTCTCGCCCGTCCCGAGGTTGTAGATACCCTGTAGCCGGTGGTCCGCAGCGAGTTCGATACCGCGAACGATATCGTCGACGTGCGTGAAGTCGCGGGTTTGGGAGCCGTCGCCGAAGAGTTCCGGTGCCTCGCCGTTTGCGATTTTGTCGGCGAACTGTGCGATGGTGTTCGCGAACTCACCTTTGTGTTCTTCTGCGCCGCCGAAGCCCTGATACACCGAGAAGAATCGGAGACCGGCGAGTTGCATGTCGTAGTGGTTGTGGAAATACTCCGCATAGCGCTCGCGGGCGAGTTTCGACGCTTCGTAGCCAGTTCTGGCCTCGACCGGCATGTCTTCGGGAGAGGGTTCCGTCCGGGAACCGTAAATGGAGGACGTGGAGGCGTAGACGACGGTGTCACAGCCGTCGTTTCGTGCCTGTTCGACCGTGTTCACGAACCCCTCGACGTTGACGCGAGCACCCTTCGTGGGGTTTTCTTCGTGCATTTTGTACGACGACAGCGCTGCGAGGTGGAACACTACGTCCACATCCTCGGTCGGCAGGTCGTCGTCGAGGACGCTCATATCGTGGAACTCCACGGCATCATCGAGATTCTCGGGCGTCCCGAGGTAGAGGTCGTCGACCGCAACCACGTCGTTATCCGCAGCGAGGTGGTTTGCGAGGTTCGAGCCGATGAATCCGGCACCGCCGGTGACGAGGACTCGTTTCCCGTTCATATTCGACCGCACTCCCGTGAGGTGTATAGTGCTATCGACCGCATCCTGACCAAATAGCGGTCCAAAATGAACATTCATGAGTGGTTATTCGTCACAAAGTAGACGAACGACAGATTCGAGGCGTCATCCATCGGATTTAAGGACGTATGTAGCCAACCATTCTCCATGTCATCAATCGAGCTCACTTCGAGTCAGAAAACTATCCTTACCGCACTCATCAACCTCTACCGAGAATCTGAAGATGCGGTGAAAGGTGAAGACATCGCAGAAGAAGTCAACCGCAACCCCGGTACCATCCGCAACCAGATGCAGAGCCTGAAGGCACTCCAGCTTGTCGAGGGTGTACCGGGACCGAAGGGTGGCTACAAGCCAACCGCGAACGCCTACGAAGCGCTCGATGTTGACAAGATGGACGAGCCTGCGTCGGTTCCGCTGTTCCACAACGACGAACAGGTCGACGGCGTCAACGTCGACGGAATCGACCTCTCCAGCGTCCACCACCCCGAACTGTGCCGTGCCGAGATTCACGTGCAGGGCTCGGTCCGTGACTTCCACGAGGGCGACAAGATTCGTGTCGGCCCCACGCCGCTTTCGAAGCTCGTCATCGACGGCACGCTCGACGGTAAAGACGACACGAGCAACATTCTCATCCTGCGCATTGACGATATGCAGGCACCCATCGGCGAACCGCAGCACTGAACGCGCCGATATTCTCTCTCTCTTTTCTCTCTGAGCGACTGCTTCTTCGAGAGCGTCTCGGTGCCGTCCATATCGTCCGTCAGGACGGTATCGTCGTGTCACCGGAGAGAGCAACATAGCGCATACTCGCTGGGGAAATCAACTTGTGCGGGCAGTCAGGAAACGAGAAGAAACCGAGGAGAAAGAACGTAGAACCTGCGACAGTGAGCGTTTCGCTCGCTTACAGGTCGTTCCAGGCGGAGAGCGCGCGCTTCGGCGAGGTCACGTCGGAAATCCAGTTCGCGGCGATACCCTTCTTCAGCATCCGAGCGAGCGGACCGCCGAAGACGTTGACCGGGAACTCGCCGACGACGGGGAACTTCACGCCGTGAGCGACGGCGTCCTCACCGATGGAGATGACCGTCCCTTTGTCGGTGAACGTCCAGCGCTTGAGTGGTTTTCCGGCGATAGCGCGAGCGATGTTCTCGCCAGCAACGTCCGCGGCGTCCCAGGCGGCCTGCGCCGTCGGCGGGGCAACGTTGTCGGGGCCCTGCTCGACGAGGGCACAGTCACCGACCGCGAAGACGCGCTCGTCGCTCGTCTGGAAGTCCTCTTCGGCGAAGAAGCGGTGGGAACGCTCGTCCTGTTCGAGTTCGAGGTCCCGTGCTTCGGGCTGGCCGGTGATACCGCCGGTCCAGACGAGCACGTCGTAGGGGAGTTCCTCGGGTTCGACGTCCTCGCCGCCGCCGAGGAAGACCGTCTCCTCGTCGACCTTCGAGATGAAGTCGCCGGTCAGGATTTCGATGTCGAGTTCTTCGAGGCGGCGACGGAGTGCACCCTGCAGTTCAGGGTCGTTGCCGGGGAAGATTTCGTCCATCCCTTCGACGACCTGAATGTCGATAGGCGCACGGTTCATGTCGCGGTACTCTGCGACTTCGGCGGCGGTCTGGATACCGGAGAGACCAGCACCGCCGATAACGACCTTCGCGGGGTCGTCGCGGGAAGCGTCTTTGGCCGCCTGCTTGATGTCCTGGTGAATCTCGCGGGCGTCGTCGAGACCCTTGAGCTGGTGGGCGAACTCTTTGAGGCCCTCGATGCCGAAGAATGCGGTCGAAGACCCGATAGCGACAAGCAGGTAATCGTAGTCGACAGTGTCGCCGCCTTCGAGTTCGACGACGCGCTCGTCGACATCGACGTCCGTCGCGCGGCCCTTGACGAACTCCGTTTCGTTGGATTTGACTTCGTCGACGGGAATCGCGATGCTCGACTCGACGCTCGGGTCACGGATGCATCGGTGGACCTCGTGGAGGACGAGGTGGTAGTCGTGTTCGGCGACCCACGTCAGTTGTGCGTCGTAACCGAGTTCTTCTTCGAGGCGTTTTACTGCGCCGGCCCCGGCATACCCTGAGCCGAGAACGACGACCTGCGTGCTCATGTGGTCGTCTGTGCAGTCATCGGATAAAGGGGCTTTGAAACTCGCTCCCAATGCCGGGGGATTTGGGGGCTATACGCTCCGACGCGTCGAAATTCGGGTTCGACGGTTGTCGGATTATTCGAGGGTGAGACCGGCGTGCCAGCGGTCAACGCCGGCCTCGCGTTTGACCTCGTCCATCTTGGCGAGGAGATGGACCGCGAGGCTCGCCACTTCGGCCGCCCGCGACTCGCCTTCGGTGCGGAACTCGCCGGTGACGCGGTTCGCGTAGACCGAACAGACGGCACCGGCCCGAAGGCCGTAGACGTTCGCGATAGTCAGGAGCGCCGACGCCTCCATCTCGATGTTCTTGACGTTCGCGTTCTGGAGTTCCTCGACGAGCGATTCGGAGCCAGCAGCGCGGAACTCCTCGAATCCGGGTCGGCCCTGACCGGCGTAGAACGAGTCCGCGCTCATCGTCAGGCCGACGTGGTAGTCGTAGCCGAGTCGCTCCGCGGCGGCGACGAGGGCGGAGACGACCTCGTGGTCGGCCACGGCGGGGTAGTCCTCGCGGACGTACTCCTTCGAGGTCCCTTCCTGTCGGACCGCACCCGAGGTGATGACGAGGTCGCCGACGTTCATCTCCGGTTGGATAGCGCCGCACGAACCGACGCGGATGAAGGTATCGACGCCCACGCGGGCGAGTTCTTCGACGGCGATTGCCGCCGACGGACTGCCGATTCCCGTCGAGGTGACGGAGATGGGCGTCCCGTCGTACGTTCCCGTTGCGGTTCGGTACTCGCGGTGGTACGCTTTCTCCTCGTGGTCCTCCCACAGCGCGGTGACTTTGTCGACGCGCTCTGGATTTCCAGGGAGCAACACGGCGTCCGCGAGGTCCTCGGGACCGACTTCGAGGTGGTACTGAACCTCGTCGTTCGGGTCCTCACTATCGTTCATGCACGTACTCTCAGCGGAGCGGTAGAAATTCTTGCGTTCTTCGGAGCCGACGAGAACTGCGCCAGCGAAAGACGGAACTTACTCGTCGCGGTCGCGCTTTTCCGCGGCCGCTTCGAGCGTGTCGAGTGAAATCGTATCCGGCAGAAGTTCGCCCAACGTGTACTCGGCTGTCTCATCGCCACCGAGGTCGCAGATGACGGGAAGGTCTTCGTCGCAGAACTCCGCGAGCGTCTGACGGCACATTCCGCACGGGGTCACACCGTCGCGGGCACCCGAGGTGACCACGAGACGGGTGAACTCGGTGTGGCCGTTCTTGACCGCTTCGGCGATAGCGACCTCCTCGGCGTGGAGACTGTTCGAGTAGTTCGCGTTCTCGATGTTGCACCCGACGTACACCTCGCTGTCCGGTGTTTCGAGCGCCGCACCGACGGTGTACTCCGAATAGGGAACGTAGGCGTTGTCGAGCGCTTCGCGGGCGCGTTCGACGAGTGGTTCGGGCATGTGTCGCCGTGATTCGTGTGGGGTGGCTTAGTTCGTTCGTCTCTCGTATCCGGGGCCGTATCACCGCACCCTTTCGGCTCGTGTCGTCCCGCAAGCGACTATACCGTCCGGTTCCAACGCGCCGTCGTGAACGACAAATTGGGTGGACGACGGGTTCTACTCCTCATCGGCGTGAGCACCGTGCTCATTTCGGGGATTCTCGGCGTCTTCATCGGCGAGAGCGGCGGCCAAGTCGCCGCCGAGATATCGCTGTTCGGCCTCCTTTCGCTGCCGACGACGCCGCTTGCGTTCAGCGTCTACGGCATGGTCCTCTCCGTGGTCATCCTCGCGGTGCTGTTCGGTCTCGTCGAGTTCGCCTCTCGGATGGAACAGGCCTAATTTCGGTGTGCGACCGAGCGTGTAATCGCGGCCGAAAGGCGGACCGTTTTTGCTCGTCGGGACCGGACAGCCATCTATGGATGCGCCCTCGTCGACTACGGCATCGTCTTCGGCCGGTAACCCGTCGCCCGGGCCGCTCCCGGAAGAAGAGGGTGGCAAAAACCGGAAGCGCGCCGCGTTAGCCACTGCACCGTTTCTGGCGCTCGGCCTCGCCGACGTGGTGCTTATCTTGCTGCAGGGACTCCAACCCCTCTGGGGATTCGCCATCCTGCCGCCGATTCTCTTCTGTAGCGTGCTGTCGTGGATCGTCTTCAGTACAGACTTCCTCGACGACCGGACCTGAACCGACCGACCGTTTCGGACCGTTCAGCGACGCAGATTCGTGGAGTACTTCGTCGGCGTCTCCTCGTCGTAGCCGAAGTCTTCGGCCGTTAACTCCGGTTCTGCTGCCCCGGCAGATTTCGGGGCCGCGACCTTGAACCGCTCGCGGAGTCGCTCCGGCATCATGAACTTCCCGGGGTCGAGTCGGAGTGCAATCGCGTCGGGGTCGGCTTCTCTGACCTGTTCGAGTCGGCTTCGAAGCACTTCGGGGAGGTCGTCGGCGTCCAAGGCCTCGAAGCCGAACTGCGTACAGTAGCGGTGTGCCGACGAGAATCCGTACACGGTGTCGAATCCCTCGGCGCTGGCGCGGTCGACGAGTCGCTCGACGACGTGTGCGCCGACACCCTGTCTGCGCCACCGCTCCGGGACGCCGACGCAGGTAATCTCGCAAAACGGGGTGTCACCCTTGTGGACCCGAATGCGACCGAACCCGGCCTTTTCGTTCGACTCCTCGTCAAGCGCGATGACGTAGTCGCGGGAGCGGAAGGAGCCATCGTCAAGCCCGAGTTCCTCCAGCGAATCGAGCAACCAGACTTCGTCTCGGTTCTTGGCATCCCGGACGTACATACGTGAACATACCGCTTCGGGAGACAAAAACACCCCGGGCCAGTCCGTCGATTCCCGTCTCGCTTAGGGAACCAAAATGAAAGAACAGTAAAGATTGATGGTTATAGTCACAGTACGTCGATTCATGGACGTACCCGACACCGATACCGTGGTGCACGAACCGGACTCGGCGTTCGTCGAAGATGCCAACGTGACTCGATTCATGCGGGAACACGACATCGAGGACTACGACGAACTCATCGAACGGACGACGACCGAGGTGCCGGGTGTGAGCGCCTCCGGCGTCGACTGGTTTTGGGACGAACTCGTCGACTATCTCGATATCGAGTTCTACGATGACTACGACGAAGTACGTGACAATTCGGACGGCCCGCAGTTCACTCGCTGGTACCCCGGCGGCGAACTCAACATCGCCCACAACGTGCTGGACCGACACGCCGCCGTCGACTCCCCGAACCGAAACCGCGTCGCCTGTATCTGGGAGGGTGAAGACGGCGAGGTCGTCCAGCGGACCTTCCACGACCTGTATCAGGAGGCGAACCGCGTCGCCAACGTCCTCGAATCCTACGGCGTCGGCACCGGCGACACCGTCGGTCTCTACATGCCGATGGTCCCCGAAGTCATCTCCATCCTCTACGGCTGTTTCAAAGTCGGCGCAACCGCCGTCCCCATCTTCTCCGGGTTCGGCGTCGACGCCACCGCGACCCGTCTCGAAGACCCCGAGTGCTCGGTGTTGTTCACCGCCGACGGCTTCTACCGCCGCGGGTCGGAAGTCCGACTGAAGCCGACAGCAGACGAGGCCATCGAAGAAGCCGGATGCGTCGAACACGTCGTCGTCTACCAGCGGTTCGAGGATAGTAACGAGGACGTCCCGTGGACCGACGGCCGCGACGAGTTGTGGGCGAACACCGTCGACGAGGCCGACTCCGAATACGAGACGAAACACCTCCCCTCGGACGCAGAGTCGATGCTGCTCTACTCGTCGGGGACGACGGGGAAGCCGAAAGGAATCGTCCACACCCACGCCGGCGTGCAGGCTCAGACGGCCAAGGAGATTCACTTCGGCTTCGACCAGAAGCCCGAAGACCGCTTCTTCTGGGTCTCCGACATCGGCTGGATGATGGGACCGTGGACGCTCATCGGGAACCACACCTTCGCTGGAACCATCTTCATGTACGAAGGTGCGCCGGACCACCCGGAACCCGACCGGTTCTGGGACATGATAGAACGCCACCGTATCACCACCTTCGGCATCTCGCCGACCGCCATCCGCGCCCTGCGGAAGTACGGCGACGAAGCGGTCGACAAACACGACCTGTCGAGTCTGCGCCTCCTCGGGTCGACCGGCGAGCCGTGGGACCCCGAGTCGTGGATGTGGTTCTACGAGCACGTCGGCGGCGGCGAGGCACCGATTATCAACATCTCCGGCGGCACCGAAATCTGCGGCTGTTTCCTCATGCCGATGCCAACCCAACCACTCAAACCGTGCAGTCTCGGCGGCCCCGGACTCGGTATGGACATCGACATCGTGGACTCCGCGGGAGAATCTATCGCCGACACCCACGAGCGCGGCTTCCTCGTCGCCCGCGACTCCTGTCCGGCGATGACGAAAAGCCTCTGGTCCGGCGACGAGCGCTACCTCGACACCTACTGGTCGTCGTGGGAGAACCTCTGGGACCACGGCGACTGGGCGCAGAAGGACGAAGACGGCTTCTGGTTCCTCCACGGCCGTGCCGACGACGCCCTCAACGTGGCGGGTCGGAAGGTCGGCCCCGCCGAGGTCGAAGGCGCGCTCATCGAACACGACGCGGTGAATCAGGCCGCCGCCGTCGGTGCCGACGACGACACGACCGGGACCGCCGTCGTCGCCTACGTCGTCCTCGAAGACGACGTGGAGGAAAACGACGACTTGCGCGAGAAACTCCGCGGCGTCGTCGGCGAGGAACTGGGCAAGCCGTTCCGCCCGCGAGAGATTCTCTTCGTCGACGAGTTCCCGAAGACGCAGTCGGGCAAGATTATCCGCCGCGCCATCGCCTCCATCTACGCGGGCGAGGAACTCGGCGACATGAGCAGTATCGAGAATCCCGAGGCGCTCGAAAAACTCGAACAGGCGTCCTGAAGAGACGACTGCGCGTCGTTCTACTTTTCAGTCAGCTACCGACGGGACGATACCGTCACTCCACGCCTCAGCCGTGAAGTCGACCGCGCCGTTCCACTTCGCCACGACTGTCGTCACCGCGAGGTCGCCGGTCACGTTCACCATCGTCCGAATTCGGTCGAGGATGGGGTCGACACCCGCGACGAGGCCGACGATTTCGAGGGGCAATCCGAGTTGCGTGAGGACCAGGGTGAGCATGATGAGTCCGGACCCCGGTACCCCGGCGGTTCCGATGCTTGCGAGGACGGCCACCGCGACGACGGCGAACTGGTCGACGAGCGAGAGGTTCACGCCCATGATGTTGGCCGCGAAGATGGCGGCGACTCCCTGATACATCGCCGTCCCGTCCATGTTGATGGTCGCACCGAGCGGGAGCGAGAAGCCGTAAATACGCTCTTCGATGCCGAGGTTTTCGTCGGCGTCAGACATCGTGACCGGAAGCGTGCCGGACGACGACCGAATGCTCAGCGCCGTCACCATCGCATCGCGCGACCCGGAGAGGAATGCGAATGGCGAGCGACGGGCGAGTCCGACGACCAAGCCGCTGAGATAGACGACGCCGATGTGGACGACGGCGGCCACGAGCATCGTGCCGATGAGAAGCGAGAACGGCAGAATTGCGTCGACACCGGCCGTCCCGAAGACGTTCGCCATGAGTGCGAAGACGCCGATGACACCGAACTCCATCGCACCCCAGACGACTTTGTACATCGCCTCGGCCCCCGCGTCGGCAAGGTCGAAGAACGTCTCGATGCCGGACTTGACGGACTCGTCGTTCGTCTCCTCCCAGACCAGCGACAGGCCGAGTCCGAACACCACGACGAAGAAGATAGTCGGGAGTACGTTCCCCTCGGCCATCGCGCCCATCGGGTTCGTCGGGACGATGTTGAGGACGACCTCGACCGCGTTCGGTGCCTCGGCACTCTGGGCTTCGGCTTGAGCGAGAAGCTGTTCGAGTCCGCGGGACCCGGGGTCGACGAGGTTACCCACACCTAAGCCGATAGCCACCGCGAGGGCCGACGTGAACGCGTACAGGCCCACGACCTGTAACCCGACACGCCCGAGCGACGAGGGAGAGAGTTGCCGAACACCCATCAGAAGCGTGAACACCACGATGGGGACGATGAGCATCTTCAGCAACCGAACGAACAGGTCACCGATGGGCTTTAACTCGGTTGCGGGTTGTCCGACGACGAGGCCCAGAAGCGAACCCAACACGAACGCCAACCCAATTCGATAGACGATGCTAACAGAGCGGTACCGTCTCCATAGCGAGACGATGGCAGAATTTGACATGATACGTATTGTCACTAAGTGGATAACTGGGCGATAAGTGTATTGGCTAGACAACAGACATCGGTACAAAAGTTGAATCGAGATGCAGGATTTTTCTGAGATATCTAACTCAGATTCGAACGACGATTTTCCGGAGAGTCAGTCGTCGTCGAGAATCTCACCCGGTGCGACCGCATTCGACTCAGTTGCACGCTCGTCGATGATGATTGCCGCGTCCATGGGGTCGTCGTCAGCAGGGACGCGAATCGTCCCGCCGACGAGAAGTGGTGCGAGAATACCAGCAACGACGGTTCCGGGGTGCGAGAGGGAAGCGCGAACCGCAACCGTGTCGGCTTCGCCGAGGTCGTAGTCCGAGACGACTCGTTTCGCCGCATCGAGAAGGTCGCCGTGCGTGTACTCGCGGCCGTCGGCGACGAGTGCCACATCGTCGGGGGCGACGATTTCCGGGTGGACGGCGGGGTTCTCGCTCCAGACTTCCTGTTCCCAGTGAGTTGTCGTCGGCGAACTCGGCGAGCCGTTGTAGACGGCGAGTTTGTGGCCCGGCGGCAGGTCGAACTCGTCTTCTCGGGCGACATCCACGACGACAGCGCGGGCCTCCGAAGTCGGGTCGAAGGTCGTCACCGCGCCGAGTTGGGCTGCGCCGAGGAACGTCAACATCGGCTCCGGGAGTGAAACCGGTTCGACGGCGACGCGAGCACCCGTGCGGACGCCGAGGTAGCGAAGGACGTTTCCCGCCTTGTACGACGTGGTGATAAGGTCGTAGTACGTGTAGGTCCGGCCGGGGCCGTCGACCCGGAGGGCGAGTCGGTCGCTTCGCCTGTCACGGGCCATGAGGTCGCCGATAACGTCCATAGGCAGCCCTACGCGGGCGGTGTGAAAAAAGGCGACGAGGCGGCGGTCGGCTTCGGGGTGCGGTGCGATTCGAGCGAGTTCAACCGCATCAGCGACTCAGGGTGCGCCAGCGACGACGAACACGCATTCTTCGTCGCCGGTTCGGAGTTGCCGCGTATCCGTTGGAGAGACACGCACGGCGTCTCCGGGTTCAAGTTCGACCTCCTCGCCCTCGACGACGAGGGTCGCGGAACCCGAGACGAGGAAGTAGACCTCCTCGTGATTTTGGTGGGCGTGGTCGTGGCGTTTTCCTTTCCAGTTCGGGTCGCACTCGAAGACGGAAAACCCGAGTTGTTTACACTCCAGCGCGTCGCGCATGAAGTGTAGCCCGCCAGCGAGTTCGTCTACGTCTCGGTAGTTGACTTTCGTGTGCGACATTGTCTAACAGATGGGTGCGAGAACCCTTAACGTAGCGGCAAAAAACGAATCGGGGCGGAACGAAAGCGGTCGAAAGCGGTTACAGCGAGTTCTTGAGCTTCTGGAAGAGGCTCTCTTTGACCTCTTCGCCGCCCGCCTCGGCGAACTGCTTGAGCGCCTCGCGCTGTTCGCTGTTGAGGTCTTCGGGTGTGACGACGTGAATTTCGACGTGAAGGTCGCCGTTGCCGCGACCGTCGAGGTGCGGCATCCCCGCGCCGGAGACCGTAAAGGTCGACCCGCTTTGGGTGCCTGCCGGAACCTTCAGTTCCGCTTCGCCGTCGAGCGTCGGCACTTCGACAGTCGCGCCGAAGACGGCTTGCGGGAAGGAAATCGGGTGCGTGTACTGTAGGTCGTCGCCGTCGCGGTCGAACTCCTCGTGGTCGCGGACGTTGACTTCGACGAAAAGGTCGCCGTTCGGCCCGCCGTTCTCTCCGGGTTCACCCTCGCCGCGGTACCGGAGGCGCTGCCCGTCGCGGAACCCGGCCGGGATGGTGATGGTCACGTCGCGGGTGCGGCGGACGCGCCCGCTGCCGCGACACTCGGAACAGTCTTCACTGTAGGTCTTGCCCTCGCCGCCGCAGGCGCGACAGGTCGTCGTCTGCTGAACGCGGCCGAACGGCGTCTGCTGGACGGTCGTCTGCTGGCCGGAGCCGTTACACTCGGAACAGGTGTTCACGTCAGCATCGGCGGGGTGACCCTCGCCGTCACATTCGGGACAGACCTCGCGGCGACGAATCGTCACATCGCGCTCGACGCCGTGGTACGCGTCTTCGAGGTCGATGGTGATGCGCTGGGCGACGTCGCGGCCCTGTTGCGGGCGGCTACGTCGTTGACCGCCACCGCCGTTGAAGAGGTTGTTAAAGATGTCTTCGAAGCCGCCACCGCCCATCCCGCCGAAGGGGTTTCCGCCGCCTCCGAAGGGATTGCCCTGACCGCGGCCACCGCCGCCGCCACCGGCCCCGCGCTTTTGGGCCTGCTGGAAGCGTTCGTGGCCAAGTTGGTCGTACATCTGGCGCTTTTCGTCATCCGTGAGGACCTCCTTGGCCTTCTGAACCTTCTTGAACTTCTCTTCGGCGTCCTCTTCGTCGGACACGTCAGGGTGGTATTTCGCGGCCTTCTTGCGGTACGCGTTCTTGATTTGGTCTTTCGAGGCGTCCCGCGAGACCCCGAGCACGTCGTAGAAGTCCTCGCTCATCAGTTGCTATGGTGTAACCGGCGAAGGTATTTGAAAAGTACGTCTCCCGTATCGGCGAGCACGGGCGGCGTTAGAGCCGCCTCAACAGTTTCTTTCGACCGCCCGCACCGGGTCCCCCGGAAAGCCGGGGTGAGATAGTTCGATTACTCGTCGTCGTCTTCGTCGTCGAAGTCCGCGTCGGCGTCGACGAAGTCTTCAGGGTCGGCATCGGCACCAGGGCCATCGGCACCGCCGGGACCACCAGCACCGCCGGGTCCACCAGCTTGTGCCTGTGCCTGCTGCTGGTACATGCGCTTGCCAATCTCCTGCAGTTCCTTCGAGAGGTCTTCGGTCACGTCTTCGAGTTCGTCCGTACTCGCATCGTCGTCTTCGAGGACCGCTTCCACGTCCTCGATAGCCGCTTCGATGTCGGCGCGGAGTTCGTCGTCGACGTTCTCTTCGTTCTCTTCGAGGAGGGTCTCAGCGCGCTGAACTGCGCCCTCGGCCTCGTTTCGGGCTTCGACGGCGCGACGGCGTTCCTTGTCCTCTTCGGCGTGCTGTTCGGCCTCGCGCTGCATGCGGTCGATTTCGTCGTCGGAGAGACCAGCGCCGCCTTCAATGGTGATGGACTCGGCGTTTCCGGAGCCTTTGTCCTCGGCGGAGACGTTGACGATACCGTTTTCGTCGATGTTGAAGCCGACTTCAATCTGCGGCGTTCCGGCCGGTGCCGGCGGGATGCCCGAGAGCGTGAATTCGCCGAGGAGTTCGTTGTCTTCAGCCATCTCGCGTTCACCCTGGAAGACGCGGACCTGCACCGTCGTCTGGTTGTCGGCCGCGGTGGTGAAAATCTTCGACTCCTCGGTCGGGATGGTCGTGTTCTTCTCGATGAGGCGCTCGAAGAGACCACCCTTGACCTCGATACCGAGCGACAGCGGCGTCACGTCGAGGAGGACGATGTCGTCGACCTCGCCGCCGAGGACGCCACCCTGAATGGCCGCGCCGAGTGCGACGGCCTCGTCGGGGTTGACGGACTTCTTGGGCTCGGATCCGAGAATCTCTTCGACCTTGTCGAGGACCTGCGGCATGCGGGTCGAGCCACCGACGAGGATGACGTCGTCGATGTCGTCCTTGCCGTATCCGGCGTCTTCGAGGGCCTGCTCGGTCGGTTCGACGGTGCGGTCGATGAGGTCCTTCGTGAGCGACTCGAACTTCGCGCGGGTCAGGTCGTATTCGAGGTGGACCGGACCGGAGTCCGTCGCCGTGATGAAGGGGAGGTTGATGGTCGTCTCCTTGCGCGAGGAGAGTTCGATCTTGGCTTCTTCGGCCGCGTCCTTCAGGCGCTGGAGGGCCTGTCGGTCCTCGCGGAGGTCGATGCCGTGGTCGTTCTTGAACTCCGTGGCGAGCCAGTCGATGATTGCTTCGTCCCAGTCGTCACCGCCGAGTTCGTTGTCCCCGTTCGTCGCGACAACTTCGTAGACGCCGCCGCCGAGGTCGAGGACGGAAACGTCGAAAGTACCGCCACCAAGGTCGTAGACGAGAACCGTCTGGTTCGACTCGTCGTCGAGACCGTAGGCCATCGACGCTGCGGTCGGTTCGTTGACGATACGCTCGACTTCGAGACCTGCGATTTCGCCGGCGTCTTTCGTCGCCTGACGCTGTTTGTCGTTGAAGTACGCAGGGACGGTGATGACCGCCTTTTCGACCTCGTCGCCGAGGTAGTCTTCGGCGTCGCGCTTGATTTTCTGGAGAATCATCGCCGAAATCTGCTCCGGCGTGTACTCCTCGCCCTCGATATCGACAGTGTACCCGTCGTCGCCCATGTGGCGCTTGATGGAGCGGATGGTGTGCTCAGGGTTCTGGATAGCCTGGTTCTTCGCCGGCTTGCCCACCAAACGCTCACCATCGTCGGTGAACGCGACGACGGACGGAGTCGTTCGGTCGCCTTCTGCGTTCACAATAATCTCCGGGTCGCCGCCCTCCATTACCGCGAACGCGCTGTTCGTGGTACCGAGGTCGATACCCAGAATCTTGTTGCTCGCCATCTTGCCCGCAAATACCGTCTTTTGCCGGTTAAAGGTTACTAGATACTGCGACACACGGCGTGGAATAAGGTCGACGCCGTCATGCGATTATGAATTCTCGAATCGAAACAGGTCGGTCGATTTATGTAGAACCGCCTGACCCATTGCTTGTGCGATGAATAATCAATTATTCAACAATATTTGCGGGTGCGAACAGTGGTCAGCTGTCGCGGCTCAGTCTGCTGATTGTGGTCGTTCGGTTCCGTCACTCGCATTCTCAGTTGTGGGCGAGGTCGCTTCGGGACCGTCGGCAAGGACGGCGAGGACGCGCGAAAGCGTTCGTTCGCGCCCTTCGCTGGCGAAGAACTCGTGGCCGCCGTCGTAGGGAACGAGGTTCGATGCGGGCGTCCGGTCACCGATGGCGCGAACGTCGACGACGCGGTCCGAAAGGGAAGTGAACACGACGTCGTTCGGACTGAACGGTGGCAACGACTGCTGTGCGTCGTGAATCGTCCGAATGAAAGCAGGCGAGACATTATCCGGGGCGTCGGAGACTTCGGCAGCGAGTTTCAGTCCGCCGAGGTCCTCGCGGGAGATACCGCTGGAAATGAACGGTTTCGTCGTCGGAAGTCGGACGAGGAGCGGGAACAGAAGTCCGTCGAGTCCCGAAGTCGTCATTCCCCACCACGGACTCAAGAAGACGTTTCTGACCGCGAGGTCGAGATGGGCCGCGACGAGACCGCCGGTGCTGTGACTGAGGACGAGGTCGATGTCGCGGTCGACTACGTAGGCCCGAACTGGGTCCACGTACTGGCTGTCGAAGTCCCACCCGTTCGTCGGAAGTTCGACGGCGTGGACGTGATACCCGTCGTACGTGAGCCGGTCGATGAGCCACTCGACGCACTGATGTCCCGGTTTGTTTCCCCACCCGAGGACGAACAGGAGGTCGTCGTCGACGGGGTCACCGTGTTGGGTGACCCGGACGGTCGGACGGTGCCGGCGTGGACGGAGTCGCATGACGTAGTGATGGTGAGGTGAGAACAAAAGTCCTCGCCGGGATGTTCACGTCCTCACTGGGACGTTCACGCCCTCGCGGAGGTGATTCAACCCCTCGTCTCCGCGGTGAGGGGCTATTCGTCTTTGCTGCCGATGCTGGCTACTCTTTACTGACCGTAACTTGTGCGGCGCGGATGACCTTCTCAGCCATCTCGTAGCCGGGTTGGAACACATCGGCGATGGTGTCTGCGGGCTGGTCGCTCTCGACGCGCATCATCACTTCGTGGCGCGTCGGGTCCACGTCCGTCCCGGGTTCCGGGTCGATGATTTCGACGTTCTCGTCTTCGAGGATGCGGTCGAATTCCTTCAGCGTCGATTCGATGCCGTCGCGGATGTCGGCGTCCTCGTCTTGGTCGAGAGCACGGACGAGATTGTCTCGGACCGTCACGACGCGCTCGACGAAGTCCTCGGTCGCGCGCTCTTTGATTTGCTGTTGGCGCTTTTTCGCTCGCTTCTTGTAGTTCTGGAAGTCCGCCTGCGTACGCTTGAGACGCGATTCGAGGTCCGAAGCGGTCTCTTCGGCCTCGTCGCGTTCCGTTTCGAGGTCGGCGACGGATGCTTCGAGGTCGGCAACGCGCGCTTCGAGAGCCTCGACTTCGGCCGCGAGTTCGTCGTCGTACTCGGCCACACGCTCAGAGACAGTGACCGACTCGGCATCGCTTGACTCCGCTGTCGTCTCACCGGCCTGCTCGTCACCGGTCGATTCCTCAGGAGCCGCGTCGTCGGCCGCGGACGCATCCTCAGCCGCCGATGATTCCGCGTCAGCAGCGGTCTCGGTGTCGGATTCTGCGTTCGCTTCCGTGACCGACTCGGCAAAGTCGTCGCTCATGGGCGGGAGAAGTGTCCGACGCGGCTTAAGGGTGTAGACTGCCGCCCGGCCGAAACCTTTCTCATCGCTGCAGTGAGTTGTTGGGCGAATGGCAGTGGCTACTGGGAGGGCGAATAACGGTGGCTACTGGGAGGACAACCCTGGACGACTACTGATACATCCCAATCGGACGTGCTTGCGTACTCTCTTCGTCCGACTGCTGCATCCGCTGTGCCAACTGCTCTTTCGCCTGCCGAATCTCGCTCATTCTGTCGACGAGGTCATCAACGGGAACCTCGAATCCAACCAGCGGTTCGAGTCCGTTCTTGATGATGATACGAGCGGCTTCCGGGTCCGGGAACTGCGGGTCGGACTCGACGACGAGTCCGAGCGCGGGACGGCCGACTGCGACGGAGTTGCTCAAGAGTGCACCCGTCGGCCCCGATACGAGACCGGTCTCTGTCGGGCGACCGATACCGGCGTCTTCCAGTCGGTCGAGGACATCCCCCGTTCCGATGCCGTAGAGTTTCGGTGTATTCTCGGACCTCTCCCGCGCGATACCGGAGAGGAAGATCGGTAATATATCGAGTTCGTCGAACCACGGTCCGAGACACGTCGCGAGTTCGGTCGCCGCCTCGGGTCGAATCGGGGTGTCGCTCTGGAGAACGAGCAGGTCGTGTTCGGCATCGGCGTAGAGCCGAACCGGTGGATGAAGCTCCGAGTCTCCCTTCTGGTACACCGCCACCTCCGGGATACCGTCACAGAATGCATCGCCGTAATGAGTCATATCGAACTCCTCGACGAGATGGTCAGCCGCAATCTTCCCGACGAGACCGACGCCCGGGAGTCCTTCTACCAGTGTCGGGGAGTCGAGTTGGTCCGTAAGTTCATCGGCAAGGACGCGAATTCGTGCCATAGATAAACATTCACAGTCAGGTGAGGTAAATGCGACGGGGGAATGCGCACGACGGGTCGGACATGCCGGGGCTTCGGAAAGGATGCACCGGATACTCCGAAAGGACGCGCCGGCCACTCCGAAACCGACAAACGCGCCCGTGTGGAATCGGTAGTACATGAATCCGCTCCAGCGGTACGCGCCACTCGTGGACGACGAGGAGGCATTTTTAGCGGCCTGTGAGCGGCCGCTTCCGTCTGTCGTCCGCGTCAACACCATCAAGACGACGGTGGAGCGCGCCCGCGAAGCACTCGACGACGAGGGCGTCGCCTACGAACCGACCGACTGGCACCCCGGTATTCTGAAACTCGAAGAGAGCAGTCCGGGAACCAACTGGCCGTACTTCCACGGTTGGCTCCACGGCCAAGAGGAAGTGTCCGCGCTCCCGGCTATCGCGCTCGACCCGCAACCGGGCGAACGCATCTGGGACACCTGTGCAGCCCCGGGGTCGAAAACGACTCAAATCGCCGCCATGATGGACGACGAAGGCGTGCTCGTCGGCAACGATAACAACCTCGGTCGACTCTCGGCGCTTCGGCACAACGCCGAACGACTCGGCGTGACGAACCTCGTCGTGTCGAATCAGGACGCGCGTAACTTCTCGATGAAGCCATTTGGCGAGCGGACCCCCGAAGAGCCCGGGTCGTTCGAGCAGTTCGACCGCGTGCTCGTCGACGCGCCGTGTTCCTGCGAAGGAACCTGCCGAAAGAACCCCGACGTGCTCGACGAGTGGACGATGAACCACGTCGCCAGCGTCGCCGGTATCCAGAAAGGGATTCTCCGACGCGCCGTGCAGGTGACGAAACCCGGCGGGAGCGTCGTCTACTCCACGTGTACCCTCGCGCCGGAGGAGAACGAGGCGGTCCTCGACTTCGTCCTCGAACGCGAAGACTGCGAGATGGTCGAGTGGGACGTGCCCGATAACTTCGAAACGTCGTCCGGCATCACCGAGTGGGAAGACGAAGAGTACGACCCGTCGGTCACGAAAGCCCGCCGTGTCTACCCGCATCAGAACGACACGGGCGGCTTCTTCACTGCGAAACTGGAGGTCAACGCATGAAAGACGAGACCGCAGACGACGAAAACTGGGGCCAGCAGTTCGACCGCCTCCCGGAGACCGCCGAGGACCGCGTCGTCGAAGGTCGTCCCTCCCGAAACGAGGTCGTCGAGTGGTGGGAAGAGCGGTTCGGCATCGACCCGGCGACGTTCGACAGCTACACCTTCTGGGAGAAGGGCGCAGGGAAGATTTGGGCATTCAACGGCGAAGTCGTCGACCCCATTCAGGTGGAGGGTCTCGGGATGCGCATCCTCCGAACCCGTCAGCGACACTGGAAGCCCTCGACCAACGCGGTCCAGCGCTTCTGCCGCGACGCGACGAAGAACGTCATCGAACTGAGTCCGGGCGAGGCGAAGGCGTTCGTCGCCGGTCACGACCAACAACTCGACTGGTGGGAGGGTGACTGGGGCTACCTCACCGCCGCCCACGAAATTTCGGGTGATCTCGAACCCCTCGGCGTCGGCCTCTATCTCCACGGCGAACTCCGCTCGACCGTCCCGAAGGGTCGGCAAGAAGAACTCGTCAAACTCGACTAAGGCGACGCGCGACGCCGTCTGCGGCCGCGGCCGTTTCGCCCTACTTCTCTCGTACTGTTCCGCCAGTCAGACCCTCCCACTCGACGCGGTAGTCGAGTCGCGAAAGAACCGCGCTCGCGTCGTCGAGTCCGAAGTCCGCAAGGGTCGATTCGACCGCCGACAGCGACATCCCCGGTTCGACCTCCTCGGCGACCGAATCGAGAATCGTGGGGCGAACAAGCGTTCGCCCGACGAGTTCGTGCTCGGGGAAGCTCACATCCGAAAGTGCATCCACCGAAACGCCGCGAGCACCCGCGAGGTTGGCAAGCGAAACAACATCCTCGTCGGGAACGAGTTCCGCCGGAAGCGACGAGGCGGCGTCGGCGACGAGGTCGGCTTCGTACTCTCGGAGGACGTCAATCACGTCCTTCACGCGCACGGATTTGGTGTACGGGACGACGCGATGGTCACGGGCGGCGATTTCCTCACCCACGCCGAGGGATTCGTCCACCGCGACGACGAGTTCCACGTCCTCCACGTCGGCGAGTTGTCCCAGTTTCTTTTCGACGTACTCGGGGGTCCAGAAGCCCATGATTTCGAAGAAGACCCGGAACTCAGCATGGATATAATCGAACGCGAAGTCCGGAATCATCACGCTCGTCCCCGTCTCCAACGGTTCGGGTTCCCTGACGAGCGACCAATCGAGGTCGAGACCGCGGAACCGGGCGGCGAAGTCGGCCTCCACGTCGCTGTCGAAGCCGGGTTCGGCCATCGGGTCGACGCCCGGGACGGATACGTCGTCGCTCGTGAGCACCATTTCGCGTTCTGTCCCTCGGTCGTCGATAGTCGCCACGAGCCGCCACTCACCCGCGGTCGCAACCGACCGGAGCAGTCGGGCGAAAGCGGTTCCGTATCGACGGGTTCGCTGGAAGAGCGCATCCGGGCCGGTGACGACGACCTCCCGTCCTGCGTCGGTCTTCCGAACTTCGTACATCAGTCGCAGTCGCTTGACCGCCGAGACGACCGCCTTCGGGTCCGAACTGCGGACGCGAACCTCGGTCGCATCGAAAAGCGCCGTTTGGGCGAGCGAGAGATTGTACTGGGTGAGCAACTCGTCGGGCGTCCACCGCGGGTCGAAGTCGGCGAGGACCTGCTCCACTTCGCGGTCGGCGGTCAACGATTCGTCTACCGCGTCGGGAGTCGACCCGAGCGATGCGGCCGCGTGGTCGAGCGCCGCGTCTCGTTCGTCGGGCGTCGCCACGCCGCCGACTTCCATCGCCGCCTCGAACGCGGCGCGGCGGGCGCGAACTGGCGGGAGCGGTGCCTGCGTCTCGAAGACGGCTTCGCGGTCGAGCAGCGAGGCGAAGCCTCGGGCGAGTTTGAAATCGTCGGCCTCGGATTCGAGCGCTTCGAGCGCCTCATCGAGTGACCTTCGGGGCTCGCCGACGTGGCGCTGGAAGACGCCGATAGTCTTCGCGGCGAGGGGGCGGTCGCTCCGCGCTGCGAACTGTGGATGGTAGCCGCCGCCCGCTCTCGATACGCGAAGCAGGTCCTTCGTCAGCACGCTCGTCACGAGGCGGGCGCGGGACAAAAGCGACTCGGGCGACGGGGGAGCGTGGTTGTGAGAGAACCACGTGAGATGCGGGAAGGCCGAGTCGCGGACGACAAGGTTCATTGCGCCTCCGCCGGACGCCAGCGTATGGAGCGACGACGCCTCCTCGGACTGGTCGCAGTCGGTCTCTCGTCGGGTTGTCTCAGTGGACTCCCCGGTACGACGGGGCCACGAAACCCGCCCGAAGCACCGGCTGACAAGCCTCGCGAGACCCCCGAAGTCCCACCGGTCCGTATCTCCACGGTTGACTTCGAATCGACCGACGATGGCCGAGTTCGCGTCTTCGGCGAGGTCGTCAACGACGCCGGGTCAGAACGCGTCGCCACGGTCGAAGTCCGTATCGAGGTCGACGACGAGGAATCAGTCAAAACGAAGAAAGTGACCGTCGCGTCCGGTGGAAAGACCGCCTTCGAAACCGAGTTCGACGTTTCGTACGACGCCTTCAAAAACGGAGGCGAACTGAACGCTTCGCTCGTCTGAATCGGCTCACCGACGACGGTCTGCGACCCGTTCTTCCGCCGTTTCGACGCTCACGAGTTCGTAGAGCGTCGCGGTTATCCCGTCCGCTTTCGGGCGGAGAATGCGCCCGAGTCGCTGCGTGAACTCGCGTTCCGACCCCGACCCCGAAAGCAAGATGCCGACGTTCGCATCGGGCACGTCGACGCCCTCGTCGAGGACGTTGGCGGCGACGACAGTGTCGTAGGTGCCATCACGGAAACGGGCGAGAATCTCCCTCCGCTCTTTCGTCCCGGTTTCGTTCGTAATCGGCGGGACGAGAAACCGCCGCGAGATTCGATAGACGAGGTCCGTCGAGGCGGTGAAAATGATAACGCGGTCCTCGCGGTGGCGTGCGAGCAGTCGCGCCAGTTTGTCCACTTTCGCTTCGGAGTTCATCATCACGTCGCGGGCGCGCTGCTTGGCGAGAAGCGCCTCCCGCGCCCGCGGGTCGGTCCCCGAGCGCATCACGAGTTTCTGGTAGTCACTACCCGACTGCATCGACAACCCCGAACTCCGCAGGTAGTTCACGAACGTCGATTGCGCCTCGTCGTACGCCTCGCGCTCGTCGGCCGTGAGTTCGACTTCGACTCTGCGGACTTCGTAGTCGGCGAGATGTTCGCCCGCCAAATCGTCCACGTCGAGTCGGTAGACCCGCGGGCCGACGAGTTCTGCAACGCGCTCGTGTTCGCCGTCGGGGCGCTCGAACGTTGCCGTGAGTCCGAGACGAGCAGGGGCGGTGAGGAACCGCGGGATGTCCTGATACCCCTCGCCGCCGAGATGGTGAACCTCGTCGAAGACGACGAGACCGAAGTTGCCGCCCACGTCGTCGGCGCGGAGATACGCCGAGTCGTAGGTCGAGACCGTAATCGCCTCCTGCGTCTGTTCGCCGCCGCCGAAGCGACCGACAGGCACGTCGAACTCGGTTTCGAGTTCACGTATCCACTGGTCCTGAAGGTCGATGGTCGGGACGACAACCAGCGTCGGGACCGAGTGGGCAGCCATCGCGGCGACAGCGATGACCGTTTTCCCCGCGCCAGTCGGGAGTTCCACGACGCCGCGACTGTCGGCATCGAGCCACGAATCGAGGGCGGCCCGCTGGTACTCGCGGAGGTCGTAGGTGGTCGAAAGTGTGAGGTTCGCGGCGGCGGCAGGCGCAATTCGGTCCTCGAAATCGACGCCAGCGGCGGCGAGGGCATCCCGGAGTCTGGCGTAGGACATCGCGGGCGCTCGGTAGCCGCCGCTTCTCGGGTCGGCTTCGACGCGCGGCCGGTCGCAAAGCGCGGTGTCGGCCTCGGCGTTCTCGGTCTCGACGTGGACGGTTCCGTCCTCGAATCGGAGGGTCGTCACTACCGGCGGGTTGGCGAGGCGCGGTGATAAATCGACGGTCCCGAATGCGGCGATAAACCGACACTCCCGAGTGCAGCGATAAACCGACACTCCTGTGGACGATGGCCGAAGGTTCAAATCCGATGACGGGGCAACGAACCACCATGAGCGACGAACTCGAAACTGCCGTGGCGAAGTTCCTGAACGACTACAAGCGGGCGATGACGGAGTACGAGAAAGGCTACGCCGACGCCGACGCAACCCTGTCGGTCGTCGATTCGCACGTCGACGAGTTACGCGAGGCACAAGAGTAAGTCCGGGTAGTCGCAGACAGTGTGTCGGATAGTGGTTCGCCCAATTTCGACAGTGTGTGACAGACATGTCCATAAATCGAGTAGTTTGCATCGCCCATGCGTGGGAAGAACTATCCCGGATGCCGACACCGGATAGAATATGACGCACTTCTCCAACCGGGTGGAGCAAATTTCCATCAGCGGCATTCGCGAGGTATTCGAAGCGGCGAGCGAAGACGCCATCAACCTCGGGCTGGGACAACCGGATTTCGCG
This sequence comes from Haloferax mediterranei ATCC 33500, assembly GCF_000306765.2. NCBI lineage: Archaea > Methanobacteriati > Methanobacteriota > Halobacteria > Halobacteriales > Haloferacaceae > Haloferax > Haloferax mediterranei. Next base: position 1,582,758 of record NC_017941.2, read on the forward strand.
GCTCCCGACCACGCCAGACAGGCGGCTATCGACGCCATCGAGTCGGGTGAGGCGGACGGATACACCGAGAATAAGGGCATCCTGAGCCTCCGCGAAGCGATTGCCGACAAGCACCGTCGCGACCAGGGCGTCGACCTCGACCCCGACGACATCATCGCCACGGCCGGTGGCAGCGAGGCGCTCCACATCGCCATCGAAGCCCACGTGAACGAGGGCGACGAGGTCATCATCCCCGACCCGGGGTTCGTCTCCTACGATGCGCTGGCGAAGCTCGCGGGCGGCGAACCGGTTCCCGTTCCGCTTCGTGACGACCTGACGCTCGACCCCGCCGACGTGGAAGAGGCCATCACCGAGGATACCGCGGCGTTCATCGTGAACAGTCCCGGCAACCCCACGGGAGCGGTCTCACCGCCGGAGGACATCGAGGCGTTCGCCCGCATCGCCGACGAACACGACGTGCTGTGTATCTCCGACGAAGTGTACGAGTACACCGTCTTCGAGGGCGAACACCGCTCGCCAATCGAGTTCGCGGAAACCGACAACGTCGTCGTCGTCAACTCCGCGTCGAAGCTCTTTTCGATGACCGGCTGGCGTCTCGGCTGGGTCTACGGTTCGTCGCGCCGGGTCGAACGCATGGTTCGGGTCCACCAGTACGTGCAGGCGTGTGCCTCCGCACCCGCACAGTTTGCCGCCGAAGCGGCGCTCACCGGCCCGCAGGACCGCATCGACGAGATGACAGAAACCTTCCGCGAGCGTCGTGACCTCGTCGTCGACGGACTCGAAGACATCGGTCTGCACGTCCCGACGCCGAAGGGCGCGTTCTACGCCATGCCCGAGGTTCCGGAAGGGTTCGTTCAGGAGTGTATCGACCGCGGCGTCATCGTCGTCCCCGGCGAGGCGTTCGGCGAGAACGGATACGGCTACGCGCGCCTCTCCTATGCGACCGATACCGAGTCGCTTCGAGAGGCTATCGAGGTCATGCGCGAGGCGTACGACACGGTGGCCTGAAACCGAGAGACGGCTGAGGCCTGTCGATTGGAGGAATGGACCACGATAGGGTGGCACATTCAATACGTCTGATTCTTCGTGTTCGAAGTGGAAACTCTTAACTTAGAAACCCCGAGACAGGACATTTGTCATGTCCGCAGAGACATACGGGATTATCAGTCTGCTCCCGGCGCTTTTCGCCATCATAATGACGTTGGCGAGCAGACAGGTGCTCCTGTCACTTTTTACTGGTATCTGGATAGGTGCGACCATTCTGGTGGGATGGAACCCTATTGGTGGGGCGGCATACTCCCTTCAGTTGGTCATCAACAGTGTGACCTCGTCGTTTAACAGCAAACTCCTCTTGTTTACGTTCCTCTCGGGTGCGATGCTCGGGATGATCTTCCTCTCGGGTGGGATGAACGCGCTCGCAAATCGCATCATCGCTCGAATCAAGACGCGGAAACAGGCGGAATTGGGCACGGGCATCCTCGGGATGCTCATCTTCGTCGACTCCTACGCGAGTACGATGATTACTGGGTCGGTGATGCGGCCAATCACCGACAAGTTCGACATTAGCCGCGAGAAACTCGCGTATCTGCTCGACTCGACCACCTCGCCCGTGGTCAGCGTCGCCGTCGTCTCGACGTGGGTCGGCTTCGAAGTCGGCCTCATCAGAGACCATCTCAGTTCGATTTCCAGCGTCGATAAGAGTGCGTTCGTGGTGTTCCTTCAGAGCATCCCGTTCCGCTTTTACAGCCTGCTCGCGGTCACTCTCGTGTTCATTCTCATCGTGATGGACTGGGACTTCGGCCCGATGAAGCAGGCAGAAGAGCGCGCAAGAAACGAAGGGAAAGTCCTCGGCGACGACGCCGACCCCCTCATCGAGACGCGCGAAGAAGACATTGTCACGCCCGACCACGTCGATGCGCGCTGGTGGTACTTCGCCGCGCCCATCGTTTCCCTCGTCGCCGTCACCGGCTTCGGCCTGCTTTACTCCGGTGGGTGGCCGTCGAAGGCTCCCGTCGAAGCGCTGAAAGGTGCGGCTACCGCAGACGCAATTCTCTGGGGCGTGTTCTCGGCGTGCGCGCTACTCCTTGCGATTCTCGTGGGCCACGCCCGCGTCGAACTCGAAGACGTGAGCGACTCCATCTTCGAGGGCTTCAAGATGGTCATATTCCCCGTCGCCGTGCTCTCGCTGGCGTGGACTATCGGCTCTGTCAGCGAAGCGCTCGGCGTCGGTGACTACGTCGTCAGCATCTCGCAGGGCATTATCACGGCCCCAATGCTGCCCGCAGTCGTATTCATCACTGCGGCCATCATCTCGTTCGCTATCGGCACGTCGTGGGGGACGATGAGCATCATGTTCCCCGTTGTGATGCCGCTCGCGGTCCAACTCAGCGCGCCGCTTGCGGGTGCGACCGGCGCGATTCTCACCGGGTCGCTGTTTGGTGACCACTGTTCGCCTATCAGCGACACGACGGTTATGTCGTCGATGTTCGCCGGTGCGGACCACGTCGACCACGTCAACACACAGATTCCGTACGCGCTTCTCTGCGGGACAGTTGCGACGGGCCTGTTCCTCGCAAGTGGGTACGGCGTCAATCCGCTTGTGCTGCTTGGCGTCGGTGTCGTCACACTCTTCGTCGCCGCGTACTTCCTCTCTGAGCACGCTGACGTGAGCGTTCCGACGACGTTCGGGTCCTCGTCGGACTAACGCGAAGGCTTCCGACGAACGCGATTTTTTACGCGGTGTCCGACGAATCAGGAGACGAAAAAAGCTGAATCGTCGCTTCGTCGACGCCGCCGCGCGAAAGCAGCGTGACCACGTCGTCCGGTTCGATTGTGGTTGCGCCGCGTGGCGTGAGCACGTCGTCGTCGCGTTCGATAGAGACGACGAGCACGTCGTCATCGAGCAATTCGTCGTCGCCAATCTCCCCGAGTGTGCGACCGACGATTGGCGCGTTGTCGGCGACGACGAGTTCGACTATTTCTGAGCCGCCTGCGAGACTGACCACGTCAGCTAACGCTCCGAATCCGGGGCGCTCGTTCGGTCCGAAGGGGCTGTAAGGTTCGAACGACTCGCGCCGGACGAGGTTTTCGTCTTCGATGTCGAAACCGAGATTCGAGAGTTCGCGGCCGATGCGCGTCACGTCGTTCATGTCCTTGCCGACCGCAAGGACATGCAGGTTTCCGCGTCCAGAAAGCAGTTCGCGGACGTTGACGACGCCGGAAATCTCACGAACGAGCGTGGAGAGGCGCTCGCGCTCGGGGACCGGCGCAGTACAGACAAAGAGGTTTGTGAACCGGTGACCAGTCCGCTCGAAGTCGACATTAGCGTGATATCCGGAGATGATACCGTAATCTTCGAGTTGACGGATGCGGTTGCGAATCGTCCCCGGAGAGACGCTCACTTCGTCGGCAATCATCGGGGCCGAAGTCCCGCGTGCATCGTCCATCAACGCGTGGATGATCACCCTGTCAATCTCGTCGAGACGATAGTCCATACACTCCCGTCTCCTTCGAGGTCAAACAGGCTTCCCGTTTGCCGGTCGGGGGGCAGTGACGGTCCGGTAGCCGACGCTACCGAGCCACGAATCCTGCGACCAGTACCGTCGCGTAGGCTAACAGCAGCAGACCTCCGAAGAGACCGGCGGCGGCGAGGCTCATGTTCGGATAGACCACGGAGAACAGGGAGGTCGAGACGGCGTCGATGAGCATCCCTGGAACGACGAGGAGCACCGCAGCCTCGCGCTTCGCTCCACCGGAAAGACCGCGCCATCGGAAGATACCGACTGCCAGCGTCCACATCACGGGAACCGTCAAAGCGAACACAGCCGTCACGAGGAGCGGACGAGACGGGTCCAATACGAGTTGCCCGACGATTCGGAAGACGAAGCCGGCCATGAGTGCAACCGCAAGTCCAATGCCGAGAAGGATGCGCGCCTCGGACAGCGAGAGCCGAGTCGACGTGACGACCTGGGAACCAGTTTCCATACTCACTGTACGTGAACCAGTAGTATCAGCGTTCGCTGCGAACGGACCAAAGAGAGGTCCGCCTCAAACCTAAGAATCCGCATCCAGGGACACGCGCAATCCGTCTCCTTCGGTCTCGAATTCCGTATCGAACGACTCGGACCGCGTTCGCATCGTCTCGCGTGCCCACGAGGCGACAGCGGGGGGTGCACGGTGGACGGCGAAATCGTCGATTTCGGTCGGGAGCAAGCGAAGTTCGAGGAGCCGACCGTCCGAAGCGACATCGAACACGAAGAGGAAGCTCCGGTCGTTTCGAAGGTCCCCGTCGACAACGTAGTCGTCGACGAAGTCACCGGTGTCGTAGAGAATCGCCGACCCGTCGTACACCTCGACGCCCTGAAACACGTGCGCGCTGTGGCCGTGGAGGATATCGACGCCCTGGTCGACCAACCAGTGTGCGAACTCTTGGAACGACGACGGCGGATACTCGCGCATGTTCGGCCCCCAGTGCAGCGAAGCGATGAGAAGGTCCGGAACATCTTCAGCGGCGGTTTCGAGTGCGCTCTCGACACGTTCCAGACACGCTTCGTCGTCGGGGTCGATATCGACGTAGGCCGTGCCGGGAGCGTCGTCGGTGGCAGCGTACTCCGGCGTATTATCGGTGAACGAGACGAACGCCACGTCCAATCCGGCGACCTGAACGCGGGTTGGCGTCCACGCATCGTCCTCGGTCCGACCAGCCCCAGAAAACGAGATATCTGCCCCGTCGAGCGCGGAAAGCGTGTCTTCGAGCGCGACTGCCCCGTAGTCGAGGACGTGGTTGTTCGCGAGCGTCAGCCACGACACATCCACGTCCTGCAGGGCTGGAATCACCCACGCCGGGTCGGCGCGGAAGTGAAACGGGCGGTACGTGAGTTCCCATTTACTCCCGCGGGTCGAAAGACAGCATTCGAGGTTGATGAAGAGACCGTCGAGACCGGCGAGTTGCTCACGCATCGACCCCCACACCGCTTCCGGCGGTCGATGCTGTTGTTTCTCGTTTACGAGTCGGCCCAGCATCACGTCGCCGGTGAATCCGAGCCTGACGGACTCAGCTACGCGGCTCATACTGGACGAGAGGTGCGCGACGACTGTGAAGGCTTGTCAGGAATTCTGAAACGATGGCTGGCAGGCGAGACGTTCGTCGAGTGAACCCGCAGGTTGGCTGCTTCTGCGAGCGCCGACGCAGTCGGACATACAGTTCAAAAATCTTTTAATATTTTAGGTTGGCCTAAAATCATGGCAAATGACAATACGGTTCGTGACGCGCTGACCCGCCGTGATTACGTAAAATACGGTGGTGCAGCCATCAGTGGCGGCTTACTCGCTGGTTGTACGAGTGATGGTTCGCAATCAGCGACGGAGCAAGACACCGCAACGAGTACATCGACTGCAACAGCTACCGAGCAAGGTACGAGCGAAACAACGTCAACAGAGACGTCGTATTCTGTCACGATAGAACCGACGGGCGAAGTGACGTTCGACGCAGTTCCGGAGACGTGGGTCGCCGAGAACGCGAGTTGGGCCGATATGGGCGTCGCTCTCGGGATGGACAAGCCCAGTGCCGTCGTGCTTACCGGTGAGTACCGTACCTGGCACTACGAGGACATCCCCGGACTCTCGACGAGCAAAGACGAAATGGTCTCACTCTGGCAGGACGGCATCTCGAAGGAACTCTTCCTCGAACTCGATGCAGGCGTCCATTTCATCGACCCGAACTATATGACTAATCTCATTCCGAACTGGAAACGCTCCGATGTTGATGAGATGAGCGGTCAAGTCGCCCCGTTCTGTGGGAACACGAGCTTCTCGACCTACTCCTGGCACGAGGACTACCCATATTATAGCCTGTACGAGGCGACCGAGAAAGTCGCGCAAGTATTCCAGCGGATGGACCGATATCGGGCCCTCAAAGCGCTTCACGACAACTTCATCAGTGAAGTGCAAAAACGGCTCCCTCCGGAGAGCGAACGACCCGCGATTGCACTTTTCTCCCCTGCCTCGAAGGAGCCTGAGAAGTTCTATCCGTATCGGCTGGGCGAGACGACCGCCTACAAGCACTGGCACGACCTCGGTGTAAGCGACGCACTCGCCGGAACGGACATCCAGAGCTTTACGTCCGACCGTGGGTCCATCGATTACGAACCACTGCTGGAAATCGACCCGGGGATACTGATGTTCTACACCGACAGGCACTGGACGCGCTCGGAGTTCCGAGATACATACCTCTCTTTCCTGCAAGACCACAGTACGGCGAGTCAACTGACGGCAGTCCAAAACGGGGACGTCTATCCTGCAGGCGGGATGTATCAGGGTCCGATCAGCAACCTCTCAAAAACCGAACGTGCCGCCAAGCAGTTGTTCCCTGACGAGTTTTCGCAGGATGAGCAACTCTACGACCGACAACGCCTCGCGGATATTAGAGACGGGGCGGTGTAACCGCAACGAAGGCATACCCGAGATGGAGTTGCTGCGTGTCTTTGTTCCAGACCATCTTGAAATGAATCAGCCGCACTGTTAGATTGTGAAGTCATCGTGAATTCGACTCGAGGAAGAACTGGCATTGGGGGAACATGTTATACTTACTCGGAGCGTATGACTGATATGACAACTGTCGAACCTGATTCAAAGGAAGTCGCTCGCCGCTACGTCGAGGTGGTATGGAACGACGGCAACACAGAAGAGATGGACGAAATACTCACCGACCACCAGGTATACCACGACCCTACGGGAGACGGAGAGGAACCACTCTCAGAATTCAAGGAATTCATCGAGGGGTACCATCAGGCGTTTCCGGATCTTCAGTTCGCAGTGGATGACTACATCGCTGAGGACGATCTGGTCTCTTTTTGGGGCCGTGCGACCGGAACCCACGAGGGACCATTCATGGGTATCGAGCCAACGGGCAACCGCATCGATATCATGGGAATCAACGTCGTCCGTGTCGAAAATGGGAAGATTGCCGAGCGCTGGGCGAACTTCGACATCTTCGGCATGCTCCAGCAACTCGGACAAGAACCCCTCACCGGATAGCACCAGGGCACGAACAGCAGGCGTTCCAGACGCCGATATTGGGTGTTGCCGACGACATCTGCGGTCTCCACGCCCAACGTTACTCCTCTGCACAGTTGTCACTCTGGGCTCGTCCCGACGGACTTGAGCCGGACGTGCTCGACCGAGCGCTCTGGGCGGAGCGGGCGCTCGTCAAGATGTGAGCAATGCGCGAAACGCTCCACTCCCTCCCCGCTGCTGAGTACCCGCTGTGACGAGCCATGCTCGGCGAGTATCAGCAGTACCGGAAGGTGAGTTGATTAAGAGAAAACTGGCCATCCTCCAAAACGTTCATTCCCGAATCGGAGTATTCTGTATAGCGATATTGAATTTATCTGTTCCGAAGCAAACGAGAATCTGTCCCGATATAGGCAACTTAAACCCGCAGAAAAGACAATTGTCTGACTATTAATTCGCCGTCGAGACGATTTTGATGACGTCGCCCTCGCTCAGTTCGTGGTCTTCGGCGATGCGGCGTTTCGAGCGGGCGTCGACGGCGTGGAGATAGCCCTCACCGATGTCGGAGTGGACCGCGTAGGCGAGGTCGTGAGGGGTCGACGCACGCGGGAGCAGAAAGGCGTCGGGAAGAACGTTCCCGGTTCCGTCGGTCCATTTCGACTCGTTTTGGACCGGGTAGACCGTGATTCGGTCGAGTACGTCGTAGACGGCGGTGTCGATGGCTTCCTGAGTGCCGGTGCCGCCGTGTTCGGCCATCAGGTCGCGGATTCGTTCGAGACCCTTTTGTTGTGCACCGCTCACGTCGCCACGGAGTTCGAAATCGTCGTCGCCGGGGTGGTAGTCGATGATACCCGCCTCTCTCGCCCGGCGAAGGGCGAGTTCGCCGTCCGCCGTCGCGGCGATGACCGGCTTACCCGTTTCGGCGAGTCGTTCGAGGTTCTCCTCGGGTGCGATGTCCATCTTGTTGGCGACGAGGACGATGGGCTTCGTCCGCTGGCGAATCGCGCGGGCGAGTGTGACGCGGTCCTCGTCGGTCCACTCACGGGGGTTCGGCGGGTATTCGAGGTCCCGCAGGACGGCGGCGATATCGTACTCACTCGCACCGACGCCGGTCAGGAGGTCCGCAAGCGCGTCGTCCATGTCGAAATCCGGCGAGCGAGACTTCCGGACGACCGTCTCCCAGTTGCGGTGGACGATACCGGCCAACCACTGTTCGAGTTCCTCTTCGATGAAGTCGACCTCCTCTACGGGGTCGAACGTCCCGACTTCGACGGGTTCGCCCTCGGCGTTGGTTCCGCCGGAGGCGTCGACGACGTTGACGATGGCGTCGGCATTCGTGAGTTCGTCGAGGAACTGATTGCCAAGCCCGCGGCCTTCATGCGCACCGGGGACCAGTCCAGCCACGTCGACGAGTTCGACCGGAACGTATCGAATGCCGTCCTCGCAGTTGCCGCAGCGCTCGTCACGGTCCAGACACGGGCATCGAGTCCGCGCGTGTGTGACGCCGCGGTTCGCGTCGATGGTCGTAAAGGGATAGTTCGCTACGTCGACCTCCGCAAGCGTCGAGGCAGTGTAGAACGTCGACTTGCCGGCGTTCGGCTTACCGGCTAACGCGAGTGAGAGCATATGCGTGGACGAACGTCGTCAACGGGGAAAAACACTCGCCGTGGCGACTGAGAAAACTGGGAGACGAAGGGGAGACACCGCGCGGGGGCGCGGTCAGGTCGACAGTCGTCTGAACGCAGCGCGGCCGACAGCGTACATGCCGCCGCCGAGAACTGCCAGCAGGCCGCCGAAGACGACGATATACGGTAGGGCGTAGGCGAAGGCGACGACGAGCGCCCGAAGGGCGACGAAGACGCCGTTAACCGATGCGAGGAACGCCTGCAGCACCGGCACGTCGTACCACTGTGCCGGGCCGGGCGGGCGCTCGGAGAGCGAGACACGGACGGTCGAGAGGGCGACGCGGTCCTCCAGCGACTGTTTTTGTGCCTCCAGTCGCTCGATTTCGGTCTGTACGTCCGTGAGGCGTTTCTCGACGGCGAGTACGTCCTGAGTGGTGTTCGCGGAGTCGTAGAGTTCGCGGAGGCGGTCTCGCTGCGCACGGAGGTTGCTCAGTCGCGCTTCGAGGTCGACCAGTTGCTCGGTCACGTCCTCCGAATTCGTCTCGACGTGTTCGACCTCGCCGAGTTGCTTCGCGTCGGTCATGAACGCCGAAAAGTTATCGGAAGGGACTCGCACGACGAGTTGCCCGGAGCGGTAGGTCCCGCCACTTCGACGGTTCACGCGCTCGCTCGAATCACTGACGTACCCGCCGTACGACTCGGCGGTCGACTCAATCTCGTCTCGGCTGGTGTTGAACTCGTCGACAGTCAGTTCGAGTCGGCCGTTCCTGATGACCGCCCGCTTTTGGACTTGGGGGAGGTCATCGTCACCCTCAAGACTCGCGTCTTGGCTTTCGGGCGCACCCGAAGCGTCGGTGGAGAGACTCACCTCAGAACCTCCCGCATCGGCGTTACCCGCGCCCCCGGTACACCCGGCGAGGAGAACGAGGAACGCCACGACGAGAAGTTTTAATCGCTTATTCATACCCGGAACTCAACTTGGAAACGAATAATCGTTTGGTAGACACAAACAGGGATTGATGTTACCTGCGGTTCCGAAGTTCGTAAAGTTCGGCGAGTCGATTGACGGCGCGGTAGTGGCCGCCTACTCCGCTTCTCGGGGAAGGTTATCCCGGTGAATACGCATCTCGCCGCGGGCACGCATGGTACCGTCGACGTGGGCACCGGCTTCGAGAACGAGGTCGTTACAGGAGACATCGCCGAGAACTCGGGCACCTTCGTGAATTCGAACTTCACCGTTTCGGGTGGTTACGTCGCCGTGAATTCGGGTGCCGCGTCCGACGGAGATATCGTCGCGGGCGCGAAGGCTCCCGAAGACGTTGTTGTCGGCATCGAGGTCGATGGATTTCGCGCGGATATTCCCGTGGATTCGGCAGTTCGAGCCGACGTACGCCGGTGTCGAGACACGCCACGCGTCGTCGGAGACGGTCGCGTTCCGCGGAATCACGAGCGGGTCGTGCGGCGACTCACCAGCCAGCGTCTCTGCGAGTTCGTCCGCCGCTTCGTCCTCACCGAGATGCAGGAGTTGCGAGAGGACGATAAAGTAGAAGACGAGCGTCGGAATCGGGTTACGGATGACGATCCAGCCGTTTGCTTCGAATCCTTCTTCGATGTCCACGTCGTCGCCGATGTCGAGGTCTCCGGAGACCATGAGCCGACCGGCGATATGAACACGCTCGCCGAGATAGGCGTCTTCACCCACGAGGACATTCCCAGCAACATCGTCTAACAGGTCGAGTCGACAGTCGCCTTCCGCCTCGATGTCGCCGCCGAATGTGACGCGCTCGCCAGCGAGAACGTTTCGGCCGCGGACGCCGAACTCAACGGTGCTTTGGCCGCCGACAACGACATCCCCGTCGGTCACGAGGTCGTGCTCTTCGACCGTCGTCCCGTCGGGTATCTCGAGCGCTTCGAGCGGGTCCGTACCCAGTGACACGCTCCGAACCAACACCCGGGTCGTAATAAACCGTCCGCAAGACGAATGTCAGACGCACACGAGGTTCGGGATACCGTGACGACAGGATGTTTTTAAATATCCACGAAGAACAAAGAGAGGTATGACGATTCTCTCTTTCGACGAAGATGGCGTAGACGTGGTCTACGAAGGGACGGAATTCCGTCTCGAAAAGGAACTCATCGAGGAAGCCATCGGGAAGTCGTACCCCGACGTGACCGACCACGAGGTGCTAAAAATCGTCGAGAAGAATCCCTCGCTCGGCGGCGAACCGCGCCGCGTCCGCGACATCCTCAACTCGTCGTAGTCCTCTCGGTTGGCGTCACTCTCGGCGTCGGAATGGTTTGGCACCGACTCGACATCAATTAGACTCGTTCTGAACTCGGAGACCGTTAGATTCGCCTGCGCGATACTCAGGCCGAAGCGGCGGAGGCATCCACACCAGCACTGTCATCGCTTGACTGCTCGCCGCCCAGCACGTACCCAAGTACGAAGAGCGGAATACCGGGTGCGAGCGTCCCGATGGGACCGAGCGAGGTACCGCCGAGTACGTCTGCAAAGGCCGCGGTGACCATCACCGCGAGGAATACGCTGAGTGCGAGCGCCCACTTACGCTTTCGAGCCGCGACGCCGACGACGACGAGACCGGTTGCCGCGGGCACGACCGGGAGGTCAACGCCGCCGGAGAACGCCACCATCGAATCGAGAAGCGTCACGGCCACGTCGATGGCGAGTGCAACGCCGGGTATCGACAGCGAGGCGGCGATAGAGAGCGGTCTGAACGCACCGGTTCGGAGTGCTGCGACGCCGATACCGAGGACGCCCATCGAGAGGAACAGCGCCGTGAGAGTCAAGAGCGGCCCGAAGAGCGTCATGTTCTCGTCTGCCGCCTGAAACACTCGATACGTTTCGCCGTCGACCCGGACGTATCCGGAGAGTGATTCGAGCGACTCGGTAACGTCGTCTCGGTCGTCTCGGTAAATCGTCGCGTGACCGTCTTCGACGCCAGACCGGACCATTTCAGCCGCGGCTGGCGGGAGGTCATCGACATCAGTAATCGTCGATTCGTCGCCCGGCTCAGCGGGTTCAAGCGCGAGCGAGACGGCATGTTGACCGAGGTGCGAGTCGTACGCCAAACCGTAGGAACCGGCGGCACCGAGCGCCCCGAGGACGAGGACAAAGACGAGGAGGGAACGAGTTCGAGCGGACACGGTAGCCCACAGGTGACGGGATGAGTATAAGTCTCTTGTCACACGGTTGCAGTCGGAGAAGAAGAGTAGACTTACCGCCCGTATATCTCCGTGTCAGGGTTGAAATCGGCCCACGCGAACCAGAACATCGGGGAACGGTCGTTCGCCCGCGTCAACGTCGCGCCCTCGTGCGAGCCATCGAGTGCACGGCCCGTGAGGAGGTCCCACCGGGACCCGGCCGCAACGAGGGCGGAACCGTCGCGTTCGAACTCCGCGACGGAACCGTCGATGCGGCGGACGTAGGCGACGAGCGTCCCGTCAGTTGACGACGCGACGACGACCGGCAGTTCGCCGACAGTGTCGTTGACGACGCCGGCATTCTTCACTGCGTCGAGTGGGTACGCCCGCGCGACTCCGCCAGCAGTGATACCGATAACCGATGTTTTGGGGTGCATACGCTCGTCAACCTCGTCGTTGAATCCGATTCCGACTCTCCCCGACTGCCGATAGCTCGAGTAGGGATTCACGTCGTAGCTTCGGCTCTGTCGGCCGCGAATCGTGTCGGAGACGGGCGGTGGAACCAACACCTCGGTGTCGGGGTGCGACGCCTTCCATTCGCCCCACGTAGAGATGGTCGACGGGATGAGAGACAGCGTGTCGCCGGTACGCTCGCCGCGAATCGCAGTTGCGAGCACTTGACTCCACAGCGACTCGGTTCGAACGTCGTACATCACGAGGTCGGACATCCAGAGGTAGCCCGAGACACCGAAGTTAGTGGGTTCGCCAGCCACGAGTCTATCGGCGACGACGGCACTGCCACAGAGTGGGCAGTAGGTTACGACCACAGGGCGGTCATCGAACGCGTCGTTGGCGATTTCGTGCCAGTTCAGGATTGCGAGCGGGTACGCCCGTGCGATGCCGTCGAGTTCGACGCCGACGACCTCGAAAGAATCTTCGAGTGTGACGTTTACCTCGTCGAATCCGGACCAGTCGTCCGAGAAGACGGGAGCGGTAATGGCGGGAATCGCGTCCTTCGGTGCGCCACGGCGGAGTTCGTCTTTTGGGACGGGAAGGTCGAACGAACTGGTTCGAGTTGCGTTCGACCCACCGGCAGTACCGGGAGTGTCGGTGCTATCGGCACCATCGGCTGACTGGTTGTTCCCGAGACAGCCCGCCAGTGCGGATGTGGCACCGAGCGCAGCGAGGAATCGGCGGCGGTTCATACTCGTTATTCGCTCGAACCACCCATGAACGACGTGCGGTTTGGTGGCGAGGTGCACGACCGACAAGACGGCATAAAGCGTACAGAAAGCAGATTTCGGGCGGTATCGACGGCCTCAGAACCGGGCGCGTTCTTCGAGGCAGACCTTCACGATGGACTTCGCGATAGCAGCACCTCCGGCGAAGGGGTCGAGTTTGGTCTCACCGGCGCGTTCGCGGTACGGAATAGGTACCTCAGCAATCTTGTAGCCGCGCATCGCGGGTCGGATGAGCAGTTCGGCCGACAGCCCCGTGTTTTCCGTCCAGTTGATATCGTGAAGGAGTTCGCGGCGGTACGCCCGCATTCCGGTCGTCGTGTCGTGGACCGTCGCACCCATGAGGAAGCTTGCGAGGCGGGCGAATGCGATGTTTCCGAAGCGGTTGAGTGTGGGCATCGTCTCGGCACCCTTGGTGATTCGGTCGCCGGAGACCACGTCGTAGCCGTCGTTGATGAGGTCGAGGAACTTCGGAAGGTACTCCATCGGGTACGTATCGTCGCAGTCAGTAGTAACGACGACGGGGCGGTCGGGAGCGAGAACGGCGGCTTCGACCGCGACGCCGTAGCCCTGCGGTTCCTGTTCGATGACCCGAGCGCCCATCTTTCGGGCGATTTCGGGAGTCCGGTCGTCGGAACCGTCGACGCAGACGACTTCCGCCCGGCCGTCGGTGATGCGGTCGATGTCGGCCAAGACGGAGCCGATTGCTTGTTCTTCATTGTACGTCCCCATTACGACCGCGAGGTCGTCGAAGGTGTACTCACTCATTGCGCGGGGTTATCGACCGCTACTCTTGAGCGTTTAGGTTTGCCAAAACCGTGGATATTTGCCAGATTAGTAGCAATTCGCCGAGTCACCCGGCCAGTGGCAATTTACCGAGACGTGAGACGAGCGTGATTAGCTCAGTCCGCGCGGGTCTGGCTGGTCTTCGAGTTTCTTCGCGTGGTCGATGAGGTAGTCCATGAGGCGAGTCGCCGACGCTTCGACGTCTTCGAGGCCGTCCGTAGACTGACCGCTGACGCGAACGGACAGTTCGTAGAGGTCGAGTTCCACGTGCGGCACCGTCTCGTCACCGTAGCCGTTTTGCCCGTTCATCCCACCGTCGGCGGTTTGCTGACTCTCGCCGTTGACACGCCCGTCTTCGACGGTCGATTCGTCCGACTCATCGTCGGTTGGCTCGTCCGTCTCTCCGTCAAGCGTCGAGTTGGCCTCGGCCTCGTCGTCGGTCATGTGCGGCGCGTCGCTTCCGGGGATGAAAAAGGCGGGTGATTCCGTGACGAGACGAACGAAGAAGACGACGAGATGATTTCAGACGAGGTCGGTATCGAGACCGTCGCAGACGCGGTCGTGAAGTTTGCCCGTGACGGTCTCCATGAGGCGTTCGAGATTGACCGTGTCTTCGCGGTTGTACGAGACGAGGGTGTCGAGAGCCGATTCGTCGCCGCGTTCGTACTCGCGCCAGAGCCTGACCGCATCTCGGCCGGAGATATCGGGGCGGTCGCGGTCGATGCCGATGTCCTTCTCGATCTGTTTCAAGCCGCCGGTCAAATCGAGCGTCCGACACGGATACATGAGGTCGACGTGCGGAACATCGATAGAGAGGTCGAACGACGTTTCGAGGAAGGGTACGTCGAATCGTGCGCCGTTGAACGTCGCGATGAGCTTTGCGTCGGTAAACTGCTCACGGAGCGCATCGGCAGTCAAATCTTCGCCCCGAACGAGTGTCGTGGTTTCGCCGTCCTGATGGAACGAGACGGTCGTGACCGAATTGCGTTCTGCCGACAGACCGGTCGTCTCGATGTCGAAGAAACACGTCTCGTCGCGGAAATTCTCGTAGAGTCGCCAGCGCTCGCCAGACGGGAACGAGTCGTCGAAAAAGCGCGAGTTGCCGTCGTCGAGGTGCTCGTACGCGTCGGCGATGTAGGTCTCGATTCGGTCAGCCGTCTTCGCGCCGACGAGCGAGGAGTCGAACTCGTCCCAGTGTGTGACCCCGGATTGCCAGAGATTTCGCTCCGTCCGCTCACCCACGCCACGGACGGGGATGAAGCTGTTCTCGATTCGCATGTTCGAGTGGGAGATACCCGCAACCCTAAATGCGTCGTCGTCCGGTGAGCACAGCTGAGTTCGCAGTCCACCTGCCGCGAGCGTTTTACCCACACAATACCAATCCAGAGACATGTGTGGCCGATACAGTTTGTTTACGCCGCCCGAAGAACTCCGAGAACGCTTCGGGGCTGTTCCGACGCGGGAGTTGGAAGCGCGGTACAACTGCGCGCCCGGCCAAGAACTGCCGGTCGTGACTAACGAGGCATCCGACGAGTTTCGCTTCCTGAAGTGGGGCCTCGTTCCCTCGTGGGCCGAGAGCGCGAGTATCGGAAACGACCGCATCAACGCCCGCGCCGAGACGGTCCGCGAGAAACGGAGTTTCGCCGACGCCTACGAGTCGCGCCGGTGTCTCGTTCCCTCCGACGGTTTCTACGAGTGGGTCGACCGCGGCGAGACCAAACAGCCCTACCGCGTCGCGTTCGAGGACGACCGACCGTTTGCGATGGCCGGCCTGTGGGAGCGCTGGACGCCGACTACGAAACAGACTGGACTCGGCGACTTCGGGAGCGGGGGCCCATCCCGTGAGCAAGAGCCACTGGAGACGTTCACCATCATCACGACCGAACCGAACGACCTCATCTCGGAGTTACATCACCGGATGGCCGTCATCCTCGCACCCGACGAAGAAGAGACGTGGCTCCACGGCGGCCCCGACGAGGCGGCGTCGCTCCTCGGTCCGTATCCCGACGACGAGTTGACCGCCTATCCGGTCTCGACGCGGGTGAACAACCCCGCGAACGATACGCCCGAGTTGCTAGAACGGAGCGCAGGATAACGTGAGAAGCGGCGTCAAAGACGCGTTCGTGCCGTCGAGATCGCGTGACGCAACCCGTGTGGTGTGTGGGTAGTACGAGCACATACGTATTAGGGAAGAAACAGGAACACGTTGATTGTCATGGCAGTGAAATCTACTGTCATGGTGAATGTCAACAACAAACATGAATTCGGGAAGCCCATAACGGACGGGGGAACTCCGACGATGGTGGTTGTCGGTGATTCGGTCGCCTGGGGGCAAGGCCTCGTCCACGACAAGAAATTCGCGACCCGATTTTTTGATCGACTCACCGGCGGTGCCGCGTTACCCCGTGCGGCGATAAAGGCACACTCCGGTGCAGTCATTCGGTCCCGAAATGGGACCGGGAATCGTGACGTGGCTCTCAAGTTGGCGAACGCCAATGAACTCCAGTCAACGACCAGACAGGGCCACCACGAGTTTCCATACGGTCCATTAACGGTCCACGAACAAGTCGAGAGACTCCCGAATGATTACACCGACCAAGAGCGACCGGAGCGCCTCGACGTCAGCAAGGCGTACGGTCCCGATGAAACCGTAGATATCGTCCTCATCACAGCAGGAATCAACGACATCGGCGGAGGCAACATCAGCAATCCCTTCGGAGACCCGGAGTCGATAGAGAAGGCCGTCAGAGATAGCTGTTACAGCCGGATGAAGCGGCTTCTGCGCCGAACCCAACAGCGGTTCCCTGACGCGACGATCATCGTCACGGGATACCATCTGTTCTTGAGTACCGGTCCCGACGGGTCCGATATCGTTTCGAACGACGACCTCGCTGTCGGCCTTCAGGTACTGTTCGGGCTACTCAGCCGTCCGGCAGGGGCAGTCCTGGGGGCATTGTACGGCGCTGTCGAACTGAGCGAAGAGTTAGCTGCGGCACACGTAGAGTACTTCTACCAGCAATCAGCACACAATCTCCGCAAGGCAGTCACGGAGCAGGATAAGGCCAATACCGGCGCTTCAGTACTCTTTGCATCACCGAATTATAACCGGAGAAACGCGGCTGCCGCGGACGACCCGTGGGTCTGGCCACCACTGTCGCGAGGCGACCCAGCAGTTGCCTCGGAGCGGAGTGCAGTTTGTCAGGCGATGTCCGAGCCTCCAATCGAAGAAGACTCGGTTAAATGTCCAATCGCTCCGAGTCTGCACCCGAACGAGGCCGGAGCCGACGCGATAGCACGGGCGGTTCACGCGCGGTACGAGGAAGCGACCGGTCGCCGGTCCGTACGGAACGTCATCGGGAACCTGTCGGAAAACGGCGGGATATCGGGACCAACCAGCGTCCGGGAAGAACTGGAGCGGTTCGCGGGGGTTGACGGATTGATTGACCCTGCCGAAGGGCTTCGGACCTGTTTCAATCAACTCGTAGTCGACAGTATCCGTGTGGTCATCAAAACGAGTGATGACAGGGGTGCTGGGAATCAAAGTACGACCGTCTCACTCGACCTCGGGGCACTGACACGGAACCTCGACGATACCTTCGGCCAGCAGGGATTCAATCACGCGAATTTCAGCCAAGGAGCGAAGGATGACTTCACCATCGACCCATTACTCGACACCGGCTGGACCGAGCGTGACCCACTCCATCTCTGGGAGATTTCGAAGGTAGAACTCGAACAAGACCAATCAGAGTATACGGAGTTTATCGACAGCCAGTGGTGGAAAGTCGAGTCGTTTGCGCTGTATCTAAATGGGATTCGAGTGGTACAGGCGGGCCCGTTCGACCTCGATGGAGACGACTCACAGTCGTTCAACTACCCGAAGTCGTAGTGATTGATACGCGGCCGTGAATCTCCCAAAAACTATTATGATTATAAATTAATATGTTAACATGACACAGTTGAGTCTCAGACGCGACCTGTCGGGAGGCGACCCGGCGCACGGGGTTCGGCAGGTAGCGGAACACAGTGGATTAATCGAACCGTACTCGCTTCGAGCACTTCTCGGTGGGACAGTCGCCACAGGTGCTATCTGGCGAGGGTTCCACCATCGCTGGGAGTACAACCACCGACTCAATCGGTTCGGAAGTTACGTTCGCACGCGAGAAAACGGATGGGTCGTTGGTCACACAGCAGCGTCCGGGTCTGGACCGGATACCGCACACTTCGAGGACTTTTTCACTGCAGTCAGAGCACCGGGAGTTCGTTTCCAACAGGAGTCGGTCACCATCCCCATCGAGGGGTCGGAAGTGACGCGGATTCCGTTCTCAAAAGAGCAAACAATTCGGCTCGACACGCCGCTTGCTGACGATGAGTGCTGGACAGTCGTTCTCAACGGCTTCGATATCTCGTCCAAAGCGGACGCTGAGAAACTCATCCGTTTCGATGTCGAAGTTACGGACCGGACAGCCGAGAACAACGGAACCGAGATCCAGTTTACCATCGAGGGGTCCTTCGAAAGCGCTTGCCGCACCCCGGAATGTGAGACGCTCGAAGACCGCGTCAAGTACGAAATCGACGTCTACTCCCTCTTGATTCGGGGCGATGATGACACGCTAACAATCGCTGGGAGGGACCACGTCATGAACGGGTACGAATGGGGCGTTGGCGGCAGCGACGAGGAGATTCACAGCGAGAATCTGGGACCAGCAACTGCAACTGTCGACACCGTGGACCCGGACGCAGCCAAAAGCGTACTCGCGTTTGAGTCGATTTTAATTGATATCGACCAGATGGACCGAAGCGGCGTCGGTCACCCTGCACTCGCAACAGCAGAGGCAGTCCATCTCTTGGAGTGGAACACGGCAATCGAGAACCAGACACGTGGCAACGGAGCGGTCAGCGCCCGCGTACAACTCTTCTTTAAAAATTGGAGACAAGGAATGAAAGCTGCGCACATTCCACAGTCAGAATTCGCACTCAAGGACGCCGGACGAGCCAAATTTGATGTCGTAGTGAGGCATCTCCAATTCGACACTACTGCTGTTCACGAGCGAAAGGGACGAGCGGGAACCATCGATTGGGTTGGCCAGAATACCGACCCGAACAGCGCCGACGCACGAAAAGAATCGGAGATGACACTCGACTAACACTCGTCGCTGAGCAAGCGTCCCGCCAGCGGGGCCGAGACACCGTATAACGACCACTTTTGGATTCTTTCAGCATCGCCGGTTTGTGACAGTTTCCCCGAATGAACTTTGTGAGTGAGATACATATTAACAAACATGTCTCAGCCTGACATCCTTCTCGACGACGACAAGGTGAGCGTGGTTCGAAAGACCGTGGTGGGTGTCGACGAGAACAGTACGCCAGACATCGCGTTGAACCCGGATTCGGCCTCGCTCCGTCTCGGGGGTGGCGACGGAACCTACTCTGAGGGTGACCTGCGGTTGACCGACAAGGGGGGAGACGTTCGCATCCACGCGTCCGCGGGAGGAGGCGCATTCGACCGAGATACCACCAGAGTCCTCATCGGCGGATCAGATGGGAGTATCACCCTCGGGGCACAGGGTACCGACGACGAAAACACGGACATCGAGTTACTCCCGAACTGGGCCACGCTCCGTCTCGGGGGTGGCGGAGGGAGCCACTCCGACGGCGACTTACAGTTGACCGGCGAAGACGGAAGCGTCCGTTTTCATGCGTCTGCTGGCGGGGGAAGCTTCGACCCGAAAACGACTCGAATTTTGTTTCATGGTAACAGCGGCACGATGAGACTCGGCGCGAAGGGGCTCGAAGACGAGGATGGAAACGATATCGCGGACGTGGCGATTCGGCCCAGGTGGGCAGCACTAACCCTCGGCGGAGGCGGCGGTTCGAACTCCGACGGGGACATCAAACTACGCGACAGAGACGGAAAAACACGGATTCACTTCACGGGCGGGAAAGGCAACTCGTTCGATTCGACGCGCGTAGAAATCGACGGCAAAGACGGTGACGTGAAGATTTCAGCGAAGGAGGGACCCACATTCGGGCACCTCGGCTGTTCCGACCCTCCGGAACCGAACCAACTTCGGTACGTCGGGTCCGTCACGAAGGGTTCGCTCCAACTGGGTGGCACTGGCGTCGACGGGACGCTCGAACTTGACGACGTAGCCAGCGACAAGCGAATCCAGATCGGCGGCTACCGAACGGGAGACAATCCCAGTGCTTCGGTCGATGACCCCGCTACTCGCGTCCGAATAACGATGTATGGCGACCTCGAACTCGGTGGCGGCGGCGTTGGGGGGTCGATAGCCGTCACTGACGACCAAGATACGGAGACGATGACTGTCGACGGGACCTCGGCCGACCTCACTGTCGGTTCCTCAGGTCAAAACAGTACGAATGGACGCCTGTTCGTCGGCGGAAGTTGGGAACGGAGTGGCGTCGAAATCGAAGGCGACTATCTCGGCCTCGGCGTCGAAACCGACGAGTTCCGGTCACACCGGTCGATAGAACTGGATGGTGAGTATTCGACCATCGACGTGTACGACTCCGGAAACAACGAGCGGATCAATATGAGCGGCAATCTGGGCAGCATTGCACTCTCTGCTCTCTCCCAGAATGGGGGCACGTACCAATCAGTCACCCTCAGTGGCGATGCCGCCACGATTACGCTCTCCAATAGCAACAAGGACACCGTCGTGATAGATGGGGAGAACGGAGATATTCAGGTCGGCGTCATCCAGAGTCTGGTGAGTACCATCCAGGACCTCCAGAACCGGGTCGCAGGATTGGAAAATCGCGTGAGTCCATGAATCTAACAGCTAATAGCGAACTGTCGTAGCGAAATACAACCCCAAAAGAGGACGATAAGATGAAACTCGAAATCGAGATACCGGATAAGTACGCAGCAAAGTTGGACGATATCGAGGCCGTAGAACCCACGATTCGGGACCAAATCGAGATTGAGGTGCTGCCACAGGCGTTACGACTCATCAACGATACACACAGACAACTCCAACAACAAACCCGCAAGAACGGCCGTGTCGAAGCTGAGAGCGACACGACCGATTAATCGCTGGCGCAGCCAGTATTCCCGATTGACGGGTTGTTTTACCTAATCCAGACACCTGCCTCAGAGTGACGTTACTGTTTGCACCCCGGTGACATCTACCTTGCCGAGCGCTTCAAAGCGGAGTGGTACGGAGACGCGTGATTGCTCATTGTCTCCCTCCGTGGGTTGGTACGCTCGTTTTGACTAATTGGATATAGCGATATACAATATACACATTGGATTTCGAACAACGCAAATCACAACGTAGCGAATGGCCACCCCTAGAGAATCGAGAAATCAAGACCGAGAGCGGTGAAGAACAGCCTCAGTTCGCAGTCAACGCCCTCAGTCGCACTCGCAGGTCGGAAGGTGAAGACGAGCAACACCAGACAGTCTCTAAGTTAGCCCTTACATCGAGCGGACGGGCTCATCATCGAGCGAAGTTACTCGGAGAGAGTCGTAACTGGGCGCGAACCGAGCGAGACGACAACTGGGACGCGACCAGACCGGCCAGAGTCAACCGTCGGACACAGTTCCCGACGTGTCTAGCGATTCACGGAGAACGCAGCGCTGCCACAGTCACTGAGTGCTGATTCCGATAATGGCATCAAAGCAATCAGGAAAGCGCCACAGAGAGAGCCTAAGCGCCTCTCACAGCAATCCGGTTGAAACGGTAGGAACCCGCCAGTATACACTCGTGTCGGGCCACTTGCTTGCACGCTGTGTTCCAACCAAAGAACGCCAAACGTATCGTCGAGACCCACCCCGATTTGGTTCGTCTTTGTGTCCGAGTAGGACAATACCCCTGCAGTTGTGTTAGACGGAAAGTCAGTATATTACCAACAACAGTACACTAGAAAAGAAACTAACACGGAATATCTATTTTAACACGTGGGAGGCTCTGAATTTTCTAATAAATTTCTACTCGTCATCAGAAGGAATATTCGATAGGAATTGAGGCTCGGATTCGTCAAGTTGGCTAATAAAATACAAGATTCAATTCATCGTATATTTCAAATCTAATTACAGAACTAGTATAGAAGAAATAAGAAACGCGTCAAAGAGTACCTGTGGCAGTTTTGTAATAATTCAGAGAATTGTATCTCGAAATAACGAACCCGCTAGAAGTACATCTATCATCTGTTACTCCGGGGGTGAACGGGGCCAGAACAACTATCCAAATTATGGGACTCGTCACATAAATAGAACAATGTCTGGCCAATTCCGTTGTTCAAAAAAGAACTGAATTTTGGCGCATCCACAGATTCGCCCGAAACGGCCGAAATCGGTGGCATCGGTGGTGGAAGACTTATCTTAATTTGTGCATGCAGATAGGCAAAATGAGGGTTGCACTAATCACGATAAGTCCAATTCTGCGCCAAAAATCCACTAGTACAGATTCGGATAAACTCTCTTATTCTGGACTGTGCCAGTAGATTGAATATCACCCCCCGAGTCAACCCGACCATGAGCGACGAGGGCGACCGAGCGACGGTCCAAACCTACCTCCCGGCACACCAGAAGGCCATCTGGAAGGACCACGCCGACCGACTCGGCATGAGCCAAAGCGAATTTGTCAGGACTATGGTACAGGCAGGACGGGCAGATTTCGAGGTGCCTTCGAAAGGTGATGAGACAGCCGTAACCCCTGGGGTAGAAGGGGGTGAAACAGGCCTTCAGAACGACCATTCTAATCACACACATTCGCCTAGAAATAATGGTCGACTCGAAGACCGCGTTATCGAGACGCTGGCGACCGACTCACACCATTCGTGGGACGACCTCGTTTCGGCGTTGACGGACGACATCGAAGACCGTCTCGAATCGACGCTGCAAGAACTCCAGTCGTCCGGTCGAGTTGTGTACAGCGGTCGCCATGGCGGGTACACGCTTGCGGAGGACGATGGCCGCTGAGCGACCGGCCGATGTGGCCGACCCGGTCGGCTACTTTCTACAGGATATGACGTACCACGGGAAATCCGACCGGACTCGCGATGCGTACGAGCGCGTCCTTCGAGAATTTGAATCGTTCCTCGGCGACCCCTCGCGCAACCCCGCAGGAACCGCGCGGTCGGTCGACGAAGCCACCCACCGCGACTGCATGGCGTGGATACACACGCTCAGGAACCGCGCGGTCGCATCGAGTACAGTCGCAACATACGCCTCGTATCTCCACCGGTTCTACGCCTACATGGCCCAGGTCGGTGTGTTCGATTCCAATCCGATGGGTCTCGTGATGGAGGAGATGGACGAGCGCATCGACACCAATCCAGCGCGACGGGAGCTATCGGTACCGCAAATGCGGGAGTTTGTCCGCGGAATCCACCATCCACTGGAGCACGCACTGGTGGTGACACTCCTCAAGACGGGGATGCGCGTCGGCGAACTGTGCAACCTCGACCTTCGAGACCTTTCGCTCTCGGAGGATACACCGCTTGCCGATGTATCGACTCGCGCCACCCTCGATGGGCGAGGACCGTCGATATACGTCTCCGCCGACCCGAGCGCCGGGGGCGTCACGAACGGCGAGACGCGAACTGCCTCGAACAAGCGAAAACGCTCGACGGTTATCCCGGTGGACGACGAGTTGGAAGCTGTTCTCCTGCGTTGGCTGGCGATTCGACCGGATACGACCTCCCTCGCGGAACCGCTTTTCGTCGGGACCGCATCCGGGTGGGGAAAGCGACTAGTCCCAGACGCGGTCCACCACATCGTCACCTCGCACGCAACCGATGCAGGTTGGTACCGGACGGGCGGCGACCGAGAAGAGAACGTCACCCCCCACTACTTCAGGCACTTCTTCACCACGCACCTTCGCGACCGAACCGGGGACCGCGGCATCGTCAAGTACCTCCGCGGTGACGTCGCTGGCGACATTATCGACACGTACACCCACAATTGGGGCGATAGAGTCCGCGAGACGTACGAATCAAACGTATATTCACTACGCTAGATAGTGCCACCCATGTTTGGTGCCGAACTGATACATCGTATTTCGCTATATTTAATTTGGTGTCTGGATACCACTCGTGTATCGGAAAAAAAACGCAGGCACCCGCAACGAGGGTAACCGTGTTGAGCGACTCGATACACCGCTTCAACCTCTCAAAGCAGTCGAGACAGCACATCCAGCTCCGTAGACTGTAGTAATGTGTGAATCTCTCGGTGAACGACATATCACAGATGATCGAAGATGAGAGACCCGCCGCAAACCGCACTCTTTTTAGTTTAGGCCTACCTAAATCGATTCAATGACCACCAGTGCCCAGTCGCACTCGGAGACAACTTCGGATCAGGAGCCGCAACAAGGCCCTGAGATAGCTATCTGTGAGAGTCGCCCCGGCAAATCAGTTTTCCTCGAAGCAGGAAATACCGACGGATGGATTTCGAGTGACATGACCGTCGACGTGATTCGATGAGTGAGGAAAATTCAATGAGCGAAGAAACGGCGAGTGACGAAGAGACGTCTGCCACGACGGAGAGCGAACGAACGACCATTCGAACCGGACGCAAGTTCGACCAGGACTTCCGCCTCGACGCCAGTGACGCGGGCGAGTTTCTGATAACGCTCGGCGAACAACTTCGCGATGATGATGAACTGAAAATTGTCACCGACGAGTGGGAACTTCCGTTCGCGTTCGGTGAGCCTGTCGAACTCGAAATCGACTTTGACGGAGTCGGTGACCCCGAACTCGAAATCGAACTGGAACTTCCGGGGCGGACCGACGATAAACCACCCGAAGTAGAGTAGAAAGGTTAGACGGTCATTTCGTCGCAGATTCGAGGACAAGCGTGTCGTCTTCGAGGTAGTGGTCGATGACGTGGGTGTGCTCTTCGAGATCGACGAGTTGCTCCCGAAGCATTTCACCGGACGCGTAGTCGCCGAGCCCTTCGGCGAGTCCGATGTGTTCGCGGTAGCTTTCGATGATATCACCGTACATTTCGAGGTCGTTCGAGAGCGACGTGCGGATGTCGTAGACATCCTCGTCTTCGGCTTCAACCGTTGCGGCGTCCGAGAGTGTGGCCATACTGGCGTGTGGGACGCCCCCGAGCGCCTGAATACGCTCGGCGATGTCGTCAGCGGCTTCCTCGACATCCTCGTACGCCTCCTGGAGGAAGACGTGAATATCGAGGTGTTCTGCACCTTCGACGTTCCAGTGGTGCTTGTGGAGTTGGTGGTAAAGGACGTACGCGTCTGCGAGGTCAGTGTTGAGTGCCTCGATTACCTGTTCGGCTTTCTCTTCTTCGAGTCTAAGTGGGTTCTCACTGACGGTGTCGGCTTGCCGTCGGACTGTCTCTTGGGAACTCATCGCAACTGAAGGATTCGTGAGGAGAAGCCATAAAAGTTCACAGTAAATCATTGAAATCCAATCGGGCACGAGCGTTCGTCAACGCTGAATGTGTGTTAAGTGTCTGAAAAGTGCGGGGCCGAGATTGCGGATTCGAGTTACCGGACTTTAGAACGCCTCACGGTAGATGTCCTGTTGCCACGTGGCCGCGCTCGCAGTGAACACGTCCCATTCGTGCCGTTTGACCGTCAGATACGAATCGAACAACTGCTCGCCGAGGGCCTCCCGAAGTACCTCGTTTTTCTCCAGCGCGTCGAGCGCCTCACCGAGCGTCTGCGGGAGTCGTTCGATACCGCGCTCGTCCAGCAACTCGTCGCTACAGTTTCCGGGGTCTTCGTCGAGCGGCCGTCCCGGGTCAATTTCGTTCTGCACGCCGTCCCAACCCGCGGCCAAGAGTCCGAGTAACGACAAGTATGGGTTCGCCGTGTTGTCCGCGGGCCGGAACTCGATTCGTGTTGCGGTTTCGCGCTTGTTCGTCGGGACTTCGGGGACGCGGATTGCGGCTTCCCGATTCCCGATGCCCCAACATCCGAATGCCGCCGCACCGGACTGCGGTTGGAGTCGCGCGTACGAGTTCACGGTCGGCGACGTGAGCGCGAGCAACGCCGGGAGATGAGCGAGGACGCCGCCGACGAAGTGGCGCCCAGTCGAACTCAGCGCCCTGTCCGAGTCGGTCGGTGCGAACAGGTTCGTGTCGTTCCACAGCGAGAGGTTGATGTGGCACCCGTTCGTCGCGGTCTCGAACGGGAACGGGAGAAACGTGGTTTCGAAGCCGTGAGATTCGGCGATGGCAGCCACGGTCTCCCGGAGGAACACGTAATCGTCGACGGGGGTAAGTCCCTCCCGGTGTTTGGTGACGAGTTCGTGTTGGCCGGCGGCGTACTCCGGACAATGCTTTTTGACGTTAATCTGCTGGGCTTCGAGTGCGTCGATGGTCTCTAAGACGATGTCGTTGAACTCGCGCATACTGGCCGTCGCGTAGAGTCCGCGAGTACCGTGCGGCTCGTCGTCGCCGTCTTCCGAGGTGTAGAAGTGAAACTCGCTTTCCAGTGCGGTCGAAGGGACCACGTCGTCGTCCGCGAGCGTCGAGATGAACCCGGAGAGTGCAGACCGGGGGTCGGCCGCCCACGGCGTCTGGTCGTCGATTTCGTACAGCGAACAGCAGACGGCCGCGACGCTGTCTTCGTGGTCGAGCACGCGAAACGTCGAACGGTCTGGAACCAGTCGAACCTCGCCGACGGCGTCGAAATCGGCGTCTTTCACGCGCATGCCGAGCGCGTTGAACGACTGGATCAACTTGGGCAGTTGGATGCCGGATTCGAGCGCATCTTCGAGGTGCGCCCGCTTTACCGAATGGCCGTGAGTGTGCCCGTCATTGCCGACGTACAGCAGTCTGACGAGTTCGACACCGGCATCTTCGCACTGCGCAAGGATTGATTGGGGTTCCATGCTCAGTTTACGCCATCGGTGACGATTTCCGCGACGCGGTCGCGGTCGAAGAGCTGTTCGTCAGCCGGGATGTCCGGGTACGGCTCGCCGTTGACGTAGCCGGGCCACTCACCGAACTGCTCGGGGTAGAGTTGCTTGGCAGTCATCTCGATCTGGAAGAGGTTGAGAAGCGGGCCGTGTCTGCGCGCGCCCTGCGTGAACACGCGGCCTTCCTTGACTGCGGTCAGCTCTTTTGCGACCTCGTGGTTCTCTAAGTCCGCACGGATGTCGTCGATGTTGAAGTAGTCCGTCATCGGACCCAACACGAGAAGCACGTCCGGGTCGGCTTCCAGCAGAATCTCGTAGTCGAGTTTGATATTGCCGCCGTCCTCGCCGTAGCCCTCGCCGATTGCGGACGCCAGCGCGTCTGTCGTCTTCATCGGTCGGGTGTGCGCGGAGTAGTAGCCCGGGTGGTTCATCTTGTAGCCCCACATGTTGTCGTCGGAGCTCGAAAACAGCACCATCGCCGCGGTCGGGCGCTCGCTCTCCGGCGGGAGGTTCGATTCGATGTCCGAGACTAACGAGTCGTGAATGCTCGAAAGCGCCTCGTAGCGTTCTTCTTCTTGGAACACCTGCGCGACCTTTCCGAAGATTTCCCAGAGCGTGTAGTACTCGTACGAATCGACCCACTCCGCGGGGGGCTTCTGGTGGGTGTCACTGAACGTGTTTCCGAACCACGGAGCCACGTTTTGCTCGATTTCTTCGATGTCGCTCATGTTCCAGCCTTCCGCCGAATCGACCTTCGCGGGGTCGGCGAGGTGGATGTCGCTGTCGAGTTCGTAGAGTTTCTCCTTCGTCGGGGGCCACGAGGAGTAGATACCTTCCCAATCGACGGTGACGCCGTCGAGATGGTGGATAAAGTTGCTCCACAGCGACTGGTGGTACGAAGGCCCGTGCATGGCGTTTATCGCGTCGCCGTATCCGAGCGCGAGCGCCATGCCAGCGTGCTGGCCGAGAATCGTAAACACCGTCTCGGGGACTTCGTCGAACTCGACTGCGCCCATCGGGGCCATCGAGACCGTGTACGAACTACTGTCACCTTCAGACTCCGTTGCCGTCGCCGTCGCCGTTTCGGTCTGCGACGTCGATTCGGAAGCCGTCGTCGTCGAATCAGATGCGGCATCGCCGGTACAACCGGCGAGGAGGCCGCCGCCGATGAGTGCACCTCCGTATTTCATATACTCTCTACGTGTCGGTGAGTCTCGTGCCATACAATTTAGGCCAGCCTAAAACATTATATGGCTTTCGAAGTTTAGGTCAGCCAAAACCAGATTCGATCTGCTATGCCCTATAGCTGTCGATTGGAATACAGATTTGGCGAGGGACAAAACAAGATGGTCGACACGGAACACCGCGACCGCGACGCCGAACTCACGAGAAAACCAACCATCGGCTAATTGAAATCGGGGACAGACGCTGGGGGTTCTGCATTACGTCATCCAAGTCATCGCTCTCAATTTAGATCAGTAATTAGGGAGTCATACTTTTTAGGCTGGCCTAAAAATGTGAGTGGCGAGGAACTAATGAGCGACACATCGACCGTCAAATCCCAGTGCGAGGACCAGAACATCGACCTCATCAGACTGCTGTACGTCACCCCAAGCGGGGTGATTCAGGCCAACACCGTCGACGTATCGGAGGTCGATGCAGCCGTCGAAAGCGGGGTCACCCTTTCGGAAGTCATCCAAGTCTACGACGCGTTCGCCTGCCGAAACAGGAATAGTCGATTCGATGCCGTCGGTGAGGTACATCTCTGTCCCGACCCCGAAACGTTCCGGCCCCTTCCGTACGCGGACCGGGCGGGTGCGATGCTTTGCAACATCCGAACCCTCGACGGCGAACCGTGGGACGTCGACAGTCGGTCGTCGCTCCAGTCAGTCGAACGCGACCTCCGAGCGAAGGGACTCTCCCCACAGGTCGCATTCGAAAGCGAGTTCAGCCTTTTCAGCCGGGACGGGGACGGAAAGATAAACCGCGGCGACGAAGCGGGTGCGTACCGAACGGAGTCGATTCGAGGCACGCACGACGCAATCCTACACATCGTGGACGCGCTCAAAGCGCAGGGAATCGACGTGAAGAAGTATCATCCCGAGTTTTCGCCCGGAAAACACGAGATCGTCACCGGACACCATACGGGTCTCGAAGCCGCCGACGAACACCTCCTTCTCCGTGAGACGGTCAAGAGCGTCGCCGAGCAAGACGGCTATCAGGCGACGTTTCTCCCGAAGCCGTTCGACGACGGGACGAACGGGTGCCACATCAACGTCTCGCTGTGGAACGGAGAAAACCAGTTTTTCGACCCGAACCACGGCGATATAAGCGAAACCGCGCGGCAGTTCATCGCGGGTGTTCTCGACCACGCACCGGCAGTCCTCGCACTCACTGCACCGACAGTAAACTCGTACAGTCGGCTTCAACCGCGTCACGGCGCTGCGGGCTACATCTGTTGGGGATGGCTCAATCGGGAGGCCTTGATTCGAGTCCCCGCACCTGCACAGGGACGGGAAGCCGATTCGACCAGAATCGAGTTCCGCGGGGCGGACAACACGGCGAACCCGTACCTCGGACTTATCGGACTCCTCGCCGCCGGGAACGACGGTATCGAGCGCGAACTCGAACCGCCGGAGCCGGTTTCGGTCGACCCGTGTGACCTCACGGATGCACAGCGGACCGCAAAGGGAATCAAGCGACTCCCGCAGACGCTCGGTGAGGCGCTCGATGCGTTAGAGACAAACGAGGTATTGCGCGAGGCACTTGGTCCCGACCTCTTCGATGCGTACGTCGAAGTCAAGCGGAACCACTGGAAGTTGTTCACCGAGAGCGCGGGAGCGTGGCAACGGGAGCGACTCCGAAACCTCTACTAAAACGGCATCTGAGAACACGACCCTCGGGCTTGGGGTGCGGCCCGAGGTAGTCTGTACTGCTCGACGGCGACCGTCAGATTCGTACCGTTCCGACAGGTCGTCAGTCGCTCCCCACCGCGTCCGCCGGTTCGTGGGATGCGTCGTCGAGCGTGTCGATGGCGTTGTTTCGCCACGACCCGAGTCTGAACCACGCAAGCGCGAGCACCGCGCCGACGACGTTCGAGATGGCGATGGAAATCCAGACCCCGCTCGGGCCGACGGCCTGCGCGCCGAACCACGAAATCGGGAGTCGGATGATGCCCCGAGTAGTCAGCACGATGACGGCCGCGACGGTCGTCATTCCGACTCCGCGGAATCCGCCGACGAAGGTCCGTAACACGCCGATGAATCCGAACGTGGGGACGACCCAGTGGAGAAACGAGACGCCGAATCTGATGGTTGCCGGTTCGTCGGTAAAGAGACTCACAATCGGCCGTGCGGTGACCCACGTGAGGATGGCGATTGCGGTGAGACTACCGAACGCAATCACTGCGGCACGATAGTTGGTCGTCACGGCGCGGTCGAGTTTCCCCGCACCGATGTTCTGTCCGGTCATCGTTTCGACCGCCCGCGAGATGCCAACTGTTGCGAAACCGATTGTCGAGATGACTCGAATCCCGATACCGTATCCGGCGACAGCCGCCGTCGAGAAGGTCCCGACGATAACGAGAAGCAGGTTAATCGAGATACCCCGTCCCATCTGTTCGACGGACGTGGGAAGACCCGTCCGGGCGAGTCGACGACCCCAAGAGAGATTCGGCCGGAACTGGCGTAACTCGGCGTCGAGTCCTCTCGAGGACACGAATAGGAGGTAGAATCCCACGAGAGCCGCGAGACTCCGGGCGGTGAACGTCGCAATCGCGGCACCACGGATGCCGAGTTCCGGGACGAATCCCCAGCCGTAGATAAGAATCGGGTCGAGAAGTGCGTTAAGGGTAATCGAACCAATCATGACCGGAAGCGGCGTGATGGTGTCGCCGGACCCGCGCATCAGCGAGAGGAAGGCGACGAACCCGACGGTCGATGGTAAGCCGAGGGACATTATCTGCAGATAGGCGGTCGCGAAGCGGTGAACTTCTGGAGTAATATCATACAGCGTGAGGACGTCGTCGACGAAGAAAAAGCCGAGAACGCCGACGAGGGCCCCTGAAATCAGTCCGTACGTCACAGTTTGTGCCGCCGCGTGGGCGGCCCCTTCGTAGTCTTCACCGCCGGTCGCTTGGGCGACGTGAATACTGCCTGCGACGGGAAGACCGAAGCTCACAGAAAGGAGGAAATACGCGAGCGGATACGCGAGAGTAATCGCTGCTAGCGATGCGGTGCCGTACTGCCCGAGCCAAAACGTGTCGACGAGCGTGTAGACTGTTTGAATGACGTTCGTGATGATAACCGGCAGTGCGAGTATCCCGAGCGGCCGAGCAATCGACCCCGAGGTCAAATCGAGGTCGTCCTGGCGGGTGAAGATACTCACGAGCGCATTACGGATTCCCATTAGCTGACTCGCACCCGTTAGTTCGCCTCTTGTTCTTTCCAGTGGCGGGCCAGTTCGGCACAGGTTGCGACCCACGCGCCGTCGGTGTTAGTGACCGTTTCGAGCAGGTCGTCGAGCGCGTCAATTCGGCTGGCGCGACCGATGACCTGCGGGTGCATCGTCAGCATGAACATTCGTCCGCGGCGGTGCAGTCCCTCGAACTCCGCTTCCCACGTGTCGAAGACGGGACCGACAGGTGAGATTCCCGACTGGAAGTCGAACGTGGGCTTCATGTTGAATCCCCAGTAGACGAAGTCGTCGAGTAAGAAGTGGTTCGGTAGTTCGACGAGGGGATAGTCGTCGCGCAGGTACGGAATGTCGGTGTCCATCATCGACGAGTCGTATATCATCCCCACCTCCTCTGCCAGTTCCAGTGTTTGGTCGGACTGCCCACCGCGGTAGCCGAGCGGCGGTTCGCCGGTGAGGCCTTCGAAGAGTTCGACGGTTCGCAGAAACTCCGTTTCCTCGCGTTCTTTCGAGAGCGTCCGTGGATGGACGTGCGAATAGGTGTGATGTGCGATTTCGTGGCCGTGGTCGTGAATCTGTTTAATCGTCTCCGGCCACTCTTCTGCGACTCTTCCGGGAACGAAGAAGGTACATCGGCAATCGTGTTTGTCGAACACCTCCAGAATACGAGGGACGGCGACCGTCGGACCGAACTCACCGCGGAACTCGAATCGCCCGAAACCCTCTTTTTGTTTTTCACCTGCGCGCCAGAGTTGGCCAGCGTCGAGGTCGAACGTAAACGAAGCCGCAGACTGGTAGTCACCCCATGGAGTATCGTCAGTTGATTGCTGTTTAAACTGTGACATCGCCTATTTTTAGGCTGACCTAAAACTTAAAGGTTTTCGACAAGGAGAATGTGTTCCGAAAATAAGAACACAGAGAGGTCTCTATCGATGTGTTCGTCGAGGCTGACCGGCGGAACACATCAATACCGTGAGGTCAGACAGGACGTTTGAAATCTCGTAGAGACCTATCGTGGCTGACGTGGCAGTGGTGGTTAGTGACCTAGCCGGGCGGTCATCCGGTCGAAGGCACACTACACCCCGACGAATACGCCTTACGACAGGTCACGTTCGGCGATGCGGTCGTTCGCTCCCGAGATGTCGGCCAGCGACTCGCCCTCGTAGAGGCGGTCGATGATTTCGGATTCCGCCCCGTCGCCTCCAGTGTAGTGTTCGATAACGTGGTCGATTTCGTCCTGTGGGACGAACACGACGCCGTCTTCGTTACCGATTGCGACGTCCCCCGGCTGAACCACCGCACCGCCGACCTGCACGGGGACGTTGATGTCGCCACCCAAACTCTGACGCAAGCGATAGACCGTCCTGTTGGACCTTGCTCGTGCGAACACCGGGAAATCGATATCCCGGATTGCTGCCGTATCGGTCACAGCGCCGTCGATGACAACGCCCTGTGCGCCGCTCGCAACCGCCGCATGGGTGGTGACTTCTCCCCACGGTGCGTTCGTTTCGTGGCCGTCCATCTGGATGACGATGACGTCCCCCGGTTCGGCGAGTTCAGTCGCCTTGTGAACCATCGTCCCGTCGACAGGCGGAATCCGGACAGTGAGGGCGGAGCCGACGATGTTCGCCGAGCTTGCTGTCCGCATGAACCGCAGTTCCGGTGATGAGTGACCGAAGTGTCGGTGGTGTCCGAGTTCGTTCGGGTCCACTTGCTCAAGCGCGCTCAGTTGGTCATCACTGGGTCGGTCGAAGTTGTCGATTACCATCGTATCGTCCTCATGGTTCGCTACTAGTTTAGGTCAGCCTAAAAATTAAAAACTACCGGCCACAGAGAAACCAGCGGGGTAGTGAGTGTGGGTGTCGGCTCAGAACTCGCCTGTTACGATGTCAGCAACCCGTTGGCGGTCGAAGAACTCGTCTTCCGTGAAGACATCGGGATAGAGGTCCTGTGCGGCCTGTTCGAGTTGGAACAGGTACACAATCGGCCCCTGATACGGCGCGCCCGCATAGATTACTCGGTCGTTTTGTACAGCCTGCAGTTCGCTCCCGAGATCATGGTCCTTCATCGGCTGTACGAACTTCGACTCGAACTCCGCTTCCGTCAGTTCTCCGTGCTGTCGGATAGCGATGACCTCCGGGTCAACCTCCAACAGTGTCTCGAAGTCGACCTCGCTGCGGCTTTCGTGGAAGTTCTGTACGTCCGACTGCGCCAATGCATCGCGGACATTCAGTTCTCGCCATTGCTTGAAACTCGTCCCGGAATCCATCACAAACGGGAGGAACGTCTCCGGCGGACTCGACCGTGGATACAGAATAGCGACTTCCGGTCGCTCCTCGGGCAGACGCGACGTGACATCCGAGACGACCCGGTCGTGAATCTCTTTGAGGGCCTCGTATCGTTCCTCCTCTTGGAACACTTGCGCGAGTTTTTCGAAGGCCTCGTACATCGAGTACTTCGTGTAATCGTGCCACGAGTAGCTCCCGGAGAAGATCGTATTTCCGAGGAATGGACCGACGTTCTCGCTGATTTCGTCGATGTCCTCTTGTGTCCACTGAATCCGGTTGATCATGAAGTTCGGATCGATGATGTGGACATCCGCATCGAGTTCGTAGAATAGCTCTTTGTCGGTGCCATCCTGCCAGAGTTGTGTTAGTCCTTCACGATCGACGGAAACACCGGGAAGCTCATTATAATACCACGTCGCGAACCGCTGGCGGATACCCACCGCTTGCAGTCCGTCAGCCTGTCCGAGCGCGACGCCCATGTCTGCATAATCGCCGGTGAACGAAAACCACTTCTCGGGAACCTGATCGAAAGGTACCTCTCCGACTGGCTCCATCGTCACCGAATAGCTCGAATCCTCGGTTGTTGTCTCGGTGTCAGTCGTCTCTGTCTCAGTCGACGTACTCGGCGAGTTACTCTCCGTCGGCGTTGAGTCCGCCCCGTCGTCACCCAAACAGCCAGCAAACAATCCGCCACCGACGACTGCCCCGCCGTACTTGAGATATTCTCTCCGTGTTGGTTCCGTCCGTCGTCCGGAATCTCGGTCCATAGAGTTTAGGCTCGCCTAAACATATATGACCATTTCGAAGTTTCGGCTAGCCTAAATTCGTCGCCAACGCAGTGCCGAATGTACGAACGAAGGCGCGACAGCGCCGTTGTCTGGCTCTCGGCTGTTCCACTGAGTCACAGTTCTTCTTTCATGTCTCCGCGTCGATAGCGTTCCAAAAGCTCGTAGCCGGTGACGCTGCCCGTCGCGTCGAGCGTGATTTCGTAGCGGCCGATGATGTCCTGCGTGTCTGGCACGGCGTTACGTTCGACCAGTTCCACGACGGTACGCCAGCCATCGCCATTGGCCGCCTCGATTTTGATGATTCCCTCGAACTCGTATTCCAACAGTTCTTTGGCGGCTTCCCGCGCTCGGACCTGTGCATCACTAAGCCCAATTGTCGAATCCGGAGATTGATTTGACACCGCTTCGTCCGAAGCGGTCTGTTCGGGCGGCTCGTCGCGGGTACGCTTCGCTTCTGGACCCGACCCCACTTCGGCTGAAAGTCCCGCATTGTCGATGCCATCGTGATTGGCATGTTCATTCCCTTGGTCTGACATTATACTACCTATGAGGCTACTGCCTCAAGAAAGGGTCCCCTCCATGCCTTTGATCGTCGCTTCGACCTCGTCTCGTAACTCGTGGACATCACTGTGCTGAGCGACTTTCGAGGCCAACACGTCGACACAGATGTCGGTTAGTATCGACCGGTCGAGGTCGTCGACGGTCGTGAGACCCTCCGCAGCCATAATCGCCGCCCGGGTTCCGACGTTAACGTCGAGGCGCTCGCGCAACTCGCGCATTAGCCGGACGATTTGTTCTGTGTCCTCCGTGTCGAAATCGTCGACGTGGGCCCGGACGATTTCGACCTCGGTTTCTCTATCGTAGAAATCCAGATAGAGACCGACGAGTCGGTCGAGGAGTGCGTCCTGTGGCTCGTGAACACCGGCGTACTCTACCGAGTTCGAGGTCAGAATCGCTCGGAAGTCGGGGTGGACATCGACGTACCGCGATTTCCCCCGCTGACCCGGCAGTTCGAGCACGCCCTCTTCGAACACCGACAGCAGGACGTTGTTCGCGACGGGTTTCGTGCGGGAAAACTCGTTGTACACCAGCGTTGCCCCCTCCCGTACGGCGAGTGTAAGGGGGTTATCCACCCAGCGGTCCCGAACGATATCCTTGCTCTTGACGACATTGTGGACGTACTTGTCACGCTCCGAAATCCGCTCTTTTTCTGCGTACTCACCGACGAGGTCGCTAGTCGTCAGGTCAGCATCACCGTTAATCCAGACGACCGGGCGGTCACGCTCGCGAGCGACGTGCATCGCCAGCGCCGTCTTTCCGCAGCCGGTCGGGCCGATAAGGTGGACGGGGCGTCCAACGTCGAGCCACCGGCGCATGCGGGTTTCAACCTGCGTGACCGCCTCGGTCTCGATGAACGGTTGTTCTTCGGGGATGAACCGCTCGTCGAGCTTGCTCGTTCCGTTTTTCGTTCGGTGGGTCTGGTGATTTTCGAGACGGGTGAGTTCCTTTTCCGTCCGATTGCGTGCGTTCTTGTCCTGTTTTTCCCGGCGAGACGTGCGGATTTGTGAGCCTCGTACCTTCCGCTCACGTGAGCTGTTCGTCATGCTTTATCATCCGGGCGGAGTGGCACGTCCTCGCCGTACTCTTCGCGGTATTTCTTGATCGTCATGTCGTGTGTCTGAAGGTGGGGTTCTGTAATCGCCTGATAATATTCGCCGCACACCAGACACTGGACCATATCCTCTGGCGTCTCGTCGTCCAGGAACTGGTCGTCTTCTCTGACCGACTCCGATTGGACGTCTTCGTCGGCTTCTGTGTCCATCTCCGCACCGAACTCCATTTCTACCGTCTCGACTTCGGCTTCGGCTTCGACGTCATCTGCTTTCGAGTCCTCGTCTTCACCGTCGGGTTCTACGGAGTCTTCTATCGGAGGTATGTCTACCTCGGTCTCCGTGCCAGTCACGGCTGTTTCAGCCGCGTTGTTCAAGGGTGTCGCCATGGGAGCAGCGCCCTGCCCGTAGAAGTCGCGAGCGAAGGAGGCGAACGCTTCCTCAGTCGTTTCGAACGCTTTCCGGTAGTCCCCCATTTCTCGCTGGAAGGCAGCGATGTTGTCCAATAAGGACTGTACCTCGACGCCGTGAAATTCCTCTCGGTACTGGAGGAAGGCGTCAGCAACGTCTTTGTGACCATCGCGTTTTTCGGCGACAACGGCGTGGAACTGGTCGATGTCGGCACCGAACTCACTAGCGTAGCCGTTAAATTCGCCCTGCACAGAGACGAATTCCGACTGGAGTTCCGAAATCGCCGTCAGCAGGTCCGACACATCGCGAAGGGTAGCCACGTCGGTCACGAATGCATCCGCGTAGGCGTCGAACGCTTCGTGAGTTTCGTCCATCTCCGCCCGGAGGTCGTCTATTGCGGCGAGGAGGTCACTCACATCCTGCATCTCCGCGACATCTGTCGCGAAAATGTCGGCATACGCGTCGAAGGCGTCGCGTCGGTCAGCAACCGACGTATGGAAGTGCTCGACGTCGGCGGCGAATTCCTCACTGTATGCACGAAACGCATCGTTAGTGCTGTTCATCTCCGTCCGCAGGGTATCAATCCCATCGACGAGTTCGCTTACGTCTCGTTTATCGTCAACATCGGCAGCGAACTCGTCGGCATAGGCCGCGAACGCTTGCTGTACTTCCGCGAATTCCTCGCGGGTGGCGGTCATCTTTTCACGTTTGTCTTTGACACTCATAGTGGGTTCGAAAAATCGGTCGAGTAGCGTTACTTACAACCCCTGCGTCTCCGTTACGCACCGCAGAGGCGAGCTATCAGGCCTCAGGCGTAGGTGCCGCCTCGGCACCAGCGGTGAGTTCTGCTTGTTCGATCTTGGCGATTTCTTCGGCGTAGTGGAGGAAGGTGTCGACCGACGCGGCAACGACCCGCGCCTCGACGGTCAGAATCTCGATACCGACAAGGGAGATACGAGCCCACACGTCAACGACGACACCCTTGTCCAGTACGCGATCCAGAACTTCCGCCAGACTTGATGAATCGGGCTGAACCATGATTGATCTGGGTTATACCCATCTGAAAACGTGTTGGCAAGTAACAAAATCATTCGTGTTGGTTCAGCAACCGTTTCACCTCTCGTAATGAGTCAAACATCTAAGTAGTTTGGCAGAGATGAATGACACAGGTCGCCTTGACTGAGAGCATCACGCATCCCTTTCAAGCCGGTAAAGCAGCTCTCTGTCTCTCGACCAAAGTGCGTCATCCATGCCCCCACCAAACCCTGCCTACTCACCTACAGAACAACAAGGACGCGTGCTGTTTCCCCGTGAGGTCAGCCGCTTTTTTACTGGCGACCCAGGTCACACGCTGCTCGTTAACGGAGCGCCGGGAACGGGAAAGACGCTGTTCACGATACGCGGTCTCGACGTGTTAGAGCGCGATGGCGATGTTCTCTACGTGTCGACCCGCGTCGATCAAGACACCGTTCACGAGATGTACTTCAGAGAGCACTCCTCCCTCGATAAGACGCACATCCTCGACCTCTCTCAAGACCCGTTCGAGTTACCCTTAGACGTGGATGTCCCCTTCGAGAAGTTGGGGTTAGATTCGTTGCTCGAGTGGATTCAACAGATAAAAGCCGCGAGCAAACGGCTCACAATCGCCTTCGACAGTTGGGAGCTCATCTACGAGTATCTGGCCAGTCGTCACGACGATTCCCCGGATATCGAGACGGTAACGACCCAGTTGGTCTCGCTGGCCCGCCAAGAAAATATCCGGTTGTTACTCGTCTCGGAAACCGCCGATTCGTCGCCACTCGAATACATCGTCGACGGTGTCGTCACGTTGCAGGTCGCAGAAGACGAGCGGGGACGAACGCGCCGGTATCTCCGACTAGAGAAGTTGCGCGGAGTCCGTATTGGTAATCGACTACAGCCCATCACGCTCGCAGACGGGCAGTTTCAAGCGATTACACCCGTCGAATTACCGACCGTTCGGACGGGAGCGAACAACGGCACGTGGGAACCGCGCACTAACACCAAGGCAAAATTTTCGACCGGTATCGGTGACCTCGACCCCATCCTCTCGGGTGGGTACAACCGGGGAAGCGTGATTCACCTCGACTTGGGAACCGACCTCTCCCGCGACGCATGGAGCGTGCTAACGCTTCCGACCATCCGCAACTTTCTCGCCAACGAGATGGGCGTCGCCGTTGTTCCCCCGCGCGAGGGGAGTCCGGGGTTACTTCACAACGACCTGAACTCGGTGCTCACCCCCCGAGTATTTGATACGTACTGTCACGTCTTCGAGACGTATGCCGGTCCGTCCCGAAACAGGGGAACGTACGAGGAAGACGGGCAAGTCGAGACACCGCTCGATACGTCGCAGACGGCAACCCCATCCGATGCGGAGAGTCCTGTCGGAACCGAGACAGAGCTCTCAGAGAAGGTCGAGACGGAACTCTCAGAAGAAAATCCTCCTGCGCCGGGCGAGGTTGTGGATACTGAACGTTCCACGACAATCGGCAAGGAACTCGAGTCACCCGTCGAGGGAGGCCAACTCGATTACGAACCGTACATGGAATACGTCGAAGAGGTCCGAAAACAGAGCGATGGACCCCTGCTGCACGTCATCAGCATGGACACGGCGCGAACGGCGTTCGAGACTCGGTTAGGCGACTTCGCGAATTACGTCGCGCTCCACAACGACCTGGCGATTCTCATCACGAAACCAGGAACCGAACTCCGAAGGCGGGCGGACCGCGTCGCAGACATGCACTTTCGGCTAGAGCGGTCGGGCGAAGCCATCATGCTGTACGGCGAAAATCCGCTGACCCCGCTTCTCGGCATTGGTATCGACAGGTCACAACCGATTCCCGAAATCATTCTAACGGAGATGGTGTGACAGATGGAACGGCTCATCGAGGAACTTCGGAAAGAGATTAAAGCTGACACTGAAATGACATTCACCGTTTCGGATGTTGATTCGTTGCTTACGGCTGACTTCGAATCGAAACACACAGCCCACTCGGAGAGGGGTAATTCCTCGCCGCAGTACACAGAGACTCCGCTCACTGACGACGCGGTTGCCACGATGGATGGGTGGCTCGACGAAAGCTACCTCCACACGATAAACGACAAAGACGTCGTTGCGCAGTTAGACGAGATTTTACTGCTACTGATTGCTATCCGAGACGGTGCGTGCGGAAAAGAACTCCTTCAGGACATCCGTCGCTTGTTCGGCACGGACTTGAGTCCGGGTACCGTCTACCCCCATTTAAACGACCTTGCGGACGAGGGAATGCTCGACATGACCGAGTTAGCAAAGCGGAAAGTCTACCGGATTTCAGACGCAGAAGCCACCTTCGACACGGTCGAGCCAGCGGTGAATCGGCTGGTCACGTTTTCGCTCGTGCTGAAGGCGCTGATGATTGATTGTAACGCCCGCTACTTGCAGACCCAACGGAGTGAATCCAATGAGCGATAATCTGTACACTTACGGCGTCATCGAACAGGAAGACATCGAACTCGAAATCGACGGAGTAGCCGGAGCAGAGCGCGTCTACACGGTCGATTACCGGACACTATCGGCCGTCGTCTCCGACATCGACACGACGGACCCCGAACGCACTGACGAGGACGTGCAAGTGCACAATACCGTTCTCCAGCACGTACTGGAGTACGACGGTGGTCGGACGGTCGTCCCGATGAGTTTCGGGATGGCGTTCAAAAACGGGCGCACGTTGAAGGGGGTCATGCGAGGGGCACGGCGTGCCCTCCGAAGCGCGCTCA
This sequence comes from Haloferax mediterranei ATCC 33500, assembly GCF_000306765.2. Taxonomy (NCBI): domain Archaea; kingdom Methanobacteriati; phylum Methanobacteriota; class Halobacteria; order Halobacteriales; family Haloferacaceae; genus Haloferax; species Haloferax mediterranei. The sequence goes on from NC_017941.2 coordinate 1,622,722, forward strand.
ACGACATCGAAGGAACGGTCGAACTCGGCGTGAAAATCATCACTAGCTCCGAAGGCGGCGTGTCACACGACGCGATTCGGGCGGACATCGGTGACCGTCTTTCCGAGTTGAGCATCAACGAAACCGAGAACGACCTCTTTAGCGACCGGTTGGTAGTGAACAAGTCGTATCTGGTCGCACGTGACCGCCGAGACGACTTCGACGCCGCAATCGATACTATCGAAGAAGAGTACGGCGACGAGTTGACGGTTCAGTACACGGGACCGTGGGCACCCTACAACTTCGTGGATATTCACATCGGTGCCGACCAGCAGCGGGGGCGATAATGGATGTTCCTCGTGGACGACCTGCTGGTAAATCCGTTTCTCTCACTCTTGGACATCCTGCACACCATGGCACTCGATGAGATGAACGACATGGAAGAGATTCGAGACGAGATAAAGGAAAACCAACTGCTGTACGAAATCGGTGAGCGGTCGGAAACGGACTACCAGCAACGCAAGCAGCAACTCGAAGCACGACTGGAGACAGCCGAACGAATTCAGGCCCAAATGCAGGGCCGAATAGAGGTGAAACGCTGATGTCCCCCAACCTAAATGGACCTGGTGGTTCCGACGACTCAGACAGACCCGACGAACCTGACGACTCAGACAGACCTGACGAATCTAACAGCACCGGCAACCCCGACACCCCTGACGATAGACCTAACAAAACACCAGACAGGCCGTCCGACCATCCGAGCAGCTTGCTCGACCAGTTACGAGCCATCCTAGAGACACTTGCCGAAATTGAAGAGGATGGACACCGGCAGGGACATGGTCGTATCGACCGCGGAAACGCCCAAATCGACTACGACTACGAGGTCTCTTTTGGACTTGGACCCCGGTCGCGAAGGGGCAAGCCGAGCGACGAACCGCGGGTTGAAGCGCCCCGAACGGAGGGGACAGACAGTCAGCCCGAAGGCGAGAAATCGATTCACATCGAGACGCGAGAAACCGACGACGGCGAACGTGTCGTAATCGCGGACCTGCCCGGGGTGGCTGACGACGAACTCGACGTTACACTCGATGCTGACGAGTCGGCACTCGAACTGCGGACTGACGAGGGAATCGTCGGGCGCGTCCCGCTCGACCAGCCGGACGTGGAAATAACCGATGTGAGGCTCAGGAATCAGGTTCTCGAAATCCGGCTGACTCGGACGAACGAGTCCAACGGAAGTGAGTCTAAATGACTGGTAAACAACACCAAAAACACGAGCAGAAAGCGCGACAAGCACAGGTGAAAGCGCAGATTAACCGCGACAAGGCACGAAGCAAGCTTCTTCGACAGCGGGAAAAGCTCGCACGACGTCGGGCCCGCAATCGACGTCAGTCGGAAGTGCGGCGTGGAAATCAATCGAAGGCGCAACATGACACTCAATCGGAGACGCAACGAGGCACCCAATCGAAGTCGCAGCGTGACAACGAGACGGGCGGGACGAAGAATCCAACGGCACACTCGACGCTGCCACCACAAAAGACGAACGCCGAAAACGCGGTTCGAAACTCGCATTCGACGGTTCCGGAGCTACCTAAATACTCGTCTGTACCGGCCCGAGAGCGACTGTACGGGTTACGTCTCCACCGTGAAACGACCGCGAGCGAAGACAAATCGGTGACGGTAGCGGTGACTCGGGCACCCAAAGCCGAGCGCCAACGAGGAGGTGCCGACGAATGAGTGCTCCCAAACCAACGCGCTCGCAGGGTGACCTCGCCGAGATGCTGGAGATGTTGTTAGACAAGGGTGTGGTCATCAACGCCGATATTGCGGTCAGCATCGGGGACACGGAGCTGCTCGGCATCGAATTGCGGGCGGCCGTCGCCTCATTCGAAACCGCGGCCCAGTACGGTCTCGAATTCCCGACCGGAACAGACATGGAACGCGTCGAGGAGGCGGCGGGTATTTCGCCCGATGAATCACGCAGTTTGGACACACGGTCGGAATCGGAGCAGATGGACGAACTACCCGGAGAAGCGGGCGCGTCGGTATCGAATACAGCGCCACAGGAGGAAGAGTAACGTGGAGCTGGAAATCGGCGAAGACGGGAACGGAGAGGACGTTCAGGGCGGACTCACGGCGCTCGTCGTGACGGTTGTCGAACTGCTGGTCGAGGCGCTCGAACAGGAGGCCGTACGACGGATGGAATCCGGGTCGCTCTCCGATGCCGAAATCGAGCGACTGGGCCAGCAGCTACACGCCCTCGAAAAAGAGCTCGAAGGGCTGAAAGAACAGGAGAACATCGACGAGGCCGTCGACGACTTCAAAGATGACCTCGACCACGTCGTTCGCGACGCCATCGAACAACTCTCCGGTCGCGAAGCGAGACAGTCCCACGGTTCGTTATTCAACTCCGGTGGTGCGTCCAATGACTGAGCAGTCTTCGGGTTCGGCGACAGAGCAGGCGACAGAACAAGAGACAGCAAAACAAGAGACGGGGCGAAAGAACGAACAACCCGAAGAGCGGACGGTTACCGATGGGCGGTACCTGTACTGCCTGATAAACACGACGACCGCGGAGTCAGAGACAGGGTCGGAGCAGGAGTCAAAGGCAGGGTCGGAGCAGGAGTCAAAGGCAGGGTCGGAGCAGGAGTCGGAGCAAGCGACGGTTGACTGGTCTACGACCGGTGTCGACGACAACACCGTGTACGTCATCGAAGGCGAAAGCGTGGGTGCCGTCGTCCACGACTGCGAGCGGATATACGACACAGAAAGTCCAGAACAGGTGAAACAGTGGGTGCTCAGACACCAACACGTCGTCGACGCGGCGAGCGACGTATTCGGGACGCCGTTGCCGATGCGGTTCAATACGATTCTCGAAGGAGGCGACACGAGCGTCACCCAGTGGTTACACGAAAATCACGACACGGTCCGCGAGGAACTGACATCGTTCGCGGGTACGTGGGAATATCGGATTCATCTGTTCTGGGAGCCGTCAACGTTCGAAGCCCAAATCGAAGACGAGGACGACCAGTTACAGGAGTTACAGCAGCGTCAAGAAGAGGCCGGTTCCGGAAAGTCGTTTTTGCTCAAAAAACAGTACGATAAGCGACTTCGCGAACGAAAACAGAACCGTCGTGCCGAACTCACGACGACGCTGCAAGAGACAGTTCGCCCCGTCGTAAGAGAACTACTCAAACAGGGGTCCGGCTCACAACTCGCAGAAGATACCACCCCGACAAAAAAGGAGCAAGTCACGCGACTGGCAGTCCTCGCAGACGAAGAAAACGAAACCGTACTTGGTGACCGATTGGACGAAATCGTCGAGCAGGACGGAGTGAGCATCAAGTTCACCGGACCGTGGCCACCGTACACGTTTGCACCAGACCTCGGGTGAGACACGATGGAACCAACAAAAGACGAGACGCACGCCATTGTCGAGTTTGTCGACGTGCTGTTGCGCGACGGGGCCGTAATTCAAGCGGACGTAATCGTGACCGTCGCCGACATTCCCTTACTCGGAATTAGTCTCCGGGCCGCGATTGCCGGCATGACGACGATGACGGCGTACGGCATGTTCGAAAATTGGGATGCAACCCATCGACAGCGTTCGATGACCGGCGGGCGAACCATTCCGGTACCGAACGAAAAGAACGGCAAGTGATAGTTACGTCTCTGCGTCTACTTCGGAGGAGTCACCCTCGTTGGTTGGGAACGAAATGAGCAGATAGCCGCCCTCTAGGCGCCACATAACCGCTCCCTGAATCAGGTCGGAGATAGCGCTCGTGTCGATTGTTTCCTCGTGTGCCCCAGTGACCTCGACGTATCCAGCAGATTCTCGATATTCGACAGCGATGTCTTCCGCTTCGATTTCTTCGGAGAGGACGATAAACGTCTCCACTCGGTCGTCAAATGCAACCCAGTTGGCGTCAACCCACCCACTACTGTTCTGCTCCGGTTCGATATCCCGCATGTCGATGACGGTTTTGGAATGGTCCGGGTTAGTGCCGTAGTGCCGCTGGAGCGCCCGGCGAGTGAGGAACGCTCGCTGGCAGGTTGCACATGTCCACCGCTGTCTACGGCGTCCCTCCTGGGTTTGACCTCCGGGTGACCGACCGCGGCCCGGTCGGATACTAACCCCACGGCGTGAACGCCGAGGAGACCGCGATGCGCCGTCTATCTCGCTCACGTCGACATCGAAGACAGCATCCCACTCGACGTCGTCTCGTTCAGACAACTCCTGTATGTCTGACAACACACCTTGGTCAATGCCAAGGAAGTGAGACAGTGCTTCGAGGTCCGGGGCGTCGCCATCATCGTCCTGTAACCGCCGTAATGCGTCGGGGTCGATGCCGAAGAAACGCGCAATTAATTCGAACGGGTCAATCGCCATGGTAACTATCCACATCCTACACAATTAGTTACGATGACAGTACTACCGGCGAGACGGCGGAATTGACAGCGTTAACCACATTCTTACTATCGTACTCGTCGTGGGTTTAGATAACAAAGCGGTACGAACCAGCGCACTGAGTGGACTCAAGTGACTCTTTGACTCATACTCGACTCTTTATTCTCGGAGCGATAACGACGCCCGAGACCGTGAGTTCGTTGCTTCCGCTGAAGCCAGCAGCCGAATCGATTCGAGATAGAGAGTTAGCACCGAATCTCGTCGCACTCGACGACCCAGCGGCCGACGATGTTCTCTCAGCGCTATCGTCAGAAACTTCGAGACAACTCCTTGCCGCCGTCTACGACGACCCGCGTCCAGCCTCCGAGTTGGCCGATGCGCTCGATACGACCGTTCAGACCGTTAGTTACCACCTCGACCGTCTGATGGACGCCAACCTCGTCGAGCCGGTGACCACGTGGGTCTCGGCGCAGGGGCGAGAGATGGCAGTCTACGGACCGACCAGCTCAGCCGTCGTTCTCTTTGCCGGAGCGGAGCGAACCAAACCTCGGCTCGCATCGGGACTCCGGACGCTCGTCACCGGGGTCGGCGCAACGATGGTCGGGAGCTTCCTCGTGCAGGTGTTGTGGACCAGACGACAACCGCGCCCGCGAGTAGTTCACGCACCGGGGTCCGCCGACATCTTCTCTCCCGCGTTCTTCGCCGGATATCTCGATGGACCCGGTGCACTCGTCCTCGCCGTCGGCGTACTGTTGACACTCCTCGTGAGTATCGCAGTCGTGTGGACTCAAAGACGCGTTTGAGTCTTACAGAGGGTAAAGTCATCCCCGTTCGTCGTGGAAAGTGTGCAACGAAGAACCTTCATCGCTGCTGCCGGGTCCAGTCTCGCAGCGGCACTTGCAGGCTGTACCGCAAGCGCAGACGACGAAAACGGCGACTCTGATGACTCGACACCCGACCCGACGCCGGAGCCCACCGACGCGGTCACCGTCGAGACGGGCGAACGACTCTCCGCGGTCGTTGGAGAGGCTCCCACGAACACCGACGGGATGCTAAAGCCGTATCACGTTCGGCTCACGAACCCCAAATCGAAGCCGTGGACCGCAAAAATCGACGTGTCGCCCGCGCTCGGGAACAGACACGTCGAAACCTACGAACTCCAGACCGACGCGACCGTGTCCGTCGCCCTTCGTCTCCCCGCCGAGTACGAGGTCACCGTGACTGACGTTCACGCGGAAACGACGACGACCGAGACGTTCACGCCTGACGACTTCGACTGCAACGAATCGTGGACGGCGTTTTCGCCCGGTGACGGCGAGATATCGGTCTCCGGTGGGTCGACGCGAATGGCCTGCCAGCCGCCGGTTATCCCCGCAGACGACTCGGTTTCCGTCTCGGTCGGCGACGGCTCGCTGCCGGACGACATGACCAAACCGCACTCCGTGTCGATTTCGAACCCGCCTGCAGAGTCCGAAAAGACCGAAGCGTCGAACGAGTCTGAAGAGTCAAACGACCCCAAAAAGCTCGAAACAGTCACGCTCTCGCTCGAAACGGACGAGGAAGCGGTCGCGTTCGGCGGAACGTATCAGCTAGAACCGGGTGCACGTCTCGACGTGGCGCTGACCGAGGCCCGGAAGTACGTCGCGAAGGTCGAACGCGGTGCCGACGGTGACGGCGAACAAGCCACTAAATCGGTCGACATCAAGGAGTCGAACTTCGACTGCAACGCGTCGACGACCGCTATCTCCCTCCAGGCGGACGGCGGAATAAAGGCAGCGACGATGTCGACGCTGATGTACTGTGGCGATATAGAGGGTAACGAGTCGAACGAGTCGAACGAGTCGAACTAAAGCCACAACCGTTCCTGAGCAGCGATTGTCTCACAGCGATACCGGGTGCCAAATTGAATTCGACTCAACGTGGTGTCGAAGCAAAGTGACATTCTCCTCGCCGTAAACGGCGTTCACGAGATTTCCCACGCATGGGGAATACTAGTTATAGTAGCGTTTGCAAGTCATTGTACACTCGATCGACCGCTGTCGTGCGGCCGGGTGTGTAACCAGTTGCAAACGCTACTATAGTCGTCGTCACCAGAAGACGTGGTTCTGATTGCTTACTCCGGAGAGAGGCAACACTCTCCGGCAGAAGGTCGTTTGAGTAATCCGTGTAATTCAGTCGGCTATCTCTTATAACCTGTTGTTCAATCAACATGACAAATAATATGTGTTATAGGCATGTGTTGGCGACTATGAAGAAGAAGATTAACAGAAGGTCCTTCGTAAAGGGAATCGGCGCATCAGTAGTCTTCGGCTCCGGAGTTGCTGCTGCAGACGATCAGTCTGAGAACAGTACCCAGACAAAGAGTTCAGGAAGCCCAGCAGGAATCGCTGCGGTTGATAACGACAAACAACTGCCGATATATGCAAAAGGGCGCTCAATTCATAAGTATCGGTCAAACGGGGACACATACACGTATACCCACAAATTCACTAGTAGTGACCTGAACGAGAGGTACGGTAACCCAGTTATTGAGTTTGAACCGGAAAAGATTCCCAAGGAGTGGCTATCCGATGATATTAAAAAGAAAGAAGCGAGTGCGATTTCAGTCGCTGATAAGCTGGTAATCGGGACAGCGAAAGAACATAACAACGCTGAAAAGAAGATCCACCAGATTCGCCGTGCCAGTAGCGGAGATGCGACTACACAGACACACCTCATCGATGAGATTCCACTGTATCACTACAAATCGTCGTCCGATGCCCGCGACAAACAGGCACGGAAGGGACCAATCAATATTGGGTGGGAGGATATAGGCTCGGCAGGGAGTGTAAAATCATTCTTAGAAGGGACGTGTAACTGGACTCAGTACGATTGGTTGCCTGAAGAACCCCGCTACATAAACGATGACGGGACGGTAAAGAGTACTGCAGAACACGTGATGGACCGTATCCAATTCACAAAACAGTGGCACGTGAGGTTATACAATATCGGCCATGACACATACGATGTAATTGGACAGGCTCATCGAGATCCGTTGAACCATAATCAAGGGGTCAAAGTCGACAATTGGCATTTCGACGATGCAAGGGAGGAAATCGTTGGCTGTTGGATGGATAATTCCTCCCGATACCCAGCACGGTCTAGCCTCAATAATGGCTCCGACTGGGAGTCCCACAATGGCAATATCGCAATGCTAAGGACTCAGTAGGGCCATAATCCACACGATAGTAAACCATGAATAAACGAATTGGAATCGCAGTAGCTATCGGGGTTATTAACGCGGTTATTGTCTATTTCAATGGGTATTATCTACTGAATTTGTCTATGGATGCTGAAGGTCCCCAACTCTTCCTCTATAAATTCCTTCAGATATTCGGCATGTTTGTCTTAGGTGCAGGTTCATCTTATCTACTTCTCCAATACAAGCTGCTACTCCCAGGGATATTGACCACTGTATTTACATCCTACAGCCTTTACGACCATTTCTCACCCTCCATGGAGAGTTTCACACCGCTTTATCTCGGTGTTTGGTTCGTTTTTGTCATCTTCGTTGGCATTGTTGCCATCCTCGAGTATGGCATCCGAAGAGGACTCTCCATCTATCCACCAAACCCACTAATATAGAATTGCAGTTCTGATTCTTTTTGCGCTCGATTAGACCGCCAGTTCGGTCTCTAACTCCGGCGACGAAATCACCCGTTTAACCGTCTCGGCTGCGGGTGTCGCCTCTGCGACGTTCTCCATCAGGACGGTCTCGCTCGGGAAGAGGTTCTCACCGAGGACCAAGCCGTGTTCGCGGGCGGTCGAACCGGTCATCGTGAGATACACGCCGAGACCGGTCTCCGCGATGGCAGCCTCTTCTTCCGGTGCACCGTTGGGGTACGCGAAGGTAACGTCGTCGAGACACCGTGTCCCGAGGACCGCCTCGACGAGTCGCTCGTATCGCGGCGAGATACACAGGTCACCCGCGTAATCGGCGACGAAGTCCCGGTCGAGGTCCGAACCCGGTGGGAGGATTTCGGGGTCCGCCATGAGCGTGTGATAGACCGTGTCCCCGAGTCCGGAGACGACCCGAACGTCGGTGTCCATCGGGTCGATACGGGAGTTCACGTCCTCGATGCTGCCGAGACCGTCAGGTCGGAGTTTGACGACCTCTTCGAGAACGAGGTCGGCGCTGTCGAACCCGAGCCCGAATTCATGGGTTCTGAGCGCTCGAAACGGCTCTTCTCGGCCGACGAGGTGGATATTCACACCGTCGAGTTCGAAGACGACGCTGTCGAAGACGATGCGCCGCGGCATCCCGTCGCGGTCGTCGCGCAAGAGTGTGTACTCCGGCGCGGTCGGGTCCGCGAGGTCGCTGTAGTCCGCGAGTCGCTCGTACACGTCATGTTCCGGATGGGTATGGCCCTTCGTGACCGACTTCTCGAATCGGAGAGTCGAGGTGATTTCGTCTGCCACCTGGGCGATGCTCTCGGTCGTGGCGAACCGTTCGAGCACCGCTTCGAGGGGGCGGCCCTTCCGCGGAACGGCGACGCGCACCGTCTCTGTCATCAACGGATGGATGTGGTGGCCCGCTAAACAGATTGCGCTTCGGGAAAACGCTGTTCGAGTGTGAAATCGAGCGACGGTCGCTTACTCGTCTACCGGTTCGCCGCCCATCCCGGTCCCGAACGCACCCGCGAGGCGTTCGCGGAAGGTTTCGAGTTCGGCGACGGTTTCGTTCAGGTCGTCGATATCGGCACGGAGGTCGTCGATGTCGTCGCCAGCGGCAACGTCTTCGATACGCTCCTGAACGTCCGAGAGGCGCGAATCGATGGATTCGCGCGTGTCGACGATATCCCCGTCGAGCGAGGCGATATCCTCTCGAATCTCTCCGACTTCGTCGTGGAGTGTCGATGCGGTCTCCTGCGCATCGGTCGTGTCGCTCTCGACGCGTTCGAGTCGGTCGGTCGTCTGGGTGAGACGATTGGAGAGTGTATCGAGCTGTTCGCGAATGGAGCCGAATTCGCCCTCGCGCTCGGAGAGCGTCGATTCGATGCTATCGAGACGGGCGGAGCCAGCCTGAATGTTCCGCGAGGCGTCTTCGAGACGTTCGTCGTAGGTATCCAACTGGTCGTCGTAGCCCTCCAGACGCGCATCGTGGCTTTCGAGCTGTTCGTCGTAACCCTCCAGCCGTTCGTCGTGTGCTTCGAGCGTTTCAGCTTGGTCGTCCAGTCGGTCGCCCTTCGAATCGAGGTCAGAAGAGAGGGCTTCGAGCCGGCCGTCGTGGTCGTCGAGGCGGCTCTCCGCATCGGCGACCTTCGATTTGACCCGTTCGCTCCGTTGGTCGACGGTGGCGATTGTCTCTTCCGCCGATTCGAGGCGCGAGGTGGCGTCGTCGACCGACTCGACGGCTCCGTCGACCATCGAGTCGAGTGCTTCGAGGTCCTCGCGGAACTCGGCCATCTCGTCGCGGAACTCGGAGACGAGTTCGTCGGCCGTGCCCTCCTCGTCGATGAACTCGGCGAGCGCGTCGGAGTACGCCGCGAGGTCTTCCATCTGCGACTGGAGTCGGCGGATGCGGACGTCGGTGCTGCGGCGGGTCTCGGCGTCGACGGCCTCACGCAGAACCTCGAGGTCCGACTCGTCCGCCGAACCACTGCGAATCTCGGCTGCGAGTGCGGAGACGAGTCCGCCCTCAGCGGCTGCAGGTGCCGAGCCTGCGCCGGCAGCGGTGGTTGTAGTGTCGGTGTCAGTCGTTGTGGCGGTGTCGGCTGTCGTTGTGGCGGCGTCGGCTGTCGTTGTGGCGGCGTCGGCTGTCACCGCATCGTCAGTCGCCGTAACGTCTTGGGTAGCGTCTTCATCCGCAGCGTTTGCGGCGTCTACTTCAGCGTCCGCGTCGCTGGCAACGTCGGGTTCTTCGAGGTGGGCGGTCACTGCCGGTGACGTGTCGTCTGCAACCGCTCGGGGACCGGGTTCGTCGGATACCGCTCCATCGTCGAGAATCTCCGCGTCGGGTGACGGCTGGGAGATAGTGTCGTCGGCGCCGACAGTGTCGTTACCTGCGTCGGCAGCGGTTTCATCGTCTGCCCCGAAAGCCGCAGCGAGGTCGTCGTCGGTCGGCGTGTCGCCAACTCGGGCGTCGCCGGTCGGGGAATCGCCAACCGGAGCGTTCCCGGTTGGTGTCTCGTCGGTCGACTGAGCTTCGGCAGCCACCTCGTCGTCCGCGTCGGCGTGTTGGTCGATGATTTCCCCCTCATCATCGTCCGTTTCCTCGTCGGCCTGAAGCGGCGCGCGGTTTCCGGCGAGCACGTCGCGCACCAATTGACTGCGGTCCTCCCCAAGGATGTCGTCGATGTCTTCGGGGTCGATACCGCCGTCGACCGGAATCCGTTCGAGCGTCGGCTCTTCGAGGAAGTTGGTGCGGTCGTGGCCGTCGGTGATTCGGATACCGTAGACCGTGACGAGTTCTTCGCCGGGTTCGAGCGTCCGCTCGTACTCGACGCGGTGGTCCTTGTAAGCGGTCCAGTTGTCGCTCTCGAATTCGGGGTGGAAACCCACGCTCTCCATCGGGAACGACTCCGGGATTCGGTCGATAACTCGGATGCGGGTCGGTTCGTCTCGCGACGAGTTGATTACGAACTTGATTGCAGGAACGGGAAACTCGTCGGCGGCGAAGGTCTTTTGGACCGTAACTTCGCCGTCCGAGACTGATGTAACCCCTTCGGACTCGCGACTCATGGCCGCCACTTTCCCGACATACATTATAAAACAACCGGGGAGAGGCAACCCAAGTCGCCGCTGTCTGCCGATTCGTCGGTCTCGAATATGCGACTGTCTGCGAGCGAGAACAGTCAGCGTGAAAGTAGGTGACGACGATGTGAGAACAAGTCGGCGCTGGAACCGAATAAAAAGAAAGCAGTAGCGGGTAGACAGGGCGGGGAGCGTAGTTTACAGGTCGACGCGGTCGCCGATTTCGACGAGTTCGAGTGAACGGGGCGCATCGAAGCTCTTTGCGTGGTGGTGCAGCACCTTCGGGTCCGAGGTCATGCCCTTCCACATATCCCAGTGCGAGGGAAGTAGTCGGTCGATGTCGAGGTCGTTCGCGGCCTCGATAACCTGATTTTCGTCGTTGTACCACTTCGTCCGAACGGGTTCGCCGGTCTGTTTGTCCGCAATGTTGGCGATGGTACCGAATGCGAGGACACCGAGGTCGATGTCGTAGCGGTCGCCGAGGTCGACGAATTCGTCGGACGGCTTGGTGTCGCCACCGTGGAAGAACGTCCCGGACTCGTGTTCGAAGACGTACGAGACGGGATGGGTCGCATCGGGGTCGTAGGCGGGTTCGACGTGAACCGTAAACTCGCCGATTTCGATAGTGTCGCCCTCCGTAACCTCCTCGAACTGGTCTTCAGAGAGGTCGTAATCGTCCAGCCACGCCTCGTCGTCGTAGGCGACCGAAAGTGAGTCGTCGGGGGCGACGAACGTCGCGCCCGTGTTTTCGAGGATTGGCGCTTGACTCGGACCGTGGACGTGGTCAGTGTGTTCGTGCGTGGCGAGGACCGCATCGGCCTCGGTCACGTCCTCGGGGTCGAACGGAACCGGAACCATGCGGACCGTCCGCGGCGGGTCGCCGAGTCCGACGTAGGGGTCGATAAAGACCGTCGTTCCCTCACTTCCCTTGAGTACGAAGCCGTTGCAACCCAGATACCAGATGGCAACCGTCTCGGGGTCGGCCGATTCGACCGCCCGCGGGAGCCAGTCACTCCAGTCGCTGACTGTCATAGAGACGACTCCTTGTGCCGGGAGACTAAGCGTTGCGTTCTCGGCGATAGAAAAACAGGACGAAAGCGCGTCTCCGATTACCAATTACTGACAACCTATGTCACAATAGACTACCGCCATATATTGGTAGTATAAGGTTCTACCCCGGCAAACTATTTAGTGGATGCACCCGTCGTTGGAGACATCATGTCAGGCGCTCATAAGCAGACGGCAGATTTCTCGTCGATGGCCCAGACGATGCGTGCGTGTTCCACGTGGGAGCCGGTTTCCCCCCTCGACGACGACGCACAGCGAACAGACGATTACTAACGCGAGTTTTTCCGTCGACTTCGACCGTCCCAGTCGAATCGCCCTCGATTTTATACGCGATGGAGCAGAGCTACCTCCTGTGATACGCTTCGAAATGAAGTCTTCGCGCGAGAGGGCGAATCCGTGCGCGTGAGTGTTATCGGCGGGAGCACCGTTCCCACGCCGATAGAGTCCCTCGCAGAAGACGTCGGCCGACTCCTCGCACAGCGCGGCCACACCGTCGTTTGCGGCGGACTCGGTGGCGTGATGGAGGCTGCGTGTCGCGGTGCGAAAGACGCCGGCGGGACGACTATCGGAATCCTGCCGGGTGAGGACCGAGACGAGGCCAACGAGTTCGTCGACCTGCCTATCGTAACCGGTCTCGGACACGCGAGAAACGCGCTCGTCGCGATGAACGGCGATGCAGTCATCGCCATCGACGGGGCGGGCGGAACGCTCTCAGAGATTGGTTACGGGAGTGTGTTCGACCGACCAATCGCCGGTCTCAAAACACAGCAGGTCGGGGCGCTCGACGGGTTCAAGTCGTGTGAAACCCCGGAAGAGGCGGTCGAGTTTATCGAACGCGAAGCGTAGTCAGTCGAGGTCGCGCTCGACGCAGTCGCGGAGTACGTCGTCGACGACGGTCTCACAGAAGGATTCCCAGTCGGTAGTCTCGCCCCAGAGTTGCCCCGCATCGGACGGTTCGAGCGCATCTCGACCGTTCCGCCGCTCGCGCGTACGAACATAGCCGTTCGCACAGAGTGCCTCGACAGCAACATCGAGACGCGGGCGCAGCGCGTTCGACAATCGTTTTTCGAATCGGTCGCCTTCTTCGCTATTCCGAGCGATGCGCACACAGAACGATTCGAACGACGACCACGAGTCTTCGTCCCGTGCGCCAGCGACGATACCGTGGTGTTCAGCGCGCTCGCGGAGATTCGCGGCAACCGCACGTCGGGTTCGGGGGCGCGACCGTGGCGGGCCGGTCGCCAACACGTGAAGCACGGTCGCTTCGAGGTCGCCGAGCGGTGAGAGCGTGTGACTTTCGAGCGTCAGCGTCGAGTCCCCGCCCACAAGTCCGTTTTCGTCGATTTCGGCGAGTCGGGTTCTCACCTCGTCGGCTCGGCGAACGAGTTCGTCCGTCGTCTCCGAAACCGGTTCCGCGGCGGACGAGAGGTGCATCCGCGCGTCGAGATACGCGTCGAGGTGCGCTTCGAATCGGTCGAGCGAGTCGAAAAGCGAGATAGTCGCCTCGTCTTCGAACTTCCCGAAGCGGGCCTCACAACTCGTTCGGAAGCGAGCGAGCAGTTCGTGTGGGTCGTCTTCGACCGGTGAGAGTAGTTTCGTCTCGGCGTCGAGCCACGATTCGAGAGCGTCGAGAACCGCATTCGGGTCGCGCGTGTCGGACGGGTCAGGACGCGGTTGGTCGGTTTCAACGAGGTCCACGAGCTGCTCGCGGGCGCGGCCGACGTAGGAAGTCATGGCACCGAGCGGGGAGCCATCCCTCGAACTCGAAACGCGTGCGGGTCGGCTCTGACGCTGCCCGCGAGACTCACCGCTCGCCTCGGCAAGCGCGTGGCGAAGGTCGGACAGTGCGATACGAAGCGGTTGGGCGACGGCCGCGGCCGCCGGACCGTCGGCGACACGCTGAAATTCGGACAGTGCCGAAGCAGCGGTCTCCGCTTCTCCGACGAGACCGCGGAGGTCCGAAATAGCGGCGAGGTCACGGCGGTCTGTGGCCGGGACGGTCAGGATAGTGATAGTCGCGCGGTCAACCTCGCCGCCGTCGACGAGGGCCGTTCGTGCGGCGTAGAACGCAGCGGCGACCTGTGGTGGTGCGCTGGCGAGGTTCACGTGAACGTTGCTATCAGTGGTCGTCTCGCGCAACAGGCTGGTCGTTGCGGCGTACAACTCTGTGAACGGCGCATCGAACGGAAGTCGTGTTTCGTCGACGGTGGCGTCGTGACGCCGAGAGAGTTGCTCGATAACGGTCTTGGCGACGTGTGCACTGGTCCGCGGAGCACCAGCTGCACAGTCGTCCGGGTCGCGACCCTGCTCGGGGTCGGCCTCGTCACGGACCAGACGAACCCGGTCGGCGTCGAAGTCGCCGGCTTCGAGCGGGGTGACGACCCGCTGGACGTCGAGTCCAAGGACGGAAAGGTGGGTCGTCGGCATCTATCTGTCTCATTCGCTACCGGTACCCTGAATGTTGTGGTGATTTCCCCGGCTGTCGTGGCAAAAATTAGTTTTTGGTGTCAGGACAGGGATAGATACGCGTTACGACTGACGACACCGAGTCCGAGTAGGTTAACAATGAACAGGACGAGCGCACCGAAAACAGGAATAATCGAGAGGAACGCGGTTCCAACTGCGCCGACGACGAGCGCCACGCCGAGCGATGGAGAACGCCCCGTAACCGGAGTCACGACGATAGACCCGAACAAGACAGTTGCAACGGCACTGCCGACAACGATTAAGATCACGAATGCCAGAGACTCCAGCAGCACGAGGAGGATGCCGAGAAGCGGGATTAAGGAGCTCGCAATAATTCCAATCACCACTGCGACAAGGATACCGAAACCCCAGGCAATCGACCGACCGGGAGCGCTCCGGACTTCAGCTATCGAGCCGCGGGTGTACTCGGGGGCGGCGGCGACGAGAATCCCACCGACGACGAGATTGATGGCGAAGTTGACACCAGCACGGGCCATCGGTGAGATTTCTGGTGTAGACCCGAAGTTCTGTGCGGCGGCCGTCCCCGCGAGCGCGAGAACGCCGAGGAGGCTCAGGAGGGTTGGAAGTGATTTTCGTGGAGGGACCATGAATGACCGTGAATGGGCCGACGGCATAGGTATTCTGTTTGATACGTCTTGAAAACGAGAGAGAAGTCAGAACGGAGTCCCGGAGCGAGAGACGCCCGGTTATCTTACCACGTACCGTGGAAGGTGTCGAACTCGAGCGAGTCGAGAGGTTCGTCGCCGACGGCGATGCGGTACTCCTGCGGTGTGAGCATCGGCTTGTGGAAGCGCGGGCCGTCGTCGGTCGTGATGCGCGGGCACCCCGTGTTGACGAACGCGTCCATGTCGAAGTTACGCAGGCGGTCCGGCGTCACCTCGTCCATGGTAATGAGATAGGCGTTTTCGTTGTCTTCGAGAATCTTCTCAGCGATTTCCATGCGACCCTGACCGATTTTGGTGCAGAAGATGACGCCCCACTTTTCGGCGTCCATCGCCTTGTGAACCGAGGCGTAGCGCTGCTTCATGAACTTCCGCGTGTCGGCGATAGTGACGACATTGTTCACGGGGTCGGCGATGACGACGTTCTTTTCGGGGTGCTCCATGGCGAGGCCGAGCGGGTGGAACTTGCCGCCGCCGACGTAGAGCACGTTGTCCGCGGGGATGTCCGCAGAAGCGTAGTTGCAGCCGAGCACCTGTCCTTCGTAGGTGAGGCGGTCGTCGCCCTTGCGGGTCTGGACGGTGTAGCCGCGCTCTTCGAGCCAGTCGCACATGTCCTCGAACCGGTTCATATGCTGGGCCGTGGTGACGAGACCGACCTCGTCGCCTTCGAGTTCGTCGAGGGCGTCCTCCATGATGGGGAACGGGTCGACGTTGGAGAAAAGCGGGACGTAGATAATCTTGTCAGACTCCTTCATCGGCGAGTGGCCGAAGTGGGCGAACACGTCGGTTCGGCGCATGAGGTAGGTGTCAAGGTCGCACGCGCCGTAACACGGCTGTCCCGAGAGCATGAACGTCACGTCGTCGTCACAGAGCTGTCGGAGGTCGTCGGCGACCGCCGGGCCGCGGCGCTTCAGTCCTTCGGGGAACTGCAGACCGACGCGCTTGGCGTCTCGTTCTTCGATAGCTTCGACGATGCGTTCGAGTTCGTAGTCCCACTCCCGGTCGTGCTTGAGCGACATCCCGGTATTTCGAAGGTCTCCCTCCGAGGAGGCGTCCTGACTCATTGAAGCCCCCTAACGGACGAAGCGGTTTAACGACGGTGTTTTCCCACGATTGAGCGTCACACACCCGCACACAGACGGGTTTCATCGAAATGTCGTGACCGCGGGGCCGGCTGAGCCGACACGCTCCGAACGTAACCGACGTACTCCACACGCTCGTGCAATCGTCTCGTCACCCCCCGGAGGTGATTACCGATATGGTAACATATCAAAGCACATGTCACACGACACCAATGAACATGATGATAGCACCGAGCACAGCCACGAATCCATCGATGCCGAACATATCCACGAAGCGACCAGTGGCGAGCCACTAACCGAATGTCCGGCCTGCGGAAAACCCATCGAGGGTGTGGACGACCTCGAACGCGGTGAGACGGTCCCCGAAATAACCTCGATGGAGAAGCGCAGCGTCATGGTCGGACGGAAGTCGAACGACCTCTGGATGTGTGAAGGATGCGGAGCAACTCTCGGTGTTCGCATTCGAGATTAATTCCTGAGTAGGCATCCCATAACGGGCAGAATTGGACTGGTGTCACCCGGTTACACTCCCGCCACTCGGGGGTTGAAGCCGAACGACGGCTTACTCCCATTCATGACTGAGATTCCACTCGAACACGTTCACGTCGAACCGTCGGAGCCGGGTGATGGGCCGGGGCCTGCGGTCGTGTTGCTCCACGGTCGCGGGTCGAACGAACAGGACCTACTCCAGATTTCACGGCGATTTCCCGACCACCTTCACGTCGTGAGTCTTCGCGCTCCCGACGAGCTACAAGGAGGGTACACGTGGTACGACCTCGACCTCTCCGCGGGCGGGCTTCACCAGAGTCAGCCCCACGCCGAACAGTTCGAGCGGTCGCGCGAACTCGTACGCGAGTCCATCGAGGGGGCTATCGCCGAGTACGACCTCGACCCCGAACGAATCGGTCTGCTCGGGTTCAGTCAGGGGGCCATCGCCAGTCTCTCGCTCCTGCTCGACGACCCCGACGACTACGCATGGGTCGTTGCTCTCCACGGCTATCTGGCCGAGTCGCACGCCGACCTCGACCCGGATGGAGTTTCCGGGAAGCCTGTCTTCATCGGTGCGGGTGAGATGGACCAAATCATCCCGGCATCACGAGCAGAACGCGCCGCCGACCGACTTCGCGAACTCGGCGCGGACGTGACTTCGAACGTGTATCAAGTCCCCCACGGTATCGGACCAGACGAGTTGGCCGACGTCGTTTCATTCGTGGAAACACAGGTCTGAAACCCGTGTACTTCGCCCTTCAGCAACCCGCGCACTTCGCCCTTCGGCAGGTTGAAACCGTTTGACGCCTAATCCGCGACTATGAGCACGCAGACGACGCGGCTCGAAGAACTCGGGCGCGAACTCGGCGAAGCCATCGCCGACCATCCGAAGTACGAAGCGTACGAGGAGGCGAAGGCGGCCGTCGAAGCCGACGACGAGGTACAAGAACTCATCACCGAGTTCAATCGACTCCGCGAGGAGTTCAACGTGGCCCGTCAGATGGGTGAGGCAACACAGGAGGGCCTCCAGAAGGTCCAAGCCGCCCAAGAGGAACTCCACTCCAAACCCGTGATGGAGGAGTATCTCCTCGCGCAGGCCGAACTGGTCGGCGAGTTGGAAAAGGTGAACGAGGCTATCTCCGAGCCGCTTTCGGTCGATTTCGGCGGCGAAGCCGGCGGTTGCTGTCACGACTGATAGGGACTGTCGTCTCGGCGCAGCCGACCCTTCGTTCCTCGGTTCTCCGCACCGTAGTTTCGCCATCTTACCTCAGCTTCGCCGTTCTGTACTTCGTGTTCTCCAGACCACACCGCGTTCGCCGTAGATTCAAATACCAAACCGGGACCATCCCGGACTATGTTGGCAATCGCGGGCGGTAAGGGCGGCAGCGGCAAGACCACCACGACACTCGGACTGGCGAGTGCGCTCGACGGTCCCGTTCTCGCGGTCGACGCCGACAGGGACATGCCGAACCTGCACACCATGGCCGGAGTCGAACGCCGAAACAAGGCAGAGACAAGCGGTGTCGTTCTCGAACCGGACGTTCACCCGCACCCGACTGACCCGACAGTCTCGGTACTTCCGGCCCCGAGCGGAACCGACGACGATGCCTTCGAGCGATGGCTGGAGTCGGTCGCAGCAGACGACCGAACCACGGTCGTCGACTGTCCGGCCGGAGCGGGACCCGACGCCGCAACACCGCTCCGCGTCGCCGACGGCGTCATCGTCGTCACGTCGTTGTGTGCACCGGCGCTCCGCGACGCGGCCAAGACGGCGGCGATGGCGCGCACGCTCGGAACACCAGTCGTCGGATGTGTGGTCACGCGCGCGCGAGTAGCCCCGGAGGCAGTGAGCGACCTCATCGGCGCGCCGATGCTGGGAACGGTCCCGGACGAAGCGTCTCCAGTGCTCACTCAACCGACAGTTCAGTCCGCCTATCGTCGGATTGTAGACAATATTTCGGGGAAGAAGTAATATGAGTGAATGTCTTAGCCACGGGCATGTCTCGACTGGCGACCGGTATCGATATTCTCGACCGTCAACTCGACGGTGGGATTCCGGCGGGGAGCATCGTCCTCCTCACGGCCGACCCGGCCAGCCAGTCCGAACTCTTCTTGTACGAACTGACGACCACCCGTGGGACGCTGTGGCTTACGACTCTGCGCTCCGAAGTCGCCGTCGAGGATGCACTCGAGCGATGCCCCGGCCCGACGGGAAACCCGACTATCCGTAATGTGGGCGGTGATGCACCGCTCGACACGGCGAACAAACTCGTGCGCGACCTCCCAGAGAGGGCGAACCTCATCATCGACGTGGTCGATATTCTCGAACGAAACGAGGGGCCGCGCTACCGAAAATTCCTCAACGTCCTCCAGACGCATATGGTCAATACGCGTGGACTCACCATTCTCCACGGTCTCAAAGGCGAGACAGTACCCGATAACCGCGACCTGACGGAGCACATGGCCGATATCGTGTTCGACCTCGACACGAACATCGACGGCTCGGAGATAGAAAATCGGCTTGCGGTTCCAAAATTCCGCGGCGGTCGGGCGCTCGACGAGACCATCAAACTTCGACTCGCAGAGCGGGTTTCGGTCGATACCAGCCGTGACATTGCCTGAATAGGAGGACGAAACCGCTGGGCCGACGATTGGCTGGCGACGCCGATAGTCACCCGGCGATTCAGAACGCGAAGAATCCGAACGTGCCGAGCGTGACGACTGCGATGAGTGCCATCCATACGCGCGCCGAGAGCGCCGCGCCACGGCTAAAGACGTACGCGAAGTACGGAGCGAGCGGAGAGAGACGGTAGACAAGCGAAACTTCGACGTTAGCACCGTATTTGAGTGCCAGCGTCAATACGACGGTACAGAGACCGGCGACGAGTGCGACTTTCACGTCGGTGAAGTCACGGAGGTCGTGCGTCGCGGCGTCGTCTGGCGAAGCCATAGCTACGAAGCGGTCGGAAGGCGAGTATCAAGAAGCCGCCGATTCACGAGGAGCGGCGGGGATGCTCGCTTACTCTTCGTCCGCGTCGTCGAGTTCTGCGGCGAGTTCGTCGGCGTCGATGTCGACGTCCTCGATTGCCTCTTCGATGTCAGCGCCGCCTGCGCCGCCCATCATACCACCGAGACCGCCCATGCCGCCCATGCCGCCTTCGATGGTTTCCTGGACGATGACGCGGTCGATGTCGAGACGCTGCATGATGTCCTGCGCAATCTGCTGCTTCGAGAACATCCACTGCTGGTTCATCGTCATCTGCGGCGTCGCCTCGATGTAGAGCGTGTCCTTCTCGACGGTGACGGTCTCCGTCTCGGGTTCGGCGTCTTCGTCTTCCTCGTCGTCGGACTCGACAACCTGCTCTTCTTCGACTTCGTCGGTCTGGACCCAGACCTCAGGAGCCTGCTGGAGGTACATGCCGAGCAGGCCGGAGGCCTGCTCTTCGCGGTCGTCGACAAGGTCGAGAACCTCGTACTCGTATTCGAGGTCCTTGCCCGCGAGGGGGTGGTTGAAGTTGACGCGGGCGCGGCCGCCGATGATGGTCTCGAGGCGACCCTGCTCGCCGTCGATGGTGACCTGCGCACCGGGGTAGCGGTCGTCCTCGTCGATCTTGTTGGCGCTGACCGTGCGCACCTCGTCCTCGTCGTACTCGCCGAAGGCGTCGGCGGCCGGGATATCGACTTCACCCTCGTCACCGACTTCGGCACCCGTCAGGGCGTCGTCGACCTCGGGGAAGACGTGACCGGCACCAACGATAACGACGCGAGGCTCGAATTCGTAGCCCTCGACGTCGATTTCGGCCTCTTCGGCCACTTCTTCACTCGTGGTGTCGACGACGTCGCCGTCTTCAACCGTCCGAACCGTGTACGCGAGGCGAACGAAGTCGCCGTCCTGAATACCGGACTCGACCTCTTCATCGACCTGCTCGGCCTCCGCCTGCTGTTCGTCACTCATACACGCTACGTGACTCGTGCGACCCTTAAGAATCACGTTTCGCCGGCGGGACGTTTCGACACGGACGCCCATCGTAAAATCGACCCCGAGACCCTGTGTGCGGCGAATCGTTTATATCAGTGTCAATAGTTATAATACTAGTGGTGTGTTCACATGGCACAGACAGTCTTGTTCGTCGGGTTTCTCCTCGCGGTCGTACTGCTGGCGCTCATCGTGCTCTTCACCGCTCGGGGGTGGCGGCACTACACTGTCAGCGCCGTTCCTGCCGGAGGCGGTCCGAGTCAAAGCACCGACAGGCAGTGGTCTGACGACCCGACGGTACTGTCGCTCATCTTCCTGCTCGTCGCGCTCGGCTTCGGCGCGGTTGCAGTGTTGTTCATCGGCGGAAGCGGAATCCCAGAGGGAGTGACGAACGCTGCGGGCACCACTCTCATCGTCGCTACGGTCACCGTCACCGTTGCCTACCTCTTTTACGGGACGTACCACGCCGCACGGGGAAGGGGGCTAAAGCGGTCACAGGCGGCGCTCGCGGGGTCGTGGGTACTCGGATTACTGTTCACTATCGGCGTCACACTCCGACTGTTGGGTCTTCTCTGAGATGGCACTACCCTACAGCAGTCGCACCGACGCTCGACAGATTCCGACGGCGTGGTGGCTCGCGGTACTCGGTTGGTTCGAAGTACTCGCCGTCGCCGCGTACCTCCACGCCGCGCCAGTCCGTGTGGACAGTCTGCGATACGTCCTCTATCCGTTTATCTGGATAAACGTCGGCGTCGTGGCCGTCCTCTGGACGGACCTCCCGAAAACAACCCGCCGCGTCCGACTCGGTGCCGGTGCCGTCGCCGCCGCATACTTCCTCGTGCTCGCGTTTCTCGCGGGGTTACTCTCCGTGAACCTCGGTGCACTCGTTGGTGGTGGGCACGTTCACACCGCCGGACGCGTCGCTGGTCACGCCGCAGGCTGGCAGTTCTCGCTCGGTGCGCCGGGATGGGGGCCGCGAGTCGGCTACGCCGGGGAGGTCGTGTCCGCAACCTTCGTTCCCTACCGCGTCGTCGGCTACCTCGCGCTCTCGTACCTCGTCTACGCCGCCGTCCTCGACACGGCTCGGACAGCGCTTTCAGGTGCGTTGGGACTGGTATCGTGCGTCGGATGTACGTTCCCGCTCGTCGGCGGTCTCGCTGCGGGCTTGGCCGGCGGAACTGGCATCGTGAGCGCACTTCGCGCCCTCTCGGTCGACGTTTCGACAGTGGTGTTCGTTGTTGCGGTGGCCGCGCTCGTGTTCGGACCAGCGGCGATGGGACGGTCACAACGATGAGTCGCAACCCGACATCGTGGGCAGCGTCACGGTCAGCAACGAATTCGGTGCTACAGCGCGTTCTCACCGCGCTCACGGTGCTGGTGGTTTCGCTCGTCATTCTCGTCCAACCGGTTGCTGCGCACGCTGGGTCGCTCGCCGGGTCGCTCCAGTCCGCTCCCGCGCCGTTCTGGCTCGTCGTCGTCTCCGGCGGCGGCGTCGTCTGCGTCTCGTTTCTCCTCTCGGCGTTCGTCACTGACGATGAGACACTCGACGTGTTCACCCGATTCGGCGTCCGCGTCGACAGGTCGGTGAAATTTGTCGGAGCGGCAGTCCGCCTTTTCGGAGTCGCTGCACTCGGTGCCGTCATCGGATTCGCACTGGTTGGACCGACCGTTGCAATCGCAAACCTCGGCGTCCTGCTCGTCTGGGTCGGCTGGTGGGCGGGGTTCACCATGCTGACGTACCTTGTCGTGGACGTGTGGCCGCTCGTGAACCCGTGGCGGACGCTCGCGTCGGAACTGCACCGCCGGGTTCGGGCGGTCCGTCGCGCGTCCCGCCCGTATCCGTCTCGCATCGGGGCGTGGCCGAGCGTCGTCGGACTGCTCGGACTCGTCTGGCTCGAAGTCGTCAGCCCGCTCGCCGCGAATCCGCGGTCGCTTGCGGCCGTTGTCATCGCCTACTCCCTCGTGACCATCGTCGGTGCGGCCGTCTACGGTGATTCGTGGTTCCAACACGTCGACCCGGTAGCTCGCGTCTTCCGATTGTACGGTCTCCTCGCACCGGTACAACGAACCGGCGACGGACTCTCGGTTTCCTTCCCCGGGTCGTCGCTGGCGCGCTCCCGAGAGAAGTTCGGCACCGACGACGTGGCGTTCGTCGTCGCGCTCCTGTGGGTGACGACCTTCGACGGGCTGGTCTCGACCGTCGCGTGGAGTCGTGTCCTCGACGCCGTGGCACCGGTTCCGGCGTGGGCCGTGAATTTCATCGCCATCCTCGCCGGCTTTCTCGCGTTCTTCGCCGGCTACCGGTTCGCTTCTCGCACCGCTCGGCGAAGCGCCGACACGTACGTGACGGCCGAGTTCATCGCCGGATGGTTCGCACCCGCGCTCGTCCCCATCGCGGCCGGGTACCATCTCGCGCATTTCCTCGGGTACGTCGTCGGTCTCGCGCCGGTGCTGGCGACAGTCGCGCTCAGCCCACTGTCGCCGCCGGCGAATATCTCGGTTCTCACCGTGCCCGCGTGGTTCGGCGGCCTCCGACTCGCGTTCGTCGTGCTGGGACACTTGCTGTCGGTCTGGGTGGCGCACACCCGCTCGTTTGACGTGTTCCCCGGTCGGCTGCAACCACTCCGAAGCGAGTATCCCTTCGTCGTCGTCACGGTCTGCTACACGATGGCGAGTCTGTGGGTCGTCGCGCAACCGACCGTCGGGGGTGTTGCAGGATGAGTGCACACGATGGCAGGCCGTCGTCGGCCGACGAGCATCGCCGAGCGGTCAGCCCAGAAACAGCCGTTCCCGACGACGAGACTCCCGCTGCGACCTGCCCGTACTGCGCCCGCCCGTTTCGACAGGCTCGGCTTTGCGACCTACACGTCGGTGAGATGCACGAACAACGTTCCGAGGAAGAAGACGCCGCCTACCGAGACGCCGTCGAGGCCGAAGACGAGGACCTCTTCCGGTATCACCTGAAGGTCGCCGGCGCGCTGGGGGTCGTCTTCACGGCGCTGTTTCTGCTCGCAGTCGTCGGCTTCAGTCTGTGAGTCGAGCGGCAGTACGGTATTCACGCCTCCATCTGTTCGTGCTCGTGTTCACCGGCCGTCCCCGACTCGCCCGATGGCTCGGGCAGGCGCATCACAACCGCGGTGAGCACGCCGACACCAACCAGTGCGATACCGCCACCAATCGCGATTATGAGTTCGGATGCACCGGCCGCCTCCGAGATGAGAAGTACTGCGAGTCCGACGACGACAGCACCGAACGCGATTGCGAGCGCGAGCGAGTTCTGTTTCATGTTCAGTGTTACCATTCCGATGTCAAAGAAAGTATGCGCGTTTGCGGGACAGCGTGGGGGATTCGAATGCGATATCGTCGGTCAGGCAGTATTTTCGCCGCCTCTCGCCGCGGCAACGACCAGCGCGAACACCGCGAGTGCGATGACGAAACCGGGGCCGACGACGAGCGGTTCTGTGAGACGGCCGGGGACGACGCGGGTCATCATGACAGTCACGCCGACGCCGACGGGGACCGAAAACAAAAGCGCGTAGGCGACTGCGACGAGCGTCGGCGTCGAGTGGTCGGCGTCAGCGTCGGCACCGGCGTCCAAATGGTTCCCGGACACGGTTACAGGAGCGAGTACGATGCCGCGAGGGTGAGCGCCAACGCCGCCGCGAGACCGATACTGACGAGGTACGTCAGCGAGCGCGGTTCGAAGCGGAGGTGCTGGAAGTACGCCGCGACGAGCACCGCCTTCCCCGCCGAGAGGACGATGATGATGCCGAAGGCCGTCCAGTAGTTCAGCCCCGCGAACTCGACGAGCACCTGAATCGTCGCCGAGACGAACAACACCACGTAAATCGCCGTGTAGAGTTTTGTGGACACCATTTTCGGTTACCTCACAGGATGTAGAACAGCGGGAAGAGGAACAGCCAGACGATGTCGACGAAGTGCCAGTAGAGACCGAAGTACTCCACCGAACGGCTGTCTTCGAGGTACGCGCCTCTCCATGCGCGTGCAGTCAGATACAGTGCGATGACGAGTCCCGCGATGACGTGGGCGGCGTGAAGCCCGGTCGTGAGGAAGAACGTCGAAGACCGGACGTTCGTCGAGAGCCAGATTCCCTCGTGGAAGAGGTGCTGCCACTCCAGTCCCTTGTTGACGAGAAAGCCGATGCCGAGGACGAACGTCGCTCCGAGGCTCGTCACGAGAGCCAGCTTGTGTTTCTTCTCCGCCGCGACGAGCGCGAGCACGACGGTGAAACTGCTCGTAAGCAGGATGTAGGTGTTCACGAGGCCCGGTATCGGGTCCGACGGAATCGGCTCCCATCCGGTCCAGCCGAAGGCGAATCGGGTGAAGACGTACGCCCCGATGAAGCCGCCGAACAGCACCACGTCGGAGGCGAGGAATATCCACATCCCGACTTTGCCGTTGTCGATGCCGGAGAAGGGCCACGCCTCTCCTTCCTCGAAGACCGGGCCGTGGAACGGCTCTAAGCCCATGGCGACGAGCGACCCGAGCGTGACGCCGCCGCCGACGACCGCCGTGGTCGCGTAGGCTGCGCCGGTCATGCCAGTTGGGAACGTCGCTTCTTGGAGCGGCGAAAGCCCGAGGAGGACGAGGAACGCACCCAGTGAGAGCACGAACGGCCAGATACTCGCGTGGCTCGGCCCCTCGACATCGGCTGTCTCCATCGTGGGCTCGTACTCCGTCGTGACCGCCGTGTGCGGCGAGGTTGCGACGCCGCCGTCTGACGCTGTCGTCCCGCCGTCCGACGTTGCAGTCCCGCTCCCGTCTGTGGCTGTAGCGCCGTCGCCCGACGTGTCCGGTTTTCGGTCGCGGATGAACGAGAGATGGCCGTCGCGGTAGGTCGGCGTTCCCTCGAAGTTCTCCAGCGGCGGCGGCGACGACACGGCCCACTCCGCGGTGGTCGAGTACTCCCACGGGTTGTCTGGCGCGGGGTCGCCGACGAAGGCGCTCTTGAACAGATTGTAGAACATGATGAGAAAGGACAGGCCGAGGACGAACCCGCCGACGGTGGCGAGTTGGTGCCACGGGGCGAGTTCGGGCGCGTAGTCGAAGACGCGCCGCGGCGTCTCCCACGCGACGAAAAGCGGGAAGTACAGCAGGTTGAATCCGACGAAGTAGACCGCGAAGTGGAGTTTTCCGAGGAACTCGTCGTACATCCGCCCGGTCATCTTCGGGAACCAGTAGTAGAGGCCGCCGATGAGCGCCGTGACCCCGCCGACCATCACGTAGTGGAAGTGCGCGACGACCCAGTAGGTGCCGCGGAACTCGTAGTCGAGGACGACCGCGCCGAGGAAGACGCCGGTGATGCCGCCGATGATGAACAACAGGAGCGCGCCGAAGACGAACAGGAACGGCGTGGTGAAGCGTATCCGCCCCTTCAGCATGGTGTAGATGAGCGCGAACACCATCAGGTCGAACGGCAGCGAGATACCGATGGTGGTTATCATAAACAGCGTCTTCACCTGGAGGTTGATGCTCGTCAGGAACATGTGGTGCATCCAGACCGCGAAGCTCTGGATGGCGACGAGGACCATGGCGATGATGAACCACTTCCGGCCGACGATGCGGCGACCCGTGAACGTCTGGAACACCTCGGCCATGACACCGAGCGCCGGGAAGAACACGATGTACACCTCGGGGTGGCCGAAGAACCAAAACAGGTGCGTCCAGAGGAGCGCCCCCGCGGGAGATTCCATCGCGAAGTAGGTCGTCCCGAGAAGTCGGTCCGACGACAGCACCAAGAGCGCGGCCAGAAGCGCCGCGAAGGCGAAAAGCATCATCCAGACCGTCAGGAGAATCGTCCAACTGAAAAGCGGCATATTACGGAGCGTCAACCCCTCGGCACGCATCCGATGCATCGTCGTCAGGAAGTTGACTGACGAAACGGTGACGGAGGCGACGAACAAGACGAGCGCCAGCACTGCGGTCGAGGCCCCGACATCCGGCGTAAACGTCGGGACGCTCAACGGCGCGTACATCGTCCAACCCCCGGAGAACGTCCCCCCTTGGAAGAACGAGGCACCGAAGAGAATGCCGGAAAACAGATACAACCAGTAGCTTAGTGCGTTCAGTCGGGGGAACGCAAGGTCTTTTGCACCCAGTTGGAGCGGAACGATGTAGTTGGCGAAGCCGAAGGCAAAGGGCGACAGGAACCAAAAGACCATCAGTAGCCCGTGCGCCGAAACGGCCTGATTGTACGCGAGCGGCGCGAGAATCGTCTCGGCCGGCGCTCGCGGGACCAACAGTTGGATGCGCATCAACCACGCGAGGACGCCGCCGAGCACGAGGAAGAAAAGCGACGTGACGATGTAGAGAATCCCCACGTCCTTGTGATTCGTCGTGACGAACCAGCGTTTGATGCTCCCGGTCCCCGGGAAGTCGTGGCCGTGGTCGTGGTCGTCGTCGACACTCGCCTGCCCCGAAGCCACGGCTTCATCGTCGGTTACTGTGCCACCGTCAGTTCGTTCTGGGTTCGTATCGCTCATGACGACACCGTGGATACTCGGATGTTAGTCGTACTCTCGGCTGGCTGGGTGCTGTTGTCTGTATTCTCGACAGACTGAGTGCTGTTCGCACTCCCGGATGATTGGGTGCTGTTCGTACTCTCAACTGACTGGGAACCATTCGTACTCTCGTACCACTCCTGGTACTCGTCAGGCGGCATGACGATGACCTCCGCGGACATGTACGAGTGGCCCGCGCCGCATAGCTCGTAACACTCTGCAGTGTAGGTCCCCGGCTCGTCGGCGGTGAACCACGTCTCCGTCTCTTGGCCGGGTATCGCGTCGGATTTGACGCGCAACTCCGTGATACCGAAGTTGTGGAACACGTCCGCTGAAGTCAGTGTCAGTCGGATGGGCGTGTCGGCTGGAACCCTGAGAACGCCATCTGTGGTGTGCCCGTTCGGATACGTAAAGCGCCACCCGAACTGATAGCCCTCGACTTCGACATCCAACGACTCCTCAGCAGACGGTCCCTCTTCGACGTACAAAAGCGTCAGATACGTCCACGAAATCAACGAGATAACGATAATCATGCTCATGAAAAACGAGGTGAACAACTTCCGACCGCCGCCGCCACCCGACGGAAGTTCACCGAGGGAAGGCCGACGTTCGTCGTCGACCGTTCCATTTCCCGAACCGAATCGGTACTTGTAGGCGTTATACAGCATGTACCCCACGACGACGACACCGACGAGGGTTCCGAGAAGCAAGAACACCTCGAAGATGCTATCGAAGACGACCGCACGCGTTCCCCTCGGAACGAGACCACTCTGAAGCGAAAGCGAGCTACCGAATACGTGTTCCATGACCATTGACAACACCACCCACATAAATTAATTAACGTTCATGATGATTACTGTTTCGGAGAAATCGAAGGCCGCACGGCGGTAAACTCGGGTTTGCGGTCAAGAGGCGGAGCGACCGGGAGGAAAAACAGGAAGGGTCGACGGCTGACTGCGAGCGATACCAGTGAACCGCCTCGGGGTCGATCCCCGAGGCTTCCCGTGGTTTAGTCGGACACTCCCACGCGACCATCGGCCTGATAGCCTCGGGCGGTCGGGTGGGTCACGGTCGGGGCGTCCACGGCCCCCGATACCTGCCGTCTCAAAGTCGCAAAGCGACTTTGCGGGCTGCACAAGAGCTCCGCTCTTGTGAACGTCGCACCTTCCTGACTTGGGGAAGGCTGTTGAGAGCAGGCACATTCCAATCGAGTTGCTTGCTGCCTTTGACGGCGATATTGACGCTTGCACTACGGTCACTGTGGTCTTGATGCCCACACGACCGACACTTGAACCGCTTCTTGTTGCGGTTCGCACGCTCCGTATGACCGCACATCGGACACCGCTGACTCGTGTACTCGGGATTAATCCACGCGGTTGGGATGCCCTCGAACGACGCCTTGTACGACGTATAGAACTGAAGGGCGCGGAACGGGAGGTGGTGCAAGCGTCGGTTCATCCGCGTGCCGTAGTCGATACTGTCGCGCATCTCTTTGAGGTCTTCAAAGACGATACACGGCTTCTCAAACTGACGGCTCCACTCCACGATGTGACGGCTCACTTTGTGGAGTCGGTCACGGACAAACCGTTCCTCACGCCCTTCCAGCGTGTCGTGGATGCTGTCTTTCCCCGCGTTCTGGACGCGCTTTCGCATCGTGAAGTAGCGGTGGCGCTCGAACTTGATTTCGGGGAAGTCGATGACCAACGTGTCCTCGACGCCATCCTCAGAGAGTACAGTGAGGGCCACGTTGTCCTCGTTCACGTCCACGCCCACGACAGTCCGTGAGTCGTGCTTGTCTCGAACGGTCTGCTTGGTGTTGGTGACGTTGACGTGCAACTCGGGGTTCTCGTTGTGGAACAGGGCTTCCGCCGTCCCAATCTTCCACTCGTCGCTTTCGAGTGCGGTATTGAGAATATCGAGGTGAGCGTCACTCCCATCGAGGACGCCCTTTACGTGCTTGTACGGCTTCGCACTGATACAGAACGCCACGTCGCCATCGTCGGTGAGCGACAGGTTGTATCCCTCCTCGTAGTTCGCACGAAGCGGGTACGCACCGTCCTTGGTGTGACTCGGGAGTCCGAAGTCGTCGTACTCGTAGTAATTCTCCATCGTGCCGAGTGCTTTGGCGACGACGCGCTGAGTCGTGTTCTTCACGAGGTTGGCGTCGTCGGCCACGAGGTCTGGAATCACATCCCAGTCAACGCCTTCTTTGGCGAGGTGGATGGTTTCATTGTACACCGAGCGGGCTTCGAGGGTGGCGTCGTACAGCAGGCCCTCGTTGTCACTCTGAATGTCGAGTTGGAAGTCCAGAGTTTTGATGAGGGACTGTGCGTTGGTCATTCTTCGTCTTGTTCGGTGGGTTCTGAGGTTCGGACGACTTTCACGTCGGCTCCACGCCAACGTTTGGGGACAGTGACGTGGGCGCTGTTCCCGAACGGTTTGACCTCACCGTCGAGAACTTCCTCACCGTCGATTTCAAAGCGGTTCGACATACAAATGTATATATTTTGGATATACTTAATTGTGTTGGAGGTGTGGTGTTGATATGGGCGAGAAGCGGTCGAACCACACGATGTACAACGTCAACTATCACTTCGTGTGGTGTCCGAAGTCAAGCAAAGCGTAGCTTTGCGTACCTCGCGGAGCTTCGCTCCGCTCAGTACCGCCACGCGATTCTCGAACCAATTGAGGACCCGTTGGAGGATTGAACGGTATATCGAGCGAACAGAACACGTCTAAGTGTCGGCTTCAGCCTCGGGGTCAAGTCAAGGGAAATCAAAGATTTCCTGTATCCAGCAAACCGCAGAGCGATTTGCGAGACCCCGAGGCACTCGCCTTGTTTCCTCTGTAGATGGTAGCACAGTCCCTCTATTCAGGGGTGAACCGTGAAACTCGCAGTAAATACAGCAATACAGAAATAGACCCCTTAGTACAGAGATAAACTCCCTAGAGGAGTCCTGAGAAACCAATGATGAGGAGTAGAACCCCTAAGCCACGATACACCCAAAAGATTGCAGTGGATTTCTCGGATTGTTTGGGACGAGAACTACGAAGAAAATCAAATCCGAATTTATGGATTCTCCGAGGGATGAGAATATAGGCTATCCCAAGGAGTATGGCTATTACGTATCCAATCTGCTGCAGACTGTTCATATCCGATATCTGTATTATATGCCAATAGAATTACTGATATATCGAATCGACTGATTCAGTTCCAAACCTTGTGAATAAAGAAATTATAGTACCAACTACTGACACTCGCGGAGGTTACACCTCGTGTTGCGGGATTCCCACAAATCGGTCGAGGGTGTATCCGAGGGCGAGGCCGTAGACCCAGTGGGCGAGAAGCGAGAACACGATGAACGAGGCGGTGACGAACACGTCAGCGCCCGGCCAGAACGCCGGAACGAACCCGGCCCAGTACAGCGTCGCAAACGAGACGCCACGGAGGTATTCGGGCGACTCCGGCGGGAGAAACGCCCCGACGACGACGAACGTCACTGGCAGGGCCACGACACCGCCGATACCGAATAGGAAGACGCCCAAGAGGAGCGTCGGCTCGTAGCCGAAGAACGCCGCGAACCCGGCGAATCGCGTGATTGGCTCGGTGACGAACAGCCCGAGCAAATCGGGAATGCCGACGAGGACGGGAAGCATCAGGACTGTTCCGATGAACCCACCAGCCATCGCAGTGACGATAACGCGACCCGTGATTTCGGGGTCGACCGTCTCACCGGCATGTTGCTCTACCGTTGTTGCCGTCGTCGGGGTCTCTTGGCTCATGTCCTCGTCATAGTACAACACGAGTCATGATAAAAGGTGACAAATACCACAATATGGAGGGGTTACAGCTTTCCGTGCAGACTCCCGGAGAGACCTCACTCGTGGCTAAAGCCGTCGGCTTCCGCCTTTCGTCGGTGAGTCACCGATGTTTTTGCCGTTTGGATGCACTCACGAGACCATGTACGAAGTCGAAGTCAAGGTTCGTGCCGACCACGAGACGATTCGAGAACAACTCGAAGCGTCGGACGCCGAGCAAGTAAACCGGGTCGAACAGACGGACATCTACTACAACGCCCCGCACAAGGATTTCGCGGAAACAGACGAAGCGCTTCGACTCCGGCGGGAGTCGCGCTACGAGGACGACGAGGTTGTCGACGAAGTGACAGTAATTACCTACAAAGGGCCGCTGGTGGACGAATCCTCGAAGACCCGCCGCGAGTACGAAACCGGTGTCGACGACGGTGAGACGATGGACGCCATCTGTGAGGCCGTCGGGTTCGAACCCACCGCGACAGTCGAAAAGGAGCGCGAGCGATTCGAACTCGACGGCTATACCGTCTCGCTCGACGCAGTCTCCGGTCTCGGAGAGTTCGTCGAGGTGGAAGTCGAGGTCGAGTCCGGCGTCGACGCGGCGCGCGAGGGAGCATTCGATGTCCTCCGAAAACTCGATGTCGACCCCGACGACCAGATTCGGACGTCCTACCTCGGGATGCTGCTCGGTGCGCCCGAAGAGTGAGCATGAAAAGTGAGTGCGAAAAGTGGGCACGAAAAGATAACAGCGGGACAGAGACACAACGAAATCGGTGGAAACACTCGTATTCGCGCGGCCGGTGGCAAATACTGTCGATTTATGGATAATGCCCAGTAGTAATACGCTATTCAAGGAAGGTTTCCGCAAGTTATAGAACCGCCCGCCGGGTACACCCGGCAATGACCGACCGAAACATCCGCCTCGAATCCGCCGACAAGCGCGCGGTCGAGGACCAGGAGGTCGAAATTGTCGAACGGAAGGGAATCGGGCACCCGGACTCCATCTGTGACGGTATCGCCGAAAGCGTCTCCCGGGCACTCTCGAATCTCTATCTCGACCGTGTCGGAAAGGTTCTCCACTACAACACGGACGAGACGCAACTCGTTGCTGGTACCGCGGCACCCGCCTTTGGCGGCGGCGAGGTTATCGAACCAATCTATCTCCTCATTGTCGGCCGTGCGACGAAAGAGTACGATGGGCAGAAGATTCCCGTCGACTCGACCGCACTCCGCGCCGCCCGCGAGTACCTCAACGAGAACATCCCCGGACTCGACGTTGGCACGGACATCGTCGTCGACGTGAAACTCGGCGAAGGCTCCGGCGACCTGCAGGACGTCTTCGGCGAGGAGACCCAACAGGTCCCGATGGCGAACGACACGAGTTTCGGCGTCGGCCACGCCCCGCTCACCGAGACGGAGCAAATCGTCCTCGAAGCCGAGTACGCCCTCAACGGCGCGCGCTACGGCGACGACCACCCCGAACTCGGACAGGACATCAAGCTCATGGGCAAGCGCGAAGGCGACGTTATCGACGTGACCGTCGCCGCCGCGATGGTCGACAGCCACATCGACGACATCGACGACTACATCGAGGCCGTCGACAACGTACGCGAGTTCGTCACCGACCTCGCCACCGAGTACACGGACCGCGAGGTCAACGTCGAAGTCAACACCGCCGACGACTACGAGGAAGGCTCCATCTACCTCACGACGACCGGCACGTCCGCCGAGCAGGGTGACGACGGCTCCGTCGGCCGCGGGAACCGCGCCAACGGCCTCATCACGCCGAACCGCCCGATGAGCATGGAAGCGACCTCCGGCAAGAACCCCGTCAACCACATCGGGAAAATCTACAACCTGCTTTCGACCCACATCGCCGAGACGGTCGTCGCCGAAGTCGACGGCATCCGCGACCTGCAGGTCCGCCTGCTCTCGCAAATCGGCCGCCCCATCGACGAACCCCACGTCGCAGACGCGAAGGTCATCACCGAAGAAGGCGTCACCATCGCCGACATCGAAGACGAGGTTATCGCGACCATCGACCGCGAACTCGCCAACGTGACGGACATCACGCGCCGCACCATCGAAGGCGAACTCACCACCTTCTGAGCGCGGGCGAACCCGCGTTATTTCGCGTCCGAATCGTAGTACTTCTCGATGAGCTTCGCGGCCGCGGCGGCCGTCTTCCGATAGTCGCGGTCGCCGTCGGGCGTCCGAACCGCGTACTCGTAGTGCCCGCTGTTCGGGACGTACCACTTCTCGGGGAACTCGTCGAGGACGTGCTGTGCGTCGCCGTTACTCGGCGCGCCGGTTGCAGCAGCCACACTCGGAATGGCTTCGGCGACAGCCACGCTCGGAACGGTTTCAGCGACCGTCGTCCGTTTAGTCACGACGGAAACCGTATCGGTATCAAGCGACCGCGGTTCCGGAACGTCTCGCGGTGTCATGACCGTCGGGCTGGATTCGACGAGGAGCGTCTCGGGAACATCCGGGTGTGACGCTGGCATTCCTCGGTGGACGCCGGGTCTACTCGATGCGCCGAGAACCTGATTCATCAGAATCGACTGCATGGTGACCGTGTGGCCGTTTTCCGGCGACAGTTGGTCGTACGAGCCGTCGGCGTTCATCTCCCACGACTTCCGGTTGTCGGCGAATCCGAGTTCGAGGATGAATCGGAGTTGCTCGCGGATGTCGGGGTCCTCCACGGGCGCGATGGCCTCCACGCGCTTGTCGAGGTTCCGCGTCATCCAGTCGGCCGACCCGACGTAGTACTCCGGGTCGCCGGCGTTTTCGAAGTAGAAGATGCGCGAGTGTTCGAGAAAGCGGTCGACGACGCTTCGAACCGTGACCGTCTCGGAGAGGCCCTCGATTCCGGGACGAAGCCGACAGATGTCGCGGACGAGCAGGTCGATATCGACGCCAGCCATCGACGCTTTGTAGAGTTCTTCGACGATGCCGGGGTCTTCGAGCGCGTTCATCTTGGCGACGATACGGGCGGGGCGACCCGCCGCCGCGTGCTCCGCCTCGCGGCGGATACACTTCGTGAACTCGTTTCGCATCGTTACGGGGGCGATGAGGAGTTTGCGGAACTCCTCGTCGAGCGAGGGTC
The DNA here is from genome assembly GCF_000306765.2 of Haloferax mediterranei ATCC 33500. NCBI lineage: Archaea > Methanobacteriati > Methanobacteriota > Halobacteria > Halobacteriales > Haloferacaceae > Haloferax > Haloferax mediterranei. The sequence goes on from NC_017941.2 coordinate 1,657,048, forward strand.
CGGTGAAGAAGTTGAACACCTTGACGAGGTCCTGTCCGATGTCGCGGTCGGCCGTGAGGACGCCGAGGTCGACGTAGCCTTTCGCCGTCCCGGAGTGGTAGTTACCGGTGGCGACGTGCGAATAGAGGCAAACGCCGTCTTCTTCCTCGCGGACGACGAGCGCGGTCTTGGTGTGCGTCTTCAGTCCGATGGTTCCGTAGGCGACGTGAATACCCTCTTCTTCGAGTTTGTGTACCCATTCGAGGTTGTTCTGCTCGTCGAAGCGGGCTTTGAGTTCGACCATCGCCGCGACCTGCTTACCGTTGTCGACGGCGTCGATGAGCGACTCGATAATCTTCGAGTCTGATGCCGTGCGGTAGATTGCGGCCTTGATAGCGAGGACGTTCGGGTCGTTCGCGGCCGCGTCGAGGAACTCCTGAACGGTGTCGCCGAAGGAGTGGTACGGGTGGTGCAACAGTACGTCCTTGCGCCGAATCTCGTCGAAGATGGTGTCACCGTCACCACCCACGTCGTCGGCGTCGGTGTCCGCGAATCGAGAGTGTGGTTGCGGCGTCCACGAGTCGAGAGATAGGTCCGGCCGCGAGAGGTCCGTGAGGTCCATGAACTCGCGGTAGTCGAGCGGACCCCGAAGCTCGAACACCTCACGTTCATCGAGGTCTAACTGCTCGATGAGGAGTTCCCGCGCCGACTCCGGGGCGTCCGCTTCGATTTCGAGGCGCACCGCGGTCGCAAAGCGGCGCTGGTCGAGGACTTCCTCAATCATATCGATGAGGTCTTCGGCGACCTCCTCGTTTCTTCGGACCTCGGCGTTCCGTGTCAGTTTGAACACCGCGGTGTCCACCACCTCGACGTTCGGAAAGAGCAAATCGAGGTTCGCGCGGATGATTGCTTCGAGGAGGACGTAACGAACCTCGTCGCCGTCGGTCTCGACTTCGACGAGTCGCGGCCGGTTCTGCGGAATCTTCACACGGGTGAACGTCAGGTCGTCGTCGCTGTCGTCACCTCTCGTGATGACCGCGAGCGAGAGCGAGAGATTGGAGATAAATGGAAACGGGTGGGCCGGGTCGAACGAAAGCGGCGTGAGCACCGGGAGGACAGACACCTCGAAGTACTCGCGCATCTCCGACTGTTGGTCGGGTGTTAGGTCGTCGTAGTCGCAGATATGGATACCCTCGGCGGCAAGTGCGGGACGAATTTCCTCGCGGTAGCACGCCGCCTGCCGTTCGAACAGAGGTCTTGCCTTGTCGATAACCTCCTCCCACTGTTCTTGGGGTGTCCGGCCGTCTGTTGTCTGTTCGGTGACACCAGCGTCTATCTGTTGTTTTAGCCCGCCGACGCGTTTCATGAAGAACTCGTCCAAGTTCTTCGTGAAGATAGCGAGAAAGCGGACCCGTTCGAGGAGCGGGTTCCGGTCGTCCAGTGCCTCGTTGAGCACGCGGGACTGGAACTCCAGTTGACTCAACTCGCGATTGAGGTAGTACTGCGGGTCAGAGAGGTCGATGGTATCGGTCGACTCGTCGGTCATTGGCATCGGTGGGTGGGGAGAGAATTCGGCAGACTGTTCGGCGGGTGTACGACACAGAGAGAGGGAGAGACCTATTAAGTAATTTATATGAGAACCACCGCTGACTACGGTTCAGTAATTGACACTATGTGTGAATATATAATAATAATATATTTGCTGACAGCTATCGTCGAGACGGCTGTCAGTCCCGGAAACGAGACGCTGAAGAGTCCCCACGGGAAACACTGAGTGTGAACGAGACGGCGCACGTCGTCCTCGTCGGCTACGGCGAGGTGGGCACCAAGAGTTCGAGCGTTCGGGCGAAGATGGAGAGTCTACTCCGGACCAACTTGCAAGCGGTCCTCGACGACCGCTCGCTTTCGGGACACGTCGACCGGGAGTGGTCGCGGATTCTCGTCCGCGACCCCGACGACCCCGAGGCAGTCGCCGCCGCGTGCGCCGAAGTGCCGGGCGTCGTCTGGGCGCGACCGTGTATTGCCTGCGCGCCTGACCTCGACGCTATCGTATCGACGTGCCGCGACCTCACTGTGGACCACCCCGATGGAGCCAGTTTCGCCGTCGACGCCGACCGAATCGGCTCGTCGGAGCAACACGACTTTTCCAGCAGGGACATCGAACGCGAGGCCGGAAGCGCCGTCGTCGACGCCACCGGCGCACCCGTCGACCTCGACAACCCCGAGCGGACGTACCGCGTCGAGTGCCGCGAAGACACTGCGTATCTCTCCGCCCGGCGATTCGACGGTCCCGGTGGCCTCCCACTCGGAACGCAAGGAAAGACGATTTCGCTCGTCTCCGGCGGCATTGACTCGCCTGTGGCGACGTGGGAACTCATGCGCCGCGGCTGTGAAGTCGTTCCCGTCTACATCGATTTAGGCGACTACGGCGGGGCGGACCACCGCGCTCGCGCCATCGAGACGGTTCGAACTATCGCCCGTCGTGCACCCAACGCCAACATGCGAGTCCACGTCGTTCCGGCCGGTGACGTGGTCCGACGACTGATGGACACTATCGAAGACACGCGAATGCTCTCGCTTCGACGCGTGATGCTCGCCATCGCCGCCGAGGTCGCCGCCGACGAGCACGCCCACTCTATCGTCACCGGCGAGTCGCTGGGGCAGAAATCCAGCCAGACCGGTGGAAACCTCGCGGTCACCGGGGCCGCCGTAGACCTTCCCGTCCACCGACCGCTCTTGACCCGCGACAAGACGGATATCGTCGCCGAAGCCCGCGAACTCGGGACCTACGACGACTCGACGCTCCCGGTCGGCTGTGAGCGAGTTGCGCCGAGCTACCCCGAGACGAACGCCTCACTGGCCGCCGTCGAAGCCGCCGAACCCGCCGACCTGTTCGACCTCGCCGCCGAGGCCGCCCACAAACGGACTGTCGTATCGCTGGACGACGACATCAAGTAGTGTGCGAACGTCCAACACAATTTTGAATTAGCGACTGTTCAGATTTGTTTCGGATGGTAGATTGCACAAAAATGGATTTATTTACCGTGAGTTCGACGGTTTTTTCCATGTCACGAACATCGCGTTTCGGCCGCAGTCATCCCGGCCCGGAGTGGCGAATCTCACATCGGGCGACGCGGACCGACTGGAGCGATGCCGTCGAGCGATGTGCGACGTGTCACACCGATATCGACATGCGCGAAGCCCACTATCAAGTAGTCCTCGACCGGGATATCGACCACTCCGGAAAGCTCTCTTTCGAGCGCCAGCGCGTCGTCTTCTGCGACGAAGCCTGTGCCGACCAGTGGGAGTCTCACGCCTAAGTACCGGAACCGCTTTACCGAATCCGGACCGTCCATTTCGACGTGACGCAGGTCTGTATCGTCGGAGCCGAAGATGTCCACCTCCAGTACGAGTTGTTGTCGAGAGATACGGCCCGGGCAGCGCTCTCGACGTACGACATCTCCGAACCGTTTGAGAACTCGCTTTCTATCGAGACGGTAAGCCTCGGCGCAGCCGTCTCGCTCCTCAACGACCTCAACTGGTATCTCGTCCGCTTTGCCGCGTTCTCGCTGATTCTCGAACCATCTGTCTCCACTGACGAGTGGCTCTCACGCGACCTCGCTCGAAAGGTTCGAGACGGACAGGTGCAACCCGAAGCGACCGGCGACCATCTCGCCATCTACGGCGTCGAAGACCAACGACTCGTCGAACCGATGTACGTGACCCGAGTCGACGGCTCCGTCCCGGAGTACGACCTCAGAGACGTGGACGAAACGGTCGTCGTCAGGGTCGGCGAAGACGAATTCGGCCGGTAAACCGAACGAGAAGTACGGAAGAACCGTTTCGCTATTCTTCGACGTCGAACATCCCGGTCGACATGTAGCGCTCGCCGGAGTCCCAGAAGACCGTCACCACGAGCGGTTGGTCTTCTTCGTCAGCATCGGGGTCGGCGAGGCGTTCGGCGACCCGCTTTGCCGCGAGGAGCGACGCGCCGGAAGACTGGCCGACGAGAATTCCTTCCTCGCGGGCGAGTCGGCGGCACTCGGCTTCTGCATCTTCGAGCGCGACGATTTCAAGGTCGTCCAGCAGGTCGGTATCGAGGTTGGGGCTGACGAAGCCCGGACCCATCCCCTGGAAGTCGTTGTCGCCGACTTCGTGGCCGGAGAGCACGGCGCTTTCTTCGGGTTCGACGCCGACAACCTGCATCGACGGGAACTCCTCTTTGAGGCGACTGCCGTTACCCGAGATGGTGCCGCCGGTGCCGATACCGGCGACGAAGGCGTCGATTTCCCGGTCGTCGATTTGGTCGAGAATCTCTTCGGCGGTCGTTCGGTAGTGCGCGTTCGGGTTTGCGGGGTTCTCGAACTGCCGAAGTTGGTACATCCCGTCGGCTTCGAGTTCGTCGGCGCGGTCTTTGGCGTCGGCGATACCGCCGTCGACGAGTTCGATAGTCGCCCCGTAGGCGCGCATAATCCGCCGGCGCTCGGGGGACATCGACTCCGGCATGACAATCGTCAGGTCGTAGCCTTTCGCCGCCGCGACGACGGCGAGTCCGATTCCGGTGTTCCCGGATGTGGGTTCGACGAGGTGGTCGCCCGGCGAGATGTCACCCGCCTCCTCGGCCGCTTCGACCATCGCCTTCGCGGGGCGGTCCTTCGCCGACCCACCCGGGTTCTTCGACTCTATCTTCGCCGCGATGGTCGACCCAGCGGGTGAGTCGACTCGGACCAGCGGCGACCCGATAGCGTCGAGGATACTATCGTCCATCGACTCTCGATTCTCGGTGCGAGCCTAAACGACTGGCGGAGGCGGATGAAACGGCCACGTTTCTGGCTTCCGTAGAACGTGGAAATACGAACGACGGAGCGGGCGGCGAGCCCCGCCGTGAGCGTACCCGTTAAATCCGCTCGGACGGTAGACCGGCACATGGCCGAAGCCGAGACGCTCGAAACGATGCAACCGAATCCCGCGTGGGACGCCGCATCCTACCCGGACGTGGTCGACACCCTCGCCGCCGGAGACTACACGTTCAACGTTTGGGGCGGCGACTGGTGCGGCGACTGTCGGAGCCAACTCCCCGACTTCGCCGCGGCCCTCGACGCCGCCGGCGTCGACGCCGAGCGAATCGAACACTACCCGGTCGAGAAGGCCGACGACGGGTCGAAAATCGGCCCGCTCGTCGAGGAGTACGGTATCGAGTTCATCCCGACGGTCGTCGTCGAGGAAAACGGCGAGGAAGTCGCTCGATTCGTCGAAAACGAGGACGTTCCGATTGCGGTCTACCTCGCCGACGAACTGTCGAACTGAGCGCTGGCGGTTGTTTTCCTTCCGCAGTGTCGGTGGAGTGATACGAGACGGCCGAGTATGCCGACTAGATGAGACGAAGACAGGTCCCCGTGTCGCTCGGAGCAGACGGCAAACGCGTATTGGTTGGTGTCAGCTAATGACCGACGAGGAGAGGGAGCCAGCGCACTACATCCTCGATAGCGACGACTACGGCCGCGACGTAGAGACCGTCTTTTCGGAAGTACTGCCCCTCGCACACACCGTACGTGTTGAACTCGACCGATACTGGACCGTCGAGGACGATGGCGGCGAACAGTGTGCCGCGGTTCTCTCGTCGCTGAAATCTCTCGGCCCGGAGCGGCCCGACGACCGAACGTACCAGTTCGCCCTCAATGAGGAGGGAACGGACGTGCTCTTTGCGTTGCTCGATGTGGCACAGACGTTTGCAGGGAGTAGCTTCGTATTTCGACTCAAGTTACTCGACGAGACGGGCGCTGAACTGCTACAGACGATTCCGCACGAATCGTCGGTGTCGGGGAAGTCCCCGCCGTTGCCCGCTGAAACGGTCGGGTCCATCCAATCGGCGCTGGCCGACAGAACCGCGATGTTCGTGGAATTCGGTGTCCGGGAGCGGTGGGAAACAGACGAGTACGCTTACCGACTCGCCACGACCGACATCGTGGAATCGTCGCTCGACGGGAAGACGAGTCGGACGCTCTGTTCTGCGCTCACGACGAACAACCTCCGTATTCAGGACGGGACGACGTTGGTGTTCGATACGTGGCAGGGAGAGAAAATCGTTCACTGCGTGACCCCTGAACGCGCCGAACGAGTCGCCGAAAAAATCAGAGAGTTACGACGGCGCTACGACGGCCATCGCCTCTGACGACCTGACGAGCCTCGTTGCAGTCTCAGGCGTCGTCGCCTACGGTTTCTCCGCCCTCAGGCGTCGTCGCCCGCGGTGAACCACGCCAGCGCCTCGTCGATGTCGTGGGTCGGCGCAGAGCAGGTGAAATTCTCGCAGGCGTAGACGGTCGGTTCGCCATCGGTCGCCTCGCGGGCGGCCCAAATCGGCGGAGCCTCGTCCAGTTCGAGTTCGTCGAGCCACGCGTCCAGTTCGTCGTCGGTTGCGGGTCGGCGAGAGACGACGAGACCGGGGAGGTAGCGCGAGGCGATGGTTTCGCGCCACTCGTCGGGCATCTCGTCGGCGGCGACGGTGAGTTCCGGGACGCCGCTGGCGGCCTTTTCGGCGGCGAGGACGAGCGAGACGTGTTCGAGCGGGCTACCGCGAACGCGGTTGGCGAAGGATTCGAGGACTGCGTCGGCGGCATCGCCGAAGCCAGCGTCCGGCGCGAAGTGTTCGAGGTCCAAGAACAGCGACGTGGCGACGCCGAGACTCGACGGCGTGGACTGGTCTGTCGCCTCCTGTGGGCGCGTCACCAGTGCCTCACCGCTTTCTGGTGTGAAGTAGAGCGTTCCCGCGGCATCGTCGTAGAACTCGCGGTGGGTCGCCCGCGCGAGGTCGATAGCGAACGAAAGCGGTTCGAGGTCGCCGGTCGCCTGATAGAGGTCGAACGCACCGCGCGCGAGGAAGGCGTAATCTTCGAGGTAGCCGTCGCCTTTGACCTCGCCGTTCATCACGCGCCGCGAGAGCGTTTCGGACGCCTCGTCCCAGAGGTGTTCGCGCACGAAGTCGAGAGCACGGCGAGCGTCGTCGGCGAGCGAGTCGTCGGTGAGGGCGACTGCACCCTGCGCGAAGGCCGAAATCATCAGCCCGTTCCAACCGGCGAGCACCTTTTCGTCGCGGGCGGGTCGCTCGCGGTCTGTGCGGGCCGCGAAGAGTTCCTCATGAGCCTCTTCGAGTCGCTCTTCGACTTCGGATTCAGTGAGGTCGTACTCCTCGGCGAGGTCCGCGGTGGTCGCCGAGACGTTCAAGACGGTCGTCTTATTTTCGAAGTTGCCGCCGGGGGTGACGCCGTAGCGGTCACAGAAGAGGTCGGCTTCGAGTTCGGGAAGATGGCTTCGCACGTCTTCTGGCGTCCAGACGTAGAACGTCCCTTCCTCGCCGCCGGACTGGGCGTCGAGGGTGGCGAAAAAGCCGCCGTCGTCGTGCGAGAGTTCCCTGCGGACGAACTCGAACGTCTCGCGGGCGACGGTCGCGTACGACTCGTTTCCGGTGAGGCGGTAGGCATCGAGGTAGCGAGACGCGAGGCCCGCCTGGTCGTACAGCATCTTTTCGAAGTGCGGAACGGTCCACTGGCGGTCGACACAGTAGCGATGAAAGCCGCCGCCGAGGTGGTCGCGGAGACCGCCGTTAGCCATCGCGTCGAGGGCTTCGACCGCTACGTCGAGGGCTTGGCGGCGGCCGGTGATGGCGTAGCCGCGGAGCAGCGCGTCGATACGCCCCGGTTGCGGGAACTTCGGGCCGCCGCTTCCGAAGCCACCGTGGTCGCGGTCGGCGGCGCGCAGGGCAGCTTGAACGGTCTGGTCGAGAATCTCTGAACCGGGGGTCTCGCCGGTGGTGTCCGGCGTTTCTTCGAGTCGGTCGGTGATGGCGTGGGTCCACTGCTCGGCGCGGTTTTCTATCTCGTCGCGGTCGGTCCGCCACGACTCGGCGAAGCTTTCGACGAGGTCGCGGAAACCGGGTGCGCCGCGGCGCGGTTCGGGCGGGAAGTACGTCCCGACGAAGAACGGTTTGCCCTGCGGCGTGAGCCACACCGAAAGCGGCCACCCGCCGCCGCCGGTGACGAGTTGGCAAATCGTCTGATAGATGCGGTCGAGGTCGGGGCGCTCCTCGCGGTCGACCTTCACCGGGACGAAGTGTTCGTTGAGCACCTCGGCGATTTCCGGGTCGGAAAAGCTCTCGTCGGCCATGACGTGGCACCAGTGACACGCCGAGTAGCCGATTGAAAGGAAGATGGGCTTGTCCTGCTCGCGGGCCGCTTCGAGGGCTGTTTCGTCCCACGGTTGCCAGTTAACCGGGTTGTCCGCGTGCTGACAGAGGTACGGGCTTTGCTCCTCGTCGAGTCGGTTGCGTCCCACCGGGTCGGTCATAGTTCGAGTTCGGTACTCCGAGAACTAAAGCGGCGTGGAGACGGCCGTTCGAGCCACGATTTGGGGGTGGCTTTGCGACCGAACCGCCGATAAGGACGAGTACAAGTAAGCACAATTGTGCTTATTTCTCTATGGCTGAAGGGCAATCTTTACACTCTCGTGCGCAGGGTATGCGGGTATGAGCGAGACCGTCCTCCTCGTTGGTGGCGGCGGCCGAGAGCACGCGATTGCCCGTGCACTCGCCCCCGATTGTGACCTGTACGCCTGTGCGAGCAACCGAAACCCCGGCATCGCCGACCTCGCCGATGGATTCGAGACAGTCTCGGAAACGGCGGCGGACGACATCGTCGCCTACGCCGAGTCCGTGGATGCGACACTCGCAATCGTCGGGCCGGAGTCCGGACTGGCGGCGGGCGTCTCCGACGCCCTCGACGCCGCCGGAATCTACACCTTCGGCCCGCAGGAAGCAGAGGCCCGCATCGAGACGGACAAGGCGTTCCAGCGCCGGTTCATGCGCGACGAGGAGATTCCGGGCAATCCCGACTTCGCGACCTTCGACGACATGGAGGCCGCCTGCGACTACATCGACGAGTACGACGGCGACCTCGCGGTCAAGCCCGCCGGTCTGACCGGCGGCAAGGGCGTGAAAGTCATCGGCGACCAGGTGACACCCGAGGAAGCGAAGGAATACCTCCGCGACTCGGACTACGACCGCGTCGTACTCGAAGAGCGACTCGTCGGCGAGGAGTTCACGATTCAGGCGTTCGTCGCCAACGGCGAGTTCCGCGTCAGCCCCGCCGTACAGGACCACAAGCGCGCCTACGAGGGTGACGAGGGGCCGAACACCGGCGGCATGGGTAGCTACACCGACGTGACGCCCTCGCTGCCGTTCATGGATGGTGAGGACTACGACGCCGCAGTTGAGGTCATCGAGGCTGTCGTCGACGCGATGCCCGACTACAAGGGTATTCTCTACGGCCAGTTCATGCTCACTACTGAGGGACCGAAGGTCATCGAGTTCAACGCCCGGTTCGGCGACCCCGAGGCGATGAACACGCTTCCAGTGCTCGAAACGCCCTTCCTCGACGTGCTCGTGGCCGCCCGCGAAGGCGAGTCACTCCCCGAACTCGAATTCGCCGAGAAAGCGACCGTCTGCAAGTACGCCGTCCCCGAAGGCTACCCGACGGACCCTAAGGCCGGTGCGAAGATAGAAGTCGAGGTGGACGACGACGCCGGTGCGCTCCTCTTCTACGCGAGCGTCGACGCCCGCGACGACGGTCTCTACACGACCACTTCGCGCTCCTTCGCCGTCGTCGGCCACGCCGACAGCATCTCGCAGGCCGAACAGATTGCCGAGGACGCGCTCGCAGACGCGGGCGAGGGCTTCCACATCCGCCACGATATCGGGACCGAATCACTCGTCCAGCAGCGTCTCGACCACATGGCCGAACTCCGCGGCGAGTAATCGAATCGCCGCGGCGGCGCTCACAGTTCGTTTTTGTCCGTATTGCGAGGGCGCTTTTATGCTTCCAGTCTAATCGACGGTCGTGACCGACGACACCGAGGAAACCGCCCCGCGACACGACCGTATCGACCACCACCCGACGCCCGGACCGCTCAACTCGCTTCAGTACTGGACGGACGCGAAGCCCGTCTGGCGCGTGATGCTCAACTACGTGTTCGTCCTCATCGCTCGCATCGCGCCGTCGCTCAAGATTCGAAATTGGGCGCTCAGGCGAATCGGTGTGACCGTCGGAAGGGGCGTCTCGTGGGGGTTGGAGGCGACGCCGGACGTATTCTGGCCGGAACTCGTCACCGTCGAAGACCACGCGATAATCGGCTACGACTCGGTCATCCTCTGTCACGAGTTCCTCCAAGACGAGTACCGGACGGGCGAGGTCGTCGTCGGCGAGCGCGCGATGGTCGGCGCGAAAGCGACCATCCTTCCGGGCGTCCGCATCGGCGAGGGCGCACAGGTCGCGGCGAACTCGCTCGTCACGCGGGACGTGCCAGCGGGAGAGACTGTTGCCGGGGTCCCCGCGCGACCGATGTCCGACGGACTATCTGACGACGACTGAACGACCGCCGAGGGTGCGAGTCAGTCGATAGCTGTCGGTTCCTGAAGTCGGATACAGAATACGGCGCCTTCGTCATCGTTGTCTTCGACCCAAATGGTGCCGTTGTACGACGAGATGACGTTGTCGGCGAAAAAGAGGCTGATACCCGTCCCGTGATGGAGTTGGTCGTACTCCTCACGACCGAAGATAAGGTCACGCTGTTCTTCTGGGACCCCCGGCCCGTTGTCTGCGATACGGACGATGACGTGGCCACCGTCGCGCTTGACCGAAATTTCGACTTGTGGCGTCTCTTTGTCGTTGTGCGTGACTGCATTTTCGAGGACGCACTCGATTGCTTCCCCGAGGAGGTCGTCGGCGATGACCTCGACCTGGGGGAACGGTCCGAATTCGAACTCGGCGTCCGGAAATTCGATCATGGTGTCGACGATTTTGTTGTTCAACACTACGTCGAGTTTGACCGGGTGATTAGACACGTCGTGAGACCGTTCTAAGTGCTCGCGGAGGTCGCGCGCCCGTTCTGACTTGTGGACGATGTCGAGGACTTTCTCTTGGACGAGTTCGAGTTCTTCGAGCGCCTTCTCGTCGTCGAGTCGGCTGGCGACCTGTTGGGTGTAACCGTAGATGACATTGAGTTCGTTCCGGAGGTCGTGTCGGAGCAGGCGGTTCAGCACCTCGGAGGCGTTCTCGTAATGTCGTTGTTTTGTCGTGTCTACGAAGAACGCGAGGATACCTTCAACGTCGCCGCTGACGACCATGGGCGTCGCAAAGCCCTGTCCGTAGACGACCTGCTGGTCTTTCCGTCGTGCCATGAACTCGCCGGACCACGTCTCACCGGAAATCATCTGCTCGACGATTTCGTAGTACACCTCCTCGTCGGCAGCGATGAGTCCGACGGATTCACCGATGATATCGTCGAACTCGTAGCCGAGGAAGTCGAGACCGGCGTCATTGATATCCCGGAAAGCGAAGTTCGTGTCTGCAATCAACATGGGGATGTCCGCGCTTCGGAAAGCCTCACGGTACAGTTCCGGGTCGGTATCCTCCATGTTAGCTCTGGAGAGACGATTCGACCACCAATACTTATTTTCGGCGGTCGTGGTATCGCCGAAATCATATCAACTAGTTCTCAGATCAAATAACCGATGGTAGTACTGGGCGACGATATCGAGAGTCGAAGTGACATCTCGTTCGGGGCCCTCTCGAACCCACCCGTCGTGGCGACTTACTCCGGCGACGAAGTACCGAGCGAGGTTATCGATGGTTTCGTCGTCCGCCTCCGGGACCATGCGTGCGACCTTGATTCGGTGTGCTCGCCGAGCAATCGTTTGCCAGTTGTCGCGCCGTTGGCCGTGAAGCCGCCAGAATCGAGTGTGAAGGACAGCGTACTCCGAGTCCATCTCGAGTTCGTCGCAAACCACTTCGAGGAGGTCCTGAACGTCGCTCCAGCGTGGGTCGTCGTTGATGGAGACTATCTCGGGGATTTCCGCGGGGGAAGAGACGAACACGTCGTCCGAGACATCGTGTTCGAGACACTCGTCGAACGCTGCTCGGTTTTCGATTTCGTCCTGAAGAAACAGTGCACGCATGAATAACTCGCCAGCGTATGCAGCACGAGACGCAGGAACGTCCGGAAATTCAGCTTCAAACGCCGACGACATATAGTCTACTGCGTGTGCAGCAGCGGACTGCGCAGCGTCGAAATCGCAGTCGGTGAGGTGCGTCTCCCGCATATCTTGAAAGTAGAACCCCCTGAGAAGAGTTTCAGCTACCTCAACAGCACGTGGAGAGGGAGATGCAATATTTAGGGGAGGGAGATTCTGCGTCATCGTATTCAGGAAGTCCGATATGAGACAATCTGCGGACCACTTCTAAACTGTTATGGTAAACGTATGACAAAATTAGAATCGGCCGAGTTACATATCTGGGTTTGGTTATCTAACCCTTCCGACACCATCCTCGAACACGCGAGCGTTGGGGATGATGAACACCTCATCTTCGGATTCGACGTGAGTGACGAACATATCGAATTCCTGAACGACACCGCGAATCTGGCCGACGACAATCTCGTCGCCGATGCTGTACGGTTGGGTGAAAAGCAGATACGTCCCAGCGGCACCGGACCTGAGGAGGTCACGAAACGCGACAGCGCTGAGAACGATGAGAGCCAGCATATACGATGCGAGGAGGACGATAAGCGCGAGCGTAGCGACACCGATCTGTGAGAGTGCGACAAGCGACGCGAGGAAGAAGATCGTGTACTTCGCGAGCGACGGGATGATGTTAACCTGTGGAAGCTTTACTCCCCGAAACCGTTCGGTGACGAGGAGTTCGACTTTGTCGCCGATGACGACACCGACGATGAGCACTAAGATAGCGACGAACAACTGCGGGAGGATGCCTGCGGTGACGAGCCAGAAACGGTCGGCATAATTGACACCGGCAAAAGAAAGCGCGGCGAGAAGTGAGGCACCGAGGACGAAATATCGGGTGAGCCACGAGATGATTTCGACTGTCGAAGTCTCGAAGTCCCGAGCGGTCCGTTCGAAGGCAGTTCCTTCGATGGCGTCCGGAACGCCGATTCGAACGAGGAGTCGCTGGACAAGCGTCCCCGCCGTATAGGCGAGAATCAACCCGAAGACCAAGATGATGAGGACGCCCACGAATCGAAGCCCCACGGCCTGGATGAGTTGGTCGACGATACCGTTGTCTGACTGAATAGGGACCGACATCTGTGTGTAAAGGACCGACGACTCGGCGGGAAGCGTCGAGGCGGACCCGTTCATCTCAGTAGGCCTCCGGGTCGATTTCGAGAATCATTTTGCCACCCTTAAACGCGCGAACGAGACCGTCAGACTCCGAGAGGACGATTGCTGTGGCGTTGGTATCGCGGGTGATGGCACCACCGGCCATGTGGCGTGCGCCGAGGCCTTTCGGGATGTCGACGCCCTCCGCCGAGGGTTCGAGGTAGCGGTACGCGGAGACGATTTTCCCCGAGTCAGAGATGACGAACGCGCCGTCAAGCCGCGAGAACTCCTTGAGCATCACGTTCACAATCGGGTCGCCGACGTAGACGTGGGATTTCTCGAACGGGTTGTACGAGAGCGGACGGGACTTGTTCATCACCTTGCCCGCGTCGCCGACGACAAACAGTGCGCCGACGGGTTCACCCTTCTGTCCCTTCTTGCCCAGTTCGATGGCGACTTCGAACACGTCGCGGATGACGCCGGGGTCGGCCCGTGAATTCGCGAAGAGGTCGTAGATGCCCGAACGCATGTTCTCTTCGACGCGAACTCTGACAATTGAGTCCGGGTCGCCGTCGAAGATGCCAACGTTACAGGCGATAGTGTCACCTGCCTCGACGATACTCTGTTCCATCGCACCTTCGACACCGAAGCGAATGCGGTCTTTGACGTTCTGGAACTGAAGCGGGAGTTCCACGAACGTCTCGGCTTCGAGCGTGTTCTCAGGAGCGATGACGACCGTCGGGACATCAGCCTCGTCGAACCGCTCGTAGTGCGAGTGGCTCGGCGTGAAGAGGAATAGCCCGTCGACATCTGCCACGAGGTCACCCAATAATTCGGATAGCGCCGCCATTGGTGGAGACACACGCTGAGTGAGAAAAAGGGTTGTGTCGTGTCTGACGTGTGGCGTGCAGTTCATTACGATAATCAGACACGTAATCTGTCCTTTTAGATAGACGTGGGCCAAAAATTACGAATTCGGGCTTATCACCGATTTCTGGAATTTATAATTTTAAGTGACACGAACCAGTGGTCCGCCCGGGTATCCCATTTTATTGATTGAGAATCGGTGCTCGGAGCGCCGTCACTTCGTCGAGAATGGTTTCTCTGTTCGATTCGTCGACCCCGTTGGCACGAAGCGCAGATTCGAGGTGCTTCGCGATGGCGTCGAAGTCCTCACCAGAGAGGTTGAGGTGTTCGTGCGCTTCACGCATATCTCGACCGTCGTACTCGACGGGACCGCCGGCGACCGCACTGATGAACTGGACCTGATGGGCGTGCTGTTTCGCCATGTCCATATCGTCGAAATAGTGCGCAACCGTGTCGTCGGCGAGGACGCGGTCGTAAAAGTCTGATACGACTGCTTCGACGGCCTCTCGGCCACCGATTTCGCTGTAGATAGACTGCGTTTGCATCCATCCGCGAGTTGGTCATGTGAATAGTAAGTTTAGCCCCGAACAAATTCGGGCTTGTTTTAAGTAATGACGGGGAGGGGAGTTTAAACGCGAATTGTTACCATGCCTCTATTTTTGGGGTACTTGGCAGTGACTGGGGGAGGGTGGAGTCGGGCAGAAAGTTGAAACACGGAGAGCAAGCGGTCGAGCGAGTCACCCGAGACCTCGAACGTTCGCCGCGGCTGTTTCGGGCTACTCGGCCCACAGCCCACTAGTCGTTGGCAACGGTACATCGCTTGGCGGCATCAGCGTCGGCCGGTGTGACAAGGAGAAGCAGGAAACCACCGTACCTATGTCGAAGACCCCCGCTTGACGACCACAGCGGTCCGGCACAACGCCTCATCGACAACCCCACAAGATAGATAGTTCCATCGACGGAGCTTCCACTATGTCCCGTAACACGATTGTTTCGTGGTAGACCTTTGCCCTCTTCATCCTCATTCCACCGCTGGCCATCGCTGCAATCGTCCTCTTTCCCCTCACGCTACTTGTCGTGTTCTGGCTCTATTACCGAGGGAAACACAGGGCAGTGCGTGCAAGACACGGTGAATAGCAATGCGCGAGACAGGGTTCGAACCGGACCGAGATTCGCTTTGCTCGTCTCGTAGGGTTCGAACCCCTCGTTACGATTTTCGTCCTCGCTGTCGCTCACGGCTTCGCCGTTCGCGGGTGCTCGGACAGAAAATGCGCGGGACAGGGTTCGAACCTGCGAAGGTCTACACCACAGCGTCCTAAGCGCTGCGCCTTTGGCCACTTGGCTACCCGCGCTCGATAGGGTAACGCACCCTTCACCCGCACATTTCCCGCAACATCATATAAACGTCACGAGGAACATCGACCGGTTCCGCCGCGGAGATTATGTGCCGGGAGTGAGAACGACAGTCATGTACAGCGCCCGAGACCAACGAGACAACGAAGAGTGGTTGGCGAGCATCGACGCCGCCGCCGACAGTCTCGAACTCGGAAGCGAGGCCCGCTCGTACGCCTCGGATATGTTTCTCACGCAGCTCCCGGACGAAGACCGCTCCAAAAAGGCCGTCGCAGCAGCGAGTCTCTACGCTGGCGCGCTTATCGCGGGCGAAGAACGCTCGCAGACCGCCGTCGCGGAGACGATGGACGTATCGCGGCTCAGCATCCAACAGCGGTGGAAAGACCTGCTCCGCGAGGCCGGATTCCGCCCGCCGAGTTGGTGAACGTCGACCGTCACTCAGCGGACTCCCCTGTCGGCCCGTACCGACGGGTCAACGCGGCGTAAGTTGCCGCGATAGCGACGATACCGGCGACGATACCCGCCGGAATACCGACGAAAAGAGAGAAGAAAATCCACCGAGCGACGACCTCGGTGACGGCGATACCGACGAGAAACGCGGTGGTGGTGCCAACGACGAAGCTCGCGAACAGCGGATGACGCATAGACGACACTACATCCGAGAACCAGAAAACTATTCGTCGCCTGTCGGCGGCTTCCGACCGCGACCGTCCCGCTTCGGCGTGAGGTTTCCGTGACGGTCAATCTCGCCCATGACGATGCGAGTCGACGAAATCCTGTCGCCGTCTTCGGCCGGAACGTGCTCGACAACCTCGATTTGGAGGGGCTTCAGTCCCTTTTCCTCGCGGATCTGGTTAACCCGCTCGCCACCCGTCTTCGTCTCGGGTGAGACGATGAGCGCGTCGAATCCCGGTTCGGTTGCGATGCCGGTCGGTTCTTCCAGTGTACGGACCTCGAACTCGCGGTCGTACTCGTCGGCCAACGGTCGAAGCTCTGTTTCGAGGCTGGTTTTTCGTGTCTCGAACGGACGAACGTAGCGGTCGACGTGACGGGTCTGTGGCGCGAGTTCGTCGCTCGTAAGTCCGACCGTGACATCGCCCAATTCGAATGCTCGCTCGAATAGTGCGAGATGTCCATCGTGGACAGGGTCGAACGTCCCGCCCAGCGCGACGTGCATACTCTCGGGGTGGGTGCCCCACGACTTAAGCGGGTCGGGTTAGCGGAGCGACAATCGTCGAACGAACGAGTGACTGCAGGTCGGTTCTCACTCCTCTCGGACAGTGATAGTGACCGGCTCGGTCTCGTCCGAACCGTCGGTGCCGAGGTGTCGGTCGAGATTGAACACGGCGTTCAACTGTTCTTGGACCTGTCCGGAGACGCCCTTGACGAGGTCGCTCGGCGCGATGGCGACGTACTCGTAAGGGTTGTTGCCCGCGCCGGAACTCTTTCGCTTGCGACGCTCGACAGTCTCGTCTTCAGTGAGTTCGGCGAGGGCCTCGCGTACGGTACTCGGGTAGAGACCGGTTCCCGCCGCGACCTCTTCGCTCGTCGAGTGAGGGTGCTGACGGAGATACACGTAGATACGCGCTCGTGTCTCGGTGTCGAGAATCCACGCGAGCAGATCAACCAGTCCATCATCGAACTCGGAGATTGCACAGTCCGCAGGTCCCGTATGTTCTTCCGCTGTCGAATCCGCACTCCCCTTGGTAGTCTGATCCGCAGTCATTTGTTCTACGGAGAAGGTCAAAACTCAGGTCCTAAAAAATGTTTCCTGTCGGGCGCGATAGTCCGGGGAGACAGCCCCGAAAATCGGCGTATCAGTCGAGTGTGAGGTACTCACAGAGCGCGTCGGTTCCGGATTCATCGTGGATACGTCGCTGGATATTCGCTCCCGATTCGGCAGCGAAGAGGGAGCGAAGGCCGTTTATATCAAGCCGGTCGGACTCCGTCTCGACAAACGATTCGAGGCTGACAACGCCCTCGGAGTTAGGGGTGATAAAGCTCGCATCTCGGCCGTGGCGGGTTGCTCTCCACTTGTTCTCGTCGAGTATCTCCCGTCGAACGTCTGTCCTCGATTCTCCCGACTCGTACCGGTCGGCGAGGTTCAAAACGAGTGTGTAGACGTACTCGACGAAGTCGACCACTCGGTCGGGGTCGGTCTGAGCGTCCGGGGTTCGAATCTCGACCGTTCCGTGGCCCGTGTGAGGGCGCACGTCGTACCAGAGTTCTCCACGGTCGTCTATCGACCCGTGTTCGACCATCCGGCGTTCGAACTGCTGGTAGTCGTCAAAATCGTCGAAGGCGGTCGGCATCCCGGTGTTCGGAAGGTTCTCGAAAATTTTGGCGCGCGCAGATGCGAGTCCCGTATCGAAGCCGTTCCAGAACGGAGAGTTAGCAGAAAGCGCAAGCAGCGGTGCGAGATACCACCGGAGTTCGTTCGCAATCCAGACGGCTTTGTCCGCATCGTCGATGCCGACGTGGACGTGAAGCCCGGCGGTCGTGTTTCGGTGCTGTGGATACTGAATTCGGTCGAGTTGCGCCTGATACCGGGGTTTTGTCGCGTGGTCGAGTTCGCGCCACTTCGCCACGGGATGAAGCCCGGCCGCAGCGATGCGGTACCCGTGGTTCGACGCGTGGTCGACGAGCGCCTCACGAACCGATGTAACGGCGTCAGCAACCTCAGAAAGGTCCTCGATAAGAGGCGTCTGTGTCTCGATAGTGAACTCGAACAGTTCGTGGTCGAGTCGCCCTGAGAGCAGTTCCGGGGGTTCCGGTCCGTAAACCAAGTCGTCGATGCCAGACGTGGGACGACCGTCGGCATCGACGATGTAGAACTCCTCTTCGACGCCGAGCGTACCCATCCGGTCGAAGGCATCCGCCGACCCTAGTTCCATCGCAACGCCGTTAGACGCCCCGAATTAAAAACATCGTGGACCCCGGCGAACGCGTCAGACGATTATGACCTGCAAATAGCGGGCTTAAACACCACCTAACCGGTCTCGCTCGGGAATGGCTGGAATATGAGTTCCCTCACTCCGGCCGTGCAACGATACCGAGGTGGTCCGCGTGGAATCGGTCGAGGCGCCCGGTTTCGAGGATTTCGTAGGCTGATTCGAGTTCGTCGAGGACGTCGTCGAACACGTCGTCGGGGTCGGCGGTCACGTCTTCACTCCGGGCTTTGACGGCCATCAAGAGCCGCCCGTCGTCAGCGAGGAACTGACGGTTGCGGACGGCGACGGTGGCCTGTCCGCGGGTCGCCACGTCCATGACGAGGCAATCGATGCCGGATTCGACGACGTGTGCGTAGGATTCCGGGTCGCGCGCGTCCTTGAGAAGCGGGAAGAGATTGTCCCGGTCTTCGGCGACGCCGACGAGGTCGCGAACCGGACGAGGCGCGAACTCGACTGCGTACGTCGGCCCGGCGAAGTCGGCGACGTGCGAAACCGTCGTCCCCGACGCGGCACCGAGATAGAGCACCGTCTCACCGCCGACGAGACCCGTGTCCATGTCGAGTTCGAGCATCGCGCCGAGTTTCGACCGACCGGCGTCCCACGCGCGCCAACCGTCGGAATCGACCGGCTCGCCGTAAACCGGTTCGCCCCGCGTCGAGAGTCGTTCACGGCCGTCGAAGGTCCGGCGCTCGACGCCAGCCGGAAGCTCCTCAGCTTGCTCGTCGCTCATTGGTCATCCTCCTCGTCGCGGGCGCGAATCGTCGCCATGCGCTCGGCGAGTTCGTCGTGAATCTCTGGACGATAATCCCCTGAGTAGTGGTCGATACGGGCCGCAATGGAGAGTTTTCCGGCGAACGCGCGGGCGGCCGACCCGCGGTCCTGTGGGCGCGTCCCGTGGACGTACTCGTGGGTGAAGATGACGCCGTGTTTGGGCGATGTAGCTCGGCCCTTCAGGTGTGCAAACAGTGCGTCTTCGGCACCGAGCACCTGCACGGTGCCGCTGGGCGCTTTGGCGAGGCTGTCGAGGCCGCCAGCCAGCGAGATGAGACGCGCCGCGAGAACTGGACCGGCCATCTCGGCGAGGTTCGGTGCGGTCGTGGGTGCACGTTCTTCGATGAACGTACGGAGTTGGTCACGTTCGTCGAGGAGGTCGACGGCGCGGGTCGCATAGGAGACAACGCGCTCTTCGGCCGCCGTCGATGGGTCGCGCTCGGCGATGTCGCGGACGCCGTCGAGGCCGCGCGGGACATTTTCGTAGAGCGTTCCCGCCCATTCGACGACGCGTTCGGCGAGTTCGTTGGCAGTTCGTTCAGCGTCGTCCATCGCGCGCACCGCGTGGGCGAGTTGCACGTCGTCGGCGCGCTCGCGCTCGGCCACTGCGTCGCGGGCGGCAGCGAGCGTCGCCGAACGGAGTTTGGCGTAGTAGTCGGTCTCGTCGGCAGCGAACCCGTCTTCGACGGCCTCAGCGGGCCATTCCTCGGGGGAATCGGTGCGCCCCTCTCGGATGCGCTGTGCCCCCGATTCGGGGTTGTCAGGGTTCGCGCCGGCGAACCATGCGTCTGTCATACTGGCGGATTGCGCCCCATCCGGGTAAAAGGACACGGACCCACGAGCAGTGGTATACCCCACGTACCGTGGTAAGTTTTAACACACCGTGTTGCGTACGAATGGTCGATGGAACGGGCATCGTACGTCTGTCGTGAGTGTCAAACGACCGTGAGCGCCGCATCGTACCGTGCAACCTGCCCACAGTGCAGCGGCGAACTTCGACCCGCGTCGGTGACTGGTCACCGGCAGGCCGGAGATTGAACGGGACACACGGGTCGTCCGACCCGAGCGTCATTCGCTCGATTGCAGTGACGACAGACGACCTCGTGACCGCCCTCGAAGCGAACCGGCGAGGAAGTCAACCCGTCGTCCTCCGCGTAACACCGCCCTTCTATGGGCGGATGCGAGCGCGTATCCACCTCACCGGCGGTGAGTCCTCAGACTACGGTGACCCGTCACCACTCCACCTCGACCCGCACGTGTTCGTGGCGGACAGCGCTCCGTCCTATCCGGAAGTCGATGAGACCCGACCAGACCCTTACGAGATTGACGAACACCACGAGCGCCACACTGAAGCCGTACAGGAGTGGCGTACGTCGATTCGGGAGCATCTCCGCGACTCGGTCGACATTCCGACCGAGGATGGTCCGCACGAAGTCGAGGTGAAGTATCTCGGATGAGTCGCGAGCGTAACGCAGGTAATTCTCGCCTGAGACAATCGCTGGGAGCGAACCATTTTTTCAGCGTCGCATACACCTAGCGACATGAGCACCGACGAGTACCGTCGCGGCAGGGCGGTCGAACGCGAGCGCCAAGGGAAACAGCGACCGGTTCGCGGCCGGTACCGAGGCGTATTGCCTATTATTTACGCTATTGGACTCGTCATATTCACCGTCGTCTCGCTTTACATCGGCCCGGAACCGGCGTTCGCCGTCTATCTCGTCACCCACGTGTTCTACGCGGGTCTCGTCCGCGCCGATATCAACTCGCTCCGCGGACAGGGTATCGAATGGGGGCTTTCGCGCCATCTCTGGTTCGGCGCGGCGTTCGCCCTGCCGTTCGTCGCCCCCGCGTACTACCTCTACAGTAGACGCGTCATCCGCCGCGAAAACGAGTCGCGGGAACTGGTTGCGTAATCAGCGACCGTAACAGGGCCAGCAACCGACCAACAACTGACAATGGGCTGTCTCCTGTGTAGCCACCGAACTTATACCCGGTGAGCGGAAACTCCGGAACAATGACTTCCAGACGTACGGTTGCGACCCTCGCTCTCGCAGCGCTCATTGTCATGAGTGGCTGTATCGGGTTCTTGACGGGCGAAGAGTCGCTCACGTTTGAATCCGAACCGGCCGCGACCGATTCGACAGTCGCATCGAATACCGGGTATTCGACGAACGGGACGCAGACGTTCCAGGTGAATCGCACGCTGAGCGTCGCCGGTGCAGAGCGTCAGGTCGCCGCCAGTAACCACATGACGACGTACGAGAAGTCCATCGACCTCGGCTTCTTCGGCGAGGCCAAACTCGGCATGTTTAGCGTCATCTCTACGCCTGCCGTGGAAGTCGCTGGCAAGGCACGGAACCCAATCGGCGACTACTCTAACGACCAACTGGTCGGACTCGTCGACAGCCAGTATCAGGGACTCAAGGATGTCGAACAGGTGAGTTCCCGGGATGTACAGATGCTCGGTGAGCAGGCCAACGTAACCAAGTACAGCGCCACCGCGAAATTCGGTGGGCAAGACGTCGATGTGTACGTCCACGTGACTAAGGTCCGCCACAATGAGGACTTCATCGTGGCAATCGGCATGTATCCACAGCAACTCGACGGCGAGGAGAAGAATATCCTCGAACTGATTCGCGCTGTCGAACACCCGTCCGAAGCATAAACTCAGACAAGCCTTTTTCTCGTTGACGCGGGTCGGTACACTATGACTCGCGTGCGGACCGCAGGTATCGGCGTTACAGTACTCGGCGTGGTCGGCTACGGTGTGGGAACGTTCTTCGCGTATCCAGGTCGCGCATTCTCTGTGACAGCCATGATGGTCGGAATCACACTGTGGGCTATCGGAGGAGACGCATGATTTCGGCACTCGTCTACGATGACGGTGGGGTGACGAACTACGATGAGACGGAGCTAAACGCAGCGCGCAACGCTGAGGGAACGACGTGGGTTCGAGCGACTATAGCGGACGATTTCGAGCGCGTCGCGGAGACGTTCGGAATCCACCCACTAACCGTCGAAGACGTGCGGAACGACTCCCGTCCCAAGACCGAAGAATACGACGAGTACACGTTCGTCATCGTCCGAGTGGCGATACTTCGGAAAGGAGAGCAGATATTCGAAGAGGAGGTTCAGACGAACCCCGTCGGGCTCTGTTTCGGTGATGATTGGCTCGTCACCCTCACACGTCAGGAGTTAACGCCCATTGACAGAGTGTGGGAGGCCATCGAACAAGAGAAACGTCGGATGCTCCGATTTGGACCGGACTTCGTGGCCTACCGCGTCGTCGACCGGACCGTCGACGAGTACTTCGACCTATTGGATGAAGTTGGAGAAGAAATCGAACTCATCGAGGATAGTCTCTTAGAGGGAGCAAACCCAGAAGTTCTCGAAGGGTTGAATGCAGTCAGACGTGACCTACTCTCGTTTCGAAAAACGGTGTGGCCCACACGTGAAGCCGCAGGCGTACTCGCCCGTGGCGACCCGGAGTACGTCCGCGAGGAGACAGAGAAATACTACCGGGACGTATACGACCACCTCGTCGAAGTAGTCGACCTCACGGAGACGTACCGCGAACTCGCACGCGGAGCCCGAGATATCTACCTAAATACGCTTTCGCAGTCCACAAACGAGGTGATGAAGACGCTCACCGTCGTCGCAACTATCATCCTCCCGCTCACGCTCGTGGTCGGAATCTACGGGATGAATTTCGACCCCACCGCGTCAGCGTTCAATATGCCCGAACTCGGCTGGGAATACGGCTACGTGGCCACGATGCTCGGAATGGCTCTCGTCTCGACGATCTTACTCGTCTATTTTCAGATAGAGAACTGGCTCTAACTGGACGAAAGAGATTTACTACCCGAATTTTTGTGTAGGACGGCCTGTTTTCGCCCTCGTCAAACCGGAAAAGCAACGACATCGTGCGGTTTGTCCACATGGTATCGGCGAAACATTTATATGAGTTTCGAACTTACTGTTGGTAAGGCCAGTCCAAGCCGGATTATTCTTTCGTCTTCTAAGGGCCTTCCGGCCGAGACGTATCAGCGCCTACCACCCCACAATGAGCGATATTACCACCCGAACCTACAGTACCGACGCAAAGGCCCGGGACGTAACCTCCCGCGAGTCCGAGCAAGACGAGCGACAGGAAGAAGAGGAACAGGTATGCCCTGAGTGTGGCGGCAATCTCGTCCAAGACGACGAACACGGCGAAACCGTCTGTCAAGAGTGTGGTCTTGTCGTCGAGGACACTGTCGTCGACCGCGGTCCCGAGTGGCGCGCATTCGACGCCTCCGAGCGAGACAGCAAGTCTCGCGTCGGTGCGCCGACCACGAAGATGATGCACGACAAGGGGCTTTCGACCAACATCGGCTGGCAGAACAAAGACGCCTACGGCAAGTCCCTCTCGCCGCGCCAGCGCGAGCAGATGCAGCGTCTCCGTACTTGGAACGAGCGCTTCCGCACTCGCGACTCCAAGGAACGGAACCTCAAGCAGGCACTCGGCGAAATCGACCGCATGGCCTCGGCCCTCGGTCTCCCGGAGAACGTCCGCGAGACCGCATCGGTCATCTACCGCCGTGCCCTCAACGACGACCTGCTCCCCGGCCGTTCCATCGAGGGCGTTGCCACCGCGGCGCTGTACGGTGCCGCCCGCATGGCGGACACCCCTCGCTCGCTCGACGAACTGGAGAAAGTCTCCCGCGTCGATAAGATGGAACTCACCCGGACGTACCGCTATATCGTCCGCGAGCTGAAGCTCGAAATCAAGCCCGCGGACCCCGAACAGTACGTCCCGCGGTTCGCCAGCGAGCTCGACCTCTCCGACGAGGCGGAGCGGCAGGCACGACAGCTCCTCCGCGACGCGAAAGAGACGGGTATCCACTCCGGTAAGTCGCCGGTCGGTCTCGCCGCCGCCGCGGTCTACGCGGCCGCCTTGCTCACCAACGAGAAGGTGACCCAGAGTGAGGTCTCGAAAGTCGCCGACATCTCCGAAGTGACTATCCGAAACCGCTACAAGGAGCTTCTCGAAGTACAGGACGGAAGCCTGCTCGGATAAGTGGGTTGGGTGGGCTCGGTGGCCCGTGCTTTTTCTTAATTATGCGAAACCGTGACAAGATTTATCCGCACTCCCAGAGCATATCCGGGTATGGTTGAAGCGTTCGTCCGACTCTTGTGCCCCGAATGTGGAAAGGACTGGGAGACGAATCCGACCGAACTCCCCGCTCACCGTGACAACTTCTCGTGTCAGGGATGCGGAGTGACGCGGCGTACTGCTGAATTCATGCGAACGGAGCGTGACCTCCAGACGCTCAAACAGTTCGAGTAAAACCAGAGTGTACGTGGGACAGTAAGGAAAACAAGTCGAATTTTCAGATATCAGGAATGGCAGAGAGCGCACCGCACGCGTCACACTTCAACACGTCGGCACCCTGTTCGGTGACTATACGCGTGTCAGGCGAACCGCACTCACTGCACAGAACGAACGACTCGACATAGTCTTCGAGTGCCTCGGCGATTCGGCGCTGCCTAAACTCGCCGGTAAACCGTGCTCGCCCCTTGTCGTCAATCTGCGCGCTCGTCCCCAGTTCTGACTGGAAGAACTTCACGACGTGGTCTGCATCGCGTGCGAGTCGGTCGTACGTCTCCGCGAAGTTCTCGTAGACCGTGACGTTGCCCTCCTGCCGGACCGTCGGGTCGGGGACGGTAAAACGGTCGCCACTTTCTGCGACATCCGGCGTCTCCGAAAGCGCCCGGTCCAATTGCTCGTCGTAGTCCATACTCGAATGTACACACAGCACCGCCTAAAATATTCACGACCACCTGACGGTGCGCGCGCTACATAGCTATATAAATGACTCATGATATTCTCCCGTGATTCTCCACCGATGACCGCAAACACAAAACTAATTGAAAGAGTTCAAACAGTAAATTTCCCGTGAGACACCCATAATCGGCGGTTTAAGCAGGACGGGTGCTAACGTGACTCAAGATAATACTATATCCCTCCGGTCTCAAGCCGTGTTTGCTCATGAAGAAGCAGGAACTCATCCACCTGCACGGCCTGCTCGCAGAAGTGCACACCCAGATTGAGGCGTGGGAAGACGAGAAATTCAGTCTTGCCGAGTATAACGAACTCGGCGTACGACCGACATCTATCCACAAATCTAAGACGGACCACAAAGCAGCCGTGTTTAAATTGGCAAAAGGAATCACCGGAGCGATGCGCGAAGCCGAACCAGAACCAATCGCTCCACAAGCCGACTGAATCGAGACAAGAAACGCGTTCTCCTCCACGAAGTAACAAACAGAGAGCGACTGCGTCGTCGTCTTCGACGCGCTGCCGCTCGCGAGCAACGGCTGTGTGGTTTCGGAAGATGCAGGTGGGCGAGTTTCAGAAGCTAGCCAGTCCGAGTGTTTAGGGAAGTAGCAAGCCCGAGTGTTTAGATGGGAAGTCTGTTACGCCGCCACAAAACGTGTGACCGTTCAGCGGTCTTCGACCAGGTCGTCGAAATCGGGAATGAGGTCTTCATCGGTACCGTCGCCGTCCGTCTCTTTCGGTTCGTCGTCGAGCCGCTCGACAGAGAGTACCTTTAGTGGAATGTTTTCGAGACGCTCCCCAATCTCCTTGCGAGCGATTCGAGATGCGTGTTCTTCCTGTTCGACGTTGAACACAGTCATTTCGAGTTCGAGCGCGACGAGGGCTTCGTCCGCGACGATAAACACAGGAAGCGAGTCGTCACTCGGGGCAGTGCGGGAACCCATGTTTATTTCGACGTATTTCAGGTCGGGGTTGAGCATCTCACCCGTTTTGGAGATGGCGATACGAATCGCCTCGTCTTCGGTTTCCACGTCGTACACCGGGACCGCGGCCTCGACGACGACTCTGCAGTCCATGGTCAGTGTGAAATTGTACCGCGAAGGGTATCAACCTTCTTACCACACCGGTTTTGCAGGCTCTCCTACCCCGCCAAACGGAACGTACTATTCGCCGCCGGACCGGAGATAATGGAACACGTAGGTCTGTGTGTACCCGGCGTATTCGCCGCCGAGTCGGTCCCGAATGGCACGTGAGGTCTCAGTGTAGTTGCCCCGGTCGCAGTCCGGATAGTGGTCTTCGATTGCGGAGCGAATCCACGTGTCGAGCGGGACGGCTTCGAGATAGTCGAGCGAGAACAAGAGTATGCAATCGGCTACCTTGTCGCCGACACCGACGAAGTTCGTCAGGTAGTCGCGGGCGTCCTCGTAGTCGCGTCCGAGTGCTTCCGAGGGCGTCGCTTCGCCCGTCGCAACCATCTCGGCCGTCCGCTGGACGTAGGGGGCGCGATAGCCGAGGCTGAGGTCACGCAGTTCGGCCTCTGTGGTCTCGGCGAGACGTTCTGGTGTCGGGTAGGCGTAGTACGTCTCACCGTCGAACTCGACGGCCTCGCCGTAGGTCTCGCGGAGACGCGACTGCATCCCGAAGATTCGCGAGACGCGCATCTGCGCCGAGCAAATGAACGAGATGAGACAGCCGAACGGCGGGTCGCGGACGAGACGCATGCCGGGGTAGGCGTCGTAGGCCCGGCGAACCAGCGGTTCGTCCGGCATCGCGTCGACGATTGCGTCGAGGTCGTCGTCGAGACGAAGGAGGTGCCGCAGCAGCGGGACGGCGTCGAGGTTCGACTTCCATTCCAGTGTCCCGTCCATCTGCCGGACGCGGACAACCGCTGATTCGTCCGAGACGCCGTCGAGGGGCGGCACAATCGTCTGGTACCACGCGTCCCCGCCGTGGGCCGCGTCACGTTCGTACATCTTTCCGTCGGGGCGGTCCCAGAGGTACGTCTGACCGCTCTCTAAGGTCGACTGGAGGTCGAACGCGCCGTCGAGGGTCGCGAGGTCAATGACACCCGTCTCCATCGCTTCGACGTTGGGCGCGAGGGATTTGCGGGTTTCGATGATGGCAGGTGCAACGTGCGGGTTTCGGTGGCGACCGATACGACGTGCGGATTTCGATGCGGTGGGCGAGACGTGCGGATTTCGATGCGGTGGGCGAGACGTGCGAATCGAATAGCAACAGACGCGCGGAGAAAAAAACGAATCTCGATTCAGTTACGGATGTGGAGGTCCGTCAACTCGGCGAGACGGGCCGAAACGTCGTCGTCGAGGCCTTCACGGGTGACGCGCCATTCCCAGTTTCCGTTCTGCGTGCCGGGCGTGTTAAACCGGGCGCGGGAGTCGAGTCCGAGGAGGTCCTGTACCGTGGTGAACGCGAGCACCGACGCCGAGTTCCAGACGGCGTCGATGATAGACCAGTGAATCTCGGAGCCGTCGGCACCGATGTTGTAGTGGAGACAGTCGCGGGTGTGGTCGTCCAGCGACTGGTAGTAGCCGACGAAGGTATCGGTGTCGTGTGTCGAAGTGTAGGCGACGGAGTTCTCCGGGTAGTGCATCGGCTGGTACATATCACCCTCGCGGCACCAGTCGGCGTACTGCGGGACGCGCATACCGGGGAACGCAAAGCGGTCGCGCAGGTCGACGAGCGAGGCGTCGAGGAAGCCGAGGTCTTCGACGATGAAGGGGAGTTCGCCCAGTTCGCGTTCGACCGTCTCGAAGAAGTCGTGGCCGGGCGCGTCGCGCCACTCGCCGTCTTCGGGGTTGTCCGACGAGGCGTCGATGGCCCAGTACTCGTCGAAGCCTTTGAAGTGGTCGATGCGGGTCACGTCGACGAGGTCGAACAGGCGACGAAGTCGGTCAAGCCACCAACTGTAGTCGTCCTCCTGAAGTGTGTCCCAGTCGTACAGCGGGTTGCCCCAGCGCTGGCCGGAGTCGTTCGGGTTCGGCGGGACGCCCGCAACGACGGCCGGTTCGTGCGACTCGGTGAGGTCGAAGGCTTCCGGGGCGGCCCACACGTCGGCGCTGTCGAGGGCGACGTATATCGGGAGGTCGCCGACGAGGGTGACGCTCTTCTCGTCTGCGTATGCCGCGAGGTCGCGCCACTGTTCGTCGAAGCAGAACTGGACGAACTCACGGTAGCGAATCTCGTCTTCGTGCTCGTCTCGGGCGCGAGCGAGTGCATCGGGGTCTCGCGTCTTCAATTCCGTCGGCCAGTCTATCCACGCGCCCTCGAACTCGTCTTTCAGGGAGGCAAACAGCGCGTAGTCTTCGAGCCAGTGCGCCTCCCGCTCGCGAAAGGCTTCGAATGCGTCGCGGTCGTCCTCGGAGGCGTCTTCCTCGAATCGGTCGAAAGCCGTCCGAAGGCGCGAGCGCTTGTAGTTGCCCACGCGTTCGTACTCGACGGCGTGGTCATCGAAGTCGGGGACCGGTTCGAGGTCGTCGGCGGTCAGCCACCCGCGGGCTTCGAGGTCCGTGAGGTCGACGAGAAGCGGGTTGCCGGCAAACGAAGAAGCCGACTGATAGGGGGAATTCGCATGTACGGGAGAGGTCGGACCGAGCGGGCAGAACTGCCACATCGACTGCTCCGCGTGGGCGAGGAAGTCGACGAACGCGTGGGCACCGTCGCCGAGGTCGCCGATGCCGTGCGGCCCGGGCACTGACGTGACGTGCATGAAGACGCCACTCTGTCGAGAAAATCGCATACTCACGGATTCGGTGGCCAACCCCATTGGAACTTTGGGTCAGATACCGATTCGAACCGGGCGAGTGGTAAACGACTGCGGCTTATACACGCTAACAATCGGCATGAAACTACCACAAACGGGTGTCTTTCGCGCTCGTCTCAACAACACTTATTCTCCCCCGTCGGTTTCGTGCGCGTATGAGTGATATCGCTGTCATCCTCCCCGACGGAACGGAGCTTTCCGTCGAGGAGGGTGCGACGGTGCGAGATGCCGCGTTCGAAATCGGCCCCGGTCTCGGCAAGGACACCGTTGCCGGCGTCGTCGATGGCGAACTCGTGGACAAGGAGACGCCTCTCCACGACGGCGCGAATCTCGTCATCGTCACCGACCAGTCCGACGAATATCTCGACGTGCTTCGCCACTCGGCGGCCCACGTCTTCGCACAGGCCCTCCAGCGCCTCTACCCCGAGGCCAAACTGACCATCGGTCCGTGGACGGACGACGGCTTCTACTACGACGTGACGGACGTCGACCTCGAAAAGGAGGACCTCGAAGCCATCGAAGACGAGATGCGGAATATTATCGAGGAAGACCTCGACATCGAGCGCACCCTCATCGACCGCGAGGAAGCCCTCGAAAAGTACGCCGACAATCCCTACAAGCGCGACATCCTCGAAACCGAGGCCGCCGGTGACGACGAGCTTTCGTTCTACCAGCAAGGCGAGTTCGAAGACCTCTGTAAGGGTCCGCACGTGGATTCGACGGGCGATATCGGCGCGGTCAAACTCCTGAACATCTCCGCCGCCTACTGGCGCGGCGACGAGGAAAACGACACGCTGACGCGCGTCTACGGGACGGCCTTCGAGTCCGAATCCGAACTCGAAGAGTTCCTCGAAATGCGCGAAGAAGCCGCCGAGCGTGACCACCGCAAACTCGGACAGGAACTCGACCTGTTCTCGATTCCGAGCGTCACTGGTCCCGGTCTGCCGCTGTACCACCCCAACGGGAAGAAGGTCCTGCAGGCGCTGGAGACGTACGGTCGCGACCTCAACGAGTCCTACGAGTACGACTACGTCGAGACGCCGCACCTGTTCCGCACGGAACTGTGGAAACAGTCGGGCCACTACGACAACTATCAAGACGACATGTTCCTCCTCGACGTGAACGACGAGGAGTACGGCCTGAAGCCGATGAACTGCCCCGGCCACGCGACCATCTTCAAGCAGGGAAGCTGGAGTTACCGCGACCTGCCGGTTCGCTACGCCGAAAACGGGAAGGTCTACCGGAAGGAACAGCGCGGCGAACTCTCCGGTCTCTCGCGTGTCTGGGCCTTCACCATCGACGACGGCCACCTGTTCGTCCGCCCTGACCAGATCGAACAGGAAGTCGAGGACATCATGGACATCATCCTCGAGGTGCTCCAGACGTTCGACCTCGACTACGAGGTCGCACTCGCCACGCGCCCCGAGAAGTCCGTCGGGTCCGACGAAATCTGGGAGCAAGCCGAGTCGCAACTCAAATCCGTCCTCGAAGACAGCGAGATGGACTACTTCGTCGAAGAGGGTGACGGTGCCTTCTACGGACCGAAAATCGACTTCTCGTTCGAGGACGCCCTCGGCCGGAAGTGGGACGGCCCGACGGTCCAACTCGACTTCAACATGCCCGAGCGCTTCGAACTCTCCTACACGGGCGAGGACAACGAGGAACACCGTCCGGTCATGATTCACCGCGCGCTCTACGGTTCGTTCGAGCGCTTCTTCATGGTGCTCATCGAGCACTACAACGGCAAGTTCCCGACGTGGCTCGCCCCCGAGCAGGTCCGTATCCTGCCCATCTCGGACGACCAAATCGACTACGCCGAATCCATCAAGGAGGACCTCGGCGACTTCCGCGTCACCATCGAGGACCGCTCGTGGACGCTCGGCCGGAAGATTCGCGAGGCGCAGACGGACCGCGTCCCGTACATGATTATCGTCGGCGGCAACGAGGAAGAAGCCGGCACCATCTCCGTCCGCGACCGCAAGGAACGCGAGACGCAGGACGTGAGCGTCGAGGAGTTCCGCGACCACCTCGTCGGCGAAGTCGACGACCAGCGCGTCGAACCCGGCTTCCTCGACGAAGAATAACTCGCCCGCTGTTTTCGTCAGACTGAGACCGTCTTTCGCTCGTCTCGCACCGCCGCGTCGAGTTCCCGTCTGACCGTCGTTTGGAACTCGGACCCACGAATCAGGTTCGAGAGCACGCCGAAGTGGCCGCAGTTCCACTCGCGGCGGTTCGCTTCGGGCACGCTCCATTCATCGAGGAGTACGCGCGCTGTCCGCGTCGGGGCGATTTCGTCTCTCGTCCCGATAAACGAGAAGACACGGTCGGCGTCGAACGAGGGTTGTTTCGGCGGGTTCAGAAGCGGTGCGAACTCGTGAAGCACATCGCCGGTCCACCCTGCGGCGTCGAGCGCGCTGTCGATATCGAGGAGTTCAGTGAGCCTTCCGACGAGAAGCGTCTGGTCGATAGCGCCCGGCATCCCGACAGGGAACAGTAAGTCGGGTCGCATCGATTCGGGCCAGTCGCCGCAGCGACCGCCAACGTGGAGCGCGGTAATTCCGCCGAGACTGACACCGCCGACGCCGACGGTCGGTGCTCCCTCTGTTCGCGCCCAGTCGACGAGCACGGCAGTCTCCAGCGCCGCGGCCGAGTAGAGAGTGAAAAAACCGACCGGCGCACGGGCGATATAGGGTTCACCGCTGTATCGACCGAGCAGTTCGCGTCGGCCGTGCCACGGCGCGTCGGGGAGAATGACACGGTATCCCTCGGGTGCGAGCGTCCGCGCGAGGTACTCCTCTTCGGGCCAATAGACGAGTTGGTCGTTGAACATTCCCAACCCGGAGTGGAAGACGAGCGTCGGAAGGTCGTCGTCCACGTCGGCGGGTTCGTACACCCGTGCCGTGGCACGGTCGCTGAGGTGGGGTGACGGAGAGTTGAATCGAAGCAGATACTCGACTGTTCCCGGTCCGCGGACGGTTGCGGAGCGTTCGACGCGGGGGAACTCCTCTGTCGCTCTGGCCTCGGTGAACCCGTAGAGTCGCTCCGGTTCGGCGATTTCGTGGTGCCATCGAGTCCGAGCGTCGTCGGGATTCGGCATCTCGAACTGTACCGATGGAACGAGGTGTTCTTTCGCGAGGAATCCAAAGATGTCCGTCGGTTTCGCCCGCTTCTGCGATATCTTTCGGCGTTCGCGCTCGATAGCGACCCGCTCGTCCGGCAGCGACTCGTAGCCGTCCCAGAAGACGCTCTCCCAGCGCGCCATCGTCTCGTCGTACTCCTCGCGGAGTTGGGCGTACGCTGCGAGGGCACGCTCGATTCGGTCGTGGAGGTGGGGCGCGGGTGGTGCGCCAACTTCGTGGAGGTACGCTCTCGGTCCCTTCCCGAGTGCGGCGTCGGCGGCGGCCCGTGCGCGGACGACGGCGAACTCGCGGGGGAGCGAACGGATTTTAAACGCCTCGAACGGCCGGGTGGTAAGTAGCCGCCCGACGGGGGAGACCATGAGTCGGTGCACTGCCGGGGTTTCGAGGTGGTCCATACCGTGTGGTACGTGTGACATGATTATGACCCTAGGCCCGAAGTGGGTCGAACCAGAGCGTCAGCGATATCGATGCGTTAAATCAAATATTGCTATATTAAATAGTAGATTCGGAACAAACAGAGGTCGAAGTAGCTGTGGGCTTAGTGGGCCAGAGAAAGTCGAGTGGGAAGATGGAACGTAACTCCGGGGCTTCCGGAGGTAGCGTCCGATAGTCGGGTTACTCGTTGTGTTCGCTCCATCCACCGCTATCGACCACCTCGAAGAGTTTGCGCCAGTTCTCGTCGGATTCACTCTCCGGCAGTTGGTCGCGCAGTTGCTGGAAGTCCGACGGGGGAACGAGCGTGCGCACGAGGTCTATGATAACTCGCGCGTGGTAGGCGGCCGCTGCCGGGTCCGTCTGTTCTATCTCGCTGACGCGAGAGACGAATTCCGTCCAGTCGAAGTGCTGGCTGTGTTCGTGGACGGCACCGGTCATGTACCACTTAATCTCCATCGGAAGCGACGCCGCGAGGTCTTCGGCGGACTCCGCCGGGATTCGCTGCCCGAGTGTCATCAATGTCGCTCGAATCGCACGGACCGTCTCGCCGGTCCCCGGAAGTTCGAGTCTGTGCTGTACTTCTCCTGTGAATTCATCGAAGTTCATGGTCCGACACCAATAATTCGTCCACCACGAACCTAAATCACTAGACCATTTTCCTCGTGAGAGGACTCGAGCAGTTCGAATCCGAGACTTTCCCATCTTGAATGTAATCTCGCACGCGATGAATCCGGTCGAAGCGTTCCTCGAAGATACGAAGGCGGCCACCGACAGTGAGTTCAGACAGGACGACAGCGCTCGGGTCCAACTCGTTGATGTACTTCGGAAGGAGGAAAGCGATACCCCCAGCGCGAGGAAACCTCGTCGTTCACGACGAGGAGGATGTCATGGTCCGACCAGAAACTTTGCACCGAGCACGAGGACACCAAAGAGTCCGAAAAGCACCGCACCCGCGACGACATCCGAACCGAACAACACTCCGAAGTCGGGAGTGAGAGCGGCGATGAACCGGTCTATGTCGAAATGGTCCTCGACGCCGATAGTTAGTCCGAAGACCCCCGCAACGAGAAGCGTGATGAAAAGGAGAATGACCCCGGTCCGGTCGCTTTGATTCATACCACAACCACTGGCTGCTTGTGTTATATACTCACGCTATGGTGTCATCGCAATCAAGTGCGATTTGCCGAGCGAGGTAGAATGACACTCCAACAACAATTATACGAGGAAGTACCGTAGGAGACGTATGGTTAGTCAAGCGTATCAATTGGGGCTTCTGCTTGTGGTTTTTGGCGGATTTCTCGCAACTAATAGCTCCGGGAAGCCTGCAGTCCTTGGGATTACTGCAATGCTCTTTGGTCTGCTCATTGGTGTCCTCGGCATTGTACACGAAGGATTACCCAACCGAAATCGGACGACCGATTCACCGGAGATTGCACCTGACAAATAGATTCCAACAGAGTCGCGTCATCTTAATTCGTCACACGTTGAGCCGATTTTACATCCTCAGACAGCACACTCAGACGTGCGCGTCAATGTGTTGATACTCGTCAGACTACTTCGACTATTGGCTAATCGCAAGACAGCGTTGAGTCGCGTTAGTCTCGTGTTGAACTAAGAGTGGTATTTCGGGGGTCCCAGAAGGTTCTAGTCGCTCTATTACGTATATCCAGACGCATCAGACACTCGCTGGAGACTATGGTTCCATCGAAAGTAAGGTAGTGGGCCGGACGCGATTCGAACCCAGACTCGCTCCGCTCGCTGGAGAGTGTGACCAATACCTGTGAAGCGACACAGCGGGCTCACACGGTAAGCAGATGTCCCTCAAGCGTTAGTCCTATGCCGTCCGAAAAGACTCGATAACGTGGACTCGCTTGAACGATGTCTCCATAGACGCCGTGAGAAGCGGATGGACGTGAGTCCGGACATACTGAACAAGCACTACGACCAGCGAACCAAGGAAGAAGAAATAGAGGCGCGACGGGACTACTTCGACGGTCTATAGAGGTGTCAGAATCGGTCAGATGGAAATAGGTTCCAGAAGCACTTGAGGAGTTACTTCTGTTGAAACATTTGTCCAATGATAGTTTGTTTAGGTCGTGCTGAATACAGGACCCATATCTTGTACAGGAGGCCAGAAGCTACTTCGTTACCTCGTCAAGTTTCCAGTACCTCGCTGGTGCCTTCCCATTCCTCAGCAAGTAGGCCATAGCGTTCGACATCGACGTATTCTCCGTTGGCGAATTGTGCTTGACGAGCAGTCCCTTCATGGACGAACCCGAGACGTTCACAAAGAGACGTAGAATCCTCGTTTGGGGCCATCGTGGTAGCAGAGATACGGTGCAATCTGAGATCTTGGAATCCGTATTCAAACAGGTGTGCGCTAGCTTCGAGGGCGTATCCTTCTCCCCACGCCTTCGGATGGAACCAGACGCCGAAGTTCGCGTATCCATCCGTGTGGATAATGGGGTAGAGTTGTACTGACCCAATTGGCTCTCCCGAGAAGTCGCCGTCGTTCGGAATGACGAGTAGAGAAACGTTGTCTCCGTCGTGTTCTCTTGGCCAAAGCTCGTCTCGGTAACGATCTTCGGTGTACGGGGTACTGAACAAACTGATGTATTGGCGGACTTTCGGATGGTTCACTCCCTCTCTGAGGAACTCGATGTCGTCTTCTTCAGGGGGCTTGAGTTCGAGACGGTCGCACTCGATGAATGTTGGTCTTGACATGATGTATCTATGGCTGCAGGTTAACTAACGGCTATTCGGAAGAACTCGAAGCTGACGGCCCTCGATTGGATTAGGAGGCGACAGTCAACTCAGAAGCAGGAAGAAACGGTCATCTTTCAGCTCTATTATCAATTATTTGAACGAGTTGATAAAAGCGTTATGGTCAATCCTATCTGAACTGACCCATCTGCAAGATACACCCTCTATATTCAGCACGCGTTTTCTATCAGATTTCGAGGAATTCGTACCACATAGAGCGGGAGAACGTATTATTGACCGATGAAAACCGCGCAACGGCGTCACTGTCCGCTATCCAACGTGACGAACTCACCTCTGAACGACACCTCAGAGCAGGCTCTATGTAGCGAAAAACGGAATTACCACGCGATTCGCGCCCGATTTGATTGGACGGGAATCGCGCGGCCTACAAGTGGGCCGGACGCGATTTGAACACGCGACCGTCTGATTAAGAGTCAGACGCTCTGCCTAACTGAGCTACCGGCCCTTGCAATCTCTCGTAACTCCCGGTAGGTAAAATGACTTTCCTTTTTGTACGACGACGGCAGGGACGCACACACCGCGAGAAGAGAACAAACGGTGGGTGTTAAGTGTCGCCCGGCCGGAGTTGCGGGCAACGATGAGTGCAGGCGTCAGTGTGTCCTCGATGTCCACGTACGCGATACTCGGCTGCGGCAGCGTCGGGCACGCAGTGGCTGAGGAACTGACGGACGAGGGAAAAGATGTCCTCATTCTCGATAAGGACGAGAGTCGCGTCGAAGCCCTGCGCGACCAGGACTTGAACGCGCAAGCGACGGACATCGCCGACTCGGAACTCGCCGATGCCGTCGCAGGGCGGGATGTGATTCTCATTCTCTCGTCGGACGTGGAGGCCAACAAGGCCGCCGTGTCGACCATCCGTGGCCGTGACGACGACCAATTCATCGTCGTCCGCGCGTCCGACCCCGTCTCCGAGGACGAACTGACGGAACTCGGTGCCGACGTGGTCATCAATCCCTCCGAAGTTATCGCCGACTCTGCGCTCCGAAGTGTCGAATCCGGTGAGTTGGAGTACAAGGCGCGACAGCTCGCGGACCTCCTTCGAGAGACCGACCACGGACTGGCCATCCTCACACACGACAATCCCGACCCCGATTCGCTCGCGTCTGCGGTCGCACTGCAGGCCATCGCCCGCGAATACGACGTTGACGCCGACATTCTCTACTCCGGTGACATGGGTCACCAGGAGAATCGGGCGTTCGTGAACATCCTCGGTATCGAACTCACGCCGCGGTCCGATGCGAAACCGCTCGAAGAGTACAGCTCCGTGGCCCTTGTCGACCACATGAAATCAGGGATGCCCGACCTCGGGGAGGTCGACATCACGGTGTTCATCGACCACTTCGAACCGGACGAGGGCATCGATGCCCGCTTTACCGACGTTCGCCCGAACGTCTCGTCGACATCGACGATTCTCACGAAGTACATCCAGGAGTTCGACCTCAGCCCCTCGCAGGAGGTCGCAACCGCGCTCCTGTACGGTATCCGCGCCGAGACGCTCGATTTCAAGCGAGACACGACCCCGGCCGACCTGACCGCGGCGGCGTACCTCTACCCCTTTGCCGACCACGACACGCTGGAGAAAGTCGAGTCGCCGTCGATGTCACCCGAGACGCTGGATGTGCTCGCTGAGGCCATCCAGAACCGGGATGTACAGGGTTCGCACCTCGTCTCGAATGCCGGGTTCATCCGCGACCGAGACGCCCTCACACAGGCGGCACAGCATCTCCTGAACTTGGAGGGTATCACCACCACGGCCGTCTTCGGCATCGCCGACGACACTATCTACCTCGCCGCGCGGTCGAAAGATATCCGGATGAACATTGGGAAGATTCTGAGTGACGCCTTCACCGGTATCGGCGAGGCTGGCGGCCACTCCACACAGGGGTCGGTCGAGATTCCGCTCGGTATCTTCACCGGTATCGAGTCGAGCGACGACAACCGCGATACGCTCTTACAACTCACCGAAGAAGCAGTAACGCGCAAGCTCTTCCGTGCAATGGGTGTGGAGGGCGGCGAGAGCGGAAACGGGAGTTAGAACGTCACGCGATAAGCGATTCTTCGTCTTCTTCGGGATTCTTCAGACGCTCGATAACGTCGTTGATGAGGATAACATCGCCGACAGCACGGACCCACCGATACGGGATGAGTACGCCCTTTCCGGGTTCGATTTGATTGCGAAACAGTTCGTCGTTCAGGGCTGTCAGCGCGAGTCCGGTGACCGTCTCGTGGTCTAAGTCGAGGCGGACATCTTCGACCTCGCCGACGAACACACCGTTGTTCGAGTAGACCTCACGGCCTACGAGCGTCGTAATCTCTTCGGGCGTCCCGTCCATATCCGCCAACATGGGATGCCGGGTCTTAATTGTTCGTAGCCCGCGGCTTGCGGCGCAGACACACGGCAGACGAGCGTCCGACATCGGCGAAAAAACACCGGAAAATCCGGATTCGAGTATCGAAAAATCTGCCGGGAGTTTCCACATCGGCCGATAGATATTTCGGTGAGAATCGGTGGAAATTACCACCGACACGCGCCGGTGTTACCGCTGCGGCGCGACGAGTTGAATCGGGTGCTGCGACGGTCGGCGAAGCAGCGAGTCGAGTTGTTCGAGACACGAGGTCCCGCTTGCGACCACGGTTCGGTGTTTCGTCTCGTCGGTCTGGAACTGACCCTGTAGCTCCGACCCGACGTCGACGCTCAGTTCGTAGTATTCGGACTTGTACCCGAACGACCCGGCCATTCCGCAGCACTCCACGTCAGAGGTGACTACGTCGTAGCCGAGACGCGAGAGAACGGCTTCGGTGTGGCCTTCGAGTCCGAGCGTCCGTTGCTGACAGTGGCTGTGGTAGGCGACTTCCTCGCTGTCGGTCGTCGCGAGCGCGTCGGCATCTACACCGTTTTCGAGCAGGCCGAAGACGTACTCCATAACCTCGTAACTGGCCTCGGAGATGCGCTGGAACGATTTTTCGGGGAGGAACTTCTCGTACTCGGTTTGGAACATTGCGAGGTCGGACGGCTCGATGACGACGATATCTCTGCCGTCGTCGATGTGTTCCGCAAGCCCGGCGTACACGTCGTGAGCGTGGTCTTCGGCGGTCGCAATCATCCCTTGCGAAAGCGGGGCGCGGCCCGACGACCGAACGTCGGGAACGACCACGTCGACGCCGAGCGCTTCGAGAGCGCGAACAGCGGCTTTCCCGCGTTCGACCTGTACGTGGTTCGTGTACACGTCCGGGTAGAGAACGGCAGTTCGCGTCGGGTTCTCGACGTGCGAATTTCGGGCGTCGAACCAGTCTTTCAGCGTCTCGCGCTGGAAGGCGGGGAGTTCGCGCCGGGCGTCGATACCGAGGAACCGCTCCATAAGGTCACGAGAGACCGACAGTTGCGAGGCCCAATTCGAGAGCGGAGCGAAGAAGCTCCCGACCTTCGCGGCCGTCTCGAAGTTGCCGAAGAAGCGCTTTTGGAGGCTGACGCCGCCGGGTTCTTCG
Source organism: Haloferax mediterranei ATCC 33500 (assembly GCF_000306765.2). Taxonomy (NCBI): domain Archaea; kingdom Methanobacteriati; phylum Methanobacteriota; class Halobacteria; order Halobacteriales; family Haloferacaceae; genus Haloferax; species Haloferax mediterranei. The sequence continues at coordinate 1,695,578 of NC_017941.2, forward strand.
TCCGGGGTGAGTCCCTCGACGAGCCAATCGACTTCCGAGGCCTCGCCGCGGTTTACGCGGTCGCGGACGACCGTGTTTATCCACGGGATGTCGATTTCGACCGGGCAGGCCGTAGTACACCGACTACACCCGGTACAGAGGTCGTTGAACTCGGCGGCCGTGTCGAGTCCTTCGACGCCCGCTTCCCACCCGGTTCCGATGCCGCCGGAGTAGGTCTCGCCGCCGAAGGCGTGGCCGCCGACGTGCTGGAAATTGGCGCAGACGTTCGAACACGCCGAACACCGGATGCAGTAGAGCGTCTCACGCAACTGGTCGTCGTCGCGCATGTCCATCCGGCCGTTGTCGATAAGGACGAGATGGAACTCGCGGTCGGTCTCGGTTTCGGTGAGCGGCGTGTCCGGGTCGTCGAAGTCGACGGTCGGCGATTCGACCGGTGGCGTGAGAAGCGAGATGTAGGACGTGATGTCCTGTCCCGTCCCGGACTTCCCGATAAGTTCGACGAAGGGTTGGAGGTCTTCGACGGTTGGAATAATCTTCTCGACACCGGCGACCGCGACGTGGGTGTCCGGCACGACGGCGGTCTTTCGGGCGTTCCCTTCGGATGTGACGAGCGCCATCGTACCCGTGTCGGCGGTGATGAAGTTCGCGCCGGTCATCCCCACGTCGGCGTCCTCGATGAGTTCACCGAGTTGCTCGCGGGCGAACATGGTGAGTTCTTCGGCCGTCTCCAGCGGTTCGTCCGGCTCGAACGTCTCGTTGAACAGGTCGGCGATGGCCTCCCGCGACTTGTGGATGGCGGGGGCGACGATATGTGACGGCGAGTCGTCGGCAACTTGTAGGACCCACTCGCCGAGGTCGGTCTCGACCACGTCGATGTCCGCGGCTTCGAGTTCGTGGTTGACCTCGATTTCTTCGGAGGTCATCGACTTCGACTTGACGACGCGTTCGGCGTCCTTGTCCTCACAGACCTCTCGAATGTAGCGGTTCGCATCCGCGTCGTCGTCGGCGATGTAGAGCGTCCCGCCGTTCGCTTCGACGGTTTCGCGGAGTTGGTCGAGCAGTTCGGGAAGTCGCTCGATGGCGTCTTCCTTGATGGCCCGCGCCTCGGATTTTAGCCCCTCGTAATCGTCGAGCGTCTGGACGGACTCGTACCGTCCCTCGTTGAATCCGCGGGTGCTCGTGCCCACCGCATCACCCTCGGTTTCCATCAACTGTCGAATCTTCGCCGCCTTCGCCTCGCGTGCCTTACTCATCGAGAATCACCACGTGAACGTCTTTGGGACCGTGCGCACCCTTCACCAGTGCGCCCATGTCGGCGGTGGCGCTCGGGCCGGTGGCGATAATCGCCGAGGAGTGTCCCGTGCGGAACTCCTCGCCCAACCACTCGAACGCCTCGGGCATGCCGGGGACGATATCCGATTCCTTGAGAACTGCGACGTGTCGGTCCGCGAACAGACTGACAGGTTCAACGCCGTCAGGTGTGCCCTGCACGACGACGCTTCCGTAGTCCGCAATTCCGATGCCCGCTGCCGTGATGCCGGCGTTCGCCGCTCGGAGGTCTGCGGGAGTCGGGTCGGTGTTCACCCACGACGGAAGTTCGACACCGTCGTACGGAAGTTCGACCCCCACAGTTGGTTCGTCACAAACCTCGTTGAGAACGTCGGCCAGCCCATCGACAGACGTGTGTGTCCAGCCTACTTCGAGTCGTTCGAGAGAGTCCTCGAACGTTGCAACCGTGCCGGTTGACATACGTTCGAATTGCTTGTTCTACATAATCGTTCTTAGGGTTCGAACAGCCAGAGATAGTTAATTATGAAGAATTTGGCGTATCAGGAGAACCACCCAGATGCCTCGTCAGCATCCGGGACCGTACCAGCGGCCGCGCGCTTTCCTGCGGCGGACTTGCTCACCGTGTAGGCCTGTGCGGTGAGGTACATCGCCCAGAGGGCGTACCCGCCAGCACCGCTCCCGAGAATCGACGGGGCCGTCTCGAATGCTGCAAGCCCGAAGTTCGTCAGCGACGTCCCGATGAGAAGGACGCTAAAGTAGCCGTAGAATCCCGTCGCCCACCACATTCCGAGAACGCGACCCCATCCGGGTTGGAGATGTTCGGGCAGTCGCGTCGTGTTCATCACGAGAACGAGCGCGGTGTAGGGCCACATCATCACACCCGACATCGCGGCCCCGACGACGAGAAAGAAAAACGGCTCTTGCCCCTCGAACGGTGAGGTGAAAAGCAGGATGATGATGACACCCCAAGCGCAGAACGCGGTGAGGAGTCGCCAGAAGAGCTTCGGAAGGTCCCAGCCAGCCTCGCGCCCGTAGGATTCGTAGAGCGCGTCGGCGCTGTTCCGAACGAACGACTCGACGATGGCGTACTCGGTGGTAAAGAGCGCGACGAAGAGAACAGCGAACACGAGGAACGAACCGAGAGGGCCGAGAAGCGGGACGACATCGCCGAGCCACATCTGAATGGCGTTCGTCGTTGTCCCCGGCGAGTACTGGATGGCGACGCTCATGAGCGCCGGGGCGACGACGAGCAAGCCGAGGACGAACGTCAGGAGATGTTCGAGTTGGACGACCCGCCACCACCCGCGCCACCGACGGAGGTTCGTCACCGTCGGCCGGAACGTAAAGCCGTCGCGTTCGATTGGTTCCGGGTCGTCACCGCGAAGCGGATTCTTCACTCGGCCCTGGTAGTTGCCCATGCCGTATCCCTTCTCGCGCATCCAGAGACTCTGCGAGAGGTTGAGATAGCCGCCCGCGCCCGCGAAGGCGAGACCACCGAGGAATACGGCGATATCGATGCCTTCCGGGAGCGTCCCGACCGACCCCGTGGCGGCGGGAATATCGGCGAACTCGACCCACGACCCGCTCACAGCGACGAGCATCAGGGCCGCGCCGATGGCGACGAACAGCAGGCCGATTTGGAACACTTCGACGACGTTGTACATGACCGACGAAATCTGGTACGAAAGCCAGATGGCGGCCATCAACCCCGCGGCGATGAGCTTCCAGGTAGCGATAGAGAACCCGAAGATAGCAACAGAACCATCCAATCCGAAGGCTGTTGCAGCGACCTGTGCTGCACCGGCGGCCCACCCCGGCCACCCGAGACTGATGAGGCCGCCGATGAGGAACGCCCACGGCCAGTACGTTCCCACGCGCGCGAACGCGCGGAAGATGCTTTCTCCCGTAGCGAGCGTCCAGCGCTGAAGTTCGGTGTTGATGAGAAACTGCGTGAAGATGCCGACGATGAACGCCCAGAAAACGGTCCACCCGAACTGCGCCGTCAAGACGGGCCAAAACAGCGTCTCGCCGCTGCCGAGCGAGGCACCGAGCATGATGGCCGACGGACCGACGACGTGGCCGACACGGGGAACGCGCGGAAGGTCGGTGATACGGAACGACCCGCCGGTTCCCGTTTCAGGGTACTCCTCCGAGTCGGGTGACTCGTCGAGGTCCTCGTATCGAAGCGGGAGGTACCACGTCCCGCGGTACTGTTTTCCTTCGACCTCCGAGGCGTAGACCTCGTCACCACCGGTTACGCCGCCTTTCGGTGTCTGAGTCGAATCCGAAGCACTCGGGTCGGCAGGAGAGTCCGACGCTCCAGCGTCGGGCGAGTCCTCCGGGGACTGTCCCTCCGCGTCAGAATCGGGCTGACGGCCGCTCATCGGGCGACACGCTCCGCGATGGCTCTGTCAACCGGGAAGTCGAGTGACATCGGTGCGTCGGCCGAGACTGTGGCCCGATGCCGTATAAATTCGTAGGGTGGGGGCAGTGTTACGACGCCTGTCTTATCCACCGAGGAAGTGCCAGATGTGTCCGCGTTCTTCCGGCGGGTCGACCCCCGGCAGTTGTTTCAGCGCGGGTTGGATTGCGTTCCACCAGCCCTCGGCCGACTCGAATCCGGCCGGATAGTCGTAGTACACGTCGCGGAGGAAATCCGCCTTCTTCGCCTCCGGGTGGTCGGTCAGGTACTCGTAGGCGGCAGAAAGTGCTTCCCGCCGGGCGTCGAGCATCGGGCCGCTTCCCGGCAAATCCGCCCGTTCGATGGCGTTCGAGACTGCTGGCGGGTGGTCGAGGTTGTCGTCCGATTCGTCGGCGACAGGATTGCCACCGGTAGTGGTGTCTAAACGAGATTCACCCGCCGGCGTGGCGGGACGTTCGTCTGAAACCCCAGTCAACGGAATCCACCAGACGCGGCTTCGGGCACCGACTTTCCGGGTTGCGAGGTCACCGCGTTCTTCGAGTTCGTTCAGCTTGTTGTGTGCCGTTCGGCGCGAGCAGTCGAGTTCCTCCATTACGTCCGTCGCCGTGAGCGGTCGTGCGGCGTCGTCCCGAGCCTCGAATACCTCCAACACCGCGTCGAGAGGGATGCGACCCACGTACTGTCCGTGCTCGTTTCGAGGGCGCGCGCGAGACTCATCCTCCATGAATTATCCTTTGCATACGAGGGCATAAGCCTTTACACACCAATGAAATCCCAATCAATACGTGTGAATTGGCCGGTTCACACGTGTACAGTGGTTAAGTTCAACGACTCGTTTGCGAAATTATCCGAATTCGTGAATAGCCACGATAAACAGTGTCACGCCCAAATTCGTGTGTTTAACGCGCTATTTGGGTCGATTCACACGAGTGAAGTGGAGTTCGAGGTCAGAGGGAGAACGAAGTAAAGAACTGTCATGAATAGCGACGAACGATAGATATATATCACAATCAATCTGTATCAGATTCCACGATGCACCGCATCAGGCACGAAGCTGGAATGGCACAGGCTGGAACGAACTGTGGAGGTGTACAGCATGGTTAGTGCAACCAATGTACTTATCGCGCTGTTGCCACTTTTGACCATCGCGTATCTCATGGTCGGTCGGTACTGGCCCGCGACGCGGGCGATGCCGGTCGCGTGGGGCGTAGCAATAGTAGCAGGATTCTTCGGTTGGGGCATGACACCGACGTGGATTGCCGCCGCGACGATTAACGGATTCATCACCGCGTCGAACATCCTCTACATCGTCTTCGGGGCAATCTTGCTCCTGTACACGCTCAAGCAGACGGGCGCGTTCGACTCCATCAACGACGGATTCGCGTCCATCAGCGAGGACCGCCGTGTGCAGGTCGTCCTGCTTGTGTTCCTCATGGGCTCGTTCATCGAGGCTGCTGCCGGGTTTGGCACGCCGGCAGCAATCGTCGGTCCGCTCCTCGTCGGCCTTGGCTTCCCGCCGCTGGCCGCCGTCGTGGTCGCCCTCACAGGTAACCTCATGGCGATTACGTTCGGGGCGGTGGGCACGCCGCTCATCATCGGCATGATCGACATCTTCGACGACGTACCGGTCATCACGACCGCACTGGACGCACAGGGCATGGGCGTCGAACAGTGGGTCAGCGAAATCGCCGTCTTCGCCGCGATGAATCACGTCGCTGTCGGCATTCTGCTTCCCTTCATCGGCGTCGCCATGATGACGCGCTTCTTCGGCGAGGAGAAGTCCATCAAGCCGGCACTCGAAGTGCTACCCCTCACGCTCTTCGCGTGGGCGTCATTCTCCGTCCCGTACTTCCTGACGGCGTACTTCCTCGGTCCGGTCTTCCCCGGACTCGTGGGCGCGATGGTCGGACTGCTCTTGACCGTCTCCGCGCTCAAGGCCGGCTTCTTCCACCCCGACGAGGAGTGGGACTTCGCACCGCAGTCGTCGTGGCCCGACCACTGGGTCGGTGACATCCAACCCGGCGAAACGAGCGACCGCGACGGTGCGGTCGCCGCCGACGGTGGCGTTGTCCAGCAGATGCCGCTCTGGAAGGCATGGACGCCGTACGTCCTCGTCGCGGGACTCCTCGTCCTGACCCGTGTCTTCACCCCGTTGACGGGGTTCCTGAAATCGAACCTCGTCATCCAGTCGGGGGACCTGTTGGGTACGGGTCTGAGCGGTAGTTTCGCACTCCTCTACCTGCCCGGCGCGGTGTTCCTCGTGGTCCACGCCATCACCATCGGTCTCCACAGCATGGACGGCAAGCAGGTCAAAGCGACGTGGGCAGAAACCATCGAGAAGGTCACCCCGGCCGTCGTCGCGCTGTTGTTTGCGGTTGCGACGGTGCAAATCATGCTCCAGTCGGGCGCGGCAACGGGCAGCGACAGCATGCTTATCGTCCTCTCCGAGGGTATGGCCGGCATCGCTGGCGGCATCTACCCGTTCTTCGCCGCCTTCGTAGGCGCGTTCGGCGCGTTCCTCGCAGGGTCGAACACTGTCTCTGACATCCTCTTCGGGACCTTCCAGTACGGTGTCGCAGACCAGATCGGAACGTCGAAGACCGTCATGCTGGGCGCGCAGGCGGTCGGCGGTGCAATCGGGAACCTCATCGCCGTCCACAACGTCGTCGCCGCGCTCGCGGTCGTCGGCCTCGTCGGCGAAGAGGGTCGGGTCATCCGCCTCGAACTCATCCCGCTTCTGTACTACGGGACCGCTACCGGAATTCTCACGCTGCTGTTCAGCTACGTGCTGTTCCCCGGCGTGTTCTAATCGGTGGCTGCTTGCAGGTCGAACCGCTCACGAACGGGAAGGAAAAACACCCGTTCCCGGGTGCCTTTTACCTTTCGCGCAAACCGACACTATAAGAGAGCTAATCAATGGCATCCAACACGCACGAACCGGCCGCTGACCCCTCGCTGGAGGGCGACTTCGACTACGTCAACGACGACGTAGCACGGCCAGGGCTGGTCGAAGACCTCGAATCCATCGTCGAGGGCGACGTGCGATTCGACACCTACACGAGGACACTGTACGCAACCGACGCATCCGCATACGAGAAGCTACCCATCGGCGTCGTCATGCCGAAATCGACGGCCGACGTGGCGGCGGTGATGGAGTACTGCGACGAGCGGCAGATTCCCGTCTTGCCCCGCGGCGGCGGGACGAGCCTCGCCGGGCAGACGGTCAACGAGGCGGTCGTTCTCGACTTCATTCGCTACATGGGCGAGGTCGAGGAAATCGACCCCGAAACGGGGACGGCGACCGCTCAAACCGGCGTTCGACTCGGCGAACTCAACGAGGAGTTAGCACCACACGGGCTGAAGTTCGCGCCCGACCCGGCGTGGGGCGACCGCTCCGCGCTCGGTGGCGCTATTGGCAACAACTCCACAGGGGCACACTCGCTGAAGTACGGCAAGACTGACTACTATATCGAAGAACTCGAAGTCGTTCTCGCTGACGGCACGGTGACGACGTTCGGCGAAATGAGCGTCGACGAACTCCGCGAGCGCGGCGACGCTGACGGCACACTCGAAGAACGAATCTACGCGAAAGTCCTGCAGATACTCGACGAGGAAGCGGACGAGATTTCGAAGCGCTACCCCGACCTGAAACGCAACGTCTCGGGGTACAACCTCGATATGCTCGTCGACGAGATGCGCGGCGAGCGTCGCACGCCCGACGACACGGGCATCGACGAGGAGTGGAAGGCGGGGACAATCAATCTCGCCCGCCTTCTCGCAGGCAGCGAAGGGACGCTCGCCATCGTCACGAAGGCGACCGTCTCGCTCGAACACATCCCGGAGACTGCCTCTGTCGCACTTCTCACCTACGACGACGTGATAGACGCCATGCACGACGTCGCACCCATCCTCGAACACGAACCCGCCGCCGTCGAGGTCATGGACGACGTGCTTCTCGACCTCGCGCGCGACACCGCGGAGTTCGCGGACGTGGTCGGAATGCTCCCCGAGGACACGGACTCGACGCTGCTCGTCGAGTTCTACGCCGACAGCGACGAGGCGGGCAAACAGCAGGTCGCAAATCTCATCGAAGACCGCGTCGTCGACCCCGACGGAACCGAGTTCGACCCGGAAGACGGGGCGGCCTCGGTGACAGAGAAAGAACGTCGTGCGACCGACTTCATGGAGGCACACGACGCCGATACGCGCGCGAAGTTCTGGAAGATGCGCAAGTCTGGCCTCCCGATTCTCCTCTCGCGGACGACCGACGAGAAACACATCGCGTACATCGAGGATACCGCCATCCCTGCAGAGAACCTCCCTGCGTACGTCTCCGACTTTCAGGACATCCTCGACGAACACGACACGTTCGCATCCTACTACGCGCACGCGGGCCCGGGAGTACTCCACATCCGCCCGCTCGTGAACACGAAGACGGTCGAGGGCGTCGAGACGTTCGAGGCCATCGCCGACGAGGTGACTGACTTGGTCGTCAAGTACGGCGGCTCGGTCTCCGGCGAACACGGCGACGGTCGCGCGCGGACGCAGTGGAACCGGAAACTGTACGGTGACCACCTCTGGAACGTCTTCCGCGACCTCAAGACCGCGTTCGACCCCGATTGGCTCCTCAATCCGGGGAACATCTGCGGCGACTACGATATGACCGAGAACCTGCGGTTCTCGCCGGAGTACGACTTCGAATCCGGATTCGAACCCACGCTGAACTGGGACAACGACAACGGCTTCGAGGGCATGGCCGAACTCTGTCACGGCTGCGGTGGCTGTCGCGGTCAGCAGTCCACGGTCGGCGGCGTCATGTGTCCGACCTTCCGGGCATCCGAAGAGGAGATTCTGTCGACTCGCGGGCGTGCTAACATGCTCCGACAGGCCATGAGCGGCGGCCTTTCGGAGGAGGAGATGTTCACAGACGAGTTCGTCGACGAGGTGCTCGACCTCTGTGTCGGCTGTAAGGGCTGTTCGAAGGACTGCCCGAGCGAGGTCGATATGGCGAAGATGAAAGCCGAGGTGATGCACGAGTATCACCAGCGCAACGGCTCTAGCATCCGCGACAAAATCTTCGCCAACATCGGTACGTTGTCGAAACTCGGGTCGACGTTCGCACCCCTCGCCAACGCGATGACGAAGATTCCCGGGGCACGGACGGTGATGGAGAAGACCATCGGCATCGCCAAGGAGCGAACCCTGCCGAAGTTCCACGCGACGAGCTTCGTCGAGTGGTTCGAATCGCGCGGCGCGTCGACTATCGCGGAGCAACAGGCCGACCGCAAGGTGCTGTTGTTCCCCGACACCTACACGAACTACAACCACCCCGAAGTCGGGAAAGCGGCGGTGAAGGCGCTCGAAGCCGCGAACGTCCACGTCCGCATTCCCGACGGCGTCGCCGGGTCCGGTCGGCCGCCACACTCGAAGGGCTTCCTCGATAAGGCTCGCGCCGACGCCACGCAGAACGTAGAGGTACTCGCGCCGTATCTCGACGAGGGTTGGGATATCGTCCTCTGTGAACCCTCGGACGCCGTGATGTTCCAGTCGGACTACCTCGATTTGCTCTCCGGCGACGACGTAGAGGCCGTCGCGGCCAACTCCTACGGCGTCATGGAGTACTTCGACACGTTCCGTCTGGACCAGAACCTCTCGTTCCTCCCGCAGGATGACTACCTGACGTATCACGGCCACTGTCATCAGAAGTCCACGAAGAAGGACCACCACGCGGTGGGCGTCCTCCGCCGCGCGGGCTACGACGTGGACCCGCTGGACTCAACGTGCTGTGGGATGTCGGGGTCGTTCGGCTACGAGGCCGAACACTACTCCATGTCGAAGGCCATCGGGAACGTCCTCTACGACCAGGTGGCCGAAAGTCCGGGCGACGTAGTCGTCGCACCCGGCGCGTCCTGCCGGACGCAACTCGAAGACATGCCCGGTGCCGACGAGGAACCGCCGCATCCAATCGAGCTGCTGACGCACGCCATCGAGGCGTAAGCGAGCACTCGGTTCGAAATCGGGACACGCCGAGAGACACAGAACCAACGCACGGGTCGGCGCACGCCGACGCAACGGCTGGCAAAATACAACACGGGCCGACCGGGCTGGGCTGGGCTGGGCTGGCTTGGTCGATTCTCTTTTCGTTCGAAGAATTACGCTGTGAGTTCGTCCAGCACGTCGCCGAACACGTCGAGTGCGGTGGCCATCTCCCCGGGGTCGCCGCCGAGCGAGATACGGAAGGCGTCCGGGAGGTCGAAAAAGCGACCGGGAACGACGAGCACGCCCTGGTCCCACGCGGCATCGGCGACCTCGTCGCCGTCGCAGTCGTCGTGTTCGAAGAACGCGAACGACCCGCCAGCGTGGATGCGACCCGAAAGGGACGGCTGGCCAGCAAGGAACGATGCGAGCAGTTCGTGATTGGTCGAGAGCTGGTCGCGGGCCGCGGCCTCGATTTGGTCGCCGTGATGGAGGGCGCGCTGGGCGAGTTTGGTGCTCGGGGTGGCAACAGACGGGAGATACATCGAGGCAGAGCGTGCCCGTTCGATGACTGCCTCCGGTCCGATTAGCCACCCGACGCGCAGACCGCCGAGACCGTAGAACTTCGTCAGCGACCCGGTGATAACGGTTTTCGGCATCCCCGCTGCGGTGACGCCGCCAAACGGACCGTCTGTTGCGGGGTCGATGTACGGAGCGTACACTTCGTCGACGAGTAAGTATCCGCCAGCTTCGGCCGCGGAGTCGGCTACCTCTGCCAATTCGGCGCGCGGGGTGAGCTCCCCCGACGGGTTGTGCCGGTTGGTGACGATAGCGTACGCAAACGAGTCGGTGGCAGCGCCGTCGATTCGGCTTGGTTCGAGTTCATAGTCGAACTCGGGCGGCCGAACGAATCGGTCGACACGAGCGCCCAGTGCTTCGGGAGTCGCCAAAAGCGGCTGGTAGCCCGGCTTCTCGACGAGAACCTGCGGGCGAGCGGAGTCCACAGAGTTGTCGGAATCGTCGGCATCGTCGGCATCATCAGGCACCTCGGTGGCGAGGTCGAGTAATGCGGAGGCGGCAAGGAAGTTCGCATGTGAGGCACCTGCGGTGACGAGAACCGAGGACTCGGGGACATCGTATCGACTTGCGAGTTGCCCGACGAGCGTCTCGTCTTCCGGGTCGGCGAGGTCGGCGAGAACCGGCGGGACGACGGAGTCATCGTGACGAGCCACGTTGAGGTCGCTCGTCGCGAGGTCGTGGGTCGCCTCACTGGCACGCCCGCTAATCCACTCGAGATAGGGGATTGCAGGAAACGTCGTCGTCATCAGCACTGCTTCGCAGTCGGTCCCGTAAGTCATTGGGGTTCCGGCGGGTCAAACGAACGGAATCGGCGACGGGTCACTCATCGGTGAACGACCGGAGCGGGAGCAGTGTTGCGGTTTCCGAGGTGAACGACGTGAGCCGAGAGAGCGCCGCGAGCACGTTGACCCGCAGAGTGAGTACATCAAGTACCTCGTCTGCCTCGGGGCGGACCATACGATAGCGTTCAAACGTCGGAGTATTTAAGAGATCGGAGAATCCAGGGTTTGGAAATAAAAGTGAGCAAAAGACATATATAATATTATTCAGCCAGTGAGCATCGTAGGCGATAGATGAAGTAAAGCAGGTCGCACGAATACGGTCTGGTGCCGGGGTGCCTCTGACAACCGGCTTTGTCACCTGAACCGGGGTGCCCGGTCCGGTTCAGGCGGCAACGAGGGAGACGCCTATCTCCCTCAATTTTCACCTCTAAATGCCGATACAGCGGTCGACGCGGCCGTTTCTGCGTCTCGGTGTCGCGTGAGATGCGCTTTACACGAACAGTCCGACGAGCCGAAGCCACCGATTGCCGGTGGCCCGAGTTCCGAGGCGACGGCGCACTCCGCGTCCCGGTCGGTGACGCAGATAACCTCCACAAGTTCGACGTCAGGGTGGCCACCGAGATAATCTACGTGCCAGTGGCGAGCATCGTGTTCCCCGCGTGCGACGCGTCGGTGTCTGAGGACGCGACGAAGCCCGCCGGAGCCGAACGCGCTCCCGACGTAGACGTATCCGCCCGCCGGAAATTGACACGCACCGAGCGCACCGACTTCGATAGTCGTCTCGGGAACCGCGAAGACCAGCGCGTAGGTTCCCGGTGGAGCTGCTGCATCGAGGTCGAGCGGGTCGTCGCCGGTACCGAGAGCGGCAGGGTCAAGCGAGTGGACCGATAGCTGTCGATGGGGGTCGGACATTACCAGAAAGCGCTGTTGCGGCTACGAAAGTTCCTCGGGCTGTGGCTCCGCGTGTTCGACGAGCACGTCGAATAGGTCGGTCGCGGCAGGTGCCATTTGATAGCTGCTGTGTACGTCATCCGGGTCGCGGCCGCGGCCGCTGGCGACGCCGACGACTTTTGCGATGGTGTTGTAGTTGTCGCGGACGAGGCTCCCGAGGAGTCCCGGCATCCCCGCTCTGTCGGTGAGTTCTTTCGCGGCGGCGCGGCCCGCGTAGACGCGGCCCTCGTTGTTGTCTGCGAGCACCATCGCGAAGGGGACCTCCTCGAACTGGGCCGCCAAGAACGTTTGCGCGGCGTCGTCGTACCAAGAGATGGCTTCCACGTCGTCGAGACGCTTCAGCGCCGTCGCGGCGACAGAGCAGTAGGGACACTCGCCGTCGTAGATGAGCACCGCGTCCGGGTCCATATGCTTGCGTCGGGGCGCAGAGAACAAAAGTGGCTCGCAGGGAGAATTTCGTGTGAACAAGTAACAATAGTACGACAGCGTTAGGTCGGCGAGGTCCACAGTGGGCGTGTGGACGACCTCATCGAGTGGCTTCGAGCTAGACCGTACTACGAGGGACAGATTCAGTCCCACCGTCGGTTCGATGCGCGCGACTCCGCGTTCGACGATGTAGACCTCGAACCGCGATTAGCGTCAGCCCTCGAAGACCGCGGTATCGACCGTCTCTATCGTCATCAGGCCGAGGCGGTCGAAGCCGTCCGCGACGGCGACAACGTGGTGCTCGCCACACAAACCGCGAGTGGGAAGAGCCTCGCATACACCATTCCCGCCTTCGAGCGGGCGATGGACCACGGCGGACGGACGCTCTATCTCGGCCCGCAAAACGCGCTCGTCGCCGACCAACTGGAGACGCTCTCGGACCTCGCTCACGGCCTCGGGTTCGGGAGTCGCGTCTCGGCCGACCAGTACACCGGTCGCCTGTCGAAATCCGAGAAGCGCGAGGTCAGAAAGCGAATGCCGACGGTTCTGCTGTCGAATCCCGACATGATTCACTACGCGCTGCTCCCGCACGCACACCGCCTGTGGGAGTGGTTCTTCTCGTCGCTCGAAACGGTCGTCATCGACGAGGTACACGGCTATCGCGGCGTCTTCGGGAGTCACGTCGCGCTCCTGCTTCGGCGACTCAAACGCGTCTGCGAGCGCTTCGGGTCCGACCCGCAGTTCATCTGCTGCTCTGCGACTATCGGCAATCCCGTCGAACACGCTGCGCGCATTACAGGCGAGCGGGAAAATTCGTTCGCGCTCGTCGACGAGGACACGAGCGGAACCGGTGAGACACACTGGTTGCTGTGGAATCCACCGGAGTACGAGAACCCCGACGCGGGTGGGTCAGGACGCAGACGGTCGGGTCACGTCGAAACGAAGAATCTCTTCGTCGACCTCGTGGCGCGCGGCCACCAGACGCTCGCGTTCACGCGCGCTCGACAGGCCGCCGAGCGGTACGCCTCCGAGAGTGCGAATGACCTCCGCAGTCGCGGCGAACACGGACTGGCGGGCGAGATTGCGGCATATCAAGCCGCGCTCACCCACGACCGGCGGCGAGAAATCGAGGCGGGTCTCCACGACGGCGACATCACCGGCGTCTGGAGCACCAATGCACTCGAACTCGGCGTCGACGTGGGTGGCCTCGACGTGGTCCTCATTGACGGCTATCCCGGTACCCGAATGTCGGCGTGGCAGCAAGCCGGGCGGGCCGGTCGAGGGGACAGACCCGCGCTGGTGGTTCTCGTCGGCGGCGAAGACCAACTCGACCAGTACCTGCTGAACCACCCCACCGAATTCTTCGACGGCGACCCGGAGCGAGCGGTCTCGGACCCGGAAAACGACCACCTGCTCCCCAGCCACGTCGCCTGCGCCGCCGCCGAAAACTGGCTCTCGACGGACGACGACACGTACTTCGGCGATTCGTTCCCCGACGTGGTCTCCGACCTCGAAGGTGAGGGAACGTTGGCGCGGCGGGATACTGACAAGGGAGTTCGGTGGACCCACGACGGCGGCGGAAGCCCGCAACACGCCATGAGTCTCCGAACAATCACCGACCGCGAGGTCCAGCTTATGGATTCGCGGAACAACGAGACTATCGCGAAACTCGCATTCGACGACGCACTTCGGGACGCTCATCCCGGCGCAGTGTACCACCATCAGGGCCAGACCTACGAGGTCGCCGACCTCGATTTGGACCGCGACGTCGCCCGTCTGCAACCGACGTGGGCGGACTACTACACTCGCGTCCTCCACGACAAACACATCACCGTCGAACGGGATATCCTGTCGAAACCGCTGTCGGCGCGGTCGGACGTGGAAGTCAGATTCGCCGAGGTGACGATGCGGAAGCAAATCACCGGCTTCGAACGCCGCGACCCGAAGCGCGGGACCACCATCGGCCAACAACTGCTCGACCTGCCGGAGACGAGCCTTCGGACGAAAGCGCTGTACTTCACTGTCCCCAGCGACATAGAGTCCGAGATGCGCAAGTTAGGTAGTTCCCACGAGAAAGGGAGCGACTACGCGTTTAACGGCGGTATCCACGCCGCAGAACACGGAATGATTTCGCTCTTCCCGCTGACGCTCCTGTGTGACCGCGGCGACATCGGTGGCCTCTCGACGCCATATCACGACCACACGGGCCAATCGACTATCTTCATCTACGACGGCCATCCCGGCGGCGTCGGCCTGACTCGCGCTGGCTACGATATCGTTGAGCGCCTGATGCGACAGACGGCACGCCTCATCGACGATTGCGACTGCGAGGCTGGCTGTCCGTCCTGCGTCCAGTCGCCGCAGTGTGGGAACGCGAACGACCCGCTGGCGAAAGAGACCGCAGCCCTGCTGTTGGAGTCGCTGACGGGAATCTCGGAGTGACCGTTTCGAAGTCGCCGGTGGATGACGAAGCGAACGTTCGGAGTTACGGGGGGATGGCAAATCGAACGTTTCGGACGTCTGAAGGGTTTGAGACGGGACCAACAGGTACTTTTGGTCAGCCTAAAGTCATACAGACAATGGAATCGGATATCTGTGTCGTCGTTCCGACCATTCGGGAGTACGAGTGCATGCGGTCGTACTTCGACAACGCCCGCGCACACGGCTTCGACCTCGACCGGCTGTTCGTCCTCCTCGTGACGGAGGACTTCTGCGACACCGAGGGGATGGTGGCGATGCTCGACGACGAAGGGGTTTCGGGGGCAGTGTTCGACGAGTCGGCCCGTGAGGAGTGGTACGCCGAGCAGGGGATTTCTGAGTACTCGCACCTCGTCCCGGCGGCGAGTCACGCACAGACGAGTTTCGGCCTCTTGTACATGTGGGCACACCCCGAGTTCGAATACGGGTTCTTCATCGACGACGACACCCTCCCGCACGACGAGTGGGACTTCTTCGGTCGGCACATGGAGAACCTCCACCGTACCGACGAGGTGGAGTCGGTGTCGAGTAACGAACGGTGGGTGAACGTCCTCTACCAGAACGCCGACGAACACGGACTGTACCCACGCGGGTACCCCTACTCGGCGATGGGCGAGACGGTCGAGACGGACACCCGCGAACTCCGCGACGTGGTCGCCTCGCAAGGCCTGTGGACCAACGTGCCGGACCTCGACGCCGTCCGCATCCTGATGGACGGCGACCTCGAAGGGCAGGCACAGACCCGGACCGATTTCGACGACTTCGACGGCGACTTTGTCGCCGAACCGGGCCAGTATCTCACCGTCTGTTCGATGAACCTCGCGTTCAAGCGCGAGGTCATCCCGGCGTTCTACCAGTTGCCGATGGACGACAACGAGTGGGAAGTCGGCCGCTTCGACGACATCTGGTCGGGCGTCTTCCTCAAGCGCGCCGCGGACGTGCTGGGCAAAGATGTCCTCACCGGCTATCCGCTCTGCGAACACAACAAGGCCGCGCGGCCGACGTTCGACGACCTCAACAACGAGGTACCGGGCCTCGAACTCAACGAACACCTCTGGGAAGTCGTCGATGCGGTCGGCGAGATCGACGAGCGAACCTCGTCGGCCCACCGGATGCAATCCGGTGACGACGCCGACTCCTACGCCGCGGTGTTCGAAGCGATGGCGGACGCGCTCGCCGACGGCGACTGGTCCGACTATCGAAACGGCGAGTTCTTCAATTACGTCGGCAACCATATGCAAGACTGGCTGGACTGCCTGGACGTGCTTGCGACCCGAAAAACAGCTACCCCCGCTGACGACTAACCCCTCCTATGTTCTATTTCTGTAACTTCACCCTTCGAACCGGTAGGTATAAATGTTTTAGGGTAGCCTAAATCAATATATGCAAGATCACGACCGGGAGCTTCGCGGCCACGGTCGTCGTCGGTTCATTGCGACGGCGGCGGCGCTTGGTCTCGGCTCGCTCGCTGGCTGTGCCGGACTCGGCGGCGAAGACGAGACGACGACCGAATCCGGCGGCAACGAGACGGTTGAGCAGATCGGCTCCGGGCGCTCTCCGTTCGGCGACCGCGAGATTACCGGCGGCGTGTCGGTGGCCGATATGCCGGACCTCTCGGGCGAACTGACGCTTTACTCCGGGCGCGGAGAAGCGCTCGTCGGCGAACTTATCTCCTTTTTCGAAGACTACTACGACGACTTCACCATCCGTCCGCGGTACAACTCCGCGGCCGAACTCGTCAATCAGATTCAGACGGAAGGCCAAAACAGCCCCGCCGACGTGTTCTTCTCCGTTAACGCGGGGTCGCTCGGTGCGTTGAAGGACGCCGGACGGACACAGAAACTTCCGAGCGAGGTTCTCGACCTCGTCCGCGACGAGTTCCACGACCCGGACGGCCAGTGGACCGGTACGTCTGGACGCGCCCGGACTGTCCCGTTCAACACCGACCAGTTCGACGAGTCGGAGATTCCGGACGACATCATGAAGTTCCCGGAGACCGAGGCGTTCCGCGACAACATCGGCTGGGCCCCGACGTACTCGTCGTTCCAGGCGTTCATCACCGCGATGCGCGTCCTCGAAGGCGAGGAGGCGACCAAGCAGTGGCTTCAGGGGATGCAGGACCTCGGTGTCACCGAGTTCAAAGACGAGTTCCTCGTCTCGCAGGCCGTCGCCGACGGCGAAATCAGCGCTGGCTTCGCCAACCACTACTACATACAGCGCATCCTCGCCGGTCGCCCGAACGCGCCGCTCAAAACCGCGTTCACTTCGGGTGACGCCGGGTCTATCTTCAACGTTGCAGGCGCGCTTGTCCTCAATACGGCTGACGATGCCGACCTCGCGAGCAACTTCGTCCGACACCTGCTGTCGGCAGAGGCGCAGGACTACTTCGCGCGGACGACCTTCGAATACCCGCTCGTCTCGGGTGTCGACCCCATCGGCGAACTTCCGAGTATCGACGAACTCAACCCGCCGGAAGGACTCGACCTGACGCAGCTTTCGGACCTCGAAGGAACCGTACGACTCTTGCGTGAGGTGGGCGTGCTCTGAGGTGACCCACTGATGGCGACCGAACAGCGGACGACGACTGGGGGAGGGGACGACGAGCAACCGCTCGGACTGACAGTCGCGAGCGGTGCCGTCGCCGCCGCCGTCATCGTCCCGCTGTTGTGGCTCGTCGAATCGGCGCTCGAAGTCGGACTGTCGGATGCGCTGGCACTTCTCACGCGCCCGACGACGGTGCAAGTGTTCTTGAACAGTACCGTCCTCGTCGTCCTCGTGACCGCCGCGTGTATCGCACTCGGCGTTCCCCTAGCGTACCTCACCGTCCGAACCGACCTCCCGTTCAAGCGTTTCTGGACAGTCGCCGTCTCGTTACCGCTCGTTATTCCGAGTTATATCGGCGCGTTCACGTTTGTGTCCGCGTTCGGCCCGCGGGGTGTACTTCAGCGTCTACTTGCGCCGCTCGGCATCGATTCGCTTCCGGAAATTTACGGCCTTCCCGGTGCCGTGTTGGTGCTGACGCTCTACACCTATCCGTACGTGTTCATCACCACCCGGGCCGCGTTGAAGTCGATGGACACCACGCTCATCGACGCCGCGCGGACCCTGAACCATTCCCGCTGGGAGGCGTTCAAGCGGGTGACCATCCCGCAGATTCGCCCGGCAGTCGCCGCCGGAGCGCTCCTCGCCGCGCTCTATGCCCTCTCGGACTTCGGTACGCCGGCCATCATGCGGTTCGACGCGTTCACGCGCGTCATCTACGTCGAGTTCGGGGCGTTCGGCCGCGACACCGCGACACTGCTTTCGCTGCAACTCGTCGCCGTGACGCTCGTGATTCTCACGCTCGAATCGCAGATTCGCGGTAACGAGCGGACGACGACCGGCGGCCGCTCGGGGAGTGTCATGAAACTCGGTCGCTGGAAATACCCTGCGGTCGGGTTCGCAGCACTCGTCGCCATTGTCGCGCTGGTCGTCCCGATGGGTATCCTGCTCACGTGGCTGGCGGAGGGCGTCGCCGAAACGGGCCGGTCGCTCGCCTTCCGGCCCGAATACGCGTTTAATTCCGTGCTTGTTTCCGCCGCGACCGCGGGCGCGGCGACTATCGCGGGTCTCCCCGTTGCGTATCTCGCCGCACGCCACTCCTCGCGGCTAAGTTCTCTCTTCGAGCGCGCGACCTACATCGGCTACGCGGTGCCGGGCGTCGTCCTCGGTCTCGCGCTCGTCTTCTTCGGCAGTTCGTATGCGACACCCATCTACCAGACGCTCTATCTCCTTGTCTTCGCCTACGTTATCCGCTTCCTTCCGCAGGCCATCGGGTCGCTCCGGGCGTCGTTCCTCCGGGTTGACCCTACCCTGCCGGAAGCCGCGCGAACCCTCGGGGAGACCCCGACCGGAGCATTCCGTCACGTGACGCTGCCCCTCGTCGCGCCCGGCCTGTTCGGCGGCGCGGCACTCGTCTTCCTGACTACGATGAAGGAACTGCCCGCGACGCTCATGCTTCGTCCGTCCGGGTTCAAAACGCTCGTGACGCACATCTGGTCGGCCCACGAACAGGGCTACTTCGGCCAAGCCGTGGTGCCCGCGCTCATCCTATTGTTCGTCTCGGGGCTATCGATGCTCATCATCATCAGACAAGAGGGATACGATGTCAAATAGCACACTCAAAACGCAAGACCGTTCGAACCACCATCAGTCCTCACAAACCGATATGACCGCCGGTTCCGATTCCGACGCCGACACCGACATCGTCCTCGAACTCGACGGCGTTTCGAAATCCTACGGCAGCGAGTCGGTCATCGACGACCTGTCTATCAGCGTCAAAGAGGGCGAAATCCTCACGCTACTCGGTCCCTCGGGATGCGGGAAGACGACGACGCTCCGACTCATCGCCGGTCTCGACCATCCGAACGAGGGTGCGGTTCGACTAAACGGAACAGTGGTCTCCGGCAACGGAGTCCTCACTGCGCCCGAAGAACGCGGCGTCGGCGTCGTATTTCAGGAGTTCGCGCTGTTCCCGCATCTCACTGCATCCGAGAACATCGCCTTCGGGCTGAAAGACCTCGACAAAGCGGACCGCGAGGCCCGCGTGGGGGAACTGCTGGACCTCGTCGGGCTTGAGACGCAGGGCGAAAGCTATCCCGATGAACTCTCCGGCGGGCAACAACAGCGGGTCGCCCTCGCCCGCTCGCTCGCGCCCGAACCGGAGATTCTGCTCCTCGACGAACCCTTCTCGAACCTCGACGTGGACCTCCGCGTCCAGATGCGTGAGGAGGTTCGTCGCATCCTCAAGGAGGCGGGCGTCACAGCGGTTTCGGTTACCCACGACCAAGAAGAGGCGCTGTCCATCTCGGACCGCGTCGCCGTGATGAACGACGGCGACCTCGAACAGATTGGCGAACCCGAACAGGTCTTCCAGCACCCCGAATCGCGGTTCGTCGCCGGTTTCCTCGGCTACGCTGGTTTCCTGCCGGGCCGCGTCGATGGTGACGCGGTCAAGACGGAACTCGGGACAGTCGGCCGCGACCAAATTCACGGACTCGCACCCGAGTACGACGAGACCGACATCGACATCCTCGTCCGCCCGGACGACGTGTCCGCCCACGCCTGCGATGGCGAAGGCCACGGCGAGGTCGTCGGCAAGCGCTACCTCGGGCCGACCATCCTCTACGAGGTCGAACTGGACGGCGGCGACGACCTGCTTTGCATGCACAACCACGACGAGACCGTCCCGACCGACGGTCGCGTCGAGGTGTCACTCGATGCGGGCCACGAACTCGCGTGGTTCCCGCGCGAACAGCGCCCCGACCCCGGCCAGTACTCGGACTAAGGATGGGGAAACGAGGCTCACGACTCACCGATATCGACCTCCCGTTCAGCATCGACCGCTTGCGCACACGCGGGTTCTCGTTTGGCATCGACCGCCAGCGGACGCGCCACCGACTCGCCGCACTCGCCGTCTCGCTTCTCGTCGGTCTCGTCGTCACATGGCTGGCGGTCGACCTCTTTCCGTACCACACGGTCAACGACGACGAAGGTGTCTACCTCACGCAGGCGGCGATGCTCTTGGAGGGCAAGCTATTTCTCTACCCCGGAGCGCTCGCGGAGGCCGTCAGGCCGTGGTTCTTCATCGTTCAAGAGACCGCGAGCGCACCCGGTGGGGTCCAACTGTACTCGAAGTATTCGCCCGCGGTTCCGGCGCTGTTCGCCCTTGGTCTCGCCGTCGGCTTACCGAATCTCGTCTTGGGCGGCGTTGCCGCGGTGACCGCAGCACTCGTCTATATCCTCACCGCAGACATCTTCGACCGCCAAACAGGCATCGTCGCGGCGGGCCTCCTCGGCCTCTCGCCACTGTTCCTCCTCACGTCGGCGACGTTCCTCGCGTACGCGCCGACGACGATGCTCAATCTCGGGTTCGCCGTCTGCTACGTCAGGGCTGCCCGCCGCGATTCGTCGGGCTACGCCGTCGTCGCAGGCACGCTCATCGGTTTCGCGCTCTTCGCGCGGCCCTACACTGCGCTCTTGTTCGCCCTCCCGTTCATAGGACACTCCCTGTGGGCGCTTGCGACCGCCCAGCGAGTCGGAACGGGCTGGGCCGTCTTTCGCCGATACGTCGCTATTGCCCTTCCCGGACTGGCGTTTGTCGGGCTGACGCTCGCCTACAACGCAATCGTGACGGGTGACCCGCTTACGTTCCCCTACATCGCGTTCGCTCCGCACGACGGCATCGGGTTCGGCAGGCGAGAAATCCTCGGCTACGACATCACCTACACGCCCGCAATAGGGGTCGAAACGGCTATCGAAGCGCTCGATATGCTCACAACTCGGTGGGGACCGATGGGATGGTTCGGGACCATCGCCGCCCTCGTCGGCGTCGGACTCACGGTCTCCCGGTGGTGGGGGCACGCGACCGGTCGAAACCGCCGCGGGAGCGACCGGAGACGACATCACGGACTCGGCGGTCGCGACCGCGCGTTTGTGGAACTCTCCGACGACGCGCTCGCCGCCGTCGTCGCCGGGGTATTCGGGTCGGTGTTCCTCGGTAACGTCTACTTCTGGGGGACGCACAACGGACTCCGGAACGGGCTTATCGACCTGCTCGGACCCTTTTACCACTTCGACGCGCTCGTCCCGCTCGTCGTCTTCGGCGCAGCGGGACTCGTTGGCTGTTTCCGCATCAGCACCCGATTCGCTCACCGCCGCTTTTCGGCTTCCGAAGCCCGCGGCGTCGTGTTCTCGGTCGTTCTCATCTCGGCGCTCGTTGCTGGCGGCGTCACTCTCGACGCCGTCGACGACCCCTACGACGAGAACCACCTTCGAACTGAGAACTTGGCATCGACCTACGAACCGCTCATCGAAGCAGGGTTCGAGGACCCACCGCTCACCCCGTCAGTTCCGAGCACCGGTGGGGATACGGGCGTCGGCGGAGCAAACGACTCGAAGGCGCTCGTGTTCCACCCCGACCCCTACGGCGACTGGTCGGCCCACCCGTTCCAGACGCTCCGCAACGACCCCGGCTTCGACGGGCCGGTCGTCTACGCCATCGACGACGGGGCCGAACAGGATTTCACCGTCCTCGACGCGACGAACCGAACGCCGTACCGATTCACCTACCGCGGGTCGTGGACCGGTGCGGAAGACCCGGTCGAACCGGAACTGACCCGCCTCGACGTGCTCTCGGGCGAGCGCGTCGGTGCGACGACGACTCTCGGCGCACCCGATGGCAGCAACACGGTCTCCGTCCGCGCCGAGACGGAAGAGGGGTACGCCCGCTACGACGCGCCGATGCGCGAGAACCTGACCGTTGATTGGGCGATGACGCCCGATGGGGTATTCGTCACGAATTTCCCGAACGCAGCCGGTCCCGACCGAGTTCCAATCCCAAACGGGACGAGCGAGGTCCACCTCGTCGTCACCTACGTTGGCGACTTCGGCGAGACGGTTACGTACCGACAAACCGCCTCTGTGGAGCGGTCTGGTGGGGTCATTCGGGTTATCTGGCCGCCGGAGACGCGGGTCTGTCGGTTGACCACCGACTGCGGAACCGAGGGCCAGTGGGTCGGTCCCGATGGCGACTACCTGCCCGGTGTGTCGGTGGAGATGAATGCGACAGTTACCAACGGGTCAAGTGAGCGCGTCACCGATGTGACGAGGAGCGCGGCGTGACCGTCGTTACCCGCGAGCGAATCGTCGGCCTGCTCGTCGCTATCGTCGTCGCCGAGGCGCTGTTGTTCGTGACGCCGTCGGGGCCGCTGTATTCGATTCCGATTCTCGTCGGTGCAGTGGTGTTCGGGCTTTGGGTCGGTCGGGTGTTGGAGCGAAGGGGATAGTTGGCACCAAATCACCGGATACACACCCAGTGCGATGGACCTGATTCGGTGAGACAAGCCTCTTTGGCTATCGTTCCAACCATGAGACAGCATGAAAAACGAGACCGTCAGCGCACTCGCTCGGGTCAAGCGACCCCTCTGCTACGTGATGGGAATTTTCTACATCGTTGCGGGCGTGATGCACTTCGTCGACCCGGAAGTGTACGTCCAACTCGTTCCGCCGTCGTTCCCGGCGGCGCTCGAACTCGTGTATATTTCCGGGATAGGCGAAGTCGCCCTCGGCGCAGGCGTGTTAGTTCAGCGAACTCGACGTCTCGCCGCGTGGGGACTGATAGCCCTGCTGATTGCCGTCTTCCCGGCAAACGTCTACATGGCGACCCACGACGTCGTGCTCACGGGCGCGCCCGAGTTCATGCGGAACCCCTCCGACGCGGTAAGCTGGGCGCGACTCCCGCTTCAGGGCGTCCTCATCCTGTGGGCGTGGTGGTACACACGGCCGATGTCCGGCGATTCGCGCTGAGCATCGGTCGGTCGACTGTTTTCTACAGTTCGCGCCGCCAGACGATTGCCTCGCCGTTGTCGAGTTCGACAGCAGACGGGTCGGTACTGGACGACGACTCCTCGGCACCGGGTGCGACTAAGGCCGGTTCCCAGCCGTCGGTCGGAATTTCGGGCGCGTTCTCGTCCTCGGCGGCGTCTTCGGCGAGATATTCGGGAGAGGTATCGACTGTGACACCTTCCATGTTCGCGGCGAAGAGCAGTTGTTCGTCTCCCGCAGGGGAGTGACGGAAACCGTAGTAGAGAACCGTTCCGTCGGTCGGATGGCGATAGCTGAAGTAGTCGTCGTCCTCGTCTAAATCGGCGAGGAGCCACGGGCGGTCGTGACGGAATTCGCGGGTTTCGAGGCGGAACTTCATTCGCTCGTCGTCCTGTTCGTCGTGCCAATGGCTCAGGTTGGCGAACTCGTGAACGTCGCGCATCCACGCGTAGCTGTACGCTTCGAGGTCGGCGGCGGAAAGGTCGTCGCCGAGCGGTTGGTCCATCGCCGAGAGCATGTCGGCCATCACGTCGAGGTCGTAGTCTGTGGCCTCGACGGCGGCCGAAAGCGCGTTCATCCACACTAGAAGTTTGTCGTTCGATTCGAAGCCGAGGTCCTTCACGCGGCGGAAGAATCGGTCGTCGTCGAAATCCTCGTCGCGGACCTGCCAGTAGCAGAACTTCGATTCGTCGGAGACGACCTTGACGTTCCACGTCAGGTCGGTATCGCGGACGAACCCCCACGGGGCGCGCATATTGGCGTGGGCAAAATCCATCGGGACACCCGGCAGGAAGCAGTGGAACAGCATGGAGGAGGCCGCGTTGTCGTAGGCTTCGTCTATCGTATCGGGGTAGTCCTCGCCGAGATAGGGATTGACCGGCGACTGGTTGAACTCGACCGTCGGGTCGATTTGCGTCCCGCGGCGAACGGTGTCGTGATTGGCGACGCCCGTCAACCAGTTGCCTCCGAACTCGCCGACTTCGCGGACGCGCCACCACTTCGTCGCCCAGAAGGTGAGAAGGGCGGGCGTGTTGTGCGCGAACGTGATAGGCGACCACTGGAACGAGTGAGGATGCTGTTCGATGAGGGTGCGATACGACGCCGCGAGTTCCCAATCTACTCGCGGCCACGGGCGACCGTCCTCGTATATCATCCACGGACGGTACTCCGTACCGGCGACTTCCTGCGTCACGCGGTCCATCTCTGCGAGGAAATCGTCGTCGTGGTACATCTCGCCGGTTTCGGGGTCGTAGGAGGTAAAATCCTGTGCGCCGTCGACGCGGATACCATCGGCACCGAAGTCCATCTTCCGACGCTGCATCTCCAAGAAGACGGCCCGAGCGGTCGGTTCGGTGTAGTCGAGGTGCTTACCATACATCCCCGGGCCGAGGATGTAGCGGTCGTTGAGGAGTTCCGCACCGCGGTTGTCAGCGTGGCCGAGCGCCACGTCGAAGACGACTTTGACCGGTCTCGGAAGGTCGTGGCAGGCGGCAATGAAATCCACGAGTTCGTCCGGGCGACCGGTTTCGAGGATGGCCGGGTTCGGCGCGGAGAAAGCGCTGACGACGATATCGTAACCCCAGTTTATAATCTCGGGACGGGCAACCTCGACGGTGAGTTTATCGTCGGACTCTCTTTGTTCGTCCGACGAACCTTCGCTTGTGGAGATGTCGGCGGATTCTCTCTGTTCGTCCGACGAACCTCCACTCGCTTCGCTTGTGGAGGTGTTGGCGGATTCTCCCTGCTTGACGGACCAGAAGTCGTGTTGTTCCTTGTTTTCGGTCAGGGGTTCGAGGGGCATTACCTGAATCCCGTCGTAACCGGCGAAGGCGCGCTCCCACGGTTCGAGTGCGTCGCCAGCGCGTTGCTTCCCGGCGATATCCTCGTAGACCTCGGCGAGACCTGCGAGCGACCCGCGTTCGGTCGCGGTCCCCGGATGAATCTCCAGCATGCTCGTCGCTGGGTCGATACGCGGGAGACCGTCGTCTTCGGTCGTAGAGACGCGTTCATCCTCGGTGCCGAGTGCTTCGAAGTACTCGCGGTCCGTACGAGTTTCGTCGAGGACGCCCACGTCGTAGACCTCGGCGGGCGCGAAGGCACCGAACGGGACGGAGTACGAGACGGGGTCCTGAATCGTCTGTTCCTCGCCGTTTTCGTCCTCGTAGACGAGTTGGTACAGGGAGCCGAGCGTGCCGCGCGTCCCAGTTCGGACGCCTCCAACGACGGCCCAGTGGTACTCACCGGCGCGGCGCACGGAGACGCGGTCACGCCGGAATGAGACTTCTCGGTGGTCGGTCTCGCCGGGGTCGAGGTCCGCTGGCGAAGTCAACAGTTCGAGTTCGACTGCGGACTCGGGAACGTCAGCGTCGACGATTTCCGGCGTCCAGAAGCCGAACTCGACGGTTGCAGTGTCAGCGTCGGCACCGGTGTTGGTGTCAGTGTCGGCACCAGTGTTGGTGTCAGTGTCAGCACCGGTGTTGGTGTCAGTGTCGTCTTCGGGGGCGACGTGTGCTCCGAGGCGGGTTGCGAGTTCTTTGGCGGCCTCGAAGGCGTCGTCGTGGCTCTCGACGGTCGTCTCGTACCACGAGACGAGGTCGTCGGTGCGGTCCGAAAGCAGGGTCGGGGGAGCGTATCCTGAGCTCATCGTGTGTCGGGTGGTCAGACGGGGTCGGGACGGTACAGCGCGAACGGTGCTATGCGGACGGGCAACGTCGAGCGGTACTACACGAGCGGGCAAATCGCCACGTCGTCGACGCGGAGACCGCCCTCAGCAGCGATGGAGTCGCCGGAGACGAGGTCCGTGGCGTCAACGTCGAGGTCGCCGATATCGACCGTCACGGAACCATCGCCGAAGTGCAGGAGACAGAGGTACGAGCCGTCGGCGTGGTCGCGGACGAATGCGACGGCACGGTCGGAATCGGTCTCGTAGTCGATGCGGCGGAACGACCCGCCGTACCTGAGCGCGGGTGTTTCGTCGCGTACCTCGATGAGTCGCTCGTAGTGTTCGCGGATATCGTCGCGGGCGTGCTCCCACGAAAGGGCGTCGCGGCGGCCACGCTGACCGATTTCCTGACCCCCGTAAATCATCGGCACACCGGGGAGCGTAAAGAGCGCGCCCGCGCCAGCCAGCGCTTCGGATTCCCCGCATTCGACGATGTAGCGGGTTTCGTCGTGGTTTTCGAGATAGAGCATGAACGCCGCGTGGTCGGGGAAGCCGACTTCTGCGCGCTGGTCGATGGCGTCGAGGATTCGCTCGGCGGGGGCGTCGCCGCGGCCGACCTGTCGAAGGACGAAGTACAGCGTCGTGTCGAAGTGCATGTCGAACATTCCCTCGTGGAAGTCGGCGATGTACGGGATGGTCTCGTCGAGGAGGAGGAAGTCTGAGTCCTTCGATTTCACGCGGTCGCGTATCTCCTGCCAGAAGGTGTCTGGCACGGCCCAGGCCATGTCACACCGAAAGCCGTCGACGATTTCGGCCCACATGTCGACCGCATCGAGTAGATAGCGTCGAACATCGAGATTTCGGTGGTCGAAGTTGGCGATGTACTCCCAGTCGAAGTACGTCCCCGGTTCGCCGTTTTCTTGCCACTCGTACCAGTCGTAGTAGTCCGAGTCGGGATTCTTGTACGCGTCTTTGAAAAACGGATGTTCGCGCGCGGAGTGGTTGAGCACGAGGTCGAAAAGGACCTTCATCCCGCGGTCGTGGGCGGCTTCGACGAACTGCTCGTAGTCCTCACGGGAGCCCAGGTCCTCCGCGATTGAGTAGAAGTCCACGATGTTGTAGCCGTGCGGCGCGTGGTCGTTCTGGAGAACGGGAGTCAGCCACAGGCAGTCGACGCCGAGCGATTCGAGGTAGTCGAGTCGGTTTTCGAGCGCCTCGAAGGTGTTTTCGACCTCGTCATCGCCGACATCGCCAGACTGCGTCTGGCGGTCCGACGAACCTTTCTCGTCGACACCGGAGGTGTAGCCGCGAACGTAAATTTCGTAGAGCGTTACCTCCTGTGCCCACTTCGGCGGGTCGTTGGGACGGGCAACGGAGACGCGCTGTCCGCCGGAACCGTCGCTCTTGGCCGTGCTCTCAGTGTCGTTCGTCTCACCCTCGGTAGTTGCACCCTCGTGTTCGGCTTCACCCTCGTGTTCGGCTTCCGCGACGCCGCCGTCGGTGATGGCGTCGCGTTCGACGGTCACAGTGTCTGGGACGCTGTACGTCTCGTCGAGGGCGACGCCGTGGACGCGAAGTCGGTCGCCGATAGCTGAGACGGGGATGCGGAGTTCCCAGCCGTCCGTTTCGACGGCGGACCGATTCACGTCGTCGCGGTCGTCGACGACGAATTCGACGACGAGGTCGTCTCGGTCGGTATCACTATTCGGATTCGGCTGCGGGTCGGCGCGGACGACGACAACGCCGTCCTCGACGGTCGCATCGAGACGAATACGGGGACGGCCGCCGTCACCCCGCTGGGCTTCGCCAGCACCGCTGCCGGAACCGGAGGCACCACCGCTGAACTGAGTTGGCCGGGCGGACCCACTCTGTCCGCTGAATCCACTGAATCCGCTCATACCGCTCTCGCCGCTTCTGACCGACCCAGACGGGAGGTACGAACCGGGGAACACACGAACAGTGAGCGTGTGTGGCCCGTCGGGTGCGTCGAGTTCGAGGACGTAGCTCCCTTCGGCATCGGGAGTAAACTGGACGACAGGAGTGCCTTCTTCGAAGTCGAGGCTGCTCGCGACGGGGGCACTGCGTACGTGCCACTCGTAATCAGCGTCGGGGTTTGGGTTCCGCGGGGCGAGTTGGACGGACTCACCGACGGCCATGAATTGCGGCGGACCTGGGTGATGCATACACTCAATGAACGTGCCGGGAGACTTTGAGTTTACTCCCGTGAGAATACTTGTTTCGTTACGAGACGGCTTCTATCCCGTCACCGTGGAGTCTGTCGAATTCATAGCAGAGAAGAGATAAAAACGGGTGTCCGAGCAGCCAATACTTATGGTTCGGGGCCAACGTCTACCTCTATGCGACTTCGGACCGCGTTAAACGAATACAAACTCGACCGAGGTGGACGCTTTCCAGAAGAGTGTCAAACCTCGGGCGGTGCGTTTTCGGGCCACGGGGACCGGCTTGTTTACGTCGGCCTTGACGGGTCTCTCCGGGACTACTCGTCTGCACTTTCAGGTCTCTATGGTATTGACCGCTCCCGGTTCGGTATCGAGACGAACGGTGAGACACACTGGTTCGACGAACTCGAATCCGTTCGTCAGCACTACTACCGCGAGACGACGCTCGTCGAAACCGAGTACGACGCCGGCGAGTACACCGTCCACCAGTACGACCTGACGCTCGGTCGGGCCCACGTGACGCACGTCGAACTTCGCGGTGCGATTCCAACTGACGCACACCTGACTGCCTTTCTCACCTTTGCTCCAGAGGGGCGAGAGACCCGCGTCGGCCGACTTATCCACGAAGAAGGCGGGCCGAACGGGACGCAGGCGGTCGAGGTGTTCCACAGGAACGAACACGACTACGTCACGGCTTCGACCGGTCTCGACGACGTTCGCGGGCAGATTCCCGAGCGGTTCGACGAGATTCTCTCCGATGACACGTTCGACTTCCCGCGAGAGGCCGTTTTGGACCGGTACGAAGACACCCATTTGTCCGGCGATGTCGTCGTCAGCGCCCCGCTCGAACAGGAAGGTCGGGCCGCACGGACGACGCTCGTCACTCAGCTATCAGACCACGGCGAGATGGCTCGCTCGGAGGCGCTCGCAGACCTGCAACACTGCTCGGTCCAGCACGCCACGGCTGACGCGCTTCGCTCCGCCGCTCGCGAACAAGCGGAAGTGTTCGTTCCAGACGAGACGCCGCGCGAACGCATCGTTCGAGCCGACCTCCGTGCCCTCTCACTCCTGACTGCGCCGAGCGGCGCTCGCATCGCTGGCCCTGAGTTCGACCCGTTTTACGCCCACTCCGGCGGGTACGGCTACACGTGGTTCCGCGACGACGCCGAGATTTCGCTGGCGCTCGCGCGCGCTGACGATGAGTTCTCACTCACCCTCGGCGACCGACTTTCGACGAGCGCCGAGTTCTACTGCGATACGCAACTCCACGACGGCACGTGGCCCCACCGCGTCTGGGCTGTCGACGGGAGCATCGCACCCGGCTGGGCACACGGCCGCGTCGAGGGCACAGGCGACGAGGAGTATCAAGCAGACCAGACGGCAAGCGTCGTGGCGTACCTCGCGACGCTGCTCTCGGAGCGCCGTGACGAACTCGACGACGAACTCGTCGGGCGCATCCGGTCGGCCATCACAGCAGGCATCTCAGGACTCGATAGCAGTCTCGAAGACGACGGACTTCCGATGGCCTGTCAGAACGCGTGGGAGAACATGAGCGGTCGGTTTACCCACACGGCCGCGACATTCTTACGAGCATATTCGACCGTCGCTACCGCACCCGTGAACGAAGAACTGCGCGAGCACGCGTCGACACAGGCGAAAACAGTCTACGACGGTCTCGACAAACTCTGGTCGAAAGAGCGGTCGGTGTACGCCCTCCGTCTCCACGGTGACGACAACGTAGACGACCGACTCGACTCGGCCACCTTCGCACTCGTTGACGCCATCGACGCCTACGCCGACATCGAGGAAATCGACTCGAAGACGGCCAATCGCCTCGTCAAGCACATGTCCGCGACCCTGAAGGGCCTGTATCGGAACCCTCGGGGCGACGTGGCCGGTCTCGTCCGCTTTGAGGACGACTACTGGCGCGCAGACGGACAGGAAGGCGAGAAGGTTTGGTCCGTCGCCACCGCGTGGGGAGCAAACGCCGCCGTGAAATTCGGCCTCCTCTGTGACCGCCTCGGCAAGGACGGCCGCCGGTTTATCGAGCGGGCGACGAACCTCTACGAACTGCTGCAACCCGACGGTCCGTTCTCGACAGGTGCGGACTATCTCGCCGAACAGGTGTTCGACGACGGCAGTTTCGACAGTGCTGCACCCCTCGGCTGGCCACACGCGATTCGGATGGAGACGACCGCGATTCTCGCCGAAATCGACGCGCTTCCGGCACCGAAGCCAGCACCGACTGGCCCGGAGAACCGGCCGCGTTGGACGACCGGCGAAAAGTACGGTATCGGAACGGTCGCCGACCACGATACCGACGACCCCTCGCGCATCTGGTTTACACTGACGGAAGGTGCACTCACCGAAGTTCGCTTCCCGCGGGTCGACCTGATGAATCTCAGGACGCTCGACTTCCTCGTCGTCGACGCCGACCCGAAATCCGAGTACACGGCCCGGACACACAACGAGACCCGTCGAGACGACCACGCCGATACGGTCGAACGACGGGTCGAAATCGTCGAAGACGATGCGCTCGTGTTCCGCCACATCATCACAGAAACGGGCGACGGTCGCGGTCACGAATGGGAACTCACCGTCGAGTACGCCATCGACCCCGAACACGACGCGATGCTCGCTGATGTGCAGTTCGAGGCACTCGACGACGGCGAGTACGAGCTGTACACCGTCGCCGACACGGCCCTCGCCAACACCGGCGCGAAGGACCGTGGACTCCGCCTCGGCGAACTCGGAAGTTACCACCTCGTCGCCCGCGACGCGGGAGCGTTCGACGCCAATGACGGAAACGAACCGCTTCTCATCGACCAGAACGGCCGTAAGTACAGCGTCGCTATCGCGCTCACCACCGCCGGTCGGTTCGAGTGGTCCACTGTCGGCGTCGCCGGTTCTCGATACCTTGCGGACTTTTTCTCCAAAGGGACGCTTCCGGCCCCACAAGAGCGCGTCGACGACGAGAACGTCGTCCTCGTCGGCCGTATCGGTACCGGCTCCGACCTCTCGGAGACGCTGGCGCTCGGCTTTGCCGAACACGCCGACACCGCCGCCGCACTCGGCGAGGCCGCCGGTGCACTGACTCGTGGCTACGAGACGGTTCGGTCGGCCTACACCGACTCGTGGGCCGACTTTCTCGCGGATAAGACGCTGCCCGATTCGGTCGCCAACGACGACGGCCTCGCCGCGCAGTACAAGACCTGTCTCATGAGTCTGCGCGCAGTCGAGGACAAGACCTACCTCGGCGCGGGTATCGCCTCACCGTCGGTTCCGTGGGGCGAAGTCGTCCCCGCCGAAGAGGCCAAAGGGTACGGTTACAACTTCGTCTGGTCGCGCGACCTCTATCAGGTCTTTACCGTCTTCGAGGCCGTCGGCGACATCGAGACGGCCATCGACGCGTTGGAATACATCTACACCTACCAGCAGGACGACCGTGGGTTCATCCCGCAGAACACCTACCTCAACGGGCGGACTCGCTGGGGCGGCGAGCAGATGGACAACATCTCGTTCCCGCAGGTGATGGCCTACATGCTCACCGAACACGGTGTCTCTTTCGACGACGTGGACTACGACTACGTCAACGTCAAGCGCTCTGCGGACTACGTCGCCCGGAACGGGCCGCCAACCGCACAGGAGCGCTGGGAGGAAGAAGCCGGCTACTCGCCGTCATCCATCGCCGCCGAAATCGCCGGACTCGGCTGTGCGGCCGCCATCGCACTCGACGAGGGTCACGAGGAAGACGCACTCGTCTGGTTAGCACTCGCAGACGACTGGGCCAAGCGTGTCGGCGACTGGACGGCAACCAGAACCGGGACCGACCGGAACACACACACCCCGTACTACGTCCGAATCACCCGCGACGGCGAACCCGACGCCGGACACCTTCGGACGCTCGCGAACAACGGGCCGACACTCGACGAACGCGAAATCATCGACGGCGGCTTCCTCGAACTGACGCGTCTGGGCATCAAACCCGCGGACGACGAGATTATCCGAAACTCGGTGAAGGAAGTCGACGAGACGATTCGCGTCGATACGCCGCACGGCCCGGCGTTTTACCGCTACAACGGCGACGGCTACGGCGAACGCGAACGCGACGAAGAAGGCGCACCGTGGTCCATCGACGCCAAAGGGAAGGGTCGACTCTGGCCCATCTTCACCGGCGAACGCGGCGAGTACGAACTCCTCGCGGGAACCGAAGAGGGTCCCCTCGAACCGTCGAACCTGCTTCGGACGATGGCTGCCTTCGCCAACTCCGGGCGGATGCTCGCCGAGCAGGTCTGGGACCGCGAACACTCGACGGCCTACAACTGGCAGTTCGGTGAGGGGACCGGCAGTGCGACGCCACTGGCGTGGTCGATGGCGCAGTTCGTCCGCCTCGCACACGGTATCGACGCTGGCGAACCCGTCGAAACGCCTGCATTCCTGCGCGAGCGCTACGTCGAGAGCGACCGACCGTCAGGTCCGACGCTCCGCGTGAGCACGCGTTTCAAAGGCGACAAACTCGTCGTCTCCGGACAGACCGACGCCGCCGTCGTCGCCGTGAAAACGCCGGGCGAGACGACGCTTGTCGAACCCGAAAACGACACGTTCGAAGTCGAAGTCGCAATCGAGTACGGCGAAAACCAAGTGACCGTCGCCGCCGCAACCGACACCGACCTGACGAAGGCCGGAACGACCGTCTCGCGGTTCACGCTCTAACCGGGGGCAACAGCCGAATTAGCTCGGCTCTCGGTCCGGTCACAGTCTTACTTTGGTTCAATAATCCCGCGTCGGTTCTCTTTCAATTCCGTCACGGTCTCAGTTCCGTCTCGGCCTCATTTCGGTTGAGGTGGCGAGTAGCTGACTCGCACGTCCTCAACCGTGTTCACACCATTGGTAACATTGGGTGTGAAAAATCGGGCGCTTCTCACTCTTGCGGAGAAAATTCTAACGTCAAAAAGGTGGTTCAGATCTGACATTCGATAGAACGTGCAAAATAGTTAATATGAATCTCGTCTAAGGTGTTAGTGCCGCGACACGTGTCGTGGCTGTGGACCAACACTCGGCCGCCATCTAGCAGCCAGCCCAAATTCCAGCATGGCCGGATGTTGCCCGTGTCCATCCGCGCGGTTCGTGCCTCGGGAGTTACCGTGCGGGCGAAGCCGCTCTCATGAGCGGCGGCTTTTCGACGATTAGGAAGCACCACCCCACACCGACGAGCGACAGTCTCAGCTCTCGCATTTTGATACCCTGCCAACACGACTTTTCTACCTCGACCCTAACGGAGGAGTATGCCAGTCTATCAGCGTCGAACCCGCGTCGCTGCCCCGCTCGAACGCGTCTGGGAGTTCCACTCTGATACCTCCGGACTGAAAGCGCTCACGCCGACGTGGATGAACCTCGAAATCGAGGCCGTTCGAGGACCGGACGGCGAAGAGAACCCGGATGAACTCGTCGCTGGAACGGACATCGAGATGTCGATGCAACCGTTCGGCATCGGACCGCGCCAGCGATGGACCTCACGCATCCTCGCGCGTGAAGCAAACGAGAAAACGGCGTGGTTCCGCGACGACATGGTCGATGGTCCGTTCCGGAACTGGGTACACACCCACCGATTCCGTGCCGACGGCGATGAGACGGTTCTCGAAGACCGCGTCAAGTATACACTTCCGTGCGGTCCGCTCGGTGACCTCGCGGGTGTGTTCGGCGGTCTCGGGCTCGAACCGATGTTCCGCGCACGCCATCGAGAGACAAAAGCATACCTCGAATGATAAAATCATACCTCGAATGACAAAAGCATACCTCTCAGAAATTACGTTGGCGTAGCGGTTCGACAGACCAGAACGGTCAGTCGTCGCTGAGTGAGAACCGAGGTTCGACCTCGGAGCGGACACCGCCGATATCGAACTCGAAGCGCGCACCGCCGAGGTCCGATTCGGGTTCGGTGACCTCGATGTCCCAGCCGTGAGCCTCGACGATACTCTCGACGATAGAGAGACCGAACCCAGTCCCGGATTTAGAGGTCGTGTGTCCGTGTTCGAAGACGGTTTCGCGTTTGTCCGCCGGGATACCAGGGCCGTTATCAGCAACGTAAAAGCCTGACTGCGTCGGGCCGACACGGACGACGAGTTTGTCGTCTTCACTGGTGGACCGATGACCGTCTGCCGAACCGTTTTCGAGAGTAATTCCGGATGGTGCGTGGTCTTCCGCCGAACCGTTCTTAGCGGCGTCATCGGATGGAGTCTGGTCTGGTGTGCCGTGCTCAACAGCGTTCCGAAACAGGTTCTCGAACGCCTGCTGGAATCGCCCCTGGTCGGCTTGCGTCATCCCGAGACCATCTTCGACGACGAGAACCGCGTTGTCTCCAGTATCGACTGCTTTCCACGCCTGTTCGGCGACATCCTCAATCACGACCGAGTTCGTCTCACCGACCTTTCGACCCTGTCTCGCGAGCGAAAGCACGTCGTTGAGGAGTGTCTCCATGCGGGAGATTCCATCCAGTGCTCGGTCGAGGTAGGTCACGTCGTCTTCTTCGCGGGCGAGTTCGGCAAATCCCTTTGCGACGTTGAGCGGGTTTCGAAGGTCGTGCGAGACGACGGAAGCGAACTCGTCGAGTCGGTCGTTCTGTCGGCGTAGTTCGCGCTCTCTGCGCTGTCGGGCGAGCGTGTGCGTGATGTTGTTCGCGACCGACCGCAGGAGGTCGACCTCGGTGTCCGTCCACGACCGGTTCGTTTCGACGACGTCGAAGAGGACGAAGCCGACGAAGGACCACTTCGAGACCATCGGTGCGGCGACGAACCCACCGGTTTCGGTGCCGGTGAGCAGTTGCTTCGTGTTCGACGCATCCGGTGGAAGGTCCGAAACACAGTGAAGGGGCACGTTCTCGAAGCGGTGAAGTCGCTTGAGTAGCCAACTGGCGTCTTCAAGCGAAATGCGCTCCGGGTGGCCGGTGTCACAGTCACTATACCAATTGTGCACACAGGCGGCGACGTTCGTCTCGTCGTTGTAGAGGTAGACCGAGCAGCGGTCGAGGTCGGCAACCTCGCTGACCGTCTGGAGCGTCCACTCTATTTTCGTGCCGATTTCGTCGGCTTCAGCACTCATCAGTGACGTGGAGGTGTCCAAGACAGCGTCTTTCAGTCGCGTTTCGTAGCGGAGTCGATTGCGGCGGCGACGACGCTCAGTTACGTCCTGGAGCGTACCGATGACAGCCGATTCGTCGTCTTCGGTGGGACGGAGCGCGAGGTGCCCCTCGCACAGTAGTTCGTCGTCGTGTGGGTATGCCGGGCCAGACGAGAGAACAGCCTCGAATCCTTCGGTATCCGGTTTGTCGGGGTCGACAACCTTCACAAACGCGTCGCGGATTTCGTCTCCCGAGTCCGCAGCGAGGTCGGCGAAATGCTGACCGAGAATGTCCTCTCGTTCGTAGCCGGTGAGACCACAGAACACCCCGTCAGCAGACGTAAACCGTCCCTCGCTGTCGAGCGAGTAGACGCCGCTGTCGAGGACTTCGATTGCGGTTCCGTACCGCTCGGATGCCGCCTTCGCACGGTACTGTGAGACGGCGTTGACTACGCGGTTGGCGAGTACGGTGTACTGGTCAGTTCCCGTATCCTTCTGCATGTAGTCGGTGGCCCCGACGCGGAAGGCATCACGAGCGACTTCCTCGGAGCCTTTGCCGGTGAAGAGAATGAAAGGGAGGTCGGGGTGTTCGGCCCGAACCGCTCGGAGGAATTCCAGTCCGTCGATGTCCGGCATGTCGTAGTCCGAGACGACACAATCGATCCGTTCTTGACGGATTCGTTTGAGTGCGTCTGCACCCGAGTTCGATGTCGACACCGAGAGGTCCACGTCGCCCGCCTCA
The DNA here is from genome assembly GCF_000306765.2 of Haloferax mediterranei ATCC 33500. Lineage (NCBI taxonomy): Archaea > Methanobacteriati > Methanobacteriota > Halobacteria > Halobacteriales > Haloferacaceae > Haloferax > Haloferax mediterranei. The sequence goes on from NC_017941.2 coordinate 1,731,546, forward strand.
CGCTCCAGATAAATCGAAACGAGGTCCGTGAGACTCGGTTCGTCGTCAACGTGGAGGACGCGAACGTCTACTCCCGACCCGTCGTCCATACCGACTAGCCTCTACTCATCCTAATGAGCGTTGTGACGTAGTTATCAAGCTCGATAACAAATAGAATAAAACACGGGTGAAGTGGCATTTCTGGGCAATGAAACAGTTATCTAATTTGTCAAAATTGGGCGTGAGAGATTACGACGCCGTAATATAGATTCCAAAGAGGACGACGGCTCCACCGAGAACTGTCGGAAGTGTCGGAATCTCAGTAAGGAGAAATAGCGCAAGAATCGTACTTCCGACAGGTTCGCCAAGTAGCGACACGGAGACGACGCTCGATTCGAGGTGTGCAAGTGCCCAGTTGATAACAGTGTGTCCAAAAATACCCGGACCGAGCGCCATCCCGAGGAACAAGAGCCACTCACGGAGAGGATATCCTGCGAGTGGGTCACCACGGGCGAGTGTCACTGCGAGAAGTGTAACCGCGCAAACGCTGTAGACGACGACCACGTATGGAACGAGTGCGACTCGACTGCGGACGCTTCGACCGGTAAGGACGTACGCGGCCGCTGTCACGGCACCGACGACGGCGAGCCCATTGCCGAGAAGCGGCCGTGGCGCACTGCTCGGAGCGAGGAGGTCGGAAACGGACATCAACACCATTCCGGCAAGGGCGACTCCGATACCAATGGTCGTTCGTCGACTCACGCGCTCGTCAAGGAACGCCCACGCGCCGACCGCGACAAAGAGCGGTTGCGCCTGCACCAGCGTCACGCTCGCGGCGACTGTCGTATGGTTCAGGCTCTCGAACCACGACGCGAAATGAGCCGCGAGGGCGACGCCCGCACCACTCGCAGCAGCGAGGTCACGGTGCGAAATCGTCGCCAGTACGCCACGATGACGGATGAGTGCGACTGGTGCGAGAAGGGCGACGGTGAACACGACGCGGTAGAACGCCTTTACGAGACTCGGTGCGGTACTCCATCTGACGAGGATTGCGCTCGTACTAATCGCGAGTATCGCAACGCCGAGACCGGCGAAGGGGGAGATTGGACCGTCGAATTCGGACGTGGTCACACACCGCACGATGGGAAGTGGCGGCTTACCGCTTGCGGCTTGGGCGTCGACTCCGGTGGCGTGCCAGTCGTTACTAGGGTCATGTTCGTGAAGACGGATGTCGTATCATGAAGACGAGTGTTGCATCCATGAAGACGGATGTCGTATGCGTGAAGACAGATGTCGTATCATGAAGACTGCCGTCGTATGCGTGAAGACTGCCGTTGTATGCGTGAAAAAGTCTGAAAATAGGTCGTCGCTGGAGCTGCCTACTTCGCGTCCGCAGGCGTGTCGAAGTCGTGGAAGTGTTCACCTTTCTCCTTCGTCAGAACGTTGAGTGCGGCGGCCGCGCCGTCACCTGCTGAGATGATGGCCTGCCACTCCTCGGCGCGGACCATCGCACCCGTCGCGTACACGTCCTCCATACTCGTCTCCATCGTCACGTCGACATCGACGGTCCCCTCGTCCGTGAAGTCACAGCCGAGTGCCTCCGCGAGGTCGCGGTTCGCGCCCGTCGCAAGGACGACGTAGTCTGCCTCGTAGTCTGACCCGTCCGCCGTGACGACGAACCCGTTTCCGGACTGTTCGACTGCGGTCACTTCCGCCTCGTGGAGTTCCGCACCGAAGCCTTCGACTTGCTCGCGGGCGTCTTCGACGAACTCGGTACCATCCTTCGACTCGATACCGAGGTAGTTGAACAGGTGCGCCTTGTGAAGCCACGTTTCGTCCGTGTCGAACACATCCACGTCGAGACCGTTCTTCGCAGTGAACAGTGCTGCGGAGAGTCCTGCGGCGCCACCACCGACGACGATTACGTGTGCCATGTCAGTACATGACGCTTCGCAAATAGTTGAGGATTTGGGCCGCCGACATTCGTGTACGCGACCTGCGGAATAGCCACCACCTCCCTACCGCTTTCGTGCCCGAATCAGCGCCTTCGGATTGTCGAACGAGATGACCGAATCGGCGTCGAACTCCACTTCGAACAACGCCTTTGCCTCCGCGGATGACTCGCGGAACCGACGTTCGAGTTCCGCCCGGTCGTCGGGTTCGACGCCAGTTCGTTCAGTCCACGCGTCGAAGTCGAGCGTGATTGTTGCTCGTTCGACTGCCTCGACCTCGAACCCAGCGGCCTCGAACCAGTCGCGCCACTTCGAGACGGGATACAGTTCGACGTGCGTCGGGTCGCGGAGAACTTCGATGCCATTGAGGAAGTCCGCGAGTGCAGTGTCTTCAGGCGCGACGTTGTCTTCGAACGCGAGGACGCCACCCGGTTCGAGAACCCGTGCAGCCTCGGCGACGAACGCTTCCGGGTCAGGGAAGTGGTGCGCGGCGACACGGCAGGCGACGACGTCGAACGAGTCATCCACGAACGGCACTCGCTCGGCGTCAGCGACGACTCCAGAGACGGGGTACTCGCGGACTGCGGTAGCGACCATCTCGGGAGCAGCGTCGGTGGCGATAACGGTCGGAACGCCAGCCTCGGCTATCGCCCCCGCCGTGTGACCGGCACCCGCCGCGATGTCGAGGGCTCGCGTCGCACCGCGACACCACTCGGCCAGTGTCTTTCGGTCCGTTCCGAGTCGGTGGACCTCGCTCTCGAAGTACGATTCGGCGGCGCTCCCGAAGTGAGCCGCAGTGTGACGTTTCTCGTCGCTCATGACTGAAAATTGACTCAGCCTGATAAAAGACGCGCGTGGTGACAGTTGGTTTATGTTCCGTTCCGTTGCTGCCGGGAGACGCTACGGCGTGACCGTCGATGCAGGCTTACTCGGCGTCCACGTCTCGGCTACGGTGGCTACGTATTCGGGTTAGGCGTCCACGTACTCAGGACGCTCGGCGTACGGAATCGGGTCGCGTTCGCCGAGGTTCTGGAACGCCTGCAGGCGGAACGCACAGGAATCGCAGGTGCCGCAAGCGGGTTCTTCGGCGCGGTAGCACGACCACGTGTGCTCGAAGGGAACGCCGAGTTCGAGACCGCGGCGGGCGATATCTGTCTTCGCATCGTGGACGAAGGGTACTTCGAGCGAGATGTGCGTGTCGGGTTTCGTGCCGACATCGACCATCGTCTCGAACGCATCGAAAAACTCGGGACGACAATCCGGATAGCCCGAGTAGTCCTCGGAGTGTGCGCCGACGAAAACAGCGTCACAGTCGTTGGCTTCGGCGTAGGAGACGGCCATCGACAGGAGGTTCGCGTTCCGGAATGGGACGTAGGAGGTGGGGACTTCGTCGGACTCCATGTCGGCGTCTTCGACCGCCATCGAGTCGTCGGTGAGGGACGACGCGCCGATTTGTTTCAGGTGACTCGTCTCGATGTGAAGGAAGTCGTTGGCGTCGAGTTCGTCTGCAAGCGCACGAGCGCACTCGTACTCCTTCGATTCGGTTTTCTGCCCGTACGAGGTGTGGAGCGCGTAAATATCGTATCCGCGTTCCTTGGCTTCGTAGGCGGTCGTCGCGCTGTCCATGCCGCCGGAAAGGAGGACGACGGCGCGTTTCTCGTCGGTGTGAGTGTTATCAGTCATTCTCGTCGGTGTGGGTGTTGTCAGTCATGTGTGTGGCGTGTTCAAAACCCAGTTTTCAGTAACTCCGTTCGCGGGCGATTCACGTCTCAGGGGCGTCGTTCCAGAGGTCGACGTGGAGGCGCGGCGTGTAGCGGTAGCCGAATTCCGCCGCGAGATCGGCAACTTCGGTTCGGGTGCGGGCGAGCGCCTCGCGGGTTTGCCCCTCTGGCATGAGAAGTACGTCGCTATCTCGGACTTCGCGGGCGGTGACGCCGCGTACGTCCTCGACGAGCGCTTCGATTTCGGGGAGGTCATCACGGCCAGTGACGACGAATTTGAGTTGGAAGTCGTCGGCGTGGTCGACCAGCGAGGCGAGCGAGTCGAGGTTGACACGAGTTGCTTCGTGTTTTTCCGTCCAGACGCCGGGGTCGGTGTCGTCCGGAGCGTTCTCGGGTGTCGGCGTCGACGACGCGAGTTTGGGGCTGATACTCGCCAAATCGACTGGTGCGTCGGTTTCGAGTGTTCCGTTCGTCTCGACGGTGAGATGGTACTCGCCGGCGAGCGCCGACAGAAGCGACGTGGTCTCGTCGTGGATAAGCGGCTCGCCACCGGTGACGACGACGTGGTTCGGGTCGAGCGCGTCGACTTCGGCGACGATTTCCTCGACGCTCATCCACGCGTGTGTCGGTTCCCACGAGGTGTGGTACGAGTCGCAGAACCAACAGCGGAGGTTGCACCCGCTCGTCCGAACGAACGTACTCGGAACGCCAGCGAGTTTCCCTTCGCCCTGAAGCGACGCAAACAGTTCGTTGATGGGAAGTCGCTTACCGTCTGCATCCGTGTCGGGTCGGTCGACGGAATGAGAGACGGGCATTAGAAGCCAGCGCAGAGTTCGGATGTCTCGCTGATTTCGACGGAAACCGTCGAAACGGTGTCTGGAAGCGCCGACAGAAGTTTCTCTTCGAGGATAACAGCCATTACTTCAGCCGTCGGCGGCGAATCGAGGACGACCATCCCGTCGGCGTCGCCGGACCGTTCGAACGCATCGACAAGCGGGTCACCGTCCTCGACGAGGAAGCGGTGGTCCCACTCGTCGATAATGTCAGTCACGACTCCTTTGTCGACGACCCAACCTTCGTCGGTGAGTTCACCGACGATACGGACGGCTATTTCGTAGTTATGGCCGTGTGGCCGACTACACTTGCCGTCGTGGTGGAGGAGGCGGTGGCCGGCGCTAATTCTAATCGGCCGGTCGCGACCGATGTGGAGGACGCGCTCACCTGCCCGGGACAGCGGGGTCTCGGCGTCTCCATCCGCCTGTTGTGTTTCACTAAGTGTTCCCCGAGGCATATCACAAGATTATCACGAGACTATTTAATACTCTTGTCTCAACTCCGCCGTGCGTATCTAGCCTACAAGTTAGACATAACGACAGGTAGGATAATGATTCTGTCGGAGAAATGACCCGTTAAAGGCAGTGTTGTTGAATGTTGTCGAAAGTGATTGTGTTGTTTCAGTTCGACTACGGGTGGGCGGCTATCGCCTCACGCCACGAGTCCGGAACACGAGTTGGGCGGCCGGCCTCGTCCATGGCGACCTGAACCGTCTCGCCGGTGGCGACGACTTCGCCCTCGTAGGAGATTTCGTAGTAGAGTGGGAAGCTTTTCCCGCCGATTTCGCCGGCTTCGACTTTGACCTCAGCGGTTCCGACACCCTCGATGGGCGCGCGATAGTCGAGTTCGAGGTGAGCAACGACGATATGGGGGTCCGACAGCGGGACGCCCATTACTTTCTCAAAATACCCAACGCGGGCCTGTTCACAGTACGTCGCGTAGACGGCGTTGTTCACGTGCCCGAACGAATCGTGGTCACGAAAGCGAACTTCAACTTCGGTGACGAAGCTCATTGGACTGCGGGACACGGGCAAACGGTATAGCATCGGCGGTTCGTCGTGCGGTGAAAAGCGAGCGACCTGTGTAGATGGGGAACCGCTTCCAGCGAGGCTCAGTTGGCCGTCGTGGCAGAGGAGTCGGGAGGAGAGACGCGTCGGCCGTGGAGTGCAACTGCCTTCCAGACATTCGAGCGCGAGCCAGCACGAACCATCTCGATTGGGACGCGGGCACCCACAGGAAGCGATGCCAACGTGTTGCGGATGCGTGTGGACTCGTACGCGACGAGGTGTCGTGTCTCCTTGGTCTCGTGTAACTCGACAGTCATCGTCCAATGGTCGTTCATTTCGACACGGATGTCCACCAATACCGGTGCAGAAGCGAGGGTCGTCATCAGCGATAGATTCGAACTCGCCCGCCATAAGCCGTTATAATACTGATATCGCCGGATATGGTATCTACATACTAGACATGACGACACCCCATTACGGGGGAGTCACCAACATTCGTTCACGGAGAGTCACCAACACTCGTACTTAAACTACATTCGCAGGCGGCGTCAGAAAGGAGTGCGCTCTCCCCGATTTGAACTCACTCGCAACGCTTCGCGTTGCTCGCTGCTCAAACCGGATCGAGACGGACGTTTCACTGCTCACGTTGTTCGCAGGAAAAGTCCGCTCTCCCCGATTTGAACTCAGTCAGACGACGCGTTCACTTCGTTCACGCGCTGCGACTGACTTGCTCAAACGGCTCGACCGGATTTGCAAGCAAATCCGCTCTCCCCGATTTGAACGGGGGACAAGCCGATCTACAGTCGGCTGCTCTGCCAGGCTGAGCTAAGAGCGGTCAAGAGAATCTGAGTCTACGGTTGGACTTAAGAATTCTCATTCGAGACGAGAAGCGCCCGACAGAAGTCCGATAGATGACGAGACGAGTTAGTCGTCGAGACGGGGGATGAAGGGACGGAGACGACCCGTCGAGACTGTCACTCGGTTAGCTCGGTCTCCGGAGAGTCCGAACCCGACCCGTCTGAATCGGGCGAGTCATCGTCATCACTCAGGTGTTTGGTCGACTCACGGTCGTCCGAACTGGTTTCGCGGACGCGAATCCCTTTGCCCGCGAGGTGCTGCATCTGCCGCTGTGCGAAGTCCTCCTCGCTCGTTCCGCGAGTGGCGAGCACGTACATGAGTGCGCTCCCGGCGGGTCGCATGGTCCGACCCGCGCGTTGGGAACCCTGCCGACGAGAACCACCGAGTCCGGAGGCGACGATGGCGAGTTCGGCGTTCGGGAGGTCGATTCCCTCGTCGCCGATACGGGAGATGACGAGCGTGTCCAAGTCGCCGTCGCGGAAGGCTTCGAAGTACGCCTCTCGGCGGTGGTGTCTCGTCTCACCGCTGACGAACGGCACGTCAAGTGCCTCGGAAATTTCCTTACCTTGATCGAGGTAGTCGACGAAGACGAGTGTCTTCGAATCGGCGTGGCGGGCGCGGAGTCGACGAATCTCGAATATCTTCCCGGGATTCATCGCGGCGAGCATGTAGCGTTCGCGCCCGTCGCTAGCTGCCCACTCGTTGCGCGCCATGTCGTCTCCCCAGCCAACATAGCGAATCTCGACTTCCGGCTCCTGAACGTAGCCCGCGTCGAAGAGTTTGCCCCAATCGGTCCCGATTGGCGGGCCGATAAGCGTGAAAATCTCGGCTTCTTTGTCGTCCTCGCGGATAGGGGTCGCAGAGAGGCCGAGGCGGTGTTTGGACTGGAGGTTGGCACTTCGCTGGAAGACGCGACTTGGGATGTGGTGGGCCTCGTCGTAGATGATGAGCCCCCAGCGACGCGAGTCGAATAGCGAGCGATGGCGGTCCATCCCGGCAGTCTGGTAGGTTGCGATGGTTACGGGTCGTATCTCTTTGGAGCCACCGTGGTACTCGCCGATTTGGTCGGCAGAGAGGTCGGTCGTCGAGCGCAATTCCTCGCGCCACTGTCGAGCGAGTTCGCGACTGGGAACGAGAATCAGGGTCTCACCGCCGACAGCACCGAGCGCGCCGATTCCTGCAATCGTTTTCCCCGCTCCCGGTGGACCGACGAGAACGCCTGCACGCTGGTCGAGGAAGCGGTCAACCCAGTCTTGTTGATAGTCGCGGAGAGTGACGCGAAGCGAGACGTCGAGTTCCTCGCCGTCCTCGAGGTCTCGGTCGTCTTCGACCGGGTACCCTGCGTCGTAGAGGATGCGTTTGATAGCCGCGATTTCCTCGTCTCTGACCCACGACTCGGTATCGGAGATAGGTGCGTAGACCTGATTCTCATCGAGTTTCTGAAGCGCGACGTTGCCCATCAGGCTCTCGGTGGCGGCTTCGAGGACGGTGTATCCCTCCTCGTGAGAGTAGAGGCGGAACTGATGAGCGCGCTTCCATTGGTCTTCGACCCACGATTCGAGATGTGGCGACCGTTCGGGGAGGACGGACCGAAGCATCGCAAGGAGGTCCTGTACATCGTCGAACGGTGCCTGCCACACGTCCTCTTGACGGATTCGGTAGAGATACCCTCGGCCTCTCCCTTCGCGGTCACCGGTGGTGTCGGCGAGGTGAGCGAACTGCGAGAGTTGTGCTCGTGTGTACTGCGTCGGGTTGTCGACGATGATTTCCCTGCGCTTCGGGAAGAGAACGACTCGTTCGCGCGATGCGAGTCGTCCCCACTCGGTTGGATACCAGACGAGCGGGTCAGTCTCGACGTTCACTTTCTGGACCCGACCAGCGTCGACAAGTTCATCGAGTCCCTCCATTGCATCCGCCTGTGTCACGTCGAGGCGACGAGCAACCTGTTGTGCGGTCACGACCGGTCGTCCCTCCGCTTCGAGGGCTTCGTAGAACGAGGCGAGAGAGACGCCATCAGCCGGTTGGCTGTCGTCTGGTACCGAGGCGTTGGTTACGTCGGCGAGGCGGTCGAGTACGTCACCAGTGGTAGAGTACGACGGTTCGAGGGTAGAATTAGACGGGTCGGCGATATCGTTTGATGGCTCAGTAGTGGAACCCGACGGTTCAGTAGTGGAACCCGACGGTTCAGTAGTAGAATCCGATGGCTCGGAGACAGTACCCGAGGTATCTGACTCGTCTGGGGGTATCTCTCGGTCCTCGTCCTCAGCTGTCATCGAATCCGAATACGGACGCAACGGGGAAACGGCTTGCGACACAGGGAACCGTACGAGAAACTAGTGTGTGACGAAACCAGAGAAGCATCGGGGGAAGAGACAGTAAACCAGAAGCATCGAGGGAAGAGACAGTGTATGACAGCACAGAGTGTGCGGCAAAGTGCAGGGCGTGTCTGACAGAACGTAGAAAGTGCTGGGTTCGCTGGATTCACCGAGACGTACTCGACTGGGCGGGAGCCATTTGGTCGAAGACAGATCGGAGGCTGTCGTCGATGGTGAGGAACTCGGGGAACTCTTCGAGCGTTCGGAGTCCATCGAGGTAGACGTACTCGACTGGTTCGGGGGGTATCTCTTCGAACACCTGTACGGGTCCGTGGTCGGTCAAACCGATGAACGGGCGACCATCACGGTCCGTCTGGGGTGTCAGTTTGTGTTCGAGATAGAGCGTTGCCATGGCGAGCGCGCTCGCCAATGGCACTTGTCCGGGCGTCAGTTGCCACGTGACATCTCGGGATTCGTACTGGACAGTCGTGACGTACCCGTCGTCGAAGCGAAAGCAGTCGACGATTTCTCCGGGGCGAGACCACCGCGTCTCTACCTGGCGTGACCACTCGAGAGACCACTCTTCCTGCCCGTCTCCTATCGGTATTGCCTTGCGAAGACGCACCCACACACGACCGAGTGCATGCATGAATAACCGGTTCGTTCTCCGGGGTAATTGCATTGACGCCAACTGAACGACACAGTCTGTCTCACTGGAGAGTCACGATTGCACGGTAGTCGGTTACACACCTCGTTTCCGGTGAATTGTTGGGGGAAGGCCTGTCCAGTGTTAGAGATGAGTCGGCAGAACTGCAGTCGCTTTTCGTCGCACTCTATCGAGAACGAACTGAACCTGCTTGTGGTGCTTCTCGTGATGCGTCACGTGATGCTTTCTTCGACACCTCGCTTCCGGTGAATCGAGAGAATGACAGAGACAGGCAGAGACACCACGTTTCCGGTGAATTGGAACAAAAGTTGTATGTAGAATATTCGGTGATGGCGGGGAGGAGATACTGTGTTGACACGATAACTCACACGATAGCCCTAGTTGAATACGTACAGTTGTGAGGGGGAACGTTGTAGCGCTGACAGACACCGGGTTTCCGGTGAAACGGAGAGAAAGGGAAGGGAGTGGTCGTTGCGGATTACCGTGTGAGCGAGGATACAGACACACCGGGTTTCCGGTGAACGGGTAATGGGTACCAGACGGTCCGAGAGTATCGAGAAGTCGGGTTCAAAGGATATACTAGACGTTACCCGAGTGAACCGGACGGCCGAATCGGTCCACTTATAACCCGCACACCAGGTTTCCGGTGAAACATCGTTTTGTAGGCGGTTTAACCCGTGAAAACAGGGGTCGACCGAATACAGGAGAACACACCGGATTTCCGGTGGAATGTCAGCGGTTCTTGCAGTTTTTGAGACCGTATTTGTTCTGTTTGTGCTGTGCATCGGTTCTGTCGTTCAGGCCCTATTTTCGCTGTGTATAGAAACCATTAAATAGTTCATTTGTGTTACCGACCATTGATACACTCGTATACAAGAAACTACTCGATACTCGAGTAGTGTTCGAGTCGAATTTGTCGTTTGTTATTAGCTGGAACGGCTACTTCTCGACCCGGTTATAGCGTCCAAGTAACTCCAAGTGATGCCAAGTGCCACCAAGCAGTATTGGGTAGTTCCGAGTGGTACCGAGTGGTGCTAACCGATGCCAAGCAACGCCAAGCGACGTTATCCAATTCGAATCGGCTCTAAGGAACCAGCATGGGTTAACTGGAGAATTACCGCGTAGTGGACCGCGAGCATTCCCTTCGACGCGGTGTCCGTCCGTCCCTAAACTGCGTCCAACGCCGTCTCTCACAGGGCCATTTCTCATCTCCACTTCTCCCATCTTGTGACTTGGCGGAGTCGACGCTAGAAGATATTTTCCGACCTTCTAGCACCGCGTTGCTTGCTAGTACGGCCGTACACGACTCTTGTAGTTTGCTCATAGCGTCAGTGAGGGTCCCCCACACCGTGTTTCCGGTGAACTAATACCTTCGTTTCGTGTGGACGGGTAACGGAGGTTCGTGGGTGTTCACCGGAAATGTGGTGTGTGTGTGCTGCATCGAATGGTAAGTCCTTTCACCGGAAACGTGGTGTGTTGCGAACATGCCTAACGCCAGCGACGACCTCTTCACCCGAGAGGACCCTATCTTCGCCAACAAGGAGTTGTTGGAGATTAACCATCTCCCGGGTGAGGGTCGCATCGTCGGTCGCGACGACGAAATTTCGAGCCTCGCGACGGCGGTGAATCCAGCTATCTTCGGACAGAGCCCGAGTAACGTTCTCATCTACGGGAAGACGGGAACCGGAAAGTCGCTCTGTGCCAAGTACGTCTCACAGCGCCTCGTCGATACGGCCGAAGAGGAAGGCGTGAAAGCGACGTTCGCATACGTCGATTGCGCACAGGATACCACCGAAACACAGGCGGTCCAGACGATTGCCGACAGCGTCAACGACACTGCCATTACAGGCATCAAAGTTCCAGATAAGGGACTTTCGACCTCGACGTACTACAAGCGACTTTGGCGTATCCTCGATTCACTCTACGACGTTGTTCTCATCATCCTTGACGAGATTGACAAGTTGAGCGACGACGACATTCTCATGCAACTATCGCGGGCTGGCGAGGCCGGAAAAATCGCTGGCTGTAAACTCGGCGTCATCGGCATCAGTAACAAGATTCAGTACAAAGACCGAATGGACGAGCGCGTAAAGTCCAGTCTCTGCGAACGTGAGTTCGTCTTCCCGCCGTACGACGCAAATCAGCTCCGGGACATCATGGATGCACGGAGCGACGCCTTCCGTGATGATGTCTTGGACCCGTCGACGATTCCCCGTGCTGCTGCACTCGCTGCTCGCGAACACGGTGACGCGCGAAAGGCAATCGACATTCTGCGTTACGCGGGCGAAATCGCACAGTCGATGGGAGCGAGTACAGTCAAAGAGAATTTCGTCACGCAAGCGCGCCAGCGCGCAGAGACTGACCGATTCCGTGAACTCATCCGTGGGTCGACGCCACACTCCCGGTACGTGCTTCAGGCTCTCGCTATTCTTTCATTGTCCAACCAGCAACAAGACGGTTTCCGGACGAGTCGTGTGTACGAAGTCTACGAGAACATCTGTCGACAACAAGGCTCAGATAGCCTGTCACTTCGACGGGTCCGAGATCTCCTAAAAGAACACGCATTCCTCGATATCATCGAGCAGTCCAAACACAGCGGTGGCAGCGCTGAAGGAAGTTACACGAAACACCAACTTCTGGAAGACCCGGATGTAGTAAAAGACGTCCTCACAGAAAACACGGACTAGGGGCAGGGGCTTCGACCGGGTGTCGAGGGCCGAATTGTATACGGGGGACACTGCACCGCTGCACCTGTTGTTCTGCAGGACGTCAACTTATAATTTGTTGCGGTATTTTGTGACTGTAATAATCACGTGTGACCGACCCAGTCACTACTTTGGAACTACTATAGCCCCCACACTGAGCAGGTCGGGTGGAATGTTACTCCATCATGCCTGTCGATTGTACTTCGTCGATGGGAGTGGACGCGAAGTGGATTGACTCGTATAACTCTTCGACCCATGAGATGACTTCGGGTTCGTCGCCGTCGACGAGCGCGACCATATTGTTGTGTTCGTCGTACGCTGCGACGACGCCGTGACCGTCGACGAGGAGGAGACCGAACTCCAAGTCTTCATCGGTGATTCGAAGTTCGAACTGGTCGAGGTCCCGTGCACGTTCGAACGCCTCGGGATACGCGGTCCTTGACCGTTCGAGGACGCTTTGATCGACAATAAGCTCCATTTGCGTGTGCTCGCCCAACACTGCCTCTGCGGATTCATTGAATACTCGACTCACGATGGGCGCCACACCACGAAATTGGTCGACTGGTTCGTCCCCGAGTACAGTGAGATATCGGTTGAGTGGTGCGTGCGGGTCGTTACTCACGGCGGTCGTGATGTTCATCTGGTCGAGGACGCTCGAAGGGATGTCGTCGGATGCGGAACCCGCGTTCGTCAGGAATTCACGCATTCGCTCTGCCCGCTCGACGGTCGTACGAAGCTCCTGGTATCGGTCGTAGACCATCTCTCCACCGGGGGTAAGTCGGTACAAGCCGTCTGCTTTCTCGACCCATCCCCGGTCACAAAACCCTGCAAGTGTTCGTTGTGCTGTCTCTCGAGCACAGTCACAGATGTTTGCGAGGTCCGTTGGACGACGTGGTTCTACCGCTAGTGTTCGTAAAATCGCTTCTCGGCTCTCGGATCCAACGAGAAATGCCACGTCCTCCCGCGTGTTCATATACGGTCGTTCGACTGTTCGACATTTCACGTTTGCGGGCATCCACACACGCGATAGAAGAAACAGAAATTCTGAGAGCGTCTATCCGAGAAGCCCGAGTGCGTCGATACGCTCGACGATTTCCTCGACAGCGGTTTCTGCGTCGTCGGTACGCTTGCCACCGGTGATGACGATTTTACCGGAGCCGAACAGGAGAATAACGACCTTTGGCTCGTCCATCCGGTAGACGAGACCGGGGAACTGTTCAGGCTCGTACTCAACGTCCTCGAGGCCGAGTCCGATTGCGAGTGCGTTCAGGTTCAGATTGTGTCCTAAGTCGGCGCTGGAGACGATATTCTGGACCGTGATCTCCGGTTCGTCGTCGACGGGGATCTGTAGCTCACGAAGTTTGTCGAAAATTATCTCGAGTGCGTCGTGCACGTCGTCGATGCTCTTTGCGCCCGTGCACACGATCTTTCCGGAACGGAAGATGAGCGCTGCAGCCTTCGGGTCCTGTGTGCGATAGACGAGACCTGGGAAGTTATCGGGGTTGAAATCCGCACCGGGGAGGTCGTCCGCGAGGGCTTCGAGGTCGAGCTCTTGACCGATCCCGGTCGATGCGACTACGTTTTGAATCTCGATGGAGTCTGCCGGCCCACTCATTGCTCGCACGTGAATCATACCTCTGTCCTTATAAAGCGACCCGTTATAAACGGACTTCAACCGAGCCTACTGTTCTATCTACATGCGTGCGCGAAACTAATACATTGATTTCGTACGGCTATGTATTGATGTCACGCAAAATCGAGCGTGAAGTTATGACATTACTCGTGTCTATTTTTATCATGGAGCTACTAAATCAACGGCCTTTTATGTAACCGTGGCATTGGAAGTAATGTGAAGAAGCGCACGGGGGCACTCCCCCCGAAGGCTTCGTCCGAACGCCCTTCCGACCCAACGGTCGTCTGGCGCCCACCGGGATGACACACCTTCCCGGGGCTGCCAACGATACGACGGCCTTAAGTGGTCCAAGGCATTTCGGAATAATGCGAACGACACACCGCGATTGCGGGGCGATTCAACGCGTCCCGCCTCACCGGATGCGACCGAACTCGGTTCGATGGGTTTAAACCCATCAATCGCCTCGGTTCAAATCCGAAGGACATGAGGATTCCGCCCCTGCGGTACGCCGCAAGACGGTATCTGATGTTAGCCCTAGTAGTTCGGTGACATCCGAACGGATGTCATTCGAACTCGGACCTTTGAACGGTGATTTGACAGCAATACGCTGCCATTCACCCGCCAACACCCCGCGACCAGGTTTAAATGGTCGCGACCCATTCCGGTTGATCCTGCCGGAGGTCATTGCTATTGGGGTCCGATTTAGCCATGCTAGTTGCACGAGTTCACACTCGTGGCGAAAAGCTCAGTAACACGTGGCCAAACTACCCTACAGAGAACGATAACCTCGGGAAACTGAGGCTAATAGTTCATACGGGAGTCATGCTTGAATGCCGACTCCCCGAAACGCTCCGGCGCTGTAGGATGTGGCTGCGGCCGATTAGGTAGACGGTGGGGTAACGGCCCACCGTGCCAATAATCGGTACGGGTTGTGAGAGCAAGAACCCGGAGACGGAATCTGAGACAAGATTCCGGGCCCTACGGGGCGCAGCAGGCGCGAAACCTTTACACTGCACGCAAGTGCGATAAGGGGACCCCAAGTGCGAGGGCATATAGTCCTCGCTTTTCTCGACTGTAAGGCGGTCGAGGAATAAGAGCTGGGCAAGACCGGTGCCAGCCGCCGCGGTAATACCGGCAGCTCAAGTGATGACCGATATTATTGGGCCTAAAGCGTCCGTAGCCGGCCATGAAGGTTCATCGGGAAATCCGCCAGCTCAACTGGCGGGCGTCCGGTGAAAACCACATGGCTTGGGACCGGAAGGCTCGAGGGGTACGTCTGGGGTAGGAGTGAAATCCTGTAATCCTGGACGGACCACCGATGGCGAAAGCACCTCGAGAAGACGGATCCGACGGTGAGGGACGAAAGCTAGGGTCTCGAACCGGATTAGATACCCGGGTAGTCCTAGCTGTAAACGATGCTCGCTAGGTGTGGCACAGGCTACGAGCCTGTGCTGTGCCGTAGGGAAGCCGTGAAGCGAGCCGCCTGGGAAGTACGTCCGCAAGGATGAAACTTAAAGGAATTGGCGGGGGAGCACTACAACCGGAGGAGCCTGCGGTTTAATTGGACTCAACGCCGGACATCTCACCAGCTCCGACTACAGTAATGACGGTCAGGTTGATGACCTTACCACGACGCTGTAGAGAGGAGGTGCATGGCCGCCGTCAGCTCGTACCGTGAGGCGTCCTGTTAAGTCAGGCAACGAGCGAGACCCGCACTTCTAATTGCCAGCAACAGTTTCGACTGGTTGGGTACATTAGAAGGACTGCCGCTGCTAAAGCGGAGGAAGGAACGGGCAACGGTAGGTCAGTATGCCCCGAATGAGCTGGGCTACACGCGGGCTACAATGGTCAAGACAATGGGTTGCTATCTCGAAAGAGAACGCTAATCTCCTAAACTTGATCGTAGTTCGGATTGAGGACTGAAACTCGTCCTCATGAAGCTGGATTCGGTAGTAATCGCATTTCACAAGAGTGCGGTGAATACGTCCCTGCTCCTTGCACACACCGCCCGTCAAAGCACCCGAGTGAGGTCCGGATGAGGCCACCACACGGTGGTCGAATCTGGGCTTCGCAAGGGGGCTTAAGTCGTAACAAGGTAGCCGTAGGGGAATCTGCGGCTGGATCACCTCCTAACGACCGAGACCACCCCGACGGGGTGGCTCAACGCTGATTTCCGAGTTCACACAATGACACCCGTTCGGACACCTTAGAACTACTAGGGCTAACACGGGCCCATAGCTCAGTGGTAGAGTGCCTCCTTTGCAAGGAGGATGCCCAGGGTTCGAATCCCTGTGGGTCCATAGTAAGCAGTACTCCACTCCCGAACAATCGTGCCCCTTAAGTGGGGCAAGACAGTTCGGAAGAATGGATACTGACGACAGATGCACCATCCCGCGCAAGCGTGGTTGGGAAGGGTCGAAAACACGCCTCGGCTATCTCCGAGGGTGTTTGATGAAACCGTGTGTACGTGCAATCCAGGCGTCCACTGGACCCGTTCTCCGGGTCACAGTGACTATATCAACTGGCTACTGTGCCAGCTGGTGGATAGCTCGGCTCGAGAGCCGATGACGGACGTGCCAAGCTGCGATAAGCCTCAGGGACCCGCATGGAGGGAAAGAACTGAGGATCTCCGAATGGGAATCCCCACAGCAATTGCCTAGCGCAATGGGGAACGTTCCGAATTGAAACATCTTAGTAGGAACAGGAAAAGAAAGCAATCCGCGATGTCGTTAGTAACGGCGAGTGAACGCGATACAGTCCAAACCGAAGCCTTCGGGCAATGTGGTGTACGGACTACCCATAACGGACCTGGAATTCACACGAAGTCTCCTGGAACGGAGCGTGATACAGGGTGAAAACCCCGTAGTGTGAAGGAAAGATCCCGGGGTTGTTCCAGAATAGCGGGGGTTGGATATCCCTCGTGAATTACGCAGGCATCAACTGCGAAGACTAAACACTCCTCGAGACCGATAGCGAACAAGTAGCGTGAGCGAACGCTGAAAAGCACCCCGAAAAGGGCGGTGCAATAGGGCTTGAAATCAGTTGGCGATAGAGCGATATAGCATACAAGGTCGTCTGACGAATGACCTAGAAGCGATTCTACAGTAAGACTCAGACGAAGCCGATGTTATATCGTACGTTTTGAAAAACGAACCATGGAGTGCATCTGACTGGCGAGTCTAAGGGGAGAACCCCCGGAGGCATAGGGAAACCGATACGGCCGCAGTCTTTGACCAGGGCCACCGTCTTCAAGGGCGGGGAGCCAACCGGATGCGACCCGAAACCAAGTGATCTACGCCGGAGCAGGGCGAAGCGTGGCGAAAGCTGCGTGGAGGCCCGTTAGAGTTGGTGTCCTACAATACCCTCTCGTGACTCTGGTGTAGGGGTGAAAGGCCCATCGAACTTGGCAACAGCTGGTTCCAACCGAAACATGTCGAAGCATGACCTCTGATGAGATAGTCCGTGAGGTAGAGCGACCGATTGGGAATCCGGCCTCCGAGAGGAGTTCGCTTCCCTGTCAAACTCCAAACTTACGGACATCGTAGACTCAGGGAGTCCGGTGTGCGGGGTAAGCTTGTGCACCGTGAGGGAGACAACCCAGAGCCAGGTTAAGGACCCAAAGTGTGGATTAAGTGTGATCGAAGATTGTCTCGAGCCCTAAACAGCCGGGAGGTGAGCTTAGAAGCAGCTACCCTCTAAGAATAGCGTAACAGCTTACCGGCCGAGGTTCGAGGCGTCGAAAATGATCGGGACTCAAATCCACCTCCGAGACCTGGCGGCGTGCTATTTAGCACGATTCCGTAGGTTGGCATACTGCATGGACGGAAGTACGGGAGAGATCTCGTATGGACCGTGCAGCAACGAAAATCATGGTCTCAGTAGCAGCGAGAGTCGGGTGTGAACCCCGACGACCTTACGCGCAAGGGTTCCTCGGCACTGTCAATCAGCCGAGGGTTAGTCGATCCTAAGTCTATCCGTAATTCGAAATAGATGAAAGGGAAACTGGTTAATATTCCAGTACCTTCTTGCAATAAACGTCGACGCTTTAGGAAACACCGAGCGGGGCCTTCGCCCCGTCGAATCACCGAACTTCGTGGAAGCCGTAATGGCACGAAGCGAAAGAATGGTGAGATAGGGAAACTCGGCGGTACCTAGAGCCCGTGAAAAGACAAGCAAGAAGCTCGTACCGAGATCCGACACAGGTGCGCTGGCAGAGTAAGCCAAGGTCTGTCGGGATCAACCGACGTTAGGGAATTCGGCAAGTTAGTCCCGTAAGTTCGCGATAAGGGATACCTGCTCTTGATAGAGCAGGTCGCAGTGACTCGGACGCTCCGACTGTCTAGTAACAACATAGGTGACCGCAAATCCGCAAGGACTCGTACGGTCACTGAATCCTGCCCAGTGCGGGTATCTGAACACCCATTACAATGGGACGAAGGACCCGTCAACGGCGGGGGTAACTATGACCCTCTTAAGGTAGCGTAGTACCTTGCCGCTTCAGTAGCGGCTTGCATGAATGGATCAACGAGAGCGTCACTGTCCCAACGTTGGGCCCGGTGAACAGTACGTTCCAGTGCGGAGTCTGGAGACCCCCAAGGGGAAGCGAAGACCCTATAGAGCTTTACTGCAGGCTGTCGCTGAGACGTGGTCGCTAATGTGCAGCATAGGTAGGAGCCGTTACACAGGTACCCGCGCCAGCGGGCCACCGAGGCAGCATTGAAATACTACCCGTTAGTGACTGCGACTCTCACTCCTGGCGGAGGACACCGGTAGCCGGGCAGTTTGACTGGGGCGGTACGCGCTCGAAAAGATATCGAGCGCGCCCAAAGATTTCCTCACGCGAGTCGGGAACTCGTGGAAGAGCGCAAGAGCAAACGGAAGTCTGACAGTGACATTCCCAACGAGTGTCGCTGACGCGAAAGCGTGGTCTAGCGAACCTACGAGGTTCATTCATGGGACCCGTAGATGACAGAAAAGCTACCTTAGGGATAACAGAGTCGTCACCCGCAAGAGCACATATCGACCGGGTGGCTTGCTACCTCGATGTCGGTTCCCTCCATCCTGCCTGTGCAGAAGCAGGCAAGGGTGAGGTTGTTCGCCTATTAAAGGAGGTCGTGAGCTGGGTTTAGACCGTCGTGAGACAGGTCGGCTGCTATCTATTGGGGGTGCTAAGGAACTTGACGTGAACGTTCGTATAGTACGAGAGGAACTACGAATGGGTGCCACTGGTGTACCGGTTGTCCGAGAGGGCAGTTGCCGGGCAGCTACGCACCGCAGGGTAAGAGCTGAAAGCATCTAAGCTCGAAACCTACACGGAAAAGAAGTTCCACTGAGGTCACTCGTAGAAGACGAGTTCGATAGACTCGGGGTGTACGTGTCGAGGCAACGAGACATTAAGCCCGCGAGCACTAACAGACCAAGCCACATTCATACGCACTGAACCCGTGAGAACGGGTCCAGGCGCAAACTGGATTGCACGAACACACGATATATACGGCCCGTCCGATACTGGTGTATTGACAATGGTTCGATTCCATTGATCGGCATTACGGCGGCCAGAGCGGTGAGGTTCCACCCGTACCCATCCCGAACACGGAAGTTAAGCTCGCCTGCGTTCTGGTCAGTACTGGAGTGAGCGATCCTCTGGGAAATCCAGTTCGCCGCCCCTACTCATATAGCCCACTGGACACTGTCCAGTGGGCTTTTTTCATTTATAGCGAGCAGTCAGACTGCTCGCACATACTACTCACCCCCCAGCTGCAGCACTCGGGTGAACACGCAGCGGCCCCTCGTCGAGTGACAACGATAGGGGTCTCTAGACTGGATTGCACGTCGAGACAACGTTGCTACCGGAACTCCGAAGAGGAGGGCAACCACGATTCGGCAGAGGAACTCGTGGACTAGCTCCCGCAGCCGAATTCCCCGATAAAATCGGGGAAATCGACAGGCGGAAGCCCGATTCAGAATCCGTTGAATGGCATGAAATTCAGCGAAAACCGGGGTTACGATTACCCCCTTTTACCGTATCAGGGTCGGAAGTGGAGGTTGCATGCGCGGCAGCAAACACATCACCGCAGTCATGGTCGTTGCGATGCTGACCGTCGCGATGGTCCCCGGGACCGTCGGTGCAGCGAGCACCGATGCCCTTCAGGTTGGCGTCACGCAGGACGCCGAGACGGGCAACGCGACGGTGACTGTGACACGGAATAGTTCGGCCGTCGAGAACGCGACGGTCCTCGTGGAATCGAGCGGAAACTACACCGGTAACGGGACGTACGAGACGGATGCAAACGGTACCGTCGAACTTCCCAACCCGAGCGAGCACGTGAACGCGACGTTCACTGTTACTGAGGGGAACAACACGACGACCGAATCTGTTGACCTCATCCCGCTCGACGAGTCGCTCGACATCACCGTCGAGGCAGACGATGCCAACGACACGATAACCGCAACCGTCACGCAGTACGGTGAAGCAGTCGAAGGTGCGTCGGTTCAGGTCAACGGCACCAGCTACGACAACGGCACCTACGAGACGGACGCAAACGGCACCGTCAGTGTCGCCGAGCCGACGACCACGACGAATCTCACGTTCGTCGCCACCGACGGGAACCTCACGGCTGAGTCGACTATCTCCGTCGAGGCAGACGACCTCGGCGTTTCCGTCGCACAGGACAGTAACGCGTCGGTCACAATCACCGTGACCGAAGACGGCGAACCCGTCGAGAACGCGTCGGTCACCGTCAGCGGGAACTACACGGACGCGGGTGAGTACGAGACGGATGCAAACGGTACCGTCGACCTCTCCGCACCGCTGCAAACCGTTACGGTCGACGTAACCGCGGAACACAACGACCAGACCGCAGAGACGACCGTCACCCTGGAGGGTGAGGTCGCCGAAGACGACCCATTCGGACAACTCGTCAGCAGCTTTGTCGAGCGTCTCAAAGACAGTGGCTTCGATGGCCCGATGGGTCAGGCAGTCTCCGACTTCGTGACCGAGAACAACCCGGGTAACGCGGACGACAAGCGCCCGGACCACGCCGGCCCGAAGAACAAGACTGACGACACGTCTGCGGGTGACGATGCGCCGGGCAAGTCGGACAACGCCGACAAGCGCGGCCCGCCGGAGCATGCGAACAGCGACAAGAAAGATGCGGAAACCGAGTCGACCGAGGAAGAATCTGATTCCGATGACTCGGATGAAGAGACCGCAGAAGAAGACGACAAGCGCGGCCCGCCGGAAGACGCTGGTCCGAAGAACAAGTAAAGCGTCGAACGGAGGCCGACTTCAGTAACGAACATCCACCGGACGAGTACCGCGGGTCAGAGGCACCCCACTCGCACGCCCCCGCCCGTCGCTGTCAGAGGTCGGCGGTCGGGACTCTCACTCGTCCGGTTCTATTCTCTCAGTATTCACGTCAGCGAGCACACTTGCTTGTGACGGCGTAACGTCGAACCGCCGGACAGCAAGGCGTGCGCCTGCGACCACGAGGTCGGTATCGACGCGCGCCGGAACGCCACTCGGATACCACGCCGAGTCATCGGTCGCTCGCACTGCCGAACGAAGCGAGTCACGGAGACGGCGGTGTGCGAACAGGGTTGAAATGAACGTGAGCGACGCTGCAAGGGCAACGCCCCCGCCGTCAAACGAAGCGTCACTCGTCTCTCTGCGTGCCGTTTCGAGCGCACCGGCGACCGCAAACGACTGTCTCGCGTGGTCGTCGTCGGTGAGCGCGCGGGAGAGAGCGGTGTTTTGTATCTCTCGAATCGCCGCTTCGGTAGTTGGTTCGGTAGTCATCGAGGTATGCTGTTTTCAAACGAGCGTTGCAAACCGGTCACGCATCGTCGAACGACGGAACACGCAGGCTATGGTCGACGACGGTCTTGTCGGGCTGAAGCGAGACCGTCCCGAGAAACACCGTCTCGCCCTCGGGTGCGTTCGTCGCGATAGTCCGGAGGGCAGCCTGCTGGTCGAGGTGTTCCCACGTGACGCGCTCGACGAGTTGTTGAAACGCATCGGGGTCGGTCCACCCCGAGTTGATGTCTGACGGGACGTTGACGACGAACCGAAGCTCAGTTTCGGTGACGTGGATACCGACGCCGAACGTGTCTGCATCCGCTTTTGTGCCCGCTTCTGATGTGCCATCCGTGCCCGTCTCGTCCCGGTCGGTCATTAGCGGGTGTCGGTGGTGTGAGGACAAAGATGCACCGGAGGACAAAGAGGCACTAGTGGACATAGAGGCACCGAATGCTATTACACTCGGAGTCTCCGGATTCGTATTTTGCATTCTTGGTCTCCGGATTCGTATCTTGTATTCTTGGTCCCCGGGTTCGTCTGCTTCATTCGGGACCTTCGTACTCGTTTGTTGTACCCAAAGTCCCCTACTCGCATAGGCGTCGGAATGTGCTATTTGGAAGTATGTCTTCGGTGGTCGGACCCCGGGAGTCGAATCCACGGAACCCGCCTCTACGACTGCGACAGCGTGGCATTTACACGCATACGCGGACGAACGTCGAACCGTTATTAGCGTTCGAGATACCAGTCCGACCAACGAATGAGTTACAAGATTGGTCTCGTCGGAAAACCATCCGTCGGGAAGTCAAGTTTCTTCAATGCGGCGACGATGAACGACGTGCCTGAAGGCGCGTACCCCTTTACCACCATTGACCCATCTATCGGGGAGGCATACGTCCGCGTCGAGTGTGCGGCCCCCGAATTCGACGAATCGTGTACACCATCGGTCGGCTACTGTTCCCACGGGATGCGTTACGTCCCGGTCAAACTCGTCGACGTTGCGGGGCTTATCCCCGGAGCGCACGAGGGGAAGGGCCTCGGAAACCAGTTCCTGACCGACCTCAACGAGGCGGACGTGCTCGTCCACGTCGTCGACTTCTCCGGCGAGACGGACATCGAGGGCGAAGCCACGGAAGGCCACGACCCCCGAGACGACATCGACTTCCTCGAAAACGAACTCGACATGTGGTATCTCGGCATCCTCGAGAAGGGTATCGACCGATACCGCTCTGGCTACCACGGCGAGGAAAAGGACATCGAAGTCGACCTCGCAGAGCAGATGTCTGCGTTCAAGACGAACAAAGACGAAATCAAGCAGGTCATCCTCTCTTTGGATATCGGACTCGACCCCGACGAGTGGGACGACGAGGACAAGGCTGAACTCGCCCGCGAGATTCGAAAGCGGACGAAGCCGATAATCATCGCGGCGAACAAGATGGACAAGCCGGTTTCGCAGGAGAACTTCGAGGAAATCACGACCGACGAGGACTACGAACACCTCACGTTCGTCCCGACCAGCGCGCACGCGGAGAAGGCACTGAAGAATGCGGACGAGGGCGGCGTCGTCGATTATCGCCCCGGCGACGACGACTTCGACATCGTCGGCGACGTGAGCGACGAACAGGAAGCAGGTCTCGAACAGATTCGCGAGTTCGTCACGGAATACGGCGGCACGGGCGTCCAGCAGTCCCTGGAGAACGCGCTCTTCGACGTAATGGGTGCCATTGCCATTTTCCCCGGCAGCGCAAACGGAAAGAGTGACTCACAGGGCGTCTTCCGCGATTGTTTTATCCTTCCCGAAGGGTCGACGACCGAGGACTTCGCGTACCACCTGCACTCGGACATTGGCGACGGTCTCCTCCACGGTATCGACTGCCACTCGAAGCGCCAAATCGGCTCGGACCACGAACTCACCCACCGCGACGTCGTCGAAATCGTCTCGACGAACTGACCGTCACGGACCGCAACCGCAACACGGTTATACGCGTGGATTCAGGTCCCGGATATGGGTGAGGCCGAAACGGCGGCAGCAACACTCGATGTCGAGATTGGGGGTCTCGGCGGAGAAGTGACGCTTGCCGATCTGTTCCCGTCTACGTGGGTTGAGTCGCATTGTGACGCGACATCTATCAGTGAATTCGTCGAACAAAGTGGGTTCGAAGTCTCCGACCAGGAGTCGTTCGAATCGATTCCGTCCCACAAGTGGGACCGGTACGTCGATTTACACACTGAATTCGATGACTGGCAAGCGATGCTCTCTGCCGGTGTCGAACGGTACGTCCTCGAACGGACGGACCCCGCTGAAACGAACTCGGGAGTATCGACAGCGGAACCCGAGTCAGCAGAGAGCGCCGAGTCAGTCGAGGGGGGAGAAGCAACCGAGAGAGAAGAATCGGTCGAGGCGAGCGTCTGACCGTTCGGTGACAGACGAAACGTAACTCAGTTCTGTGCGGCGTCGCCGACCGCTGCGGTGCCGCGTGCGAGTGCATCATCCCACCACTCACGAGTCTGCGCAGTCGCGACCGACAGTGGTTCGTCAGGGTTGTCCGGACGCGGACCGAGAGTGAGTCGCCACCATTCGACGTCGTGCCACTCGTCGTGTTTGTAGCCGACTTCGTCGAACCGGCCGACACACTCGAAGCCGAACGACTCGTGGAAGGCGATACTCGCCGGATTCGGTGTCGTCACGACGGCGAAGGCGGTCGCGTAGCCCTGCTGTTCGAGGATGTCCAAAAGAGCCGTGTAGAGTCCACGTGCAACGCCTCGACGTTGGAATTCCGGGTCGACGTAGACTGAGGTCTCGACTGCCCACTGGTAGGCGTCGCGCTTTCGGACAGGTCCGGCGTAGGCGTATCCGGCGAGGTCGCCATCGACTTCGCAGACGAGCCACGGGTGGTGTGTCTTCTTTTCGAGTTTCGATTCGAGGTCGGTGACGCTCGGCGGGTCGTACGCGAACGTAATCGCCGTCTCTTCGACGAATGGCTCGTAGAGCGTCCGAATGACGGGGAGGTCGGACTCCGTGACGGTCCGGAGGCGAACAGTCATGACTCAGGAGCAGTCGTGTGAAGAGAAAGGTGCGACGATGGCGGCCGTTCTCGCAAACTACCTGTTCGATTCGGTGCTGCGACTCAGTTGGTAGTCGGCGCTGCGTCGATGCGCTCGGCGACTTCCTGTGCCCGTTTCCGGATGTCGGTCGCATCCGCGCGGACGTGTTCTCCATCGTCGTAGAGGACATCGCCGTCAATCATCGTGAACACCACGTCGTCGCCGTGGGCGGAGAAGACGAGGTGCGACAGGACGTCGTGTATCGGCGTCGCACGGGTGAGGTCGGTCGTGAGACCGACGACATCGGCCTTCCACCCTTCGCGGAGACAGCCGACGCGGTCGAATCCGGCGGCTTTCGCGCCGTTTCTGGTCGCCATCTCGAACACGGTCGCTGCGGGCGTGCTCGTCGGGTCGAACGAATCGACTTTCTGGAGGAGGCTGGCCTGCCGCATCTCGGTGAAGGGGTCGAGCGTGTTGTTACACGGCGGGCCGTCGTTGCCGAGTGCGACGTTGATGCCGCGGTCGAGATAGTCCGGAATCGGTGCGATTCCCGAGGCGAGTTTCATGTTCGACGACGGGCAGTACGTGACGTGCGTCCCGGTCTCGGCGAGAACCTCGCGTTCGGACTCGTCGGTGTGGACGCAGTGTGCGAGGACCACGTCGTCGCCAGTGAGTCCGACCTCGTCGAGCCAGTGGATGTTTCGCATCCCCGTCTCGGCTTCGACGGTTGCGACTTCGTCGCGGTTCTCGCTCGCGTGGGTGTGGATACGGACGCCCTCGTATGCATCTGTGAGTTCTCGCACGCCGCGAAGGCAGTCCTCGGAACAGGTGACGGCAAAGCGCGGCGTGACCGCGTACTGGATACGGCCGTCGAAGGTGTCGTGATAGCGCTCGATGAGTCGCTTCGACTCGGCTAGCCCCGCATCCGTGTCCTCCTGGAGGTCGTCGGGCGCGTTCGTGTCCATGAGGACCTTCCCGATTCGGCCGCGGATTCCCATCTCGCCGGCCGCCTCAAATGCCTCTTCGGCGTGACGAACCGAGAGGTGGTCGACGACCGTCGTCGTCCCCGATTCGATGAGCTCGAGATAGCCGAGTTCTGCGGCGACTCGCATCCCGTCGGCGTCGAGTCCGGCCTCCATCGGGAGGACGTGGTCGAACAGCCAATCGAGAAGTGAGGTGTCGTCGGCGATACCTCTTCCGAGCGACTGCACAGAGTGGACGTGCCCGCCGACCAGCCCCGGCGCGATAACGTCGAATTCGCGTCGCTCGTGGTCCGGATACGTTTCAGTGAGCGTCGCTCGCTCTCCAACTGCGATGATGCGGTCGTCGTCAACGACGACGGCACCGTCTTCGATGATGGTAGACGCGTCTGCGACCACCGTTCCCGCAAGTAACATCCTCATTCGGGTAGTAGAGCCGGGGTGAAATAGGTAGGGAACTGGATTCGACTCGAAATGTCCCTTCCTCCGCACGTTTGGAACCAAAACACGCTCGCTGTCGCTCGCGGGTCAGAGTTGGGAAAAGTGCTCCGTCAGGGATTCGAACCCTGGTCATCACCGTGAGAGGGTGATATGATTGGCCGGACTACACCAACAGAGCACGTTGGTACATCCTTTGTTATTGCGTGTGATTGTAAAAGGCTATCGCTTCAAAACGGCCGTGAGACCGCCTGCCGTGTTGCGATTAGACGACCTGCTTGCCTTCTCGATACACCTGCTGGACGGTCCGCCACGCACTCGGGTTCACGCTCGGGTCGTCTTCGAGGACGACGAGGTCCGCGATGTAGCCCTCGGCGACCTTCCCGACATCATTTAATCCGAGGAGTTCCGCGCCGCCAACGGTCGCGGCTTCGAGGGCTGCCTCAGGTGAGAGTCCGTACTCGACCAGCAACTCCATCTCGCGGAGCGCGTTTTCGCCGTGCTCGTTGAATGGTGTCCCCGCGTCGGTCCCCATCGCAATCTTCACACCCGCGTCGAGGGCGTGGTCCCACGCGACTTCGAAGCGCTCGGCCGCATCTTCGGCCTTTGCGACCGCCGCCGCCGGGATACCGGCTTCGATACCGTGCTCGACGATTTCGTGGGCTGCGGACGCCGTCGGAACCCAGTACGTTCCGCGTTCGACCAGCAGGTCGGCCGCCTCCTTGTCCATGAACATCCCGTGTTCGATACTCGTGATACCGGCGCGTGCAGCGTTTTTAATTCCCGATTCGCCGTGGGCGTGGGCCGCCGTCGGGACTCCCTTCGCGCTCGCGGCGTCAACGAGTGCGCGAATCTCCGCTTCGGTGAGTTCCGGCGCACCGGTGACGGCTCCCTCGGTGAGGACGCCGCCTGTCGCCATGCACTTCACCACGTCAGCACCGCGCTTGAGTTGCTCGCGGGCTGCCTTTCGAACCTCGTCTGGACCGTCGGCTTCGCGGCCAAACCAGTGACCGTGGCCTCCGGTCATCACGATGTTCTCACCAGCGGCGAGGACGCGCGGACCCTCTAGTTCGCCGCTCGCGACGGCTGCCTTTGCACTCGTCGCCAACTCGCCCGGTGCCCCGAGGTCTCGAACTGTTGTCACACCGGCTTCGAGCGTCTTTCTGAGATTGCTGGCGGCCCGGTAACAGGCTCGTTCGACCGACTCCTGCTGGTAAGTAGCTACGTCCGCTCGACTGTCCATCATTAGATGGACGTGGGCATCGACAAGTCCGGGGGCGACGACCAACCCTGTGACGTCCCGTGTCTCACCTTCGACTTCGTCGCCGACAGACTCGATTCGCCCGGTCGACTCGGCTACGACCACGTTTGCCTCGCGAACTCCATCGGCATCGACGACCCGTGCACCGGTGAGTGTGAACATGCATCTCACAAACCGGGGAAACCACCTAAAGGCGTGGGTGTCGGTGAAGTGAAACGAAGAAATTACCTCGGTCGGCACATCGCCGCCCAATCAACTCACCAACCAATCAACTAATTGACTAATCAACTCACCAACCAATCAACTCAGTCGGTGAGTACGTCTCCGACGCGAACCGCATCCCTAACCGAAAGCGTCTCTCCCCACGATGATTCAGCAACTGTGGTGTTGACCATCAGTCTGAAGTCGTGATTGAACCAGTCGCCGCCGGACCACTCGGGCAGCGTCTCGCGGCGCTTTGTCATGAATGTCTCGCGGAACCCCGGCGTCCCCTCGCCGGTATCCGGATTGCGGGTCGGTACGGCACAGCGCTGGCAGGGGTTGACTCCTTCGAAGGTGGCGTCTCCGACGGTGAATTCGACGGTCGTCTCCCGGCGGTCGAACAGGTGGTCCTCCCAGAACGGGTCGGGGGCGTCGAATTCGAGGTTCGGTCGGAGTCGACGGCGCATCTCGTCTGTGTCGATGCCATCGAACCACGAGGCGACCGTTTCGATGGTTGCTGTCGAGATAACAGTCGGCCCGCTTGCAGTGGTATCGTCGGGGAACCCACCGGCAGGGTCTCGCCGGAGTTCGACCGCGTAGCCGAAGTACTCCGAGAGCCACTCGCCCGCTTCGTCGGTTGGTCCGCGATAGTCATCGAGACCGGGAGCGCGGAGGTGGACAGTCCCATCTTCGAGGGAGACCGAACTACGGATTCGGTGAACCGCTCGCTCGCGTTTTCCGTTGACGTAGTTGCCATCCTCGTCGAAGATGGCGTACTCTCGGTCGCCGCGAAGCCCGCCGTTTTCGACGATTTCGGCCCGGTCGACGAATTCGGGGTCAAGCGATTTTACGGGGTAGACGGCGATTCGGTCGAGTACTACACCGCCTGCTTCGGCCCCCGTACCGCGTTCACCTGTGCTCCTGTTTGTCATTTACTCCTCTTCTTCCTCGTCTTCGTCGGTGACGTCTGCAAACACTTCGGCAGCGGTGTCCTCGTCGACGATTTCGTAGCCCGCTTCGGACACCGTCACGATATTCAGTTCGTGGCTTTCGAGTTCGGTGTCAGCTTCGAGAAGCGCCTTGACGGCGAGTGTGAGCCCGTCTTCCAGCGACAGGTCGTCGGAGTAACCCGCTTCGAGTGCGGACTGGACATCGTCGCGGTGGCCGCCAATGGCGACCGCCTTCCACTCCTGTGGCGTTCCCGAGGGGTCCGCCGCGAACAGGCGACCCTCCCCGTTTTCGACGCCGCCGATAAGCAGAGACGCACCGTAGGGACGGATGCCGCCGGACTGCGTGCTCTCTTGGATGTTATCGGTGATGGCCTTCGTAAGCGCCTCGACACCGATGGGTTCGCCGTAGCGGAGGCGCTCGCGCTGTGCGGTCGTCCGGGCGAAGTCGACGAGTTTGCGCGCGTCGGCGACGTGACCGGCGGTGGCAGCACCGAGAGCATCTTCCAGTTTGTGGAGTTTCTCGATGCTTTCTGCTTCCATGAGCTTCGACTGCGTGGCGCGGCGAGCGGCGAGAACGACGCCGTCAACCGTCCGGACGCCGAGAACCGGCGCGCCCCGTTTGACGGCTTCGCGGGCGTATTCGACCTGATAGATGCGGCCGTCGGGTGAGAACAGAGACGTTCCGCGGTCATACGCCTGCTTGTCGTTTCGGTTCATCGTGCGACCTCCTCGCGCGCGTCGGCGACGTTCGTCATTACTCCCTGGTCCGTTCCGGAGGCGGAAAAAGCCTCCACACCCGGCATGGGTGTGGGGTTCATTCAGACTGGTCGTTATCCGTCGATTGCCGCCGCTACTCAATCGTCGTTCGTCGCATCAGCCACCAATCCAATCCAATCCAATCCAATCCCGTTACTCCTCGACGACAGGTGCCTCCGGTGCGTTCTCCTTGACGCTCTCGATACCCTGTTCGGCATTCTGCTTCGACGAATACCCCTCGCCGGAGTCAGCGATGATGTTTCCGTTGTCGTGGACGAGCCGCCACCGCCACTCACCTTGCGAATCAGCATACAATTCGAAGTGTGCTCCCATACCCACGGATACGACGGCGACAAACAAATGTCATTCGGCCATCAATCACGAGAGAAAAGTGCCGTCGTCAACCGGTTGAATGCTCCCGATTACGCCCGTTCGGTCTATTTCTTCGGTCGCTTGAACACGAGCGCGGTCTGTCCGGTCCCCGCACCGGCGGGGCGCGAATCACTGATTGTATCGACGAGTTCCCACTGCTCGTCACCGAGTGAGTTCAATGCATCCTCCATCGGCGCGGTGTCGCCGCTGAACAGACCGCCATCGGCGGTTCGAATGATTTTGTATTCCCAGCGAGTGTCGGCCCCGGTCATCGTGCTCCCTCCGATTCGGCCACGTCACCGCGACGCTCGTACTCGACAAACGAAAAGCCGTCGCGGTCGTCGCGGTCGACTTCGAACCACGACGTTTCGTCTCCGGTGTCGCGCCACTCCGGGAAGTACGTGTCTCCCTCGTACGCCTCGTCAAGTTCGGTGAGAATCAGTCCCGAAGCTCGGTCGAGGAACTGCTCGTAGACGGTTGCACCACCGACGACGTACACCGTCTCGACGCCCATGTCGTCCGCTGCGGCTTCTGCGGCCGTGACTGCCTCGTCAACCGAGTCGACCGTCTCCGCTCCCGCTGGGAGGTCGAGGTCGCGGCTCGTTAGGACGATGTTCCGTCGACCCGGAAGCGGACCGTCGATTTGCCTGGCGATGCTCTCGTAGGTCGTCCGACCCATGACGACGGGGTGGCCCATCGTCGTTGCCTTGAAGTGTTTCAGGTCCTCGGGGAGGTGCCACGGCATGTCGCCGTCGCGTCCGATAACCCTGTTTTCGGCGACGGCGGCGACGAGGACGAACCGTACCGAGTCGTCCGTGTGCTCGCTCATTCGGCCACCGCGAAGCGAATCCCGTCGGCGGGGTCGTAGTCTCGCAGGACGATATCGTCGAACGTGAGCTCCGACAGGGGCACGTCGGCCACATCGAGTGTCGGGCGCTCGCGCGGTTCGCGCGAGGCCTGCAACAGCAGTCCGGGGACGTGGTCGTAGTCCTCTTCGCCGTCGGCTTCCTCGGGGGCCGCGTCGAGAAGCCACTCGCGCACGTCGAGGTACTCTTCAGGTTCCGTCACATCGGAAAGGCGGGTCTGGAGTTCGTCGAGGTGGTCGCCGTACCACGCACCGCGCTCGCCGGTGCCGCAGTAGACGTGCGCATCGACGATGGTGTGGGCGAATTTCCCGAGTTCGAACCCGGTTTGCTGGGCGACGACCTGCGCGAGAATCGCGTACGCCGCAAGGTTGAACGGAACGCCGAGTGCGATGTCGCCGGAGCGCTGGGTCAGATGGAGATTGAGGCGGTCGCCCTGCACGTTGAAGACGAACGTGTAGTGACACGGCGGAAGCATCGAAACCGCCGCGTTCGCCGGGTGCCACGCGTTGATGACCATCCGGCGGGAGTTCGGATTTTCTTCGAGCGTGTCGAGGACGTAGGCGAGTTGGTCGAAGGTTCCCTCGTCGTTCATCCAGCGGTGGTCGTCGTCGGGCCACGCCTCGCCCGGCAGGCGGGCGTCGGGGTCGTCCTCGGGAACCGGGTAGCGCCGCCAGAAGCGACCGTAGGCCGTATCGAGGTGTCCTTCCTCGTCGGCCCACGCGTCCCAGATGCCCGTCTCCTCGCGGAGGGTGCGAATATGTTCCTCACCGGAGAGGTACCACAGGAGTTCGTGGATGAGCGAGTTCCAGCGGAAGCCCGAGAGGTCCTTCGTGGTGAGAAGCGGAAAGCCCTCCTGTAGGTCGACTTCGTAGTGCTTCGAGAACCCGGAGATGGTGTCTACACCCGTCCGATTTGGTTTGTACTGCCCGGTGCCGAGAACGTCTGTCACGAGGTCGAGATATTGGCGCATTGGTGGTTGAGAGGTGCCCGAAAGCAGGCGCTCGTTGTTGTAGATTTGGTTGCTTCATCGTATAAGTCATCTCGGGAACTGTCCTGCCAGTCTGTTCTCCCACAACATCGAAGACCCCCCTGAACGTACCCCTGTTCATGATTCGAAACCTCGCGAAGGGAGTTCGAACCTTCACGAGCAACGTGTTCCTCGTTGAAGGAGAAACGACTGCCCTCGTCGATACCGGGGCCAACTTCGACGTAATCCCCAGCATTCGTGAGGTAACAGACGACCTCGATACAATTTATATTACTCATACGCATCCCGACCACATCGGAAACACCGACGCCGTCCGCGAGGCGTTCGACGTGGAAACGTGGGGCTACGACGCCGACAACCTCGCGGTCGACAACAGAATCGAAGACGGCGAGCGCATCCAAATCGGCGACGACGTGTACGAAGCCATCCACACGCCGGGGCACAAAAACGACCACCTGTGTTTCTTCTCCCAGGGGTCGGGCATCTGTTTCGCGGGCGACCTCGTGTTCGCCAACGGCGGGTTCGGCCGAACCGACTTACCGGAAGGCGACCGCGAGGCACTCATCGAGAGTATCGACCGCCTGCGCGAGGCCGTCGGGGACGACCTGCGCGAGATTCACGTCGGTCACGGGTCGAGCATCGTGACGCGGCCGCAAGACGACCTCGAACTTGCTGCTCGGGCGGCGCGGGTGAATCGCTAGGCGGCGGCTGTTGCCACCACTGTTGGGCTATTACTCCTCGTCGTCTGCTGTCTCTTCGTCCACTTCTCTCTCCGCTTCATCTTCTCCCGCTTCACCTTCCCCCACTTCGTCTTCTCCCGTTTCCTCTTCGTCTGGGACGGCATCCGGGTGAAGTCCGAAGAACCCCGGTTCGTCGCTTCGGGGGTCGTTGATGACGAAATCGTTCTGATTGGCGATAATCCACGGGATGGTCCACTGGATGATGCGGTTTTCCGTCTCCTCGTTGAGGTCGGCTTGGACGGGCAGGCCCTGCATCAGTCGCGCGATTTCGGCGACCGTGTACATGTAGTCCGGGTCGAGAATATCCGCCGGTTCGTACAGGAGATATCCGTAGAGCGTCTCGAACTCGTCTTTCGGCTTGGGCATACCGCCTGCTTCTTCGCGGACGGGCAAAACCCCGGCGACCCGTCGCTCACAGAACCTCACGCGATGGACTCGACGCTGTGTGGTTATCTGGCATACATGGGCATTTTTTATTACTGCCGAGACGAGGTACCAGATGATGAGCGACACGCTTGCCAAATTCGTCGATGTTTTTCGCGACTTCGGTGGGGATGACCTTCGGGACGTGTGGATTTTCGACCATCATAGCTACGACCATCTCTATCTCAGAGACGACATCGCCGTCGCCCTCGACTCAGTCGACGTATCTCGATTCGTCGACAACGAGCGCTTTGGATACGTCACGAGGGACACCTACGAAGTGTTGTACTACGCCGACTACAGCTACACTGTCCGCGGGTTCGACACGTTCGAACAGTTCCGAACCTTCGTCGGCGACGAGCCTATCGGCCTGTTCGCTGGCTTCGACCGGGGGGTGGCAGGACGCGATTTCGCTACACTGAACGACCGAATTCAGGCACTGGCCGACGAGCACGACGTTTCAGACCTGCTCGACGGTTCCGATAACTAACGGTAGCCCCGAGATAACGCCATCCCCGTTTCACAGGCTTTTGGTGCGAGTGCAGTCGCTCTCGGCGTGTCGCGGTCGAAAGAAATGTCAGGATATTCTGGGTTTTACTCGAAGCGCTCGAGGGCCTGCTCGTAGCGTGCTGCAGGGACGTCCCAGTCGACGACTTCGAAGAATGCCGAGATGAAGTCGCCGCGGGCCGGGCCGTAGTCGTGGTAGTAGGAGTGCTCCCAGACGTCCAGTGCGAGAATGGGGTGGGAGCCCCAGAGTGCGCCCTGGTCGTGCTTGTCGACGACGACGTTTCGAAGCTGGTTCGAGAACGAGTCGTAGACGAGGAGTGCCCAGCCACCGGCGGCACCGGCTGCGGCTTCGAATTCGCCCTTCCAGGCGTCGTAGGAGCCGAAGTCTTCAGCGATGCGGTCTGCGAGCGCTCCCGCAGGCTCGTCGCCACCTTCGGGCGACATGTTCTGCCAGAAGAGGTCGTGGAGAATGTGTCCACAGCCGTTGTGGGTGACGTTGCGAATCGCGCCGGCGGACGAGTCGAACTCGCCTGCTTCGCGGTTGGCTTCGAGGGTTTCCTCAGCAGCGTTCCAGCCGTTGACGTAGCCCTGGTGATGGGTGTCGTGATGCCACGTCAGCACCTGCTCGGAAATGTGCGGTTCCAGTGCGTCGTACTCGTACGGAAGTGGGTCGAGTTCGTAGCTCATAGTGGATAACCTGCGTATTTAGGGTCAGAGGGAATCCTGTTAAATCTTGAGGAATGGTACGGTAACATAGAACACCTTCTTTCGGGCCGCAGTCTCCCGATTCTCGGATTTTGACACCGCCGATTTCTCGCCCTATTTGTCGCCAAATGGGTTGGTCTTGCGTTCGTACTCGATTTCGGTTGCAATTTGGTCGGCGACTGCTGTGCCGAACTCGCGTTCGACAATGTGAAGCGACAGGTCGAGACCCGATGTGACGCCGCCCGCTGTGAGTACGTCGCCATCATCGACAATCCGTGCGGAAACTACGTCGGCGGCCGTCTCACGAAGGTCCGAAATTGCGTCGCCGTGCGTGACCGCAGGGCGACTATCGAGTATCCCTGCGCGGGCGAGGAGCATCCCGCCGGTACAGACGCCAGCGACGACCGTTCCTTCCTCGTGAAGTGTCGAGATAGCTTCTGGGATGGCTCCCTTTTCGGCTTCGGCCCACGCACTCTGTTCGGCACGCGAGTTCCAGCCACCACCGGGAACGATGAGAAGGTCGGGACGGTCTGATTCTGGGTTGAGGACGCCGTCGACGCCGACTCGCATGCCGTGGCTCGCGGTCACGAAATCACGGTCGTCCAGCGTGAGAAGTTCCGCCTCGCAGTCAGCACCGAACACGCCGGCGTTCTGGAACACTTCGAAAGGCGCGACGGCATCGAGTTCGTCGAAGCCGTCGTACAGAAGGATAGCAACGTGCATGGTCCGGCAGTCGGTCCGCAGGAAGATAGACATGGTGTACTGCGGCAAACCAGCGGTCAGTCGTCGCCGCGAGCCGTCTCGAACATTGACAGCGCCATCTCGCGGCGCTCTGCGTGGTCGACAATCGGAGCAGGATAGTTCGGAGCGACGCGGTCACGTTCGGTCTCACTTATTTCGTGCCACTCGTGGATGGTGCTGGCGGCCACGCCCTCCAACTCCGGCACGTACTTCTTGATGTACTCTCCGTCCGGGTCGTAGCGCTCGCCCTGCGTCATCGGGTTGAAGATGCGGAAGTAGGGTTGAGCATCGGTCCCCGTCGATGCGGCCCACTGCCATCCGCCGTTGTCGTTGGCCGTGTCGTGGTCCGAGAGATACTCACGGAAGTGGTCGTAACCGTGTCGCCAATTGCACAGGAGGTCCTTCGTGAGGAACGACGCGACAATCATCCGGACGCGGTTGTGCATGTACGCCTCTTTTTTCAGTTGGCGCATCCCGGCATCGACGATGGGGTAGCCGGTGCGGCCTTCTTTCCACGCCGCCAGTTCGTCAGAGTCGTCGCGCCACTGGATGTCGTGTTCGTACTCCTTGTAGTTCTCCGTCACGACGTTCGGATTGTACCGAAGGACGTGAGCGTAGAATTCGCGCCACGCGAGTTGTGACTGGAACGTCTCGACAGATTCGTCTTGCTCGCCGCCGACTCCCTCGCGGGCCTCGGCAGTCGCGGCGTACACCTCCCGAATTCCAATCGTACCGAACTTGAGGTCCGTCGAGAGTCGTGACGTAGCGTTTCGCGCCGGATAGTCGCGGTCGTCGGCGTACCGATAGATAGCATCCTCACAGAAGTCGGCGAGTCGCTTTCGCGCCGCGTCCGTGCCCGCGGAAACGATGTCGGCCGATGGCTCGTCGAAGCCGAGGTCGGAAATCGTCGGAAGGTCGCCTACGGCCACATCGAAATCGGCGTCGGAAAGAGTCTCTGAAGCGGCTTCGAGCACCGCCGCGTCGACAAGCGAATCCGCGTCGGGTTCCGGATACGGGTCCGGCTTGTCGCGGTCGCGCCACTTCTTCCAGAAATACGTGTACACCGAGTAGGGGTCCCCTGCGTTCGTCGTAATGCTCCCCGGCGGGTGGAATATAGCGTCGTGAACCGACTCGTAGGAGACACTAGCGTCGTCGAGCGCCGACCGAACGTTGGCGTCGCGTTCACGGGCTACCCCCGAGTAATCCGTGTTCCACACGACACCGTCGGCTTCGAGTGCTGCTGCGACAGCGGGGACGACTGCCTTGGGGTCACCGTGTGCGACGAGGAGGTCGCTTCCGAGCGACTGGTACGACGCGCGAAGCTCGGCAAGCGCGTCGAGCATGTACCGGACGCGCGGGGAACCGGCGTGTTCGAGCACCGCCTGGTCGAACACGAAAAGCGGGGCGATGGGTCTCGCCTCGGCGGCCGCTGTAAGCCCCCGGTTGTCTACGACTCGCAGGTCGCGCCGGTGCCAGTGCAGTTGCATAGCCGCGCTTCAGGCCGGAAGAAACGTCAATGTGGCGGCAGTTACGGTCACGATGGATTCGAACGGCGGGCCGTAGTCGTGCATAACTGGTGCTTAGCCCACACAAAACACACAAAACGACTCCCTACTCGGTCAAAAACCTCGTTTACACAGTTCCGGATACTAATTGGTACGCATCTGGTCAAATAGCGGACCGCCCTAAAACGCTGACTATCGAGTGTAATATGATGTTATCTGTCGATTTCTGACAGCCCCGTGTATTTACGTTCTAGCTATCTGGTGTACCCGGTCCATACCAATACGATATGAGACCCACAGTGTAGGTATGTCCGGGCGTCGTCTCTTCACCGATTTCACAGTGCGCCAGCCACTGCTCGGGAACCCAGTCACGTTTCCTCTCCTTCTTTTG
Organism: Haloferax mediterranei ATCC 33500; assembly: GCF_000306765.2. NCBI lineage: Archaea > Methanobacteriati > Methanobacteriota > Halobacteria > Halobacteriales > Haloferacaceae > Haloferax > Haloferax mediterranei. The sequence continues at coordinate 1,767,881 of NC_017941.2, forward strand.
ACAGTCGTCTCGGGTGCATTCGGATGGCTCGTGTGGGAGCCGTACGGCGTGCTCTTCGGTGTGCTCCCTCCAGCAGTCGTCTTCAGTTTCGCATTCATCGAGGTGTCCTCTTCACAGCCGCCGAGCCTCCCGTCTGCACGGCCGTCACCGCCGACCACACTCGACGGACGTGTCGACCTTGCGACTGCGCTGTACTCTGCGGGCATCTTCGATGCTGACTCGGAGCACCAACTTACGCTCTCGGAGCAGTTTGGCGATGACTGGCGCGAACGAATGGTCGAGGTAGACGGTCGTGAGCAGGATAGAGAGGCGCTCGCCGCCTTGCTTGGTGTCGACTCGTCTAGAGTCGAAATGGACTGGGACGAACACGGGTTGTTCGCACAACTCGACCACGGAACCGTCGGTCGCTGGTCATCGCGCGCTGCCTTCGTCGCCGACCTCACAGCGGTCAGGACGTTCCGTCGACACTACCCCGAGTGGTGGAAATTATCAACCGCGGACCGTAACCGGGTCCTCGGTGCACTCCGGTTGAGCCTTCGTACCTGTCCGACCTGTGATGGAACAGTCGAAGTCGATACTGACCGAGTTAGTGCGTCTGGTAGCAGCACACAGCAGCACATCTCCGCTCGGTGTCGCGGATGCAACGCCGAACTCTTCGACGGTGTCGTCGATAAGTCGGACCACGAGATGTCGGGAACGGATTCCGATACGGGCGTTCAGCCTCATAGCACGCGGTGAGGAACGATTTGAACCAGAATCAGTTTTGAACCAGAACCGCTCGCCTTACGGAAGCGGGTCAATCTCGTCTCGACGGCCGTCGAGCACGGAAAATTCCTCGTCGCGGCGGCGTTCGAGCCATTCGAGCAGGCGCGCTGCCCACTGCAGTTTCTTCGCTTTCATCTCGTCGACTGCGGGGTCGTCGAAATCCCATCCAGCGAACACGAGTCGGCCTGCACCGAGTTCGTCGGCGATGAATGCCGCCCGGTCGCCGTCGGTGAAGCCGCCCCAGTTGACGACAGGACCGACGGGTGCTGCCTGCGTCGTCCCGAGGACGTGTTCGTCGTCGAATTTCGGAACCCACTCGCGGATTTCGGGAACGTTGTCGCTGTGTGCCGCCGCAGCGACCGGAATCCCGGATTCGGTTAATTCGACCGCAGTCTGCGGATTTTTATCGATGTCGGTCACCATCAAGTCGAGGTCGTAGCCCGCCTCTCGAACCACGTCGGCGGCGGTCGAAGCGGCGACAACTACGTCAGCGTCGTCGAGACGGTCGAGTTCGTCGGCGAGCGTCGAGGCCGCTCCACAGATGGCGACTGTCTGTCCGTCCCAGTCGAGGCGGTCACGGTCGAACGGCGTAACGAGGCGCGCAAGCACGTCTCGGGCCGTTTCGTCGCCCGCTCTGTCGAACCCGAAGTCATCGAGAATCTGCTTGTAGACAGGTTCCCAGTGTGTAAATCGCATGGTATGGCTGTCGCTCAGAATGTAACTGTATGGGCCGGAATGGCACTCGTGTACCCCTACCCGCGTGCCCTTCCGGCGTCCACAGGACCGTTTTAGAGTCGGATGGTATAAGTTTTCTCTTAGTCGAACGGTCAACGTCTGCCGGTCGTCAGACGAAATTGTCTGTTTATATATGGATTTCGGGGTGCTCAGTTGACCGTCTGTGTCATTGTCTCTAACGCTGCTTCGAGAGCCGGCGAGGCGTCGGCGACGACGTGTTCGAGTCGGTCGAGTGCTGCGGGCGTACCGATGAGGAGCGCACCCGTCGAGCCCGTGTCGCCCCCGGCCAAGACGGCACCTGCGTCGGCAGCGGCGGCGGCGAGTTCTTCCCGGTCGTCGGCGCTGAGCCCTTCGAGTTCGAAGACGCGGGTGACACTCTCGGTAGCGAAATCTCGGTTTGCGCCGATTCGGTCGAGATGCCGGGCGGCTTCTCTGGGCGTCGTTACGTCCAGTTCTTCGACGGAAACGTCGCCGGGTTCGCGGACGCGCCGGCGTTTGAACTCGTGGCCGATGAGCGCCGCATCGCGCGTCTCTCGTACGTCGTGAGTTCGAATGATGTGTGCACCGCGTTCGACCGCCATCGACGTGGCGGCAAGGCTAACGGGAAGCGCGTCTTCGGTCGACCGGCCAGCAACGTCGCGGAGGAAGTTCTTCCGATTGATAGAGACCAAAATGGGGTAGCCGTATCCGCGGAACTCACGGAGGCGGTCGAACGTCTCGCGGTCGTGTTCGAGGGTCTTTGCTTCCGACCAGCCGCCGAACGCCGGGTCGACGATAGTCTTGTCGGTGAAACCGTTGCGTTCGAGCGCGTCGTAGATATCATCGACTTCTTCGATAGCGCCGGGACAGGTGAGGTCCGGCGGACTCGCCATCTTGGCCACGGCGGCGTCGAACTCCTCGCATACTCGCGGCATCTCCGGGTCGGCGAATCCGCAGATGTCGTTGACCATGTCGAAGCCTTGTTCGAGTGCCGCCTCCGCGACCTCGTGGTACCGCGTTTCGATAGAGAACACGGCGTCCCCGGAGACGTGGTCGAGGACCGAAAGCGCCGTGTCGAGGCGTTCGAGTTCGTCTTCGGCCGAGAGCACGTCGAGTCGCTTGTTCGCCGATTCGAGGCCGACATCGACGATATCAGCACCCTCGTCGATGAGTTCGCTGTCGACGTACTCGGCGGCCTCGCTCGGGTCGTTGAACACGCTCGGCTTGTACGGAGACTCCTTCGAGACGTTCAGCACACCCATGATTCGCGGTGGGTGGTCGTCGCCGATTTTGAGTCCTGCCGCATCGACGGTTCGCATATCCGTGGGTTGGACCACACGAACATATGCAGACCGGTCGCGGAATCCGCTCTGTTCGTTTTGTTTCTCGTCTCTCGCCGCTCGCCTCTCACCGCTCACTGCTCACTTCTCGCCGCTCGCCGCTCGCTGCTCGTCTCGGGTGACTGACCGGCATCACGTCCTTTTTATCCGTCGCTCGGCTATCATCGGACCATGGCGAAGGTCAGCGTCGGACTCCGTGGATGGCGATTCGAGGAGTCCGAGATATTCTCCGAGGACGGCGAGTTCAAACCGCTCGACGAGATTCCAGAGGACTCACGTAAACGTCTCGTCCGCCTCATCTCACTCGTCGAAGAACCGTGTGATGCCTGCTACCTCATCCACGGTGACGAGGAGATTCACAAATGCCGTCAGGCGAGAATCGTCTACGGCGAACCCGGAGAGGAAGCGCTTCTCTGTGACCAGCACGAACCGGACTTCCTCTACTGGTTCCGCGAGGAAGGCGGCCGGGACTTCGTCGGCGACGTCGTGTTCGCCGATGCTTTCCACGAGTGGTTTGCAGACGGCGGCCGCGCACCCGACGGCTACGGCGGCTTGGAGCACGTCGATACTGACCCCGACGAACTCCCGTCGCCGCCGGATGCAAACGAGATACAACGCCGCCTCGAAGCGAACTTCGAAGGCGAGCGTATCGACATCCGCGACTACGACCCCAATCCGGACGAAGACGCCACGCCGCTCAGTGAAGACGACCTCGACGGCGTCGACCTCGACGCGGACTACCCGACGAAATGAGCGGCGAGCAGCATTCAGACGCCGACACGTGCGACGACTCGGACGCAACTCGCGTCTCGGACGAAGCACACGCCACGGACACGGCAACCGGGACGGACGAGGACAACGTATCCGAGGCGGACGAGGACCACGAGTTCATCGTCGTCGTCGTCGACCCCAAGACGCCCGGTAACGTCGGCACCATCGCCCGGGCGATGAAGAACTTCGGCATTTACGACCTCAGACTCGTCAATCCGCCGCCGCTGGACCCCGACGGAGAAGCCTACGGATTCGCCGGGCACGCCCGCGAAGACGTGCTTCCCAACGCAACCGAAACGACGCTCGAAGAGGTCGTCGAGGAGTACCACACCATCGGAACGACTGCCGTCTCCCACGAGGATTCCACCCGTCACATCCGCTACCCGTTCAAGACACCGGTCGAAATCGCCGACTCGCTGGAGTCGGTGAAGACCAAGACCGCGCTCGTCTTCGGACGCGAGGGAACCGGACTCGACAACGAGGAGCTTGCGATGCTCGACGAAGTGTGCTGTATCCCCGCTGACGGGCGGTACCCCGTCCTCAATCTCGGACAGGCGGCGACGATTCTCATGTACGAACTCCGCCGATTCACAGTGGAGGAGACGCAACTCCCCGACGTGGAACGCGAGCGCGCCTCAGAAGCCGAAATCGACGTAGTCTACCGGTTCTTCGACGACTTACTCGATGCAATCGACTACCGCGAGCACAAGCGGGACAAGACATCGCAGATGATGCGCCGACTCATCGGCCGCGCGCACCCGACAGAACGTGAGGCAGCGACGCTCACGGGCGTCCTCCGCCGCGCGGCAGAGCGCGTCCGCGACCCTGACCGCTTCCGCGACGACGACTGAGTCGCTCCGACTATCCCACCGCCCGACTGCCGATTACTCCTCGTTTCGCCGGACGAACATCACGAGACCGACGAACGAACACACTTTCTCGATTTCGCCGGATTCGCGTTCTGCATAGGTCGTCGTCCGAATCTCCGCGAGTCCGCGGTCGTCGGTCTCGACGGTCGTCTCCAGTACTTCGTTTTCGATGGTGAGCGTGTCGCCGGGATAGACGGGGTTCCACCAGCGGAGTTCGTCAACGCCTTTCGCCCCGAGTGCGGCAGAGTCGCGGAGGAACCCGTCCACGAGCAGGCGCATCGTCATGGCCGTCGTGTGCCACCCGCTGGCGATAACACCGCCGTACATCGACTCCGCTTCGGCCCGCTCGGGGTCGGTGTGGAACCACTGGGGGTCGTACTGCTCGGCGAACTCCAGAATCTCCGCCTCTGTCACCTCGTAGTCGCCAAACTCGTAGGTGTCGCCGACGGCGAGGTCTTCGAAGAATCGCATGCGCCTCGTTTCGTCCGGGGGTATCGAGAAAGTAGCGGTGTCTGGAACCGCTTTGTTCGATGTCTCTTACGGCCCTTCCCCGTAGAGAACGAGTAGCAACGTGAGGAAGAAGAACGTGGACACGAGGAGGAGGGAAAAACTGAGCCACCGCTTATTTGTGGGATTCGAGTACACGGCGTATCCTGCGAGGACGGGGAGCGTAAAGTGGATGAGAATGTCGAGGTACGAGGCCGCATTGGGTAGCCCAGCAGGATGGAGTATCAACACCGTTAGCAACACGGAGAGGACGGATAATCCACTGCTAAGGAGTGTGAGCCGTGACCGTAGTCCGACAGCTGCGGCAGCCAACCCCGAGTACAAGAAGTAAGAGAGAAACCGTGCACCGAGCACGAGTGCGACGGCGACGGGGTCCGAAAATTGGTTCGTGAACCACTCAAACACGTCCCAATCGTCGTTCTCAAGCCATTTATGCGTTTTCAGTGTCACTTAGTGGGTATAACGAACAGTTGCGCTGGGATGCATACCATTCCCCGACAACTGTTTCCAACTGGATGTCGTAATTTCCGGCGAGATGGCCCCGTCCTCACGCCGTTCTCGCCTCCCGATGGTGCTCATCGGCGTTACGATACTCGCGTTCTACCTCCTTCTTAGCGCCCTCAGTGCCTTCGCGGTGCTGACGTTGTGGCAACTTCGTCCGGACCCGGTGACGGCCGCGCTCGCCGGTGTCAGCATTGCTGTCGTCCTCGGCTACGTGAGCTTTCGATTCGGCACGGTTCGGCTGCTCAGTCAGCTTGACGCGCGGAACTTGACGCCGAGTGAGTCGCCGTCGGTGTACCGACTCCTCGAACGCCTCTCCGACGAGATGGGTATCGAGCCGCCGACGCTGAAAGCCGCGCACTTCGCCGCCCCGAACGCGATGGCGCTCGACCCGATGGGTCGCGACGTGGTCGTCCTTGACGCCGCGCTCTTTCGACTCCTCGACGTGGACGAGTTCGAGGCGTTGCTGGCGCACGAACTCGCGCACCTCGAACGGAAAGACGGGCTCGTGCAGTCGCTCGTCGCGAGCGTCCTTCAGACGTTCGTCGGCGTCGGCTACTTGTTCGTCTCGCCGGTGACGTTCTTCATGACGGGCGTCGCACTCGGCTCGGCGTGGATTCGCGGGCGGCCGTCGGAGTGGGACCAGACGGTTCCGGGGCGAATTCGGTACCACCTCGTCTCGCTCGTCGGCGTCTTCGGATTCGGCTTCACCGTTCTCATCCGCTCGCAGTCACGCAAGCGGGAGTTTGCCGCCGACGTGCGGGCCGCCGAGGTGACGGGTGAGCCGCTGGCGCTCGCCTCGGCACTCCGGAAGTTAGAACGGGCAGCGCGGCCGCAGTTCGGGCTGTCACCGCTGTGGGTCTACGGCGAAGTCGAGGTCGAAGACTCGGTTTCCGACCTGCTTTCGACGCATCCCTCGACCGACGAGCGCGTGGAGCGACTGGCCGCGATGGCCGACGAGTCGATGACGCGAATCGAGGTGCAGTGAGATGCCCGGTTCACCCGACCCGGTACTCGGCAACTGGCTCCTCACTCACGTCGTCGCCGTCGTCGCCGCGCTCGCGACCGTCGGCGTCGTGTACGCGACTCGAACCCGGAGCGCCCGCGGTTACCTGACGTCCCTGCTTCTCGGGGCTGGCTACGCCACCGCGACGCTCGCCGTCTGGACCGCGGCGCGGCTCGTAACCGGTGCGTTTCCCTCTGGCTTCGAGAATCCGGTCACTGCGGCCGGATTCCTCGGGCTCGTGTTTCTCCTCCTCGCCGGATTCGTCGTCGTCGCCGCACTGTTGTTCGCCCGGTTTGGTCTCGTCATTCCCCTCATCGGCCTGTTCGGCATCACGGAACTCGTTTGGTGGGCGTTCCTCCACGTCCGCGGCGAGACCGACGCGCTCGGGATGTTCCTCATCTTCGGGCCGCTGTTTCTGGTTCTCCTCGTCGCCGTCTCGGTCGTCGAGTACGCGGGGCGACGGCTCTGGTCGCGGTTCGGGAACGGCGGCGGAAGCGGCCGCTCGACGGTGTGAGAAACAGGTAAAATCGAGAGTGACCGCTTCAGGCCCGCTTTTGAATCTCTTCGCGGAGCACGTCGCTCACGACGCCGCCGTCGGCCTTGCCGCGGAGTGCGCCCATCGCTTCGCCCATGAGCGCGGAGAACGCGCCCATACCCTGTTCTTCGACCTGCTCGGCGTTTCGGTCGACGACTTCCGAGATTGCCTCGCGGACTTCGTCCTCGGAGACGCCGGAGAGACCCGCTTCTTCGACCGCTTCTTCGGCGGAGAGGTCGGGGTTCTCGGCGATGGTCGAGAGCACGTCGTTGACGCCCTCTTTGGCGAGGTCGCCGTCTTCGACGAGGTGCATGACGGCGAGTAGGTGCGCGTCGGTGAGTTCCTCGACGGCAACGTCGTCACGGCGGAGTTCCGTAACCGTCGATTCGAGGAGGCCCGCGGCGAACGTCGCGTCGATACCCTCGTCGACCGCCTGCTCGAACAGCGGCATCTTGCGGCCGTAGGCGACCTGCTCGGCGAGACCGGCGTCGAGACCGAATTCGTCCTGATAGCGGTCGACCTTCTCCGTGAGGAGTTCGGGCGTTTCCACGTCGCTGGGGTCGAGGTCGACGGGGATGACGTCCGTCTCGGGGTACATCCGAGCCGCGCCGGGAAGCGGACGAAGGTAACGCGTCGTGCCGTCGTCGTTGGCACCGCGGGTCTCTTCGGGGACTTCCTCGATGGCGACTTCGGCGCGCTCGGCGACAGCCTCGATGGAGAGGTCGGCCGTTTCGGGGTCGTCGGCGACGATAGCAACCGCGTCCTCGGGTCCGGCACCGACCGCCTCGCGGAGCGCGTCGACTTCGTCCTCGGTGACGCCGTAGGCTGGGAGTTCGTCCGTATGGAAGATGCCGCCCGCGCCGTGACGCTTGGCGTGGTCCGAAAACTCGGTCCCGAGACGGCGGTCGGGCTGGAGTTCGCGGCCGACGAGACCGTCGAAGCCGTAGAGCGGGACGCCCATGACCTTCCCGCCGGAGTCGAGTGCGCCCTTGATGACGCCGGAGTCGCTGTCTTCGAACACGTCGGTCACGTCGGTTACGTCGCCGACTGAGGCGTCGCGAGATTGGAGTTCGTCGCGGATTTCGACGAGTTCTGCCTGACGGCCGACCTCGAAGCGAACGATTTCGTCGATTTGGTCGAGTGCCTGCACGCCCTTGATTTCGACACGCGCGCCGTCCGCGATGGAGACGTTCACGTCCTGTCGGATAGTCCCGAGTCCGCGCTTTACCTTCCCGGTCGAGCGCAGGAGCATGCCGATGGTTTCGGCGGCTTCGCGTGCTTGTTCGGGCGAGGAGATGTCCGGTCCGGTGCCGATTTCGACGAGCGGGATGCCGAGTCGGTCGAGGCTGAAGAGGACGCCGTCGTCGCGCTCTTCGATGCGCTGGGCGGACTCCTCTTCGAGCATGAGGTCGACGACGGAGACTGGCCCGTCGCTGGTCTGTAGTTCGCCTTCCTGCGCGATAAGCGATGAGCGCTGGAAGCCGGACGTGTTCGACCCGTCGATGACGAGTTTGCGCATGACGTGCGCCTGGTCGACGACGTTCATGTCGAGCAGTTCGGCGATTTGCATCGCTACCGTGCGCGCCTCGTGGTCGAGACCGTGCGGCGGTTCGTCGTCTTCCTCGACCAGACACGTCGTGTCGTAGGCGAGGTACTCGAACTCGCGTTCGACGCGACTCTCTTCGAGCGCCGCCTCGTCGAGTTCGCCCAGTTCACTCTTCGTCGGGTGCAGGAAGCGCGTGAACGTCCGCGCCGCGTCGTCAGGCTCGCGGAGCTCCGTGGGACACCCACAGAACAGTTTCGTCGCGGTATCGAGCTGCTGGTGAATCTCCAGCCCCGCGACGAGACCGAGGTCCTCGTAATCGTACTCGTACTCGCTCATTGGTACTCCCTGCGTTCGGGGGAGGTAAAAAAGGATTCAGTCTGCAGTCAGCATCGTCGGAGTCCTTGACCAATCCCTTCTACCTCTTCACACTCCGGACAGACGTATGTCCACCCGTCTGTCGTCGCCCGCCCCTCGGGAAATACGGCTCCACAACCTCGACATTCCAACATGTCTCGTCCGTGGACCCGCTGCTCTTGCAGTCCGGCCATACTCGTATAATTGTTCAAATCAAGCTTCAAAATACCGATTTTTGAGGTTTCGTGAGTGTATCCATCGCGGTTACAACTGTCACGGCGACGCGGTACTGTGATTGCTACCATACATCGAGTAAATCCAACGTTCGTCAAAAACCGAAATCAGCGAACTAGTTGCGTGCTTGACCCGTTACGCTGACACTGTACTAACGGCGGAACTACCAAAAACTAGACCTTTTGTCCTTCAGTCGTCGCCGAGGATACCGCGATGGGTCATCTTTTCGGGGTCGAGAACCTCGTCGGCTTCGTCCTCGGTGAGGTAGCCTTCGTCGACGGCGACCTGTCGGACCGTCTTGTCTTCGGCGAGTGCCTTCTTAGCGACCTTCGAGGCCTTGTCGTAGCCGATTGCGGGGTTGAGCGCCGTCGCCAGCGCCATGGACTGTTCGACCTGCTCCGCGCAGTGGTCCTCGTTGGCTTCGAGTTTGGCGACGAAGCGCTCGGCGAACACTTCGGAAGCGTTCGTGAGCATCTTCGCCGATTCGAGGAAGTTGTGCGCGAGGACGGGCTTGTAGAGGTTGAGGTCGATTTGACCTTCTGCGGCACCTGCGGCGACCGCAGCGTCGTTGCCGACGACCTGCTTGTGGACCTGGTTGACCGCTTCCGCGACGACCGGGTTGATTTTGCCGGGCATGATGGATGACCCGGGCTGGTTTTCGGGCTGTTCGAGTTCACCGAGCCCGTTGCGCGGGCCGGACGCGAGCAGGCGGAGGTCGTTGGCAATCTTGTTGAGCGAGCCGGCGACGGTACGGAGCGCGCCGTGCGCCTCGGCCATCGCGTCGTGGGCAGCCTGCGCTTCGAAGTGGTTGTCGGCCTCGCGGAACTCGACGCCGGTCTCTTCGGTCATGTACGCGGCGGCTTTCGCGGGGAACTCGGGATGCGTGTTGAGACCCGTCCCGACGGCGGTGCCGCCGAGTGCGAGTTCGCCGAGGTGTTCGCGGACGTTCTCGACGCGGCGGATGCCCTTTTCGACCTGTGTGCGGTAGCCGCCGAACTCCTGACCGAGACGGACCGGCGTGGCGTCCTGCAGGTGCGTGCGGCCGGTCTTGACGATGTCGTCGAACTCGTCTTCCTTGTCGCCGAGGGACTCGGCGAGCGTCTCCAGTGCGGGAAGGAGGTCCTTCTCGACGGCTTCGAGCGCGGAGACGTGCATGGCCGTCGGAATCACGTCGTTCGAGGACTGGCCGAAGTTGACGTGGTCGTTCGGGTGCACGACGCGGTCACCGATACCCTCGCCCATGAGTTCGGCGGCGCGGTTGGCGATGACCTCGTTCGCGTTCATATTCGACGAGGTGCCCGAACCGGTCTGGAAGACGTCGACCGGGAACTGGTCGTCGAGTTCGCCAGCGATAACCTCGTCTGCGGCCTCGACGATGGCCTCGGCGACATCCTCGTCTATCATGCCGAGGTCGCGGTTCGCCTGTGCGGCGGCCTTCTTCGCCACGCCGAGCGCGCGGACGAAGCGCCGACCGAACGTGATACCGGAGATGGGGAAGTTCTCGACTGCTCGCTGCGTCTGTGCGCCCCAGTAGGCGTCGACAGGAACGTGCATTTCTCCGAGGCTGTCCCGCTCGATTCGATAATCATCGTCTCCCATGATTCGGGCGTCGTCGTGGAATGAGGTAAAATCCATTGGTCCGTGTCCGTCTGTGTCACGAACCCCGCGAGCCATTCGTGTCTGAATAATTATCAATTGCAGCTGTAGAACAATGCAGATCCCCGATTTCGATGAATAAACGGCCTGATTCGTAAAAATTTACTCAATTATGAATTGTCGATGAGGAAGATTTAAGTATTCCGTGTTGAATCGTTTGAGTGAACCTGTCACGGACTATCAATCATGACTGATACACCAGACGCAGACGACCTCTCTCGACGGACGTATCTCAAGCTCGCTGGCGGTGCAGGAACCGCGACGCTTCTCGCCGGATGTACCGGCGGTGGCGACGACTCGACGACTGAGACCACCGAGGAGGGAACCGGTGAGACGGAGACGACCGAGCAGTCAGGCGACGACTCGGGAACTGAGTACAACGCGCTCGAGGTCCAGCACTGGTGGACCGGCGGCGACGGTGGTGCCGCCATCCAGGCGCTCTTCGAGGGCTTCAAAGAGGAGTACCCGGACATCGAAGTGACGGAGAACCCCGTTGCGGGCGGTGCCGGACAGAACCTCCACGCAGTCATCAAAAAGCGCATCCTCAACAACAACCCGCCGAGTTCGTGGCAAGCGTGGCCCGGCGCGAACCTTCAGCCGTACACCGACGCGGACAAACTCGAAGACATCGAGGAGTCCGTCTGGGGCCACAACGACATGAAAAACGCCTACCTCGACGGCCCGAAGGAGGCGGCCCAACCGGCGGGCAACTACGTCACCGTCCCGCTGAACATCCACCGACTGAACAACCTCTTTTACAACGTCGAAGTCGTCGAGGATGCAGGTGTCGACCCCGCGAGCATCGACTCGCCGAGCGCGCTCGTCGACGCGATGGCGAAAGTCGAAGAGGCAGGTTACGTCGGCATGGCACAGCAGACGAAGTCCGCGTGGTCGACCGGTCAACTCTGGGCACAGGTACTCCTCGGCGAGTACGGTCCGGACGTGTACGCCGACGTGACCGCTGGCAACGTCGAAGCCAACGCCGACGCCGTTCGCAACTCGCTCGACATCGTGAAGCAGTTCTCCGAGTACTACCCGAACGACGCAGGCTCTATCTCGTGGCAGGACGCCAACTCGAAGCTCATCGAGGGCAAAGCGGCGTTCTTCCACCAGGGCGACTGGGCCGCGGGCATGTACCGCGGACAGGACGGCTTCGAGTACGAGACGCACTGGAACCACGTTCCCTTCCCGGGAACCGACGGCGTCTACGCACTCAACATGGACTCGTTCCCGATGCCGACGAACAACCCATCGCCCGAGGCGACGAAGGCGTTCCTCCGCTACGTCGGGTCGGTCGACGCACAGGAGCGATTCAACCCGAAGAAGGGCTCTATCCCGCCGCGGACTGACGTGCCGAAGGACGCTTTCGGACCGTTCCTCCAGAACCAGATGGACGACTTCGCCAACTCCGAGGCACAGCCGCTTTCGATTCAGCACGGTCTCGCCGTCGCGCCCGACGCGCTCACCGCCTTCGGCGACGCGATGTCCTCGTTCATCTCCGGCTACGATGTCGAGGCCGCTTACGCCGACATAAAGGCGGCATTCGAGTAAGGCACACACCCATCACCTTTCGATAATGTCACTTCACATCCTCAAGCGACTCCTAGGCCGTGACCGGGACGACGGCCCGCCGGTACGCACCGACGGCGGGACGACTTCGACCGGCGGCGAGGCGTCCGCCACTGACGAGTCCGACCTCGGCGCGCTGCTGTCGTTGCTCCGCGAGAGCGAGGCAGTCCAGTCCGCACCGTTCTGGCTCCCGCCGTTCCTGCTGATGGGCTTTTTCGTCTACGGCGCAATCGGCTGGAACGTCATCATCTCCTTTACCGATTTCGCGGGGTTGCAACTGCCGGCGTACGACCCCTCGGCGTTCGACCTGGAGATGTATCGCCGCGCCTTTTCGGACGGTCAGTTCTGGGCCGCAACCCGGAACACGTTCGTGCTTCTCGTCTCCTTTACGGCGCTTTCACTCGGCGGTGGTCTCGGTCTCGCAATTCTCATCGACCGGGGCATCCGCTTCGAAAACTGGTTCCGTACCATCTACCTGCTGCCGTTCAGCCTGTCGTTCGTCGTGACGGCGGTGTTCTGGCGGTGGATGTACAACTTCGACTCGGGCGTCATCAACGTCGTCCTCCGGGGGGTCGGCCTCGACTTCCTCGCGTCGAAGTGGCTCGCAGGGGGCGTCGATTTAGGTCTCCTCGGAGCACTCCCGCTTGTCCCCGAGACGCTGCAGTTCAAACTGTTCGCCGTCATCTTCGCGCTGCTCTGGCAGTTCAGCGGCTACGCGATGGTCGTGTATCTCGCGGGCCTTCGCGCGATTCCGAGCGACCAGTACGAGGCCGCGCGAGTCGACGGTGCGTCGACCCTGCGGATGTACCGCCGGGTCATCCTGCCGCAACTCCGCGCCTCGACGGTGAGCGCCGCAGTCGTGCTCATGGTGTTCGCGCTCAAGGCGTTCGACTTCCTGTACGTCATGTTCGGGAACAACCCGGGCCCGACGGCAGACATCCTTTCGACGATGATGTACCGACAAGCATTCGCAGCAAACGAGTGGGCTTACGGCTCTGCCATCGCCGTCGTGCTGTTCGTCGTTGCGTTGGCCGTGGTCGCGCCCTACCTGTACGGCGAGTACCGCCGGGGTGAACTATGAGCGTCCGCGACGACCTCGCAGACCGCTTTGGCGTCGACTTCGAAACCATCGACCCGGTTCGCGTCGTTCTCTACACGACTCTCGTCGGTCTCATCGCGTTCTACCTCTCGCCCCTCGAGTCCGGACTGATGACCGCGCTGAAGACGGAAGCCGAGTTCGCCACGTCGCCGCCTTTCGTACCGCCGACGGTCGACGGCTTCACGCTCAAACCCTTCGGCGTCGCCCTCGACACGCTGTCGTCGGCCATCCTCAACAGCATCATGCTGGCCGTGCCGGCGACGATTCTGTCGGCGCTCCTCGGAAGCTTCGCGGCGTACGGTCTCACGAACTTCGAGTGGCGCGGCCAACTCGGCGTCGTCACGCTGTTCATCGCGGGTATCTTCATCCCGTACCAGGCCGTGTTGATTCCGCTGTCGCGGCTCTGGGCCATCGTGAACACGAAAGAGTTGCTCGCGCCCGTGCTCGACATCACGGTGTTTTCGGCACAGGTGCCCGTCCTCGGGACGGTCGAACTCGCCACGCACCCGCACTACGCGAGCATCATCAACCTCATCATTACCCACGCGGCCTACGGCATCCCCATCACGACGCTCCTGTTCCGGAGTTACTACAAGAAACTCTCGACGGAGATGCTGGAAGCCGCCCGCCTCGACGGTGCGAGCGCATTTACGGTCTACCGACGTATTGTACTCCCACTGTCGACACCGATGTTCGCGGTGACGCTCATCTACCAGTTCACGCAGATCTGGAACGACCTGCTGTTCGCGCTGGTTATCATCCCTTCGGGGTCCGGTCCCGCGGCGGTGGCGACCATCGCGCTCAACGAACTGACCGGTGGCATCATCCAGACGTTCAACACGCAGATGGCCGGCGCGTTCGTCGCCGCTCTGCCGACGTTGCTCGTCTACGTCCTGTTCGGCGACAAGTTCGCAAAGGGGGTCGCGGGCGAAGCATGAGCGCCGCGCCCACCCACTCCAACGTAGCACCGCAGACGACCACCACGACACGCACACAGACCCATGGCTGACCTCACACTCGACCACGTATCGAAGTTCTTCGACGATGGCGGCTCCAAAGTCGTCGCCGTCGACGACGCCTCCGTGACCATCGAGGACGGCGAATTCCTCGTCCTCGTCGGTCCTTCGGGGTGTGGTAAATCGACCACGCTCCGCATGATTGCCGGACTAGAAACCGTCTCGGAGGGCCAGATTCGACTCGGCGACGAACGGATGGACAACCGCCCGCCCCGCGACCGGGACATCGCGATGGTGTTCCAGTCGTACGCGCTCTACCCGCACATGTCGGTTCGGGGCAACATGCGATTCGGCCTCGAAGAATCGACCGACATGGCCGACGCCGACATCGACGCAGTCGTCGAAGAGACCGCCGACATGCTCGGCATCGCCGACCTGCTCGACCGCAAACCCGGCGAGCTCTCCGGCGGCCAGCAACAGCGCGTCGCACTCGGTCGCGCCATCGTCCGCGACCCGGAAGTGTTCCTGATGGACGAGCCGCTTTCGAACCTCGACGCCAAGCTCCGTTCACAGATGCGGACGGAACTCCAGCGCCTGCAAGAAGAACTCGGCGTGACGACCGTCTACGTCACTCACGACCAGACGGAGGCGATGACGATGGGCGACCGCATCGCCATCCTCAACGACGGCGAACTCCAGCAGGTTGCCACGCCGTTGGAGGCGTATCACCGCCCGGCAAACCGCTTCGTCGCGGGCTTCATCGGCGAACCGTCGATGAACTTCTTCGAGATGGAGGTCCACGGCGACACCCTCGCCAACGACACCTTCACGTACGACCTGTCTCCCCGCTCGAAAGAAGCAGTCGAAGGAACCAGCCGTGTCACGCTCGGTATCCGTCCCGAAGACGTGGAACTCGTCTCGGATGACGAACTCGACCACACCTACGAGACGAGCGTCGACGTGGTCGAACCGATGGGTAACGAGAACGCGGTCTACCTCGAATTCGGTACCGAACGGCGCTTCGTCGCCACCGTCGGCGGGATGCGCCGGGTCGAAGCGGGCCAATCGGCTGTCGCTCGCCTTCCCGAAGAAGCTATTCACCTGTTCGATGCCGCGACCGGCGAAGCGCTCCAGAACCGGTCGCTGGAATCGGCAGACCTCGCAGAACCCGAACCACGGGCCTGAGCGGCAACGTCTGCAACTGCTTTTTTCGCTGGCTACTCGTCCAGCGCCGCGTACTCCTCGGGCGTGTAGGTCTTCAGCTCCATCGCGTGGATGTCGGTCGTCATGTGGTCGCCGAGCGCGTCGTAGACGAGTTGGTGCTGCTGGACGAGCGACTCCCCCTCGAAGGCTGGCGAGACGACGACGGCGGCGTAGTGGTCGTCTTCGTGGTCTTCGTCGACCGTCCGTGGACGGGAGACGGTCGCGTCGGCGTCTTCGATGTTCGATTCGATAAGCTCCTCGATAGCTTCGATTTCCATGTGCGTATTCGGGGCGGGCGCTGGCAAAAAGCGTCCGGGAACGACGTTCGTGTTCCGCGCTATACTATGGCACAAGAAAACACTACACAGTGGGTTTGTTTAGTGGTTTGATATGTGAGATGAGCTATCTAACCATTCGAGAGATGCTATCGACACTCCAGATAGTATATTCTCGAATTAGATAATTTCAACCGGGCACTTATCGTAGCCACATGGGTCCATTCCGTAATGCGACTTGCCCGCCGATTGGACCAACTACTTCCGGACATTATCAGAGATAGTTTTCTTCGGAAACTTGCTCTCGGCTTTGCGATGACGCTTCTCATCGTCGCCGCCGCGGGTGGGGTGACATATTTCACCGTCTCCGAAGAGTTGACACAGAACAGGCAAGCGGAACTCGAAGCCACGGCTGGCCAGCACGCTGGGCAGACCGAAGGGTGGTTCCGAGAACGCGCACAGACCGCGCGGATGCTCTCACAGTACCAAATGCTCCGGACTGGGGACCACGAGGAGATATCGAAGTTCTTCGTCGAAGAACGCGAGAAGCTTCCGGACGACGTCCGTGCGATTCACTTCGTCAACAGCGAGACGAATACGGTTATCGCCAGTTCGTCCGAAGTTCGCCGCGGTGGAAGTGCCGTTCCGGGTGACGTGACGTTCATCACTGGTTCGCTCGACGTGAGTTTGTACGACCCGACCGCGACCACTGAAGTGTACGAACGCCCCGGTACACAGCTCGTCTCGTTCGTGAGCGCCGTTCCGGGACTCGCAGACCGCGCAATCGTCATCGAAGCCAACGCTACGGGGCTGACCGGAACGTTTGAAACCCCCGCTGAAGGGAGCTTTACGTCGCTCGTCTCGATGAATGGCGCGGTCGAAGCCGGTACCGGTCCACTCGCCGGTGACGACTACCCCGCAACCGAGTCGGAGGCGCTCGCCCTCGCCCTCGACGGCGAACGCGGCGTGAAGACCGTCGCTGCGAACGGCGTCCTCGACGAAAAACACCTCGTCGCCTACGCACCGGCGGGTGAGAACATGGCCGTCCTCGTTCACGTGCCGACGGCCAGCGCCTACTCCCTCGGCCGAACAGTCGGTATGCTCGTTGCCGCGCTGGTGCTCGTCGTCCTCTTTTCCCTCGCCGGATTGGGTGCAGTCGTCAACGCCAACACCGCCGTGCCGCTCGCGTCGCTTGCCGAGCGTGTCGGACGACTCCGTGACGGCGACCTCGACGTAGACCTCCCGATGTGGCGAACCGACGAACTCGGCGCTGTCGTCGACGGTATCGACGACTTACGGACCGACCTCCACGAACAGCGGTCGGACGCGGAGGCATACGGAGAACGCATTAGTCGCGCCGCAGACGGCGACCTCTCGGTTCGGTTGCCGACCGACTCGACCAGTCGGGACATGCGCGTCGTCGCCGAATCGTACAACGAGATGATGGATGCCGTAGAATCGACGGTCGAGTCCGTCTCAGCCTTCGGCGACGAAGTCACCGCCCGCAGCGACGACGTGGCGCAGGCAACTGCGGAAGTCCGCGATGCGGCCGACCAAGTTGCCCGGTCGGTCGAGCAAATCTCCGGCGGGGCCGAAGAACAGACCGACAACCTCGTCGCGCTCTCCGGCGAGATGGACGAACTCTCGGCGTCGGTCGAACAGGTCGCGGCGGCCGCAGGTGACCTCTCGACGCTCTCTGCGGAGGCCGCCGACCGAACCGAAAACGGGATTCAGGTCGCATCAGCCGCCCTCTCGGGGATGGACGACATCCGTGAGGAGACCGACAAGGCGGTCGAAGAGGTCGAAGCGCTGGACGAACGCCTCGCCGAAATCGAGTCGATTACGGATGTCATCTCCGGTATCGCGGAGCAGACCAACATCCTCGCGCTGAACGCCTCTATCGAGGCCGCGCGCGCAGGCGACGCCGGCGAAGGGTTCGCCGTCGTCTCCGAGGAAGTCAAGCAACTCGCAGAAGAGAGTCAGGAGTACGCAGAGACCATCGCCGAACTCGTCTCCGACCTGCAGGACCAACGAGACGCTGTCGTCGAGCGAATCGACGAGATGCGCGACCGCGTTACCGAGGAAGCAGATGCGGTCGAAAACGCCATCGACTCACTCGACGGCGTGGTCGACCGAGTCGAAGAGACTCACCACAGCGTCTCCGAGATAGACCGCGCGACCGACGAGCAGGCCGACTCCGCACAGGAAGTGCTGGCGATGGCCGACGAAGTGGCTGGTATCGGCGAGGAAACGACGAGCGAAGCCGAGAGCGTCTCGGCCGCCGTCGAGGAACAGGCCGCCCGCTTGCAGGAGGTCGCGGCGGTCGCAACTGACCTCGTCGAGAGCGCGGACGACCTCGACGACGCACTCGCGCAGTTCGACACCGATGCTGCTTCGGCTGTCGACTTTGACGCTACCGCCGCCACTGACGTTGCTACCGCCGACGACATTGAACTCGACTTCGACCACGAGAACGCCGAAACGGACTCTGCGGGCGACCTCGGCCCGAACCGCCCGCCAGCGGCTGACGACTGAAACATAACTCTCCCCAACGATTCGGCCCTCTAATTCCCCGGCGATTCGGCCCTCTAATTCCCCGGCGATTCGGCCCTCTAATTCCCCGGCGATTTGGCCCTCCAATTCCCTGGCGATTCGCTCTTCCTCTTCTCTCCGAACTGACGGAGGTTTTTATTTGATGACGACACACCACGACTCGTGACAGACGGGACATCTCGCGCGGCGGCCATCGACGAAGCGGAGCGTGTGCTTCAGGAGGAACACGACCGACTGCTGACCGTCGTCAGGCAGTGTGCGGATGCGGTCGCCGCCAAGTGGGACGGCGATTCGGTGTCGGACCGCGACCGAGTTGTCCCGCCGTTCGGCCGCGCGCTCGACGGGTCCGGCGCGCTCTCTCGACTCCCACGCGCCCTCGCCAATGCAGTGACAGCGACCGGCCGACCGATGGCCGCGCCGCCAGTCGCCGGCCCGCCGTACGTCGTCGTAACCGGCGAAGGCGTCGTCTTACGTGCCACCGTCGGCGACGAACGATTGGTGATTCTCCTTCGGACGTTCGAAGTCGACGACGGGGGTGATGGTGATGAGGGTGACGACGAAATCAGCGAAGAGAACACGAGCGAGAGCAATCGCTATCGCAGAATCGACGGTCTCTCCCTCGAAATCGAGATTCGCTGAGTCGCTTTTGTCTGGCGCTCGTCCCGAGTTACATCTGGTAGCGGCGCACGTCGTCCCGCGGCGGGGCTTGCGTCTGGCCCGTCATCTCCTCGTAGGTCATCCCGGCGAGGTATTCGTCGTAGGTCACGTCGTAGCCCTGTCGGAGGTGGAAGTCGAGTTGGCCGCGGTCGAGTTCCGACTGGAACAGCGCGTGGATTGCCCGGCGGACGAGTTCGTCCGTATTCTCGGGGTCGAACAGCGCGACGAGCATGGCGAGTTCGTGTCGCGTCTCGCGGTCGAGCGACACGTCGAGGTCGGTACCGAGGTCGCTGTACGCGGATTCCACGTCGTCTGTGAGGTCGTCGAGTGTCATTGCCCGCCGATGGGGTCGTCACGGGGATACGCGTTTCGACCGACGTCTCCTTGTTCGATTCGCGTGCCCGCCTTTCAGTCGCCGGTCCCCTACAGAAGACACTTACTGGTGATTCGACGATTTCCGTGCATGTCCCCGAAACTCTCCCGACGCGCCCTCCTCGGCGGTTTCGCGGCCGGTTCAGCCCTTCTTTCGGGCTGTCTGGGTGGTCTTCTCGGCAGTAGCTGTACGTCCAGTTACTCGCTCGAAGCGACGGTGGTCACCGACCCCGAACTGGTCGATATCGTGACCGAAGACTTCCACGAGCACGCTGAGACAGTATCGCGTCTCGTCGCAACTGCGGCCAGCGAGGGCGCGGCCACGTACAGTACGTACCACTCCATTCCGCTCGATTCGGGCGACTACGTCGAACACGACGGCGCGTACTATCGGGTCGAGCGCGAGCGAACCGAGACGCGAGAACGCATCGCCCGCGAGGTCAGCATCGAGTACGACCGAGACGAGTCTCCTCCCGCAACCGGGGCGACGGTCTTCAAGTTCGATGAACTCCCAGAAGCCGACCGCGAGGCGTTTCTCGCCACGTACCCGAGCAAGGATTTCGAGAACGGCGACGGCCCACGAGGGTTTTCAATTGGCGGATACGGACACGTCTATCCGGCCGGTGCTGACTCTCAACTCATCGACGCCGGACCCGTCTGGATACGGTACGAGGGGCGGTCGTTCGAAGTCACCGTCGGGGAGACACGGACCGTCGAAGAAGAGACGTTCAGATACACGCTCGAACAGGTCGGCGAAGACAGGGCGGCGTTCGCCGCGTTCGTTCACGAAGAAGTCGTCGTTCCGCTCGACGACCTCTCCGACGCCGAACGTGCGGTGTTCGAGCGCGCAATCGACGAGGGGGTAGACGAGTGCGAACCGCTTTCCGACGACTTCGCCGCGCTCAAAGAGCGGCTAAACGAGATCTCTGAGAATAGAGCGGCCAGCTACGGTGACCAACTCGTGGAGTACGAGGGAACTACGTACGAAGTGGAACTCATGCACGCAGTCGTCTGATGGCCGCTCGGCATCGCCACGGCTAAACGCCGCCCGTCCTAAGCCGGGGCGATGAGTGACGCGGCGTCCGAACTCCCCTCCGAACTCGACCGCGAGGCAGTCCAGACCGCGCTAATCGAGTGGTACGAGGACGACCACCGGGATTTCCCGTGGCGGCGCACCGACGACCCCTACGAGATTCTCGTCTCCGAAGTGATGAGCCAGCAGACCCAACTCGGGCGCGTAGTCGACGCGTGGGAAGCCTTCCTCGACGAGTGGCCCACTCCGGAAGACCTCGCAGAGGCCGACAGAGCCGACGTGGTCGGCTTCTGGACGAGCCACCGACTTGGCTACAACAACCGGGCGAAGTACCTCCACGAGGCGGCCCGACAGGTGGTCGAAGACCACGACGGCGACTTCCCGCGGACACCCGACGGCCTCTCGGAACTCATGGGCGTCGGCCCGTACACCGCCAACGCCGTGGCCTCGTTCGCGTTCAACAACGGCGACGCTGTGGTCGACACCAACGTCAAGCGCGTTCTCCACCGCGCCTTCGCCGTCCCCGATGACGACGCGGCCTTCGAGACCGCCGCTTCGGAACTCATGCCCGACGGCGAGTCCCGCGTCTGGAACAACGCTATCATGGAGTTGGGTGGCGTGGCCTGTGAGAAAACGCCGACGTGCGACGAATCCGGGTGTCCGTGGCGACAGTTCTGTCACGCCTACGAGACCGGCGATTTCACCGCTCCCGACGTGCCGACACAGCCGAGTTTCGAGGGAAGTAGGCGGCAATTTCGGGGGCGAGTCGTTCGGATTCTCGGCGAGTACGACGAACTCGGATTGGACGAGTTAGGTCCACGGGTTCGTGTCGATTACGGCGGCGATACCGGCGAGTCGTGGCTTCGTGACCTTGTTGACGACCTTTCTTCGGACGGACTGGTCGATATCAACGAATCCGACGACGAAATTCGTGTTTCGCTGGCGAAGTGAGGCCGCTCCGCCAACGATATCCACTCCCGCTGACGGGTCGACGCTGTTTTTACCTCCGTACTGATGATACTCGGTATGGCTCAGCCACACATTGTCGCCCTCTGCGGCAGTCTCCGCGATGGTAGTTACACTCGATTGGCACTGGAACACGCCCTCGCCGGTGCATCTGAGGCCGGTGGGACGACCGAACTCGTCGACCTCCGCGAGCTCGACCTTCCGACATTAAACCCCGACTACGACGAGCAGGGTGACTCCGCCGAACTCACCCGTATCATCGACGAAGCGGACGCCGTGATTCTCGGAACGCCGGTCTACCACGGGTCGTACTCGGGCGTCCTCAAGAACGCACTCGACCACTGCGGGTTCGACGAGTTCGGCGACAAGACGGTCGGTCTCCTCGCCGTCGCCGGTGGGTCGTTCCCCGTCACCGCGCTCGAACATCTCCGCTCCGTCTGCCGGGCGCTAAATGCGTGGGTCCTTCCCCATCAAGCCGCGATTCCGAGCGTGTCTTCGGCGTTCGAAGACGGTGTGATCGTTGATGACGACCTCCGCGAACGCGTGGAGCGACTCGGCCGCGACGCCGTCGTGTACACGAACATCGAAGCCGAACCACCGACGCTTGAGAGCAGCGAAAACGTCGGCGCTGACGACTAATCCCGAAAGAACGTCACTCCGAGTAGCACTGTCCTCTATTGCTACTTTGCGCTTGACTGTCAACGAGTGACGACCATCGGCGCAGATGAACAATCGTTTTGACCTTCCTCGTCTCCCTCTCGACGTATGCACGCCATCACGCAGAGTGGATGGGTAGAGGTCATTTCCGGGTCGATGTTCTCGGGAAAGACGGAGGAGTTGCTTCGACGCCTCCGACGCGCGGAGATTGCGGGACAGGAGATTTCGGTGTTCAAACCCCAACTCGACGACCGATACGGTGAGACGACAGTCGGCACGCACGCCGGGCGCTCGTGGGACGCGAGCGTCGTCCCCTCGGAAGGCGATGGTGTCTGGCAAATCGTCGAGGAACTGAACGGCGAAGATGTCGTCGCCATCGACGAGGCGAACTTCTTCTCGGCCGAGTTGGTGGGCGTGTGCGAGCAGTTGGCCGCCGACGGCAAGCGCGTCGTCGTCTCGGGAACCGACCAGACGTTCCGCGCCGAACCGTTCAACCCGGTCCCGCAACTGATGGCGCTCGCCGAGTACGTCGATAAACTGCAGGCAATCTGCACCATCTGCGGCGAACCGGCGACGCGGAACCAGCGACTTATCGACGGCGAACCGGCGCACATGGACGACCCGACCATCCTCGTCGGCGCGGAGGAGTCCTACGAGGCGCGGTGCCGGAACTGTCATACCCTCCGGCGCGACTAGAGGCTAGCGTGACTACTTGGGTCGAGACCCCCCGCGAGGGCCGTGACCGTGGGTTAACTGGTATCCTTCGCGCGTGGGTCGCCGTGCTCGTCAGCCCCCGTCGGTTCTTCCGTGACGGTGTCGCTCCCGGCGATCAGGCTCCCGGACTCTTGTTTGCCATCTCCGTCGCGCTCGTCTACCAGAGTCTCCAGTTCGTCTTCGCACCGGCCACGATTCCGGTTATCGGAGGCGGGCCAGTCGCTTCGGCGCTCGTCGCGCTCTTGGTCATTGCGCTCTTTGTCGCGCCGGCACTGCTTCACCTGACGGCGGCGATACAGACCGCGCTCCTCATCCCGCTTCTCTCTCAGCGCGCCGGCGTGAGCGAGACCGTTCAGGTCATCGCTTACGCCACTGCGCCGTGTGCATTTGCCGCGGTTCCGATTCTCAGCGTTCTGATTCCCGGTTTTTCGATACCCGTTCTTCGAGCGATTTGTGCGGTCTACGGGGCTGTCCTCCTCGCAGTCGGCATCAGCGAGGTCCATCAAACTTCGCTCCCGAAGGCGATTCTCGCGACGGCCGTTCCGTCCGGAGTTGTCTTCGGATATGCCTTCGGCGGCTTTCAGGCGCTCTCGAATATCAACGCAGCGCTAATGACCGTGCTCGGCTGAGTCCACATATCCCTTCGAAAGCGGCAATTCGCCGGATGTAGCCCCGTCGAGTCGGCCGCACGCGTGTCGCTCTAGCCTGAGCGTTTTTCGACAATCGTTTTAGTTAGGGGTTGTTTGCTCAACGCAATGGATTGGATTACGCACGAGGAGGACGTCTGGTTCGAGTTCCGGGGCAATAGCCCCCACCAGCTCGTCCCCGGTCGGTTTTACAAAGGCACCGTCGACGGGTACGCCGACTTCGGTGTCTTCGTCGATCTCGCTTCCAACGTCACAGGCCTACTGCACCGCAGCGAACTCGACCGCCGTCTCGAATCCCTCGAATGGGAACCGGGCGACGAAGTGTTCGTCCAGGTGAAGAACGTCCGCGACAACGGCAACATCGACCTCGGCTGGTCGATTCGACAGTCTGACACCGAGTTCCGCGGTGCTCGCATCCACGACCCCGATGGCGACGCCGACGGCCAACCGGTCGAGAAAGAAGCCGAAAGCAGCGGTCCGACGACGATTAAGACCCGCCCCCAGACGGGTAAGACGACGAAACCCGTCGGCGCGACTACGTCGCAGAAATCCGTCGAGACCGAATCTGAACCGGAACCGGAACCGGAACCGGAACCAGTCGAAGCCGAGCCCGAGCCCGAGTCCGCCGCCGGAGACGAGGGCCGCGCCCCGACCGCGAAGGATGTCGTCACCGACATCTCCGAATCGGAAACGGAAGCCGAAACTGCACCCGAAGCAGCCGAAACACATGAAGCGGCCGCCGAACCCGAAGCAGCCGAAACAGTCGAAGCCGAGGAAGTCGAGCGCGTGAGGATCGACAGCATCGACAACCGCGTCGGCGAAGTCGTTCGCGTCGAGGGCGAAATCGCAAGCGTCCGCCAGACCGGCGGGCCGACCGTCTTCGAACTCCGCGACGAAACGGCCATCGCGGACTGTGCCGCCTTCGTCGAAGCCGGCGTTCGCGCATACCCCAGCGTCGAAGTGGGCGACTACGTCCGCATCGACGGCGAGGTCGAACGCCGCCGCGGCGAACTTCAGATCGAGACCGAGGACCTGACGGTTCTCGAAGGTGCTGACGCAGAAACTATCAAACAGCGCCTTGCGGACGCGCTTTCCGACGAGGCCCGACCGGACGCAGTCGCACCCCTCGCGGCTCACGAGCCGGTCGCCGCCGTCGGCAAGTCGCTTCTGGACGCTGCCGAGGCAATCCGCCGAGCCGTCCTCGAATCGCGCCCCATCGTCGTGCGCCACACGGCCACGGCAGACGGCTACGCCGCCGGTGCCGCCGTCGAGCGCGCCGTGCTCCCGCTCATCCGCGACGAGCACCCCCGCGACGACGCCGAGTACCACTACTTCACCCGTCGCCCGCTCGAAGAGGCCGTCTACGGCATGGACGCCGCCACGAACGACGTGACGCGGATGCTCGAAGACCGCGACCGCCACGACGAGAAGCTTCCGCTCGTACTGCTTCTCGGCGCTGGCTCGACCGCCGAATCCCTCGATGGACTCGGCCTGCTCGGTGTCTACGGCTCCGAGCGCGTCGTCGTCGACGCCGCACCCGCGGACGACGAAGTTGCCGAAGAAGTCGATGTGCTCGTCAATCCTCCCCGTGAGGGTGCTGACGCCCGCGACCTCTCTGTCGGCGCGCTCGCTTCGACGCTCTCGGTTGCTGTCAACGAGGACGTTCGCGACGGCGTGTCGCACCTCCCCGCCGTCAGCTACTGGGAGAACTGCCCGCAGCAGTACCTCGACCTCGCCGCGGACCACGGCTTCGACGCCGACCGCGTCCGCGAACTCCGTGAGGCCGTCGCCCTCGAAGCGTACTACCAGTCCTACCAGGACAAGCGCGAACTCATCGCTGACCTGCTCTTCGACGCCGACGAGGGCCTCGCTGGCCACGTCTCCGAGCAGTTCCGCATCAAACTCGAAGACGAAATCGAGACGGCGCAGGCGAACCTCGAACGCCGCCAGGTCGATTCCGTCTCCGCCGCCGTGCTCGACTCCGACGCCTACAGTCACCGCTTCGACTTCCCGCCGACGGGTCTCCTCGTCGACGAACTGCACCGCCGCACGCGCGAGGGTGACGCGTTCGTGACCGTCGCGCTGGGCATGGACGAACTGTACTTCCGCAGCACGGGCGACCTCGACCTTCGCGCCGTCGTCGAGTCGGCCGCCGAGAAGGCACCCGCCGCCGGTCTCGCCGCCGCCGGTATCCGCGAAGGACGCATCGAGTTCCTGACCGGTGCGCGCGACGAGGCGCTCGAAGCCGTCCTCGCCGCCGCTGCCGAGCAGTTCTAAACGACAATCCAGACTCCTCCTCGTTCGTTCTCGATGGAGGGCTGTTTTCGAGCCTCCCGAGCGACACGCTTATCCACGAAACGACCTGATTCGCGCTCATGAGCCGTTACCACGTCGCCACCCGGGAGGTGTGTCCGTGAGCGCTGAGACCGAAACCGAGTCCGAGGCGTTCCAGCGGACCTGCGAGGCGCTCGTCGAGCGCATCCTCGCGGGCGAAATCGACCGCGACGACCTCGAATCGGCCAAGCTCGACGCCTGTTCGGAACACTCCTCGCCGAAGGTACCGAAGAACACCGAGATTCTACAATACGCCCCCAAAGACCGACGCGAGGAGGTCAAAGAGGTCGTTCGACGAAAACCCGTCCGCACCGCCTCCGGCGTCTCGCCGGTCGCCATCATGACCTCGCCGCACATGTGCCCGCACGGGAAGTGTCTGTACTGTCCCGGCGGTCCGGCGAGCGAGTTCTCGTCGTCGCAGTCGTACACGGGCCACGAACCCGCGGCCGCCCGCGGCGTCCAGAACGACTACGACCCGTACGGACAGGTCACGCTCCGACTCGAACAACTCCGGCACATCGGCCACCCGGTCGACAAGGTCGAACTCATCCTGATGGGCGGGACGATGACCGCCCGGAGCCACGACTACCAGGAGTGGTTCGTCAAGCGGGCGCTCGAAGCGATGAACGACTACGACCTCGACTCGGAACCGCAGCCCGCCGAGGACCAATCGTTCAAACCCGACCCCGAGGATGTCGAATTTAAATACGTCGAAGACGTGATTGCCGAAAACGAGACGGCCGACATCCGAAACATCGGAACGACGTTCGAGACGAAGCCCGACTGGTGCGACCCCGAGCAAATCGACCGGATGCTCGATTTGGGTGCGACGAAGGTCGAAGTCGGCGTCCAGACGACCTACGAGCGAATCAACCGCGAGATGCACCGCGGTCACGGCGTGCAGGCGTCAATCGACGCCAACCGTCGCCTCCGCGACTCGGCGTTCAAGGTCGGCTTCCACATGATGCCGGGACAACCCGGGATGACGAAGGAGATGTGTCTGGAGGACTTCCGCCAACTGTTCGAGAACTCGGACTGGCGGCCAGACTACCTCAAAATCTACCCGACGCTCATCGTCCGCGACACCATCACCTACGACATGTGGCGACGCGACGAGTACGACCCGCTGAACAACGAGGAGGCCGCCGACATCATCGCCGAGGTCATGGGGATGATTCCGAAGTACACGCGCCTCCAGCGCGTCCAGCGCGA
Organism: Haloferax mediterranei ATCC 33500; assembly: GCF_000306765.2. Classification (NCBI taxonomy): domain Archaea; kingdom Methanobacteriati; phylum Methanobacteriota; class Halobacteria; order Halobacteriales; family Haloferacaceae; genus Haloferax; species Haloferax mediterranei. Next base: position 1,794,926 of record NC_017941.2, read on the forward strand.
CATCCCAGCGGACTTCATCGACGCCGGTGTCTGGAAGTCTAACCTCCGACAACTCGCCGCTCAGCGGGCCGAAGAGAAGGGTATCGTCCAGCGCAACATCCGCGCCCGCGAGGTCGGCATGAACGAAGCCAACCCGGACCCAGAGCGCATCGAACTCGACGTGATGACCTACGAGGTCGCTGGTGGAACTGAGCACTTCATCTCGTTCGAAGACCCCGTCGAGGACCTGCTCGTCGGATTCTGTCGACTTCGTTTCCCGGGCAATCCGGTCCGACGCGAACTCCAGAACGCGGCGCTCGTCCGCGAACTGCACGTCTACGGGTCGGAAGTCGGTATCGGAGCTGAGGGCGATTGGCAGCACAAAGGCTACGGAAAGAAGCTTCTCGCCCATGCCGAGGAACTCGCCCGCGACGCTGGATACGACAAGATTTCGGTCATCTCGGGTATCGGTGTCCGGCAGTACTACAAGCAGAAACTCGGCTACCAACAGGACGGTCCGTACGTGTCGAAGCGGCTGTAGTAGACCCGTTAGCGCGTTCGTATCCGATTTTTCGAGCCAGTGGATTCGGCTCCCGAATCTGTGTGCCTGTGGTTCTCAATACTGATTAACACTCCGTCACGTTTTTGGAAGTTCACCCGCCCGACTGGGTACGATGGTCGAACAGGGGGCAAGCGGGGTATCGAATCCGGTAACGAGTTGGCTACAGGACTTGCAGGCGACGCTCGCGCAGTTTGTCTCGACGGAGGAGCGCATCGGTATCTCGGTGGCACTCGTGGCGCTCGCGTTCGGGGTGGCGATTTTCCTCGCACCGCGCGTCGTCTCTCGAGCATCAGTGATGTTCCACAAACGGGTGCTTCAGCACTCGAAGGTCCCTGACTCGGTCACCGACGTGGCGTGGATATTCCCGGCGACGGTTATCGTCCGGGCCCTCCAACTCGGGGTCTTCGTCCTCGTCTCACTTTCGTTGCTGCTCCTGTGGGGCTATACGGGTCTCGCTTCGAGTCTCGCGTCGGTAATCGCGATTGCGGTCCCAAACGTCCTCAAAATCGCGGCGACAGTCGCCCTCCTCGTCGGGGCTTTCGTCGGGACGAACGTCCTCGAAGAACAACTCGAATCCTACGCCCGAAACGTCGACCATATCAACGCCCACCAACAGGGTATCGTCTTCCGCGTGCTCCAACTCGTCGTCCTCCTCGCCGTGGGGATGGCGACGCTCACCGTCTGGCAGTTCAAAATCGGCGGCCTGCTCGTCGGTGCCGGATTCCTCGGTATCGTCGTCGGTATGGCCGCCAGACAGACGCTTGGTTCGCTCATCGCCGGATTCGTCTTGATGTTCTCCCGGCCGTTCGAACTCGGCGACTGGGTGAAAATCAACGACGCCGAAGGCATCGTCACCGACATCACCATCATCAACACCCGCCTGAGCAACGCAGACGGCGAGACAGTCGTCTTTCCGAACGACCGCGTGACCAACGCGAAAATAACGAATCGAACGAAGCGAAATCGGCTTCGACTCCGAATCGACGTCGGCATCGACTACGACGCCGACATCGAACACGCCGAAACGGTCGCACAGGAAGCGCTGACCGACCTCACGTTCGTCGAAGAAGTGCCAAAGCCGCAGGTGATGCCGACGACCTTCGGCGATTCGTCGATTGGCCTCCAACTGCGATTTTGGATTACGAACCCGTCGGCACCGCGCCGCGCGCAGGCGAACGCGGAAGTCCTCCGGAGCGTCAAAACCGCCTTCGACCGCGAGGGAATCAAGATTCCGTACCCGCAGCGCGAACTTCTCGCTCGCGAGGAGTCGACAGGATTCAACCTTCGGAGCGAAGAAAACGACCAAGCCGACGCACGGACACAGTCGGCGCAGTCGAACGACTGACGAACCAACCGAACGGGCTACGGTCTACTTTTTGTCGAAGTGTTCGAGACTCTCGTCGAGGGCGTCGGCCGCCGCGCGCTGTTCTTCGGTCACATCGACGATTGTCTCGGATACCATCGAGATTTCTTCTGCGCCGCGATTCACGTCTTCGAGCGCCGCAGCGACGGCTTCGACGGTGTCAGCCTGGTCGTCGCTGGCGCGTGAGAGTTCGGTAATCCCGTCTGTCGCTTCGGAGACATCTTCCGTTGCTTCGGTTAACGAGCTAACGGTCTCCGACATCGACTCGTCGGCCTCGATGACGTCCTCGTGCGTCTGCTCGACAAGGTTGACCGTCTTCGTGGCCCGGTCCTGAATAGTGTCGATTCGCTCGGCAATTCGCTCGGTGTGCGACTGCGTCTCGTCGGCGAGCGATTTCACTTCGCCGGCGACGACCGCGAAGCCTTCACCCGCCTCGCCAGCGCGGGCAGCCTCGATGTTCGCGTTGAGTGCGAGGATGTTCGTCCGGTCCGCGATATCGGAAATCACGGCGGCGACTTCCTCGATTTCGACCATCTCGTCTTCGAGGTCCGCCACGGTATCGACGAGATTCTCGCTTCGGTGTTTCACTTCGTCCGTAACCGTCTGAGTCTCTTTTGTCGATTCGAGTGACGACTGGATGTTGTCGCGGGCACGCGACGAGGCGTTTGCGACCTCTGTCGAACTCGCTGCAACCTCTTCCATCGTCGCACTGAACGACTCCATCTCGTCGCGAACGGAGGCGAGTTCCTCCTGCTGCTCGGTGGTCTGTTCGAAAATTCCCTCGGCGGCGGAATCGGCGGTATCGACGAACGAGGCGAGGTCGGAAGCGTGGACTTCCATCTCCTGTACGACCTGCTCGAATCGCTCGGCTGTTTCGTCGACCGCATCGAGAATGTGGAGCAGTTCGTCGTCGATATGCTCGGTCGAATCGAGGTCGTAGTTGACTCGTCTATCCAACTGGCCGTCGGCGAGCGCTTCGAGCGTTTCGGTCACTTCGGAGACGAGACCATGAAGCGCATCTCGGCGTCGTATCTCTTCGCTCTGGTCTTGGACGATTTCGACGACGGCTTCGAGGTCTCCGTCGTCGTCGAAGACGGGAATCACCTTGAACGAGAGATGAGCCGTGTTTCCGCCAGCGTTTGTGAGCGCCCGTTGGTCGATGTACACGGGTCCGGCAGGGAGGTCTCTCCGTTCGACATCGTACAGGCTGTCCGCATCCCGTGGATTCTCCTGTACCTTTCCGGCGAGCGTCTTGGCTTCGTCGTCGTCTTCGTAGGTAACGAGTTGGGCAGCTTCCGACTCAGAGAGACCGATAATCTCCTCACGCGGAATTTCGAACATCGCCGCCGCCGTTTTGTTCCACTCGATGACAGTCCCTTCGCCGTCGAGGGCGAAAGCAGGCATCGGAAGCGCGTCTAAAATAGGTTCAGCGGCCATCTGTGGCGACCCGCCCGTCTCTGCCTGTGTCTCTGAACTGGTCACTGCCCCCACGACAAGTGACGAGAGCGCGTTGAGCATGCCCGAAGGACGAATGAGGAACCGTATATAGATATACTGCCGATTATCTCATTTGATTTTCTTAGACATACTTATGTCTGGGGTCGAATATGTATCTTACACTGTCATGTGTTGTCGTGGTCCGTGACTAGAGTCTCTTTTCCATCTTGACGTGCGGGATGCCAGCCTCGTCGAACACGTCGCTCGTCGTTTCGTAGCCTAACTCGTGGTAGAACCCTTCCGCGGAGGTTTGGCCGTGAAGTAGGAGGCGGTCGAAGCCGCGTTCACGTGCTTTTGCTTCGAGTGCGTCCATCAGTCGCCGACCCCATCCTTCTCCACGGGCGGATTCGAGGACGGCAACGCGTTCGACTTTTCCGACCGCAGATTCGCTCTCACGCAGTCGGGCCGCACCGACTGCTTCGCCGTCCCGATAGCCGACGAAGTGGACCGCAGGCGAGTCCGGTTCGTCGTACTCGTCCCACTCTAATTCCTCGTCAACGTCCTGCTCGTCTACGAATACGGTCTTTCGGACGAAAAACGCGTCCTCGCGCTCGGCGTCGGTGGTGACGACGCGGACTTCGGTTTCGGTCATGAGCGGTGATTTAGCGGGTGAGTACCTGATGGTTGCGGAGACGGCACTCTCCGACGTGGTTCACGCGCCCGACGCCGCGTTTTCGCTTCCGCCTACGTGCTCCGTCTCCGGGAACTCACCAGCCAGCGTCCACCCGAGGCGATACACGAGCGTCCCTGTTGCGAGCGTGAGACCACCCCAAACGACGAGCAGTATCGCCATGAACACCGGCCCCCAGCCACCGATGGGTAGTGCTGGAATCGTAAAGGTGACAGGGGCTAAGACGATGGCAAACGCGATTGGACGCGTCTCACGTCCTCGGCGAGCACCGTAACCGAATGGGAGGAACAAGACGACGGCCGTCCCGAGCGCGAGCGCGCTCGGGATGTTCCATGGAACCGACGGCGCGGTCACAACCGAGACGGCAACGGCGGCGACGACCGGCGGGACAACGGCCGCGGCGACGAGTCGCCGGAAGGTGAGGACTTCGGGTCGCTTCGCCGCCACGAGTCCGAACGCCATGAGTTGCAGGCCGAGTACCCACGCCATGACGCTGGTACCTCCCGAGAACATCCCGAGCGCAACGAGACAGAGCGACCACACCACACCGAGTGCCGTGACGACCGTACCGAAGCGTGCCTGTGAATCCCGGCCGTCGTCGAACCGGCGGTTGAAATGCTGAACGAAGAGAATACCGAGTATCAGCATGAGCGTCGGAATGAACGCGACCCGGACGAGGTCAGAAAGCAGATTCGGCCCCGAGTCGACAGCGATACTCGCGTAGGCTGCGGCCGTGGTCGTGAGGCCCCCATCTGGTCCGAAGGTGAGGTACGTCTGACTGTGGACGGTCGACTCGTACTGTTCACTATCGCCCCACGTCGCCGCCGTCTCGTTGGTCGCCGCTTTCGGCGGGTTGGTGAGGAGGTGTGACCCCTCCGGGCCGGTGACGACGAACCGGTCGGCACCGACGTAGACGTGTCGCCTCTCGGTCGGGTCGTTGAAGTAGTCCACGAGAAGCACGTCTCCGACGCCGTGCGAGGCCATCTCGGGGACAGTAAAGGTCACGACGACTGTGTCGCCGGCGATTCGACTACTGAGGTCGTGGGGGTCGTCGACGAGACCCCACCGCTCTTCGAACGTCCGTCGGACAATACTATCGAGCAGGCTCGGATTCTCGCGGAAGGTTGCGGCGGACTCGTCGTCTACTGTCACGCGGGCCGTCCAGTGACCGACGCCGTCTTCGTCTATTTGGACGCGGACCGTACTCGACTCGACAGTGAGGTTGACGCCAGCATCGTCCGCAGTCTCTTCGAATCCGTGGCCGCAAACGACGCAGACTGGTTCGGGTGGCGGACTGGCCATTGTCGCCGTCGTCGCGGCGGGGTGCACCGCGGCGACGAGTAGGAGGGCGAAGAACAGAGAGCGGAATCTCATTCACGCCTGAAATTCAGCCTAGGTGATAAGTATCTTCCCCCGCGACAGCAACCCACAGAAACGACACCCCTTTTCGTCCGCCGCGAAAATGCGAATTCATGGACCCGAAGCGGGAACTCACGAGCGTCGACCTCGCGGCCCTCGTCACCGAGATGAACCGGTACGAGGGGGCGAAAGTCGACAAGGCGTACCTCTACGGCGACGACCTGCTTCGCCTCAAGATGCGGGACTTCGACCGCGGTCGCCTCGAACTCCTCTTGGAAGTCGGCGACATCAAGCGCGCACACATCGCCGCGCAGGAGCACGTCCCGGACGCGCCCGGTCGCCCGCCGAACTTCGCGATGATGCTCCGTAATCGGCTCAGCGGGGCCGACTTCGCGGGCGTCGAACAGTACGAGTTCGACCGCATCCTCACGTTCACGTTCGAACGCGGTGACGAGAACACGAAAATCGTCGTCGAACTGTTCGGACAGGGCAACATCGCGGTGCTCGATGAGACGGGCGAAGTCGTCCGCAGTCTGGAGACGGTGCGCCTCAAATCGCGAACCGTCGCACCGGGGTCGCAGTACGAGTATCCGTCCTCTCGACTCGACCCCCTTACCATCAGCCGAGACGCGCTCGGTCGCCACATGGAGCAGTCGGATACCGACGTGGTTCGAACCATCGCAACGCAACTGAATCTCGGTGGCCTCTACGCCGAAGAGTTGTGTACCCGTGCTGGCGTCGAAAAGACCCTCGATATCGCCGACGCGACAGACGACCACTACGACGCTATCTACGACGCAATCGTCAACCTTCGACAGCAAGTCCGCTCCGGCGAGTTCGACCCACGGCTCTACACCGACGACGACGATGCGGTCGTGGACGTGACGCCGTTCCCGCTGCAGGAACACCAGAACGCGGGACTCGACGAAGAGGCGTACGACACGTTCAACGAGGCACTCGACGAGTACTTCTTCCGTCTCGATTTGACCGCGGACGAGCAAGAAGCCACGTCGAACCGCCCCGACTTCGAGGAACAAATCGCCAAGCAAGAACGCATCATCGAGCAGCAAAAACAGGCCATCGAGGGCTTCGACGAGCAAGCAAACGAGGAGCGCGAGCGCGCCGAACTCCTCTATGCGAACTACGACCTCGTCGACGACGTGCTCTCGACGGTCCGCGAGGCCCGCGAACAGGGCGTCCCGTGGGACGACATCGCCGTGACGCTCGACGAAGGCGCAGAACAGGGCATTCCCGCTGCGGAGGCCGTCACGAACGTCGACGGCGCGAACGGCACTGTCACCATCAAACTCGACGACGCGACTGTCACCCTCGACGTGTCGATGGGCGTCGAAAAGAACGCTGACCGACTGTACACGGAAGCAAAGCGCATCCAAGAGAAAAAACAGGGCGCGCTCGCGGCCATCGAAGACACCCGCGAGGAACTGGAGGCAGCAAAGCGCCGCCGTGACGAGTGGGAGGCGGACGACCAAGAAGACGAGAGCGACGAAGACGAAGAACCGGAAGAGACCGATTGGCTCTCGCTCGACTCGGTGCCGGTCAAGTCGACGGAACACTGGTTCGAACGGTTCCGCTGGTTCCACACGTCCAGCGGCTACCTCGTCGTCGGCGGCCGCAACGCCGACCAAAACGAGGAGTTGGTGAAGAAGTACATGAGCAAACACGACCGCTTCTTCCACACGCAGGCCCACGGCGGGCCGGTCACACTCCTCAAGGCCACGGGACCGAGCGAACCCGCACAGAAGGTCGACTTCTCGGAAGAGACGCTTCAGGAGGCCGCGCAGTTCGCCGTTTCGTACTCCTCCATCTGGAAGGAAGGTCGGTTCGCGGACGACGCCTACATGGTCGAACCGTCACAGGTGTCGAAGACGCCCGAATCCGGCGAGTACATCGAAAAAGGGAGTTTTGTCATCCGCGGCGACCGTCGGTACTTCGAAGACGTGCCCGCGAAAGTCGCCGTCGGCATCCAGTGCGAAGACGAGACGCGAGTCATCGGTGGCCCACCGTCTGCCATCGAGACGCGCGCGGAGACGATGCTGACGCTCACCCCCGGGCAGTACGCCCAAAACGACGCTGCGAAGTTGTGCTACCGCCGACTACGCGAGCGCTTCGCCGACAAATCGTTCGTTAGAAAAATCGCATCACCCGACCAGATTCAGGAGTTCCTCCCACCGGGCGGGAGCGACATCGTAGACGGGTAATCGGCGAGTAGAGGGGTTGAAAGACCCGGTTTCGGGATTAATTCTCAATTATTCTGTTGAGACTAGTACAAGATTATATACTTTCTCGGCGTAATGTTCGCCCGAGCGCGTGTGTCACATACTAACGGGAACTCGGCTCGATGTCCCGTGGTTCGGTGACTGCGCTCGGTGATTCCAATGCTTTCAGAATCAATCGACTACCCCAGAAACGGAGAGGACTGGGTAAAGACGGTCCTCATCGGCGGTGTACTCACACTGTTGAGCGGCTTGATTATCCCGATGTTCCTCGTCATCGGGTACCTGCTTCGGGTCGTTCGCGCGACTATGAAGGGTGACGAGGAACCCCCCGTGTTCGACGAGTGGGGTGATATGACCATCGACGGTCTGAAGGGCTTCGTCATCGCGTTCGTGTATAGCCTCGTCCCAGCGCTCATTGCCGGCGTCTTCGGCTTTGCAGGCATTATGAGTGCCGTCGCCGGTAACGGCTCGCAGACGGCGGGCATCTTCGGCGGCATCGTTGCACTCGTCGGCCTCCTGGTCGCGTTCGTCCTCGGCCTCATCGCCGCCTACATCATCCCGGCAGCGCTGTCGAACTACGCCGAGACCGACCGCATCGGTGCGGCCTTCGACTTCGGGACACTTCGACCGATTCTCACCTCGGGGAAGTACGCCACCGCATGGCTCATGGCCTTCGTGGTGCTGTTCGCGGCGACCGTCGCTATCAGTATCCTGAACGTCATTCCGTTCGTCGGTTTCATCATCGGCACCATCGCCGGCCCCTTCGTGACGTTCTACGCCGCCATCGCCGCATACTACATCATCGGCAGGACGTGGGGTGACCTCCACGACATCGAGATGATGGATGAAGGTGGGACGACTGGTGAACAGCCAGCCGTCTGAGCCGTCAACTAAAATAAGACTTTTCAGCGGAATATCTAAACCGATAGCGGAGCGATAGCTTGCCGTCATGCTCTCCGACGCGCTGAGGTTTATGCCGCAAAGCGACGATTGGCTTGCTACCACCGCAATCGGTGGTATTCTTGCCCTCGTCGCGACTGCGCTGCTGTTCCTTTCTTTCGTCGTCCCGCTCCTGTTTTTCCTCTCAGTACCGTTTGTGCTGGTTGCGACGGCACTACTTCAGGGGTACTACGTCAGGTCCATGCGGGCCGCCGCGGATGGGACGAAAGAAGCACCGTCGTTCACCGATTGGGGCGGACTCGTCGTCGACGGCCTGAAGTTGCTCGTCGTCTCGTTCGTCTGGAGTTTCGTCGTGTTGATTCCGATGTTCGTCCTCCCGGTCGTCCTCGAATTCGGTTCGGCCGCCACCGAGTCGATACCGCAGTCCACAACCGCGGCCACGCAAGCGACGAACCTCGGTCTCGGCATCGTTGGCGTCGTCGGGGGGCTGCTCATCATCACTCTCGCGCTTTTCGTCTCCTACGTGGTTCCCGCCGCCGGAGCGAACTTCGCCATCGAAGGGAATCTCGGTGCTGGGTTCCACGTCCGAACGATTCTCAAAGGCGCGTTCACTAGCGAGTACGCCATCGCATGGGTACTCGCACTCCTCATCTTGATGGTAATCGGAACAGTCGGGAACCTCCTGTCGATTATCCTCGTCGGATTCTTCATCAGCTTCTACGCGCAGGTGGCGTCGTTCTACCTGTGGGGCCGGGGCTACGCCGACGGTCTCGGTCGGACGTCTGGTTGGTAACCGCGATAGCAGGACTCTTTTCCGTTCCGCGACGACCGGACGTATATGCGTATTTCGAGCCGCGGTCGAGGCGAGGAAGGGCGCGAGCGAATCACGCTCGTTCCCGAGAACGTCGACGACCTCTGGCACCTCTCGTACGTCCTCGAACCGGGGGATTTGGTCTCCGGCGACACCACCCGCCGCATCCAACGCGACGACGACCAGATGCGGGACACCGGCGGGGAGCGCGAACACCTCAACGTGACCATCGAAGTCGAAGACATCGAGTTCGCCCGATTCGCCAATCGCCTCCGCGTCGGCGGCGTCATCGTCTCCTGTTCCCGCGAAGACCAACTCGGCCACCACCACACGCTCAACGTCGAAGAGCGCGCCGAGATAACCATCGAGAAGCACTTCAAAGCCGACCAGATTGACCGCATCGAGACGGCCGAGCAGGCCGCCGAGAATCCTGATGTGGCAATTGCGACGGTCGAAGAGGGCGCGGCCTACATCCACACCGTCGCCCAGTACGGGACCGAGGAGTACGCTTCGCTCACGAAACCGACCGGGAAAGGCGAGTACGCGCGCCCGCGCTCCGAGTTGTTCGATGAACTCGGAGCGGCGCTCTCGCACCTCGACGTGGACGCTATCATCCTCGCGGGACCGGGCTTCACGAAGAACGACGCGCTGGACTACTTCGAGAACAACTACGCCGAGGTCGCCGAGAACATCGTTACCACCGTCGACACCGCCGGTGTCGGCGACCGCGGCGTCCACGAAGTACTCAAGCGTGGTGCGGTCGACGACGTACAGAAACAGACCCGAATCGCCGAGGAAGCGAACCTCATCGACCAGTTGATGGAGAACATATCGACGGGCGCGAAAGCCGCCTACGGCATCGAACAGGTGGCCGAAGCGGCCGAGTTCGGTGCCATCGAACAGCTTCTCCTCCTCGATTCTCGACTCCGCGCGGAGCGACAGAGCGAAGGCGACTGGGACATCGACGTGAACGACGTTATCGACTCCGTCGAACAGAAAGGCGGCGAGGTGACCGTCTTCTCCGCGGAGTTCCAACCCGGCGAGCAGTTGAGGAACCTCGGTGGCATCGCCGCGATTCTCCGCTACCGACTGCAGTGAAACACGCGGTATCGTAACTCACGGGACAGCTCCAGAGGAGTTAGCTGAAAGTAGGGTCCTAAATCAAAGACTCGCTGGATGGGAGCATCGAACGCGTCTCTATAACGAAATCGTATTCCAAACTACTGTTACTCTCCCGTGAGCGCCTCGCTCGCCGGTGCGAAGTCGATGGTCGTCCCGAGTCCTTCCTCGCGAGCCTTCTCGTAGAGCATGTACGCCGACGCAACTGTCTCGATGCCCGTGCCACCGCTGTCGAACACGGTAATCTCCTCGTCATCTTCGCGGCCCGAAGCGACGCCAGCGACGACCTCGCCCAGTTCGGCGTGGATGTGGTCTTCGTCGACGACACCCGCGTCCATGGCGGCGAGGAACGACCCAGCGTCCATCGTGGCGCGTTCGCGCAGGTCGGGGACGTAGGTCGCGCGCTCGATGGTCGTCGCGTCGAGTTCGCGCTTGTCCGGGTGGTACTGCCCCATCGCGGTGACGTGCGTCCCGGGTTCGAGCAAGTCGCCATCGAAGACCGGGTCGCTCGCGGTGGTCGCAGTGACGACGATATCCGCGCCTTCGACGGCCGCGGCACTGGAGGCGACGGCGGCGACGCTCGCATCGAGAACGCGGTCCATCTCCCCGGCGAACTGCTCGCGGCTCTCCTTTGTCGGCGAGTAGACCCAGACAGTTTCGAGGTCACGGACCGCCGCGATGGCGCGGAGTTGTCCGCGGGCCTGTGCGCCGCTGCCGATGAGTGCGACTGTCGAGGCGTCTTCGCGGGCGAGCGCGTCCACGGCGACGCCGCCTGCTGCCCCGGTTTTGAAGGGATTCATGCTCGCACCGTCGAGGAGTGCGAGCGGTTCGCCCGACTCGGCGTCGAAAAGCGGCGTCATGAACCAGGCGTCTTCCGCGCCGAAACCGGCGGAGTACATGTAGCCCCCCATCGCACCCGTCTCGGGGAGAACCGACGAGTAGGTGGTGAGCATGCCCGGCGGTTCGCGGTTGAAGAGCTTGGTTCGTGGCTCGGCGGGCGCGCCCTCACCGCGCTGTCTATACCCCTCACGGACTGCCTCGACGTATTCTGCCGGGGTCGCCAGTCCGCTGACCTCGTCGCTCGTGAGGAATAACGTGTCTGTCATCATTGGCGAAACGGCGCCGTCGGTCAAAACCCTGCGGGCCGCGGAACCGGCCAATCGGGCGTACGTACGGGGTTAGTCGGCGTCGAGGACCGAAGGAGAAGAAGTCGCGTCAGCGGGACCGGTGTGTTCGTCGAGTCGGTGGATTGGAGTGGACGGGGAGGACGACGATGGGCCGTTCACGAAGAGCGCGTGGCCGGTGAGGAGCGCGGCCACACCCGCAGCCATCGGCACTGCCATGGTCAGTTGCAAGCCGACCACGACGAGAGAACCAGTGATGCCGATGAGTGCGAGCGGGATGAGCCCAAGAATGTAGTCGTAGTATCCGGTCATAATATAGATTAATATACGTGTGTAAGCGGTATAGTTCTTTCCCATAGATGACTGATATTCTTGCCGTGACTTTGCAAACACATTCTCATAACTTATGAGTAAATAAACGCAAGACGGCGTCGTCCTAGCGTCGGGGTACGTTACCTCATTTTGTTTTCATTGTTGTATTCTGTGTTGTATGCCAACAATTAACATATATCGGTGAGAGGGTCTCGTGTGCGTCATCTGCCGTGACTCCACATGATTATCTGTGTTGGAGTCGTCGTCGAACACGTGAATCGCAACGACCGCGAAATCGTCGCTCTGGTGATGCTCGCCCACGGGATGGTTCACACGTACGAGTTGTCGATTCCCATCTTCGTCGCCATCTGGCTCAACGGGTACGCCACCATCGACCTCGGTCTCACGGCAATTCCCGTTACGACCGCCTCACTGGGTGTGATGGTCGGTCTCGGGTTCGCCCTGTTCGGCTTAGGAGCACTTCCCGGCGGCGTCCTCGTGGACCGCATCGGGTCGAAGCGCCTCATCGTCGCCTGCCTCCTCGGAATGGCCGGTTCGTTCGTTCTTCTCGCGGCGGCCCCCAACCTCGTCGTCGTCGCACTCGCGCTCATCGTCTGGGGCGCAGCAGCGAGCGTGTATCACCCCGCCGGACTCCGGCTCATCAGCACGGGCGTCGAAGAACGGGGCACGGGCTTCGCCTACCACGGCATCGCCGGTAACCTCGGTATCGGCTTCGGCCCCTTCCTCACGGCGCTTCTGTTGCTCTTTTTCGACTGGCACCTCGTCGCTGGCGTCCTCGCGATTCCGGCACTCCTGGCGGCCGTTCTCGCGACACGTGCTGACTTCGAAGAACAGGCGGCCGTCGCCGCGGCAGACGGCGGAACTGGGGACGACGCTGCCGCGGTCGACGCTGACGCCGACGACAAAGCCGGGACTGGCGTCTCCTCGTTCGGCGAGTTCGTCTCGCAGTCGAAGCACCTCTTCGCGGGTGGCTTCGCCCTCGTGTTCGCGCTGGTGATGTTCTCGGGACTCTACTACCGCGGCGTCACGACGTTCCTTCCGGACCTCCTCGGCAACGTTATCGGCATCGAACCGGTTCCCATCTCGTCGCTGCTTCCCGCTGCGCTCGTTCCCGGGTCGGCGGCCGCGGCACCGACGCTCGACGTGGAACTGTATGTGTACGCCGGCCTGCTCACCATCGGCGTCTTCGGACAGTACGTCGGCGGGAAACTCACGGACCGCATTCGAACCGAACGGGGGTTAATCGCCGGCTTCGGCGCGCTCGCGGTCGTCGCCGTCGCGTTCCTTCCCGTCGCGAGTCTCGGCGTTGGCCCGCTCCTCGCAATCTGTGCGCTCCTCGGCTTCTTCCTGTTCATGGTTCAGCCGTTCTATCAGGCGACTGTCGCCGAGTACACGCCCGCCGGATTGCGCGGTCTCTCGTACGGCTTCACCTACCTCGGCGTGTTCGGCGTGGGCGCACTCGGCGGCGCAATCGCGGGCTTCGTGCTCGCGGTCGCCGACTCCACGGCGCTCTTCACGGTGCTCGCCGGGTTCGCGGCGGCCGCGGCGCTCCTTGGTGTGACGTTGTTGCGACGGCGGCCGACCCTCGCCTAAAACGGCTCGGGCGGCCAGAATTCGAGTGTTTCGGGGTTTGTTTTTTGAACGATTCAGAGGGTTGGTTTTCAGACGATTCGGAAGTACAGGGTTCGCCAGACGGCGATGGCGGCCGATCCGAGGACCAGCATGACGGCGACGAACGCGGGTTCTGCGCCGCCTTCGAAAAGCGGGGTCCAGCGAATCCCGACACCGACAACCGCGGCGACGAGCCACGACCGGATGCCGAGCGGAACAGCCGACTTTGCCGACTCCGCCGCACCGGGAGAGTACGCACCCAGAAGCGGCGAGATGATTGCCCACGAGATGAGGAACGGTACGGCTGTGAGTACCCACCCTACTGGTTCATTCGATAGGTATGGGACCCCGTTGTGCTGAATCACGCCAGCGGTCACGAGGAGGAAGATGGCGAGTACGTCACCCACGGCGATGGGTAGCGCCCCGGCATCGAGTCGCTCCTCGAGGAAGGACGTCGAGGTTGCCATACCCGTGGATTCGTCGCCCCCCTAATGGTTTTCCCGTTTTTTCCCGACCACCGTGTATTCGAACCCCGTCTCGACAACTGCCGACTCGAACCCGACGCGTTCGAGAAAGCGCGTCAGTTCCTGCGGCGTCGCAAACGACGACCCGAATCCGACGACTCGCTCAGCAACCACCAACCCGCGCCCGAGGAGCGTTTCGGGGTCGAACTCGTTGACGGCGAAGACGCCGCCGGGTGCGAGCACGCGGTAGACTTCTTCCGCGACGGTCCGCTGACTCGGCATGTGGTGGAAGGCGTCGACGACAGTCACGGCATCGACCGAACCATCCGCAAACGGGAGCGACCGGGCATCACCGCGTACACAATCGAGACCGCGCTCTCGTGCCCGCGAAAGCATCCCTGCCGAGCGGTCGAGGACGATTCGCTCGGGAACGTCGAGCGCGAGCGTCGCTCTGCCGGACCCGCCGCCGATGTCGACGACGCGCTCTACGGGACGGTCGGCACGGGCGAGGGCATCTTCGAGTGCATCCGCTTCGGCGGGCGGCATCACGAGGTCGTAGAGCGGTGCGAACCGGTCGAAGAACCGAACGTCGCCAGCGCCGTGCATGACTGATTCGTCGGCTTCGTCGGGGAAGGTTCTTGCGCGCGGCGGACTCTCTCTCACGCATGGAGTTCGACCTCCTCGGGTGGCCGGACGACGGGCCGCGACTCAGGCTCGACTACCGGCGGTTCGCCTACGCGGGGAAGTTCGTCACCCCAAAGACGGGAAAGGCGGTGCTCCGCGACCCGGACACACCGCTTCCGCCACTGGACGACGAGCGACCCGCACCGACCGGCGGTCCGGATTCGCTACCCCCGCTGTCGGAGGACGTGGTCGCGGCAGTCGCATTCAACGAGGACCGAACTGACCCGACGACCCTCTGGCTTAGGTACGTCACCGTCAGAGCCGACCGGAAGGGCGAGGGACTCGGTCCGAAACTCCTCGCTCGAACTTGTGAGGCGGCCGCCGAACGCGGCTACGAGACGGTTCGAATCGCCACGAACAACCCCTTCGCCTACGAGGCGTGCCACAAGGCCGGATTCGGTTTCACCGGCCGCGAGACGGGTGTCGCCGAACTGGTCTTGGAGCGCCCGGCGGACGCGCCCGCGTCGGTTTCCCGTGAGACGTACCAGTCGGGACTTGACCGCTATCGCGTCCGCGACCTCGACGACCGAGAACGGGAATTTCTCGCTGCCCGCGAGGGAACCACTCCCCCCGGCCACGAAGGAGCCGGTTCTCCCTCCACTGACGACGCGCACTCGGACGATTGAAACCCTCGCATCTCGAAGGCCGAGCAAATGGGAAACGCAGACCTGCGGACGCTCGCCGCGCTTTCTGAGGTGTCGTTCGACGAGGTGGCCGGGAGCGTGGTCGCCGTGGACGCGCACAACTGGCTGTATCGCTATCTTACGACGACGGTCAAGTGGACGAGTTCGGAGAAGTACACGACGAGCGAGGGCGAGGAAGTCGCCAACCTCGTCGGTATCGTCCAAGGTCTCCCCAAGTTCTTCGAACACGACCTGACGCCCGTCTTCGTCTTCGACGGTGGCGTCACGGAGATGAAAGACGACGAGGTCGCAAAGCGTCGCAAACAGCGCGAGAAGGCCGAAGAACGCCTCGAAGAAGCACGCGAAGCTGGCGACGCGGTCGAAGCCGCCCGGATGGAAGCTCGCACGCAACGACTCACGGAGACGATTCAGGACACGAGCCGTGAACTGCTCCGCCTGCTCGACGTGCCGGTGGTCGAAGCACCTGCCGAGGGCGAGGCGCAGGCGTCCTACATGGCTCGTAAAGGCGATGCCGACTACGTCGGAAGCGAGGACTACGACACGCTCCTGTTCGGCGCACCGTACACGCTCCGGCAACTCACGAGCAAAGGGAACCCGGAACTGATGGACCTCGATGCAACCCTCGAAAAACACGATATCTCGTGGGAGCAACTCGTGGACATCGCCATGCTCTGCGGGACCGACTTCAACGAGGGAATCACGGGCGTCGGCCCGAAGACCGCCGTCAAGGAGGTCAAGAAACACGGCGACCTGTGGAGCGTCCTCGAAGCCCGCGGCGACAGCATCCCCAACGCCGACCGGGTGCGCGAGTTCTTCCTCGACCCACCAGTCACCGACGACTACGACTACAACACGGGAATCGACCCCGATGTGGACGCCGCCCGCGAGTTCGTCACCGAGACGTGGGAAGTCGACCCCGACGAAGTTCGGCGCGGTTTCGAGCGCATCGAGAAATCGGTTACGCAGACGGGACTGGACCGCTGGACGTAGGATAGATGTCTTCCCCGAATTGACGACACCACAACACGTTTAGTTCGGTCGATTGCGAGTTCAGCCGTATGCCCGACGACGACGAAACATCGTCCCTCCTTTCGCGCCGACAGCTGCTCGGCCTCCTCGGTGGCGGGAGCGCAGCAGTCGCTGGAGTGAGTTGGTTCGCCCCGACGTGGCTCCCGGACCCGGTGACAGACACGCTAACGACGCTGTACCCGGACCCATCGAGTAACTACGTCTGGCGGCCGCCCGTCAGTGACGACCACGCCGACGAGGCGGTGGCGGCGCTGGAGGATGCAGTCGAACTGGCGAACGAGTTGCGCTCGCGTATCGACCTCGACTCGGTCGAAAACGACAATTTACGAGTCCACCTCAATCGCAGCCCTTCCGGCGGCCACCTCGAATCGGCGAAGAGTGGGACTCGCAGTAATCGCGAGCGACTCCATTCGACAATCAGTGGACTGCTGTTCACTGGCCAAGCAATCGGTGCCGCGAAGGTCGTCCTCGATGAGGCCGACCCCGAAGCAGTCGTCGAACGCGGCCGGAAACTCCGACGGACAACCGACGACATCGCCGACTCCATCTCCGAGTACCGCGTCTCCGATGCGGGCCGCGACCTCGGGTACCTCTACGCTATCGAGCGACGACTCATGTTCGCCCGGCTGGAATCGCATCAGGGCGGAATCTTCACCGGCGGCACGGCCGACGCCGACGAGTACGACGCCCACGACATCGCAAGCACGTGGGGGTCGCATCTCCAAGCGAAGCAGTACATCCGAACTGCCCGGCACTACCGAGACCAGTACCAGTCGAACCTCGGAAGCCAACCCACGTCGCATCGGAGTCGCATCCAAAACGCCCTCGACGACTTTCTGGCCGAAATCGAGGAGTATCCGACCCGCGGAGAGATGCGAACCAACGTCGAAGAAGAACTCGGTGACGACGACCGAACCCCCCACGGCGTGGCCAAATTCGAATTATACAGCCTCTGTTACGACAACGACTTCCGCGTGTTCGAGAACAGTCTCGACCGCGACTTGCTCGTGCTTCGAGTCGTGGCCACCGGCGATGCCCTCCTCAAACGCCGAGCACACGATTTCGCCCTCTCAGAACTCGACGTAGAACAGGGTGACACCGACTACGACTCTGGCCGGTCGTTCCGCGCGAAACGCCGGGCGATGCGTCAGTTCCGAACGACCAAAGACGAGTACGATTCGAACTTCGCGGGTGTCGTCGCGAACGAGGCTGCGAGCTTCATTCGCGGTGGCGACGTCGGCCTCGAAATGGGTGACGGTCCAGCGTGGCGCGACCGCGTCAAATCGTCTGTGTACTCTCTCATCGCCGAAGGGATGCTCCGCAACCTCGGCGACGTGGTCGAGCCACTCGAACAGGGCTGAGAAAGCGTAGAAAAACCGGCCGTCGCCCTACGACACGTCCCCGATAGCATCGAGGAGCATGTTCGCGCCGATGTCGATTTCGCGCTCGGTCACGTCGAGCGGTGGGAGGATACGGAGCACTTTGTGACCGCATGCGAGAGTGAGTAGACCGCGCTTGAGCGCGGCTTCCTGCGCGTCGTCGCGGCGGTCTTTGCTGTCGAACTCGACGGCGAGGAGGAGACCCTTCCCGCGCACGTCGGTGACGGTGTCGGGGGCGCTGTCTCGAACCGTCTCTTTGAACTGGCGGCCGTGGGCGACGGCGTTGTCCAGCAGGTCGTAGTCCTCGATTGCTTCGAGAGTGAACACGCCCTGCATCGACGAGAGGATGTCACCTGCACCCCACGTCGAAGAGAGGCGACTCTTCTCTGACGGGAAGATATCGGAGTTCGAGATGGTCGCACCCACGCGGAGACCTTTCGCGCCGGTGATGACATCCGGTTCCATCGGGTAGTTGTCTGCGCCCCACATCTCGCCGGTTCGGCCCACGCCGGACTGAATCTCGTCAGCGATGAGCGTCAGGTCGTAGTCGTCGACGACGGCGGCGAGTTCGTCGGCGAAGGCGTCGGAGGGGAAGCGATACCCGCCTTCGCCCTGAACCGGCTCGACGATGACGTAGGCGACCTCGTCGGCGTCGACGTGGCCCGTCTCGGGGTGGAGTTTCTGCCGAAGTTTCGACGCGGCGGACTCCGAGTCGGGGAAGAACCCACACGAGCACGTTTCGGGGGAGCACGAGCGGTCGTCGCAGAACGGAACGTCGAGAACGCCCGAAATCTCGGGATACTTGCGCCGGTAGACCGATTTCGAGCGGTTGAGCGAGAGCGCCCCGAGCGTGCGGCCGTGGAACGCGCCTTCGAAGGTGATGCCGTACTTCGCGCCGTCGGCGTTGTCGTAGGAGATTTTGATGGCGTTCTCGACGGCCTCGGCCCCGGAGTTCGAGAGGAAGACGGTATCCATGCCGTAGTGGCTCGTGAGGTCCGTCAGTTTGTCCATGAGGGCGGCGGGACCGGGGAACTGCTCTTCGCCGGGGGCGGACCGGTCGCTAACGTAGAAGTCCTGTCCGGCAATCTTGGTCGGGTCGACGAGGTCGAACTCCGACATTCGGTCCATAATCTTCGGGTTGTTGTAGCCGAGTGGGGCGGCGGCGACGTGACTGGTGAAGTCGAGGAGGACGTTTCCGTCGACATCAGTACAAAACGGACCCTCCGCCTCGGCGGTGATGTCCCAGACGAAGTCGTAGACGTAGGTACTCGGTGCAGCGTGGTCGTGGTGGTATTCGACCCACTCACGAGCGCGTTTGCCGGGCATGGTATCGACGTGGGGTTCCGCCGTCTCTCGGTCCATGAGCAATGGTACAACGGCACGTGGATTAAGACATTCGCTATTAATAATGTAATATATACGAAGATAGAGGTTCAGTCGGTTGGTTTCGCGTGGGTCCCCGTCGGACACCACAGGCAAACGTGACGGAGACACGTCTGACCTGTCGAACGCTCGATAGGCTTTTGCCGTTTCCCCGTCCCTGTCCTGTATGGCTCTCCGTGACATTCAGCGTTCCCGTGCGATGTGGTGGGCGCTCGCGTTGGTTCTCGCGGGTGCGTTCACCTTCGTCGTCTACTCTTTCATCGGGACGTTCGTCTTCGGTCTCTTCATCTACTACGCGACTCGGCCCATCTACCGGCGGATTCGTCGACGAATCCGTCCGCCGAGTCTCGCCGCTGCGGTGGCACTGTTCGCACTCGCACTCCCTGCACTCGGCCTCGTCACCTACGCGGCGACAATCGCCCTCCGGGAGTTCTTGAAGTACGCCGACCGTCTGTCGACCAATAACGGCGTAATCGACCTCGAAGCGTACGGTATCGACCCGAAATTACTCGAGGGGATTGCCAGCCCGCAGGCGCTTTTGGAGTACGACTTCGGCTCGCTTTTGACACCGGATGCCATCAGTTCGTTGTTCGACTCACTCAGCGTCGCAGCCAACACCTTCGCCTTCCTCGGCGTCGGCGCAATCCACCTGTTCGTCATGATTGCGTTCGCGTTCTACCTCCTCCGCGACGACCATCGGCTCAGTCGATGGGGTCGGTCGATGTTCAGCGACGACCACGGTATCTTGGAAGCGTACGTGCGCGCCGTCGACCGCGACTTCAACAACATCTTCTTCGGGAACATCCTGAACGCCGTGCTCACTGGAACAATCGGCGTTATCGCCTACTCACTTCTGAACGTGCTCGCACCCACAGGCGTCGAGATTCCTGCCCCTGCCCTCGTCGGCCTACTCGCTGGTGTCGCGAGTCTTATCCCGGTGGTTGGAATGAAACTCGTCTACGTCCCCGTCACGGGGTACATGGGCTTAGAGGCCACATTGGCGAATCCGCCGGGACTGTGGTTCGTTCTCCTCTTCGCCGCCGTCTCGTTCGTCATCGTCGATACGATTCCCGACCTCGTGCTCAGGCCGTACGTCTCCGGTCGGAGCCTCCACGTCGGTGCCGTGATGATTGCCTACACGTTCGGCCCGCTGCTGTTCGGGTGGTACGGCATCTTCCTCCTGCCGATGGTACTCGTCCTCCTCGTGAACTTCGTCCGACTCGTCCTTCCCGAGTTGCTAGCGGGGAAACCGATTCGGCCGTATATGGTCGACCCAGTGCATCTGGTCGACAGTCCGACGGCTGAGGAGACGACACCCTCGCCGGTGACAGACGAACCGAGCGAAGAAGAGAGAATGGACCGGTCGGCAGATGACGACCTCGACGCCCCCGAGTTTTCCGACCGCGACGAGACGAGACCAAGTCGGGACTCTCGCTCGCCCTCTGACACCGGTCTCGACGGGTAGCCTCCCTAGGCGTCGAAGTCTTCCGGAATGTACTCTGCTTCCCACTCGTCGCGGGCTTTGATTTCACGACGGCCGCGACGCGTGAGCGTGTAGTAGTTGGTTCGGCGGTCACGCTGTCCCTTGTCGACGAGACCCTTCTCTACAAGCGTATCGAGGTTGGGATAGAGACGACCGTGGTGAATCTCCTTTTCGTAGTATGCTTCGAGTTCTTCTTTGATAGCGAGTCCGTGCGGCTCTTCGAGACCGGCGATAACGTACAGCAGGTCTCGCTGGAATCCTGTCAGGTCGTACATCGGTAAATTCGAAATGTATGTTATTGTCTAATTCAGATAAACATATCGGCATGTCCCGATGATTCTACGCCCGAAACGGTTCGAGTCACCAGAATATGCTCTCTCAGATTATGTTGATTGATTTACTATTCTTCGATAACTACTGTTTCGTCGACCGGATATGTTCACAACTGGACGGCTCCTCCTCCTTATGCGGCTTGAATGTTTATAGTTACCAATGGGCATTGACCGACTGTTCGAAACGGAAATCCGGGAACAACGGGCTGGAGTCGCTGTGTATCTCCGTGATGCGGCCGACCGGCTCGAAGCCGGTGAGCTGGAATTTCACGATGATGAAGAAACGGTGGTCCTCGATGTTCCCGAACAGGTCACCCTCGAAGTGACCGTCGAACAAGACGATGATGCCCCCGATGCTGGCGACGTTCGTCGTGTCCGGTTCGAACTCCACTTGGAAAAGACGGCGTAGCGACTCAGACTGATAGTCATCGAGTAGAAGGAAAGCATGCCGTGCCGGAAATCTCCGGCACGGCGTGCCGCCCTGAATTGGTCCCCGCTGACGCTTCGGCCCTCCAAAGCGAAGCGTCACTATCAGCTATCGTTCGGTTTCACTTAAAGATAACGACGAGTGCCAACCATTGACAACACGACTGAATGTACGCTTTATTGATGCTCTGTCGCTCGGATTCGCACCTACCGGTGTTTGTGGTCTTCCCAGTTTTGGCTGTCTAACACCGTCCACATGTGTCCGTATGAACTGTCACATGTGTTCTTCTTCGAGGACCCAACCGAGCGCTCGTCTGTAGTGAGTCATGAGTTTTCGAACGCCTTCGTGTCGCATCTCTTCGGATTCCAGTTCCTCCTTTAGGAACTCGTACTGCTCTCGAACCTCCGATTCGCTGCGCATACATTGCCTCTGGGCCGCCGGACGTATGTAGCCCGGACATTCGTGTCGAAGCTCAAACTATTTTATGCGGGTACTGGTCGCTCGACCCGTTACGGGTCGTCGCGTTTTTGCGCGAGCGGGTCGAACTCGCCCGTATGGAGATACGCGGCGAGCGCGAGTGCAAGGAGTGCGGCCGCCAATGGTCGTACTACGAGACGGGGAGTGTATCGTGCCCGCACTGCGGAAGTATGCGGAGCGTCGGCGTGGGCGACCGAGCGCAGCACACCGCCATGCAGACTGAACTCGACCTTTCGAAACACCGGTCTGCGGTCGGCGACGGAACCATCCGAGATGCCGCACCGGCGCTGAAGTCCGACCTCCGAGATTACATTCGAAAGACGGGGTACATACAGGGAGGCGAACTGCTCCCGCTCGATGAGACGTCGCTCGCGGCCCACGAACTACTCC
Organism: Haloferax mediterranei ATCC 33500; assembly: GCF_000306765.2. Taxonomy (NCBI): domain Archaea; kingdom Methanobacteriati; phylum Methanobacteriota; class Halobacteria; order Halobacteriales; family Haloferacaceae; genus Haloferax; species Haloferax mediterranei. The sequence goes on from NC_017941.2 coordinate 1,817,144, forward strand.
ACGCGGTCGACGTCGTCGCACGGTCGAATCGGCCGTCCGACGACGAACAACTCTACGTTCTCAGTCTGCTCCGCGGGACCGACGAGGGTGACCGCCCCGCTTCCGACGAGGTTCCCGACTCGATGACTGATGCACGCGGTCTCGCCTACGCCGAGGCCATCGACGCCTACCGGCGTGACCTCTCGACGTGGCTCGACGACCACCCTGACCCGGAGGCGAGAAAGACGCTCGAAACGCTCTCGAACCACCTCAAGCGCGTCGAAGCGCTCGAAGGTGCAGTTTCGCTCTCGGAGTCGGAATCACTCGTCAGGGCGACGCGTGATATCTACACTGCACTCGCTGACGACGACCTCGACGCCCTCGCGTCGGCTCGGGACCGACTCGCGGCGCTCTTTTAACCCATACCCGTCGCATCTGACGCCCCGATTCACCGAACGTTTTTGCCCTCCGACGACCCTTCGCCGACGATGACTGCTGGGTTCGACATCCACGACGTTCGACACCGCGTCAAACTGCTCCGCGACGACGGCGAGACGATGCTCGTCGAGAACCGCGACGGCGTGGCCTGTCCCGCCTGCGGCGACGACTTCTCTCAACTCCTCATCTCAAACCGGCAGGCGCACAGTTTCGACGTAGACGCTGGGACGCGCTTCTGCGTCCGGCGCGAAGCCGAGCGACTGCTCGTTGCCACACACGAGTAACATACAAGACTGACCCGAATCGGGCGAAAAACCGAACTAAACTGGGAGGTCTGATTCAGCGCTCGCAGAGGAATCGAATCAGCGCCCGGTCGAGCGTGTCATCCGGGAGCCTTTCGAACCACGACACGTCGGTTATCGACTCGTCTTCGAGCCCCGGGTCGTCGGTGAGTTCGCCTTCGACGCGGGCCTCGTAGATGGCGAAGCGAAAACTCGCTTCGTCACCGCCGTGTTGGAACGTCTGTTCTGTGACGACCCGCAGCGCACCCACGTCAGCATCGAGACCCGTCTCTTCGTCCAGTTCGCGAACCAGTGCCTCTGGCTTCGTCTCACCGGGTTCGACGCCACCACCGGGAAGGAGCCACTGGTCGTCCTGTCGGACGAGGAGGACTGACCCGTCCCGTTCACAGAGCGCGCCGACACCCCATTCGAGTCCGCCGCGGATTCGTTCGAGAGCGCGCTCGAACGACTCGGCATCGAGGTCGTGGCTGTTTCGACGCCTGATGATGCCGGCTTCGTCGACGGTCCACTCGCCGTCGATATCGACCCTGGAGGACGCGTCCATCGTGTCGCCGCTTGCTTAGGGGAGGTCGACGTCGATGCCTTCGGATTCGGCGGCAGCCTTCACCGTGTTCCACAGAAGCATGGCGCGCGTCATCGGGCCGACGCCGCCGGGGACGGGCGTGATAGCACTCGCTTTCTCCTTCGCGGAGTCGAAGTCCACGTCGCCGACGAGTTTGTAGCCCTTGTCGTTGTCCGCATCGACGCGGTTGACGCCCACGTCGATGACGACGACGCCTTCCGAGAGCATGTCGCCCGTGACGAGTTCGGGGACGCCCGCGGCGGCGACGACGATGTCCGCCTCGCGGGTCTTCGCGGCGAGGTCCTCGGTCCGCGAGTGGCAGACCGTGACTGTGGCGTTGCCGCCTTCGGCCTTCTGGATGAGCAGGTTCGCCATCGGCTTGCCGACGATATCGGAGCGGCCGACGACGACCACGTCTGCACCTTCGGTTTCTACGTCGGCGGCGGCGAGGAGCTTCTGGACGCCGTGGGGCGTACAGGGCTTGAAGCGGGCGTCGCCAGCGACGAGACGACCCACGTTCTCGGGGTGGAAGCCGTCGACGTCTTTTGCGGGGTCGATGCGGCGGAGGACCGTCCGGTCGTCGACGTGGTCCGGAACGGGCATCTGGACGAGGATACCGTGTACGTCGTCGTTCTCGTTCAGGTCGTCGACGAGCGAGTAGAGTTCGTCCGCGGGCGTCTCGGGGTCGAGTTCGTAGTCGAACGCCTCGATGCCGACTTCCTCGCAGTCGCGCTGTTTCATCGAGACGTACGTCTCGCTCGCGGGGTCCTCGCTCATCAGCACGGTTGCGAGACCCGGCTTCACGCCAGCGTCTGCGAGCGCGTCGATGGCGTCGGCAAGGTCGTCCCGAATCTCCTCGGCGACGGCGTTGCCGTCGATGATGGTCGTCATTGCGTCAAACAGGGTCCCCCGACCATTTCAAAGATTCGGAATCGTGCGTATTCTCGGTTTCAAAATGGAGTAAATATACATGATTGTGGTCATTTTCTCCCCAAATTCACCCGCCGAAGAGCAGATTCACGACGGCCACCGCGACGCCCGCGAGCGCCATCCGAAGGCCGGCGACGTACCAGCGCTGGTCGGATATTGACCCCATGTACGCGCCGAACGTGAAGAGGATTCCCGTGCCGAGGGAGACGGAGACGAGCGTCGCCATTCTCATCGAGAGGACTGTTCCGGCCGCGAAAAACGGAACCAGTGGAACGACGATACCGACGAGCGGCCCGAGACCACTGGCGGCGGCGTTGATGCTCCGGGCGGCCACTTTGTCGCGTTCGACCGCGGTTCCGCTAAGGTCGGCCAACATGGCGTCTTCGATGCGTCCGAGTTCGGCCAGTTTTTCCGCGCGCTCTATCTCCCAGACGCTCCAGACGCCGGATGTCGTGAGACCGACGGCGGCACCGAGACCGATTTTGACGACGGTCACCCCGTCTGTAACACCGGTGAGAAACGCGCCGATAACCAGACCGATGCACGTCAGCGCGCCGTCGAACCCGTTCGAGACGAAGTACCGCCGGGAGATGGCGCGAACGCTGTCTTCTCGCAGGAGTGAGACGAGTCGCCCGAACATCACGATGGCGACCAGTCTTGTGGTTGGTCGCGGTATTCGACGAGTCTCTCGCCGGCGACAACCTCGTCGATGGAGTGGACCGTGCCGCCGAGGTCGCCGATTCGTCGTTCGACCTCGTCGACGTCGATGTCCTCGCCTTCGGCGATGATCCGGAGGTTCTGTACCTCGCGGTCGGTTTCGAGGAGCGTCGTATTCACCCCCGCCACACCGGTGCTTGCGGCGACTTCGCGGGCGAATTCAACCGTCGACGGCGAGTGTGGTTTCAATACGTCGAGGACGAGGCGACGAATAGGTGCCATGGGGCGACGGTACGTCGCGGCGGGTAATAGTGTTACACGAGGTGCAGGTTCGCGGCGAGTGACGTCGAAAGTATCCCGAGAAGAGTGCGCCTACGCATTAGGGGTGGTAAACGACGCACTGTCGTGTCAAAACGGCCGGTCGGCGTGTCGGGAGTGACGCACGACTCGGGCGGTCAGACAGTCGAAAGAATCGGTGGGTATCGAAGCGACGCTTACTCGTACAGCGGGTTGGCGTCGCAGAGTTCCTGCACGCGCTCGGAAACCTCCGCGAGCACGGCTTCGTCGTCGTGGTTGTTGACGACCTTCACGATGAGTTCGGCGACTTCGCGGGTCTCGTCTTCGCCGAAGCCGCGGGTCGTGAGCGCGGGCGTACCGGCGCGGATGCCACTCGGGTTGAACGCCGAGCGCGTCTCGCCGGGGACGGTGTTCGCGTTGAGGACGATACCCGTCGATTCGAGGGCGTCCTCGGCGTCGCCGCCCGTGAGGTCCGGGTGGGAGTCACGCAGGTCCACGAGAACGAGGTGCGTGTCGGTGCCGTCGGAGACGACGCTGAGACCGTGGTCTTCGAACGTCTCGGCGAGGGCCTTCGCGTTGTCGACGACCTGCTGGGCGTACTCCTCAAATTCGGGCTGGAGTGCTTCTTTGAAGCCGACGGCCTTGCCGGCAATGTTGTGCATGAGGGGACCGCCCTGCCCGCCGGGGAAGACGGCGCTGTCGATGTCGGAGGCGTACTCCTCTTTGCACATGATGATGCCGCCGCGACCGGCGCGGATGGTCTTGTGCGTCGAACCGGTGACGAAGTCGGCGATGCCGACCGGCGAGGGGTGGACATCCGCGGCGACGAGGCCCGTGATGTGGGCGATGTCCGCGAGGTGAAGTGCGTCGACGGAGTCGGCGACGTCCTGAATCGTCTCCCACTCGACGGCGCGCGGGTACGCGGAGTAGCCGGAGACGATGATATCGGGTTCGAACGACTCGGCCTTCTCGGCGAGTTGCTCGTAGTCGATGTAGCCCGTCTCGGCATCGACCTCGTACTGCTCGACATCGTAGAGTTTCCCGGTGAAGTTCGCGGGGTGGCCGTGGCTCAGGTGGCCGCCGTGAGTCAAATCAAGCGAGAGAATCTTGTCGCCGGGTTCGAGCATGGCGAGGTAGACGCCCATGTTCGCCTGCGTCCCGGAGTGGGGCTGAACGTTGACGTGTTCTGCGCCCCAGAGTTCTTTCGCGCGCTCGATGGCGAGGTTCTCTACCTCGTCGGCGTACTCACAGCCAGCGTAGTAACGCTTGCCGGGGTAGCCCTCGGCGTACTTGTTCGTCAGGGCGCTCCCCTGTGCTTCGAGAACCGCTTCGCTGACGTGGTTCTCGGATGCAATCATCGCGAGTGTGTCGCGCTGGCGTTCGACCTCACCTTCGAGGGCATCTGCCACAGCGGGGTCGACGTCGCGGACGTGGCTGTAGTCCATACATACTATCCCGCCCAATCACGGCATAAATGTGTCCCCTTTGGCTACGCCTGCCGGTGATGTGTTGCACACATGTGCATATTCGGCCGTGTCATCGGGTAACAGATACACGAATACGTGGAATCGGTTTCACGAAACCTATCTTTGAACCTGAATATCGGCTTACTAAGATATATGTCAACAAATCGCATTACGGTACTGCCACCAGCTACAAATCGATTTTCCCACATTGGAGTAGAAGTAAAATTTCTGAAATGAATTGCTCAATTCGCTTGATTATTACTTGTTACAACCCATTTTCGTATACGTTCTGCTAGTCGACTTGCGTTAATATTAAATATGTTACGGCCGATATTCAAGCTATGGCTATTGGTTCTAATCTACTCGCTGAGGGGGTAGAAGACATCATTGAGTCCGTCCTTTCCTCGACGGAGGACGAGGTCTTGGTTGCGAACCCGACCGCAGAGGTCATCGAAGGTATCGTATCCGTCTCAACAGACATCGGTGAGACACTTCCCGAGATTCGCCTCGTCGCCGACGAAGGCGTGTTGAAGGACGTGCTGGATGACTTCATCATCGCATCCAACGCCGCGAACCTCGTCGCCGACGGCGTGCTCTCCATGCATACCGCCAACGACGAAGTCAAAAACACGCTCTTCGTCACGCCTAACTCTGTCGTCGCGCTCGTCGGCGCTGGCGGGAAGGTCGCCGGGCTTGTCACCGACGACGCGGAGTTCGTCGAGACGGCGTTCGAAGCACACCAAGCACACTGGGAAGACGCACCGGAGTTCAAACTCCGGACGCCGCCGCTGGCGAAGGTTCGCGAAACGCTCGCCGAGGATATTGGCGAGGAGACGCTTGCCGACTTTGACGCGGTACTCGGTTCGCTCTCATCTGCCCGTGGCGACGGCGACGGCCTCGACGAAGTGACCATCTCGCTTCTCGTTGCCGCCCGCAACGAAGTACTTCTCTACGACATCTCGAAATGGGGCGAAGACGTTGGCATCGCGAGTAAGGCGACGTTCTCCCGGACGAAGACGAAACTCGAAGAACTCGACCTTATCGACACGGAGAAGGTCCCAATCGACGTTGGTCGTCCCCGTCTCCGTCTGAAGCTCGGTGCCGACGAACTCGTCGACGCCGATGCCGACGAACTCGCCGCTGTGGCCCAAGAACTGCTCGAAGGCTAACCGTCCTCCGTCGAAGACCCCCCGCTTTTTTGCTTCTCACTTCTTCGTCGCGAACATGAATATCGGACTCGTCGGGAGCGGTCCCGCCGCCGAGTCGATTCGTGCGGCGTGTACCGATATCGACGCGACAGTTACCGAGACCACTCCGGACTCGCTCGGCGAGTTCGACCTCGGGTTCGTCGTCGCGGCAGTCGGTGACGACGCCTTCGACACGGCCGACGCCACTGCGAAACGATGGCTTACAGTCGAAATCGGCGGCATCGGTGGTCACGCCGTCACTGACATCGACGCCGCCGTCTCGGCGTTCGACGAAACGAGCGCCGGATTCGCCGACCTCCGCGCTCGCGTCGCGTCGACCACCGAATCTGACGGACGGCCCTCGGGCGACCGCGCGGCGGTTCGACTCGCCGGTGCCGTTGCGGGTCGACGCGGTATCGCACTGCTCTCCGGCGGCGATATTGCGGGGACCGTCGTGGAGGTTCCCGGCCGAGAGCGGGCGCTGCTTCCGGTTCCCGAACCGACCGACCGCGACCGAGTCGTCCGCCGCGATTTCCGCACGGTCGAGTTGGACGACGCACTCTCGCGAGCGGAGCAGGCGGTCGACGACCGCGTCGGCATCATCACGCAGGTCGGCGAACGCGAATCGTTCCCGCTTCCGTACTATGTCGCACAGACTGCCGACACGACTGCCTACGCGGACGCCCGCGCTGCTGAACTCGCAGGCGGTGCTGCGGCGGGGTGGGACGAAGCGTACATGAAGGCACTCGGCGAGGCGCTGGAGCGCTATTCGGCCGGGGTCTACCGGACGAGCGAGTTCGCCGTCGCACCCACGGCTTCTCGACCGAATGCCATCCCGCCGAGTCGGTTCATCAGACCCGACTCGTACCGCGACCCCGACCCGAGCGAACCGATTCAGTGGGTCGACGGCGAACACCTTGAGACCGGAGATACCGTCTCGCTCCCTGCAGAGTTCGTCCACTACCCGCCGCCGACGGAGCGACACAAGCCGTCGATTACGACGGGACTCGGACTCGGAAACTCCGGAACGGAAGCGATTCTCTCGGGATTGTACGAGACTATCGAGCGCGACGCGACGATGCTCGCGTGGTACTCGACGTTCGACCCGCTCGGTCTCGATGTGACTGACGAGACGTTCGAGACCTTGACCACTCGCGCCCGCTCGGAAGACCTCGACGTGACGGCGTTGTTGGTGACGCAGGACGTGGACGTACCCGTCGTCGCCGTTGCCGTCCACCGCGAGGGGGAGTGGCCGAAATTCGCGATGGGGTCCGGGGCCGACCTCGACGCCAACAGCGCCGCCCGCTCGGCGCTCGCGGAGGCGCTACAGAACTGGACCGAACTCCGCGGGATGGGGCCCGAACAGGCTGCGACGCAGGGCGGTGCGATTGCCACCTACGCTGATTTCCCAGACGCTGCTCAGACATTCGTCTCGACGGAAGCGACGATTCCCGCCGACTCGGTTGGGCCGGACAAGATTCCCGAAGGAGCGGGCGAACTTGATGCCGTAGTTGAGCGCGTCACGGATGCTGGCCTCGACGCTTACGCCGCTCGAATCACGCCCAGAGATGTCGAGCAACTCGGCTTCGAAGCGGTCCGCGTGTTGGTTCCGGAAGCGCAACCACTGTTCATCGGTGAACCATTCTTCGCCGACCGCGCGCGCTCGGTCCCGCGTGACCTCGGGTTCGAACCGCGACTGGACCGCGAGTTCCATCCGTTCCCGTAATTGTCTGGATTTCGCGCTGCTAAGTGGCTGACAGCCGGCACGCTCGTGGTCGCGCGGCGACGTGCCGGACTCCCGCGAGTCGCCGCGCGGCGTAGGTTAGAGCATAGGCGCGCTGGCCGCGGCTCTGTATATGAATCTTCGTTCGGAAATGGCAGAAAAAGAGGTGTACGTGCTTAGACGCCGAACGTCGCGCGAAGCATGTCGCGGGTACCCGGCCCGAGACCGACCGCGAGGACGGCGATGAGGAGCAAAATCGCGTAGCGCGGACTGTCTTCGAATATCTGTTCGTCAAACACCCAGACAACCGCCGTCGCCGCGACGAGTTTCACGAGCAGGAACGGCCACGCGTCGCCCGTGATGGCGAGCACCGATTCCGGCAGCGTGGAGGCCGTGAGGTCGACGACTGCTTTGTTCACCGGGTGTTTCGGAATGAGGTTGTTGCCCGCTCCGAGGGCGGTCATCCAGTCGAGACCGACGACGTTTGCGACGCCGTCGATTGCGTGTCCCCAGATGACTACGAATCCGATTCGACCCGTCCCCTCGTTGACCTCGGGTGCGAAACGTTCGACGAGCCACCACGTCGCGGTGGCGACGACCGTCGCTCCGGCAAGGATGACGAGGAGTACCTGCGGATAGAACGTTGCACCTTGTGCGCCGGTGATGCCGGCCCACAGGAGGTAGCCGAGCGTGGTCGCGAGGACGGCTGTCCCGGCTCCGAGCAGGGGTTTCATGTAGTTATCGACGATGCCCTCTCGCTCGGCGACGACGCTCCCGACGACGGCGACCAGCGTGATTGCGAAGACGGTCACGTAGATGACCGGGCTGATGACGAGCGTATTCACCGGGTACGTGATGAGCGCGTCGGCCACGCCGGGTGCGTCGTTTGCGTCTTCGACGACGCGGAACGCGCCGCCAAAGAACATGAATGGGACGAGAGCGAAGAAGAACCGCGGGTCTTCGCCGATGTCGAGGCGACGCAGGAGGAACACGATCCCCGTGAGGGCGATGATGAGGGTGACCATATACCCGACTTCGGAGACGAGGGTGTAGCCGGGGTACGCGACTGGTTCAGCCGCAGCGGCACAGGCCGACGCACTGTCGAGGTACTGGGTCACGCCGCCCGACCGGGCAGCACAGACGGCCGAGTTCGCGTCGGCCTGGACCGGTCCCCAGAAGTAGTGCCAGATGAAGCCGTCGTAGACGACACGAGGGAACGCGAGCGACCCGCCGACGAGTGCGACGAGGAGGGTCACGACGCCGACGCCCCAGAGGCGTTCAGGGTCGAGACCGACTCGCTCTGCTACCGTTGCCATAGCCGAAACCCCGACGGCGGGCCTGTTTAGGGTTCCGGTCTTTCGCATTCAGAGCGCACGCCCCGCCGCCGGAAAGCAGCCGGTTGGTACGGTGCGAGGAGTGCGTTCCCTTCCGTCAGTCCTCGTCTTCGGGTTCTCGAATCGGTAAGACGGGGTCGTCGTACTCGGTGCCGAGAATAACCATCGTCTGCGAGCGGGAGAACCCTTCGAGTTCCGCGATGTGGTCGAACATGAGTTCACGCAGGGCGTCCGTGTCCTCGGCGTACACCCGGAGCATCACGTCCCACTCGCCGGTCGTCAGATTGATTTCTTGAACACCTTCGATGTCTCGTAGTTCCTGCAACGCCTCTTTTTCGTGTCCTTGTTTGACCTGAAAGCCGACCAGCGCCGAGGTTCCGAGTCCAACCTGTCGGGGGTCGATATGGGCGTGGTAACCCTCGATAACGCCGGCATCTTCCATCCGTCCGACTCGGTCGTGGACCGTCGCACTCGACATGTCGATTCGGCGGGCAATCTCGCTGAACGGTGTCCGTGCGTCCTCCATCAGGATACGGAGGATTGCCCGGTCCGTCGCGTCGAGTTTCATACCCTTCCGTACTGAGGGGGTTAACTTCGCACTTGCGGATAGAGGCATCAATCACCTATTGATTGACACGACCGACAAACCGGGAACTGAGATGCAGCAGAGACGGGTCCAGAATCCAGTATCGTCCAACGCAGGTTAGTGGTCTCCGGCTTCGATTTCGCGGGCTGCTTCGAGCACCGCATCGTGGACGTGCCCGTTCGAGGCGACGAGACCGCGCGAATCGTGTCGCCATTCGTTCCCGTCGAGGTCGGTGACCGTGCCGCCAGCCATCCGGATGAGATGGACCCCAGCAACGGAATCCCACGGGTTCGCCCGCTTGTTCGTGATGACGCCGTCGAGCGCGCCGTCGGCGACGAACGAGAGTGCGACTTGCATACTCCCGTAGCGACGCATATCGCCGAAGCGCGTGACGATAGCGCGGGTCGCGGCCGTGTACTCGTCGCGGGCGTCGTAGTTCCACCAAAACGTCGGACAGACGGTACACGTCTCCGGGTCGTCGCGTGTGCTCACGGAAATCTCCTCTCCGTTGCGGTAGGCCGCCCCGTCGTCGGCGGCGTACAGGTCCTCGAACGCGGGGAGTGAGTTCGCGGCGGCGACGGGTTCGCCATCGACCACGGTGGCGACTGACGTTGCCCATATCGGAATGTTGCGGACGAAGTTGTTCGTCCCGTCGATGGGGTCGACAATCCACGCCGCGCCGTCGTCTGGAACCGACTTCAACTCGTCCGCTTCCTCGCCGACGATAGCGTCGTCCGGGAACGCCCCGCGGATACGCTCGACGACCCGTTGTTGTGCGTCTCTGTCGGCTTGCGTGACGACATCCGTTTTTCCGTCCTTCGTCTCGACGGAGATTCCTGTTCGGAAGGCGCGTCGTGCGACTGCACCGCCGTCGCGTGCTGCGCGTTGTGCACGGTCCGCACGAGCGTCGAGTTCGTTCATGACCGTGGCAGAACGGGAAGGGGCCTATATCCACCGACCGAAGGCGAGACACCAGTCCGGTGGCTTATCATGATGTAGGACTTATTTTCGTGTCGTGACAGACGCAGTCGACCTCCCGGTGCGCGTTCGCGATGCGCTCACTGCGGCCTTCGGTGACGCCCGAGAAGCGATCCGGAGCGGCGACACTGAGACCGCGCGGGAGTGTACCGAGAAAGCGTCCCGTATTCTTCAGCACAAGGTGCCACCCAGTCCCCTCAAAGAGCAACTGAAACACGGATTGGCGGCCGTCGAGCGGACCGTGGCCGACGAACCACTCGTCGCATCGGAATATCTCCGACTGATGAAGCAGTTGCTCGACGAGTAAGTAGGGCAGAGCGGCGGTCGAGACACGGACAGTCGTCTCAGCGGGTGAATATCGAAAAAACCGAAACCGCAATTAGAACCCGGATGGAAGACGTTTTCCACAACCCTCACGACCTTTTTCGGCTTGCGCCGATTTCCCGAACTCCAATTCCTCGTGGTCCGGTACTTGGTCTTCCTGCCACTCACTCGCAGAGTGGTTAACAGGGTTGCTTCGGTTCTTCTTCGGCACTTTGACCTCGTCTTCCTTTTACGAAAGACTCGGTGTTCATGTCGATTCCATCCCTCCGCATCTTGCGATGCGTACCATCGTCGACGTCTTTCACGTCGCCCGACGGATTCGGTTTGGTCATCCAGTGTGTCCTTGCGCCTCCGGCAACTGAATATATGCCCGGTATCTTAATGAACATTTCTGATAAACTCTGGTACGTCGGAGTCAGCTGAAATTCTGGCTGGGAGACAGAATCTGTTGTGTGCTTGAATGTCGTACCGAGTCGGGTCCCGTATGCGAGTTTTCACCAGAAACGTGGTCTGTTGATGATGTTAGATTTGCGAGCGAGTGGTGGGGTAAAATAGTTCGATTGCAGGGATGGATTTGAACACTGTGAGGCCACAGCCTCGCTTACTCACCCTCACTCCGTTCGCGTGAACCTCACTCGCAACGCTTCGCGTTGCTCGCTGGTTCTAATCCTCCGAATGATTCGCACTGTGTCGTCGTACCCATGCGAGGGGAGGGATTTGAACCACGGTCGCAGCAAGCTGCTCCCTGATTCAAATCCCTCCGGACGCATCGCTATCCTCACTGACGTTCGGAAAAACGCGATGCGAGGGGAGGGATTTGAACCCACGGACCCCTACGGGAGCGGATCTTGAGTCCGCCGCTTTTTCCTGACTTAGCTACCCTCGCGCGTATTGAAGTACGACAGGGGGGCCGCTAAAACGTTGCGAATCGTCAGACGAGAACTCCGAACTGCTCGACGACGAGCAGTCCACCGACGATAATACCGATTGTCCCCGCCACAGCGTGGAGAATTCGCGTGTCGCCGATACTCATCGACTGACCCCACAGGAACGAGACGGTCGCCATCGTCGCCACAGTCAAGAGGCTAAACGCCCCGAGGAAGGCGACTGCCTGCCCCATTCCCGGTGCGGCAGTAACCATCGCGATGACGAGTGCACCGCTTCCGGCGAATCCGTGCAGGACGCCAATGCCGAACGACTCGTCGTGAATGTGGGTGTGTTTCGTCCCGAGTGCGATACCGCCAACGGAGAGGTGTCTGTGTGCTCCCTCGTGGTCGTGACCACGAAGTGTCGGCACCGAAACTCCTCCAGCCCGGAGGAGCATCCGAACACCGAGGACGACGAGTATCGCACCAACGACGACCTCGAAAAAGTGCGTTACCGACTCGGGGAGACTCACGCCGAGTGCGACGAAAAGCAGGCCGACGACGACAATCGGAATCGAGTGACCGACGCCCCAGGAAGCGCCGACGATTCCCGGTCGGTTGTCGTCTTCGACCATCGTCGCGATGGCGGCGAGGTGGTCGGCCTCCAGCGCGTGCCGAATTCCGATAACCCCACCAGCCACGAGTGCTGATGCGAGTGCCATACCCCTTCGAAGTCCATTCCATGTAAATACCTCTTGCATTCGGACGCGGAAGCGGTGGTCACACGGGGAGACAGCGACTACGACTTCGCAGGGTCGGGAGCTACGTAGGTGACCACTCACACGACGCACCGGTGGTGAGTTCCTCGTCTTCGATGTACGCCGAGAGACACGCGTAGTTACAGAACCCACCGACTGAAACTCGCTCGCCGTCGGCGGCCTCCTCGACGAAGACGGGGTCGTGACAAGACACGTCGCTTCCGCAGTACACACACTGGGTCGTTGTTCCAGCCATAGTGGTTGTTAGTAACACACCGTAGAAAGTCCCTCGTGTCTATGTTACGCTCGCCGTCAGTAGTGTTCAGTTACGCTCGCCACCAGTCGTGCTCAGATTCGGCCACCGATGGAGTTACTGGGTTTCCCGCCGCTGTCACACCTATGGACGAACACACCCGTGACCCGAGCGTCGCCCCACCGCTCGGGAACCCCTCGGGGTGGAACGAGGAGTTGCGGATGTGGGAACACGCGACGCTTCGCCGAGCAGTCGAACACGGGACCCGCCTGTTCAACTCGGGTGACTTCCACGAGAGCCACGATTGCTTCGAAATCGAGTGGTACAACTACGGGTCGGGGACCGCAGAAAGCGCCTTCCTCCACGGGATGGTGCAGGTTGCTGCCGGCGCGTACAAACACTTCGACTTCGAGAATGACACCGGAATGCGCTCGCTGTTCGAGACGGCCTTGGAGTATATCCACGGCGTCCCTAGCGACTTCTACGGTGTCGACGTCGACGACGTTCGTGTGACTATGCGGGCGGCACTGGATGACCCGACGGCCCTCCACGGCTGGCAAATCGAACTTGACGGCCACCGGGCGACCGCGTACCCCGCTGATTATGAGTACGTTGAGCGGTTGGACCACTAACAGGGTTTTAGCGACACATCTTCTCGCCGATGCGCTACCACGCGAATCTAAAAGCCCTTTAGCGTCTAGTTCTAGAAACTGGCAATGCGAATCTACGAACTCGGTGACGGCACCCCGGAAGTGTCAGTTGTCGGGTCGATTCACGGTGACGAACCGTGTGGTGCTCGCGCTATCGAGCGGTTCGTCGCGGAAGACCCAGACGTTGAACGGCCGGTGAAACTCATCGTCGCCAACGAGGAAGCACTCGAAGCGGATGTGCGCTACCTCGACGAAGACCTCAACCGCGCGTTTCCGGGCGACCCCCACGCGGAGAATCACGAGCGACGCCTCGCACACGACCTCGGCCGCGAGGTTCGCGGAACGACGGCATTCTCTATCCACTCTACGCAGTCCTACGCCGAACCGTTCGCCATCGTCGACACCGTCGACGCCATCGCTCGGTCGATTCTCCCGCGCCTCCCGGTCGACGTGGCCGTCGAGACGAACAACTTCGCCGAAGGCCGACTCATCGAACACGCCCACACCATCGAGGTCGAAGCAGGTCTCCAGAAGTCTGACGAGGCCGCGGACAACGCCTACTGGTTGATTCGTGCGTTTCTCACGGCGACGAACGTCTTGCCCGCTCCGGCCGTCGCGAGCGACGGGTCCGGTGAGGAGTCCGAACCACAGACCGAAGACGACCGCCTGAAGCTCGGTATCCCCGAGGAAAACAGCCTCGACGTGTTCCGACTGCTGGAGCGACTTCCGAAACCCGTCGCCGAGGAATACGAAGTCCTCACCACCAACTTCACCGCCGTCACCGAAGGAACGACGTTCGCCCGTGCCGACGACGAACGGTTCGTGGCCGACCGCGACTTCTATCCGGTTTTGCTTTCCGCGTACGGCTACGCCGACATCTTCGGCTACGCTGGCGAGAAAGTCGGGACTCTGCCGTAGTACTGTCGCAGTAGTTCGTACCCCGTTTCAGTCGAGGATGCGAGCGACCGCTTCGTCGACCGAGTCTACCCGCGCCGGGTCGTCGTCAGGGCCGTCGGTGCCGACGTGGATGGCATCCCACCCGGCCTGTCGTGCACCCACGATATCCTCGTCGTAGGTGTCGCCGACGTAGACGTAGTCGTCCGCCGGGAGGGACGCTTCGGCAGCATGGAAGATACCTGTGTCCGGCTTTCGGGCTGCGACATCGGGGTCGTTCGACACGACGACAGCGTCGACAACTGCTTCGAGGTCGTGGCGTTCGAGTTTCGCCCGCTGCATCTCCAGTGTCCCGTTCGTCAGAATCCCAGTTGGTCTGTCGGACGCAGTGCGAACGAGTGCCTCGTGGGCTGACTCGGGGACGGTCGTCGCCGCGAGTTCGGCCTCAGCGTGCCGGGTTGTGAGCGTCTCGGGGTCGGCGTCGACATCGAACTCGGAAACGACGGCGCCGAACCCCTCGTAGTAGGGGTCCGTCGAAAGCTGGTCGAACGAATCGAGGAGCACCGAAACGTATCGCTCGTAGGCACCATCTGGCGCGTCCGGGACCGCTCGCTCGAAAATACTCTCGAAGTCAGTCGTATACTGGAGGAGCGTCAAATCGAGGTCGAAAAAGACCGCGGTCGTCATAGGCTGGATACTGAGAGAAACGATAAAAACGCTACCCGTACGCGATACACACAGGCGCTACTCGTGTCTGACCTCCGTCGCTACTCGTCGGCCGCTTCGAATTCGACGAGCGTCAGGTTTCGGTCGAGGTAACAGTGGTCGTGCGGCGGGTCGCCGATGACGGTGCTGATACGGTATTCCTGGTCGAACTCAGCACCCTCGGGGACACAGTACTGGTGGCTCGGACACTCGGTGTGCGGGCACGGGCCTTGGAGGCTGGCCTTGCTCCCGGCGTACGCGCCTTTCGACGGCACGTTCGCCCGAACCGGAGCGGGTTCGACCTCGACGGCGCGGACACCCTCGTCGTGGACGGCGCAGTCGAGTACCTGCGTATTCTCGCGTACATCGATGACGCGATAGCGAACGCCCTCGGTGAGATTGAGACACTGCTGGCGGTACGGACATCCCTCACAGGCACTCGATTCACCGCGGTAGACGAATTCGGTACCCGGGTCGGCCAGGCGGGCACCGATGAGTGTGATGGAGGTCATGGTGTCAGATTCATTCGCAGGGCGGTTAAGGCTCTCGACCAGTTAACTCGTCGAGTTTGTCGAAATAGTCCTCACGCGGGATCTGATAGACACCTCGGTAATCTATCTCTCCATCGGCGAACCGCTGTGCGATGTCTTCGGCACCTTCGACAGCCGCCTCGCGGGAGTCGAACTCCTCGACGACCGCCTCGATTTCGGGTTCGAGGTAAAGCACGGCGTGCCACGTCTCGGTCCGAATCTGTGTCGCACCGGGCCGCTTCGCTCGCGAACCATTCCACACGAAGATGGTCGGCATGCACTCGGCGGGGAACGAACTCTCGTTGAAGACGTCTGGACGGTACGCGAGGATTCGCCGCCCCTCGTGCTCGTCATTCCAGAGTGTCCACCCGTCGGGCAAATCGGTCATACCCCCGCTAGTCCGCCGTACATCCTAAGCCTTCCCGCTTATCTCTGGGGCGAAGACTCTCAAAGAAAATGGTCGGTGAACGGCGACATGATTCCGTAGCGACTCGATTAACGAGTCCGTCAACGGACTGAATCGCCGATTAAATCGACACACCTCGGTCTATGAGAGGGTCAATTTCGATGGTATGTATCTGGATATTTCCTGATTAATGACAATCTCCTGACTTGGAACGGAGAAAGGGTTAAATGCTAACGTCTCTCATTATAAATCAGTCTCGGTCACCGGGCCGAGCGAGCCGCCACGCATCGCCTGCTAACCCGCCGATTCTGTCGCCAATCGCCGACCTGTTGTGAGTGCGCAGCGGCGGCGACGTACTGCCCTCCCCGCTCACCGCGACCTGTCGTCGCGTGACGGAAGTGTAGTGTGTCGTCTGCGACCCGTAAATACGGGCGCGTCGCCCTCGACCGTCTTGGGACGGCTGGTCCGACGAGGCTCCACGAACAATGACCGGCGAAATCGAAACACTCGCAGACCTGAGCAAGCACTACAAAGACTCAGTGCCCGCGGACCTCCGCGAGGCGAAGAGCTTCGAGTGGTACTTAGAAGAGGTCTACGCAAATCCGAAGATCGCTCGCAACGCCCACCAACGCGTGGCGGACATGTTCGACTATTACGGCACCCGTTACGACGAAGACGCGGGCGTCGTGGAGTACCTCATGGCCTCAGAAGACCCGCTCCACAACGGAGAGAACGTCTTCTATGGTCGCGAAGTCCACGAGTCGATACACGAGTTCGTCAACAAGGTGAAATCCGGGGCTCGCGGTCTCGGCCCCGAAAAGCGTATCAAACTCCTCTTGGGTCCCGTTGGCTCGGGGAAGTCGCACTTCGACTGGCTCTCCCGACGGTACTTCGAAGACTACACGATGCGCGACGAGGGGCGGATGTACACCTTCCGCTGGTCGAACCTCGGCGATGTCATCCGTGATCAGGACCCGGCCGACGACGTGGTCACATCACCGATGAATCAGGACCCGCTCGTATTGCTCCCGCAAGAACAGCGCGACATGGTCATCGAGCAACTGAACAAGAACCTCGATGCACCGTACACCATCCGGAACGACCAGGCGCTCGACCCCGCCTCCGAGTTCTACATGGACCGTCTGCTCGCGCACTACGACGACGACCTGGAGTCCGTCTTAGAGAACCACATCGAAATCATTCGACTCGTCGCCTCCGAGAACAAGCGGCAGTGTATCGAGACGTTCGAGCCGAAGGACAAGAAAAACCAAGACGAGACGGAACTGACCGGCGATGTCAACTACTCGAAACTCGCGGTCTACGGCGAATCCGACCCGCGTGCGTTCGACTACGCCGGGGCGTTCTGTAACGCCAACCGGGGTATCTTCTCCGGCGAGGAACTGCTGAAACTCCAGCGCGAGTTCCTCTATGACTTCCTGCACGCCTCGCAGGAACAGACGATTAAGCCGAAGAACAACCCGCGTATCGACATCGACCAGGTCATCGTCGGGCGGACGAACATGCCCGAGTACCGCGAGAAGAAAGGCGACGAGAAGATGGAGGCGTTCAACGACCGGACGAAACGCATCGACTTCCCGTACGTCCTCGAATACGAACAGGAAGCCGAAATCTACCGGAAGATGCTCCGGAACGCCGACGTGCCCGACATCCACGTCGAACCGCACACCCTGGAGATGTCCGGGTTGTTCGGCGTCCTCACACGAATCGTCGAACCCGACTCGGATACCATCTCGCTCGTCCAGAAGGCCAAGGCCTACAACGGTGAGTTAGACGATGGCGATGATGTTGACGTGCGGAAACTCCGCGAAGAGGGCGAATCCAAGGCCGATATCGCCGAGGGGATGGACGGCGTCTCCGCCCGGTTCATCGGCGACGAAATCGCCGAGGCAATCATGGACGCGACCCACCGTGACAAGAAGTACCTCTCGCCGCTTTCGTCCTTTACCCACCTCGGAGAGAACTTGGAGACCCACGGGTCGATTCCCGAAGAGAGCCTCGAACAGTACCACCGCTTCCTCGAGATGGTCCGCGAGGAGTACAAAGAACGCGCCATCGAGGACGTGCGCCACGCTCTCGCCTACGATATCGACGAGATTCAAAGGCAGGGCGAGAAGTACATGGACCACGTCATGGCCTACATCGACGACGCGACGGTCGAAGACGAACTGACGGGCCGCGACCAGGACCCAGACGAGAAATTCCTCCGCGCCGTCGAAGAAAAGCTCAACATCCCCGAGGACCGCAAGGAAGACTTCCGTCAGGAGGTCTCCAACTGGGTCTCGCGCCGCGCACGCGAAGGAACGTCGTTCAACCCGCAGGACAACGACCGACTCCGCCGCGCGCTCGAGCGCAAACTCTGGGAGGACAAGAAACACAACATCAACTTCTCGGCGCTCGTGAGCGCGAACGAACTGGACGACGACGA
Organism: Haloferax mediterranei ATCC 33500; assembly: GCF_000306765.2. NCBI lineage: Archaea > Methanobacteriati > Methanobacteriota > Halobacteria > Halobacteriales > Haloferacaceae > Haloferax > Haloferax mediterranei. The sequence continues at coordinate 1,835,415 of NC_017941.2, forward strand.
ACGCAACTCGTGGATTGACGCACTCGTCGACCAGGGCTACTCGCGTGACGGTGCCCGGGAGGTGCTCGAGTTCGCCGGTGCGGAGGTGGCCAAGAGCGAACTCGAAGGGTGACCATGCGAGATTACATCCGCGACGCTGACGAGGCGCTTCGTGGTACCTACGAGGAGCCGATGAGCCTCGCCGAGTACGTCGAATCGGCGTTCGAATCACCCTCTATCGCGTCGCACGCGTCGAAGTACCTGCTCGAAGCCATCGAGTCGATGGGAACCCGGCAGGTCGTCGAACAGGGCGAAGAAAAAGAGCGGTACCGCTTCTTCGACGACCCCGCAAACGACGGTGAGCACGCGATTCTCGGCAACACAGACGTGCTCAACGCCTTCGTCGACGACCTCAGAACCATCGCCGCCGACCGCGGGAAGGCTGAGAAAATCGTCTGGTTCGATGGGCCGACTGCGACCGGCAAGTCCGAGTTGAAACGCTGTCTGATAAACGGGCTCCGGGAGTACTCGAAGACCGACGCCGGGCGGCGCTACACTGTCGAGTGGAACGTCGCGAACGCCGAAGACACGCGGGGTCTCTCCTACGGAGGCGAAGTCGACGCCGACGACGAGGACTGGTACGAGAGTCCAGTTCAGTCGCACCCGCTTTCGGTCTTCCCCAGCAACGTTCGAAGGCAACTCCTCAGAGACCTCAACCGGGCGAACGGCGACCACATCCCCATCAGCGTGAACCAGGACCTCGACCCGTTCTGTCTCGAGGCGTACAACTACCTCGAAGAGGAGTTCCGCCGCGCCGGCAAGAACGAACTGTTCAGCACCGTCACGGACCCGAAACACCTCCGAGTGAAGAACTACGTCGTCGACGTGGGTCGCGGCATCGGCGTCCTCCACTCGGAAGACGACGGGACTCCCAAAGAGCGACTCGTCGGGTCGTGGATGCCGAGCATGCTTCGCGAACTGAACTCCCGCGGGCGCAAGAACCCGCAGGCGTTCAGTTTCGACGGCGTGCTCTCGCAAGGCAATGGGCTTCTCACCATCGTCGAAGACGCGGCCCAGCACGCCGACTTACTCCAGAAGCTGCTGAACGTCCCCGACGAGGGGCACGTGAAACTGGACAAGGGAATCGGGATGGACATCGACACCCAGCTTGTCATCATCTCGAATCCGGACCTCGACGCCGAACTCGACAAGTTCGCCGATAGAAACGGGCGCGACCCGCTGAAGGCGCTCAAGCGCCGACTCAATAAACACGAGTTCCGCTACCTGACGAACCTCTCGCTGGAGGCCGAACTCATCCGGCGCGAACTGACGAACGAGACGAGCGTCTGGACCGACGACCCCGAGGCGATGGCCGAGCGCGTCGCCGAAGCGGTCACACTGGACGTGCGGAAGGGTCCCGGGAAAGTCCAGGCCCGCGAACTCGCGCCGCACACCATCGAGGCGGCGGCGCTGTACAGCGTCGTGACGCGTCTGGACCCCGACGATATCCCGCGCGACCCGGAACTCGAATTCGACCTCGTGGACAAGGCGTTGCTCTTCGACCGCGGCTACCTCCAAGTCGGCGACCAGCGACGCGAGGTGTCCGCGTTCGAGTTCATCGGCGACAGCGAGGGGACACACGGGATTCCCGTGACGTTCACTCGCGACGTCATCGCCGACCTGCTTCACGACCGCATCGACCGACGGCATCCTGACCTCGATGTCTCGTCAGTGGTGATGCCCGGAGACGTGCTCGACGAGATGGTCGGTGAGTTGCCCGACGCACCCGTGTTCTCCCGCGCGGAGGCCTCGGAGTACGAGGGACGCATCGACATGGTCGAAGACCACATCTTCGAGCAACAGGAAGCCGACGTGCTCGATGCGTTGCTCGCCGAGAAGGGCGTCGAGCGCGAGACGGTCGAAGAGTACGTCGAACACGTCTACGCGTGGGCCTCTGACGGGCAGTTAGAGACCGAACACGGGCTCGTCGACCCCGACCCGCTTCTCATGAAGCTATTCGAGACCGAACACCTCGGCCGGTTTGCCCCCGCCGACTACGAGGGCAACGACCCCTCCGAGGAAGTCGAAACGTTCCGTCACGAGAAGGTCATCACCGCGCTCAACCGGTACGCGTGGGAGAACCGTGACGAGGGATTCACCGTCTCTGACGTGGACCTCACCGAGATTCCCGTCATTCGGACGGTGCTCGAAACGCACGACTGGGAGGACGTGCGTCGACTGTTCCCCGACCTCGAACCCCGCCAGTGGGATGACCCGCCAGCGAACACCGAGACGGCCCGGGTCAAAGACCGCACTATCGATGAGATGGTGAAACGCGGCTACACCACCGCGTCGGCCGAACTCACGAGCCGTGCCGTAATGAAGAGAGTGAGCCAGACATGGGACTGAGAGACGACCTCGAACGATTCCGCGAAGTGGGCGAAGAGCGCCGCGAAGACCTCAAGGAGTTCATCTCCTACGGTGACCTCGGAGCCTCCGGCTCGAAGGACATCAAGATTCCAATCAAAGTCGTCGACCTCCCGGAGTTCCAGTACGACCGCCTCGACATGGGCGGCGTCGGCCAAGGAAAAGGCGGGACGCCCGACGTCGGCCAACCCCTCGGCCAGCCACAACCCGAACCCGGCGAGGGCGACGAAGGCGAACCCGGGGAAGAGGGGGCCGAACACGAGTACTACGAGATGAACCCCGAACAGTTCGCCGAGGCGCTCGACGAAGAACTCGGTCTCGAGCTCGAACCGAAAGGGAAGGAAGTCATCGACGAAATCGAAGGCGACTTCACCGATATCACCCGGAGCGGACCGCACAGCACGCTCGACTTCGAACGCCTGTTCAAAGAGGGTCTCAAGCGCAAACTCGCGATGGACTTCGACGAGGACTACGTCCGCGAGGCGATGAAGGTCGAGGGAACCTCAGCCAAAGAGGTCTACCACTGGTGCCGCGAGAACAACATCCTCGTCTCGATGGCGTGGATCGACGACGAGTGGGGCCGCATCCCCGACGAAGAACGTGGCACGTGGGAGTCCTTCGAGGAGATGGAAGCAAACGTCGAGCGGACCACGACCGTCCAGCGCATCCGGCGTGACGGACTCAAGGAGATTCCGTTCCGCCGCGAGGACGAGCGCTACCGCCATCCCGAGATAATCGAGAAGAAGCGTTCGAACGTCGTGGTCGTGAACATCCGCGACGTGTCGGGGTCGATGCGCGAGACCAAGCGCGAACTCGTCGAGCGCACGTTTACGCCGCTCGATTGGTACCTCACGGGCAAGTACGACCACGCGGAGTTCGTCTACATCGCCCACGACGCGGAGGCGTGGGAAGTCGAACGCGACGAGTTCTTCGGCATCCGCTCGGGCGGCGGGACGCGAATCTCGTCAGCCTACGAGTTGACGAAAGAAGTCTTGGACGAGCGCTACCCGTGGCGCGAGTGGAACCGCTACGTCTTCGCCGCCGGCGACTCCGAGAACTCCTCGAACGACACGAAAGAGCGGGTTATCCCGCTCATGGAGGAGATTGACGCCAACCTCCACGCCTACGTCGAGACGCAACCCGGCGGCACCGCAATCAACGCGACGCACGCCGAGGAAGTCGAGAAGAACCTCGGCGACGAAGGCAACGTCGTCGTCGCGTACGTCTCCCAGCCCGACGACGTAATCGACGCGATATACCGCATCCTCAGTACGGAGGCGACAGCAGAATGAGCTTTAGACGACACCGCAGAGACGCACAGAGAGAAGCCGCTCAACTGGACGAACCCGTCCGAGAAGCGGGCGAACTCGCCCGCAAACTCGGGCTGGACCCATACCCGGTGAACTACTGGGTCGTCAACTACGACGAAATGAATCAGCTCATCGCCTACGGCGGGTTCCAGGAGCGCTACCCGCACTGGCGGTGGGGAATGACCTACGACCGCCAGCGAAAGTCCGACCAGTTCGGCATGGGCAAGGCGTTCGAAATCGTCAACAACGACGACCCGGCGAACGCCTTCCTACAGGAGTCGAACTCGCTCGCCGACCAGAAGGCCGTCATTACCCACGTCGAGGCGCACTCCGACTTCTTCAAGAACAACCAGTGGTTCAGGCTGTTCTCCGACGATGGGCAGTTCGCCGCCGCCGCGATGCTGGAACAGCACGCACAGGCCATCGAACGCTACGTCCAAAATCCGGACGTGAGCCGCGACGAGGTCGAGAAGTTCATCGATGCCGTGCTCTGTCTCGAAGACACCATCGACCAACACCGGTCGATTCGAGAGGCGGCTGCCGACACGGATAGTCGTATCCCCGAAGACATCAGGGCACAACTCGACAGCCTCGACATCTCCGACGACGTTCGCCGCGAAGTGTTCGACGAGGAGTGGCTCGAAGGCGTCGAAGAGGCCGAGCGCGAGGCCGCCAAACTCACCAAGCCCAGAAAGGACGTACTCGCATACATCCGTGAACACGGGATGCGGTACGACGATGAGACGGAGAAAGCAGAGGAGATGGAGCCGTGGCAGAAGGATGTCCTCGACATGCTCCGCGAGGAGTCGTACTACTTCGCCGCCCAGAAGATGACGAAGGTGATGAACGAGGGTTGGGCCGCCTACTGGGAGTCGCTCATGATGGGCGACGAGCACTTCGCGGGCACGGACGAGTTCATCACGTACGCGGACCACCAGGCCCGCGTCCTCGGGTCGCCCGGTCTCAACCCGTACAAACTGGGGAAGGAACTCTGGGAGTACATCGAGAACACGACGAACCGTGCGGCGGTCGCCGACAAACTCCTCCGCGTGAAAGGAATCACGTGGCGGAACTTCCACGACATGGTCGACTTCGAGGAGGTACAACAGCTCCTGCGTACTGACCCTGCTATCGACGGCATCCACGCAGACGCTGTCGACGACCTCGCCGACCTCAGTGAAGACGACCCGCGAGTTGACCACGAAGTGCTCGACAGGGCGCTTTCGGGTGACGACACCCTCGACTTGGAGCGCTACCCGTGGAAGCTACTCACCTACGAGGGACTCGCCGAGCGCCATTACTCGCTCATCAAACCCCAGAACCGTGGGTTCCTTCGTCGCATTCGCCGTTCTGAACTCGAACAGCTGTCGCGGTACATGTTCGACGACGACCAGTACGACAGCATCGAGGAGGCGGTTGCTGACGTGGACAAGACCACCGGTTGGGACCGGATGCGCGAGATTCGAGAGAGCCACAACGACGTGACGTTCCTCGATGCGTTCCTCACCGAGGAGTTCGTCCGCGACAACCACTACTTCGCCTACGAGTACTCGCGGTCGTCACAGCAGTTCCGCGTCTCATCGTCCGAATACGAAGACGTAAAGAAGAAACTGCTGTTCCAGTTCACGAACTTCGGCAAGCCAACCATCGCCGTCTACGACGGGAACTTCGATAACCGCGGGGAACTGCTCCTCGGCCACCAGTACAACGGCGTCATCCTCGACAAGAAGCAAGCAAAGGGTGTACTGGAGCGGGTCTACCACCTGTGGGGTCGCCCGGTCAACCTGATGACTATCATCAAGGAGTTCGACGACCACGAAATCGAGGTCGCCCGTCGGCGCGGGCGTGAGCCGACGCCGGTCGAACGGGCGATTCGCATCCGGTACGACGGAGACGAATTCGAGGAACACGACCTCGATTCGGACCTCGAAGAACGCATCGCAGCCAGTGACATCGACTATGACACCAAGCCTGATGACTGGCTCTAAACGAAGCGATGGGCATTTCTGACCGTCTCATCGGGAGGGTAGATGATGACCCGACCGAGGGAACGATTGACGAGGCAGATATCCACGACGTGCTCCGAAACGAGCGTCGGCGACTCACTCTCGAACAACTCCGCGACAGCGATGGTACGGAGTCGGTCGGCGACCTCGCCGAACACATCGCGGAAGTGGAGTCCGGCGAGTCACCACCGCCGAAGAACGTCAGACAGAGTGTCTATATCTCGCTACACCAGACACATCTCCCGAAACTCGACACGCTCCACATCGTCGCGTATGATTCGACGGCGAAGGTCGTCTCGCTCGGGACGTGCGCCACCGAACTCGACCCGTATTTTGACGACGGCGACGAGGGAACGACACCGTTCGCAGTGCTCTCGTTTACAACCTGCCTCGCCGGACTAGCGCTCCTCTTCGCCGGGTGGATGGGGATGCCCGTTATCGCCGGCGTCGACCCGCGTTTCGTCGCCATCGTCACACTCCTCGCCGTTGCGCTCGTCAGCGGTGCTGAACTCGGGTTGCGGACGCAGAATCGGACCTAAACCGCGGTCGAACTGTAGTCGTACCGGGTCACGCTCAGATACCCCACGCATCGTCTGTCCCACCAGCGCGGGCGACGGCAACCGAAAGCAGGGTCACGAGCGAGAATGCGATGAGCGAGAGTCGCGGGATAGTCAACAACCCACCGAGCATCGGGTACTGGATGGACGTACACGGCCCGCCGACGGTACAGGTCGCACCCGGCGCGACTTGCAGATAGGTGTGATATCCAGCGAGTGCAACCCCGCCGAGCGAAAGCGGGAGGATAGTCTTCCACACATCCGCCCGGTCTTCAACGGCGGCCACTCCGAGAACCACGACAAGGGGGTACATCAGAATGCGTTGGTACCAACAAAGGTCACAAGGTGTCAGTCCCAGTCCGAGACTGAAGTAGAGACTGCCCGTCGTTGCCGCGAGTGCGACGAGTGTTCCCACAGTCAGCAGCGCTCGCGTCGTGTCGCTCATGTCGTTACGCCCCTCCTCTCGGCGGTTCGGTCGTCTCAGTTGTTTGCACTCGGCTCACTGTCGATTCGTCCTCATCTCCGGACTTCGGGCAACGATTCATCCTGGAGTCAGTCTTTCCGAACGATAGACGCCGGTATACCTGAAGCCATCGGCTGTGGTGATTTCGAGGAGTGGCCCTCGCCACACCGGGGGACGACCGGCGGGCGAATCTTCGGGGCCGCTCGGTAACAAAATGGTATGCACCGAACCAGTGCAACTTGATTGGTGTGACACGATGTAATCAATGTTGTGCCGGTGGCGCGGTTACGGACGAAACAGGACGAGGATACCGCCGAGGATACCACTGGTGACGAGAAGTGCACTCTTCCGAGCGACCGGTGCGAGAAGTTCGCGGTCGATACTCGCAGCGAGGAGAACCTTCACGAGGATACTCGCGGCAGTCCCTGCCAGCACTCCAATGACGGCGGTCGAACTCTCGATTTGGCCGCCACTGTAGAGGGTAACTGCAGTCGTCACGACTGACCCACTCGAAACTAGCCCCCCGAGGAAACTGGTCACGACGAACCCTGTCGCGCCGAAGTACTGCTGTGCCGCCGCGGAGACCAGAAGCACCACGAGGAAGAAGACGCCGAACCGGAGGGCGCTTTCGAGACTAAACGGCGACTCGAAGGCTACGTCGAGGTCGACGCCCCACTCCCGGGAGTGCAGTGCGTAGCTGACACCGACGAGCGCGACGAGTCCGAGGGGGACGCCGACTTCCCACGCGATATCGGGGACGAACACGACGATGAGAGCGAGGTTCCGGACGGCCATCGCGGCGTCGGCCATCAGAATCGCGCCGACGGCGAGCGGCCGAATCGACGGATTTCGTCTCGCCCGCCCCGAGATTTCGCCGATGACGGCGGTCGAGTTGACGAGTCCGCCGAAGAAGCCGGTGATTGCGATGCCTCGCTCTCCGTACCGCCTGATGATGACGTAGTTGAGAAAGCCGATGGCGCTCACGGCCACGACGAGAAGCCAGACCGTCTGCGGACTGACTGCATTCCACGGCCCAATTGGTCCCTCCGGAAGCAAGGGGAAGACGACGAACGCGATGATGGCCAACTCGATTGCGCTCCGGACTTCGTCCGAGGTCAATCGGTGTGCGAATCCGTGGAGTTCCCGCCGGAGCACCAACAGGAGCGACGACGTGAGTGCGACGACGACGCCCTCGATGAGGTAGCCGCTCACCACCGCAGCACCGACCGCGTAGGCGACGAGAAGCGACGTCGACGTGGTAAGCGATAGACTCGCTTCTTTGTCGCCGGTTCTTTCCGAGTCGTCCGTCTCAAGGAGACCCGTTTCCGTTCCGAAGTTGTCTGCCTCGGAGTCGTCCGCCTCGGAATCATCATCAGAATCTTCCCTCCCGAAATCGCCGTGCGCCACGCTTCGTTCGACGATACCACGACCCCCGAGGAGCACCGCCTGCACGACCACCAGCACCCCGCCGATTGCGAGGAGAGTGTCGCTCCCAATGGCCACCGCAACGCCGCCGAGGAGACTCGTCAGTGTGAACGTCCGCATTCCGGCGCTCTTTCTCGACCGCTCGCGTTCCAACCCGAGGAACATTCCGAGCGCCGCTGCGAGGAACAACCGGGCGACGATGGGGTCGATTGACTCGAATACCCCCTGCATCACGACACGTCCGGGGAACGAACTCGCGGGTGGCTACGGTGGGCCATACTATGTATGACATTTGTTGTCACAGGATAAAAAGACGAACCCGGTTACGGGGTTGGGGTTTGGATTGCTCGTAGCTGTGTTTGGGAGGAGGTTGAATGTCGTGTTGGGTTCTGTCATACCCTCTTTGCTCGCATGAACGTTGCCCCCTGTCTCGCGTACACAACTTCACAGTCCGAGTGACACGCACAGCGGTCGCTTGGAAGGTAGTTCAGTAGAGAAATGCTCGGTCAGGGATTGTGAACTCCGTGAGACGCTCGTCTCGCGTGCTCACGCTCACTTCGTTCGCGTGAACCTCACTCGCAGCGAAGCTGCTCGCTGGTTCAAATCCCCTGTCTCGCATACACTCTCACAGAACCGAGAGACACAGAGGTCTCTCGAAGGTTAGTGTTCGAGAGAAATGCTCGGTCAGGGATTTGAACCCTGGTCCTCGGCTCGAAAGGCCAAGATGATTGGCCGGACTACACCAACCGAGCTTCTGCATTCACGAGTGGTAGTTGGATTATTTTAAGGGTTGCGTTCCGAGTCGAGTGAGTGAGAGGAACCCACTCACGATGAGTGGTTACTCGCCGGTGAATTCAGGGTCGCGGTCGCTCGTGAACGCGGCGATACCTTCCATCAGGTCTGCCGTGGTAAAGAGCAGGCCGAAGCCCTGCGCCTCGATTTCGAGACCGGCGTCGGTGTTCTCCCAGCCATTGTGCATCGCGCGCTTGGTGTAGCGCTGTGCAATCGGCGGACCTTGGGCGAACTTCTTGGCGTACTCGAAGGCGCGCTCCTCGAAGTCCTCGTTTTCGACGACCTCGTTGATGAAGCCGTAGTCGGCCATCGTCTCGGCGTCGTAGCGCTCGGCGCTGAAGATAATCTCCTTCGCGCGGCCGGTGCCGACGATGCGCTGCAGACGGACGGTGCCGCCCCAGCCGGGGATGAGACCGAGGTCGTGCTCGGGCTGGCCGAGTTTCGACCGCTCCGTAGCGATTCGGAGGTCGGCGCACGTCGCGAGTTCCATCCCACCGCCGAGACAGAAGCCGTCGATACCGGCGATGACGGGCTTGTCCATGTCTTCGAGCTTTCCGAACGTCTGTTGGCCCTTCCGAGAAATTTCGACACCGGAGACGGCGTCGCCGCCACCCGCGGCGATGCTCGTCACGTCAGCACCGGCGGAGAAGGCGCGTTCGCCAGCACCCGTGAGGAGGATAGCGCGCACCTCGTCGTCGTCTTCGAGCACGTCGAGTGCGTCCGAGAGTTCGTCCATCAGTTCGGTGCTGATGGTGTTGAGGCGGTGCGGGCGGTCGAGCGTGATGTGGCCGATTCCCTCGCGAACGTCGACTGCGACGTTGTCGAATTCGAGACCGCCCTCGTCTTCCTCGTCGCCGCCGTGGAAGCCCTCGCCGAACTCGGCGAGTTCGCGGAGGTACTCGACGACTTCGTAGCGCTCCTCACCGGTCTCTTCGTGCAGTTCGTCGAGCGTTTCGACGAGTGTTGGGATGTCGGCCTCGTCGGCCATCTTCGCCGGGCCGTCGGGGAAGCCAGCGCCGAGCATGACCGCGCGGTCGATTGCATCGGGGTCGGCGACCTCGTTTTCGACGAGTCCGGCGACTTCGTTCGCCATGAGCGCGAGCAGGCGGTTTTTGATTTTCTCGCTCCCCTCGCCGTGAGGAATCTGTGCGCCCTCGCCATCCTCGTAGTCGTAGAAGCCCTTGCCGGTCTTCTTCCCGAGGTTCTTCTCTTCGACCTTCTCGGAGAGCAGCGGGCACGGTGCGTAGGCGTCACCGAGCACGTCGTGCATGTATTCGAGGACGTGGTAGCCCACGTCGACACCGACCTGGTCTGCGAGTTCGAAGCTTCCCATCGGAAGTCCGAGGTCGTACTTCGTCGTGGAATCGACTTCGGCGATGGTTGCGTCGCCCGCGTGGACCGTCCACGCCGCCTCGTTCATCAGTGGGACGAGGATGCGGTTCACGATGAATCCGGGGCTGTCCTTGCGGACGCGGACGGGCGTCTTGCCCATCTCCTCTGCGAGGTCCTCGATAACGTCGAGCGTCTCGTCGTCGGTGTGTGCGCCGGAGATGACCTCGACGAGGTCCATGCGAACCGGCGGGTTGAAAAAGTGCATGCCGCAGAAGCGCTCGGGGCGCTCTGTCACTTCGGAGAGTTCCGTGATGGAAAGGCTGGAGGTGTTCGTCGCGAAGATGGTGTGGTCTGGGGCGTGTTCCTCCAGTTCGGCGTACACCTCCTTCTTGATGGACATCTTCTCGGGGACGGCCTCGATGACCACGTCCGTGTCGGAAACGGCCTCACCGAGGTCGACGACGGCCGTAACACGGTCGAGTGCGGCGTCGGCGTCTTCCTGCGAGAGTCGGTCTTTCTCGGCGAGTTTGTTGAGCGACCACTCGATTTGGTCGTAGCCCTTCTGGACGAACTCTTCTTTGATGTCGCGCAGGACGACGTTGTATCCGGCGAGGGCGGCGACTTCCGCGATGCCGTGGCCCATGTTGCCCGCTCCGAGAACGGTGATGGTGTTGATTTCGTCTACCTTCATGGACGAACGTTACAGTGTGCATCGGTTTCAACGTTTCCCTCCCTCGAAAAATAAACTCAACTTAAATTTATTCCTGAACCCAATCGTGGACGGCGAAACCGACGAACACGATGTTGACAGTTAGTCGACACCCCGTCAGAGAGGCAGTCAGTCGACGCTTCGCCAGAGGTAGAGACTCGCGTAACTTCGATACGGAGTCCACCGCTCTGCTCGTTCGCGCATCTCACCTCTGGAGACAGCGTCCTCGTCGAACCCGAAGACGTGTTCCATTCCGCGACGAATCCCGAGGTCCTCGACCGGGAATACGTCCTCACGCGCGAGCACGAAGATAAGAAACATCTTGGCGGTCCAAACGCCGACGCCGCGAATCTCGGTCAGGGCGTCGATGACCTCGTCGTCGTCCATCGCGTGGAGTGACTCGGTCGAGAGACCATCTTGGAATGCGTCGGCGGCATTGCGAACGTAGCCGACTTTCTGACTGGAGAGGCCGCAGTCGCGTAAGACGGTCTCGTCGGCAGCGAGTATCCCTTCCGGCGTGGCTTCGACGCGGTCGAACAGTCGGTTTCGAATCGTCTCCGCGGCGGTCGTGGAGAGTTGCTGGTTGACGATAGAGATGACCAGTTGCTCGAAGGGGTCGCTCGCGGGGTCGAGTGTCAGTGGTCCGTGGTCCTCGACGACGCTGCCGAGGTTCGGGTCGGTTCGGAGTTCACGATACGCATCGTCACTCATCGGTTCGACGTTCGGCTGTCGGGGAGAAAAGTTCGCGTATTGAAGGTATCCGCTGCGCGTCGATTCTTACTCTTCGAGCAACTCCTCTTCTTCGTTCTCTCCGCCCCGGTCGGCGTTGGCACGGCGACGCACGTCCACGCGGTAGTGTTCGAGGATGTCACGACCGAGAAGCAGCGGGTAGTCCATGTGCGAGCGGTCTTCGACGCTGGCGGTCACGGTGTGCTGGGTGCCGCCGATACCGATAACGAGGTCGACGACCGGACGTGCCTTGCCGGTCTTGAGGCTGCCGGACTTCACGCGCGTCATGCTCTTAATCGGCCCAGCGCCGATTTCGGCGGCGAGGCTCGTGTCGATGCTCGTCCGAGTCGCACCCGTGTCGGACTTGGCGAGGGTCTGTTGCGAACCGCTCGTCCCGTTGACGACGACCTCTTCGATGTAGCCGATGATGGGTGCTTCGCCGTCGACGAGGGGCGACTCGTTGGGTGCGCACGAGGGGGTCGAGTCGTCGAGCGTGGCCGACAGTTCTTCGACGCGCGTTTCGTCGACTTCGCCACCGGCGCGTTCGATAGCGAGTTGAGCGATGTACGGTGCGGGGCTTGTGCCCGTCGCCTGATAGAGACCCTTGAATCCTGCCGTCGGGTTCGCTTCGAGGACGAACCAGCCATCGTCGCCTTCGACGAGGTCGACACCGACGTAGTCCATGTCCATCACTTCCGCGGCGTAGAGGGCGGTCTCCTTCGCTTCTTCGGGCATCTCGTCAGTTGCGTCGAGTACGTCACCGCCGAGGGCGACGTTCGTCCGCCAGTCGCCTTCCGGCGCGTAGCGGTACATCGCGCCGATAACGTCGCCGTCGACGATGTAGACGCGGAGGTCGCGGTGGCGGTCGTTGTCGCGGTCGATGAGTTTCTGGAGGAACGCCTGTCGATTGCCCACCTTCGGGTTCACGGGTTCGGTCAGGTCTACTTTCCATGTCCCACCACCGTGCGTACCGATTGCGGACTTGTAGACGCCCACCTCGCCGAAGCGCTCTCGGTCCTGGTTCAGTCGGTCGTTCGAGAGCGCGAGTAGGGCGTCGGGGACCTTGATGTTCCAGTTGGCGAGCGTCGCGGCCGTAGCGAACTTGTGAATCGCCGCGAGCACTGCATCAGGCTCGTTAAGCATCGGTCGGATGCGGTTGAACGTCGTCGCGAGGCCGAGCAACTCCGCAGGCTCTTCTGTGTTCGACAGGAGCAGTCGATTCGCAATGATGTCCACCTCAGGTTCGACTGTCACCTCGCCGTCTTCGATGCTGACCGCCGCGTTTTCGCGGCGAAGCCAGACTGGTTCGTGGCCGAGGTCTTCGACCGCGTTGAGGATTGCCTTCGTCTCCTTGCTGTTGTGCAGGGAAAGCACTCCGACGCGTACCGTGTCGTTTGTGGTGGACATACTACCTTGATGCGAGGCGACTTTCAAAGCTATGACGGTTGAAACGTGCGTCTACGCGAGTATGGCTTAGTCGAGATGAATGTCTGTGATTCAGTGATGATGCGGTGCCATACTTCGACGCGGAGGGTCCTCGCAGTCGGGTGACTGTTTATAACCCCGGCAGCCCCATCGGTTCACATGGCCGACAACGAGGCCTTCACCTACAACGGGGGGAAGGTCGAACCGGGTAAAACGCAAGATATCCGGTACGGCATCTCGGAGACGTATCTCGGTGACCCGGTTCGAATCCCTGTTACCATCATCAACGGGGAGCAAGCGGGGCCGACCGTCTTCCTCTCTGCTGCTGCCCACGGCGACGAACTGAACGGCATCGAAGTCGTTCGTGAAGTGGCCTACGAGTGGGACCTTTCTGACCTCGCCGGGACACTCGTCTGCATGCCGGTGTTGAACGTTCCCGGATTCCTCGCCCAACAGCGATATCTCCCAATCTACGACCGCGACCTGAACCGGTCGTTCCCGGGGTCGGAAACGTCGACCGGGGCGAAGCGAATGGCACACCGCATCTACCAGAACTTCATCGAACCCTGCGACTTCGGCATCGACTTCCACACGTCGACGCGGGGGCGAACCAACATGCTCCACGTCCGCGCCGACATGTCGGACGATGCCGTCGCCCGCCTCGCAAAAGCGTTCGGCTCGCACGTCATCATCGACAGTTCAGGGTCCGACGGAATGCTCCGAACTGAGGCGGCTAAGAGCGGGACACCTGCAATCACTGTCGAGATGGGCGAAGCCCACCGGTTCCAACGTGAACTCATCGACGAGGCGCTGGCTGGCGTCGAGAGCGTCTTCGCCGAGTACGGGCTTCGTGAAACCTCGACCGTCAACTGGCCGGGGTGGCGGACCGTCATCTCCGACGAAAACGAGAAAACGTGGCTCCGTGCCGACGCGGGCGGCATCGTCGACATGCATCACGACCGCGGCGCACTCGTCCACGAGGGCGACCGTATCTGCACGATTACCAACCCATTCAAAGACGACAACGTCACCGTCGTAGCTCCCTTCACGGGGGTTCTCGTCGGTGTTCTCGAAAACCCGGTCGTCTACCCCGGCAATCCGATTTGCCACCTCGTCGAACTGAAAGACAAGGTTCGACGCGTCGTTGAGCGCGAGCAGTCCACCTCGTTCGAAACACCGGGTTGAGTGGGTACGACGTAGGGTTAGGAACCCGGCGTCCGGCGATTTTTGCCAACCTTGATGATACATCATACACGTAAGTTCTATACCCTCCCCGTCCCGACCCTCACAAGAGCATGAGTCAGTCTTACAATCGGGGCCTCATTGAGGACTTCAGCCGATGGCGGGAGTTCTCGGCTGGCATGTGGGCCTGGATATTCCACAAGTTCACCGGCTGGGTACTTGTGGGGTACCTCTTTACCCACATCGCCGTGTTGTCGACGGCCCTCTCGGGCGCGGCGATGTACACGAACACGATACAGGCGCTGGAGAGCCTACTCGTCGTGCGTATCCTCGAAGTTGGGCTGCTCGCCGTGGCGGTGTTCCACATCCTCAACGGGCTGCGTCTGTTGTTCGTCGACCTGGGCGTCGGGCTGGAAGCACAGGACAAGAGCTTCTACGCGTCCCTCATCTTGACGGGTGTCATCGTCGTTGCGAGCGTTCCAACCTTCCTCGCAGGAGTGAGCATCTAATGGCAGAACGATACACGTCTTTCGAGCCTGGCGGACGTCGGTGGCTGTGGCAACGCCTCACCGCCGCGTTCCTCGTAGTCGTATTGGCATTCCACTTCTTCCTACTGCACTTCCTCAACCACGCGGACGAAGTGACGTTCGCCCTCTCACAGGGGCGGATGGAGAACCTGACGTACTTCTCGCTGATGATTCTGTTTCTCGTCACCGCGACGTTCCACGGGGTCAACGGCGTCTACAACGCCCTCGTCAATCAGGGCCTCTCAGGCACCCGTAAGACGGCGGTCAAGGCGATTCTCGGCTTCGCGAGTGTCGTCCTCATCGTGCAGGGCGTCCGTACTGCACTCGCGTGGGCCGGAGGTGTTCCCATCTAACCATGAGTACGCAAGTTCCCGACCAAGTCGAAGACGAATCGTCCGCTGAGACGGTCCCTGCCGGAAAACAGAAGCGCGACGCGAAAAAGCGCGAGCGCGCGGAGCGAGTCCAAGAGCAGCGCGAGGCCGAAGCGGCCGAGAAAGCGCGCGCTGCGGACGACACGTACCACCTCAAGGTCTTCCGCTATGACCCCGAGGTGCCGGACAAACAGGAACCCCGCTTCGACGACTTCTACGTCCCGTACAAGCAGGGGATGACGATTCTGGACGCGCTCATGTGGGCGCGTGACCACTACGATTCGTCGCTTACCTTCCGACACTCCTGTCGGCAGGCAATCTGTGGGTCCGACGCGCTGTTCGTCAACGGGTCGCAGCGACTCGGCTGTAAGACGCAGCTTTCGGACCTCTCGGAACCCGTTCGCGTCGAACCGCTCCCGCACGCCGACGTGGTCAAAGACCTCGTCGTCGACATGGAGCACTTCTACGACCAGATGGAAGCGGTCGAGCCGTACTTCCAGACGAACTCGCTTCCGGACGGCGAACTCGAAGAGCAGCGTCAGACGCGCGAGAACCGCGAGAAGGTCAAGATGTCCACGCGTTGCATCTGGTGCAGCGCATGTATGTCCTCGTGTAACATCGCCGCTGGCGACAACGAGTACCTCGGACCCGCGGCCATCAACAAGGCCTACCGCTTTGCGATGGACGAACGCGAGGGCGAGGACATGAAACAGCGTCGTCTCGAAATCCTCGAACAGGAACACGGTGTCTGGCGTTGCCAGACGCAGTTCTCCTGTACGGAGGTGTGCCCGAAGGATATCCCCCTCACCGAGCACATCCAGGAACTCAAGCGCGAAGCGATCAAAAACAACCTGAAGTTCTGGTGAACTTTCTGGTGAAACCCTGAAGTTCGACCAACCCTACGACACACCCAAACACACCATGTACGAACACGACGTTATCGTAGTCGGCGCGGGCGGAGCGGGCCTGCGCGCGGCGATTGCGGCACACGAGGAAGGAGCCGACGTGGCCATCGTGTCGAAGCTCCATCCGGTCCGGAGTCACACGGGCGCGGCGGAGGGTGGTATCAACGCCGCACTCCGCGAAGGCGACTCGTGGGAGGACCACGCGTATGACACGATGAAGGGCTCGGACTATCTCGCCGACGCACCGGCGGCCGAGACCCTCTGTAAGGACAGTCCGAAAGAGACCATCAAACTCGAACACTGGGGAATGGCGTTCTCCCGTGACGACGACGGTCGCGTCAGTCAGCGCCCGTTCGGTGGCCTCTCGTTCCCGCGAACCACCTACGCGGGTGCAGAGACCGGCCACCAGTTGCTCCACACGATGTACGAGCAACTCGTCAAGCGCGGCATCAAGGTCTACGACGAGTGGCACGTAACGCGGCTCGCCGTCTCCGACGAGGAGAACCCCGAAGACCGGACCTGCCACGGTATTGTCGCCTACGACGTCCAGACCGGGACGGTCGAAGGCTTCAGCGCTCGCAACGGCGTCATCCTCGCAACCGGCGGTCTCGGTCAGGTCTACGACCACACGACGAACGCAGTCGCCAACACCGGCGACGGCGTCGCGATGGCCTACCGCGCTGGCGTGCCGATGGAGGACATGGAGTTCATCCAGTTCCACCCGACCACGCTCCCCTCGACCGGTGTCCTCATCACCGAGGGTGTTCGCGGTGAGGGTGGCATTCTCTACAACGAGGACGGCGAGCGCTTCATGTTCGAGTACGGCTACGCGAACAACCTCGGCGAACTCGCCTCTCGTGACGTCGTCGCGCGGGCCGAGTTGACCGAGGTCAACGAAGGTCGCGGCATCGAAGACGAGTACGTCCACCTCGACATGCGTCACCTCGGCGAAGAACGCATCATCGACCGTCTCGAAAACATCATCCACCTTTCGGAGGACTTCGAGGGCGTCAACCCGGTCGAAGCGCCGATGCCGGTCAAACCCGGCCAGCACTACGCGATGGGCGGCATCGAGACCGACGAGAACGGCGAGACGTGTATCACCGGTCTCTACGCGGCTGGCGAGTGTGCGTGTGCCTCCGTCCACGGCGGCAACCGCCTCGGCGGCAACGCACTCCCCGAACTCATCGTCTTCGGAAAGCGCGCTGGTCACCACGCCGCGGGCAAGGACATGGAAGAAGCCCGGATTACGACCGGCAAGGTCGGCGACTACGAGACCGCAGAGGTCGAAAGTCCCGTCCAACTCGGCGAAGCGGGCATCGGCGAAGATGCCGTCGCAGATGGAGGCGCGGCCGCCGACTCCGGCGCGGCCGCCACCGGAACCGACCTCGTTCAGCAGGCCGTCGAAGACGAGCGCGAGACCATCAACCACCTGCTAGAGAAGGAAGACGGCATCCAGCACGCGGAGATTCGCGAGCGCGTCCAGCAGTCGATGACGCAATACGTGAACGTCTTCCGTGAGGAGGAAGGTCTCAAGCAGGCGCTCCGCGACATCCGTGAGGCGCGCGAACTCTATCAGGACGTCTTCGTGGGCGACAAGTCCCGAACGTTCAACACGGACCTGCTTCAGACGCTGGAGACGCGAAACATCCTCGACATCGCCGAAGCCATCACCCTCGGTGCGCTCGCCCGCAACGAGTTCCGCGGTGCTCACTGGCGCAAGGAGTACCAGGAACGTCGCGACGAAGAGTGGCTCAAGCACACGCTGCTCTCGTGGAACGACGGCAAGCCGGAACTCTGGTACAAGCCGGTCATCCTCGAAGGCGAGAGCAAGACGTACGAACCGAAGGTCCGGAGCTACTGAGCTCCCTTCGCTCTATCGTTGGACCTGAAACCACCTTCTTTCGACGCCGACTACCACGAGCGACCGCGCCGAACAGTCGCAAGAGCCCTGTTCGAGATGGCACGACCCACGCAGGTGTTGTTGATGGCGCTTGTGTACACGCGCTCGCAGCCTAACCATCTGGGTCACGGCCTCGTCGATTCGGCGCTTCGACGACAGTCGAAAGTTGGGACCGTCGAGGGGTGCATTTTATCGAATAGATATTCGTTATGAATACAACGATTCGTTCGAATTCGAGTACCTCGTGGTCTCACTCCCGTCGTTCGATATTCGACGATTGTTGTAAGAGAGTTTTATTATCGTCGAAGCAAACTGAACGACAACGACCATGCAACAGACGGTTCCGACTATCGAAGTTCCAGGTGAGCTCGAATCGCCCTCGGCAAAGCTCGTGTATCTGTACCTCACGACACACGACGGAGCATCTATCGACGACATACAGGACGGTCTCGAAATGAAGAAGATTGCACTCTACAGTATTCTCAGCACGCTCAGTAAACGTGGCTTCGTTCGACAAGAAGCCGAACGCTACCACATCGCTCAGTGATTTCTCGGCGAGCGCGCCGCTCGCACTTGTGCGCCCTCACGAACCATATCCTCACAGTTCGGACAGACGCGCGGAGCATCTATGCCGTTCGGCGTGAAGACTCGGGCATACGCGGGCGTCACGAACGAACTACAGTTCTGACATTCCGGCATGGTGTCTAGTATCCTTAATGAATATAACATAAGCTTTCTCCCTACACGAATGCGAGGAGTGCGCCGAGGATGAGAAGTGCGAAGATGAGGAGTGACACCGCAAGCATGAACTTGTCAGTCGCGTTCATACCGGAACGACGTTCCGAATGAAGATAAAACTCTGTCACGTCGGTTGTCTCGGCGAAATTTCCTAATTTTCTCCCGCGATAACGAGGGGGGTAGAACTAAATTCCTCCCCCCCGTCGCTGTTATAACGGTCTGCTATGGAGTACGTGTACGCGATGTCTGGGTTACTCGCCGGACTCCTCCTCGGAGCCATCGCAGTCGTGACTGCGCTCACGTACACGCCATATGGTGCCTCTTTGTTCGACACGGCAATCACGGCGTTGACCGGTATTACGCTCCAACTGGGCAATTTACTCTCGATTTCCGCGCTCACCGCGTTCGCCTTCGAAGGTCTCGCAATGAGTGGTATTCGGTACCCGATTGTCGTCCCGGCGACGTTCGCGTACGTGTTAACTCACGTTACCGTCTACTACTCGTGTCTCCGGATTACTGACCTTCAGGCGGAACCGCTCGACCCCGACATTATCATTAAGCATAATCCGTTTCGCGCACTCATCCTCGGCGTTCCGGGGTCACTGCTCTTGATTCGGGTTCGACCGTCGTCGGGACGGAACTGACCCCCGTTTAGGGAGGATAATTGGCGGTCGTTATCGGATTTTTCGACCAACTGGTTCGGACAATCGCGTCTGACGACGCTATAGTAGCGTTTGCAACTGGTGACACATCCGTTCGTACAGTTCTTCATTGTTGCAAGAATCTTTGGCTCAGCTGATAGTGTGTATTCCCGTCTGCCGGACTCATTCGAACCAGACGAATTACCGACTATCGACGTGCTGCTTCCTGCGTACAAAGAGGGAAACGTAATCCATCAAGCGATTGAATCTATTCAAGGAGCAGACTACCCTCAAGAGTTGATTAATATCAATGTTCTCGTCGAACCCGACGACAGCAACACTAGAGATGCGCTTGAGCGTCTCTCAGGGCCTTACAACGAGATTGTCGTACCCGAAGAGTATCCCGGGGAACCGAACAAACCGAGAGCCCTCAATTACGGGTTCGAACTAACTGACGGTGACCTTGTCGGGGTTATCGATGCTGAAGACGTTGTCGACCCGAAGCTGTTTCTAAAAATCGCTAACGCACTCACTGTAGAGAACTTCGACTATCTACAGGGGAAGCTCGATATGGTAAATGAAGGCGACGGGTGGAGAAATCTGGTTTTCCGTGGTGAGTACGCATTCTGGTTCCGGCTCTTACTTCCAAGCTTCCACTTCGTCGGGTATCCGGTTCCGCTCGGTGGGACGACGAACTTCTTTCACCGACACGTTTTGGAGGAGATTAGCGAACGCCGTCTCGACCAGTATGGGTCCATTTGGGATGACGAAGCACGAGCGTGGCTTACCGAGAACGGTCTTCAGGGTCGTATCCCGTGGGACCCACAAAATGTGACCGAGGACTTCGAACTGGGGATTTTCCTCTGGAAAGAGGGGTACGAAATGACACTCATCGACTCGGTTACCCGTGAGGAATCACCGCTTGCAGCCGACGTTTGGGTCCGGCAACGCACCCGTTGGCAGAAAGGAAAGATATACACGCTCATCCAATACGCCCACCACCCTCCGCAGGGATGGGCTGCAAAGCTCCACGGCTATTTCCAGTCGTTTCTCCCGCACTTAGCGCCGATCAACATTATTGGAATCGTCCTGTTGACCATGATTGCGAACCTGCTTCAGTACACGGTCCCGCTTGCTGTCCGGATCGTTCTGACACTCGGAATCGTGTTCCTCGTCGAACTGTTCTTCTTCCACTCGGGCGGCTACTGGATTGTCTCTGAGGAGGAAATACCTCGACGCACGCTGCGAGCAGTGCTGATTCCACTCGTTGTCCCGCTTTACTGGGTCTTGCTCTGGGGTGCAGAACTTCGCGCGATTAAGCAAGTCTATCTTAAACAACTCCACTGGGAAAAAACGGAACACCACGGCCGAAACAGTTCGAACTAATCGAAACTACAGACTCAATCACAACCACGGACTGACAAACCAGTCGGCTGGTTGCTTCGATTTCCGGGTTTACAAAACAGAGAAAGCCAGGAGTGGGATTTGAACCCACGAAGTCTCGATTACAAGTCGAGTGCATGAACCGCCCATGCTCTCCTGGCGCATTTTCCGATTATCCGTCCTCCTTTGAGTGTGTATCGTTTTCCATCGATTTCTCCAGTTCGATTCGGTGGGGGGAATAGCCGTGCCGACGGTAGAACCGACGGGCCGAATCGTTCGCTGCCATCACGTCCAACGCAATCGCCCCGACGCCAGCATCCCGTAGTTCCGTCTCTGCCGCATCCAGTAGACGACTACCGATTCCCGAATCACGTCTGTCCGGGACGACGAACAGATTACGGACGGTCCCACGGGTAATGTCCTGTTCGTATGCGCCCGTCTCGACATCGAACATGACGAACCCGGCGATGTCCCGCTTGTGGTCGTCATCGTCGGCTTCCGTTTCAGTCGCCTCGTCGCGCGCGACGAGTACACCACCGACTGAGAGATGGTACGCCATCGACTCGCGTACCACTGTCCTGTTGGCGTCAGCACCGAGGTGTGAGCCGAAGGCCCGCTGCCCGCTTGCGAGGTCGACCCACATGTCGGCGAGCGTGTCGAGGTCCGACCACTCGGCCGAAGTGACGCGCATACCCTCTTGTCTGGGCGCAACGCGTTTTTACATATCGTTGTTTCTCATCCAATCACACCCCGGTGAATAGAACTCAGTTGTCAATTCTGGGTAATCGATGGAGAAAGACTTATGTTTGATTATCGTCCGCACATACCATGAGGATAGTTATCAATGGGTATTGCAGAAACATACACCCGTGGAAGGCGGTTCGCCATCGAGCGCCCGTTTGCGCTCGTACTGGCAGTCATCGCAGTAGCACTGCTCGGTGACCTGCTTCTCGGGATTGTAACTGGGCAGACACAGTTTGCCGATATTGGCACACTGGTCTGGGATGGTCTGATGCGCGGGCTCGTAATCGGCCTCGCAGGCATCGGGTTGTCGATGACGTACAGTATTCTGAACTTCGCGAACTTTTCGCACGGCGACTACATCACGGCCGGGGCATTTTCCGGCTGGGCGACGACGTACCTCATCGCCGGTCTCGGCAGGGCTGACGTGGGCGCACTCCTGTTAGTCGGAGCAGGTGGCTCTGTCTACGGCGGGACCCTCGACATCGGAATGCTCTCGACGCCGCTCGCCGTCGTCGCTGGCATCATCGTCGCCGGTGGCTCCACTATCGCGCTGTCGCTCGCGGTGGACCGGACCGTCTTCCGGCCGATTCGGAGCGAAGACGGTGTCACGCTCCTCATCACGAGTATCGGTATCGCGTTTGCGCTTCGCTACGTGATGCAGTTCGTCTTCGGGTCAGCCGTTCGCGGGACGACCGCACAACCGCCGTCCCTCGGACTCTACCTCATCGACGGCACTGTTTTCATCAATGCACACGACATCACGCTCCTCATCGTCGCATCCGGGCTGATGCTCGGCGTCCACCTACTCCTGCAGCGGACGAAACTCGGAAAGGCGATGCGCGCGATGGCTGACAATCAGGACCTCGCGCTCATCACCGGTATCCCGACCGAACGCGTCGTCCGCGCGACGTGGGTCATCGGTGGCGGCCTCACGGGTGTCGCAGGATACATGTTTATCCTCTGGAAGGGGACACTCGGCTTCAACGATGGATGGCTCTTGCTACTCCTCATCTTCGCGGCTGTCATCCTCGGCGGCATCGGGTCCATCTACGGCGCGATTACCGGGGGGCTCGTCATCGGGCTGACGGCGTCGATGTCGGTCCTGTGGATTCCGTCCGCGTTCGCGCGGGCCGCCGCGTTCGTCGTGATGATTGTCATCCTGCTCGTGAAACCGTCCGGTCTCTTCAGTGGGAGGGCCACAGCATGAGCGTCCGCGACGACATCGCCGCTCGCGTTCCAGGCGGCGACACGGGTCTCATCGTCCTCGTCCTCGCGTCGGCGTACCTGCTGTACGTCCTCGCGGGTATCGGGCTTGGGTACGACCTTCGCGGGCAACTGAACTCCATCGCCACGCTGACGTTCTACATCGGCGTGTTCGCGATGCTATCGCTCGCGCTCAACCTCCATTGGGGGTACACCGGGCTGTTCAACATCGGCATCGTCGGCTTCATGGCCGTCGGTGTGTACGTGATGGCGCTCGTCTCGAAACCAACCTTCGTCGCCGGCGGCGCAGCGCAGGTCGGGGGGCTTGGCCTGCCGCTGTGGGTCGGTATCCTCGCGGGCATGGTTGCGGCTGCGCTGTTGGGTCTCGTAGTCGCGCTTCCTGCACTCCGGTTGCGGGCGGACTACTTGGCAATCGTGACGATTGCGATGTCAGAAATCGTCCGATTCAGTTTCCTCTCGGGCGAACTCCAGCAGTTCTCGCTGTTCGGAAATACCGTCGGATTCGGTGGCGGGTCGGGTCTCATCCTCGACTTCGTTCCGCCACTCGAAGCGTTGTTCCAGTCGGTGGGACTCTGGGGAGTTTACCTCGGACTCATCGACGCGTTCCAGGTCATCGTTCCGACGAATCCCAAGCCGGTCGTCGACGGTATCGTCTACGGCCTGTTGCTCCTCGGCTTCGTCACCGCGTTCTACTGGTTGCTCAAGCGCACCGGTGAATCGCCCTTCGGTCGCGTACTGAAGGCCATCCGCGAGGACGAAGACGTGGCAAACGCGCTCGGTAAGGACACTGATAAGTTCAAGATCAAGTCGTTCATGCTCGGCTGTGCCCTCATGGGCCTTGCCGGTATCCTCTGGCTCATGCCGCAGGGTGCTGTGACGCCGAACTTCTTCCGGCCGCGCGTGACGTTCTTCGTCTGGATCGCCCTCATCATCGGTGGGGCGGGGTCGAACACCGGCAGCGTCCTCGGCGGCGCGGTGTTCGCCGCAGTGCTCTACCAAGGGCCACGGTACTTCCAGAACCTCGTGTCGACGGTGTTCCCCAACCTCGACTCGCCGTCAGGATTCGGACAGGCTATCGGGCCGTTCATCTCGCAACTCGACCCCGTACCGTTCCTGCTCTACACGGTCGACAGCATCCGACAACTCCAGCTTGTGGTAATGGGTCTCGTGCTCATCTGGTTGATGCACAACCGGCCGGAGGGACTTCTCGGCCACCGCAAAGAGACGGCCTCCGTCATCTCGCTGTCGCGTCCGAAGTCGATGGCGACTGACGGTGGGACGGTAGAGGGGGGTGAAGACGAATGAGTGACGCTGCCTCACCACCTGTCGACGATGTCGCGAAGAAAGTCGATGAAGATGCACTGGGGGCGTTCGCCTCGGGCGTCGACACGACGGTCGACTTCCCGCTGCAGGTCGAGGGACTGCACAAGTCGTTCGGCGGTATCACCGCCGTTGACGGCGCGTCCTTCGAGGTCGAAGCCGGGACGCTTACGGGTCTCATCGGTCCGAACGGGGCCGGTAAGTCCACGACGTTCAACCTCATCACGGGGATGCTCAAACCCGATTCGGGAACGGTCACGTTCAACGGTGAGGACATCACCGGCGAGGAACCGCACGAAATCGCCAACCGCGGCATGGTTCGGACGTTCCAAATCGCTCGCGAACTGAGCGACATGACTGTCCTCGAAAATATGATGCTCGCGCCGAAGCACCAGCGCGGCGAAGAACTGTGGCGCTCCGTCATGCCGGGCGTCCGCGACGACGTTCGCGAACAAGAAGAGGAACTCCTCGAACGTGTCTGGGCAGTCCTCGACTTCTTCGACATCGACCACATCGCCGAAGAGTACGCGGGCAACCTCTCGGGCGGCCAGCGGAAACTCCTCGAAATGGCGCGGGCACTTCTCACCGACCCCGATATGCTGCTCCTCGACGAGCCATTCGCGGGAGTCAACCCGACGCTCGAAAAGAAGTTACTCAAACACATCCACGAACTCCGCGAGCAGGGCTACACGTTCCTGCTCGTCGAACACGACATGGACCTCATCATGAACAACTGTGAACACGTCATCGTCCTCCATCAGGGGAAGGTTCTCACTGAGGGGACACCGGACGACATTCGGAGCAACGAAGAGGTCATCGAGGCCTACCTCGGAGGGAACGTATGAGCGTCGACGCTAACACCAGTGCGACGAGCGGTGCGGGCGTCGAAGACCGAAGCGACGTACTTCTGCGCGTCCGCAACCTCGATGCTGGCTACGGCGACCTGCAAATCCTCACCGACGTCGACATGGACGTGTTCGACGGCGAGTACGTCACTATCGTCGGCCCGAACGGGGCAGGCAAGTCGACGACCATGAAATCCGTCTTCGGGCTGACCGCCCTCATGGGCGGGGAAGTCCAGTTCAAAGAAGAGGATATCACCGGCCGACGCCCCGAAGATATCATCCACGTCGGTATCGGCTACGTCCCGCAGAACGACAACGTGTTTCCCACACTGACGGTCGAAGAGAACCTCGAAATGGGCGCGTACATCCTCGATGAGGTGCCGTCAGAGGCGATGCGGGCAGTCTACGACAGGTTCCCGATTCTCGAAGAGCGCAAACACCAGAAGGCGGGCACCATGTCCGGCGGGCAACAGCAGATGCTCGCAATGGGTCGTGCGCTCATGCTCGACCCAGACTTGCTCCTCCTCGACGAGCCATCGGCGGGACTCGCCCCTGACCTCGTCGAAGAGATGTTCGACAAAATCGACGAAATCAACGAGGCGGGCACGGCCGTCCTGATGGTCGAACAGAACGCCAAAGAGGCGCTCCGGCGCTGTGACCGCGGTTACGTCCTCGCAAACGGACAGAACCGCTACATGGATACTGGCACTGCGCTGCTCGAAGACGAACAGGTCAGACAGGACTTCCTCGGCGGATAGCTATCCTCAAACCCGGCGTCCATTTTTCTGACACCTATCCGAGTAGCGACTGTACTACTCGTTGCACCGACTGCGCCCTCAGTCGCACTGGTACAGGAGCGATTCGACTACCGGAGCGCCGTTTTCGAGCTTCAACGTTACTCTCGTAGTCAAGCAGTAGCAGGCGGTGTATCTCACTGTTTCCGAGCCGTCGTCCGTCTCGATAGTTAGTTCGTACTCGCCGCCGATTGGAATGTCGAATTTGAGTTTCGACTCCCCGGGTGATACTATCCGTGTCGTCTCCGTGACGACCCCTTCGTCGTCCGAAAGCGTCAGCATCACCTCGCGGTCGACATCGTCAGTGTTCTCGACGGAAATCCACTTGCCTCTCGGCCACGAACAGCCGACCCTGAGCGACCCGTCCTCAGCGACGAGAATAGTCAACAACGGCCACGCCCAGTTTTCCGGGATGTTCCACTCGTAGGTCGCACGGCGGCCGTCCTCGGCCTCGACGAACACGTCGTAGGTCGCGTGCGACTCCACCAGTGGGGGCGTCGAAATCTCGCGGTCGGTCTCAGCGTTGAAGGTGTGTTCGATGAATCGGTCGCCGTCGAACTCGATGGCGACGGTGAGCATGGCGTCCTCGTCGCTTTCGTTTCGAATTTCGGCGCGCGGCGGCTCGAAGATTTCTTTCGCACCTGAGACGCTGTACGGGAGGTACTCACTGTTGCCTTCGGTGAGTTGCTGGCGGGGTTTGAGGTCGCCGCCGTTCGTAAGTGACGCGCCACTCGTAGTCGAGCGTTGCGCCGGTATCGAGTTCGGCGGCGACGTGGTACGTCCCCTCGCCGACGAGGGTGTCTTCGACGGACATTCCGAAACCGGGTCCGGCACTGACGTCAACCGACCGGTCGATGATGGTGTCGTCGCCGTCTCGAACACGGACTGAGAGTGTCTGATTCACATCGTCTTCGTTTTCAACGACGAGGTTGGCTCGAGGCTCGTAGTCCGGCGTTTGCGTCTCCGGTTCCGTATCCTTCGGCGGCGGTGTCGGGTTAGTCTTCGTGGCTTGCGTATCTGTTACCCCGTCCTTGTCGGAGAGACACCCGGCGGTGAGCGTGAGATACGACCCGCCGAGCGTCGAGAGGAGGGCACGGCGCTTCATTACCTGAGGAGTGTCAACTTCAGAATAAGCGTCTTGTGTCGCAGCGGTAGCCGACACCGCAACGATAGTGCGGTCGCTCACGACGTTGCGCCGAAAGAAAAGTCGAGTCTGCCCGGGTCTTTCGCCCTGCTCAGTTCTCCGGACCGGAGAGCGCCGTTTCGATGACGGAGGAGTACGACGACTCGCCGATGTTGAACGCGACCTGATTGTACACTTCGCCACCGAACTCGTCGGCGAAGACGTTGCTGAAGCGCTCGGAGAGTTGCTGTCCGTAGTCGTTGTTGACGAACAGCGTCGACACCGTACTGACTTCGAGGCGCTCGGACATGACCTGTGCCATGACGCGACCCTGCAGGAAGTCCGAGGGTGCCGTCCGGAAGATGAAGTCGTTGTCTTCGAGGTTCGAGACGGACAGCGCCGTCGAGGACGGCGAACAGCCGACGATTTCGTTCGGGATGAACGCCTGCTGTGAGACGGGGACGTTCACGCCGGACGACGCCGACCCACACACGGACGGGACGCCCGCGGAGACGAGCGACTGCGCGGCTGAGACACCGGCGTCCGGAGACGTTTGGGTGTCTTCGATTTGCGCGTTGACCGAGATGCCGGCCGGGTTGGCATCGTTGACCTGCTTGACCGGTATCTGGGCGGCCTGAATCATCGGCTGACCGACTGCTGCGAGGTCGCCGGTCTCCGGAAGCAGAATACCCACGTCGAGTTCGCGGTCAGTGCCGCCGGGGCCGCTGTCGGCCGCCGGTCCCGCCCCGTCGGGGTTTTCGCCCGCGAAGGGTTGTTTGTCAACTTCCGTCGTTGCGTTGTTCGCTGCGTCGAACTCCCAGATGGCGTAGGACGCCTCTGCTGGGTCGCCCTTCTTGTCGAAGTTGACCGAAGATGACGCCCCTTCGTAACTGATGTCTTCGCCGTTTGCGGCCGCCTCGATACCCTCGACGAGATTGTCTGGGCCGACGGTCATACCGCCGGGGTTGGCCATCCGGCGCATCTGGTCTTTGATTGCCGGTCCGGAGTTCTCACCGGCCGCGGCGTTCGCAAGGAGTTGGACCGCCACGGAGTCGTAACACTGCGAAGTGAAGACGCCGGGTGCCGCGTTGTACTCGTCTTGGAACAGTTGGTTGAACGTCTCTTGGTTCGGGCCGCCTGCTGCCGGTGCCGTCCCGGTGACGTTCGCCATGTCGTTGCCGACCTGTCCGGGCATCGACCCGGAGCGGAGTCCGTCAGGAACCAGAATTTCTTCGTTCCCCTCGGAAGCGCTGTAGTAGTCGCGGAACAGTTGAATACCACTTTCTGGGTAGCCGATGACGACAAGCCCTCCTGGGCCGTCGCCACCGCCACCACCGCCGCCACCGATGCATCCCGATAAGCCAGTCAAACCTGCTGCGCCCGCGGCTCCCACTCCCTTGAGGAAGTCACGGCGTACGATATCACGTACCATGTGAAATGGCATGGGAAGGGTGGTTTATAAATTTAACTACCGCTATTCAGAAACCAGTAGTAATTGCGGTGGACAGCGGTACGAGCATTGGCTGGTTGACATACTCTATCACTATGTTTTATATACCATCTCCGCGAAAAGCGTGAATCGCTGCGTTCAAACGTTTTCCGGGGTGTCTTTCGGTAGATGACTATTCCGTCGTTCGTCATCGGCATCGCCGGGGGCAGTGGTGCCGGGAAGACGACCGTGGCCCGACTCATCACGGAGAACGTCGGTGAATCCGTGACGCGGATTCCGATTGACAACTACTACAAAGACCAGAGTCACCTCGAAATGGCCGAGCGGGAGCAGATGAACTACGACCACCCGTCGGCGTTCGAATGGGACCTGTTGTACGACCAGTTATCCGAACTGCTCGAAGGGCGGTCCGTGGAGATGCCGCAGTACGATTTCGAGGTTCACAACCGAAAACCGGAGCGAGTGACCGTCGAACCCACCGACGTTATCATTCTGGAGGGGATTCTCGCGCTCTACGACGAGGACGTCAACGAGATGCTCGACCTGCGTCTGTACGTCGAAACCGACGCCGACGTTCGTATCCTTCGGCGCATCCAGCGCGACGCCATCGACCGCGGACGCGACCTTCAGGGCGTCATCGACCAGTATCTCTCGACGGTCAAGCCGATGCACGAGCAGTTTATCGAGCCGACGAAGAAGCACGCGGACCTCATCATCCCCGAGGGTGCAAACAGCGTCGCCGTGACGCTTCTCGAAGAGAAGGTTCAGGCCGAAGTCGAAGGCGACGAGACGCGCACGTGGGAACGAGACGCTATCGAACGGGAAGTACAAGAACGAGCCTCGTACGAGAAGTCCGACAGCTAATCGCTCGGTTGGAAGTCCGTGCTTGCGGCGACGATTACGCCGTGTTACTCGTGACGAACTGTTCTGCGCCTTCGTAGAACCAGAAGTCGTTTTCGCGCATCGCCTTGCCGACGGCCTTGTGGAGTTCGATGAAGTCGCCGAACTCCTCGCCTTCGACGTGTTCGAAGATGTCTGCGAGCGAGACGACGCGCTCGTAGTCGAGTCGAATGGGGTGGTCGCCGTACTCCTCGACGAACTCCGCTTTGTTCAGCGGGAAGTCCTCGTCTTCGTCGACCTTCTTCGCGATGACTGCCTGGCCGTACTTGCGTCCGCCTTCGCTCCCTTCTTCGCCGTCCGGGTCGTGTGGCCAATCCATACCCGAGTGTTGGCAGGCCGATTCAAAGCCGTTACGCATTTGTGGAAATCTGTCATGGGGGATTGGGTTGGAAGAGTCAGTAGGTCGCGGTTACTTTGCGGTGATTTCTGGTTGGACTGGGATTGTGAACAACGCCGAGACGGTCCCTCGCTTCGCTCGGGTTGCGACTCGTCTCGTTCAAATCCCAGCCGTTCCCGATTCAGACGCTCACGGAGGCGAGCACACGCTACGCGGTGCTTTGTGTCCGAACTACTACTGAGGTTCCTCAGAAAACCACAGTTTTGTTCAGGGTCTCTCAGCAACTCGATTGTTTTAGCAGATTATCGTCTTTTGTATCGTTTGACTTGGTACGGACGTATTTCGTCGTTCCGCGCGTTGCACTACGAACTTTTGTCCTCCTACCGTTGTGTTCTACTACAACGTCACGTCCTTTGTTCTCAATCAAGTCGTACACCTCCGCAGGTGTTTTTTGCCCCATACCGTCCGACAATCCAATTGACTGAATATCTCGGCAGTCTTGAGGTTTCGATTCTACGTCCACACAATTGACAATTAATGCCATGCCTATCGATACCACTTCAGCAATTATAAAAGTCAGGAATCCAAGATATTGTTAGAATGCGGT
Source organism: Haloferax mediterranei ATCC 33500 (assembly GCF_000306765.2). Classification (NCBI taxonomy): domain Archaea; kingdom Methanobacteriati; phylum Methanobacteriota; class Halobacteria; order Halobacteriales; family Haloferacaceae; genus Haloferax; species Haloferax mediterranei. The sequence continues at coordinate 1,865,563 of NC_017941.2, forward strand.
GGGACTGGGATTTGAACCTCACTCGCAACGCTTCGCGTTGCTCGCTGCTTCAAATCCACAGTGGACCGATTCAGACGCTCACGGAGGCGAGCACACGCTACGCGGTGCTCGCCGGGTTGTTCGCGTCAGAATGCGGTGGGACTGGGATTTGAACCCAGGATTCCGTGAGGAAACCTGCTTTCAAGGCAGGCGCGTTAGGCCGCTCCGCCATCCCACCTTCGCACGACAATTTTGATTCCGGTACCTAAGAGTTGTCGCTTTCGTTAGCCGCGGACGAGTTCCAACACGCCGTCTGTCTCCTCGACGCGAAGCCCGTGGTCGAAGACGAACGTCGTCGTGTGCTCGGGAACGACGCGCTCCGCCTCGACACGCGAGCGAAGCATCGGAACGACGGTTGCGAGGTCGGCACCCGTTTCGAGGACCGGAAGCATCGGGATGTAATCGAGATTGCGGTCGGCGTCGTCGGCGCACTCGGCGAGCGTCTCGATTTCCGGCGTCTCGTACGCATCGGTGAAGTCAATCGGCTCGCGGAACCCGGAGAAGTAGACCCGTCCTTCCGTCGACGGACCGAGGACGACCGGCGTACTGCGGAGCTTCATCGCCGCGCTGTCGATGTGCGTGCGACCCAAAAGCGGGACGACTGGTCGAGCGACTGCGACCGAGTGGACTTCCTCTTCGTTTAGAAGGTGCGAAACGGTGTTACCCGCGCGTGCGGCGAACGTCGACCCGACCTGTGGCTCGAAGCGCACGTCGCCGGTTCCACCGAGAGCGTCGGCGACGACGCTTCGAATCTCGGCCTCCGCGGAGTGTTCGGCGACGAACTCCTCGGGAAGTTGGTCGTCCGGTCGGTAGTTCACGAGTAAGTCGCCGCCCGACCGCTCTACGGCGGTACAGATGTCCTTGAGCATCGCGGCGTAGAGCGCTGCGGCTTCGTCTTCCGACAGGGGGCTGGTCTCCGCGAGGTCAGAGAGAACCAGTCCGGGCCGCGGCGGTTCGGCGAGTACGGCGATGACGGTCATGGTCTCTTCTCACGCCGGGAAACCCTTGAACCCGCCGCTTATCGACCGCCGTCTCAGCGACTCTGTCGTCCTTTCGTCTGTCGATAGTCTCGGCCGAAGACCGACTCACGGACGTGTTCGACGAACGCCTCAGTCTCCGCGTCAGTCTGTTGTTCCGGTTCCTTCATCGGAACCAGTTCGAACCCGCGCCCGCGGATGGTCGTCGCGTGCTCCGCGTCGATGTCGAAGCTATCCGCCGCGCGCGTGGTGTAATCGAACGCGAGCGCCTCCAGTGCAGCCTGCCCGACGGGAACGATGATGTGCGGGTTTATCATCCGAACCTCGGCGTTCAAGTACGGCTCGCAGGTCGAAACCTCGGTTTCTTCCGGTCCTCGCTCGGGGTGGTGACAGCGGGTCAGATACGTGAGAAAAACGTTCTGTACGTCCGGCTCTTCGGCGTCCGGCTCGGACCGCGAGAACCCGAGTTCACCGAGGATGCGCTGAACCCGTTCGCCAGCGTCGTCACCGGTGAAGGGGACGCCCGTCCGCTCTGCACTCGCAGAGGGGGCCTGGCCGACGAACAGGAACTCCGCCCCCACGTCGCCGTAGCCGTGGACGACCTGCTCGCGGACCTCGCAGAGGCCCGAGCAGTTGGTGCAGTCGGTGTCCATCGAGAAGGGGTTCCGGAACTGGCGTTGGTGTGCGTCCACAGGTATGGATTCGGCTCTAGAACCAAAACCGGCCCGGTCTGTGCAGTCTCTTCTGGTGAGGACGTACCCTCTCACACCAACCAGCCCGTGTTCGAGGTGCGTAGTGAAAGTGAACAGACGACAGAGTAGTATCTGAAACCGCAGGGATTGCTTCGACGGGAAAAACAGCTGTTTCTCAGTAAGCGAATGTGAAATCGAGCGTCGCCGGACTCGTCGCGGTCGAACTCGTAGCAGTCGAATCTGTTGTTCCCGCTTTATCAGCGGTCGAGACCGCCCTGCGCCTTGATATCCATGATGTGACGGACGTTCAGGTATATCTCCTCCGGCGAGGTGTCGCCGTCGGGGTCGTAGAGGTCGCTCACGCGGTAGAGGATGGCCGACACCTGCTTGCTCTCCGAAGAGTCGCCGTAAATATCGTCTGCGACCTCGCGGAGGAGTTCGACCTTCTCGGGGTTTGCGGGGAACTCGGCGTCCGAGTCGGGGGCCATCTCCCAGTCGACTTCGTCCGCGGGCGTCTCATCGTGAGGTCGCTCCTCGTCACTCATTTCTCGCTAACACTCCGTCGCTGGACGATACCGACCATGTCGGCCACGTTTTCGGTCATCACGCGGAAGGCATCAGCGGTCTCGTTCTCGTCTTCGAGGACGATGGGTTGCCCGCCGTCGCCGCCTTCGCGGACGGCCGGGTCGAGGGGGAGCGCGCCGAGGAACGGGAGTTCGTTCGAAGCGGCGAACTCGCGGCCACCGCCCGCGCCGAAGATGTCGTGGTTGTTCCCGCAGTCGGGACAGCGGAACGTGCTCATGTTCTCGACGATGCCGAGGACGTTCGTATCGTGCTTGCCGAACATCCGAAGCCCCTTGTTGGCGTCGTCGAGGGCGACGTCCTGCGGTGTCGTGACGATAACTGCGCCGGTAAGCGGGAGCGTCTGGAGAATCGTCAGTTGTGTGTCGCCCGTCCCCGGCGGCAGGTCGAGAACGAGGTAGTCGAGCGAACCCCACTCAACGTCTTCGACGAGTTGGGTGAGCAGTTGGTGCACCATCGGACCGCGCCAGATGACCGGGTCGTCCTCGCCGACGAGGAAGGCCATCGACATGAGTTTCATCCCGTATCGTTCCGGCGGGACGATGGTCTGGTCCTGCGTCGCCTGCGGCGCTTCCTCGGCGGAGACCATCCGCGGGACGTTCGGCCCGTAGATGTCGGCGTCGAACAGGCCGACGCGCGCACCGAGTTTCGAGAGACCGGCCGCAAGGTTCACCGCGACAGTCGACTTTCCGACGCCACCTTTGCCGGAGGAGACGGCAATAATATTCTTGACGCCCGGCAGAACCTCCTCGTCGGGGTCGCGGTTGGTCGGTATCTTGGCGGTGAGGTCGGCTTCGAGTCCATCTTCTGCGAGCACTTCGCGGATTCGACGGCCGATGGCCGTCTCCGACGGGGAGTATGGTGCCCCGAGCGCGAGTGAAATACGGGCGGTGTCGCCGTCGACTTCGACGGCGTTCACCAGTCCGAGCGAGACAATATCGTCTCCGAGGTCGGGGTCCTCGACCGCTCGTAAGCGGTCGCGTACGTCGGCTTCGTCCATGTCCGTTCATCCGGTGGTGTGTCCGATAAGGGTTTTGTAAGGTCTCGTCTGCTGGTGATGACCCACTGTGACGTCTGCCAACTCAGGCGGCTGACTCGTTGCAACTCGTGTGACTGGCTCGTGTAACCCATACAACCGACTCGTTGCAATCCATGCTATCGGCCTGTACGGACCTGACTTTGACGGCGGCGCATTCGTAACGAAAACCAGTTACTAGTATCCTGCAATCGACAGCGAATTTATCAACGTACATCCCGACTGTTCGGCACATGGTGCTGGTGGACGACTTCGGGAGAGAGGTAACCGGCGTTCGCATCTCCTTGACCGACCGGTGTAACTTCGACTGCGTCTACTGCCACAACGAGGGGTTGGGAGATACGCGCGGACCGATGGACGCCTCGGACGACGAGATGAGCGCGGACGACGTGGTCCGATTCCTCGATGTCGTCGAGGAATACGGCGTCAAGAAAGTGAAATTCACGGGCGGCGAGCCGATGCTCCGTGCCGACCTCGAAGAGATAATCCGGCGAACGCCCGAGTCCATGGAGACTTCGCTTACGACTAATGGGACATTTCTCCCGGACCGTGCCGACGACCTCGTCGAGGTCGGTCTCGACCGCGTAAACGTTTCGCAGGACGCCCTCGACCCGGAGGCGTTCGCCGAGATTACGAAGTCCGGTGCGTACGACAAGGTGATGGAAGGCGTCAAAGCGGCCGTCGACGCCGGTCTAACGCCCGTCAAGCTCAATATGGTTGTATTCACCAAAACCGCGGGCTACGTCGAAGATATGGTCGAGTACGTCGCAGAGAACGAAGGCCTCCAACTCCAACTCATCCAGTACATGCCGGAACTCACGGGTCGCCCTGAGTGGAACATCGATATCGAGCGCGTCCACAAGTGGTTAACAGACCTCGCGGACGAGGTCGAAGTCCGGGACATGCACAACCGCCGTCGCTACTACGTCGGAAACGGTTCCGCGAGCGACGCGAGTGGTGCCCCGTCGGACGCGTCCGGCGGTGGCATGGTCGAAATCGTCGACCCCGTCGAGAACGCCGAATTCTGTGCGAACTGTCATCGCGTGCGTGTGACACACCAAGGATACCTCAAGGGCTGTCTCAACCGGAACGACGACCTGCGACCGATGGGCGAGATGACTCGCACGGATATTCAGCACGCGTTCGAAGAAGTCGTCGCCAACCGTGTCCCCTACTACGGCGAGTACCTCGTCCGCGACGGCGACGGCGGATGGACGCTCAACGAAGAGTACATCGGCGTGTGAACGGTCCACTGACGTTCACTGCTGGTATTCCCCAACAGCACTGAGTAAACTTGTAGGATATTTTTTGAAGTTTCGTTCAATTTATATGTGCTCTCTCCTGACCGTAGGATGTTGATTGTACGTTCAGTCAATTGGGTTTCGACGTGGACAACAGACCGATCTCACGTCTCTACACCCAACCTGGACACAGTAATCACCCACTCCCCACCACTGCTTCACACTCCATGAAATCCTCACGTGCACTTGCGGTCTTACTGGTCGTCTTGGTTGCAGTACCAAGCCCAGCGATGGCCGGAATCGTCGGTGAACCGAACCTTCAGGCGTACGCGCCGAGCAACAAACTCGTCCCCGGACAAGAGACAGCACTGAACGTTGTTGTCACGAACTACGGCGGCGACACCGAATATCGGCGGTTCTCCTCGACTGAGAGTGCCGCAACGCTGAGTAACCAACGGCGCTCGCAACTCGAAACGCAGGTTCGGTCCGCCCGTAACGTCCGTCTCACACTCAAATCCAAGGGTGCGCCCGTCGACGTGAACACGGCGACGCTCCCGATTGGTGACCTCCCGCACGCGACTCAGCGGGATGCGAAGTTCTCTGTTTCCGTCCACGAAAACGCGACTCCGGGAACCTACGAAATGAAACTCGTCGCTCGATACGAACACGACGAGTCCGTCCGCGACAACGGTGACGTCAAAAACGAGGAAGATAAGAAAGTCAAGATTCCCGTGACCGTCGTCATCGAGCAGGCTCCGCGGTTTGAAGTCGTCTCTGTCGAGACCAACGCACAGGTCGGCGGAACCGGAACGACGACCGTCACGATGCGCAACGTCGGCACCCAGACGGCCTTCGACTCCTCGGTTGCGCTGAGTTCCGAGAACACCGATGTTACGTTCGGGAAGGCAGCCTCTGCGAGCCGGTACGCCGGTCAGTGGAGCGTCAACGAGACGCGCCGTCTCGAATACGAGACCACTGTTGCGCCGTCAGCGGCGGCCCAGTCGTACTCGCTTTCTGCCCTCGTCAACTACGAGGACGAAGACGGTGTGCCCACGAAGTCGAAAAAGCTCACCACCGGCGTAAGGCCGCTGGCAGAACAGTCGTTCGTGCTTGATGCGGAAGACAGCACACTCCGCGTCGGTCGAGAGTCGACCATCCAAGGCACCATCACTAACGACGGGCCACAGACCGCCCATGATGCCGTACTCGTCGTCTCCTCGAAGTCCCCTAACACGAACATCAAGGAGACGGAGTATGCACTCGGAACGCTCGAAATCGGCGACTCGTCTGACTTCTCGTTCTCCGTCGAGATGACTGACTCCGCCGACGCCGGCCAGCGGCAACTCAGCTACGTTGTCGAGTACCGCAACACCAACGGCGACACCCAGCAGTCGAAGTCGCTCCTGATGAACGCCGAGGTGAAGCACAAACAGAACCTGTTCGACGTGACGCCGAAAAGCAGGTCTCTCGAAGCGGGTGGCTCGAAGGTCGTCACGCTCGTCGTGACCAACAACGGCGACGAGACGTACCGTAACATCGACGCGGAGGCGAGCGCTGACAGTCCGCTTTCGCTCGCCGACGAAACCGCCTTCATCGACGAACTCGCTCCCGGTGAATCGACCGAGATTCCCGTCGAACTGAGCGCGAGCTCTTCGGCGAACCTGAAGACCTACTCGTTCGACATCGACTTCCAGTACGAGAACGAGGACGGCGAGCAGAAACTCTCCGAGCAGTATCCCGTCCCCGTCGAGGTGACCGACTCGTCGGGTGGTGGCGGTCTCTCGATGTCCCTCGTTGGCGGCATCCTCATCGTCGGGCTCGGTATCGTCGGCTTCCTCTGGTACCGCCGCTAACCGCCCCACTTTCCCCTCACAATGATTGACTACGAAGTGTACGTCGACCGCCTTGGCGAGTACATCGTCACGAACCCCGGCAGAGTCGTCGCGCTGTTCTTCGTGCTGACACTCGTCTTCGGTGCCGGTCTCGGGAATATCTCGACCGACGCCGGAACCTCGCAGTTCACCGAGGACTCGCCTGCACAGGAAGCGCTCGATGACGTTAACCGTGAGTTCAACCCGACGTTCGAGACGAGTTCCGGGAGTACACAACTCATCCAACGGGACGAGAACGTGCTGTCGAAACCGGCGATGCTCGACATGTTGCGGCTCCAAGAGCGCGTCTTGGACCGTCCCGGCCTTCGCACCACCTCCGCGTCGAGTGTCGCATCGACGGTCGCTCAGACGCTCGACCCGTCGGCGGAGACGCTCGACGAGCAGATTGACGCGCTCGAATCGGCGTCGCCGAGCGAAGTCCGCGCCGCGGCCAAGCGGGCAACTGCGAACCCGCAGGTTGCGTCGTTGTTGAGCGACGATTTCAACCGTGAATCCGTCAGCGCCTCTTCGACTATCGGCGTCGTCAGCCACGAGGTTCCCGGACTCTCGTCGACCGCCGGGACTTCGGGAACGAGTCCGATGACCGGTATCCAAGAAGAGATACAGACGATGACCTCCGTCGCCGACAGCGACATTCGCGTGTTCGGCAGCGGTATCATCTCCAGTGAGTTGGGGAACGTCATTTCCGACTCGCTGTTGCTCGTCGTCCCCGCGGCGGTGCTCCTCATCTTCGGGTTCCTCGTCATCGCGTACCGCGACCCTATCGACCTGCTACTCGGGGTTATCTCGCTTCTCTTGGCGGTTATCTGGACGTTCGGGTTTATGGGTCTCGCAGATATCGCGTTCAGCCAGATGCTCATCGCGGTTCCGCCGCTTCTCTTGGCGGTCGGTATCGACTTCGGGCTTCACGCAGTGAACCGCTACCGCGAAGAGCGCGTGAAGGATATCTCCCCCGTTCCGTCGATGCGGACGACCGTCAAACAACTCTCCATCGCGTTCTTCATCGTCACCGGGACGACGGTCCTCGGGTTCCTCGCGAACGTCACGAGCGACCTCGCACCCATCCGCGACTTCGGTCTCGTCGCGGCGGTCGGTATCCTGTTTACCTTCCTCATCTTCGGGGTGTTCCTCCCGGCGGCGAAGCTCTATGCGGACCAACTTCGCGAGCAGTATGACGTCCCCAAATTCGGGTCGACGCCGCTGGGCAACGAAGGCGGGCTACTCGCCCGGGTGCTTTCTGTCGGTGTCGTCATCGGCCGCAAGGCACCTCGTGCGTTCCTCGTCGGTATCCTGCTGACGACCGTCGTCGCGGGTGCATACGGGACCGGCGTCGATACGACGTTCTCACAGGAAGACTTCCTCCCGCCGGAGGAACAGCCCGCATATCTGCAAGACCTCCCTGAGCCGTTCAAACCCGGCGTCTACACCGTTACGAAGGACCTGAACTACCTCGAAGACAACTTCGAAACGACGCAAGGCGACAGCGTGACGATTTACGCCGAAGGGAAACTGAGACGGGACTCCGCGCTGGAAGAGCTATACCGCGCCGGTACGAGTCCGCCCGACTCGTTCGTCACCGAGGACCGCCGTGCTGAATCGAAGAGTATCATCACGGTCATCCAGAGCTACGCGGCTCAGGACCCCGAATTTGCGGCACTCGTCGCCCGGAACGACGCCGACGGCAACGGCGTCCCCGACGACAACCTCGAAACGATATACGACGAACTGCTCGCCTCGCCCGTCTCCGGGCAGGCGTCGTCGTACATCACCGAGGATTACCGCAAGACTCGCGTTGTCTACACGGTCGAGGCCGACGCCTCGCAGGACGACATCGTCGCCGACGGGAAACACGTCGCAGAAGAGCTTCGCATGAAAGGCACTGCGACCGGAAGCACGGTCGTGTTCAAGGACATCTCTGATACTATCTTCATGTCCGCTATCGAGAGCCTCACGGTCGCGCTCTTGGCGACAGCACTGTTCTTGATTCTCATCTATCAGCTCCTCGAAGGACAGTGGACGCTCGGCGTGGTCAACCTCGTTCCCATCGTCGTCTCGCTCGCACTTCTCGCGGGGTCGATGCGGTATCTCGGTATTCCGCTGAACGCGTTGACGGCGACCATCCTCTCGATTGCAATCGGGTTGGGTATCGACTACTCCGCCCACGTCGTCCACCGGTTCGCCGACGAGTACAACGACTCCAACCTCAACGAGGCGCTGCACATGACCGTCAGCGGGACTGGCGGCGCACTGACCGGGAGTATGCTGACGACGACGACCGGTCTCGGCGTCCTCGCAATCGCAATCACCCCCGTCCTCGGACAGTTCGGCGTCGTGACCGCACTGAGTATCTTCTACTCGTATCTCACCGCGCTCGTCGTGACGCCGCCGACCCTCGTGGTCTGGGAACAGCTGACGCAGCAGACCGAATCGACTCCGACAGCACCCTGATAGCCCACGACCAGAACCACTCCTGAAACAGCCCCACTATGCCAGAACCACGCGCCAAACAACCTTTTTCGACTCGGCCGCCTGCAACGCGCACGGTGGCTCCGGTCGTTTACCCCTGCCCATACGCTCGAATCGTCCGCAGAACAGCCCCACGGTGAATCACACGCCAACCGAACTCCAAACCCCACACGACACATTACAAACGGAACTCACATGACCAAGAACCACCCGAACCAAACTATGTCCAAACGCGCAATGGTTCGTCCATTGATTGCCGCAGTGCTCGGTATCCCCATTATGGGGTTTGGCCACCTCTTCCTGCGGCGCTGGCGACGTGCCTTGCTCTGGATGGCGCTTGCTGTCTCTGTTGGCCTGTTGTTTGTCCCTGAGAGTGCGCGCGAATTGCTAATCACCGGTGGGTCGGTACCACCTCTCATGGATGTCCTGCCTCTTCTCGTGGTGAATCTCGTAAGCGTGGTCGACGCATTCTTGCTCGGGATGAAGCAGGTCGCCGAATCGACCCGCGCTGAAATGCTCGATGAGGACATAGAAACGGTCTCTTGCCCGCAGTGCGGGCGCGAAGTCGACCCGGGCCTCGGCTTCTGTCACTGGTGTACCACCCGCCTCGACGAACCGATAGACGACTGAATTACTACGGACACAATATGGACGACGAACGAATCGACACCGGGCGAAGCGAGACCGAGCAGGCGATTATGGACGCCACGCTCAGAGCACTCGCAGAACACGGTTACGCGGACCTTTCGATAAAGAACATCGGCACGGAGTTCGAAAAAAGCACCTCACTCCTGTACTATCACTACGAGAACAAAGACGAACTGCTCTTGGCGTTTCTCGACTACATCATCGACCTGTTCGTCGCGAGCATCGACCCCGATGCGGACGACCCCGACGCGGAGCTTCGAGAGTTCGTTGAGTACGTTCTTCCCCCGGAAGACGGGCCAGATACGTGCGATACGATTCCTCCCGCAGTGCCGTTTCACGAGGATGCAGAACCGTTCCAACGAGTCATCTTCGAGCTTCGCACGCAGACTATCCACGACGAGGCGTACCGCGAGAAGTTCGGACGCATGGAGTCACACATGGTCGAGACCGTCACAGCGCTTATCAGGAGAGAGATGGATGCCGGGAACTACCGCGAGATGAATGCGGAAATCATGGCCGAGAACTTGATGGCGTTTCTCTTTCGGAGTCTCGACGTTCGAATCACAGGAACGAGACCCGAGTCGGCACACATGATGCGTGAATCAGTGTACTTCCTTCTCGACAACGTGATGCCGAAAGGAAGCCACCCAGAAGACGCGGCGAGAGAGCAACGCGACTTCGACGCCTGACACCCGGTTTCTGTCCGCTGCTTTCCTTCTCCGACACTCGTTCGCTCGTCCTGCTCGCTCGTTCTTGCTCGCTCATTCCCGCTCGCTCATTCTTGTTTGCTTACTCTCGCCCTTACTCTGGCCGTTCGACGAAGTCGACGATAGCCTGTGCTCCCTGAAACCCGTCTGCAAGTCGGTCGACGAGTGCTCCATCTTCGAACAGCAGTAGCGTCGGAACGCTCCGAATCGTGTACTGCTCGGCGACGGCCATGTCCGTCTGCGGGTTAATCATCGCAACGACCACGTCGGTCGCCTTTGCGACGTTCCCGAGGACAGGCTCGATGCTCTGACACAGCGTACACCCTTTCGTGTAAATGTCGAGGAGGACGCGGTCGTGTTCGTCGACGAGGGCGTCTAATTCAGCTACTGTCTCGATTCGAACGGGCTTCGTCGGTGCGCTGGCCGAGTCTGTCGAACTCATTGGCCGGAATACGTAACTGTAGTAGTTATGATTTTGGTGAATTGTCATACCACACCACAATTCGGTCGTAACAGGCGGTGTCCCGGCGTCACACGCGAGGTCCCTTTCGTGATGTTTAAGTAATGCCCCCGTCTCGTAACGCATGCAATCGCTGTAGGGGAATGTAGTCCCCGAGTCCGTATGGGCGAAAATAACACGAACGCAGTGTTGCGGTAGCCAAGCCTGGCCCAAGGCGCTGGGTTGCTAACTCAGTGGCGTCAAGCCCCCGGGGTTCGAATCCCCGCCGCAACGCTCACAATACGACTCTCCAAGTCATGAGTGCAGAAGAACCACAGGACGGCTCTCCGGAGGAGGAAGAGGACCTCCGTTACTTCATCCGAATTGGTCAGACCGACCTTGACGGGACGAAGACGGTAGAGCGCAGTCTGACGGACATGAAGGGTATCGGCAAGCGCGCAGCGCGCATCATCGCCGACGCCGCGGAAGTGGACCGAACGGCGCTGTTCGGTAAGCTTCCCGAAGACGAGATCGACTCCGTTGTCGGTGTCGTCGAGAACTTCGAGGACCACGTACCTGAGTGGATGGCAAACCGGCAGAAGGACTTCTTCTCCGGAGAGACCAACCACATCACGGGTTCGGACCTCGAAGAGAAGCGGCGGCATGACATCAACCGCATGAAGATGATCAGCTCCTACAAGGGCGTTCGACACCAGCGCGGCCAGAAGGTTCGCGGCCAGCGGACGAAGTCCACTGGACGTACCGAAGGCACCATCGGTGTCAACGTCGAGGAGATCAAAGAGGCGCAAGAAGAATGACAACGGGCAACAACACAAAGTTCTACGAGACGCCCAACCACCCGTTCCAGGGCGAGCGCATCGCTCAGGAAGCGGACCTCCTCTCTCGGTATGGTCTCAAGAACAAAGAGGAACTCTGGCGTGCGCAGTCCGAACTGCGTAACATCCGCCGTGAGGCACGGAGCCTTCTCGGTCAGGCCCAGGGTGACGTCGAAGAAGCCGAGGCGCTTGGTGCCGAGTTCATGGCACGTCTGCGCCGCTACGGGATTCTGTCTACGGAAGACGACATTTCCCAGACGCTGCGTCTCGACGTAACGGACATTCTCGAGCGACGGTTCCAGACGATTGCCTACCGCAAGGGTCTCGCACAGACTCCGCAGCAGGCACGTCAGTTCATTTCCCACGGTCACGTGACCGTTGGCGGCGCTCGAACGACTGTTCCGTCCCGCAAGGTCGAAGTTGACGAAGAGGACACCGTGGCTTTCGACGAGACGTCGAAGCTCTCGGACGAACTGCACCCTGAGCGCGCGGAGGCCCAAGAATGAGCGAATCTGAAACTGGTGACAAGTGGGGCATCGCCCACGTCCACGCATCGTTCAACAACACGCTCATCACGGTCACTGACATCACGGGCGCCGAGACGATTGTCAAATCGTCCGGTGGTTCCGTCGTCAAGCAGAACCGTGACGAGGCATCCCCGTATGCGGCCATGCAGATGGCAGAGAGCGTCGCCGACCAGATCAAGGCGGCTGGCATCTCGGGTCTGCACGTCCGCGTCCGTGGTCCTGGTGGAAACCAGAACAAAAGCCCCGGACCCGGTGCACAGGCAACGATTCGCGCCCTCGCTCGCGCCGGTCTCGAAATCGGTCGCATCGAGGACGTGACGCCGATTCCGCACGACGGAACTCGCGCGCCCAAAAACAGCCGACTCTAAATCACCATGGCAAACGACTTCGAGGTCGAGTTCATCGAACGCGAGGACCGACGCGCCCGTTTCGTCGTGAACGGTCTGACCCCGGCACTAGCCAACGGCATTCGCCGGGCGATGGTCGCCGACGTGCCGACGTTCTCTATCGACACCGTTCGGTTCGTGGAGAACACATCGGTCATGTTCGACGAGATGATAGGGCTTCGTCTCGGTCTGGTTCCGTTGACCACGCCCCTCGACGAGTTCGAGCCAGGTGACACTGTCACCGTCGCGCTCGAAGTCGATGGGCCGGCAACCGCATACTCTGGGGACATCGAATCCGCGGACGAAATGGTCGTTCCTGCGGACGAGAACATCCCAATCATCGAGCTGAAGGAGGGCCAGCGCCTCGAATTCGAGGCTGACGCCGTCCTTGGTTACGGAAAAGACCACGCCAAGAATCAAGGCGGGGTCGCCGTCGGCTACCGACACCTCCAACGCGTGGAGGTCGTCGGCGATGCTGGCGAGTTCGAGGAACAAGAGCCGAACATTCTCCGTGGCGTCATCGAAGAGGCCGCGGCAGAACACGCGGACGACGAGGACGCCGAAGACGGCGACCTCGTGGTCACAGACGAGTTCGGTAACGACCTGACGAAGCGGTACCCCGGCAAAGAGGTCGAAGTGCACGACGTGCCGGGAGCGTTCGTCTTCAGTGTGGAGACGGACGGTTCCTTCACCGTCGACGAGCTCGTGAAGCGCTCTGTCGCCTCCTTAGGTGACCGCGCAGCCGAGCTCGAAGAGAAGGTCGCACTGTAAGAATGAATACTGCCCCGTCTCAACACCGACGTTCGCCCACCCCGAGAGCAGCCGCAGCCACCGATAGCGTGGCGTGCGACACTCTCGCGGCACCGGGTCGGACCGAAGGTGTTTTTACGGGGCATGAAGTACAGCGGAATGCTTGCAGGGATAGCCAAGTCTGGCCAACGGCGCAGCGTTCAGGGCGCTGTCTCATAGGAGTCCGCAGGTTCAAATCCTGCTCCCTGCACTCCGCTTTCTCTCTGGAGGTAGACAATGAGTAAGACGAACCCGAGACTCAAGAGTCTCATCGCCGAGCTGAAGGCGGTCTCGCGTGAGTCCGGTGCCAACGTCTGGCAGGATGTCGCGGACCGTCTCGAAAAGCCACGGCGCACCCACGCGGAAGTCAACCTCGGTCGTATCGAACGATACGCCCAGGAAGACGAGACCGTCGTCGTGCCCGGCAAGGTGCTGGGTAGCGGTGTGCTGCAGAAGAACGTCACAGTCGCGGCCGTGGACTTCTCGTCCACCGCTCGAACGAAGATCGAGCAGGTCGGCGATGTCGTGACACTAGAACAACTCGCAGAACAGAACCCCGATGGTTCCAACGTACGGGTGATCCGATGAGTTTCGCCGAATTCGACGCAGATGTCGTTGTTAACGCCCGAAACTGCATTATGGGTCGTGTCTCCTCGGAGGTCGCACAGCGCGTCCTCGCAGGCGAGACAGTCGCCGTCGTCAACGCGGAAGACACCGTCATCACGGGCTCGGAAGAGGACGTGATGGGTAAGTTCCGCAAGCGCGTCGAAGTTGGGTCGGACCAGGGTCCCTACTACCCGAAGCGTCCCGACCGAATCTTCAAGCGTGCTATTCGCGGCATGCTCCCGTACAAGAAGCCCCGCGGTCGCGAGGCACTTTCGAACGTCCGCGTCTACGTCGGCAATCCGTACGACGAAGACGGCGAGATGCTCGAAGACACCTCGCTGGACCGCCTTTCGAACATCAAGTTCATCTCGCTCGGAGAAGTTTCCGAGAAGCTGGGTGCTAACGTCACATGGTAACGAACACGTCCGGTAAAAAGAAGACTGCAATCGCTCGCGCCACCGTGCGCGAGGGTGAAGGTCGAGTCCGTATCAACTCCCAGCCGGTCGAGCTGGTCGAGCCGGAGATGGCCCGTCTGAAGATGCTGGAACCCTTCCGCATTGCAGGCGAGGACCTCCGCTCGCAGGTCGACATCGACGTGAGCGTCAACGGCGGCGGCGTGGCCGGTCAGGCCGACGCAGTCCGCACCGCGCTCGCTCGTGGCCTGGTGCAGTACCTGAACGACGCGGAGCTTCGCGACGCGTACATGGAGTTCGACCGTTCGCTGCTGGTCAACGACGTTCGTCAGTCCGAACCCAAGAAGTGGGGCGGACCAGGCGCACGCGCTCGTTACCAGAAATCCTACCGCTGAGGTGATCTAACCATGATGATTCCCGTCCGGTGTTTCACCTGCGGCACAGTGATTGGCGAACACTGGGACGAATTCAAGGCCCGTGCTCGCGACGGTGACGAGGACCCCGCAGATGTCCTCGACGACCTCGGTGTCACCCGTGCCTGCTGCCGGCGGATGATGGTGTCGCACAAGGACCTCGTGGACGTCGTGTCACCCTATCAATGATACAACGGTACAACCGATACGAGAAAGCCCGCATCCTCGGCGCGCGAGCGCTGCAGGTCTCCTACGGCGCACCTGTGCTCGTGGAGACTGAGCAGACCGAACCTATACTAATCGCCGCTGAGGAGTACGACGCAGGTGTACTTCCGTTCACCGTAAAACGAGAGGGCAAGTGACAACATGACTCGAATCACATCCGTATCTCTGCGCCGCGTGCTCGACTCCCGTGGAAACCCGACGGTCGAAGCCGACGTTCTCACCGAATCCGGTGGGTTCGGTCGTGCTGCGGCCCCCAGTGGTGCATCTACCGGCGAGTACGAGGCAATCGAACTGCCGCCGACCGAAGCCATCGCTGCTGCACGCCGACACGCTGTTCCCCGACTCGTGGGCGAAGTCCACGCGGGCAACCAGCGTGAGGTCGATGCCGCACTGCGCGCTGCCGACGGTTCCGAGAACTTCTCGGAAATCGGCGCAAACAGTGCTGTCGCAATCTCGATGGCGGCCGCAAAGGCCGGTGCCGACGTGCTCGGTGCACCTCTGTACCAGCACCTCGGCGGTGCGTTCCGCGGCGACAACTTCCCGACGCCGCTCGGGAACGTCATCGGTGGCGGTGAACACGCCAAGGAAGCGACGAACATCCAGGAGTTCCTCGCCGCACCGGTCGGTGCGCCGAGCGTCTCCGAGGCCGTCTTCGCCAACGCGAAGGTCCACGCCCGCGCATCCGAGATTCTCGATGAGCGCGACGTGCCCGCCGCAAAGGGCGACGAGGGTGCATGGGCACCCGCCGTTTCCGACGCCGACGCGTTCGAGATTATGGCTGAAGCCGTCTCCGATGTCGAGGACGAACTCGGCTTCGAGATTCGCTTCGGACTCGACATCGCGGCGTCCGAAATGTTCGAAGATGGCGTCTACCACTACGGTGACGAGACGAAAACGACCGACGAGCAGATCGACTACGTCGCCGAGATGGTTGACGAGTACGACCTCGTCTACGTCGAAGACCCCCTCGACGAGAACGACTACGAGGGATTCGCGGAACTCACAGACCGTGTGGGCGACCGCACGCTCATCTGTGGTGACGACCTGTTCGTCACCAACGTCGACCGCCTGCAGGACGGCATCGACGTGGGCGCCGCGAACTCCATTCTCATCAAGCCGAACCAGATCGGGACGCTGACCGACGCATTCGATGCCGTCGAACTGGCGGCCCGAAACGGGATGGACGCCGTCATCTCTCACCGCTCCGGTGAGACGGAAGATACGACCATCGCACACCTCGCCGTCGCCACCGACGCGCCGTTCATCAAGACTGGCACGGTGCAAGGCGAGCGAACCGCCAAACTGAACGAACTCATCCGCATCGCGGACGACGCAGTATGAGCGACAACGAAAACGACGCGGTGGAGGTCGCCGACGAGGAACCCGAGACGGAGACCGAAGCGGTCGCCGAGACGGGCACCGACGAGGCCGCCACCGAAGACGAGACAGTAGAGACCGCCGAGGCGGCCGACGAGGCTGCCGAGGCAGAAGAAACGGAAGAGCCGGAACCGGCCTTCGACGAGGACGTTATGCCCGACGAAGAC
This sequence comes from Haloferax mediterranei ATCC 33500, assembly GCF_000306765.2. Taxonomy (NCBI): domain Archaea; kingdom Methanobacteriati; phylum Methanobacteriota; class Halobacteria; order Halobacteriales; family Haloferacaceae; genus Haloferax; species Haloferax mediterranei. Next base: position 1,882,021 of record NC_017941.2, read on the forward strand.
GCCGACCTGCTCATCCCGGTTGAAGACTATCTGGCTGCCGGTGTCCACATCGGTACCCAGCAGAAGACCAACGACATGGTGCGTTTCATCCACCGTGTCCGCGACGACGGGCTATACGTGCTCGACGTCAGCCAGACGGACTCGCGAATCCGCACCGCTGCGGACTTCCTCGCGAACTACAGTCCGGAGCAGATTCTGGTTACGTCCTCCCGTCAGTACGGTCGTTTCCCGGCCGAGAAGTTCGCAGACGCCGTCGGCGCTCGTGCCCGCACGGGACGCTTTATCCCCGGCACGCTGACGAACCCGGACTACGCCGGCTACATCGAACCCGACGTGGTCGTCGTCACCGACCCGATTGGTGACGCGCAGGCCGTCAAAGAGGCAATCACGGTCGGCATCCCGGTTATCGCGATGTGCGACTCCAACAACCAGACGTCGAACGTCGACCTCGTCGTCCCGACGAACAACAAGGGTCGTCGTGCGCTGTCGGTCGTCTACTGGCTCCTCGCCAACGAGACGCTCGACCGCCGCGGCTCTGACACCGTCTACGCCCTCGAAGACTTCGAGGCCGAGCTGTAAGACGGGACGACGACTGTAGTTCGACTTTTCTAACACTCGTCCGGTGAGTGACTGCTTCGGTATTCGCTGAGTTGTGCTGCGTTGGTAGCTGTGACGCCGGGAACTGACAGGGACCGCCGAGAGCCGCCACAAATAGTTTTGTGTATTGTTCACATATCTATACCTATGGGAACGCTCCTCCACCAGATCACCGTCGAAGAACTCGCAGCGGAGTTGGACACCGGTTCGTCCGTCACCGTAATCGATACGCGTCCGCCCGAGAGTTTCGACGCGTGGCATATCGAGGGTGCCGTGAATGTTCCGTTCCACCCAATCGAGGGGCTCGGCAGTGACTGGGATTGGGAGCAAGTCGCCGCGCTCGCCGCCGACGGACCAGTCGTCGCCATCTGCGGGAAGGGATTGTCGTCTACCTCGTTCGGATTCGAACTTTCCGAGCGGGGCTACGATGACGTAACCGTGGTCAAAGGCGGCATGGAAGACTGGAGCAAACTGTACGAGATAGTCGAACTCGACACCGGCGACGACGACCTGTTCGTCGCACAGATTCAGCGCCGGGCGAAGGGATGTCTCGGCTACGTCGTCGGGTCTCGTTCGGCACGTGAAGCAGTCGTCGTGGACGCAACGCGACAGTACCACGAGTTCGAACTCGTCGCCGCCGATGCGGGTATGACGATTTCTGGCGTCCTCGATACCCACGTTCACGCCGACCACATCTCGGGTGGGCACGAACTGGCCGACCGATTGGGCGTCCCGTACTATCTCGGCGCGCACGCGACGGACCGCGACGTTCAGTACGACTTTACCCCACTCGAAGACGGGGAGTCCGTGACGGTTGGTGAGTACGACATCGAGGCGACGTACGCCCCTGGGCACACCTCGGATATGACCAACTATCTCGTCGACGGACGGTTCCTCCTGACTGGTGACACGCTGTTCGTCGAGTCCGTCGGGAGAACGGAACTCCAGTTCGGCGACGAGAAGGCAGCGACCGGCGCGGAACTCCTTTACGACACGCTTCACGGAACAGTTCTCTCGCTTCCGGACGAGACGCGAATTCTCCCCGGACACGTCTCCGTCAGCACCGACGGGACCTACGGCGTCGCCGCGCCGGGCGAGCTCGTGAGCACGACACTCGGTGAACTCCGCGACGAACTCGACATGCTGGAGATGGACAAAGAGACGTTCGTTCATCGCGTTGCCGACAACACGCCGGAGAAACCGCCGAACTACGAGCGCGTTATCGCCATCAATACCGGCCGCGAGACAGTCGGCGACGAAGAAGAGGCGACGGAACTCGAACTGGGACCGAACAACTGCGCCGCCTGAGGGGCACACCCCGGCGAGGACCTCCCTTCACGGGAGTTCGACGACGCCCAACCGACCGTCGAACAACTCGTGGTCGAACCACGCCATCCGGCGGTCGCTGTATCGAATTTCGGCACCGAGCGAAAGCACCTGTCGTGTCCTATCGAGGTCGGTAACGCCGACGAGGAACGCACAGGGTCCTTCGCCAACCTCGTCGAGTCTGTTCGTAAGCGCGCCGCCATTGGGTTCACACAAGGCGACGGGCGTCCCCGGCAGGGCGGCGAAGTTCGAAAACGGACCGTTGATGTCGACCGGAGACGGATAGCGGTGCCGACGAGCGAATAGGTCGGCGGTCGCCTCGCGGTCGCGGGTGGCGACGACGACAGTCTGTAGTCCACGAACTGACGTGTTCTGTGCCGCCTTTGGGACGCGGTAGCCGCGAGGCGTCCGGTCTCGGATGGTAAAGGGAAGCCGCTGGTCTGTTCCTTCGAAGCACATGTCCCACTCGACGAGCCGCCCGTCTGGACGCTCTCTGGCTGCTTCGTGTGGTCCGTCGACTGGCACACCGGCGTCGATGGCAGCCTTGGCACTAGCGGTGATATCGGAGGCTTCGATGCACCACGCGGTCGGCCCGGCCCCGGCTGCGAGGTGGGTCGGCCAGAAACCGGCGTCTTCGGCGTCGGTTCCGAGTGTCGGCGCGATGAGTTCGAGATACGACCCGTCGGGGAACGGAACGACGGCCATGTGAGTCGTTCCACTGCTGTGTTCGCCGCCGTAGGTCGGCGTCAGCCCAACCTCGTTCGCGGCGGCACGGAGTTCGTACAGTTCGATACCACCGAACGCGACGTGGTCGATGGTTCGGTCCATACGCCCTCCACGTCAGACTGCGTATAGTGTCTAGGGGCGTCCTGTCTGTGAATCTGAGCGTCGACCGAAGCGTTTTGCCTCCGGCACCCCTCGATAGCGTATGAACCTCCTTCGGAGCGTCAGAGCGGTTGCAGACGCTTCGGCGACCGGGTCCGGCACGATTGACTGGGACGCTGTCGCCGAGGCCGCAAAAGCTGCGACCGACCCGGGGCCACTCAACCTTTCAGCAGCCGAGCGAGCGGGGTACGCGGCCGACGTTCGCGACGCCCGCGACCGACTCAGGGTCGTCGCCGACGTGACGTTCGACGTGCCCGATGTCGCGGAAGTCCAGAACCGTCACCACTGGATCGACGCCAACGTCGAGACGTTCCGCCGTATCATGCTCCCCTTCGAGGAACACGGGCCGATACTCCTGCCGGGCGTCACCCGCGCTGTCAACACTGGGACCTTCGCGTTCGTCCTCTCATTTCTGGGGAACAACGTCCTCGGTCAGTACGACCCGCTTTTGTTGGCCGAAGGTGACGACGACCACGGGCTGTACTTCGTCCATCCGAACATCCGTCGCGTGGCCGACTCACTCGACGTCGACTATCCGCGGTTCCGTCGCTGGATTGCCTTCCACGAGGTGTCGCACGCGGCGGAGTTCGGTGCGGCCCCTTGGCTCTCGACACACCTCGAATCGCGGATGAAACGCGGTGTCGACGCACTCGTCGACGGTGACCTCGACCGCGACGCCTTCCGCGAACTCGACACGGCGATGACGGCGGTCGAAGGCTACGCAGAACTGCTGATGGACCGCGCGTTCGACGACGATTACGAAGACCTCCGTCGAAAACTCGATGAGCGACGGCAGGGTGGCGGTCCCGTCGCGAAAATTGCACGCCGAGTCCTCGGTCTCGGTCTCAAACGCCGCCAGTACGAGCGCGGCGCGCAGTTCTTCGAATACGTCGCAGACGAGCGCGGCATCGCCGCTGCCTCGCGTGTGTGGGACCATCCGGAGAATTTACCGACCGACGCGGAATTGGACGCGCCCGAGCGATGGATCGCACGGGTGTCGCCCTGAGGAGACTGCAACTCCATCAGAGTGCGCACCCGATACCCGAACGTTGTTCGGGTCGTGCACGCACCTTGGGTAGGTGCGTCGTGTTGAACCAGAGGCCCAACTCCGGTACCCCACGACGCATTCCGGTGTAGAACCAGGTCATTGCCCCTGCCCTGGTTACCGGCGGAAATTTGTGCACAGGGCAGAGATATATACCCTGCGATTCATTGTCACACATTCAGTTCTATTTACGTATGTGTGAGTGAATATCTAAGAAAACGACGTGTTTATTCACAGATTCGTTACTAACGACGGTTTACTTCGGTGAATTCTCGACTCCATTTTGATAGATACCGTGTAAGGAGTACGCCGACGAGAAGTCCACCGATGAGCGCGAGACCCGTCTGGAGAAGCGTCGCACCTGCTTGAACGGCGATGAGCGTCGCGGAAACACCGATGAGTAAGATAAAACCAAGCTTGAGGCGACTGTTTGCGAGTTTCGTCTCGTCGTCGCTCAGGCTTGGTCCGACCATTTCGCCTCCCGCTTACGGACCGAACGCGGTTGTAATGGTCTCTCTACGAATCCTTCGTCCATACACTAGTTAACGGTTTGTAACGGTTTGAAACCGCGGGTGCTTACTCACTGGAACCCGCGGCCGACACCGTCGGATTCGATGAGGTCGTCGAGTTCTGACGAGAGTAACTCGTCGGCGTCCGTGAACTCGTCCGACAGACTGTCGAGGCGGTCGGGTCGGGCGTCGAACTCGTAGTCCATCGGGCCGAACGCGGGACTCTCCAGTGCCTCCATCACGTCGGTGAAAAAGTCGTCAGGTGAGGTCGGGGCCTCCGCGTGGACCTTCACCGTCTCTTCGAGGCGTCGCGCCATCGACTCCGCCTGCGATTCGTCTTCGGGCGGACGTTGCACCCCGAACAGGCCAGCGTCGTCTTCCTCGTGGCGATTCGGGAACAGTGGGTCGAGGTCGTCGTCGATGCGGCGGGCAACGCGAGCACCGACGCCGCGCACGTCGTACGGGTTCTTCGCGTACGTCTTGAGTTGGTAGACACCGACGTCGGGATGACCGAGAAAGAGGTCCTCGCCGATATGCTGCCGTCGCTGACCCGCGACGGCACGCCATGCATCCGGGTCGCGGCCGTCGTCGACAACGTCCGAGAGAATGTCTTGCCAATCTCTGACGCGCATGGGTGAGCATATCGCTGCAGCGGGAAAGAACGTGACGGTTGTTCGGTTCACATTGTCGTTTCGATGGCGGCGCAGTCGTCAGGCCGAGTCGAACGACCGACGGCTATTTGCCCGCGCCTCACCGACGACTTCGACGTGAACCTTCGCGGTCCGCTCGTCGAAGTCGGAGAGCCACGTGAAGTCGAGACGCGGTACGGCGAGCGCTCGCTGGCGGAGGTGACGCTTCGCCCCGAACGCGGGACGGCCGACCCCGTCACCGTGACACTGTGGGGGAAGTGGACCCACGCCGCCGAGCACGCCGAACCGGGGATGGACCTGCTCGTCACCGACGTGGACGAATCGGAGTACAAAGGCGAGACGACCTACGCGACCGGAAAAGAGTCGTTCGTCGTCGTCGAACCCGACTTCCTCGTCGACGTGACCGACATCCGTTCGTGGGTGCAGTGCTCGCGGATGTATTACCTGAACAAACTCTCGGGCATCCCGCTGAACTACCCGGTCGTGAAAGGGACCATCGTCCACGACGTATTCGGCGACCTCCTTCGCGGGCGCGACCTCGATTCTTCCATCGACGAACGTATCGAAGAGCGCGGCCTCGAACTCGGGTTACTTGGGCGCGAAGTCGAGGAAGTCGCGGACGAAGTCCGCCGAAACGCCGCCGCCATCGAGGGCTGGCTTTCGCAGGGCGTGCTCACCGACGAAGACGAATGGCGTTCGGAGTACACGCTCATCTCGCCGACGTTCGGCATCAAAGGCCGCGCCGACGCCCTCCGTCGGGGGTCGCCGGTCGAACTCAAGACCGGCAAGAACCTCAAGCGCGACCCGCGGTTTCAGGACAAGATTCAGGCCGCGGCGTACGCGCTCATTCTGGACGAACGCGGCGTTCCGGTCGATACGGGAACGCTCCTCTACACGAAGAACACGACGCTCGACCGAACCGAAGAATCGGGCGACCTCTCGCCGGCGAAGGACTTCTCCATCGGTCGCGGTCTCCTCGAATTCGTCGTCCGCACCCGAAACGAAATCGCGGCGATGGAACACGACGTGTCGGTGCCGACGGGTTACGAGTCGAACTCGAAGTGCCAGTACTGCTTCGAGAAGGACACCTGCATGGTCGTCTCCGGCCGACTCGGACAGGAGTCGAAAGCCGGAGCCATCGGTAACCCGGTCTCCGAGGACGAACGCGAGTACTTCGACCGCTTCTACCGCGCCATCGAAGAAGAGCGCCGGGCAGTCCACGACGAGTACCGAAAACTCTGGGACCAAACTGCCGAAGAGCGGGCCGACGACGACCGGGCCATCATCGGTCTCGAACCACTCGGCCGCGAGGAACGACCCGACGGGACGTGGGAACTCCGCGCGAAGAAGACCGACGACGCGGTGTCGAAACTCCGCGAGGGCGACGTTGCGCTCGCCAGTGACGGCCACCCCGTCGAGGGTCACGCCGAACTCGCCCGCATCGTCGAACTCGGCGAGGAAGTCGTCGTCACGACCGACGAACCCGTCCCGCTTCGCCGACTGGACGTGTACCCCTCGGAACTCACCGTGGACAGGCTCCTCACCGCCCTCCACGACGCGATTCTGAAGGGGAGTCCAGACCGAAAGGACGTGTTGTTCGACCGCCGTGCGCCCGATTTTTCGGACCGCTCCGCCGAGACGACCTACATCGACAACAACGAGGCACAGGACGAGGCGGTCAGTCTCGCCATCGACGCGGACGACCTCGCACTCATCCACGGGCCGCCGGGCACGGGCAAGACCTACACCATCGCCCGGACCATTCGCGCCCTCGTCGAAGACGGAAACCGTGTCCTCTTGTCCGCGTTTACGAACCGTGCCGTCGACAACGCCCTCGAAGCCCTGCGCGACCAAGGGTTCGAATCTATCGTCCGAGTCGGCACCGAGTCGGGCGTCCGCGAGGACATGCTGGACGTTCGACTCTCCCGAAGCGGCGACCCGAACACGCTCGCAAGCGCCCTTCACGATGCCCCGGTTGTGGCCGCGACGACAGCGACGTGTGGCTCGCGCGTGATGCGCGAACAGTCGTTCGACGTCGCGCTCGTCGACGAAGCGTCACAACTCACCGAACCGGGAACGCTCGCCGCCGCGAACCTCGCAGACCGGTTCGTTCTCGTCGGCGACCACAAGCAACTGCCGCCGGTCGTCCGCGCCGAAAACGACCTGCAGACCTCGCTGTTTCAGCGACTCATCGAATCACATCCGGACGCGTCGGTGATGCTCGACCGCCAGTACCGGATGTCACAGCGGATTCAGGCGTTCGCCTCTGCGGAGTTCTACGACGGCGCACTCCGCCCGGCAACCGGGGAGGTGGCTGCACAGCACCTCCGAGACCTCGGCATCGGTGTCGCCGATCTGCCCGACGAAACCGCCGACCCCGTCTCCTTTGTCGACCCCGACGGTCGGCGCGTCGGCAACACGAACCCAGTCGAGGCCGACCGCGTGGCCGAAATCGTCGCCGCCTACGAGGCCGCTGGAGTCGACGCCGACGACATCGGCGTCATCGCGCCGTTCCGCGCCCAGGTGGCCGAAATCTCCCGCCGAACCGACGTGACCGTCGACACGGTCGACCGGTTCCAAGGGTCGTCGAAGGAGGTTATTATCGTCTCCTTTGTCGCCACCGGCGACCTCGACGGACCGCTGTTCGAGGACCACCGCAGAATCAACGTCGCTCTCACGCGGGCGAAAAAGGCGCTCTGTCTCGTTGGTGACGCCGACGCGCTCGAATCGGACCCGTTCTACGACCGGATGTTGCAGTGGGCGCGACGGTAGTCTCTTAAACCGTGTCGCGTCGGCGGTGACCGCCCTGTCTGCGCCGCCGAGAGCCGGGGTCGCTGAGAGTCGGGGTCGCTGAGAGTCGGGCCGCAGACAGTCGGGCCGCCGTCGAGAGTTGGGCCGCCGACAGATTCTCCTTTCTGCTGCCGTACCAGAAGGCATGAACCTCCCTCTCGGCGATGGGAGACTGTCCGTCTCACTCCCGTCGTGTTCGGTCGATGTCGCACGTCCACCGGGTGGTGCACCCGTCGACCCCCGGACCGCGGCTGAGGCCGCAATGGAGCGCCCGCACGGGCCGCCGCTCGCCGGGCTCGTCAATTCGACCGATGAGGTCGCCATCGTCGTCACCGACGTGACCCGAGATACCCCGGACGACGTGCTCTTGGACGTGCTCTTCGACCATCTGCCGGTCCCGCGAGAGAACGTTACTGTCGTCGTCGGTCTCGGACTGCACCGCCCGATGACGGACGCGGAACTCCGCGACGGTCTCGGCGAGTACGCTGACCTCGCGGTGAACCACGACCCCGACTCGGTCGTCGCCCTCGGCGCGGTCGATGGGTGCCCGGTCTCCGTCCATCCCGCCGTCGCCGACGCCGACGTAGTCCTCTCCACCGGCATGGCCGAACCGCACCAGTACGCGGGTTTTTCCGGCGGCGCGAAGACGGTCGTCATCGGCGCAGGCTCCGAATCCATCATCCGCTACACCCACGGCCCGGACATGCTCTCGCGGGACGGTGTTCGCCTCGGCCGCGTCCGCGGGAACCCATTCCGCGAGACACTCGACAGAGCCGGACTCATCGCCGGTCCCGACTTCTGTCTCAACGTGACGAAGGGACCGGATGGGTTCCTCGGCGCGGCCGCCGGGAACCCAATCTCAGTCGTTCGCTCCTTGGCTGCAACCGCCCGCGAAGCGCTCTCTGTTTCGGTCGACACCAACTACGACGCGGTCGTCTGCGGCGTCGGCGCGCCGAAAGACGCGAACCTCTATCAGGCGACCCGCGCGGCGACGTACGTCGCTCTCGGCGACCGAAACCCGCTCGGGAGCGGTTCCGATGATTGCGGCCGACTCGTCATCCCCGCGGCGCTTCCCGAGGGTGCTGGCGAGGGGACCGGCGAAAAACGATTCTTCGACGCGCTCTCGTCGGCGACCGACGCCGCCTCGCTCTACGAGTCGATGCGGGCGGGCTACGAACCGGGCGCGCAACGGGCGTTCGTCGTCGCGCGCGTCCTCCGCGACCACGACGTGTACGTGACGAACTCGGCGTCGCCGGACGTGGTGAATTCGTGTCTCATGCATGCCCGCGAGTCGGTCGAAGACGCCGTCGAACCCGGCAGTCGCGTGCTCGTCGTTCCCAACGCGCTGAACACGCTGTTGGTCTGATTTTCAGGCGACGTCGATGTCGAGGTCGTCGCCCCCGTCACCGATTTCGTTCAGGACGCGCTCGTGGAACTCTCGAAGCGCCGCGCTCTCGTCTTCGGCGAGAACCACGTCGCTCGCCATCAACGTCGCAAGCCCGAAGGCGCGCGGGGTTGGCGTCGATACCTGTTGGTCAACGATGTCGACCTCGTCGTCCTGTACGGCTTCGAGCACGTCCTCGATGGCCGCGAGGTTCAGTTTGTCCTGCAGAATCTCGCGGTAGGTCTCCTCCATCACGGCGAACTCGTCTAAGTCCTGTGTAAACGACAGCAGCATCTCGGAGGAGACTTGCTGCTGGGCGGCGGACTTCTCGTAGCCCTTGTAGCGCTTCAGAATCATGAGCGAGCGCGTCGCGTTGATACGGAAATAGCGCTTCAGGAGGTCGGTTCCGTTCAGGGCCGCGCGGAGGTCTGCTTCGACCACATCCGGATTCAGGTCGCGAAGGATGCCCGCGAGGTCGACCTTGCGGTTCAGCGGCATCGAGAGCGAAAATCCGTTGTCGGCGACGGCGACCTGGACGTTTGCGTTGGTCCGGCGGGCACAATGGTACGCGAGGAGGCGCGAGAGACCGTCGTTGAACTGTCTGCCGTAGGTGCAGTGAACGTAGTAGTGGCGGCGGTAGGCGTCGCGGTCGAGTTCGGCTTCGACGACCAGTCTCGATGGGGTCGCTACGCTCTCCGGACCGCCGTACTGGACCTGTTCGTCGAACATCCGCGTGATGGCGCGAACGCTGTTTTCGTCGAGCGAGTGGTCGCGGAGCCACGTCCGAACCGCTGGTGGGCCGCCGGACTGGAGACGGTCGACGAGTTCGGCCTGAAACGCGGCTATCTCGCGGCCGAGGTCGTACGAGAGGGGTAGTCGCTCTGAGAACCACGAGGGAACAGTCGGCCGTTGCGAGGTCCGGTCGACGTAGACCTTCGACCCGCGGCGGTATCGGTAGGCGAAGTTGTCGCCGCCGAGGACGAACACGTCGCCTTTCTCCAGCGTGTCGAGGTAGCTTTCGTCCAGCGTGCCGACCCACTGGTCGGCCCCGCGGACCAACACGTCGCAGGTGAAGGAATCGGGGATGGTCCCGATATTGGTCATGTAGATGACGCGGGCCATCCGACCGCGCTTACCGACGAGTGGTTCGCCGACGGGGTACTCCTCGTAGTGATGTTCGCCGTCCGGTGGGTCGTTGGTGTCGCACCAGACCTTCGCGTAGACGTGCTTGTCTTCGAGACCCGCGTAGTCAGCGGTGAGATAGCGAAACAGGCGCTCGAAGTCGTCGTCCGAGAAGTTCCGGTACGGGTAAGCACGTCGGAGTGTCTTGCGGACCTCGAACTCGGGTCGAATCGAATTGATGGCCATCCCGTAGACCTGCTGGGAAGCCACGTCGAAGGCGTTCTCGGGGATAAACACCCGGTCTACGAAGCCCTCCTCGGCTTTCGTCAGCATCACCGCGCACTCGACGAGTTCGTCTCTGTCGAGCGCGATGACCCGGCCTTCGACGGTCTGGCCGAGTTGGTGGCCCGCCCGCCCGACGCGCTGGAGAAGCGAGGCGACGGATTTCGGCGACCCGACCTGCACCACGAGGTCGATGTGGGGCATGTCGATGCCGAGTTCGAGGCTCGTGGAGGTGGTGACGACCTGCAACTCGCCCGCCTTCAGTCTTGACTCGATTTCCTGTCTCCGCTCCTTCGAGAGACTACCGTGGTGGCATCCAGAGTTCGTCTCGTCGATGTCGTCGTAGGTCTCCCGGAGGTTGTGCAGGACGCGCTCCGCCCCGGACCGCGTGTTCGTAAAGACGAGCGTGTTCGTGTGCGACGCGACGAGTTCGTGCAGGCGGTCGTAGAATCGCGTCTGTACCTCGTCTCGGGGCGTCCGAATCAGGTCGTCTGTGGGACACTCAAGTTCGATGTCGAAGTCGCGGACGAACCGCGTGTCGACGATGTCATAGTCGCGTGGCTCGCCGTCTTCGTAGCCGACAAGGAACTCGGCGACCGTATCAAGCGGTTCGACAGTGGCCGAACAGCCGATTCGCGTCGGCGACGACTCGGCAAGGTCTTCTAAGCGCTCTAGTGACACCGACAAATGAGTCCCGCGTTTGTTCTCCGCGAGGCTGTGAATCTCGTCGACGACGACGTACTCGACGGTCCGGAGTTTCTCTTTGAACTTCGGTGAGTTGAGCAGGATGGCGAGTGTCTCCGGCGTCGTATTGAGGATGTGCGGCGTCTCCGAGAGCATCTTCTGCCGGTCGGTAGAGGACGTGTCGCCGTGGCGGATGGCGTGTCTGATATTGATAGTCTCGTCGCGGGCGGCGGCGATGTCCGCGATGCCATCCAGTGGCTCGGTGAGATTCCGATGGATGTCGTTTGCAAGCGATTTGAGCGGTGAGACGTACAGGCAGTAGACGGAGTTGTCGAGCCCGTCGGGAGACTCCCGGTCGCGGCGGAACAACTCGTTGATGATGGCGGTAAAGGACGCGAGCGTCTTTCCCGACCCCGTGGGGGCACAGATGAGGGCGTTTTCTTCCTCGTGAATGAGGGGAATCGCCCCGCGTTGCGGCGGAGTGAAAAAGCCGCCGTTGCCGGGGACGAACTCGCCGAACTGGTCGACCCACCACTCTTGAACGGCGGGTTCCAGTAAGTCGAGTACGCCCTCGTCGGCGACGGACACCGTTTCTGGGTCGAATTCGTAGTCGTCCCCCTTCGCGGTGAGGAGGGAACGGCCACGCTGGGTCATTACTTCGGGGTTAGCCTGCGCAGGTATGAGGGTTGTGCCCCGTCAGTCGTCGTTATGTCCCGTCATCGTCGAACCGGGACGAACGTGTGTTGCGGCCGACTTGAGCACAAGGACTAACGGCCGAGACGTGGTATTTGAGCGTATGCGCGTCACATTCCTCGGTACTGGTAGTGCGATGCCCGTTTCCGGTCGTGCTCAGACCGGACTGCTGCTCGAATCGGACACGCACGCGCTCCTTGTCGACTGCGGGTCGGGCGTGCTGGCTCGACTCGCCGAGACCGAGGTTGGGTACGAAGGCATCTCATCGGTGCTCCTCACACACCTCCATCTCGACCACGTTTCGGACCTCATGCCCCTCGTCAAGGCCCGTTGGCTTGCCGGTGAAGAGTATCTCGAAATCGTCGGGCCGGAGGGGACGAAGGCGCTCGTCGACGGTCTCTTCGACGTACACGACTACCTGAAAGGCCGATTAGAGATTCGGGTCCGCGAGGTCGGTCCCCACGAGTTCGGTATCACCGGATTCGACGTGCTCGGCTACGAAGTCCGCCACTCGATTCCGACGCTCGCGTACCGGTTCACGCACGAAATGGGAGAATCCGACTTCGTCTTCTCCGGCGACACCGAGGCGTTCGACGGACTCGCCGAGTTCGCCGACGGTGCTTCTGTCCTCGTCCACGACTGCTCGTTCCCCGACGACGTGGACGTCTCGAACCACCCGACGCCGAGCAAAGTGGGTGAAACGCTCGCCGGGTACGACATCGACAGGGTCATTCTCACGCACTTGTACCCGCACGCCGACCGCGTCACCGACAACCTCGAAGCGCGAGTCAGTGACCACTTCGACGGCGACGTACAGGTCGCAGAAGACGGGTTAGTCGTCGAATTCTGAACGGTTGTCGCTCTGAGAGCGACCGATACGAAAATCGGGTTTCTTCCGTTATTCCCCGCGAATCACGGTGCCGGGCGACTCGCCAGCGACGAATGCGGAGAGTCCGTCGGGACCGAACACGTGGGCGGGTGCGCCGAGCGCGAGCAACTTGCGAACTTTCGCGGCCATGCCGCCGGTCACGTCCGTCGATTCCGACCCGCCGAGCGCGTCTGCTGCGTCCGCAAACGCGGTGATTTCCGGAATCACCGCTCCGTCGGTATCGAGGACGCCGGGGACGGTCGAACAGAGACCGACGCGGTCGGCGTCGAGACCGGACGCCAGCGAGACCACGAGGTCGTCGCCGCTGACGATGGTTGCACCCTCGCCCGCGTGCGCGATGACATCCCCGTGGAGAACCGGGACGAATCCTTCGGCGAGCATCGTCTCAGTTGCGGCGAGTGAGAGCGACAGCGACCCATCTGTTTCGCGCGCACCAGCCGAGAGTGGGTGAACCGGGAGGGCAGAGACGCCTCGTTCCGCGAGCGCGTCGAGGACGGCGTCGTTCAGGCGCTTCATCGCATCGTGGATGGCACGGACACCGATTTCGTCGTGCGTGCCTGTATCCGAGGAGACGTCGTGGTCGGCGGCGTGGGGGTGCCCGAAGCTTCCGGCGCCGTGGACGACGACGACCTGCCCTGATTCTGCAAGGGTTGCGACGGCGTCTGCAGCAGCGGCAAGACCGTCTTTATCGATCGTCTCGAGTTCGTCTTTGTCGGTGACGACGCTCCCGCCGAGTTTGAGGACGACGAGGCTCACGCCGACCCCTCCGGGGACTGGTCGTCGCCCACATTCGATTCTGCCGATGCTGCCGACGCTGGCGGCTCTTCGACACGAACGCCCTCAGTTGCGAGTTCGGCCCGGAACGCATCCTCACAGCCCGGCGTGAACCGAAGTGCGGTCTGCGTCTCGGGCGTGGGGTCGAGCGCGACGATACAACCGCCGCCGCCCGCACCGGTGAGTTTTGCGCCGTAGGCACCCGCCTCGCGGGCCGCCCAGACCATGGAATCGAGCGAGCGAGAGGAGACGCCGAGGGCTTCGAGCAGGCCGTGGTTGAAGTTCATGAACCGGCCGAGTTCGGAGAGGAGCGCTTCGGAGGGTTCCTCCGGGTCGGCGTCGGCGAGGAGGTCTTCGCCCCGGCGGACGATGTCGCCGATAGTTGAGACGGTGTCGGCGGCGAAGTCGTACTCTTCGCGCAGGGCGCGGACGCCGGAGACGAGCGCGCCGGTGTCGCCTGCGCCGCCGTCGAAGCCGATGACAAACGGGAGTGGAGGCGCGTCGATGGTCCGGCAGTCGTCGCCTTCGACGCGGACGGCCCCACCCATCGCGGAGCAGAACGTATCGGCGCGCGAAGCCTGTCCGTCCTGAACCTCGTGTTCGGCGCGGTAGGCCCGGTCGGCTATCTCTCGGGGGGAGAGTTCGACGCCCAGTTCGCGCGTTGCGGCGTCGATACCGGCGACGACGACGGCCGCGGACGAGCCGAGACCAGCGCCGAGCGGGATGTCGCTTTTGACGGTGATGTCGAATCCAGCGTCGGGCGCGTCGGCGGCGTCACGGGCCTGTGCAACAGCCGCATCGATGTAGCCCATCGCGGCCTCGACGAGCGGTGTGGGAACGTCTACGTCGGGATGGTTGCCGGTCGACCCGCTGTACTCTACCGTGAAGCCGTTGAGACTCAGGTCTTCGGCACGGACGCGGACGTGGTCGTCGTCGCGGGCAGAGACGGAGACGGTCGCTCGTCGCTCGACGGCGCATGGAACCGCCGGTTCGCCGTAGACGACTGCGTGCTCCCCGAACAGATACACCTTGCCGGGAGCGCTCGAAACGGTCATGCTCCGGGCTTTCCACGGGATTCGCTTAAGCGTATCCGACCGGCGTCGTCACTGATGATTAGCTGCTGCCGTATCTTCGGATGAAAAACAGCCGAATCAGGACGGGGTAAGCCGTCGAGTCGTGTTGGGTCTCCGGTCGAGTCAGTGTTACGCGCCGACTTCGACTTCCTCACGTTCGTCGAGTTCGCCGAGTTCGGCCAGTTCGTCGCCGCCGCGGAGGAAGCGAACTGCGGCCGCAACGCCAGCGAGGAGGACGAGACCGAACAGCAGCGCCATCGCGGTGCGGCTCTTCGACCCGCTTTCTTCGCCAGCCTCCTCGGCTTCGGTTTCGTACTCGCCTTCGAGTTCCGCTTCCGCCGCCGTCTCTCCGCCCTTGCTGACGAACGGGGCGCGGTTGGTGGGGCTGAACTCGAAGCCGTCGTGCAGGTGCACCTCGAAGAGGGTAATGTCGGCCATACATTTCAATACGCTCAGAAAACGGATAGTCGTTGCGGCGACGAGTCGACCTGTCGCCAATTGTCCAGCCACCTCCGACACTGAACCACCAGACTGCGGCGAGGATTCGTTGTGTTCTTCACCGGTCCCCCATGAACGAACAGTATGGAAGACGACCGACGCGAATTTCTCGAAGACCTGCTTACCACACCAAGTCCGTCCGGCTACGAGACCGACGGACAGCGCGTGTGGATAGACTACGTCTCCCAGTTTGCAGACGACGTAACCGTCGACGCGTACGGTAACGCTGTCGCGGTTCACGAAGGCTCCGGCGACGGCCCCGAAATCGCCTTTACCGGCCACGCCGACCAGATTGGCTACATCGTCCGCGACATCGACGATGACGGCTTCGTCCGCATCGGTCCCATCGGCGGTGCCGACCGAACCGTCTCGAAGGGCCAGCACGTGACAGTTCACGCCGACGGAGGCGATGTCCACGGCGTCATCGGCCAGACTGCCATCCACCTCCGCGACGTTGGAGAGGAAGAATACGACGACCTCGAAGAGCAGTTCGTCGATATCGGCGCGACGAGCAAGGACGAGGCGAATGACTACGTCGAAGTCGGCGACCCCGTGACGGTCGAAGCACGAGTCCGCGACCTCGCGGGCGACCGCGTCGCAGCCAACGGGATGGACAACCGCGTCGGCACGTGGTCGGCCGCCGAAGGACTTCGCGCTGCCGTCGAGAACGACGTGGACGCGACGGTATACGCCGTCAGCACGGTACAAGAGGAAGTCGGCGTGCAAGGTGCGAAGATGGTCGGCTACGACCTCAATCCCGACGCGGTGGTCGCGGTCGACGTAACGCACGCAACCGACAACCCGGACGTACCGGGCAAGCAGAAAGGACCGGTCGAACTCGCTGAGGGACCGGTTATCTCCCGCGGGAGCGCGAATCACCCGAACGTCGTCGCACTCGCCCGCGACGCGGCTGACGAGGCCGACATCGACGTACAGCTACAGGCCGACGGCATCCGCACGGGTACGGACGCGGACGCTTTCTACACGAGTCGCTCCGGCATTCCCTCCCTCAACATCGGCATCCCGAACCGCTACATGCACACGCCGGTCGAAGTCATCTCGACGACCGACCTCGACGACGTGGCCGCGCTTCTCGGGTCGATAGCGGCGCTCGCTGGCGACGTTGAGTCGTTCGGCGTCGAACTGTAAGCGACCGGCATACGAGCGCGCCCTTCACTGTGCGTAGTTGTCGCATACGGCTCCGGGCGAAAGAAAACCGTTAAAAGTCGCCACACGGTGTTTCCACGTATGGCTGGAACTATCGAAGTACTCGTTCCCGGCGGGAAGGCGAACCCCGGTCCGCCGCTCGGCCCGGAACTCGGCCCGACCCCTGTCGACGTGCAGGCTGTCGTTGGCGAAATCAACGACCAGACCGACGCATTCGACGGCATGGAAGTGCCGGTCACCGTCGAGTACGATGACGACGGCTCGTTCAGCATCGAGGTCGGTGTCCCTCCGACGGCCGCCCTCATCAAGGACGAAGTCGGATTCGAGACTGGCAGCGGCGAACCCCAGAAGAACTTCGTCGCCGACATGTCCGTCGAACAGCTAAAGAAGGTCGCAGAGCAGAAGTCTTCTGACCTGCTCGCGTACGACCTCAAGAACGCCTCGAAGGAAGTCGCAGGGACGTGCGCGTCGCTCGGTGTCACCATCGAGGGCGAGGACGCCCGTACGTTCAAGGAGCGTATCGACGGCGGCGACTTCGACGACCAGTTCGACGACGAGTAATCGTTCCGTCGGGTCGAACCGCCCTTTCCGTCGGGCCGAGTCGACTCGGCCCGCTTTCTTCTCTCCATAAAACCGGACAGTCGAATAGACGTCGCGTTCTCGTCTGGTTGCGTGTGTGGAGGTGGCACGCGAAACACCCGAATTCGGGTGTTTCGGCTCCCGTTCTTCGACGGACTTAAGTTGAGCCTGCTCGTCCTGCCGGACGAGGCAGGCAGTAGCCTGTTTCACTGACCCGTAGGAGCAATCCTGCGTACTACGGAGGTGAATAATGGCAGACACAATAGTTGACGCAGTATCTCGCGCACTCGACGAGGCGCCCGGGCGGAACTTCCGCGAAACGGTCGACCTCGCCGTCAACCTGCGCGATTTAGATCTTAACGACCCGTCGAAGCGTGTTGACGAGAGCATCGTGCTCCCGTCTGGCACCGGCCAGGACACCCAGATTGTGGTGTTCGCGACCGGTGAGACCGCGCTCCGCGCAGAGGATGTCGCCGACGAAGTTCTCGGGCCCGATGAGCTCGAAGACTTCGGCGACGACACCGATGCGGCGAAAGACCTTGCCGACGAGACCGACTTCTTCGTTGCCGAGGCAGCACTGATGCAGGACATCGGTCGCTACCTTGGTACCGTTCTCGGTCCCCGCGGTAAGATGCCGACCCCACTTCAGCCCGACGACGACGTCGTCGAGACAGTGGACCGGATGAAAAACACGGTGCAGCTCCGCTCCCGTGACCGACGCACGTTCCACACGCGCGTTGGTGCGGACGACATGTCTTCTGACGAGATCGCGGAGAACATCGACGTTATCGTCCGTCGTCTCGAAGCGACGCTCGAAAAGGGCCCCCTCAACATTGACTCTATCTTCGTGAAGACGACGATGGGTCCGTCCGTGGAGGTGCCCGCATGAGCGAATCCGGGACTCGACAGACCGAGGTTATTCCGCAGTGGAAGCGTGACGAAGTCGAGGAACTCGTCGACTTCATCGACAGCTACGAATCCGTTGGCGTCGTCGGTGTCGCGGGCATTCCGAGCAAGCAGCTCCAGGCCATGCGCCGCGAGCTGCACGGTTCGGCTGCAGTGCGCATGAGCCGTAACACGCTCGTGAACCGCGCACTCGACGAAGTCAACGATGGCTTCGAGGAACTCAAGGAGTACATCGCCGGACAGGTCGCCCTCATCGGCACGAACGACAACCCGTTCGCCCTGTACAAGGAGCTCGAAGCGTCGAAGACACCCGCTCCCATCAACGCTGGCGAAGTTGCCCCGAACGACATCGTCATCCCCGAGGGTGACACGGGCGTAGACCCGGGTCCGTTCGTCGGCGAACTCCAGCAGGTCGGTGCCTCCGCCCGCATTATGGAAGGCTCGATCAAGGTGACCGAAGACTCCCACGTCCTCGACGAGGGCGAGGAAGTCTCTGAGGAACTCGCCAACGTGCTGGTAGAACTCGGTATCGAACCCAAGGAGGTCGGTCTCGACCTTCGTGGCGTCTTCTCCGAAGGCGTCCTGTTCGAACCCGACGAACTCGCCATCGACGTGGACGAGTACCGTGCCGACATCCAGTCGGCCGTTTCCGCCGCAACGAACCTCTCGGTCAACGCGGTCTACCCGACCGCCCAGACCGCGCCGTCGCTCATCGCGAAGGCGACCAGCGAGGCCAAATCCGTCGGTCTCTTCGCCAACATCGAAAGCCCGGACTTCATGCCGGAGCTTATCACGAAGGCAGACGCCCAGCTTCGGGCGCTCGCCACGAAGATCGACGACGAGGAGGCGCTCCCCGAGGAACTCCGCGGTGTCTCCGCGCCTAGCGCGCCCGCCGCGGACGAAGACGAATCGACTGACGAAGAAGCAGAGGAAGCCGACGAGGCTGAAGCCGACGACACCGACGACGAAGGTGACGACGAAGACGCCGGCGACGCCCTTGGCTCCCTGTTCTAAAACACACAACGAGGAATACAACAATGGAATACGTCTACGCTGCTCTCATCCTGAACGAGACGGACGAAGAGGTCAACGAAGAGAACATCACCGCAGTCCTCGAGGCTGCCGGTGTCGATGTCGAAGAGTCCCGCGCCAAGGCGCTCGTCGCCGCGCTCGAGGACGTTGACATCGAAGAGGCCATCGAGACGGCCGCCGCTGCCCCCGCACCCGCTGCGGGCGGCGCTGCTGGTGGCGAGGTCGAGGCTGCTGAGGCTGACGAAGCCGAAGAAGCCGAAGAAGCCGAAGAAGAGGCCGCTGAAGAAGAAGACGAGGACGAGGAGGCCGACGGTGAAGGTCTCGGCGCCCTCTTCGGCTAACTCTCGCGAGACACACGCCGCACACGCGGCAACGCTCGCTCGATAACTCTGATTTCTTTTGACACCACTCCCCAAGCGACAGCGCTCGCAACGGTTGTAACCGTAGTGTGCACCCTCGCGTCCGTAGCTTCATATCCCAACCCGCGGCTATCTCGGAGCGATGTCGCCCACCGGAACGGTTGGATTCGTCGCGCTGCGCGCCCTCGACCCGACGACCGCCGTCTTCGTCGGCGTCGGTGTTGGCATCCTTCTCGGGACGTGTTCGGGTCTCGTCCCGGGGCTTCACGCGAATGCTTTTGCGCTCGTGCTCGCCAGCGTCGCGGCTGACATACCCGCTCCGCCAGTCGCCGTCGCCGCCGCCGTCCTCGCGGCCTCGACGGTTCACACGTTTCTCGACGTGGTTCCGGCGCTGACGCTCGGCGTCCCTGATGCGGCGCTCGCACCCGGTGCGCTCCCGGCTCACAAACTCGTCCTCGGCGGGCGGGGACGCGAGGCACTCCGTCTCTCAGCGCTTGGAAGCGGTGTCGCGCTCTGTCTCGCCGTCCCTGTGGCAGTTCCCGTCACCGAGGTGCTGGTTCACGGCTATCCGATTATCCGTGACTACCTGTGGGTCGTTCTCGTCGGTGTCGCGGTCGCTCTCATCTGGACCGAACCGACCATCCGGGCGAAACTCACCGCCGGAGTGACTGTTGCCGCCGCGACGGGTCTCGGACTCGCCGTTCTCGACCGCTCTTTCGTCGGACCGCTTCCCGTCGGCGGGGTTTTAGCGCCGTTGTTAGCTGGCCTGTTCGGTGTGCCGGTGCTTCTGGAGGCGCGCCACGGTACCGGAGTCCCTCCACAGGGCGATACGACACTCGCCACGTCTCCGTGGGCCGTTGCGCGGAGTGTTCTCGCGGGCACGGGCGGTGGCGCGTTCGTGGGCTACCTTCCGGGCGTTTCGGCCGGTGTCGCGGGAACACTCGCGCTCGCGGTTCTTCCCGGAAGCGACCCCGACGAATCGGCACGTGCCTACGTTACGGCGACGAGTGCCGCGACAACTGCAACGACCGTCTTCGCACTTTTCGCGCTGGCTGGACTGGGGACGCCGCGAACGGGCGCACTCGTTGCTCTCTCGGCGGCCGACCTGCCGACCGGACTCGGTATCGCGGTCCCAACGACGATTTTCGCGGGCGTCTGCGGTTCGATGTTAGTGCCGATTCTCGGTGACCGCGCGTTGGTGTTCGTCGGTCGACTCGACCAGCGCCGACTCGTCGCCGGAGTCTGTCTCTTTCTCGTCGTTCTCTCGTGGGCGTTTGCGGGCGTGGGTGGTATAGTCGTACTCGGCGTCGCCGCGGGGGTTGGGCACCTCCCGGTAAAATTCGGTTGTCGACGCATCCATCTAATGAGTGTGCTCATGGGGCCGCTTGCACTCGGGTGAGCCATGTCGACTCGGCACACGGTTTTCCCCCGGAAGAACCCGGAAAGACAACGGTTAAAAGTCGTGCGCCGGTTTGTGAGCGTATGAGCGAGTCCGAACAGCGACACGCGCACCAGTGTGTGTCCTGCGGCATCAACATCGCTGGCATGAGCGCCGCGACGTTCAAGTGCCCAGACTGTGGCCAAGAGATTTCGCGTTGTTCCAAGTGCCGTAAGCAGAGCAACCTCTACGAGTGCCCCGACTGCGGGTTCATGGGTCCATAATCATGGGAAAAGTAGCCGCCAAAATCAAGGTCATGCCGAACAGCCCCGAGCTCGACCTCGACGACCTCGAGGACCTGCTCGAAGACTCCCTCCCTGAGGGTGCAAAGATCAAGGGCTTCGAGCGCGACGACGTCGCGTTCGGTCTCGTCGCCCTCCTGCCGACGGTCATCGTCCCCGACGATGCTGGTGGCACTGAAGCTGTCGAGGAAGCATTCATCGAAGTCGACGGCGTCGAAAGCGTCTCCGTCGAGAACGTCGGCCGTATCTGAACTGACGACCGACCCTTTCTCTCACACTCGCCTGCCGAGCAACAGCGTTTTTCTGACCGAGCGTCAGCGATATTCCATCAGTACGACCCCGAAGACGACGCCGACTGTCAAGCCGAGCATCACGCCGAGCGAGAGCGAGTTCGTGAGCACACCGAGAATACCTCCGAGGAGGAATCCGGCGGTGAGCCCGATACCGAACTGCTCTGCGCTGTGACTCGACCCTTCGTGGTCGTCAGAATCGACCATCTTGTGGTCTGTCGACTCGGTCTGCGCCTGCTGCTGTATAGACTCTGCGCTCAACGAGACCGATTCTTGGGACATATGTAATGATTCTTCCCCACACTCAATAACCCTTACTCGCGTTCCCAACTGGCGGCAACAACCGTTAGTGCATGCGAGAGTGCCTGCTGTGGGTGGCACCCACTGAAACGGAAAATCGAGTGTAGAGTGTTAGAACGCCGCGTCGAACGCCTGTTCGAGGTCCGCCTTCATGTCGTCAATGTGCTCGATGCCGACGGAGACGCGGATGAGACCGTCGGTGAGACCGGCTTCGAGGCGTTCTTCGCGGGGGATGGCCGCGTGGGTCATCGCCGCCGGCTGTTCGATGAGGCTCTCGACGCCGCCAAGACTTTCGGCGAGGGTGAACACCTCGGTCTCCTCGACGACGGTCGACGCCTGTTCGAGCGTCCCGTCGAGTTCGAACGAGAGCATACCGCCGAAATCGTCCATCTGTTCGGCCGCGAGTTCGTGTTGCGGGTGGGAGTCGAGTCCGGGATAGTGAACGGTTTCGACCGCGTCGTGGTTGTCGAGCCACGTGGCGAGGTCGCGGGCGTTGTCGCAGTGGCGGTCCATCCGAACCGGGAGCGTCTTCGCCCCGCGGAGGACGAGGAAGCAGTCGAACGGCGACGGCGTCGCACCGACGGAGTTTTGGTAGAAGGCGATTTCCTCGTCGAGTTCTTCGTCGTCGGTGATGAGCGCGCCGCCGACGATGTCGGAGTGGCCGCCGAGATACTTCGTCAAGGAGTGCGAGACGATGTCCGCGCCGAGGTCGAGCGGGCGCTGGAGATACGGCGTCGCGAAGGTGTTGTCGACGGCACAGAGTGCGTCGACCTCGTGTGCGATGTCCGCCAGCGCTTCGATGTCGTTGACGCGCATGAGCGGGTTCGTCGGTGTTTCGACCCACACGAGCGCCGTCTCGTCGCGGACCGCGTCGCGGACCGCGTCGTGGTCGGTCGTCTCGACGAAGTCGAATTCGAGGTCGTACTTCTCGTAGACCTGCGTGAAGATGCGGTGGGTTCCGCCGTACACGTCGTTGCCGGCGACGACGTGGTCGCCCGCTTCGAGCAGGTTGAGCACGGTGTTTATCGCACCCATCCCCGAGGAGAACGCGCGACCGTACGACCCGTTTTCGAGCGCTGCGAGGTTCGATTCGAGGTCAGTTCGCGTCGGGTTCCCCGTTCGGGAGTACTCGTATCCGCGGTGGTCGCCGGGACCGTCCTGTGCGTACGTGGAGTTCGCGTAGATGGGCGTCATGAGCGCCCCGGTCTCTTCGTCGGGTTCCTGACCCGCGTGGATGGCGCGCGTCTCGATGCGTCGCTCGTCTTCAGACATACGAAAACCCCCGTACCCACTCGGGTTAAGTCCGTCCCTCCCGCGCGACCACGCGGGGGCAACACACGCGCGTTCCGTAACGTGCAATTTATAATGACGACGCAAGTATTCGTTCTCACGACTATGCCGAGCTCCAACGGTCCGATGAAGGGGACGCGAGGAAAGCTCTCGAACAAGCCGCGCGAGCGCGGCACTTCGCCGCCGCAGCGCGCTATCGCGGAATTCGAGGAGGGCCAGAAGGTCCACCTCAACCTCGACCCGAGCGTGCGTGATGGTCGGTTCCACCCGCGTTTCAACGGTCTCACCGGTGAGGTCGTCGGAAAGCAGGGCCGCGCGTTCAAGGTCCAGATCAACGACGGCGGCAAAGAGAAGATGGTAATCGCCCGACCTGCTCACCTGCGCGCCCAGCAGTAAGCGATGACCATCTTCAAAGAAAAGCTCGACGAGGAGTATCTAACGACCTCCGAGGTCAAGGAGCTGCTCGCCGAGGTTGAGGCGGAGCGCGCTGCCGACGAAGAGCGTGAGATGCGCTACGAACTGGCTCGTGCAATCGAACACGTCAACCGGTTCGCCCACCTCGACCCCGAGGAATCTCGCGAACTCGTCGAGGAGCTCGCCGAGCTCGAAAAGGTCGACAATCCGACTGCTATCAAAGTCGCAGACCTCCTGCCGCAGTCGCGTGACGAACTGCGTGCGGTGTTCGCCCAACAGCGCTACGCGCTCTCTGGCGACGAACTCGACGAAATTCTGAACATCGTCGCAAAGTACGTCTGACCGCGCGACGGCGCGGCCTACTATTTAAATATCGGCTCACCGTAACTACTGACATGACACGTTCGGAGAGCGGTGACGCCGACGCCACGGCCGAGTACGTTATCGTGCTCGATGTACTCCGCCACGGGCGTCAAGGAGACGGCCAACGGCGATTCGACGCGGAACCTATCGCGTACGCGCTCGGTGAGTCGGACTTCCGTCTCCTCGAGTTGACCCTGGTAGAAGATGCCGACGTGAGTATCGGTGACAGACTTGTCGTGTCACCGACCGCCGACCGTGAAGCAATTCAGTCGGTCGAGGAAGTGTCCTACGATGACCTCTCGAACACCGCAACCGCCGAGGTGGAGTACGTCGTCGAGGATATCGTCGAAGCCAACGAACAACGCTTCACCGACTTCTACAACGATGCACAGCCGATTACCCTGCGACTCCACCAGCTTAATTTACTCCCGGGTATCGGGAAGAAACTCCGGGACAAAATCCTCGAAGAACGCAAGCGTCACGGGCCGTTCGACTCGTTCGAGGACCTCCAAGAGCGCGTCTCCGGACTTCACCATCCGAAAGATGTGATTGTCGAGCGAATCATCGATGAACTGCAGGACAACGACGTGAAGTACAAGACGTTCGTCAGAAACGACGGATAAGCGGAACGGGACTTTTACCCGCTCCCACACGATATCTCTCCCAATGACGAGCGACGGAAGCGAACAGGTTCGTGAGGCCGCGGCACGCGACCCTGACGCCCTCATCCGACGGGCCGGCGTCCGCGGCGACCCGGATCGAGACCAGCACTTTCTCGTCGACGACCGCGTTGTCGACCGAATTCCGACGTACCTCCCTGATGATACCGACCACTCACACGTCCTCGAAATCGGTGGCGGCCCCGGCGTTCTCACCGACCGCCTCCTCGCAGTTGCCGACCGCGTGACGGTCGTCGAACAGGACCGGACGTTCGCCGACCACCTGCGCCGTGAGTTCTCCGATCCGGTCGAAGCCGACCGCCTTACGGTTATCGAAGGCGACGCGCTGGAAGCCGACCTCCCCGAGTTCACGGCGTGTGTCTCGAACCTCCCGTACGGTATCTCCTCGGAGATTTCGTTCCGCCTCCTGCCACGCGGAAAGCCGCTCGTGCTCATGTTCCAAAAGGAGTTCGGCGAGCGGATGGCCGCCGAATCCGGCACGTCCGAATACGGCAGACTCTCGGTAAGCGCCCAGCACTACGGCGATGTCGAAGTCTGCGAAATCGTCCCCCGAGAGGCGTTCGACCCGAAACCGGCGGTTCAAAGCGCAATCGTCCGCGTGACGCCGCGCGACCCGGACTACGAGGTCGACAACGAGGAGTTCTTCTTCGACTTCGTGAAGGCGCTGTTTACCCAGCGTCGCAAAACCATCCGAAACGGCATCCGAAATACGTCGCACATCTCCGGACTCTCCGACCCAGAAGCCGTCGTCGAGGCGGCCGACGAAGACGTACTCCGGAAACGCGCCGGAAACATGGCCCCCGCGGAGTTCGCCGAACTCGCTCAACTCGCCGCGTCCGTCGGCTTATAATCCATGACACTCCCCGCGCTCGATGCGCTTTTGACCCCGCTGTTGCTCCGTTCGACCAGTATCGCCCTCCAGACTAACGGGTTCGTGGACTTCGAAGCGTGGTTCCCCACGTTCGAACTTCGCCTTGCTGCCAGTATCTTCGTCGCCGCCGCCGTCATCGCAATCTGGCGACTCGGCGCTCGTCTCCACGATATGGACGTCGAAGGGGTTTCTTCCCCTGTCTGGCACCTCGGGGTCACAGTGCTTCGCCTCACCGGTGTTGTTTTCGGTGGTACGTTCTTATTCGCGGTCTGGTCGCTTTCGGGCGACATCGGCACGCTCTCCGAGCAGTACAACCTCGGAAAGGAGACGCTCATTCGCGTCAGTCTCTCGGCCGCCTTCCTCGTCGGCGCGTACGTATTGACATCGGTTCTCGGACGGTTTATCAAGGAAATCGCGAGTACGCGCCCCGAGATATCCGACCACCAGCGCGAGATAATCTATCGTCTCGCACAGGTCACGACGTATCTCGTCGCCACCGCTGTCGTTCTCGGTATCTGGGAGGTAAATCTCGGTGGTCTCCTCGTCGGTGCCGGGTTCCTCGGCATCGTCGTCGGTATGGCCGCGAGACAGACGCTCGGCGCGCTCATCGCCGGGTTCGTGCTGATGTTCTCTCGGCCGTTCGAAATCGGCGACTGGGTCGAAGTCGGAAATCACGAGGGTATCGTCACCGAAATCACGGTCGTGAACACGCGAATCCAGACGTTCGACGGGGAGTTCGTGATGATTCCCAACGACGTGGTGAGTTCCGAGAGCCTCGTCAACCGGAGTCGAAAAGGACGACTCCGCCTCGATATCGACGTCGGTGTCGACTACGAAACCGACCTCGACCACGCCGCATCGGTGGCGCAGGCCGCCGTCGAAGAGCTCGACGAGGTGCTGTCGGTGCCGAAACCGCAGGTGGTCGCCAAGCAGTTCGGCGATTCGGCTGTCGTGCTCGGCGTGCGCCCGTGGATCGACCGCCCGAGCGCCCGCCGTCGATGGCGCGCACGAACCGCCGCCATCGGAGCTATCCACGAGGCGTTCGCCGACGAGAATATCACCATCCCGTTCCCGCAGCGCGAACTCTCGGGACGAGAGCAATCAGGGGCGGTTCCTCTCACCGACGGGCCGTCTACGGCAGCGCCAGAGGCCGACGGCGGCGTCGGCAAGACGGAAGACGCCGACGCAGTAGGTGATGACAGATGACCGACCTCGCCGAACGCCGCGGTATGAACACGTCCGTATACCAACCGGCTGAAGACTCCGGACTTCTCGCGCAGGCGGCGCTCGGCCGCGTCAGTGGGCGCGTCCTCGAAGTCGGAACCGGTTCGGGGTGGGTCGCCGCACAACTCGCCGAGAAGACGGACGCCGAGGTTGTCGCAAGCGACCTGAATCCGCACGCATGCAAGCAGGCCGCCGAGCGGTCAGCGTCTCTTCGCGCCGACGGGGACCGCGGCTTCGAGGTTGTCCGCGGGAACCTCGTCGAACCGTTCCGCGACGACTCGTTCGACGCGGTGGCATTCAACCCGCCGTACCTCCCAGAAGACCTCGAAGCGGCCCGAGACGACTGGATGGAAGTCGCACTCACCGGTGGCGAAGACGGCCGCGAAATCATCGACCCCTTCCTCGACACCGTCGGTCGCGTCCTCAAACCGGGCGGTGAGGTGTTCCTTCTCGTAAGTAGCCTCACCGGCTACGACGAGGTGCTCGCCCGCGCCGAGTCGAACGGCTTCGGCCACGAGGTCGTCGTTCAGGAGTCCTACCCCTACGAGACGCTCACAGTTCTCGCACTAAAATAACTGGCGCGCATTTGTCGATACAGGAAATATTATACTCCGTCATTTCTTAGCGGCGAGTGATGACTGAACTCGTCTCGACTACACCGGGATTGTATCCCCTCCCGGATTGGGCGAAGCAAGACCTCTCAGACCTCAAAGGGCACCAGAAACACGACCTCATCTCCGGCGACGAGGGCGCGGACATCGTAAGCGCGTACGAGCGCGCCCGCGAAGAAGTCGTCTCGGAGCAGGTCGACGCCGGTCTCGACCGCGTCGTCGAGGGCCAACTCCGCTGGGACGACATGCTCGCGCATCCGCTGACCGTCCACGAGAACGTCGAGACGGGCGGCATCGTCCGCTACTACGACAACAACAACTTCTACCGCGACCCGCAGGTCCGCGGCGAACTCACCTTCTCCGGTGACGTCGCGGCCGAACTGGACGCGACTGCCGACCTCCTCGGCGACGAGTCGCTACAGGCCGTCCTCCCCGGGCCGTACTCCCTTGCGGACCTCGCGACCGACGAGCACTACGGCGACGACGCCGAGTTCCTCGACGCCGTCGGCGACTTCCTCGCCGGCGAAGTCGACGCCTTCCCGGAACACGAGACGCTGTTCCTCCTCGAACCCTCTCTCGTGTTCTCGCCGCCAGGCGAAGACATCGACGCACAGGTCCCCGAAGCAATCTCCGCCGTCGCCGACGCGACCGATGCAAACGTCGTCGTCCACACTTACTGGGGCGCACTCGAAGAGAAAGTCTACGCGCACCTGATGGACGCCGATGTCGACGCGCTCGGGTTCGACTTCGTCGCTGGCGACCGCGACCAGACGCTCTACAACGTCAACGAGTACGGTACGAAAGACGACATCGCCCTCGGTCTCGTCGACGGCCAGAACACGCTGGTCGAAGACCCCGAGACAGTTCGCGAGCGCGTCGAGTGGACCCTCGACCACGTTCAGAGCCAGACCTTCGACACCGCCTACGTGACCACCAACACCGAACTGTTCTACCTGCCGGAGAACCGCGCCACGGAGAAACTCGCCGCCCTCGCCGCTGCGACCGAGGAGACACAGGAGGTGGAAGCATGAGCCGAAACGTCCAGAACCGCGAGCAGTTCCGCCCCGAGGGCCACGAAAACGAACATTTCCTGCTCACGACGGTCGTCGGGTCGTACCCGAAGCCCAAGTGGCTCAACCGCGCGACCGACCTCGCGGAGGACCCCGATTCGAAGTTCACAGAAGAGCACCTCCACGAGGCGCACGACGACGCGTGCCGGGCTATCGTCGACGAACACGAACGCGCCGGTCTCGACACCGTCGTCGACGGCGAGATGCGCCGCAACGAGATGGTCGAATACTTCGCCCACCGCATCCCGGGCTACGAGTTCAACGGTCCGGTGAAAGTGTGGGGCCACAACTACTTCGACAAGCCCTCGGTCATCGGTGAAGTCGAGTACGACGAACCGTGGCTGGTCGACGAGTTCGAATTCACCCGCAACGCCGCTTCCCGCCCGGTCAAGGTGCCAATTACGGGTCCGTACACCCTCGCCAGTTGGTCGTTCAACGAGCACTACGACTCGGAAGCAGAACTCGCGTACGCGCTTGCCGACCTCGTCAACGAGGAAATCGAGCAACTCGTCGAGGCGGGCGCGACGTATATCCAAATCGACGAACCCGCGCTGGCGACGACGCCAGACGACCACGCCATCGTCGGGGAGTGTCTCGAACGCATCGTCGCGGGCGTCCCCGACGAGGTTCGTATCGGCCTGCACGTCTGTTACGGCGACTACTCGCGTATCTACCCTGAACTCAACGACTACCCAATCGACGAGTTCGACGTGGAACTCTGCAACGGCGGGTACGAGCAGATAGACGTGTTCACCGACCCCGAGTTCGAACCCGACCTTGCACTCGGCGTCGTCGACGTACACACCGCCGAGGTCGAGACGGTCGAAGAAATCAAGGAGAACATCAAACAGGGTCTGAAGGTCGTTCCACCGGAGAGACTCACCGTCTCACCCGACTGCGGCGTGAAACTCCTCCCGCGCGAAGTCGCGTACGAGAAGATGAAGAACATGGTCACGGCCGCTCGCGAAGTCGAAGCCGAACTCGACGCTGGCGAAATCGACCTTACTGCGCCCGTCCCGCAGGCCGACTGAGCGCCACCAGCTCGATTCCTGCGCATCTTTTGTCAGTCTCGGTTTGCTGATTGTCCTCGTTGATAACTGATTTGTCAATAGTTAACAACTGACACAACGTAGTATCGTGTATGAGTTCTGAATCAGTCGCACCGGAGACAGAGAACATCGAACTCTGCCGTCGATACGTCGAAGAGTTCGCGAATACGGGTGACGAAACCGTCGCTGTGGCGGTGCTCCACGAAGATGTACTCACCCACCAGCTAGGTATTGGTGAAGACCGCATGGGTCGAGACGCGCTTGTCGAGCAGATACTCAGTTTCCGCGAGGCAGTCCCAGACTGGCACCTGACGGTCGAAGATGTAACCGCACAGGATGACCGGGTGATGTTCCGCCTGACGGCCCGTGGGACGCCGAAGAAAGCGTGGAGAAACCTCGTTCCGACGGGCCGGTCGTTCGAGGCGGACGCATTCTTCGCGTTCCGTGTTGAAGATGGGCGCATCGTCGAACAGTGGAACCTGGTGAACCTGATGGGAATCTCCCGGCAACTCGGGATGATGCCGCCGACGCCGCGAGCCATCGCAAAGATGATTTCGCACCGTCTCAGGTCCCGGTTCGGGTCAGCGTAGCTGCCCATAGGACAGCCCCGAGCTATCCCGAGAAACAGTCGGAGAACGTCGGGTGCTACCCACCCGCACATTCCGCGCCGAGAGTAGCCCTCTCGTCGAAGAGAGCGCGGACGAGAGGGAGTACGACGTAGCCGCCGCTCCTCTCGGGCAAGAAACTGAAAATCGGTGACGAGAGCTTACTCGTAGAGCCAGGTCTCGTCGATGCGCTCGTAGTCGACCAGTTCTTCTTCGTCGAAGAACAGGGCGATTTCGCGCTCGTTTGCGCCCTCGTCCTCGTGGTCGGAGCCGTGGATGACGTTCCGACCGAGGTCGAGACCGTAGTCACCGCGGATAGTACCGGGGGCGGATGCTGCGGGGTCGGTCTCGCCCATCATACGGCGGACCTGACGCGTCGCGTCCTGACCTTCCCAGACCATCGCGAAGACGGGACCGGACGTGATGAAGTCGACGAGACCCTCGAAGAAGGGCTTGCCCTCGTGTTCGCCGTAGTGCTCGTGGGCGAGTTCCTCGTCGATCTGCATGAACTTCCCGGCGACCATCTTGAGACCGCGGTCCTCGAATCGGGAGACGATGTCTCCGATGAGTCCGCGCTGGACGCCGTCCGGTTTGACCATCACGAAGGTGCGCTCGGCGTCGGACATTTAGTTGTCCTCCTCCGCACGGCCGCTTGCGCGGCGGCCGGCTTCCGTCCACTCAAGGTCGCGAGCCTCGCGACCGAGGAAGTAGTTCTTCTCGGCCTTCGAGTTCTTGAAGTGAAGGATGGTTCCGTCGGTCTTGACGTACATCGTGCCCGTTCCGGGCTCGATCTCTTCACCGCTGTAGTCACACGTGCGCTTCTCGACCATTGTTACTGTCCTCCGATGGAGTCGGCGTCACGCTGGGTCTCGCGGAGCTGGAGAATGTCGCCCTCACGGACGGGACCCAGCACGTTTCGCGTGATGATACGGCCCTTGTTGGAGCCTTCACGGATGCGGCACTTGACCTGCATGGCCTCGCCGTGCATCCCTGTCTTTCCAACGACTTCGATGACTTCAGCAGGCGTCGAGTCGCTGGCTTGTTCGTCCGCGCTCATGGTCGGTTATCGAAGGTCCTCGACCTTAGTCGCGATGTCCTCGACATCGTCGGACGCTTCACCAGCGTCGACGATGGCGGCCGCGGCACTGCCGACTTCGAGGCCGGCGGCGTGGCCGATGTCGTCCTGCGTCTCGACAAAGAGGAACGGAATGCCCTTCTCGTCGGCGAGTTCGGGCAGGTGCATGACGATCTCCTCGGGGGAGACGTCTTCCGCGATGAGAACGAGCTGGGCGTTGCCCCGCTCGATGGACTTGGTCGTTTCGTTGGTTCCTTTCTTCACGATACCAGTATCTCGGGCGACCTCGAGCGCCTCGACGGCGCTGTCAGCGAGGTCGGCCGGTACGTCGAAGTCTACGTAAACAGCCATTGTTGTTCACCTATATCCTGCTCGCGGGCTCGACTCCCTCGCCGGCACACCGGTTGGTCGGTCACAACCGGTAGGCACGAAATCCCTACGGCGAGGAGGTTCATCAACCCCGGACAGGCTGTAACCATTCTTTGCTCCGGCCCCCATAAAAGCGCTTTCAAAATCTCGACGGCGTGCCACGAGTCCGCACGGGACGCGAAAAACGCCGATTTTCACGACTTCGAGTCCGCACACGACTGCCGAACGAAGCGACCGAAGAACGTGAATAGGCTCGCCAGCATAACGGTGATATGACCCGTTCCGGCGACGCTTCTCGCCGACCTGACGCACCCGATATCGAGTCGCTCGCGGCCGCCCGCCGCGACGAGGCGATGGCGGCTAACCAGCGACGACTCCTCGTCTTCACCGGCGACAGGGACGCCGGCATCGACGCCGCCTTTGATGTGGTTCGCGGAACCGACGTCCCCGAGGACGAGGTAACCTTTGTCACGTCCCGTGAGGGCTTTAGATTCGACCGTGTCGAACCCCGGCAGGCCTCGTCGCTTCTTGGGACGACACGAACCGTCGTCGTCCTCGACGCCCACGAGGATTTCTCGCCGAACACGCTCGGTCGCGTCGCCGGTGCTGTCGACGGCGGCGGCCTGCTCGTCCTCCTCACCCCCTCACTCGACGAGTGGGTTTCCCGCCGTGATTCGTTCGACGAGCGCCTCGCCGTCCCGCCGTTTACCGTCGATGACGTGGCCAGTCGCTTCCGCGGCCGATTCGCCTCGATTCTCCGTGACCATCCCGGCGTCGCGCTCGTCGACCTCGACGCCCAAACCGTCGAACGCGATGGGTCGTACAGTCAGGGTATCTCGTTCGATACGCCGGTTCCGTCGGTTCCCCGCGACCGCACCCTTCGATTCCCGCACCGCGCCTACGAGGACTGTCTCACCGCCGACCAGTCAGACGCCCTCGCCGCGCTCGAAGCCCTCAGGAAGTCGGAACAGGCGGTCGTCGTCGAAGCCGACCGGGGCCGCGGGAAATCGAGTGCAGCTGGCCTCGCCGCCGGAAGCCTCGCCGCCGAGGGGCGAGACGTGGTCGTGACCGCACCAAACAAGCGAAACGCCGCCGAGGTGTTCGTCCGGGCCGAACGACTCCTTGCGAAACTCGACAAACTCGTCGCCGGAAGCGCGGACGAGTTCGACCTGTCGACACCCGGTGGTGGACGCGTTCGCTACGTCCCACCGACCGAAGCGGGGGCTGTCGCCGCGACCGCCGAGACCGACGCCCTCATTGTGGACGAAGCGGCCGCGCTCCCCGTTCGACTTCTCGCGTCGTTTCTCGATGCGCCCGCAGTCGCGTTCTGTACGACTGTCCGCGGATACGAGGGTGCAGGTCGCGGTTTCGCCGTCCGGTTCCGTGACCGACTCGACGAGTCTGAGTACGAAGTCACTGACGTACGCCTCGACGACCCGATTCGATACGCTGCTGGTGACCCTGTCGAATCGTGGGCGTTTCGCGCGCTTCTTCTCGACGCCCGTCCGCCTGTCGACCAGTTAGTCGCGGACGCAGCCCCGGAAAACGTCTCGTACTGGACGCTCACGCCAGACGACCTCCTCGCCGACGAACACCTCCTTCGGGAGGCGTTCGGCCTGCTCGTTCTCGCCCACTATCGCACCGAACCGGACGATTTGGCTCGGCTCCTCGACGCGCCGAACCTGACGCTCCGAGCGCTCACCTACGAGGGGAGAATCGTCTCGGTCGCGCTGCTCGCCCGCGAGGGCAATCTGGCTGCCGAGACGCGAACGCACATGTACGACGGCGGGCGCATCCGTGGAAACATGCTCCCCGACGTGTTCACCAGTCAACTCCGCGACGAGGACGCCGGGATTCCTGTCGGCTACCGCGTGATGCGAATCGCCACCCACCACGCGGTTCGTTCGTCCGGACTCGGCTCACGATTGCTCTCTGAGATTCGCGAGGAGTTCGAAGCCGACGCGGACTACCTCGGTGTCGGCTTCGGTGCGACCCCGGAACTCCTCTCGTTCTGGCGTAAGAACGGCTACAGCACGGTTCACCTCTCGACCACCCGAAACGACACCAGCGGCGAGTACTCCGCGCTCATGTTGCACCCGCTCTCGGAGGCCGGCCACGAACTCCACGACCGACACGCCGACTGGTTCCTCCAGCGCGTCGGTGACGTACTCGGAGACGCCCTTTCCGACCTCGATGCCGATGTCGCGCGGGCGGCACTCGCCGCCGTCGACGCCGACTACGAGGCCGCGCTCTCGGACTACGAGTGGCGTGTCGTCGTCGGGGCCTCCTACGGACCGGGGCTCTACACGACCGCTCCCGGTGCATTCCGGAGACTCGCACTCGCACACCTCACGTCACCCGACTGTGCCTCGCTTTCGGCGCGAGCGGAGCGCCTGCTCGTCCGAAAAGTGTTACAAACGCGAGCGTGGTCGGCGGTGGCCGACGAACTCGACTTCCACTCGACTGCGCAAGCGATGCGCGCACTCGGCGACGCCTACGAACCGCTCGTCGACGAGTACGGCGGCGACGTGGCACACGACGAGCGCGAGCGGTATCAGTAACACCTGTCAGATCGCTGCTTCGAGCCGAATCGCCGATACACCGATGGTCGTCGGGGCCGACAGATTTCGCATGGCCGAGTGCAGCGAATCCGACTGCGAGAACGTCGCGGCGGTCAGACTCTACATCCCGTGGGACGCCGACAGAAACGTCTGTACGGCACATGCTCGGACGCTCGCCCAGCAGGATGGCGTCGTCGCCGAACCCCTCGACGGCGCAGCAGAGAATTGGTCGTAGATCCGGTCCGAGACCGGTAGCGCAGCGCGTCCGCTCTCCCAACAAGGTCGATAAAAACCCGGGTTCGGGTTCGATGGCTCCACCTGCGCTTTAGCGGAGCCTGACGGCCATCATCACTTCGTCGACGTACTCGCCGTTGATTTTGTAGTGGTCCTCGCGGACGGCTTCCGTCTCCCAGCCGTGGTCTTCGAGGAACTCGATTGCTCCCTCGTTGGTCGCGGGCACGCTGTTGTACAGTTTCTCGAAGCCGTGTTCGCGGGCCCAGTCGACGCCCCGTTCGAGGAGTTTGCTCCCGATGCCGTGGCCGCGGAACTCCGGTCGCGTTCCGACGGTGAGCACGGCCGTGTGGCTCAGTTTCTCCGCTTCGGGCAGGTCGAGGTGGACCCATCCGGCGAGTTCGTCTTCGACGGTCGCGACGAACACCATCCGGGAACGGACCTCGTTGTGCCGGAGGACGACTTCTTCGTGGTCGAGCACGTCCGCGACGGTCTCTCCCTCGATGTAGCGGCCCTCGTCTGCAACCTCGTGAATAGCGTCGACAAGGCTTTCGAGGTCGACATCCTGTGCCATCCGAATCGTTACGTCGAGGTCGTCGAGTTCGAACGTCTCCTCTTCACCCGGCGCGTAGGCGACCTCGACGTGCTTTCCGACCTTTCGGATGTAGCCGTCGCGCCGCAGAATCGTCAGGTGAGTTCCGAGCGCTACCGGTTCGAAATTGAGCGCTCGCCGAACCTCGTCCTCCCGAACGGTTCCGTGGCTTTCGATGTATTCGTAGATATCTTTCCGGTCTTTGTGTCCGAAGTTGAGACTATCTGTTACTTCCATGGTACACAATCACACTCATGGTTAATAATTGTTGTTCGTGATAGTTTTGACGAATTGTCGGTTTTTTCACAATAGTCTCTGGAACACCGGCGGTTTCCTCGTCGGATGGCGGGTACCAGATGTCACCTTTCACCGCCGCGCCGGAACACACGTCAGCAACTGCGCCGTATCGCGGACGTTGTGCGTCTTGAGAAGCACCTCGGCGGCCTCTCGAATCGTGAAGTCGGCGTCGAGGTCGACCTCGTAGCACCGGGCGTACAGCGTGAGCCAATCGTTGAGTGTTCGGTGAAGTAACTGAAACTCCGTCTCGGTGAACTCGACCATTCGCCCGCCGGTTCGCGCTTCGATGTACAACGAGACGACCGGGCCGACGCCGTCGCGGGCGCATTCGAGGGCACGCTCGTCGGCCGTCGATTCGTCCGGTGGGTCGAACGTCTCTCTCGCCTGCCGCGCCTCGGCCGCGAGGTCCCTGACGCGCTCGCCGAACCGGACGTGCTCCGGGTTGCGGTCGGTGTCTGCCGTGGGCTTCGATGCAGTGTCTCCAGCCACCGACTCACCCCCACTTGAACTCGACGCCCTTGTCGCCGCGTGGGTGTTCCCACTCGGTTTCGGCGACAACGGCGCAGGTTCCGCACTCGACACAGGGTTGTGTGTCGAGACTGACGACGCGCTCCTCTGAGCCGTTCGTCCGGACGAGTTCCTCGCGGTAGCACCCGCCGCCGAAGTCGACCGCCGAAACCGGACAGGCCGCGACGGCGGCCCCACTTGCCTCGTAGGAGTTGTCGAGGAGCGTGATGTGCGGTGACCCGATATCGGTGTCGTACGTCAGGTCGCCGATGCGCGCTTCGAGACTCGGCGGCGTCACCGTATTCTCCTCACGCACACGCGTCCCGAGTTCTTCCGCGATAACCGTCGGGAGCGTGACGTAGGGCGTCTGCGTGTCGGGTATCATCGACGACAGCATCGGAACGTTGTAGAACCGTTCGAGTTGGCCGGAGAGGGCGCGAATCCCGGCGCGTCCGACGGCCGACGTGAGGACGGAATCGACCATGTCGGCCACACTGTCGTCTTCGGCGACGCCGCGGAACAGTTCGTACCCGCGAGGCCGGAGCTTCTTCATCACGCCCTCGCTTCGGAGTTTGCGGGCGTATCGCGTCCCCGCTTTCTCCGGTTCGTTACGGGACTTCGCCTGCGCGTACGCCTCGGCCGCGAGCGCCCCCGCGGTGACAGCGTGGTTCATCCCCTTGATGATGGGACCCTGTGCCTGCATCTGGCCGGCCGCATCGCCGACGAGGAGGAGGCGGCCGAAGTGTGGTTCTCGGAGTGCGACTTTCTTCGAGTCGGGGACGAGTTTGGCGCTGTACTCCAGTTCTGTGTAGTCGTCGCCGAGCCACTGTGCGAGAAGTGGATGCGTCAAAAGCGCATCGAGGAGTTCGTGCGGTTCGGCCTGTTCGGCGACGAGGCTGTCGAGGTGGAAGACGGTCCCGAGCGACAGCGTATCGCGGTTGGTGTAGAGGAATCCGCCGCCGCGGACGCCCTCGAACAGGTCGCCGGAGAACAGGTGTGCGACCCCTTCGTCCGCACCGACGTCGAATCGCTCGGCGATAACGTCGTTCGGCATGTCGACGACGGCTTTCACGCCTTGGAACCACTCTTCGGGTTCTTCCCAGTCCATCAAGCCCGCGTCGCGGGCGAGTTCGGAGTTCACCCCGTCGGCGGCGACGATGATATCGGCCGTTATCGGGTCGAGTTCGTCGGTCGTCACGCCGACAATCTTCCCTTCCTCGCGAAGGAGTCCAGTGACGTGGACGCCGGTCAAGAGTCCACCGCCGGCTTCGCGCGTCCGCTCGTGGACGCGGTCTTCAAGCCACGAATCCATCTTTCGACGGAGGACGGAGTCGGACCACTCGGTGTCGTGTTCGTGGAGTTTGGTCAGGTCGAACGACTCCACCTTGTCGCCGGCGATGTTGTGGATGCGGTACTTCGTGATAGGCCGCTCCGACGCCTCTTCGCGGAAGTCGGGAAAGAGGTCGTCGATGGTGTAGGGTGCGGACTCCTCGGCGTAGATAAGTCCGCCCGAGACGTTCTTCGACCCGGCTTCGACGCCGCGTTCGAGAACGAGCGTCTCGATTCCGTAGTTAGCGAACGTTGCGGCCGCGGCCGCCCCGCCGGGACCAGCCCCGACGACGATTGCTTCGTAGTGTTCGTGTTCAGTCATTGGGTGTCTCCTCGTTCGTCCGCAACCTCGCTGTCGGACGGAACGCCCGACGTGCTCTCATCTGTGGCGAGACCGCCATCGGGCGAAACGTCCGATGTACTCTCACCTTCGGTGAGGCCGCCATCGCGGGCGACCGCCGCCTCGAACTGTCCTTCTTTCAGTGCCGCCGTCAGTTCTGGGAGCACCTCGAACAGGTCTCCCTCGATGAAGTAGTCGGAGAAGTCGCGGATGCGGGCGTCCGGGTCCGTGTTGATGGCGATAATCGTATCCGACTCGTCCATCCCGACCTTGTGCTGAACTGCGCCGGAGATTCCCGCCGCGATGTAGAGTTTGGGCGCGACGACCTGTCCGGTCTCGCCGATTTGTCGCTCTTCGTGGGTGTACTGCTCGACGTGACCGTCGAACTGGAACGACCCCGTGACGATACCGCGAGTGACGCCGATTTCCGAGCCCTCGAATTGGTCTGCGAGTTCCAACGCGAGTTCGATACCCTTCGTCGGGTCGTCGCCGATGCCGCGACCGACCGCGACGATGACCTCGTGGCCCGTCAGGTCGATACCTTCGTCCAACTGGTCGTACTCGGTCACGGTAATGCGGAACCAGTCGTCGTCGAGCGGCGCGTCGTGGTCGACGACGAGTCCTTCACGGAACGGGTCCGGCTCCGGAACGTCGAAGCTCCCCGGAATGACAGACGCGCCCTGCGGGTGGAACTCCCGCGCCGGATTGTCGATACAGAGAATCGTCGAATACTCGAAGCCCGAGAAGTCGGGACGCTTCATATGCAGCACACGCTCGAACTCCTTTTTCTCGCCGGCGACGCCGGTCTTGACGGGATTCGAGATGACCTCTTTCGTGATGTAGAGACCGGAACAGTCGCTGGCGAGTCCCGAGTCGAGTTCGGCCTGCACGAGCGCCGAGAGGTCGCGGCCGTTGTTCGTCGCCGGGAAGAGCACGTACCGCGGCTTGTCGTAGTCGCGCCACTCCTCGTCGCGGCCGCCGTGAACCTCGCCGTTTTCGTGGGTTGCGCCCGCGCGAGCCATATCGCAGAAGATTTCGGTGAACGGTTTGTGCTGGAAGCGGTCGAGACGGTCGTCCTCGCGGGCGACGACCACGTCAGCGCCGTAGGCGATTACGTCGTCGACGTGCTTCGACACGTCCGACCCGATGAGGACGGCGACGACTCGCTCGTCCTCCTCGTAGTCGTCGTTGTAGGTGTCCATCAACTCGCGGGCCTTCCCGAGCATCTCCTTCGACACGTCGATGAGTTCGCCCGCCTGCGTCTCGCAGTAGACCCACATATCACGGTAGGTCCCGTCGCTGAGCGAGCGAACGTGTCGCTTGTCGCGGGTGGGATGGTCGAGGTCCGGATGCCGTTCCTCGGGAGGTCGTTCGTCGATTTCGACTTCAGCGGCTTCTTCGTCGCTGCCCTGCACGGAGTCGATGCGATTTCGGATGAGTCGCTTCACGGGGTCGCGGTCCTCGCTAGCCTCCTCGCGTTCGAGCAGTGATTCGAGGTCCGAAACCTCGTCGACGCTCTGGAGGGCATTTCCGACCTCCGCGGTGCTCATGGACGCGAGGTCGAGTCCCTCGGCGTCGGCCGGTTCCTCCTCGTCTTCGGAGAACTTCTCGATGCGACTCTCGATGAGTGCGATGGCTCCGGCGCGGTTCTCCCCGCGATGTTCGGCCTGGAGAATCTCCTCTAACTCGCCGAGGTCTTCGATATCCTTGATTGCCGGGCCGAGTTCCGAAATCTCGTAGTCTCCCGGGTCGAAGTCGGTCATCGTCAGTCACCCCCCGCAGCGGCGGTATCGCCGCCGACTGCCGACTTCATCGCCTCCAGTACGTCCTGCATCGCGCTCGAATCGTCCGGGTCGACCATCGTCGCCTCGCGTTCCGCTGGTGCCTTCGGAATCGGGTCGACAGAGGAGACGATGGTCGGCGAGCCATCGAGACCGATGTAGTCCGGGTCGACGTTGATGTCCGCGTGGTCCCGAACCGTGAGATGGTCCTCGTAGTTCTCGGCACGCTCCTGTGTCTCCGCGCGGAGGTCTTTCAGCGTGAGTCGCTCGCCCGCCGTCCGATACGACGGGGTGAATTCGGGGTCGGTGACGACGAACGCCGGAAGCGACGTCTCGACCGTTTCGACCTCTTCGATGTCGCCCTCGACGAGTCGTTTCGCGCGCAGGACGCCCTCATCCTCGTCGATATCGAGTGAGATGACGTGCGTGACGAGCGGCATATCCAGACACCAGTTCGTCTGCGGGCCGGTGTGGCCCGTCTCCCCGTCGGCCGTTTTGAATCCCGCAAAGACGATATCGGGTTCGCCGAGCGTTTCGATGCCCGCGCTGAGCGTGATGGCCGTCGCCCACGTGTCGGCGGCCGCCATCTCGCGGTCCGAAACCAGGTGGAGGTCGTCGGCGTACACCGACTCCATCGCCTCCTGTAGCACCTCCTTGTACCCCGGCGGACCCATGCTCATCACGCTGACTCTGCCACCGTGTCGGACTCGCGTCTGCAACGCCGCTTCCAGTGCGAAGCGGTCGTTTGGATTCATCACCGTGGGCGTCTTCCCCCGTTCGAGGTGCCCATCCTCGTCGAACGATACCTGGCCCTCGCGGAAGTCGGGCACACCTTTTGTAAGTACCACCATGTGCATTGAGAACACTCTCGCGTTAATGCTAGTTCATATTCATAATAATCTTTTGTGCCGGCCAGCTGGAACGTCCCCGGTGGCAAGCGCTCACGACGGTGCTCGTGCCGCGAAAAGGACGCGAGTCCCCAGTGACCCCAGTCAGATGCGCCCTGCTCGGCCGGGGTCAACGTCGATTGCGTCGACGGGGCACACGTCGACACAGAGCATGCAGTCGATACACTGGTCTTCGTGTGTCGGTTCCGCCTTGATGTCCGACTCCGGGTGGCCGGGCGTGTCGACCCACGTGAACACGTCGACGGGGCAGTCTTCCAGACACGCGCCGTCAGCGAGGCAGATATCGAAGTCGACGGCGACGTGGGTGCCGTGGATGCCCTGCTTTTCTGGCGGATCGACCGGTCCCCAGACGGCGACACCATCACCAAACGAAGTTTGGTTTGCCGACGAACGGAGTTCGTCCAGCTTTTCTTCGCCGACTTTCTCTCGGTTCGTTTCGAACTGCGGGTCGATAGCCATAGTGTGTCGTGTTATTTTACTGTAAGCGCATTAAATCATACCCCAAGTTAACACATCACTCGCCACTCGAAAACGGTAGTCACCGGAATGCGGAACAGCGTGGACACTGGAAGCCGAATAGAGCGGACACTGGAAGCCGAATAGAGCGGACACTGGAGGCCGAATAGAGCGAACACAGGAACGGCTGGCTCCCCGCTGGGATGATTATCCTGCACGCCGAACGCCCGGCATGGACGTGTTCCTCTGGGTCGCAGTCGCCCTCCTGGTCCTCGGCGTCGTCGGAAGCGTGCTTCCGCTCCTCCCCGGTGCCCTCCTTTCGGTTATCGGTGTTCTCGTTTACTGGTGGTCCACCGGCTACTCGGACCCCGGTCTCCTTGGACTCGTCGGCCTCCTCCTCGTTGGACTCGCTGCACTCGCTGCTGACTATGGGGCTGGCTTCGTCGCCGCCCGCGTCGGGGGTGCATCGAACCGAACATCGCTCCTCGCCGGTCTCGTTGGGTTCGTCCTCCTGTTCCTGCTCGGCCCGCTCGGCATCTTCATCGGGGTCGCTGGAACCGTCTTTCTCGTCGAATACTACGAACACGAAGACGCAGAAGAGAGCGGTCGTCGCGCTCTCTACGCGACAGTCGGCGTCCTCGCGTCCTCAGTCGTGCAGGTGCTCTTGACGTTCTCGATGCTCGTCGGATTCGCCCTCGTCGTCCTGCTCTAGCCCCCGTTCAGGCTCAACTGGCTTCCGACCTCCGCGACGACCCGAGCGGGCGCGCCGTCGGCATCCACACGGAGCGGCATGACGAACAGGTCGAACGTCCGGTCTACGGGAAGTGCATCCAATCCACAGAGATTCTCCACGATGAGTAATTCCGCCCCGAGGAGTGCGTGATGGACTGGTACATCGTCCCCACCTGTTAGGTCCGGGCTGAGTGCGTCGATACCGACCGCGAGTCCTCGGTCGGCGCACACTTGCGCCGTCTCGGGAGCGAGCGCCGGATGGTCGACCATGCGGTCTGTCCCCCACTCGGCTTCCCATCCAGTTCGGAATATCAGACAGTCGACGCCCGGTTCGAGGCGGTCCGGAATCGCGCCGGGCGCGACGAGTTCGTTCGCGCCGATATCGCGGCAATCGACGAGTCGGGTAGTAAACCGAAGGTCGTCAACCGAGTACGAGTCGAGCGTCGCGCCGTCCGGTTCGGTGTGCGCCGGGGCATCGACGTGCGTCCCCGCGTGGCTTCCGAGTTCGAGACGTGAGACGCGGTAGCCGTCCGTGTCGAAATCGGCGTGCGATTCGACCGAGACGGATGGGTCGCCGGGGTACGTCGGCATCCCCGATTCGACGCGGCGAGTGAGGTCTACGAGGGTCACGAGTGGTGCTACGACGGCCGTCGGTAAAACGAGTGTTTGTGTCGGACTGCGCGAGAGGGTCGAACGGGACGGCGGCTTACTTGTGCGCGAAGTAGACGACCGTCTCGTCGTCGCCGCGGTCGTCCACGCGCACGAAGCCGACGCGCTCGAACTGGACGAGTTCGTCCACGCGCACGTCACCGAAGTCGGGTTCCGCGACGCCAGCCACGTCGCCGTCCATGGTGCGCATGCGGACCTGCACGCCCTCGGTCGGTACCCAGTGAATCACGTCGACTTCACCCTCGCGGACCACATCGAGGTCGTCGTCGGTGTAGACGAGGGTGTCGTCCTCGCGGCGGACACAGCCGAAGCCTTTCAGCCAGACGCGGTCGCCTTCGGCGGGGATGTCACCGGATTCGAGGTGGACGCTATCGTCGACGGGGATGTCGCGGGTGCCGCGGTCTTCGAAGCTCGGATGAAGCGGCGGGTGCGCGGTGTCCGGTCCACCTTCGACGCTGAATGCCTCTCCATCCCGGACGAGGAAGTAGCGGTCCGTCTCGTCGTCGACGAGGTCGCGGTTATTCGCGTAGACGGTGGACATCGAGAGGTCGACGTTGGAGGTGGACGTGCCGAGTCCGACCATCGCGTCGACGATGGCCTGTCCGCGGATGCCACGGCGGCGGAGACTCTTGATTGTCGGCGCGCGCGGGTCGTCCCAGTCGTCGAGTTCGCCCGCGTCGATGCGTTCCTTGATGCTCGACGTGGACATCTTCACGTCGTAGGCGTCGACCTGGACGTGACCCCAGTGGACGACTTCGGGGTAGTCCCAGCCGAAGTAGTCGTAGACGAACTGCTGGCGCTTCGCGGAGTCCTGAAGGTCGATGCCGCGGATGATGTGGGTAACACCCGTGAGGTGGTCGTCGACGCCGGACTGGAAGTCGAGCATCGGCCACGCGCGGTAGTCTTCGGCTTCTTCGCGCGGGTGCGGCGTGTCTATCATACGGAAAGCGACCCAGTCGCGCAGGGCGGGGTTCTTGTGCTCGATGTCGGTCTTGACGCGGAGAACCATCTCGCCGGACGAGTAGTCGCCATCGACCATGGCTTCGAACTCGTCCAGCGTCGTTTCTTTGTCCTTGTCGCGGTGGGGACACGGCTTGCCGTTGTTCTTCAGGTTCGAGAAGTCCTCGCCGGAACACGAGCAGGTGTACGCGCCGCCCATCTCGATGAGTTCGCGAGCGTGGTCGTAGTAGGTCTCCACGCGGTCGGAGGCGCGAATCACGTCGTCAGGCTCGAAGCCGAGATACTCGATATCTTCGAGGATGGCGTCGTAGGCCGTCAGGTCGGGTCGCTTCGTCTCCGGGTCGGTGTCGTCGAAGCGGACGATAAAGGAGCCATCGTACATCTCCTTGTACGTCCCGATGACTGCGGGCATTCGGGCGTGGCCGAGGTGCCACGGGC
This sequence comes from Haloferax mediterranei ATCC 33500, assembly GCF_000306765.2. NCBI lineage: Archaea > Methanobacteriati > Methanobacteriota > Halobacteria > Halobacteriales > Haloferacaceae > Haloferax > Haloferax mediterranei. The sequence goes on from NC_017941.2 coordinate 1,924,957, forward strand.
CGTTGGGATTCGGAGCCGCACGCATGCGGACTTCGTCGTAGGCCTCCACGTTCGGGAGGTCGGGAAGCAGCGACTCGTCTTCCTCTTCTTCGGCTTCCATCTCGGCGAGTTCCTCGGGCGCGAGCTCTTCGAGTCGGTCGCGCTTTTCTTCGGTGGAGAGTTGGTTGACCTCCGCGACGACGGGTCCGATGAGTCCCGGAATCTCACCGCCGTGTTGTCGGAAGTCGGGGTTTTCGCCCATCAGCGGGCCCATGATGGCACCTACGTCGGCGTCGCTTTCGTGTTTGACCGCATTGAGGAGGGCGTGTTTCTCCGCCTCTCGCTCGATGCGCTCTCGAAGGTCGTCGTCCATTACCGTCCGATTCCGCGGCGCGCGTAAAAACAGGCCCGGATTGCGGGAAGGGTAATTCTCGCGCGGGCAGGGGTACGATACTTGCTAGCATTCCTGCATAGATATGGGTTGCGGCGACGACGATACAACTCGTGGCGAGTTGACAACGCAAAGAAGACGTAATGGGTCGGAGACGGCTGGCGAGCGGCGAGCGCGATGCGCCGTCAGTATCCGCGGGTGATGAGGTAGTCCGCGATGTCACGGAGCAGGTCGCGGGCCTCGTTGTCGGGAAGGACGTCGAGGCGCGCTTTCGCCTGTTCGGTGAGGTCTTCGGCCATGTCGCGGGCGTAGTCGATGCTGCCTGCCTCGTCGAGTTCGGCGACGGCGGCTTCGACAGCGTCCTCGGTGAGTTCTTCCGCCGTCTCGACATCGACGAGATTGTCCACGTCGATACCCTGTTGACGGGCGTGCAGGGAGATAATCGTCTCCTTGTTCTCGACGAGGTCCGACCCGCGCTGTTTGCCCAGTTTTTCCGACGGGACCGTCAGGTCGAGCACGTCGTCTTGAATCTGGAACGCGCTGCCGGATTCCATACCGTACTGGTAGAGCGCCTCGACAACATCATCGTCAGCACCCATGATAACCGCCGGGACGGCGGCCGCAGTTCCGTAGAGGACTGCAGTCTTGAGTTCGACCATCTGAAGGTACTCATCCGGGGGCACCTCTGTGCGACGCTCGAACTCGATGTCGAGGGCCTGTCCCTCACAAATCTGGGTGCAGGTGGTGGCGAGGCGTCGAACGGCTTCGAGGCTGTTCGCCGGGTCTGCTCCCGTCTTCGTCAGCAGTTCGAACGCTTTGGCGTACAGCGTGTCTCCGGCGAGAATCGCTGTTTCCGTGTCGTACTCCTTGTGGACCGCCGGGACGCCGCGTCGGAGGTCGTCGTCGTCCATGATGTCGTCGTGGATGAGTGTGAACGACTGGATGACCTCGATGCTCCCGGCGGCAATCATCACGTCGATGGGGTCGCCTGCGAGCGTCGGGAACGAGCGGTAATCCTCCGACATCGGCTCGACATCCGCGAGGGCTTCGGCAGTCAGGAGGGACACAGTCGGGCGGAGGCGCTTTCCACCGGCCTGTATGAGGTACCGCGAGGCCTCATAGAGCCGCGCTGGCTCGGCCATCGGTACATCTTCGTCGAGTGCGTCGTTGATGAGTTCGCGTCGCTGGCGAATCGCCTCGAGTACTCGCTGTTCCGTCGCGTCCGGGCTCATCACTCCACCAGTTGAATCATGTTACCGTTCCGCGTCACGTGGAGGTCACGACCGAGGGCGTAGCCCTGCGACTCACAGAGGTCCACGTACGGAGCGAAACCTTTCAGGTTCTGGTGAGCCGGGATGACGTGCTGGGGCTGGAGCGCCTGCAGCATCTCGTAGTGGCCCTCCTCACGAAGGTGACCGGAAACGTGGATGTCGTCGTAGATGCGTGCACCCTGCATGCGCAGGAGACGTTCGGACTGGTAGCGCTGTCCCTCGTTGGTCGGCTCCGGGATGACCCGTGCCGAGAAGATAACCTTGTCACCGTCGTCAAGCTCGTACGGGGTCTCGCCGCGACCCATGCGGGTGAGCATCGCGCGTGGCTCGCCCTGGTGGCCCGTGACGATGGGCAGGTAGTTCTCCTTGCCCTCCTTCATGATTCGCTTGAAGGTACGGTCGACGGACTTGCGGTGGCCGTACATCCCAAGGTCGTCCGGCAGGTCGACGAAGCCGAGACGCTCGGCGGTACCGGAGTACTTCTCCATCGAGCGGCCGAGGAGAACCGGCTGACGACCGATGTCCTTGGCAAACTCGACGAGCGAGGAGACACGCGAGATGTGCGAGGAGAACGTCGTGGCGACGATACCGCCGTCGTAGTCCTCGACGGAGGTCATAACGTCCTTGAGGTGACGACGTGCGACGGACTCGGAGGGCGTACGGCCCTTCCGGCCGGCGTTCGTACAGTCTTCGATGTACGCGAGCACGCCGTTGCCCTCTCGGCCAATCTCACGGAAGCGCTTCATGTCGATGGGGTCTTCGAGGACCGGCGAGTGGTCCATACGCTTGTCAAGCCCGTAGACGATTGCGCCTTCCGGCGTGTGGACGACCGGGTTGATGGCGTCGATAATGGAGTGAGTGACGTGGACGAACTCGAGTTCGACCTGTCCGGAGTCCCCGATGGACATCGTCTCTCCGGCTTCCATCTTGACGAGGTCGTTGTTGACGTTGAATTTGTTCTCGCCTTCGATCTGCTGTTTCACCAGTTCGATGGTGAAAGGCGTCGCAACGACGGGCGCGTCGTAGCGGTGGGCGAGCTTGGAGATTGCCCCGATGTGGTCGAGGTGGCCGTGCGTGGGGACGATGGCCTTTACGTCTCCTTCGAGGTCGCTCATGACACGGTCGTCCGGGATGGCGCCCATGTCGATGAGGTCGAGGCTGTGCATCTTTTCGGTCTCGACGTTGTCGTGGATGAGGACCTGCGACAGGTTGAGACCCATGTCGAAGACGACAACGTCGTCTCCGGCACGGACGGCCGTCATCTGACGGCCGACTTCTTCGTATCCGCCTATGGTTGCAATTTCGATTTCCATGGTTTGTCTCGATAGTTCCGAGCATCGAAAGCCACTGGGTGGCGAGGGTGCTCACGGAAAGACGGGCGTCTGGGGGCCACCGGCCCCGGCGTCTTGCAGCTCGTCGGTCGATTGACCCCGCGTGCGAGACGGCCCGAATCGCGTGGATTGGGCACGTCCGCACTTACCCGCGGGTTTCTGGTACTGGAATCTACTCACGGGGGTACTAAAAACTACGTGGGTTCACTGCGCCCGCACGCCCGCCGTGGTGAGCGCACACACGAGTGGCCAGTCAGGCGCTTTCGTCGAGATACGAGCGGCCAACCGGTCGATTCCGTCGAAATATCACGTTCACTGAGGCTGAAAAATAGGAATATCGGTTCGGTCGGTCCGGCACCTTTAAGATAACTACGAGACGGATTTGAAACATGAGCGGCCGACCCCTCGACGTCCTCGAAGCGTCACTCGACGAACCGGTGACGGTTCTCCTCAAGGACGGAAATGCATACTTCGGCGTCCTCGCTGGTTACGACCAGCACATGAACGTCGTACTCGAAGAAGCGCTAGATGAAGACTCCGTGCCCGGGGATATCGAACTCGAGCAAGTCCAAGACACAACCATTATACGCGGCGATAACGTCGTGACCATCAAAGCATGACGGGTGCAGGAACCCCTAGCCAAGGAAAGAAGAACAAGACGACGCACGTCAAGTGCCGTCGCTGCGGTGAGAAGTCCTACCACGTGAAGAAGAAGGTCTGCTCGTCCTGCGGCTTCGGTAAGTCGAAGAAGCGTCGCAGCTACGCCTGGCAGTCGAAGTCGGGCGACAACTAACGGAAACGACTCTGGACGGTCCCCGACCGTCACTCTGTCTTCTATCTCGCCGCTCGGCGGCGAGAATGACACTGCGTTCCTGACACCCGTTCAGGTTTCAATTCTGTGCTATTAGCTATCACTAGCCATCACTTTCTCCGCTCGATTTCTGTGGACTCACGGAATCAATAGTCTAAAACATGTGCAAATACACCAATTGCCAATACACAATCTTGTATATTATTCGGTTCTAGACCCCGTTGTTACTGCATAAGGACGGGTTTTTTACCTCCTCGACTCTCTACCGTCTTCTATGGCAACTGGGCGGGACGACTCCCACCACATTAGCGGACCGACCGAGAAGTGCGGTGTCGTCGGCGTCGCACTCGGCGGTCGAGACGCTGCACGACCCCTGTACTACTCGCTGTACGCCCTCCAACACCGCGGACAAGAGTCTGCGGGTATCGTCACCCACGATGGGTTCCAACAACACAGCCACGTCCAGATGGGTCTCGTCGGCGACGCCTTCGATGCGGACGATTTAGATGGGTTAAACGGCTCGGCCGGTATCGGCCACGTCCGCTACCCAACCGCCGGCGACGTTTCGAAATCGTGTGCGCAACCGTTCGCCGTCTCGTTCAAATCGGGGTCGCTCGGCCTCGCACACAACGGAAATCTCGTCAACGCCGACGAACTCCGAGACGAACTGGAGAACGTCGGTCACGCCTTTACCTCAACGGGCGACACCGAGGTCATCGCCCACGACCTCGCGCGCAACCTTCTCGAAGAAGACCTCGTCCGCGCAGTCAAGCGAACGATGGAGCGAATCCACGGCTCGTACGCGCTCACGATTATGCACGATGAGACGGTCCTCGGCGTGCGCGACCCCGAAGGAAATCGCCCGCTCTGTATCGGCAAAGTCGACGACGGCTACGTTCTCGCTTCCGAGTCCGCCGCCATCGACACCCTCGACGGCGAACTCGTCCGCGACGTTCGGCCCGGTGAACTCATCGTCCTCGAACCCGACGGCACCGGGTTCGATTCGTATCAACTGGTCGAACGCGACAACACGGCCCACTGCTTCTTCGAACACGTCTACTTCGCCCGCCCTGACTCCGTGATGAACGACACGCTCGTCTACGAGGTGCGCCGCGGACTCGGGCGCAAACTCTGGGAAGAAGGCGGCGTCGATACCGATGTCGTCATGCCTGTTCCTGATTCCGGGCGCGCGTTCGCCTCCGGGTACGCCGAAGCAGCGCAGGAAGACGGTGCCACCGTCGAGTTCGCCGAGGGACTGATGAAGAATCGATACGTCGGCCGGACGTTCATCATGCCGACACAGGACGAGCGCGAACGCGCCGTCCGGCTGAAACTCAACCCGATAAAGAGCACCGTCGAAGGTAAGTCTGTAACGCTCATCGACGACAGTATCGTCCGCGGTACCACCTCCACGCAACTCGTGCAACTGCTCCGCGATGCGGGCGCGGCCGAAGTTCACATGCGAATCGGTGCGCCGCCCATCGTCGCCCCCTGTTACATGGGTATCAACATGGCTACGCGAGAGGAACTCATCGCCTCGGACAAGTCGGTCGAGGACGTGCGCGACACAATCGACGCCGACAGTCTCGGCTACCTCTCTATCGACGCTATCGCGGAGGTTCTCGAGAAGTCCCGCGCCGACCTTTGTCTCGGTTGTGTCACCGGCGAGTACCCCTACGACATCGACGGCGAGGAGACCGACCGCGACGTGACTCGCCCTGCTGTCGACGCTGATGCGCCGTTGAGCGACTAACGGCCACTGCTTGGACGCTCAACGTTCGTGCGTGAACACCGCCTCTCCCGCTTCCGTCGGAAGTTGTTACAATCTCAGTGCTGCCGCGTCTTATCACAATCTCGAACAGTCACTGAAAAACCCGATAACATAATCAACGGGGGATTTCTTTTACCCGGCGTTCGTAGTTTAACGCGTACTTCGACTCGCTGAGTACCGGGTAGCGAGACGGAGTACGGAGTGCGATACTGAAAGACGGGGTGGCTGTGTATTTGCGGGAATGCCCGCCCACCTCGTCTCTGCGACCTGCCGGTCGAGACACGTACTACTACCCGTCTGAGGGACCGCGGTTGCGAGCGAACATCGCAGTGAGGTCCAGACGGGGAACTCCCTTATCCCGTTTTGTCCCCTCCAGCGCCTTAGTAGATGACGTAGAGAAGCGCGTATACGACGTTTCCGAGGACGAACGACACGAGCCACAGCGACGCGGCGATGCGACCGAATCGGGCGTGTTGTGTCCCGAAAACCTCCGAGATGGGTCGCGTCAGCGCCAGCAGCATGGCGTAGTAGACGACCGGAACACAGACGACGGCGAGGAGGATGTGAATCGCCAGCGTCGGGAGATAGATGAACTGATAGACGACTTCCGGCCCTTGGGCCGGGAACGGCGTCGTCCCTTTGACCACGACCTTGTAGAGATAGAGGACGAGGAACGTCGCAAACAGGAGAAACGAAGCGAGCATCATGCGCTGGTGTTTCTCGACCTCGCCGCGTTTGATGAACCGAACACCGGCGACGATAGTCACGATTGCGGCGGTGCTGATGACGGCGTTCGCGTGTGGAATCGCGTCGAACACGGCGTCGGGTGCGGTCGGAATCGCCGCGCGTGGAATCGCCCCGAGCACCGCGCCGAAGACGAGTGCGAGCGAGACGACCGAGAGGAAGGCGGTCAGGCCGCGGACGTGGTCGCGTGCACGAAACTCCATAGGCGTATTGGAGGGCCGTAACGCCAAAATCGTTCTGTCCACGCCCGCTCCACGACGCCTGCAAACGCCCGACATTGTCGAATCGAAAGGAAAGTCATTTAAATTACCGCGGGGTAACGAAGAATGCAGCAAGACACAGCGAGCGTGGGTAGCCAAGCCAGGCCAACGGCGCAGCGTTGAGGGCGCTGTCCTGTAGAGGTCCGCCGGTTCAAATCCGGTCCCACGCATCGCAAGATGCAGGTGATTTCCTACATGGACATCACCCACGCACAATCCTTCCGAACACTACACCCCTGAGAGATTCCTCTCGGTGGGTTTCTACACCGTACCTACATCGCACCGACAGCGACCGCGCTGTCCTGTAGCGGTCCGCCGGTGAGAATCCGGTCTGCCGGATTCGAACGTCGAGACGAGCAACGTGAGTCTCGGAAGTTCAAATCCGGTCCCACGCATCGCATGGGCGGAGTGAAACTCCGCCAGTGAGGCGGCCTAGCCGCCGAACGATGCAGGTGATTTCCTACATGGACATCACCCACGCACAATCCTTCCGAACACTACACCCCTGAGAGATACCTCTCGGTGGGTTTCTACACCGTACCTACACCGCACCGACAGCGACCGCGCTGTCTTCTTTTGCAAACCGACTCCGTGCCGCGAGTTTAAAAGGGTAGAACGAGTAACACGCGCCATGGCCAAGTACTCGACAAACCGGGGCGGTGGTGGCTCCGACGGAGACAGTTGCGAACTCTGCGGTCGAACGACGGCGAAACTCCGCCGTGCGAACGTGGCCGGTGCCGACCTCCTTGTCTGTCCGGACTGCGCACCGCACGGGGAGAACCGCTACACCGACCAAAAGCGCGAATCGACCGACAGCACCCGCGACGACTCCGAACGAAGTCGCCGCAAGCGCGCCGCCCAGCGGACGGCCAAGATGTACGATAGCGCCAAAGGCGACTCGAAACACTGGGAAGAAGAAGGGACGAACTACGAGAAGGACCGACTCCCGTATCTCGTCTCGGGATACGGCGGTGCCGTCGAATCCGCCCGCCAAGACGCTGGGCTTCAACTGTCCGAACTCGCCGAGGAACTCGACCTCGAAGAGAAACAACTCCTCGCTATCGAACAGGGTCGGGCGACGCGTGCGAACGTCGGTGGCTCTGTCATCCGCGCGCTCGAGGAGCGCCTCGACGTGTCCCTCGTCGACGAGTAGCACGATTTTTCTCTCTTGGGCGTCTCGACGCCCACATGTCACTCTCTCTCGCACCCGAATCGCCCGAGGTCCGGGCGTTCGAGTCGACCGTGGCGAGCATCGACGGCCGGTCGGTCGTTCTCGACGAGACGTACTTCTATCCTGAAGGCGGCGGCCAGCCTGCCGACCGCGGCGTCCTCGGCGGTGTCGAGGTCGAACATGTCCGGTCCGAAGGCGAGACCGTCGTCCACGACCTCGCCGCCGCGCCCGAATTCGCGGTCGGCGACGAGGTGACTGGCGTCGTTGACGACGATTTCCGAACCTACTGTATGCGGGCGCACACTGCGAGTCACGTTCTCTACGGTGCGGGCCGCCATATCTTCGACGACCTCGGTTACGGTGGCTTCGACATCTCCGCGGAGAAAGTTCGCGTCGACTTCGAGACGACGACCGAAGTGGACGACGATGCACTCGTCGAGTTAGAACGGCTGGTCAACCGCGCAGTCTGGGACGCTCGCGAGGTTTCGTGGGACGAGATTCCCGTCCCCGAAGCCCGCTCCCGTGATGAAATCGCGTTCAACGTCAAGACCGAGGAGGGCGTCTTCGCCGACGCTGACGAGGTTCGCGTCGTCACTATCGAGGGCTGGGACTGGGGTGCCTGCGGAGGTACGCACGTCTCGAACACTATCGAAATCGGCCCGGTCGAAGTGCTCGGCCGGTCGAATCCCGGCGAGGGACTCACCCGCGTCGAGTTCGCGGTCGGCCCTTCGGCGGTCGACCACCGCGCCGAAGTACAGACTGCAGCCTACGAAGCGGCCCGCGCACTCGGGACGAATCTGGAATCACTCGGAGAGACGGCGGTCGACGTGGTCGCCGCAAGAGACGAACTCGAATCCGAACTCGCAGACCTGAAAACAGAGGTTCTGGGCGCACGACTCGCGAGCTTCGAGACGGTCGAACGCGACGGTGTGACGTGGAAACTCGGCTCAGTCTCGGGATTCGGCGCGAACGAAGTCGGCGAGGCAGCAAAGGAGGCTCGCGACGAGTCCGAAGCGGACGTGTTCGTCGCCGTCGACGAGTCGAACGCACCGTTCCTCGTCGTCGCCAGCACCGGTGACGTCGCTGCTGGCGATATCGTCTCCGAGGTGACGGACGAATTCGGCGGCGGCGGTGGTGGTGGACCGACGTTCGCACAGGGAGGCGGCCTCGGCGCGTCCGCCGAGGAGGTGTTGGCGTACCTCCGCGAGTGAGTCGGCCGCTCTCTCCCTCCGTTTTTCAGCCGACGCGCCGCAAACTGGTCGGTCCGCTGACGGGCGCGCCGACATTTCAATCATCTTTTTCAATGACGGTCCGTACTGACGAGCATGGAAACCGTAGGGTCTGCCACGGGTCTGACCGACGAGCAACGGGCTATCCGCGACGTGGTCCACGAGTTCGCAGTCGAGGAGATTCGCCCAACTGCGCGCGAGGCCGACGAGACGGAGACGTTCCCCGAAGACGTGTGGGACGGCCTCGCAGAACTCGACCTGACCGGACTAACCGTCCCCGAAGAGTACGGTGGCTTCGGTGCCGACCGAGCGACCTACGCGGTGGTCAACGAGGAAGTCGCCTACGGCCAACTCGCCGTCGCGACCGCCCTCTCGGTCCACTGCCTCGCCACGGAGTGTATCGCCGAGTTCGCCACCGACGAACAGAAAGAAGAGTGGCTGCCGAAGATGGCCCGCGGCCGACCCGTTGGGATGTTCGGTCTTTCCGAACCCGAGGCTGGTTCGAACCCCGCACAGATGTCGACCGTCGCCCGCCGCGAGGGCGACGAGTACGTCATCAACGGGAAGAAACAGTGGATAACCAACGGCCAGCGCGGCGGCGTCTGTATCCTCTTCGCCAAGACGGACCCCGACGACCCGTCGTCGGTCACGCAGTTCCTCGTCCCCAAAGAAGCCGGCTACGAAGTCGGCAAGAAAGAAGAGAAACTCGGTCTCCGCGCATCCGATACGACGGCGCTCATCTTCGACGACGTGCGCATCCCGGCCGAGAACCGACTCACCGAGGAGGGGAAGGGTCTCTCGGCCGCCTTCCGCATCCTGACCGGCGGTCGTATCGGTATTGCCTCGCAGGCCGTGGGCCTCGCGCAGGCCGCCCTCGACGACGCCATCGACTACGCCAACGAGCGCGAGCAGTTCGACAAGCCCATCTCGAAGATTCAGGCGATTCGCCACAAGATTGCGGACATGGGAACGCAGGTCCACGCCTCGCGCATGCTCGTCCGCGAAGCCGCCCGCGTCGCCGACGCCGGCGACGACCCGCGAACCGCCGCGTCGATAGCGAAGTACTTCGCCAGCGAGGCCGCGGTCGACGTGACCAACGAAGCCGTGCAGGTCCACGGTGGCTACGGCTACACGACGGACTTCGACGTAGAGCGGTACTACCGCGATTCGAAGATTACGACTATCTACGAGGGAACGAGCGAGATTCAAAAAGAGATTATCGCGCGGTCGCTCCTCGACTGAGTTCGCGCGCTTTTTCCACGCAGCCTTTCTACGCGGTCGATTTCACTCGTTTTCGACGGCGGTAGAGTCCAATCGCAGCGACAGCGGTGAGAAACAGACAGCCCGCGAGCGTCACCCACGTGCCGGGTCCCGCGATGAACGTCCCCTGCCACGACTGGATGAACCAGCCGACTGCGAGTGCTCCGACTGCTCCGACGACGAGTTCGCCGCGCCGATAGCGATAACCAGCTAGCGACAGCGCCGAGAGAAGCAGGACGGTTGGTACGAGGACGAGCCCGTGTGGAAGTTCGAGGCCGCTTCCCATTCCAGAGTGGTAGATACTGATGACGGGTCCCTCGTGCGCGGGACTGACCCGAACCCACGGCAGGAGGACGCCGGCCACGACGACGAGCGAGGGAGCGACTGGAGCGATACGCTCCGGGACTGAGGGGGACACACAGGACGGTGTTCTGTGCGACAGCATAGGCCTTCTCCCAAAGCGTCTTTTCACTCCGGTCCCGTACTGCGGTCAATGGCGCTCCCCGACCTCTCGGATTTCGATGCCGTCGTCTACGACCTCGACGGGACGCTCGTGAACCTCCGCGTCGACTGGGCTGCAGCCGCTCAAGACGCCGCGCTCGTCTTGCAAGACGCGGGCGTCGAAGCGGACTCGATGGACCTCTGGCGGATGCTCGATGTCGCCGACGAGGCCGGCGTCCGCGACGAACTAGAACGAGAACTTTCGGCACACGAGCGACAGGGAGCGTGGACTTCCGACCGGCTCCCGCTCGCCGACCACCTTACCGCCGACGGCGTTCCGTCGGGTGTCTGTTCGCTCAACGCCGAAGACGCCTGTCGCGTCGCACTCGATGTTCACGACCTCACCCACCACGTTGACGCACTCGTCGGTCGCGACACTGTGGCGACGCAAAAACCGGCCCCCGAGCCACTCCTCGAGACGCTCGGTCGGATGGACGTTGACCCCGGCGCCGCGGTGTTCATCGGCGACTCGGCTCGAGACAAGAAGACTGCGGAGCGCGCCGATATCGCGTTCAGATACGTCGATGGCGGTCCATCAGGAGTCTGAACGTCACTTCTGTTGCGGACAGGCGGCACTCGGCACGACCGCTCCGCGAGACGCCGTGCCGCACACCCGCGTCACGCCTCGCGGCGATACTTAGCGCACGGGGATACTGGCCGCGGAATCGTATATGAACATTTGCGGACCGGCGTCTTTCGTTCCGCCGAGGCCGTTAAGCCCGACGGGTTCTACTTCCTCGACATGGGATACCCGGTCTCGTACTACTGTCCGCACTGCGGCGCGGTCGTCGAACTCGAACGCGACGGCTACCTCGCCGACAAGTCAGTAACGCCCTATCCGCTCGAAGGGTGGGTGTACGCTGACCCGGACGAGGACTTCGAGGACGCCGAAGGAATCCACTTCGTCTGCGGCGAAAGCGACGCGCCTGACCTGACGTGGACCGACGTGGTGAGCGAGGCGGACGACGTGGAGAACCCGGGATTGGCGTCGCCATGCGGCCGCGACTTCTATCTCTCGTTCGTAAAGTACGAACACGGCCGCGAAGTGGAGTCCGTTCCCGAAAGCGACTACGTCGTCATCGGCGGACAGGGACCATCGAGTCCGCGAGGGCCGGATACTGGCCCGCGCGGGCCGGGTCGGTTCTGAGAATTCGGGAGTCTCGGACGGTTAGCCCTTGATGTTGCAGACGGGGAACGTCCGAACCACCTTGTCGCCGATGCCTAACTCGTCGGAGACGCGAACGACTTCGTCAACGTCCTTGTAGACGCCGGGTGCTTCCTCGGCCACCGTCGCGCCCGATTGCGCCTTGACGAAGATTTTCTGTTGCTCGCGGAGTTCTTCCTGAACCGTCTCGCCCCAGTACTCCTGTTTCGCTTGCGTTCGGCTCATTAAGCGGCCTGCGCCGTGGGCGGTCGACCCGAACGTGAGGTCGAGCGAGGACTCGCCGCCGCGGAGGATGTAACTTCCCGCGCCCATGCTGCCGGGGATGATGACCGGCTGCCCCACGTCGGCGTACGCCGGTGGGAGTTCGGGTCGGCCCGCGGGGAACGCTCTGGTCGCGCCCTTGCGGTGGACGTAGAGTTCTCGGTCCTCGCCGTCAACGGTGTGGACTTCCTTCTTGGCGATGTTGTGTGCCACGTCGTAGAGGAGTCGCATCTCCATGTCGCGCCAGTCGCGGTCGAACACGTCGGCGAACACCTCGCGCGTGCGGTGCATGACGAGTTGCCGGTTCACCCACGCGAAGTTGATGGCGGCGCACATCGCGCCGTAGTACTCTTCGGCGAGTTGCGACCTCGCGGGTGCGGCGGCGAGTTCCTTGTCCGGTAGCTCTTCGAGGAGGTCCGCGTGTTCCTTCTCGATTCGCCGGAGGTAGTCCGTACAGGTCTGGTGGCCGAGACCGCGAGAGCCACAGTGAATGAGGACGACGATTTGGTCGGCTTCGAGACCGAACGATTCGGCCACGTCCTCGCGGTACACGTCGGTGACGCGCTGCACTTCGAGGAAGTGGTTCCCGGAGCCGAGGCTTCCGATTTGGTTGCGTCCGCGGTCTTTGGCCTTCTGCGAGACGTATTCGGGTCGTGCGTCGTCACGGGACCCCTCGTCTTCGCAGTGTGCAAGGTCGTCTTCGGTCGCATAGCCCGCGTCGAGCGCCCACTCCATCCCACGGGCGAGGATATCGTCGATAGTCTCCGCGTCGCCCGTGACGACACCACCACCGCCGAGACCGGACGGAATCGCCTCGAAGAGGGCGTCGACCAGTTCCGCTTCCTTGCCCTTGAGGTCCTCGTAGGTGAGGTTCGTCGTCATCATGCGGACGCCGCAGTTGATGTCGTAGCCGACAGCACCCGGCGAGATACAGCCATCTGTGGCGTCGGTCGCGCCGACGCCGCCGACAGGGAAGCCGTAGCCCTGGTGGCCGTCGGGCATGCAGATAGCGTGGTTGGTGATGCCCGGCAGGTGCGTCGCGTTCCGCAACTGCTCGAGCGTCTTGTCCTGTCCGATCTGTTCGAGCAACGCTTCGGAGGCGAGCACCCGTGCGGGGGCGTTCATCTCGCCCTCCTGTGGAATCTCCCAGACGTGCTCACGAACTCGTCGCAGTTCGATATCGCCGAACTCGCGTGTAGTCATGTATGAATAATCGAGACGGCGACTCAATAGGATTCCGTCACGCGTCCGCACAAGAAAACGTCTTCACGACACCAAGGTCTGCCCGTCTACCATTTATCCGACTGTCAGTATCGTCGGTTCACACGTCGAAAACGACGTACGCTTCCCACCCGTTTCCGGTCTCCTCGAGTCGCATCTCGGAGTACGTGACGGCCTTCACGTCGCGGGCGTCCACGTCGGCAAAGGGGATTCCCCGTGCCGAGGCGTCGACAATCCACTCGTCGTCTGTCTGACGCACTGTCGCCTCGTGGGCGGCCGGGAGGACGCCGCGCACGTCGCGTTCGTAGATGAGTTGGTCGAGGTAGTCAAACAGCAGCGCTTCTCGACTCTCCGCCCGAACGGAAAACGAAAATCGGTCGCCTGTCTCGGCTAACTCGTCGCACATCGCGGCAGTGAGACCGTCGGCGACGGCGGCGAAGACGTTGCCGAGGGTCGACCCGTGGGCTTCGACTGCCACGTCGGCAGTGTGTTCGCGAAGTGTGTAGCACATACTGAACACAGGGGCACCGCCTACCCTCGTCCTTTCGGTCAGTCGTCGTCCCTGCGCCTCTCAAGAACCCGTCACTTCCCAGGTCTGTTGCCGGCTCTTGACACATTCCACCAGTGGTATCTATGAGGTATACTGACGGACGGTGGAGTTATATTCTCGCTCCGGTAACCTCGGAATGTGAGCGTCAACGTGGAGATGCGGGTCGACGCCCCCGGACAGAAGGAGTACGCCGAGGAGGCGTGGGACCTGAAAGAGCAAATTCGGGTCGATGAGGGTCTCCTGAAGCAACGACGAGGGTTCTTCATGGACGCCTACCGACGGTCGACGACGTATCTCCTCTTCGAAAACGACACGCTCGTCGCCTTCGCCTCGACACGACGTGACGGCTACATTCTCTTTCTCGCCGTCTCCCCCGACGCCCGCGGGAAGGGATACGCGAAGCGACTCGTCGCGGAAGTTGCCAAGGAGCATCCCGTCGTGACCTGTCACGCCCGCACGACGAATCAGAATGCCCTCGACTTCTACGAGAACATCGGCTTTACCGTCCGCCGCCGCATCGAGAACTACTACGAAGACGGCGGCTCCGCGTTCTATCTCCGACTCGGCGAGGAAGCGAGTCTCAGAGAGCGCCTCTCCGAATTCCTCCTTCGGTAGCTCACCACTTCGACCGGCTGCGCGCGTCGATTACCAGTGAATTACCAGTGAGCCACGAGGCTCTTTGCCCGCATCCTTAATTTTTATTCAGTTCGTAGTAATATGCTCGTGTATGTACATCGGTGTGCTCACTGTCCCACTCGGAAACGAATCTCTCGCCGACGCGCTCGACTATCTGTCGGGTATCGGCGTCGAAGGCGTCGAACTCGGCGTCGGCGGATGGCCCGGCGAAGACCACGTCGACCGAGCGGCCGTCCTCGGTGACGACGAGAGACAGGCTGCCCTGCTCGCCGCCGTCGAGGAGCGCGAGATGCAAATCAGCGCGCTAGCGACTCACAACAACCCGCTGCATCCCGACGAAGAAACAGCCGCCGAGGCGGACGAAGAACTCCGCGAGGCAATCGAACTCGCCAGTGTCCTCGACGTAAACACCGTCACGTGTTTCTCCGGCCTCCCGGCAGGCGGCCCGAACGACGAAGTGCCGAACTGGATTACGGCCCCGTGGCCGACCGAGCACGCCGACGCCCACGAGTACCAGTGGGACGTCGCCATCGACTACTGGTCCGACCTCGCCGAATTCGCCGACGACCACGGCGTCGACATGGCCATCGAGATGCACCCGAACATGCTCGTCTACGAACCGACGGGCATGATGCGTCTGCGCGAGGCGACCAACGAACGCATCGGTGCGAACTTCGACCCTTCGCACCTCTATTGGCAGGATATCGACGTAACCGAAGCGATTCGCTTCCTCGGCGACCACGACGCTATCCACCACTTCCACGCGAAGGACACGAAAGTGTACGACCACCACGCGAAGGTCAAGGGTGTCCTCGACACCACCTCCTACACCGACACCGCCGCCCGCTCGTGGCTCTTCCGCTCGATTGGCTACGGCCACGACGAAGGCCACTGGAAGGACGTGGTCTCGACGCTTCGAATGGTCGGCTACGAGGGCGCGCTCTCTATCGAACACGAAGACGCGCTCACCTCCTCGAACGAGGGACTGGAGAAGGCCGTCGACGTGCTCTCGCGCGCCGTCTTCGAAACGCAACCCGGCGAGGCCTACTGGGCGGAGTGATTCTCGATGAGTAACACCGATTCTACGACCGAACCCCTCAAAATCGGCGTCCTCGGCTACCGATTCAGGCCCACCTTTTTCCGGTTCGGGGCCGCTTCGTGGCCCGCTCACCGGAAAAATCTGGACCAAAAAGTGCCACGAGACTCGGCCTTCGGCCTCGCTCGCGGTACTGAATCGGCTGGTGGGGTGACACAATGACTGAATCCCTCAAAATCGGCGTCCTCGGCTACCGATTCATGGGTAAGGCGCACGCGAACGCCCTCGCACGCCTGCCGATGTTCTTCCCCGACGCGCCGGACGTAGAGCGCTCCGTCATCGTCGGTCGCGACGAGGAAGCCCTCGCCGATGCCGCCGACCGCTTCGGCTTCGAGTCGACGGCGACGGACTGGCGCGACGTGGTCGGCGATGTGGACGTGTTCTACAACCTCGGGCCGAACCATCTCCACGCCGAACCGTCCATCGCGGCCCTCGAAGCCGGTGCACACGTCTTCTGTGAGAAACCGCTCGCCCCGACGCTCGAAGAAGCCGAAGAGATGCGCGACGCCGCCCGCGACGCCGACGGCGTGGCCGGATGCGCGTTCAACTACCGGTTCGTCCCGGCGATTCAGTACGCGAAGGGTCTCATCGAGGACGGCGAACTCGGTGAGATTCACCATGTCCGCGGACGCTACCTACAGGATTGGCTCGTCGACCCCGAAGCACCGTGGGCGTGGCGCATGGACAAAGACCTCGCCGGGTCCGGCGCGCTCGGCGACCTCGGTGCGCACACTATCGACCTCGTGCGCTTCCTCGTCGGGGATTCGGATGTCGCGGGCGACATTACACGCGTCTCCGGCCACCTCCAGACGTTCGTCGACGAGCGACCGGTGCCCGGAACGGACGAGTACAAACCCGTCACGGTCGACGACGCCTACACGGCACAGGCCGAGTTCGAAAACGGCGCAGTCGGCTCGTTCGAAGCCTCTCGATTCGCCGACGGCCACAAGAACGACCACACCATCGAGATTCACGGCTCCGAGGGGAGTCTGACGTTCTCGCTCGAACGCCTCAACGAACTGGAGGTAAAGACGGGCGACGCCCGCGGCTACGAGACCGTGCTCGTCACCGACGAGTCGGACCCCTACGTAGGAAACTGGTGGCCACCGGGCCACGTCATCGGCTGGGAACACACCTTCGTCCACGAGAACTACGAGTTCCTCACCGCCGTCGCAGAGCGGGCCGCTGCGGGCAGCCGGACGCAGTCCGGCGAGGCGGCCGAAGGTGGCGAGTTCCACCCATCGTTCGAGGACGCCTACGAGGTCCAAGAAGTGCTCGACGCCATCGAGCGGTCCGACGAGACCGGCGAGTGGGTCAGCCTCGAATAGGCTGAGATGAAACTAGGCCGACAGGATTTTTCACACGCTCTACCGACACGTAGTTGATGGTCCTCAGCCAGCCGCTCATCTTCGGCCTATTGGCCTTCGGTGCGGTCGTCAGCGTCGGCGCTGGCGTCGTGATTCGCCGTCTGGATGTTCATTCGGTTTCTCGACTGCAACTCGGCGTCACGGGACTCGTCGCTGGGACGCTCTTTCCGCTTGCCACGCTCGGCTCGGCCTACTTTCGCGTCGTTCCCGGTCCACTTTGGGACAACCTCGTGGTGAACGCGGTCGTCGTTTCGCTCCCGATTGGCGCGCTGTTCGGATTCCTCGGCTTCCCAGCGGGCACCTCGGCGAAAGCGCGTGCCGCCGCCTCGATTGGATTCGGCGCAGGCTGTGTCGTGCTGCTCGTCGGCGCACTCTTCGTTGGCCAACTCTGAAACCCGCGACGGTGAAAATGAGAACCGCGAATCAGAACGTCAGCACGCCCTCGTCGGTGATGACCTCGTCGATGAGGTCGACCGGCGTGGCGTCGTAGGCGGGGTTCTCCAACTCGATGCCTTCGACGGGTTCGAGCATTACTTCGGAGGGCGAGCGAATCTCGTTTTCGAAGCGGAAACCGTCGTCGACGACTTTCGCACCGGACCCGACGACAGTAACGGGGACGCCAACTTCGTTTGCGGCGGCGACGAGTGGGAACGTTCCGACGCGGTTGTACAGCGTGTCCTCGACGATACAGTCCATCCCGATGATGACGCGGTCGCACTTGGGAAGGAACAGTCCGGATGCACTGTCGACCAGCAGGTGCGGTTCGACGCCGTCGACATCGGCGAGTTCGCGTGCGAACTTGCGCCCGAGGTACCGTGGGCGGGCCTCGGTGAGGTAGGCGGTGAGTTCAGCGCCGTCGGCGACGGCGATTTCGACGGCTTCCATCACCGTCGACGAGTAGTCGTGCGTGAGGAACGTGTCTCCGTCTTCGATTGTCTTGGCCGCCTCTTGCGCCGCGCGGCGCTTGCCCGTCTCGACGTTCTCGACGACGCGGTTGATTGTTTTGTGGGTGAGTTCCCGCGCTTCATCGAGGCTGTCCGTCTCGCCCTGGACGCTCTGGAGAACGTCCTGCAAGGCGTTGTAGAGCGATGCATGCGATGGGTTTGCGCGCTTGAGTGCGCCGATGTTCCGTTCGAGGTCGCGCTCGAACTCCTCGACGGTCGCGTAGTCGCGCTCGGTCAACTCTGCGAGCGACTGCGTGGCCTTGACGGCGACGACCGAGGAGCTGTGCGTCTGCATCTCACGAATCTCCTCGATGGTCTCGTCTATCATACGCGAACGTCGCCGTATCGTGTGAAAGAGTTTCCGGCACTCACCGCCGGAGTGTCAGGTATCTGCTGGGGTCGTTAGGTATCTGCTGGGGTCGTTAGGTCTTTCTGGAAGTCGTCAGGTTCGGAGTCGGGGGTATCAGTCTTCGGTGCTAGTCTCGGCTTTGGTTTCAGGGTCACTTCCGCCGTCGCCCGCGTCGGTTCGCTTGGCGTAGATGAACAGGGCGATGGAGGTCACGAACCAGATGACTGCACCAACACGAATCGCGAATTCGGCGCGCGCACCCCACGTCTGTAGCCCAGCGTTCAACGAGAGGAGCGCAACGATGGGCGACCCGACGAGAATCGTCGTCACGAAGGTCATCTGCATGACCCATCCGTAATCGACACCCTCCGGATTCGTCCGCTCGACTAGTTGCACGGGTAGAGCTATCACGGCGGGGGCTAATGTGTGCCGGTTCCGGTCGGAATTTCGCGTTGTTTACGACCCGAATCAGTCGATACGCCGGGACGGTTACACCCCGGACCGCAAGGGTGACGCTCATAACCCGGACGTGCGAACGGCCTGCATGGTCACGGTACGTGCCCTTCGGTCGAAGGCTGGAAACGAGCCAATCACGATGCTTACGGCATACGATGCGTCGACGGCGCACATCGTCGACGACGTAGGTATCGACATCATTCTCGTCGGCGACAGCATGGGCAATACGGAACTCGGCTACGAGTCGACGCTGCCGGTGACAGTCGAAGAGATGCAGAGTCGAACCGGTGCGGTGGCGCGTGCAACCGACGATGCCCTCGTCGTCGCCGATATGCCCTTCCTCTCGTTCGGCGTGGACGAGGCATCGAGTATCGAGCACTGCGGACGAATGTTGAAGGAGGCCAACGCGGACGCGGTCAAACTCGAAAGCGGGCCGCACACCGTCGAGTTGACTGAGCAACTCGTTCAACTCGGCATCCCCGTGATGGCGCACCTCGGTCTCACGCCGCAGCGTGTCAAACAACTCGGCTACAGCAGACAGGGAACCGACCGGGATGCCGCCCGTGAAATCCTCGAACTTGCGGAGGCGCACGCCGATGCTGGCGCGTTTTCGCTCGTCCTCGAACACGTTCCCGCGAACGTCGCAAAGCAGGTCACGGAGGCAATCGACATTCCGACTATTGGCATCGGTGCGGGACCGGATTGCGACGGACAGGTCCTCGTCGTCGACGACGTCATCGGTATGAGCGACCGCGTGCCGCCCTTTGCAACCCAGTTCGGCGACGTGAAATCGGAGATGGAGAAGGCCGTCGGCGCGTACAAGGAGGCCGTCGAAGACGGCGAGTTCCCCGCCAAAGAACACAGTCACGTCGAAGACGACCTCGACGAGTTGTACTGAGAACTGACAGCAAGCCGGAATTTTTACCTCCTATTCGAGTCGGCGGTCGAGAAACGAGGTCACCGCGTCGTTGAACGCCGTCGGTTGCTCTAACATGGCGAGATGAGCGGCGTCTTCGACGGTTCCGAACTCGCAATCCGGAAGCTCGGCGGCGAGATATTCGTGGTATGACGGCGGTGTCAGGCGGTCGTGCTCGCCGACGAGCGCCAGCGTCGGAACGGTAATCTGGTCGAGGTCGTCGCGAACATCGAAGGTGTGACACGAGCGGAAGTCGCGTCGAGTGACGACCTGTCCCGCATCGTACATCGCTTCTTTCGACCCTTCGCGGAACCGCTCATCGTCCGTGTGTAGTAGTTTGTCTCCGCTGTGGAGAAACGAGATGGCGCGGTCGAAGTCGTTGTCGAGCCACGTCAGGAGATCATCGAGCACGGAGAGTTTAGCCCCAGTTCCGGTGAGAACCAGTGCATCGAGGTCGAGGTCGCGTTCGAGCGCAAGCGTCATCGCAACGGCACCGCCGAGGGAGTTCCCGACGAGGACGCTCGCCCCAGTTGCTTCGGCTACGGCGACCACGTCGTCGACGTAGGCAGAGAGCGTCTCGTAGCCGGGGGCGGCGTCAACATCGTCGCTGTCGCCGTGCCCGCTCAGGTCGAGCGCGGCAACCGGATAGTCGCTGGCGATGCGGAACTGTCCGCGCCAGACGGCGTGTGAGCCGCCGCTTCCGTGAATACACAGCACTGTCGGTCCTGTCCCGCCAGCGTCACGGTGTCGATATGCTATCGTCCGTCCGTGGTGGTCCACCGTAGCCGCGTCCATGGTGGAATCTGGACGCCGCGAGCGAATAAACCCCTACGCCGTGTCGGCCCGCCTTTGCTGCGCCGTGACCGTTCGTTTTCTCCGCTGTATCTATCTCTCTTCGGACGCACCGATTCGACCCTACAACGGACGCTCACCCCGTGTTCTCCCCGGTTCGTACAATAACCGGGATTGTAGCCACTAGATTGACGTTCCTCCGGTGTGAACTATACTGTGAGGTGTGACGAGTGTGAACCGCAATTCAACCAAAGTTCGGTAATACGCCACTGTCACCCGATTCACCGAAACAAGATTTAAATATACAAAGAGCTAACCTTAGGTTAGACTCACTATGAGCATGCAACAGTTCACCGGTGGAAACGAGCGTTTCATCCGCCGGTACGAATACGAAGACAGCTGGGTCATCGCGGCCGACGTCGCTCTCTCGGAAGACGAGATCGACGTCGATATCGTCGGCTCGACGGCCATCGTCGTGGCCAACACCGACGACCACGTGACCGAGACGGAGTTCGAACTCCCCGGCAGCGATGCCGATGTAGAGGTTCGAAACGGCGTGCTCACCATCACCATCCACAAATAAATGAAACTCATCGTCAAACCGCTCAAACAGAAGGACGCCGGCCGTGGACTCGCCGCAATCGACCGAGCCGCTGCCTCCGAACTCGACCTCGAAGGCGGCGACTTCATCCGCATCGAGGGGCCGAACGAGGGCACCGCAATCGCGCGCGTCTGGCCGGGCTACCCCGAAGACCAGGGAACGGGTATCATCCGCATCGATGGCCGTCTCCGCCAGCAGGCTGGCGTCGGTATCGACGACCGCGTCAACGTGGAGAAAGCAGACGTGAAACCCGCCAGTCGCGTCACCATCGCTCTCCCCCAGAACCTCCGTATCGGCGGAAACATCGGGACGTACATCCGCGATAAGCTCTCGGGGCAACCTGTCACGCAGGGTCAGAGTATCCAACTGCCGCTCGGCTTCGGTTTCATGAGCGCGTCGAGCCAGTCGGTGCCCATCAAGATTGCCTCGACTAATCCGGAGGGAACGGTCGTCGTCACCGACAACACTGAGTTCCAGGTGAGCCAGAAACCCGCCGAGCAGATTACAGAGACCGCGGCAGGTGACGGAAGCGGTCCATCCGTAACCTACGAAGACATCGGTGGTCTCGACAAGGAACTCGAACAGGTCCGAGAGATGATTGAACTGCCGATGCGTCACCCGGAACTGTTCAAGCGCCTCGGCATCGAGCCGCCGAAAGGTGTCCTCCTGCACGGCCCGCCGGGTACCGGAAAGACGCTCATCGCGAAGGCCGTCGCCAACGAAATCGACGCGTCCTTCCACACTATCTCCGGGCCGGAGATTATGTCGAAGTACTACGGAGAGTCCGAAGAACAACTCCGTGAAGTCTTCGAGGAAGCGACCGAGAACTCGCCAGCAATCGTCTTCATCGACGAACTCGACTCCATCGCGCCAAAGCGGGGTGAGGCCGGTGGCGACGTGGAACGCCGCGTCGTGGCCCAACTGCTCTCGCTGATGGACGGACTGGACGAACGTGGCGAAGTCGTCGTCATCGGTGCGACCAACCGCGTCGACGCCATCGACACGGCACTCCGTCGTGGTGGCCGGTTCGACCGCGAAATCGAAATCGGTGTTCCGGACCGCGACGGCCGCAAGGAGATTCTGCAGGTCCACACGCGGAACATGCCGCTTACGGACGACATCGACCTCGATGCCTACGCCGACAGCACCCACGGGTTCGTCGGTGCCGACCTCGAATCCCTCGCCAAGGAGTCGGCGATGCACGCACTGCGCCGCATCCGCCCGCAACTCGACCTCGAGGCCGAGGAAATCGACGCCGAAGTACTGGAGACGCTTCGCGTCACCGAGGACGACTTCAAACAGGCGCTCAAGGGTATCGAACCCTCGGCACTCCGCGAGGTGTTCGTCGAGGTCCCCGACGTTACGTGGAAAGATGTCGGCGGACTTGGAGATACCAAAGAACGCCTCCGCGAAACCATCCAGTGGCCCCTCGAATACCCCGAGGTGTTCCAGGCGATGGACATGGACGCCGCCAAGGGCGTCTTGATGTACGGTCCGCCGGGGACGGGGAAGACCCTTCTCGCCAAGGCCGTCGCCAACGAGGCGGAGTCGAACTTCATCTCAATCAAGGGGCCGGAACTCCTGAACAAGTTCGTCGGCGAGTCCGAAAAGGGCGTCCGCGAAGTGTTCAAGAAAGCCCGCGAGAACGCTCCGACTGTGGTGTTCTTCGACGAAATCGACTCCATCGCGGCCGAACGCGGCAGTGATACGACGAGTTCGGGTGTCACAGAACGCGTCGTCTCGCAACTCCTGACGGAGTTGGACGGTCTCGAAGCACTCGAAGACGTGGTCGTTATCGCCACGACGAACCGGCCGGACCTCATCGACGCGGCGCTCTTGCGCCCCGGTCGGCTGGACCGCCACGTCCACGTCCCCGTGCCGGACGAGGAGGCCCGTCGCGCCATCCTCGACGTGCACACGCGCGAGAAGCCGTTGGCCGACGATGTCGACCTCGACAAAATCGCGTCCAAAACCGAGGGGTACGTCGGTGCCGACCTCGAAGCCCTCGCCCGCGAGGCATCGATGAACGCCTCCCGCGAGTTCATCCAGAGTGTGAACAAAGAGGAAATCGACGAGAGCATCGGCAACGTCCGCGTAACGATGGAACACTTCGAAAACGCCCTCGACGAAATCGGCCCGAGCGTCACCGACGACGTGCGCCGCCGCTACGATGAAATCGAAGAACGCTTCCAAAAGAGCGAGGTCGAACGCGACCGCGATACCGGCGTCGGGCGGACCTTCCAGTAAACGGGCTGTAACCCGTCTCTAACCGGCTTCGTTCATTTCGACTCGCTGCTGTTTTTTGGCACATCTTTCGACTGCTGAAGCCACTTTTGACTCCACAATCGATACGTTCTTATCACTCTTGTCCGCTATGTAGGAATACGCAGTTCTCGGGATACGAAATTATCAACTAGTTCTACGTTCATTTCACCGGAAATCCGGTGTGCCCCTCCTCGTTTGTAAAGATAGTACTCGGCATTCGGTAGTCGGTTCTGCGTCTCGTGAGACCGCTCGAGTCTACAGAAACACGAGACGGTCCACAGGGTACTCTCGGAATCTACAGACGACGTCGTTGACGAAGAACTACTGGTGTCTACAGGCGGCGCAATTTACGAAACGTTGCCGACAAATCGCCGACCCTTCCGAGACTCAGGCGTCGATATCGTCGAGAATCGCTTCGGCGTGGCCCTCGGGCGAGACGCCCTCGTAGACCTGTTCGATAGCGCCGTCGGGGCCGACGATGTACGTGTTCCGGAAGACACCGTCGAACGTGTTTCCGAACATGTTCTTTTCGCCGTACGAATCGTACTTCGTCGAGACGCTTCCGTCCTCGTCCGAGAGGAGGGTAAACGGCAGGTCGTACTTTTCGGTAAACGAGTCGAGGTCCGAAACGGGGTCGTCGCTGATGCCGATGACGGCTACGTCGCGGGCTTCGAACTCGTCCCACGCATCCCGGAAGCCGCAGGCTTCGGTGGTACAGCCCGGTGTGTCCGCTCGCGGGTAGAAGTAGACGACGACGTGTTCGCCGTGGAAGTCCGAAAGCGAGACGGTGTCGCCGTGCTGGTCAGACAGTTCGAAGTCGGGAGCCTCGTCGCCAATTTCGAGCATTGCTCCCAGTTCAAGCGGCGCAAAGAAGGGTCTTTCTCACTCGAGTTTTTCCGCGGCACCGCGCTCGACAAGTGGGTCGACGTTGGCGGCGGGGAGCGTCACCACGTCCTCGTTGGCGAGGTCGTATTCGCGTTCGTCGACGCCGAGAATAGTTCCCACGTCGGCGGTGATTCGGACTGTCTCGCGTTCGTCGGCGAGACCCGAAAGTGGGTCGTCTTCGGTGGAGTCCGTACCGCTGCCACTCGTTGGGTCGTCGCCACCAACGACGGCCGCCGCTTCGTCGGTAGGACGGTCCGTTGCGGAGGCGTCGGCACCGTCAGCTGAGGACTGGGATGTCGAGTCGCTCGTACCGGTTCCCATCGCGTCGGCGAGTACGTCGCCGGCGTCTGCTGCAGGTGAGCCAGCGTCGGTAGTCGACCCGGCCGTCTCCGAGTCCGGTTCGTCCGGCGGAAAAGCTGGCTCCGAGTCGGGTGCCTGTGCGGTGTCCGACGATGGCATTGGGTTTGCTGCCGAGTCGGGACCTGTCCCCGTCGGCTCCGAAGTCGACACGTCAGTCGCCGACACCTCGGTCGGTGCGGAATCAGCAGCCGCAACGTCTTCGAGTGCCGAGAGGACGATTCCGCGATTTTCCTCGATTCGAGCGACCAAATCGTCGAACAGTTGCTGTTCTTCGTGAGTCAGGCCGGCCGTCTCGGATGACATGCCGGCGGCAGCGAAACTTGCGGCCTTGACGACCTTGCCGACGCGGCGTTCGTAGATAGACGTTACCACCTCTTCTGCGGTCTCGATTTCGTCGGTGAGGCGCCGGATTTCGGGAGAATAAGGGGTTCCGAGCTGTTCGGCTTTCTGCTGTCGCTTCGCTTTCTGTTGGGCAATATACTCCGCAACGTCCTCGTAGAACGACTCGCGGAGTTGCTGTAAGCTATCTTTCTGTCGCTCCGTCCGAAGCACACTCCTGAGGTCGTCTACGTTCATTCTGTCACCTTCTCAGCTCGACCGCGGGTCATGAGAAACACCCCGAGGCTTTCGCGTACCGACTGCACACCGGATGTGAGTGTAAAGGTATCGCCATCGAACGTCACCTCACCGGGGTCGGTGACTTTGATGGAAACCTCACTTCCGCGGAAGCGGTCCGGAACGGCGTCGACCAGCGGGTCGAACGCCTCGATTTCGTCGCGAGCGAGGGGTTCGACGACGAGTCCCGAACCACCGTGGAGGCTCTTCGGGAGTCGAATCAGCCGCTTCGTGTCGGTCGTCACGGGTTCGTCTATCGGTGACGTTTCGTCTTCGACGGTCTCCCGAGCGAGTGATT
This sequence comes from Haloferax mediterranei ATCC 33500, assembly GCF_000306765.2. Taxonomy (NCBI): domain Archaea; kingdom Methanobacteriati; phylum Methanobacteriota; class Halobacteria; order Halobacteriales; family Haloferacaceae; genus Haloferax; species Haloferax mediterranei. The sequence goes on from NC_017941.2 coordinate 1,950,453, forward strand.
CGACCAGTGTTCGAACGCCGGGACCACCGGCTTCGACGTTCCCCTCGCGGATGGCGTCCGGATTATTCCGGAACGCGCCGAGGATGGTCTTCGCTCGACCGTCGCCGATGCCGTCGAGTTCCTTCAGCCGTTCGAGCGCTGCCTCCTCTTCCATGTCCATCAGGCCGTCGACGAAGTCGAGGAGTCTGCGGTGCGTGCGGCGGCCCCACCCGCCTTCGGCTCGGAGGACCCGCTGTGTCGTCGTGCCGTGCTGTCGAGTCTCGATGAGCGCGTCGAAGTCGAGGTCGATGGCGCGGATGTAATCGACGACTTCGCGGCGCGCCTCGCTGTCGAGACCGCGGATAGACTCGTCGCGCACGTGGACGTGGTATCCGCGGCCGCCCGAGAAGACCGCTTGCATCTCGTCGAAGTCGAAATCGTCTTCGAGAAGGTCGAGGAGGTCCAAAAGTGCCTGCTTGCCCGCTTCGAGCATGTCGGCGTAACCGGTCGTCTCGGGGTCGACACCGGGGAGGTGGTCGGCGTCGATATCGAATACGAGGTCGGCTTCTCGCCAACCTTTGTCGTCCATCGTCGCCGCGCCGGGGTCGGCAAACCGGGCCGACGAGAAGTAGACGTGCCGGGGCGCACTGCGGGCGAGGTAGTCCGAGAGCTCACCCAAATCGAGTAACGACTGGTGGCGGTGCATTCGTGTTCCGCCAGCCGACCACGGGATGACGCCCCACTCCCGCTCGTCGGGGGCGGGTGGGAGCGGAACGTCGGTACTCCGGTAGTAGTCACCGAAGCGACCTTCGAGATACTCGCGTGTGCGCCCATCCATACACCCCGGATTCCGGAGGCGGGGCTAAAGCGATTACGTCTCTGCGCGCCCGTGGGCGACTCTCTCACCGTGCGCACGTTTTGTTGTTTGCTAGCTAACACCTAGCCATGTCTGAGATGTCGTACACACGGCTCTGAACGACCGGTCTAGAAGTCTCACGACTTTGTCTCGGCTGTATGAACTTCGGGTCCGGCGCGGACTGGATGATGAACGACCGTGAGGCGAGTCTCGAACTCCTCGACGAGAACCTCGGTGCACTCGAAATCGACCTGACCGACGACGAGATGGCACGTATCGAAGCGCCGAAGACGCCGCAGGGCCGGTGCCGGGTAAAGACTAATACATTATAGGACAAACATATTCAATAATAATTATAAATCGGTGGATTGACTGAAGTCCGGACTGCCGGTAATATTGACAAGTAATTTACTACAACAGCGGTAGTGGCCAGCACCAAAACTATAAATAATCATTGATTGTAGATTACAAACTGTAATGGTTGATATTGACTCTCACACGAGTAAGCGAACTGGCGTCTCTCGCCGCAGTTTCGTAAAGGCTGCCGGCGCATCGGGCGTCGCCGTCGGACTCGCCGGTTGTATTAGCACAGATGGAGGGGGTGGAAACGGTGGTGGTGGAGCGGACACTGATACGCCGATTAACACTGAAGCACCCACAGAAGACATCACGGTCCAGTGGGCCGCCGACACTCGCGTCGGAAACGCAAAGGAGGAAGTATTTCAAGCGCTCCGGGATGCCGGTCTCCCGGAAAACATCACCGTCGAAATCATCGCCGGGTCGCAGGTGACGGACAACCGTCAGGCGCAGTACCAGCAGTGGCTCGGTGGTGACCGTTCGGAACCAACGCTTCTCATGATGGACAGTGGGTGGACGATTCCGTTTATCGCCCGCAACCTCCTACAGAATTTCTCGAAGTCGCTCCCGAGTGAGATGGTGTCAACCATCGAAGACGAATACTTCCAGGCCAGCGTCTCGACGGCGAAAGGGACAGACGGCGACCTCTACGGGCAACCGCTCTTCCCGGACTTCCCGACGATGCAGTATCGCAAGGACCTGCTCCGGAATGCGGGCTACACTGACGCCGATTTCGAGACGTGGGCGACCGAATCCATGTCTTGGGCGGAATTCTCGAAGGTTACGAAGGAAGCACTCGACGCCAACGATGTCAAGCACGGCTACACGTTCCAGGCAAACGTCTACGAGGGTCTGTCGTGCTGTGACTTCAACGAGTTCATGACCTCGTACGGCGGCGCGTACTTCGGCGGCCGAGACAACCTCTTCGGCCCCGTCGGCGACCGTCCCATCACAGTCGAAGAAGAACCCGTACTCGACGCCATTCGAATGGTCCGCACGCTCATCCACGGCGAGGATGACGAGCACTCGCTCGACGGTATCACGGGCAAGGTTTCGCCCGAAGCCGTTCTCCAGTGGACCGAAGAACCGTCGCGCAAACCGTTCACCGGTGGCGACGCCGTCATGCACCGCAACTGGCCGTACTCCATCGTCATCAACGGTGCCGAGCCGTCGGCAGAAAACGACCAGACCGGATTCGGTGAAGACCTCGGTGTCATGCCGATTCCGTACGGCGTCACACCCGAGAACGCCAAGTACGAGGGTACTGGTGGCCCGGTCGCAGCCCTCGGTGGCTGGCACATGACGATGAACCCGAACGCCACGGACAAGAAAAAGCAGGCAGCAGTGCAGGTGCTGAAGACGATGCAAGACGAGCAGTTCCAGCTCGACCTCTTCGAGATTATCGGCTGGATTCCGCCCCGACCGTCGCTTCTCGACTCCGAGCAAGCGAAACAGGTGCCTATCATCGGTCGCTACCTCGACGCCCTAAAGGTCGCCGGAGAAAACGCCATTCCGCGTCCAGTTACCGTCGTCTGGCCCCAGCAGTCCGGGAAAATCGCTCAGGAAGTCAACAACGCGATGGCTCGGGAGAAGACGCCCGAGCAGGCGATGTCCGACCTCGCCTCACAGCTGGAACAAACCGAGCAGAATGCGTAGAGTAACGTCTTTACCGAGACGCACCAAATACATACGTTAACATTTGACATGGCAACAGAACAACAATCTGGGGAGGCGCTTTCCGAAACCCAGCGAAGCGGCCCGTATTCGTCGGTCGTCAACTGGATGGAGACGCTCTCGGAGACGCAGTTCGCGTACCTGCTTCTCGCACCCGCACTCATCCTGTTAGGGGTCATTGCGGTCTACCCGCTCGTGTCGACGTTCAGCATGTCGCTTTTCGCCGACCAGATAACGGGGACCGCACGACTTGGTGAGTTCGTCGGGTTGCAGAACTACGTCGACCTGTTTACTGGCGCGCGAGACTTTGCGCTCCCATCGGCCTTCCTCCCGACATTCACGACAGAATTCCCGTTCGTAACAGACATTTATTCGAGCGCGCTGATGGTGACGCTCATCTTCACCGTGTTCAGCGTGCTCTTCGAAACGCTCATCGGCTTCGGTCAGGCGCTCATTTTGGACCAGGACTTCCGCGGTCGGAGATGGGTCCGCGTTGCCATCATCATCCCGTGGGCTGTGCCCATCGTCATTCAGGGGATGATTTGGTTCCTGATGTTCCAGCCGAACATCGGGTTCCTCGTCGGCACGACCGACAACCCGGCCATCATGAACCAACTCGGCCTCATCGGAACGACACCGCTGCGCGACACCGCAGACGCGTTGTTCCTCATCATCGTGGCTGACGTGTGGAAGACTTCGGCATTCATGGCGCTTCTCATCCTCGCCGGGATGCAGAGCATCGACCGCTCGCTGTACGACGTGGCGAAGGTCGCTGGCGCGTCGCGTTGGCAGCAGTTCAAGCTCATCACCTTTCCGCTCATCCTGCCGACGGTATTGGTTGCGATGCTGTTCCGCACCATCGACGCGATGCGAGTTTACGGTATCATCGAGACGATGGCGGGATGTCAGACCGTCCCGTCGTTGTCGTGTCTCGTCGTCACCACGTTCAACGCACCGCTGTACGGGACCTCGGCGACAGTGGCGTTCGTCACCGCCGGTATCATCGCCATCGTGGTCTCCGTATACATCGTGAACTTCGCCAGTGAGGGAATCTAACATGCCCGACGAAAACCCGGAAATCGGTCTCGGCGCCGAAGACGCAGAGATAAAACGAGGACCGCTCGGTCGGTGGGTCAACACGGCTATCAAAAACCCCGACAGAGTCTACCGCGCGATGTTCTACGTCGCAACGGTGTTCTTCCTCGTCACGACACTCTTCCCGTTCTACTGGCTCCTCGTCTTGGCGCTCACACCGAATCGCCTCATCACCGACATGGGACTGGCCCCGAAGGGGTTCAACCCCGAGGTGTTCATCACGATGTTCGAACGGGTACCGTTCCACTGGTACATGTTCAATAGCTTCGTGCTCGGTATCACGACGACCGTACTCGTGTTGCTCATCGCAAGCCTCGCGGGCTACGTCTTCGGACGCCTCCGCTTCCCCGGGAAGAGCCTACTGATGCTCGGCATTCTCGCCATCTCGTACTTCCCGCCAGCGGCGTTCCTCCTCCCGCTTTTCGAACTGTTCACCGGAAACACCGCCATTAGCATCGGCACGGTAACCATCTCGACGCCGGACCTGTTCAACACGCCGGCACCGATGGTGTTCCCGTTCAGCGCGTTGTTCCTGCCGCTTTCCATCTTCATCCTTACAACCTTCTACGGGCAGATTCCCGACGGGTTGGAAGATGCGGCGCGGGTCGAAGGAACGACTCGTCTCGGGGCGCTTTTCCGCGTCATCGTGCCGCTTTCGGCACCCGGCGTGGCTACTGCGGGAGTGCTCACGTTCATCTCGGTGTACAACGAGTTCTTCTTCTCGTTCTTGATGAACAACGGTGAAGCCTCCTCGTGGGCACCTATCGTCGCTGGTATTCTGAAATATCAGGGCCAGTTCGACACCCCGTTCAACCTGATGGCCGCCGCCTCCATCGTGGGGGTCTTACCCGTGGCCATCCTTGTCATAATTGCGCAGGAACGTATCGTGAGTGGACTGACTGCAGGAGCACTGAAGGAGTAACTATGGGAGACGTTAAACTCGAACACGTAAGCAAGCACTACGGCGACGTAACGGCGGTCGACGACATGAACCTCGAAATCGAGGATGGTGAATTCATCTGCCTCGTCGGTCCGTCGGGGTGTGGGAAGTCGACGACGATGGAGATGATTGCCGGGTTGACCATCCCCTCGGAAGGGAAGGTCTTCATCGGCGACCGCGAGGTCACGAATCTCCCACCGAAGGACCGCGGAGTGGCGATGGTGTTCCAGAACATCGCGCTGTTCCCGCACATGAACGTATACGACAACATCTCCTTCGGGCTTCGACTCCGAAACTACGACAAAGAGGAGATTCAACACCGCGTCGAACGCGCCGCGGATGTCGTCCAACTCGAAGGAATGCTCGAACGCATGCCCGACGAGATGTCCGGCGGTCAGCGCCAGCGCGTCGCTATAGCCCGCGCAATCGTCCGAAACCCCGGCGTGTTCCTCATGGACGAACCGCTCGCGAACCTCGACGCGAAACTTCGCGTCCACATGCGGACCGAACTCCAGCGCCTGCACAAGGAACTGGACACGACCATCATCTACGTCACACACGACCAGGCGGAGGCGATGACGATGTCTGACCGCATCGCAGTTATCGATTCGGGACAACTCCAGCAGATTGACCCACCGCTGGTCTGCTACAACGAACCCGAGAACCTGTTCGTCGCCGGGTTCATCGGGTCGCCCTCGATGAACTTCCTCGACGGTGAAGTCACCGAATACGGATTCGAATCGACGTACATCAGCGTCGAGTTCGACCCCGCGAAGCTGGGGGTCGAGGTCGGAACCGACGTGACGATGGGTATCCGCCCCGAGGACGTGTACCTCCGCGAAGACCAGGGCCTCGTGTCGAACCCCAGCCACCAAATCGACGCGATGACGGACGTGCTGGAGCCGATGGGCGACGAAATCTTCGTCTACCTGAAGCTCTCCGAGGAGGCTCACGCCGACCTCGAAGACACAACCGGCGTCATCAACGACCAACTGCTGATGAGCGTCGCTCCCGACGCGGACATCGAAGATGACGAGGACGTCACGGTCGTCCTCGACCGTTCGCGGGTCCACCTCTTCGATACGGAGACTGGAAAGGCAATCAGCCACGGCATCGAAAGCGGTATCCAGGCAAGCGGCGCGCCCGGCACGGAGGCCGAAAGCGACGACTGAGTCTGGATTCGACCATCCGCCGTCGACCACGTAGCACCTCCAAGCCTCACGATACGCCACCTACCACACAACACCTTTCGAACGACCAACCACCTACCGAACACGCACAACACCTTTCGAACGACCAACCACCTTCCAAACCCCACACTCACACACCATGGTTACCGAAATCGGCTTGTTCTACCTCGTCGGGATGACGGTTCTGTTCTTCTTCTGGGCGTACGGAATCGTCTCGTTCGTTCTCGACCTGAAGAACAAGTTCATCCCAAAAGGGCGGCAGTACCTCCGCGGACGGCGACGCCTTAAGGAAGAACAGAAACGCGAAAAAGAGCGTCAGGAACGCGAGGAGCAACTCTACTAAGACGAGACACTCCCACTGGCCGCCAACGACGGCCACGATTCCTGCCGCCTCTTGTCGGTTCTGGTAAATCAGGCCAAAGAACGTGAAACTTAACACCAGTAGTAGTTAATAATTATCTCATGAGTACAGCGTCATCGGCCCGGGTCGGTATCATCGGACTCGGAAACATCGGACACCACCACGCAGACCGGTTAGTCGACCTCGGTGCAACCCTCGTCGGCGGTCTCGACATTCAGGCGGACGCGCGCCGTCGGTTCGCAGAGAAGTACGACGTGAACACCTACGAGGAGAAAGAAGAACTGTTCGCGGAGGTCGACGCCGTCGTCATCACGACACCGAATCGCTTCCACGAGGAGTACGCCGTCGCCGCGCTCGATGCGGGACTCGACGTCTTACTCGAAAAGCCGCTCGCACACTCGCTGGAGTCTGCCGAGCGCATCGCCGCCGCTTCTGAACGGGCGGACGGCTTCTGTATGGTCGGGTTCAACAACCGCTTTGCCAACCCGGTCGAAGTTATCCGTCACCACCGCGAGACTGGCCGTTTCGGCGACATCACCCACGTGGAAGCCAACTACGTCCGACGACGCGGTATCCCCGGTCGCGGTTCGTGGTTCACCTCGAAGGACATCGCCGGTGGCGGTTCGCTTATCGACATCGGTGTCCACGCAATCGACCTCGCGCTCTACTTCCTCGACTTCCCCGAAGTCGTCGAAGTCTCCGGTATCACTCGCTCCGAGTTCGGCGACCGCGACGACTACACCTTCGTCGAGATGTGGGGCGACGACGTCGGACCGGAAGGCTTCGACGTGGACGACTCCGCCAGCGCGTTCATCCGCACTGACGAGGGCACGACCATCTCCCTCGAAGTCGCGTGGGCAACGAATCGCCCGACCAACGACGAGTTCTTCCTCCGCGGTACTGAGGGCGGCGTCCGGTTCGACCGCGCGAGTCACGAACTCCAGTTCTACGAGGGCGGCGTCGGCGGCGGAAACCACCTTTCGACCGCCGATATCGACACGCAAGCCAACGACACCCACAAGACGGAACAGCAGGTCTTCCTCGACGCAGTCGCGGCGGGCGAACATCCCGGTCGAAACACGGTCGAACAGGGCCTTGCCGTCCAGCGCGTCATCGACGCCATCTACCGTTCGTCCGAGGAGGGTCAATCGGTCCGCCTCGATACGCTCGAAACGCCGCCCGTGAACTAACCTCTACACAGCGCCACCATCCCGAAAACAGCGCTTCCTCCCAAACAGCGAAACACACCCACCCCAATTCTTCCAGTATGTCCGTCTTCGACGCACTCAGGCGACCAGAACACACCGGCGAGAATCGATGTCTCCCGTGCACCGCCGTCAACGCAGTTCTCGTCGTCCTCGTCGGTCTGGCGCTTGGCGTCCTATGGCCCCCCATCGGGGCCGTCGTCATCGCCGTCGGAACACTACTCGTCTACCTGCGCGGCTACGTCGTCCCCGGAACCCCCTCGTTCGCGCCGAAGCTCGTCTCGGCGGTCGGTCTCGACGGCATCTTCGGCCACAGGGAGGACGACGCCGCCGCACGCCAGTCTGACTCGCTCGACGCCAACGTCGACCCCGACGTGATGCTCTCGACGCTCCTGAACGCCGGTGTTCTCGTGGAAGAACCCGACGGACTGTTTCTGACCGACGAGGCCCGCGAGGAGTGGGAATCAGCGATGGCGACGCTCCGAACGGCCTCGGACGAAGAATTGGCCGACGCCGTTGCGAGTGCGGTTCCGTTCGAAGCGACGGTGACGCCCGATTTTGGTGGCCTCGCAATCGAGGGGCCGGCCATGTCGGTGTGGCTCTCGCGCCCGCAAGCAATCGCTGACGTGGCGACGCTCGACACCGTCGTCGAACGCGATGTCGACCCGATGGTCGCACTCGCCGCGACCGAACCGATGCGGATGTTCACCGAAGTGTGTCCCGAGTGCGGCGGCGTCGTCGAAGAGACGACGACGCGCAACTGTTGCGGCGGGACGGCAGGTCTCCACGACTCACCGGAACACGAGATACTCGGCTGTGTGGACTGCGGTGCGGTCGTCTACGAGTTCCGCGAAGAATAGTGAGTGGTTCGCCGTTTCCGCCAGTGTCGAGTTCCCGAGTTAGGCGAACTGGTCGCGGTCCGGAACTTCGTCGCGGCCGAGCAGAATCTCCTGTCCTTCTACGTCTTCGAGCGCGGCGACGAGGCCGCCGACTTCGACGACGCCTTCGTCGGTCTCGATGTGAAGCGACGCGACTTCTTCTGTGTCCTCGAAGGCCGTCTCGATGACGCGGCCCTCGACGACGATGGCATCGCCCGTTTCCACGTCGCGGCCGGAGATGGAAGCGTAGAAGTCACCTTCGATTTCGCGGATGTCCTTGACGGCGCGGCGAATCGAGGCGTAGCGGCGCGGGAAGGGACGGCGCTTGCCGTTCGCGACGATGGTTTCGGCGGTACTCCAGAGGACGGTCCCGAAGAAGCCGCTCACGAGGAAGCCGAGCGCGGAGCGGTTGAAGATGACGCCGTAGCGGTCGCGGTCGTCGCGGAGCGCGTCCTGCGTCGCGTAGATTGAGTACTCGCCGTCGGCAACCGCGAGGACGGGCGAGGTGATACCGCGGCGGGCGCGGGCGATGGTCGCCACGTCGAGGTAGTTGAACTCGTCCGGGTCGGGTGCGCGGGAGGCGGGCGTAATCAGGAGGTCGATGCTGACGCCGCTGTCGATGGCCGCCGCGAGGTCGTCGCGGAAGCGACGGAGCAGGTCCGGCGTCAAAGAGAGCACGAGTTCGTACTCGGCCGCCTCGATAATCTCCTCGATGTAGCGCAGGATGGTCGACCGCGACTTGACGAGCGAGACTGCCTCGGTGTCTCGGGCGGGGGCGGTGTAGCGCGCTTCCAGTTCCTCGATGAGTTCCTCCAGCGAGGTCTTGACGTTCGAGAAGGCGTCGTCCGGGTCGACCGCGACGATTTTCATGGGGCGCGACTCGCGGAGTTCGACGAGTCCGCGGTCGGAGAGGCTTCGAACCGTGTCGTACACCCGAGGTTGCGGGATACTGGTTCGGTCGGCGATTTCGCTCGCCGTCAACTGTCCGTGTTCGAGGACGGCAAGGTACGCGTCGATTTCGTACTCGCCGAGGTTGAAGCGCTCACCGACTCGCTCCATGGTGAGTCGCAGTTCGTCAGCCATGGTCGTGACGTGTACGTCATCACCTAAAACATTTACTGAAAACCGAGTAGCACAGAATTCCGAAAATAGGTGGTATAGTTGGAGACGCGTGGAAGCGGTAGCCGGAGCCACGCCGAGCAGAATTCGTCTCTATATACCGCTTACATATCCCCGGAGTATCTGGTAGTTCCGGTTTGCGCTTGCGGAGTCGCTCGACGAGGCCGTCGCATCCGTGGTCTAGTCTCTGTGTGGCAACTTCCTGTTCGGAGTACCAATACGTAGCCGTTCACTGCGACCTGAATTCCCGCAGTGGCAACCCTTTTTTCGACCCTTCCCGTTGCGGTTTCCATGGACGGAGTCGAGGGGGTCGTCAGCATGCGGGATGTTGTCACCGGGACGTTGCTGGCCGACGGGACACATCCCGCGCTTGTCGCGCTTCAGTCCGGGGCGATGAAACCGCCGGACTTCGTCCCCGAGTATCTGGTGTTCCCCGGATGGCAACTCGTCTTGGCCGCTCTCGTTCTCGGATTGTCAGTCGGTCTCTCGAAGTACGTCGTTCGCCTACTCGGTCGGCCGGTCGCCCGACACTTCCGCCGCCAGAGCGTCGCACAGACGATTCTCAGATTCGTCCGCCTATCCATTATCCTCACGGGTGGCGGCGTCGCCGCGGGTATTCTCGGTTTCGAACTGGGCAACATCGTCCTCTCGGTGACGGTGTTTTCTGCCGTTCTCGGTATCGTGCTCGCTCCCATCGTCGGGAGCATCATCAACGGCGTATTCGTCCTCGCGGACCAGCCCTACGAAATCGGCGACATGATCGAACTCGACAACGGGACCCGCGGGTTCGTCGAGGAAATCAACCTGCGCTACACGAAGGTGTTCACCCTTGACAACACCTTTCTGGTCATGCCGAATTCGAACATCCGCGAGCGCGACGTTACCAACTACTCCGCCGAAGACGAGCGGACGCGCCTGACGCTCGACGTGCTCGTCACCTACGAATCCGATATCGCGGCCGCCCGCGACCTCGTCGAACGCGCCGCCCGCGACTGCGAGGCAGTTATCGAAGGCGGTCCGGACATCCGCATCGGGAGCGCCCGGTATCCGGCGAAGCCAACCGCGTATATCGAATCGTACGCGGATAACGGCGTCCTCCTGCGACTCCGCTACTGGGCGCTGAAACCGTACAAGATGCTCAAGATTCAGTCCGAGGTCCAGACGAGGTTGTGGTCTCACCTCGAAGACTCCGACGCGAACGTCGAGTTCGCGTACCCGCACACGCACCTCGTCTTCGACGACACGAGCGGGGCAGTTCGGGTCTCCGGTGGCGACGGTCCCGAAGACCACCGTCACACGGTTGCGTCGCCACCGACTGGACGGACCGACTCGGTAGAAGCAGCGGATGACGAAGCAGACGAGTAACTCGGTTCGAGCGATACTCAGGAGTCGGCGCGGACAGTGATAACCGTACAGTCGAGTTTCTCGCGGAGGTACACGTCGATATCGGGGTCGTCGAGGAACCGACGGAGCATCTTTCGCCATCGACTCGCCTGTTTCGACCCGATGACGACGATGTCCGCTTCTTCGGCGGCCACCTCTTCGAGAATCGTCTCCTCGACGAGGAACCCATGGCGGACGACGTATCGGGCGCGGACGAGCGGGCCGAACTCGCGTTCGACCGCCCGCTTGAGTTCCGTCCGCGTCACGCCGCGGTTCGACTGGTAGAGGTCGACGTGCAGCACCGTCAACTCGGCGTCGCGCTCTCTCGCAACTCGAATCGCCTCTTCGAGTGTCGCCCGGGAGTGCTTCGAGAGCGGATACCGGACCGGCACTACGACCCGTGTCATACTCGGGACCCACTCGCTACGCGTGCGTGAACCTTTCCTTCGCGGATGGGTTCGCCTCGGTCACTGTCTCTGTCTTGGATAAAGTCGCTGCCGTTGCGGTGGGACCACAGCACGAGTCAGTCCTCTGTGTGGGCGCTCGACCGACGTTCGATTCGGCCTTCGATTTCGGCGTCGAAGCCGACTTCGCGGGCGTACCGCGCCACCGCGTCGTGTTGAATCTCGAACTCGCCGGCGCGGTGCGCCCGCGTGAGCGCCGAGAATTCGACGGAACTGTGAAGCAGGTAGTCACTCGTCGCAACCGTGTAGAGCGCCTCGGAGTCGATTGGGTCGCCGTCGACGAAGGCTTCGACGACTTCGTCCCGGTCGTCGTCCCAGACGATTCGCGCGCCGCTTATCTGGGCGTGCCACCACTCGGGTTCGCCGAAGCCCATCGCGGACCCACGGGCATCGTTGAACACGTCCAGAAGTTCCTCGCCGGTCACTTCGGCGACCACGAGGTGTTCTTCGAAGGGGACGAGACTCACGATATCGGCGTGGGTCACGTCGGGTCCGACGGGTGGACCCGAGCGAATGCCACCGCTATTCTGGAGTCCCACGTCGGCCTCGGTGGCCCACCGGTAGGCGTCCGCGATGGCGTTTCCGACGCGACACTCGCCCGCGGCGACGGTCTCTTCGGTACGGTCCATCGGTTGGTCGATTCTGCAGAGCACTTCGTCGAGACCGGCGGCGTCGACGCGCCCGTGAAGTGCCTCGACGAGCGATTCGTCGCCCCGGTACTCGGACGTTCTGTGTCGAACCGTCTCGATTCGTTCGTCGTCGAGTCGGACTTCCCAGACGACGTGGCCGTTGGCTCCGGGTCGGACAATAGGAACGCCGTCGACGACATCGTCTCGTTCGGCGTGGACGTGCCCACCGAGAACGAGGTCGACATCGCAGCGGCGAGCGAGTTCGTCGTCACCGCTGCCGAGGTGCGAGAGCGCGACGACCGCATCCACGCCTTCTTCGCGGAGTGCAGCGATGGCGTCGGCGGCCGCTTCGTAGGGGTCGGTGAACGTGAGGTCGACCGCTTCGGGGTTGGTCGACTCCGTCGCGGGGTCGGTGACGCCGAAGAACCCGAGCGTCAGTCCGTCGACCGCTGCGGTGGCCCACGGGGCAGTCCCTTCGGCGGCACCGAACCGGTCGCCGGTTTCGTCGTAGACGTTGCTCGTAACCCACGTGGGACGACTCGCGGAGACGAGTTCGCGGGTCCGAGTAGGACCGTAATCGAAGTCGTGGTTGCCGAACGTCTCGAAGTCGGCGTCGACGGCGTGATAAAAGTCGAGCGCCTGCCCACCGCGTTCGATGAGTGACAGAACGCCCGGAGAGGTGTTGTCGCCACTGCCGACGACGAGCGTGTGGTCGTCGTCGAGGGCGGAGACGCACCCGGCGAGCCGACCAGCACGCAGGGGGTCGTCGAAGACGTTCTCGATATCGGAGTAGTGGAGGAGACGAGGCATTCGCTTCTCGAATGTGGGGGTCTGAGTGGACAAGAAGCCGTCGGGACAACACGACGGAGAGGGGTTGATGCGGACGGAAGAACGGGTCGGGACAGTGGTGGGTCCACCTCCCGACTCGCCTCACTCCGCCGCAGTGTGGCGCTCGTCTATTCTTCTGCTTCGAGTTCGAACGCGACGATAACCTCGGCTTGGTACTCTCGTGTCTCGACGGACGCGACTTCGACGCCGAGTTCTTCCACTTCGACCCAGTGGACGCCGGCGAGCGTCTCCTCCGCTCGGTCGATGGCGTCGTCGACTGCCGCGTCGAAACTCTCGTTACTCCGACCGATGAGGGTGATTTTCTTAAACACCATCTCGGCTGACCATTCGTCGTACTATCACAAATAATCGTCCCCAATTTCACGATACAGCATCGCGGTTCCGGTACACCGTAGACGAGCGTCTATAAACACTCGACTACGAGGTCAGCAGCTCGGAAGACGGAAATCACCCTTCCGGGTGGCCTTCTCAAGTTTAGCGGGTGGCCTTCTCAAGTCGTTGTTGAAGCGCCCCGACCACATCAGTAAGGTGAGCCGTTCCCCAGATGGCGACGACGACGCCGCCGATAGCGTCGAACACGAGGTCCAAGAGTGTGTCTTCGAGTCCGTACTGCGTCAGGACGGACCCGGTTCCGGCGAGCGTGGCGACCCCCGAGATGGCGAACTCGATGACTTCCCAGAAGACTCCGAACGCGAGGACGAAAAGCAGGATAAAGACGAACATAAATCTGGGCGGGAGGTAGATGGCAGTCGTGTGTTCGTCGACCGCGCGGACGGTCGCGTAGCCAGCGGCGGCGACAACAGAAGACGACAGTGCGTGCGTGAAGTGGTCCCACCACCAGATGCCTGCGTAGAAACTCGTCTCCGTGCCGGGAACGCCAACGGTCCCGAGGGCGTGGAAAAACGCCGCGGAGGATATCCAAAGCGTCAGGCCCGCATCCATGGGAATGCGGTAGTCGCGTTCGAGTAGTGCTGGGAGGTACGTCACACCGAGGCTGACCGAGGCGTTGACGACGATACCGAAGTTTGGCCGGTCAAGGCCGATGAAGATGAGACCGATGAGAATTATCTGCATGGCTCGTGAGAGCTGTTGCTGTCGCCGTTCGTCGATGTGGAGCCTCGTTCGAACCTTCACGGCAGGTCACCGTCCTCCGACTCTTGGGTCTCCCCGACTTCTGCGACTTCGTTGGGGAGGCGTTCTCGCGACCCCGCCCGGCGGCGGAAGTAGTGCTCGAACAGTAATCCGGCGACGAGCCCGGCGACCGTGGCGGCGACGAAATCCCACATCAGACCTGTCTCGATGACATCGTCGCTCCGCCCGTTGAACAGCAATTCCGTTCCGAGATAGATATCTGAGAGCCACTGTACGACCGCCCAGACGCCCGCCGCGGCCATCGTGGCGATGACGACGAAGACGATAGCAAACGAGTAGTTCATCCGGACGGGTGTGAACACGTCCAACTCGACCGCGACGATGAGTGCGACCGCGGCGACCGCGAGATAGGTCGAAACGCGGCCCGTGAACATCACGCCGCCGATGGTCTGGCCTCGAACGAGAACCCGGGCGACGAGCGGAAACGAAGCCAGCGCGATGACTTCCCACGGAAGCATCGCCTGTGGCTCACGAAACGCAACGGCGGGGACGACGGTCAGGATGGCGACACCCGCGGCGAAGCCGCCCCACACGAGGTCGCCGCCGGTGACGACACTCCCGATAGCGACCGCTGTGAGAAAGCCGACGAACAGCCACGCGAGCGCTGCATTGAGTCGTCTGCTACGGACGAATCGACGGAGCCCCGTCTGCGTGGTCCGTGTCATGCCCGTCCGTTAGCGACGGGCTGAGAAAACGTTTGGGCGCGTGTCTGTGATTATAAGCTGTGCAGGCCGACCCGAGTCACGTGTTCGTGCCCCGGACGACCTCGTAGTCGTCACCTCCGTTGTCGGAGACGCCGATAATTGCCCATTCGTACGGAAGGTCGATACCGCGAAGTCGCTCTCGAAGCGCGCTAATGTGGTCGTCCCACGTCACGAAACAGCGGAGCCGGTACTGTGTCTCGGTTCCGCCGTCTGTAAACGCCGGACGGCAATTGGTCGCTTCGCGCGAACTCAGTGCGGTCACTTGGACCGTACGCCACTTGCGTTCAGCCAGCATATCGGGACCGTCGCCCGAGACGGTGTAGCCGAGCTGACCGAATATCGACCGAGCCTCCTGAACAGGAGGCATCGAAGCCTGGGCCATGCAGGTCAACGTACACCCGCACCTGTGATAAAGATTGTCACGATATACCGTACCAATGACGGCGAATGTGTTGCTTTTGCGGCGATACTATTCGTGGGCGGCGTCCCACTCGTCTGGTTTCCGGACGTTTCCACACTCGTTGCATTCGACGCGACCCATCGTGTCCATCGCGGTATCGAACGAATCGCAGTTCCCACAGCGGTAGCCCCATCGGGACTCGGCGCTATCGGTCGAGTACACGACGTAGAACGGGCCTTTCGACCCACGGTCGAATTCGTTGCTCGCGACGAACACAGTTTTCCCACCCGGTACAGTCTGTGACTGGAGTTGGGTCATAGCACCCGGTTGGGAAGCAGGTGGCTTAAGAAATTGGACCTATGTGCGGAAGGATTCGCCACAGCCGCAACTGCTCGATGCGTTCGGGTTCTCGACGTTGAAACCTGCCCCCTGCAGGCCGCCCTCGTAGTCGAGCGTCGCGCCGCCGATGTAGTTCATACTCGCCGGGTCGACGAACACGCGGAGGCCGTGTTGTTCGACGACGGTGTCGTCGTCTTCCGGTTCGCCATCGAACCGCATCCCATACGACAAACCGGCGCAGCCGCCCTGCTGGACGAACAGGCGGAGACCAGCCACGTCGGTGTCCATCGACTCTCCTTCGAGGAGCGAGATGGCTTCGTCCGCGGCCTCGGGCGTAACCGTGACGGCCGCCTCGTCGCTGCCAGTCGCGGATTCGGTACTCATACTACCCGTTATACTGTGGGAACGGTTAACTGTGCCGCCGGGTGAAAAAAGCTGCTGCCGCGACGACGGTCGTGCCGTTTCCGACCCTTACTCCTCGAACCGTTCGCGGACGCTCTGTGCGTGCGCGTCGAGTCCTTCCGCTTCGGCGAGCGTCGTAACCGTCTCTGAGAGGCCCGAAAGCGCCTCCTGGTCGAGTCGCTGGACAGTTGTCGAGCGGACGAAGTGGTCCACCGAGAGTCCGCCCTGTTGCTTCGCACCGGCACCAGTCGGTAGCACGTGGTTCGTTCCGGAGGCGTAGTCGCCCGCGGCGACTGGGGTGTACGGACCGAGGAAGACGCTTCCGGCCGAGTCGATACGGTCGAGGAGAGCTTCGTCATCGTCGGCCTGAATCGACAGGTGCTCTGCGGCGTACTCTTCGGCGAAGAGCACCGCTTCGGACATCGAGCGGGCGACGAGCACGCCCGAAGCGTCGTTCTCCAGCGCTGCCTCGATGGTCTCGGTGCGTTCGCGCTCTGCGGCCTGTCGCTCGACCTCCTCGACGATTTCTGTGGCGAGGTCGGCGTCGTCGGTGACGGCGACCACGGAAGCGTTCGGGTCGTGTTCGGCCTGTGCGACGAGGTCGGCCGCGACGAATCGCGCCTCTGCGGTCTCGTCGGCGACGACGAGTACCTCGGAGGGACCGGCGAGGAAGTCGATGTCAACGTCGCCGCGAACCTCGGCCTTCGCGGCCGTAACCCACTTGTTGCCCGGGCCGACGACCTTCTGGACGGCCTTCACGGTCTCTGTCCCGTAGGCGAGAGCGGCGATGCCTTGTGCGCCACCAACAGAGTACACCGCGTCAGCACCCGCGACGTGCATTGCAGCGAGGGTGACGGGGTTCATCGTGTCGGCCGGTGGCGTGGCGACCGCGACGTGCTCGACGCCCGCGACTTTGGCGGGGATGACACCCATGAGAACGCTGGACGGGTAGGCTGCGGTACCGCCGGGTGCGTAGACGCCGACGCGGTCAAGGGGGCGGTAGCGTCGCCCGAGTTCGCGCGTGCCGGAAGCGCCGAAGTCCTCGCGCCAGTCTTCGGGGACCTGTCGCTCGTGGAATTCGCGGATGTTCGCCGCCGCCGTCTCGATAGCTTCGCGCACGTCGTCGTCGATTTCGTCGTAGGCGCGTTCGGCCGCGTCGCTCACGTCGATGTTGCCGACTTCGACGTCGTCGAACTCGCGGGAGTAGTCCCGGAGCGCAACGTCGCCCTCCCTGCGGACTCGTTCGACGATGTCGCGTACGTCGGAGCGAACGTCGCCGACGCCGGCGTCTCGTTCGAAGAAGGCGCGGCGAGCGTCGGGGCCGAGGTCGGCCAGTTCGCGAACCTCGATGTTCATACCCGGGCTTTAGCGTCGGCGCGAAAAGTCGTTGCGGAAGCGGTGGGCCACTTTTCGGCGCTCAAACGTCGCTCGCGTCTGCAACCAAATCTCGGATGATGCCCGCAATCAAATATCGGATGACGACCGCAACCAAATCTCGGATGATGCCCGCAATCAGATAACGTCCCGGCGCTCCGAGTATGTAAGCGTCTGCTCGTCGGTTTCGATGGTCGTCTGAATCGTAATCCATCCGTCAGCTTGCTGCACCGCAAACGCCTCCGAGAGCGAGAGTTTGACGCGCCTCGTCGTCGAGTAGGACTCACCAGCAGGCAGGTTTCCGACCTCCTCGCTTCCGCGCCAAATTTCGTCGTCCGCATCGGTGCTGTTGCCGACGAAGATACGACTGTAGACGGTAACGCCGGTGGCGTCTGCGTCCTGTTGATTGACCAGCGTACTCGTCACGTCGCGGCACGTCTGTCCGCACTTCTCGATTTCGTCTATCTGGAATACGAACGGCGGTTCTGGAGTTGACTCGCCCGATGTGGGCGCATCTTCCGTCGAATCACTTTTCTCGTCTTCGCTTGGTGTCGGAGACGACATCTGCGTCGGTGTTGGCGTCTGCGTGGGGAAGTCACTACTGGATGCGTCTTTGTCCCCCGACTCGGGACCGAACCCGGTACCGAGTGCGATACCAACTCCACCGACTGCGAGTACAACGACCAATACGACAACCACGCTGCGTCGCTTCATTGTATGTATTGACGTTCCAGAACATCATGAAGTAGTGAATTAGTTCACGTCATTTTACTCCAGTTTCTCTGATACTCGTTTGTCTCGCTTCGGTTTGGCAGTGGCTAACCCGAAATTGGACCGGGGCAGTCTGTGCCACTCCGTGAGTACTGCGGCCCCACCGTCGCGGTTGGTCAAACCCTACTCGGCAAGCGCGTGGCGCATCGCCTCGAACCCGGTGTCCACGTCCACATCGGCATCCTGCGCCTCCAGCGCCTCGCTGAGCGCCGTTATGAGGAACGAAACGTTCTCGGGCTGGGCGGAGTAGCCCATACAGCCGATACGGAAGATGTCGCCCGCGAGCGCGCCGAGACCGCCGGCGATTTCGAGGTCGTACTGTTCGAGGACGTAGTCGATTGCCTCACCTGCGTGGACCCCGTCGGGGACGAGCACCGCGTTGAGACTCGGCAGCCAGTACTCGTCTTCGGGATTCAGCCCGAGACCCATCGCTTCGACGGCCGCTTTCAGTGCGCCCGCGACGCGGCGGTGGCGGTCCCACCGGTTTTCGATACCCTCCTCGGCGACCAACCTGAGCGCCTCGCGAATGGCGTAGACGTTGGTGATGGGCGCAGTATGGTGGTACGACCGGTCGTCACCCCAGTACCCTTCGAGCAGTGAGAGGTCGAGATACCACGAGCGGGGCGGTTCCTCGCGCGACAGAACCTTGTCCATCGCGCGGTCGTTGAGCGTGAGCGGACTCGCACCCGGCGGACAGGAGAGACACTTCTGCGGCCCAGCGTAGGCGACGTCGATACCCCAGTCGTCGACTTCGAGTTCGACGCCGCCGAGCGAAGTCACACAGTCCGCGATGACGAGGGCGTCGTGGTCGTGAGCGATGCCCGTCAGTTCGGGGACGCTCGGTTGCTTGACGCCGGTCGACGTTTCGGCGTGGACGAACCCGAACACGTCCGGTTGGTATTCGTCGAAGGCCGCCTGCACGTCGGCGGAGTCGAGCGGTTCGCCCCACGGCGCGTCGACGTGGACGACGTTGCCGCCGGCGCGTTCGGCCATCGACTCCATGCGACCGCCGAAATATCCGTTCGTGGGGACGAGCACCGTATCACCCGGTTCGACGAGGTTGCCGATGGCAGCCTCCATCGACGCCGACCCGGTCCCGGACACCGGTATCGTCCACTGGTTATCGGTGCGGAACGTGTAGCGCATGAGGTCCTGCACCTCGTTCATGATGTCGATGAACGACGGGTCGAGATGGCCGACGAGCGGCGTCGACATCGCTCGGAGGACGCGCGGGTGGGCGTCGCTCGGTCCGGGACCCATCAGGGTTCGATTCGGCGGGGTGAGTTCGCCGACATCGGGTGCGTCTGTCATGGTCTTGTGTGACGTGCCACGCAGTGGAACAAAAGAAATGTGATTGCGGAAGGACGTTCGGAGAGCGGTCGGTCTTGTGACTAGAGCCGGTAGAGCGTCTTAGCCGGCCAACGCCGCCGCCACCTTCTCTATCGGGTGGGCTGGCCGGTGCACTCCCTCACGCTCCCGCTCGGCGAGTTGCGACCGACACGAGGCACCGGGCGCGACCACAGTATCGGCCTCGCTCTCGTCTACTTTCTCGAACAGGATGCGGCCGATTGCCTTCGAGAGGTCGTAGTGTTCGGATTCGTAGCCGAAGCTTCCGGCCATCCCGCAGCACCCCGAATTGAGCGGGTCCACGTCGTAGCCGACGCGCCGGAGGACGCCCACGGCGTGGTGGTCCTTGTTCAGCGCCTTCTGATTGCAGTGGCCGTGGTACGTCAGCGACCCGAACTCGCCGCCGTCGGCGACGGCGGTTCCGGCGGTTCCCACAGACCCCAAACCGGTCGATTCGCGGCCGCGAATGGGGAATTCCTCGTCGAGTCGGTACACGTCGATGAACTCCATGACGCCGTAGGCTGCCGCTCCGACCGGAGCGACGGCTTCGTTCGGCAGGAGGTCGTCGTACTCGTCTTGGAACATCACCACGTCG
Organism: Haloferax mediterranei ATCC 33500; assembly: GCF_000306765.2. NCBI lineage: Archaea > Methanobacteriati > Methanobacteriota > Halobacteria > Halobacteriales > Haloferacaceae > Haloferax > Haloferax mediterranei. Next base: position 1,970,516 of record NC_017941.2, read on the forward strand.
GACGGCTCGGTGAAGACCACGGACCAGCCGTCTTCGACGAACGGACGGAGCGCCTCGACGTTGTGTCCCGCGCGCTTCCGTGCGAGGTCGAGAAATCCGCCGGAATAGGCGGCTCGCCCGCTCGGGTGGACGTTCTCGGCCAGTTGGACGTGGACGCCCGCCGCTTCCAGTGTCCGCACCGCGGCTTTGCCGATTTCGGGCGTGACGTAGTTCGTGTACGTGTCCGGGAACAGGAGGACGCGATGTGTCGCCTCGGCCTGCGAGACGGTGGCTTCGCGGAATTTCATCCACTGTTCGAGCGTGTTGCTGGTGAACGACGGTAGTTCTCGGTCGGACGCGATGCCGACGAGGCGGTCCATCGCGTCCCGCGCACCCGGCAGTTCAGCGGCCCAGTTCGAAACGGGTGCCAGTACGCTCCCGAGTCGCGCAAATCGGTCGATGTTGGCGAATAGTCGTTCCCGAATCGACGCGCCTGCTTCGGCGTGGTGCTTGTGCTTCACTTCGGCTTTGAGTTTCGCGAGGTCGACGCCGGTCGGACAGTCGTTCTTGCAGCCCTTACACCCGATACAGAGGCCGAGAATCTCCTCTTGGAACCGGTCGGTGTAGAGTTCTTCTTCGGGAAGGTCGCCGCTGATGGCCGCCCGCAACATGTTCGCCCTGCCGCGAGTCGTCTCCGCCTCGTCCTTGGATGCCCGGTACGTCGGGCACATCGTCTCCGACCCGGTCTGGCGACACGTTCCACAGCCGTTGCACAGCTCCACGAGGTGCGAGAAGCCGCCTTCGTCCTCGAACTCGAGCGTCGTCGCCGGTTCGAGCGAGGCGTACGACGCGCCGTACCGCAGGTTCTCGCGCATGTCGGTCGGGTCATCGCTGCGGTAGACGACCTTCCCCGGATTCATGCGCCAGTCGGGGTCGAACGCCGATTTTACCTGCTTGAACGCGTCCCAGAGCGCCGGGCCGTACATCTTCGGATTCCACTCGGTTCTGGCGAGACCGTCGCCGTGCTCGCCGGAGAACGCCCCGTGGTGTTCCAATACGAGGTCGGTCACGTCGTCGGTTATCGACCGCATCGTCTCGATGCCGTCTCGGTCTTTCAGGTTCAGAATGGGTCGAATGTGAAGCGTCCCGGCCCCGGCGTGGGCGAAGTACGCCGCCGATGTTCCGTGGTCCGCCAGTACGTCCTCGAACGACTGCACGTACTCCGCGAGTTCTTCCGGCGGAACGCTCGCGTCCTCAATGAAGGGGTACGGCTTCGGGTCGCCCTGCAAGGACATGAGCAGCGGAATCGCCGCCTTCCGGAGTTTCCAGAGGTTCGCCTGCGCCTCGTCGGTGTAGGCTTCGATGGCGTCGAACGCCCTGCCGTCGTCCGCTTCCGATTTCAACTCCGCCTCCGCTTTCGACTCCGCCTCCGCTTTCGACTCCGACCGCAGGAAGTGGTCGTTGGCCGCCTGAATCACCGCCTCGAAGTCGTCGTGGAGTTCGGAATCGAACTCCAGCATCAGCGTCGCAGCCGTCCCGTCGGGAATCCCCTCGACGTACTGGGCGTATTCGCTCGACTCGGCGGCCATCCTGAACACCTCGTCGTCCATGAGTTCGACGGCGCTCGCGTCGAAGTCGAGCGCGTCGGGAACCGCCGTCATCGCGTCGAGGAGGTCGTCGTAGGCGTAGAGCACGAGTGCCGTCTCTTCGGGCACCGTCACGAGCGACACGGTGGCTTCGACGACGACGCCGAGTGTACCCTCCGCGCCGACGAACAGTTTCGAGAGGTTGACGACCGTTTCACCGTCGTCGTTCTCGAAGACGACTTTGTGGAGGTTGTAGCCGGAGACACAGCGCTTGAGCTCGGGATACCGCTGTTCGATTTCGGTTTCGTTCTCTTCGACCAGTCGGACTACGGTCCGATAGATTTCGGCCTCGCGGTCGTCTTTCGCCACGATGTCGTCCCACTCGTCGCTTCCGACGACCACGTCGCGGGTGTGCATGAGCGACCCATCGGCGAGTACGACGCGCAACTCCTCGGTGTAGGCGTCGGTGATGCCGTAGCGGACCGAGTGCGCCCCGGTCGAGTTGTTGCCGATGCCACCGCCGATTGTCGCTCGATTCGAGGACGCGGGGTCGGGTGCGAACTTCAGGCCGTGCGCCGAGAGACGGTCGTCGAGGTCGTCCTGAACCACGCCGGGTTGAACCGTCGCCCGTCGATTCTCGGGGTCGACCGCGACGATATCGTCCATATACTTCGAGAAGTCGAGGACGACACAGCCGGGACCGACCGTCTGCCCCGCCAGCGACGACCCCGCCCCGCGCGGGAGAATCGGAACGTCGTGCGCCACGGCTATCTCGACCGCCGCCCGAACGTCGTCGGGGTCGCGGGGGATGACCACTCCCGCCGGACGGGCGCGGTAAATCGACCCGTCTGTGGCGTACAAGACCTGCGTGTACTCGTCGAATCGAACCTCGCCCTCGACGGCGTCGCGCAAGTCGGACGCCAACTCGGCGTGGGCCGCTACGTCGGATACCTCGTAGTCACGTGACTCCTGAAATCGCCGGAAGTCGCTCAAGTCCCCTTCGTCAACCGCCGTCGTGGCGCGATTCGGCCACGAAGAGTCGTCGCCAACCATTATCATATATAATTGTTTAGAATAGCAAAAGTGTGTGTGCGAGCCGCCATCTTTGCCACCAGAAGGGAGAGATGGCAATTCCTCGCCGAGTTACTGCGGCGGGTTCCGCGGATAGTTCCCCGCGCCCGTCTGGAGTTCGCCGTCGACGACGACCCAGCCCTGTCGGTCAGCAGGGATATCGTAGGCGTGGATTCGGTCGCTGTACTCGTTGTAGTTCCACCCGCCGACCCACCACGAGTTTGTTCCGTAGAGTTCGACGTTCACGGAGACGTTGGTCGTCTCCGGACCGTCGTACTGCAGGAACAGCATCGTGTCGTACGAGTAGCACCGCGTCTCGTCGTCTTCGCGGGGCCACTCGCACGGGACTCGCTGCGAGTTAGCACGCGGGTGGAAGAGCGGTTCAGCTCCCTCGGGAGACCGCGTGTCGATAGAGCGGTTTACCGTCGCGTCGGCGTTGAGGTCTACCGCATCGTGTTCGACGCGGAGCGTATCGGAGTCGTTTCGGCTGTACTCGCGTTCGGGAATCTGCTCCCAGCGGACGAGTCGGTCGTTCTCTACGACTGCTCGGTGGTAGGTCGGTTCGGCGGGTATCTCGTCCGCTCGAACCCGAAGCATCGGGCCGTACTGCGTCTCTACCACGTCGTAGGTCCACGTTTCGGGGACGAGATACTCCCGCGATTCGACGGTATCGCCGATTGGAGACGAGTTGTTAGCGACAGGAAGTGGGACGAGAATCGTCACGTTGGAAATCTGCTCGTCCGCCGAGATACGGACGCTGTAGTCGTACTGACTCCCGTAGGAGTCGAGAAACGAGAGTCGGCCAAACGCCCAGAGACCGCCGCCGATAGCGGCGACGACGAGCAGGACGACGACGACAACGATGCCCAGTGTGCGGCGTTTCATCGGACTCACCCACTGGTCTCTGTCGAAGCGTCGTCCCCACCGTCGTCGACTGAGATTGTCACCGTCTCGTGCCCGCCCGCTTCGAGCAGCGTCGCGATTCGGTCGGCTATCTTCGCAGTCCGTCCCTCTCGTGTACCGTAGGCAATCAGGAGTGAATCCATCTGTTCCCACCATCTTCCTATTCGTTCGCTTACAGCATAACCCTGATACAGGCTCTCAAACCGCGGGAAACGGAGCCGAATCGTGGATGCCCCAGTAGGAACTATTTTGGGGACCTGTGAACCACTACCGAATACAACTAATGAATACCCCGATAGACACCTACCTCGTCACGCAGTCTGACCTCTCCAACGGTCGGACGACGCTCGACGTGGTGCAGGCCGCAGTTGATGGGGGCGTCGATGTTGTCCAGCTCCGCGAGAAGCACGCAAGCGCCCGCGAGCGATACGAAACCGGGTGTGAAGTTCGGGACGTGACGGCCGATGCGGGCGTCTCGCTCGTCGTCAACGACCGAGTCGATATCGCCGCTGCAATCGACGCCGACGGCGTCCACCTCGGCGACGACGACGTTCCCGTCTCCGTCGCACGCGAGCAACTCGGCGCAGACACCATCATCGGTCGGTCGGTTTCGACCGTCGCAGGCGCGAAGGCCGCCGAAGAAGCGGGTGCGGACTACCTCGGCGTGGGTGCCGTCTTTTCGACGACAACGAAGCAGACTGACCCCGACCAGTCCGAAATCGGCGTCAAGCGAGTTTCCGCGGTCGCCGACGCCGTCTCGATTCCGCTCGTCGGCATCGGCGGCATCACGCCGTCGAACGCCGCCGATGTCGTCGCCGCTGGAGCCGATGGCGTCGCTGTCGTCTCCGCCATCACCGCCGCAGACGACCCAGAAAGCGCGACACGTCGGCTTGCGACCGCCGTCGCCGAAGGGAGGGACCGCCGATGAGCAGTCTCGACCCGGAATTCGGACTCTCGCTCGACGAGGCGCTCACCGCTGTTGCCGACAACCAACCGCTCGTCAACTCGGTCACGAACAACGTCACCGTCAACGACGTGGCGAACATCACGCTGCACTGGGGCGGCCTGCCGGTCATGTCCGACGACGAACGCGAGGTTGCCGACATGGTCGCAATCGCCGACGGCTGTCTGCTCAACATGGGAACCGTGAGCGAGACGGGTGAGGCGACGATGCTGGCCGCCGGTGCCGCGGCGGGAGACCACGACGTGCCGCTCGTCGTCGACCCCGTCGGCGTCGGTGCGACCCCAACCCGTTCGCGGGTTGCAGAGCGCCTCGTCACCGAACTCGACGTCGACGTGCTCAACGGAAACTACGGCGAAATTTCCGCGCTCGTCGGCGAGAACGCCGAAGTTCGGGGCGTGGAGTCGGTCGGCGAGTACGCCGAAATCGCCGCGACGGCGGTCGAATGCGCTCGCCAGACGGGTGCCGTCGTCGTCGCGTCCGGTGAGACCGACATCGTCGCAACCGAGGACGCGGCCTACGAGGTTCACGCAGGCCACTCGATGATGGGCGAAGTCGTCGGTACCGGCTGTATGCTCGGCGTGACGCTCGCCGTCTTCGCCGCCGCAATCGACGACCCGCTCGATGCTGCGCTCGCGGGAACGGCCGCCTACGGATTGGCTGGCGAACTCGCGGCTGACGGCGTTTTCGGCGACTACCACGGTCCGGCGAGCTACAGGGTCTCGTTCCTCGACGCGGCTGCCGGACTCGCGGGGGAAGAACTCTCCGACCTCTCCGACCGCGTCGAACGAATCGAGGTGCGGTGAGATGTCACCGACACAGCCGACTCCGCAGACCCCGCCGTACGCAATTACGATTGCCACCAGCGACTCCGGCGGCGGCGCGGGCATCCAAGCCGACTTGAAGACGATGACGCGACTTGGCGTCTACGGCGGGTCGGTCATCGTCGCCGCGACGGCGCAAAACACCCGCGGCGTCGAGGCGACTCACGTCCTTCCCACAGACGCGATTCGCGCGCAGTTTGACGCGCTCGTTGACGACTTCGACATTGCGGCCGTCAAACTCGGCATGTTGGCGACGGCGGAGGCTATCGAGACGGTCGCGGACTGCCTCGCCGACTACGACGGCCCGGTCGTCCTCGACCCCGTGATGGTCGCCACCTCCGGCGACCGACTGCTCGACGAGGACGCCGTCGACGACTACACCGACCTGTTCGCACAGGCGACACTCGTGACCCCGAACGCGGACGAGGCCGAGGCGATTACCGGCCACTTCCCCGATACGGAAGAGACACAGCACGCCGCCGCAGACCAGTTCTTCGAGTGGGGTGCGGACGCCGTGCTCCTGAAAGGCGGGCATGTCGACACCGACGATTCGACCGTCGTCGACGCGCTCGTAACGCCCGAAGAAACGACGACGTACGTCAACTCTCGAATCGACTCCGCAGCTACGCACGGTTCCGGATGCACGCTGTCGAGCGCAATCGCCGCCCGCCTCGCCCGCGGTGACGACCTGCCGGATGCGGTCGAACGCGGTATCGAGTTCACGCACGCGGCGCTCTCCGAACCGGCGGACGTCGGCGAAGGCGCAGGAAGCGTGAATCACCTCGTCGGCGGCGAGTGGTCGAACATGGGGGAGTGAGCAAATCTACCGGGTTCAGAACTTCCCCCACAACCGCGTGAGTTCGTCGGCAACGTCGCTCTCATCACTCTGGCGCTCGATAGTCCAGTCCAGTTCTCCGTCTCGGACTGTTAACTCGAACCGGTCGCGCGGGAGTAGACTCCGCGTTCGTCGCCGGGAACACAGCCTCGACACAGAACTTTCCGTCGCGCCTACCTACGAATCGACTCGCTTTTCGACGTGGCTGATATCGTAAACGGCTGAGTTCTCTATAACGAAAACAGCTGATTCCCCTGCAACGAAAACGGCTGATATCACGGCTATGACCCGGTAACACTCACGTCAGCAGACACTCAAGTCGTTCCGACTCCTACGCTGCGGTGATGACTGACCACACTCCGACGCCGGGCATCCACCACGTTACGTGTATCGCGGGCGACCCACAGCGGAACCTCGATTTCTGGGTCGAGACGCTCGGTCTTCGGCTCGTCAAGCGCTCCATCAATCAGGACGACCCCAGCACGTACCACTTCTTCTTCGCGGACGCCGAGGGGACGCCCGGGACGAGTATGACGTTCTTCCCGTGGGAGAACCTCTCGCAGGGAAAAGTCGGCACCGGACAGGTCTCTCGAACCGCATTCCGCGTCCCCGACGGAAGCCTGGACTACTGGGAAGCCCGGTTCGACGAGTACGGTGTCGAGTACGACGACCGAATCGAGCGGTTTGGCGAGACTGTCCTCCCCTTCAGCGACCCGGACGGCCTGCCGGTCGAACTGGTCGAAGTCGACATCCCCGAGGACGACCCGACCGTCCCGTGGACCGAGTTCGTTCCCGAGGAATCGGCGATTCGAGGGTTCCATTCAGTGACGCTCTGGGTGGCGGACCCCCAACCAACCGAAGAACTCCTCCGGACGATGGGGCTGGAGGAAGTCGGCACCGAGCAGGCACAGGGCGACGTGCAGGGTGACGAGCGAACTCGATTCGCCGCCGCTGGACCCGTCGGGAAGTACGTCGACGTGCTCCCGACTATCGAGGGGAGCCGACAGGGTCACGGGACGGTCCACCACGTCGCCTTCCAGACGCCGACCGACGAGGACCAAGCGGCGATGCGCGAGGCTGTCCAGTCGGAAGGGCTGCGCCCGACAGCCCAGATAAACCGCCACTGGTTCCGTTCGGTCTACTTCCGGGAATTCGGCGGCATCCTGTTCGAACTCGCCACGAAGGACCCGGGTTACACTAGCGACGAACCGCGTTCCGACCTCGGCGGGCGACTCGTCCTCCCCGGCGAGTTCGAAGCACAGCGCGAACAAATCGAAGCGGGGCTGACGGACGTGACGATACCGCGAGCCGATTCGGCGGAAGCCGATAACTGAAGCTGTTAGTTGGTCCGTCACCCGGTGGTGGCCCCGACCCGGCTCGGATAAACAACCGGATTGGTCCGGCACCACACACTCACGATACAGGCGAGAAGCAACACTGGATGGCGACACCGATATCGGATTCGTCTCGGGGGAGACAGGGACAGGGACAGGAACAGGGAAAGAGACAGGACAGCGGCCGTGAACAACCCACGGTCGTTTCACTCGATGGCGAGAAACAGGTTGCCTACGCCGAGTACGGGTGCTCCGATGGCGCGCCGGTCGTGTTTCTTCACGGGACTCCCGGCTCTCGGCGATTAGGGGCACTGTTCGATGCCGCCGCACGAGAACGCGATATTCGAGTGCTCGCGCCCGACCGCCCCGGCTATGGACGGTCTACCCACTGGTCGTCCCGCTCGATACACGACGCAGACGCGGTTATCACTGCCGTCCTCGACGACGCCGACGAGGAGGTTGCGGGTCTCGTCGCATTCTCCGGCGGCGCTCCGCACGCACTCGCAACTGTAGCAACCCAACCGGACCGAATCAATCGAGTCGATGTTGTCGCCGGTGCGACGCCTCCCGGTACCGCCGACTCGACGCCCGCGATACAGCGACTTCTCGGGAAATTGGCGACGGCCACCCCGACAGTTCTCCGCGGACTCCTTCGAGGACAGGCGTGGCTCGCAGACCGCCTCGACCCGTCGTTCGTCGTTTCACAGTACACGAATGGGACCGAGTCGATTCCGGACGATGTCGCGGCCATCGTGAAGGCGGATTTCGTCGAGGCCATTTCGGGCCACGGGGTAGGTGCTGTCACAGATTTTCGAGACGCTGCGACGGCGTGGGAACTGCCCGCCGGTACTATCGAGACCGACGTGTGTTTCTGGCACGGTGCGGAGGACACGAACGTCCCGATTGACGGCGTTCGGCGCTTCAAATCACAGTTTCCGACTGCTCGACTGAACGTCTTCGACGACGCGGACCACCTGCAGACGCTCGTTCGAAGCATCCCCGCCGTCTTGGATGCACACGACCGCGCCGACTAACACCAAGGATTTGCACACACCCATGCCGACTAACACCAACGTACACCGCCGCGTCGACTGATATCACGCCGTTTGATATGCGAGTCGACCGAACGATTTCAAATCGCGGTATGAAACGCATCCTGTTTTCGGTCGCCTATCCCGACCGGCTCGTTCACCCGCTTCATCGGCGGGTCGTGGAGGAACCGTCGGTTACGCGGGCTGAGTTGCTGATGTGGAGTCCAACCGAAGACGCGACGACGCTGCTCTGGTGCGACGGCGACCGAGCGGACACAGAGCGGGTTGTCGCTGGTATCGACTCGCTCGTCACGAGCCATTTCGTGGGGGGCACCGACGGGACCTACGTGTTCCTCCGGCAGGACGGCTACGAGTTCTCGGCGACGTTACTGGATATCGTCGCGGATTCGCGGGTGATTTTCCTTCCACCGGTCGTCTTTTCCGAAGACGGAACGGTCGAGTTCGAGGCCGTTGGCGAATCGACGGCGCTCAGCGCGTTTTACGAGGCACTCTCAGAACTCGGGTCGCTCACCATCGAACGGGTCAGCGAGTTCGAACGACGAAACTCGCCGTCACAGCTCACCTCCCGCCAGCAAGCGGCGCTGGAGACGGCCGTCTCTGTGGGATACTACGAAGTCCCTCGCGACGGGTCCGTCGAGAACGTCGCAGACGAGCTCGACTGCTCGACGAGCACGGCGGGTGAACTGATCCGGAAAGCCGAGGCTGCGGTGATTTCGGCGTACACCGAGACGACCTGACGACTAGACGGTCGGGTTTCGTCAACCGATGGAGTGCCTGTCCAGACCGTGGGTAAGTGGTCTATCGGCCGACAAACGCTGACCATGTCGAGCGTTAACGAACAAGTCGATTTATGCTGATAGCCGCACTATATTCAGCAAACAATGGTTCGTTGCTACATCTGTGAAACACAGTTTAAACGTGACGACGAGGTGTTCTTCTGCCGGCACTGCGGGTGTTACTGCCACCAGCGCTGTATGGAGGAATACAAGGCCGAAGCCTGCCCGAAGTGTGTTGGTGAACCAATGATCGGCGCTGTTGAGTTCTAAGCCTCACTAGTACTGTTGATTCGCCGTATTAGCTGGTGCGTTGTCTCGCCTGTTCCATCCAGGTTGTCACTCGTGACTCGCTGACTCCGAGCCGGTCAGCAAGCGTAGCGGCCTCTGCGGTTGCGAGTTGACCCACCGTCGTGATGCCCGCATCACGGAGTCGTTCCTCGTACGTCGGGCCGATACCGTCGATTGTCTGCAACGATGTCTCCTGTTCGGCCTCCATCTGGGCTTCTTCGCGTTCGGTTGTATCCGGACTCACCGCTTGTGTCGTGGACCGCTCGCGGAACCACGTCGCTACGCGGGGCCACAACTCACCGTGGGATTTCCCCGACACGGCCATGCCGACGTGGCCGGTAGGGAACTCGTAGATATCCGTATCTTCGCTCGGGATGACCTCGCTGAAGGGTTTGCTCGCACCCGGTGGAATGAGGTGGTCGAACGACCCGACAATCTGTAACACCGGCATCGTGAGATTTTCGATGTCGACGTGGTCCCCGTCCAGAACCAGTTCGTTTCGGTAGAGCGCGTTGTCCTGATATATGTCTTCGATGAACTGTCGGTAAGCCTCACCCGCCACGTCCACTCCGTCACGAACCCAGCGTTCCATCCGCCCGAAGTTCTCGACGGCTTCCTTGTCGTCGAGGTGGTCGTACAGAATTCCGTATTTCATGAGGGCGTTTTCGATCAGGTTGAGTTGTGCGAAACCTGTCGCGAGGAACTCCGAAGGCACGTTTCCGTACGTTTCGGTAATCCTTTTCGGGTCGAAGTAGTCCTCGCTCCCCCAGCGTTCGAGAATCCCGCCAGTGTCGTTAAAACACAACCCAGTTGCCATGAGTCCGAGATTGTTGACCTTCTCCGGATACAGCGCGGCGTACATCGTACTTATCGTCCCGCCCATACAGTAGCCGAGCACATTGATCGAATCAGCTCCGGTCTGGTCTCGGACGACGTCGACACAGTTGTCGATGTACCGATTCACGTAGTCACCGAGCGTCAGCGACGCATCGAGGCGAGATGGTTCGCCCCAGTCGATGAGATACACGTCGAATCCGTCTTCGAGGAACCGTCGAACGACACTCTTGTCCGGCTGAAGGTCGAGAATGTAGGGTCGGTTGATCAGCGCGTAGACGACGAGAAGCGGCGTATTATGGCGGTCGTCGTTCAGCGGCTCGTAGTGCAAGAGGTCGAGTTTGTTCTCCGAGTGAATAACCTCACTCGGCGTCTGTCCGACCTCGACGGACGCGAGGTCGTCGAGTCGCTCTGGAAGGAGTCGCATCTTATCGATGGTGTCCGCACCTCGTTCGAACGTTTGACGCTGAATATCCAGTGCCGTCGTAAACGGGTTCATGGTCATCTTTTATCTCGAGTGTGGTGGCGAATTGCTCTGGAAGGGGTCTCTTCGAGTACCGTGGAATCGTCTATCGAGTGGTCGAACCCCCCTCGGCTCAACCGTACGGGAGTCGGGGGTGGATGGTCCCTCCCGCTTCGACGAGATTACGATGTGGAACCTCGCCGTACTTCTGGGGCGCACTGGTAAACAGCGCTCTGCAGTCTCCCGAACAGAAGTCACACAGCCTCCTCCCGTATTCACTGGTCGCACCGGCGGCGTCTGTCGGAATCCCCTCCCACATCCGGAGTCAACCGGCAGAGACGCAGTTGGCGATTTGCTGATGCAATGTGGCTCACAGGTGATGGACTCGTTCAACCGTTTGTCTAGTGTAACGCGGACATTTGTAATCAATTTATGTGCAGGTCTCGGTGGTGCGAAGGGACACTATGCGCTATCGGACGTTCGAATTTCTTCTTCTGTGATACGTATGAGAAAATGGTCATATCACAATCGGACTCAACAAGGACGAGAACCATAAGTTAACAATGAACGAGAGGGGAGACACGCCAGAGACGCGGTTCGCGATCTCGTTAGCGGACGACGATGCGACAAAACTCTCAGTAACCGGTGGAAAAGGTGCAACCCTCGCACGCCTTATCGCGGCTGACTTTCCTGTTCCCTCTGGGTTTTGTGCGACGACCGCTGTCTACCACACCCTCACTGATACTCCCGAAATCCGGGCGGCAATCGAATCGTTGGAAGCACTTGCGCCCGAAGAGACGGAGGCAATCGCCGATGGCAGTTCCGAGGTCCGGTCGAAGATTCAGAGCCGAACCCTCCCGGACACCGTCCGACACGCCGTCACGGAGGAACTCGATACGCCCGATGGAGACACGTATGCGGTCCGGTCGAGCGCCACGGCGGAAGATTTGCCAACCGCGTCGTTTGCGGGCCAACACGAGACGTTTCTCGGAGTCAGCGACGGAGAACCGGTTTTCGACCGGCTCCGTGACTGTTTGGCGAGTCTGTTCACCGAACGCGCCGTCGCATACCGACTCCGGAACGACATCGCTCACTCCGAGGTGGCGATGGCAGTCGTCATTCAGGAGATGGTTGACCCGGCGGTCGCCGGTGTACTATTCACGGCAGACCCCGTAACCGGCAACCGACACGTTGCATCCGTTGATGCCAACTACGGTCTCGGTGAAACGGTCGTTTCGGGCGAGGTATCGCCGGATAACGCCCGTATCGACCGACGCACCAGAGAGATACTCGCGTACGAGGTCGGTGAGAAACGCTACGCACTTCGTTCGGATGCGGGGGGGAACGGGACGGAACCAGTAGCGCTCGATTCCGAAAAACAGGCCACTCGTGTGCTGTCGGATGCCCAACTGCGGAGACTGGTTGCGCTCGGTGGACAGGTCGAGGACCTGCTCGGTACTCCACAGGACATCGAGTGGGCACTCGTCGAGGGGGACTTTGTACTCCTCCAATCCCGTCCAATTACGTCGTTGTTTCCGCTCCCGGAACCAGCCCCGGACGACGACCGCTTACACGTCTATTTCAGTATCGGCCATCAGCAAGCGATGGCAGAGGCACTTCCACCGCTCGTCGTAGACTGGTGGCGGGAACTGCTCAATAACACGGCCGCACGAGTTCGTTCAGGGAACACCGAAGCACCGTGGGCGGTCGAAGCCGGCCATCGAGTGTATATCGATATAACCCCGCTGCTCCGTTTCGGTCCGCTGAAACGAGGAATTCCTGTAGGCATCGCAGCAGCGAACGAACCAGCGGCGGCGGCTCTCCAAGGCCTGCTCACAGGACGGAGCGAAGCGTTCCCTGCTCACGGGCGGGTAACGACTATTCGTTCAGTGGGTCGCGTACTTCGCCGCGGAGCACCGAAACTCGTACCCCATCTTTTGAGAGCTAGTGGCCGATTTATTCGCGTATTCGTTTCCGGGCCGCCGGAGCCAAGACGGGAGCAGGCTCGGATTGAGGCATGGGGTGAAGAACTCGCTTCACGGATACGGGAACCTGAGACGGTCGCTGAGCGCGTCCGAGCCGCCTTCCAGCGCTCTGATTTGTTGACAGTACTCAGTAGATTACTCCCCCGTATCGGGCCGCTCTTGGTTGCGAGCCTCCTCGCCCAGAAGACACTCGAACGCCTGTTTCCGGATGCCGACACGGACCTGGATGCGAGTAGCAAAGGCTTAGAAAATGAGCTGGTCACGCGGATGAACCAGCGACTCGGTGACCTTGCCGACCTCGCCCGTGAACATTCCGAGGTCCGAGAGGCACTCCGGAAAGAGGCTTCGCTCGCGGATATCTCCGAGGGTGAGGGTGGACAGGCCTTCGGTAACGCACTGTCGGAGTTTCTCGACGAGTTCGGACACCGGGCAAGCGGTGAAATCGACCTCAGTCGGCCGCGCTGGAACGATAACCCTGCGACGTTGATACGGACAATCCGGAGCAATCTCGCAGGCACCGACCCCGGCACACACCGAGCACATCTCCAACACTTGGAACGCAATGCTGCGGCGGCGGCGACTCGCCTCGAAGCACGCGCTGACCACGGCGTCCTCGGACCGGTCAGGAAGGCGGTCGTCCGGCGATTGATTCGGGCATACCGCGGCGGGATTCAGTTTCGGGAGTACCCAAAGCAAGGAGTGGCTCACCTCTTTACGGCCGTCCACGAAGTAATATCTGACGCCGGAGCGGCGCTCGCTGCTGACGGCCGTCTCGACGGCCCGGAAGACGTGTGGTATCTCCGCAAGGAGGAGTTATTCGCCGCGCTCGCGGAGGATGCGCCCATCGACGCGGATATCGACGCTCGTCGACGAGCCTACGAACGCGACAGGAAGAAGACGGCCCCGCCGATTCTCACCAGTGAAGGGGAGGCCCCGGCGGCGACGATGGAACCCGAACGTACCGAAGGCGTTCTCTCTGGGACACCTGTCTCTTCGGGCGTCGTTGAAGGACCAGCCCGCGTTATCCGTGACCCGTCCAGCGAGTCACTCGAAAAAGGCGAGATACTCGTTGCTCCCACGACGGACCCGGGATGGACACCGCTGTTTTTGAACGCAGCAGGGCTCGTGATGGAGGTCGGTGGCCGGATGACACACGGGGCGTTAGTCGCACGCGAGTACGGGATTCCGGCCGTTGCCTCCGTTTCGAACGCAACGGAGGAAATCCGAACTGGGGAACGGATTCGCCTTGACGGGAAGCGCGGTACCGTCGAACTCCTCGACCGGTCCGAACGGTACTGACCACACCTTACTCTCGCAACTACGACCGGTTCTTCGGTCCTGCCTCGGCGACAAAACTCGAAATAATCCGACTTTCAGCCCGATGGCGCAATCGACTCACCGCCGAAACGTTGACGTCGAGCGTCTCCGCGAGCTCGCTGAGCGTACACTCACGCGAGGTGTCGTAAAAACCCTGTTCGACTGCTGCGGTAACGAACTCCCATTGTCGTTCGGTAAGCAACTCGACCGAATCGTGAGTTTGGGTTACAGACAGAATCTGATACGGGACGCCGGCAGCCGATAACTCCGCCACATAAGCAGATAGTTGCTGGTGTGAGGCCCGAATCTCCCCCGAAAACCACCCGTCGTGAAGGGGGATGGGGTAGAGTGGGAGATTTCCGGATTCGAGAAGCGCATTATAGGTCTCCGAGATTGGGATCGTGAATCGTATCAGTATCGTCTGTGCATGGGAATGAATCACCTCAAACGAGCGCACTTCGGGTGCGTCCTCGAAATGGCGAACGAGTTTGTCACCATCAGATGTCGTTACCTCGACAATTTCGAACAGGTGGTCGTCGAGAGGTTGGCTCGCCAATATTCTGAATTCGGCGTCTGGAAATTCGGTCGAGGCATCTGCCAGCGTATCCCTCACCGGCGAACCATTGACCCGAAACTGTACACGAGGCATACGTTTCGTTCTCCCGGGTAGTACTTAAATGCAGAAAGTACTTTACGCGCGAAATCATGGTGGTGTCCCATCTGTTATCCGGCATGGTTACACCAAATCCGCAACTTGAGATGCGTAACGTTACCCTCGTGGAAGGTGGGTCCGGAGGAAACGAAGACCAGGACGGCGGTGAATGATGACCCGAACAGACGGGAACACTCGATTGCGCACCGTAGCATTGCTGCTGACGAGTATGTTGACCGTCATGGTATCAACGGCAATCGCCCCGGCGCTACCGGCCATCCATAACGCGTTCGGCGAGGTACCGAACGCGGACTTCCTCGTCCGGTTCGTGTTGACGGTTCCAGCGCTCTCCGTCATCGTTCTCTCGCCCGTCGTCGGCGTGATTATCGACCGTTTTGGACGAACGGTACCCTTGTTCGTGTCGATGGTTCTCTACGGACTGGCTGGTGGAGCAAGTACGGACAGCCGTACACGAGTGACTACGTGCTGGACGAGACAGTGACACTTACGCGTGTTCGAACGGGGTCGTTCGATGCCGCGAACACAGTCGCCAGACGTATCCTTGGTGAAGACCCGTTTCCGACTGTCTTTGAAACGATTCACGTCGAACCCGACGACGTGCGGTCATCGCTGGAGACGTTCCGACGATATGCAGATCAGGACCTTAGTTTCACAGACGCATCTAGCATCTACCTATGCGAGTCGCGAGGCACCGACGCCATGTTGAGTTTCGACGACGACTTCGACGGCCTAGTAGAACGAATCGAAACCGGGTCGCTGAGGCAACAGTCGACGCTGTTGCTAGCGATTCGGAAGTGTCGCCCAGGACACTAACGGCCGGTATCATCCCGAGGCGGCGTGCCGCGTCAACCGGGAAACCCTCGTGCCAGGCGGTCCGTCTTTCGGGCGCGGACGTTCCGAAGTACGCCGGCGGGTGCCGGCCAGTAGGTGTTGCGCACCCGGGTTCGCCGTTCTGTCATCGCTCCCAATGTGGGACAACTCGGACGGGGACTTGAGGTACGCACCCGGGTCTAGTCCACCCGAGGTAAAACGACTTCCGACCGCCTCGTCTCCTCACCGGCGAAGAAGACGGCCCGAACTCTGACAACCTGTCCCTCGATGCGCACGTAGTACAGACGGTCTTCGGACCGATGGACTGCCGGGAGCGCGTCGAGGTCCTGCCGAAGGTCGTCGTAATCGCTCAAACAGTCGGAGACAGTCAACTCGCGTGGATGGCCGCCCGAAGCCGACTCGACGACTTTCTTCACCCATGGACTTTGTTCGACACGCGGGTCGTCTACGTCTACGACGGTTGCATTTTGCGGTACGTGGCCGACTAACTCTCCTCGGAGAAATATCTCGGCAGATGAGCAGCCACGAAGCGACGAGCACCCCGCGAACGAACCCAAAAGACCGACGCCTGCCGTGGCAAGTCCACGGCGGAGAACACGGCGGCGAGATGGAAGCGGGGTCATCGACTGACAGAAATTCGGAATGGCTGATAAAACTTCTGTCAGCTATACTGAATACTCGGATTCGTTCAGCTGGACGTACTTGCCGTTTCGGTACTTGAGTTTCGTCCGCTTGTACTGGGTCGCAAGTTTCGCAGCACTGAATCCGGCGCTGAGTTTGGTGGCGCCGAACGCCTTGTAGCCTTCGTCCTTATCGAGAAGCTTTCTGGCCGCCTTGAACGACTTGTCCCAGTTGCTCGGGCCGTAGTCGTGGACGATTTTGGCCATGGCGACGTTCCGCAGAACCTCGTCGCCGATGGCGTCCTTCCAGCGGGCGTTGTACTCGCTCAGGTCTCCTTCGGCGGCGAGTTCACCCGCAATGGCACCCGTGCGGACGGCAACGTGGTCGCCACCTTCGTGGAAGGCCGAGGTTGCGCCCATTGCACCGCCGGTGACGGCGATACCCGCCGCACTGGGCGAATCGATGGGGCGCGTCGAGGAGATGGCGTACGTCTCGGTCCCGTTGGTCTTGCCACGGTCTTCGACGAGCGGGAAGTCCTCGTCGATGTCGTACTCGTCGCCGAACTCTTGTTCGAGCAAGCGACGGATGTACTCGCGGCCCTGCGGAATGCTGTCGTCGTCTTCGCGGAGGAGTTTGTACTTGTCGCGGTCTTCGACTTCGTCGATGTCCATTCCGATTGGCATCGTGAGTCCGACGCGGCAGACGTTGTTGTCGTTCGGAAACACCCACGGATACGCCGTGTGGCCGGGCATGTAGCCCCACCAGAACTTGATAGCGCCGTCGACTTCGTCGAACAGTTCCGGCGGGAACTCGCGGTGTTCCTGATACGCGATGTGGTTGACTTCCGTCGACGCGAGTCTGTCCGTGATTGCGAACGGCAGGAAGTCGTCGAGAACCTTGTTCGTGACCGTCCGCTGCGGCCCGTCGGCGAGAATGAGGAAGTCCGCACCCACGTCTTCGCCGTTGGCCAACCGGACGACGTGGCGCGGGTCGGTTTCGCTGCCCGATGCGTCGAGGTCCGTCTCTACGTCGCGGACGGATGCCTTGAGTCGGTACTCCGCGCCTGCTTCCTCGGCACGGCTGCGAAGCCAGTCGTCGAACTTGGCTCGGTGAAACGTGTACCCGAACTCGTCGTACGACGAGTCGAGACCGGTACTTCGGAGTGTTAGCGATTCGTTCGGCCCGATGAATTCGGCTCGGTCGAGGACATCGAGGACGACATCGTCCGGCATCTCGTCCGGGTGAATGTCCATGATGTCCACCCAGTAATCGAGGATGCCGGCCGCGTCCGTTGAATCCGGACCGAGACCCTGTCGGTCCGCTCGGGGGACGCCCTTCTCGAGGACCAAAGCGGAGGCACCGGCCGAGGCGGCAGCGTGTGCCGCTGACGTACCGGCCGGGCCGCCGCCAACGATGGCGACGTCTACGCGTTCCATACCGCAACAGCACTTCGCTCAGGTATTAAACCCCCTGAACCGCCTCGCCGGGTCGAAGCGTGGGTATCGTGTCCTTCGTCACCCGATTTTCGCGCCGTCTCGGTTTCAAAACTCGCGGTATTCGAGACCCATACCACACCCAAATACCGCGTCTGATAACTAGGGACGGAGATTTATGGAGGGAACTGCGCTATATGCGAACCAATGACCGCTGACGAGTCGGGCGACCAGCGAGAGCCTGTGGTATTCCGCGACGAGACGGGCGACCTTGTCTTCGTCGATGGCGGCCCCGCACCGCAGGGCTACGCTCCCGTCGCGTGGAAAATCGGCGAAGATGGGTCTCGGTTCGTTGTCGACCCGACTGTCGACGCGGTAGCCGTCACCCGAACGATTTCGAAGCGACGACCACGGAGGCGCGACCCACTCGATTGACGAATTATCTTTGGTGAGAACTACGCCGCGCCGAATCGGACAGATTCATCACCGACTTCGAGAATCATCGACCATGCGCGACCCCGACATTGTGGTGCTGCGTCAGAAGATACACGGACTGTCTGCCGAGGAGTACGCCGAAACGCTCCGTGAGAGACTCCCAGACCGGGAAGTCGCCCTCGCCAACACGCCGACAGAAGAGCGAGACTTGCTCTCTCGCGCCCGCGTCGCCACTGGGTTCACTCTCGCTGAGGACGTACTCGAAACCGCCGCAAACCTCGACCTGTTTGCCTGCGTCTTCGCCGGTACTGGGCACCTCCCGCTCGAAGCGCTGGAGGCCAACGATATCGTCGTCACCAATGCGTCGGGCGTCCACGGCCCGAACATCGCCGAGCAGGTTCTCGGCAGCATCCTCTATTTCACCCGTCGGTTCCACGTCGCAGAGCGGCACAAACAGGACAATCGCTGGCAGTCCTACCCGACCCACGAACTGCAAGGTTCGACGGTCACCGTCGTCGGACTCGGCGCTATCGGACAGGCCGTCGTCGACAGACTCGAACCCTTCGGCGTGGACACCATCGGCGTTCGCTACTCGCCCGAAAAGGGAGGCCCGACCGACGAAGTCGTCGGCTTCGACGACGAGCAGGGCCTCCACGACGCATTCGCCCGCTCGGAGTACGTCGTCATCGCGTGCCCGCTGACGGACGCCACACGCGGTCTCGTTGACGCGGATGCGTTCAAATCGATGGCACCCGAGACCGTCCTCGTCAACATCGGTCGCGGCCCGGTCGTCGACACCGAGGCGCTGGTCTCCGCACTCCGAAACAACGGTATCCGGGGTGCAGCCCTCGACGTGACCGACCCCGAACCGCTCCCGTCGGACCACGAACTCTGGAACTTCGACAACGTGCTCATCACGCCCCACAACGCGGGCCACACGCCGAAGTACTGGGAACGCATGGCAGATATTATCGCCGAGAACCTCGGCAAGTTGGACGAGGGTGACGATGACCTGCGTAATCGCGTGGTCTAAGCCGGGTCGAATCGACACCCTCGCCACCGCGAATTCGGCGGGAATACGACAGCATCCCTCGCCGAAAGTGGTAATTGGTTGAAAGTATTGGGTGTTGTTGTGCAGCTTTCAGAGTGGCAGTGGAATCGAATCTTTGCCTTCTTCGGCGGACTCGGAATTCTGTTTCTCTACTCGTGGGCGGGCCTGTACCAAGTCGTTCCGGAGTGGGCTGTCGACGTTCTCATGTCGATTCCGCTCGGGTTGTGTTGCTACGGCTTCACCGAGCAACCGCGGAAGGTGATTGTACTGATTCCGGTCGGAACGGCGCTTGGAGTCGGGGTCCTCATCCTTTACCGGGCGTCTGGTATTCACCTGTTTTGACGGCGTTCGCGCCGAAATAGAAGCCGCCAGCGACCCGTAGAGAGTCGCTTACTCGTCCCGCTTGACGGCCGGGTTCGTCACGGCACCGTTCGCCGCAGAGCCGAAGTCGCGGGCGTACTTCGCCAGCACGCCGGAGGTGTACGCCGGCGGCTTGGGTTCCCAGTCTTCCGTTCGCGCTTCGAGTTCTTCGTCGGAGAGGTCCACGGAGAGTTCGCGGCTTGGGATGTCGACGGTCACTTCGTCGCCGTCTTCGAGGAGCGCGATTGGACCGCCTTTGGCGGCCTCGGGTGCGACGTGGCCGACCATCGGCCCGCGAGTCGCACCGGAGAAGCGACCGTCGGTGAGAAGCGCCACGTCGTCTTCGTGGCCCTGTCCGACGACGGCGGCGGTGACACCGAGCATCTCGCGCATCCCGGGACCGCCGCACGGTCCCTCGTTGCGGATGGCGATGACGTCACCCGATTCGATGTGGCCTTCCTGCACGTAGCGCATTGCATCCTCTTCGTTCTCGAACACGCGGGCGGGACCGGTGTGGTGGAACTTGTCGTCGCCGGTGACTTTGAGCACCGCGCCGTCGGGCGCGAGGTTGCCGGTGAGAATCTTGATGGCACCCTCCGACTGGTACGGTTCGTCGACGGTGTAGAGGAAGTCCTCGTCTATCTCGTCGTCGGTCGGCAAGTCGAGGTAGTCGAGTTCCTCGGCGATGGTGCGGCCCGTGACAGTCATCGCGTCGCCGTGGAACAGGTCGGCCTCGACGAGGCGACGGACGACAATCGGAATGCCGCCGACCTCGTGGAGGTCGTTCATGACGCGCGTGCCGCCGGGTTGAAGGTTCGCAATCTTCGGCGTGCGCCGGGAGATTTCGTTGAACTCCTCGATGTCGAGGTCGATACCCGCTTCGGCGGCGAGTGCCAGCAGGTGGAGAACGGCGTTGGTCGACCCGCCGATGGCGACCTGGAGGGCGATGGCGTTCTCGAAGGACTTCTTCGTGAGGATGTCGGAGGGGCGGCGGTCGTTTTCGACGCACTGGAGGACGGCCTCACCGGCGCGGCGGGCGACCTCGTAGCGTTCTTCGGACTCGGCAGGGGGCGACGCAGACCCGAGCGGTGCCATCCCGAGGGCTTCCGAGATGGAGGCCATCGTGTTGGCGGTGAACATCCCGCCGCAGGAGCCCGCACCGGGGCAGGCGTGGCGTTCGAGGTCGTCGAGTTCGTCGGCGCTCATGTCGCCTTCGGCGTAGGTGCCGACACCCTCGAAGACGTTCTGGACGGTGACCTCGCGGCCTTCGTGCTCGCCGGGCATGATAGAACCACCGTAGAGGAACACCGAGGGGAGGTCGGTCCGGATGGACGCCATCATCATCCCGGGGAGGTTCTTGTCACAGCCCGCGACGGTGACGAGCGCGTCCATGCGCTCGCCGAAGGAGACGAGTTCGACGGAGTCGGCGATGACCTCGCGGGAGATGAGCGAGGCCTTCATCCCTTCGGTCCCCATGGAGATGGCGTCGGAGATGGTGACGGTCCCGAACTCGATTGGCATCCCCCCGGCGTCTTCGATGCCCTCAATGGCCGCCTCGGCGACGTCGTCGAGGTGAACGTTACACGGGGTGATGTCCGCGGCGGGGTTCGGCACGCCGACCATCGGCGACGAGAGGTCTTCGTCGTCGAAGCCCATGGCGCGGAACATCGCTCGGTGCGGGGCCTTATCGGGGCCTTCTGTGACCTCCGTACTCCGAAGGTTCGGGTCCTTACCGCTGGAGAACACGTCGTCTGCGTCCTCCTCGTGTGGGGACTGCTGGCTCATACCTGTCCGGAGCGGGTGTGCGAACTTAAATGGACGCGACTGGGCAGACGTTGCAGTCGGATTTGGCGGGCTGAACCACAGTTCTATGGGTGATTATTTGCTTCTCGACTGCGAGTCTCCCTCTCCCGCTCGTTCATCGCTTACGCCTCGTCGCGTCGGGCGAGTCCCGTGAGGTGCGGCGCTTCAGGGACGAGTATCTCGGCGGTCCCGAGGCGCGCGGCGTTCTCGCTGCCCGGTAAGCAGAACACCGGCATCCCATCGATGATACCCGCGGTCGCTCGCGTGCCGACGACGCGAGTCCCGATTTCGTCGTATGAGAGGTGTCGGAACAACTCGCCGAATCCGGGGAGCGTCTTGTCGAACAGTTGTTCGGCGGCTTCGACCGTCTCGTCGTCGGGCGTAACGCCGGTTCCGCCGGTGGTAACTGTTACGTCGACATCGCCGCGGTCTACCATCCGCGAGACCTCGGTCTGTATCTCGTCGTAGTCGTCGTCGATGACGCGCCGGACCGAGACCGAGTGGTCGGCCTCGTGGAGAATCGTCTTGATTGCATCGCCCGCGGGGTCGTTCTCCACGTCGCGAGTCGACGAAATCGTCAGGACTGCGACTTGGAGTTCTGCCACGTCGTGTTCGTGATGGTCGTGATTGTGGCCATGATTGTGGTCGTCGTGGTCGTCGTGGTCGTCGTGGTCGCTCACGAACCCGGCTTCGTCACCAGGTGATAAAGTTCTCGCGTCGACTCTCACAGCACTGCAAGGTGGTACCCACGGCTTTAGCCGTTCACAAGACGCAACGCGTCTTGTTAGCTAACCCGAATTCGGAGGGTTCTGATGACGTGGGGGAAATCCGACGTGCGTAACGTTTCTCCAGCCAAAAACTGGTCCGGCGCGTCGCTTCGGCGTGGTTGTGTGTTCACCGGTCTCTCTGGAGTATGCGAGCGTGCATGTGCTGTGCTATTTGATGACCAAGGACGTTATCGGATGTCGTTAAGTTGTCCCTTATCGAATTCGTGCCGATTTCAACAGTCGTGGAAGTTCAGGAAAGATGATTGGCGTAAACCCACACTTTAGTCGCTTCGCTTCGTCAATCGGTCCGAGATGAAAGCGGTCCAATTCGCGGAACACGGCGGTCGAGAGGTGCTCGAATACGGCGGTTTCCCCGACCCGGAGGTCGACCCTGATGAGGTTCTCGTCGACGTAAAAGCGGCGTCGCTGAACCACCTCGATATCTGGACGCGACGGGGGCTTCCGATTCTCGATTTGGACATGCCGCACATCCCCGGCAGCGACATGGCCGGTATCGTCACCGAGGTCGGCGAGCGCGTGACTCGATTCGAGGAAGGCGACCGCGTCGCGCTCCTCGCGGGTGTCGCGGACGGCGACGACGAGTTCTCGCGGAAGGGCGACATGACGCTCGCTCCCGACTACCGACTCATCGGCGAGCACATGCGCGGCGTCCACGCCGAATTCGCGGCCGTGCCCGAGGAGAACCTCGTTCCAGTTCCCGAAGACGTGCCGTGGGAAGTCGCCGGGTCCGCCTCGCTCGTCTTCCAGACAGCGTGGCGCATGCTCATCCACCGCGGCGAACTCCAAGCCGGCGAGAAGGTGCTCGTCCTCGGCGCGTCCGGCGGCGTCGGCCACGCGGCCGTCCAAATCGCCGACTACGCGGGCGCAGAAGTGTACGCCACGGCTTCCACCGACGAGAAACTGGAGTACGCCCGCGAGTGCGGCGCGGACTACGTCATCAACTACGAGGAAGAGAGCTTCTCGAAGGAGGTGTACGAGATGACCGACGGCCGCGGCGTCGACATGGTCGTCGACCATATCGGCGAGAAAACGTACAAGCAGTCGCTCAAAAGCCTCGCTAACGGCGGGCGAGTCGTCACCTGCGGCGCGACGACTGGACCTGACCCGGGTGCGGGACTCAACTACATCTTCTGGAACCAACTGTCAGTTATCGGCTCGACGATGGCGACGCCCGGACAGGCAGACGAAGTGCTCGAACTCGTCTGGGACGGCACGTTCGAACCGCGAATCCGCGAGACGCTCCCGATGAGCGAAATCGAGCGTGCACACGAACTCATCGAGGAGCGACAGGGCTTTGGCAAGGTGGTCGTAATCCCAGATAGTGAGCTCTGACACCACGTCTGGGGGCGACACCGCGAGTCGGTCCGACACCTACGTCCACCGACCGGGCGAGAGCGATGTCGGCGGTAGCGAACCCGAGGCGAAGGGCTTCGGGAGTCGCGGGTGGATACTCGTCGGTGTCGTCGCGCTCTGTTTCCTCGTCGTTCCTGGAGCCGTGTATCTCGTCCCCTCGCTCCCCGCGATGGCGGGCCTGCCGTACATTACCGCGATGCTGGCGCTGCCGATGCTGCCGGCGCTTCTCCTCGGTCTGGTCGCCGTCTGGTCGATGACCGCGGCGACTCGCGGCGGCGACTGAGTTCGGCAACTCGCAACGGGACTCAGATATTCAGGCACCACGGCATCCTGTAACTTTCAGGCACCACGGCATCCAGTCACTCAAACACCACCGGTTCTGGTACTTCGACACCTCAATAGTTCGTTATCTCAACACTCCATTTTCTGACACATCAGTCCCCCCGACCCTCTGAGACGCAAACATCCCGACAACACTGCGCTGCCGCTACCCCGAAACGGTCGAATTGCGGTCCAATATAAAGGATTCCGACAAGGCTTATCCCTTGTCGTGCATGGTATTCACTTGCACAGATGTTTGAACGATTCTCCAGTGGGTACTTCCTCGGCCGGATGTACGTCGAACCGTACGACGGAACCGAGGCCGCGATTCACCGAACGGAACACGAGCGACTCAACGAGCACGTCTACACCACAGGACAGGGTATCGAGCGAACCGACTTCCCGCTCGTAATGAAACTCGACAGCGCACACTTCCCGGTCGTCGGCGATGAGGGTATTCCGTCGGGAACACTCGCACTCCCCCGTGACCGAGTAGACCCACACGCCCTCCCCGACGACCGACCGGTTCTCCTCGCTGACGCACCCCGCGCGGCGGAACTGCTCCGATACGCCGGCTACGACCTCGACGGAATCGACGAACTCATACCGGCGTAGTCGCCGCCGAGAATCTTTTTCGCGGACGAATGTAGCCCACCGCACGAGTACCAACCACGAGTTACGGTGATGTACACTTCTGTGTCACGTCACGTCCACATCTCTCCTCCACGTCCGCATCTTTCCTCGCCACGCCCACATCTCTCCCTCGCCGCGCCACGTCCGAACCCTCAAGTGGTCGGCCTGCACGCTTCCGCGTATGCTGGACGAGTTGTTGGGCCGGGCCAAACTCAAAGCGCGCATCGCCGAGTTGGAAGACGAACGCGATGCGCTCGCGGGTCGTCTCGAAGGCGAGTCTGAACGCCGGAAGGACGCGGTCCGTGCGCGACAGGAAGCCGAAGCAGAAGTCAACCACCTCGAAGACCGCATCACCGAACTCGAAGACCGGGTCGAACGCCTCTCCGGTGACGACGACTCACTCGACTTCCGCGGGACCGACGACCTTCGTGGCGACCGTCTTCGTGAAATTCGTTCCCGCCTCGAATCCGTTTCGACCGCGCCTGAGGGCGCGCTGACCGCTGTCGTCGACAACGAGCGCTCGCTCCCCTCGTCGGTCGAAGACGCCTTCGGTGACCGCGCGTCGTTGGTCCGCCGGGCCGCACCCTGTATCGCCCTCACCGACGACGCCGGACTGGTGCGTGTCGCTCTCTCGCCACCGCGTCTCCCAGCCGCGTTCGACGCGTGGGACGGCGGATTTACCCTCGATTCGGCGTGGTTCCACCCGACCGATACCACGGTCGTCGCGCTCGTCCGGGCCGACCTATTCGCCCTCGGTCGCTACGAAGACGGCGAACTGCACTACGTGACGGGGTTCGAAAGCGACGTGAAATCAGCCCACTCGAAAGGCGGATTCTCACAGGGTCGTTTCGAGCGCATCCGTGAGGGCCAGATTGCGGACCACATCGACCGGTGCCACGAGGCGCTCGACGAGCACGCTGCGGGTGCTGATTCCGAGACCACCACCGACGCCGACGCAGACCTCATCGTCCTCGGCGAACAAACCGTCCTCGACGAGTTCCGCGAGCGGTCGGCACTGACCGCTACGGTCGATGCCAGTGGCGACCCTGAAACGGCGCTAACGGAGGCTTCACGAGAATTCTGGACCACGCGACTGTACCGGCTCTGACCGGAGGTCGCCGTGGGAGAGTGGGGGGAGAAAGTGACGAATAATCGAACTGATTTCCCAACAGTCACTGCCGAATCGACTGCCCTTTTAGGGTGTCATTGCGTGCCACCAACTATGAGCGAGCCACAGCGAGTTGTCGTCCTCGCACACGAGAAGTTCCCCGACCGCGCGAAGACCGCTACGGGCGTGCTGAAGTACGCCGACTACGACGTGGTTGCCGTCCTCGACCGCGACAACCCGGGAACCTCCGCTGCCGACCACCGCCGCGACCTCCCCGACGTACCCATCGTCTCCTCGATGGCCGATGCGCCCGAGGCCGACGCACTCCTCGTTGGTATCGCACCCATCGGCGGCGGCTTCGACGAGACGTGGCGTGACGACGTGCGGACTGCGCTGGAACGCGAGTGCGACATCATCGCTGGCCTGCACTACTTCCTCACCGACGACGAGGAGTTCGCCGCACTCGCCGCCGAACACGGCTGTGAGATAAACGACGTTCGCAAACCCCACGACGACATCGGCGTCGCGCAGGGCAACTCCGCCGACGTGGACGCCGAAGTCGTCCTCACCGTCGGGACCGACTGCTCGGTCGGTAAGATGACCGCGACGCTCGAACTCGTCGAAGCCGCCCGCGAGCAGGGTATCGACGCCGGATTCATCCCGACGGGCCAGACCGGTATCATGATTTCCGGCTGGGGCAACCCCGTCGACCGCGTCGTGAGCGACTTCACCGCCGGGTCCGTCGAGGAGATGATTCTGGAGAAAGGCGACGAATACGACGTGCTCTTCGTGGAAGGCCAAGGCAGTATCACCCATCCAGCGTACTCCGCGGTCACCTGCGGGCTTCTCCACGGCTCGATGGCCGACAAACTCATCCTCTGTCACGAGTCCACCCGCGAAGCGATTCACGGTTACGAGGAGTTCGCACTCCCCTCGATTTCGGAGTACGTCTCGCTCTACGAGACCCTCGCCGAACCGGTCCACGAGGCGGAAGTCGTCGCTGGCGCGCTCAACACGTCGCACGTCGACGACGACGAGGAAGCCGCCGCCGCAGTCGAATCGTTCGCCGACGAACTCGGCGCTCCGGCGGTCGACCCGGTTCGGTTCGACGCCACAGACCTCATCGACGAGGTGTTCTGAGTGCTCTCGACCGAGTTCGAGCGGATTTCGATGCCGCTCGCCGAACCCTTCGGTATCTCTCGCGGCGTCCAGACTGAAGCCGAGAACGTCGTCGTCCGAATCGAAGACGAAGGCGGCATGACGGGCGTCGGCGCGGCCGCCCCGTCGTCGCACTACGGCGAAACCGCCGACACGGTCGAAGCCGTCCTTCCAGACCTGCTCGCGGTCGTCGAGGAGGTCGGCGACCCGCACGCAATCGACCGAATCGAGCGCCGAATGGCCGAGACGGTCCGCCGAAACCCGGCCGCCAGAACCGCCGTGAGCATCGCGCTCCACGACCTCGCCGCGAAGCGACTCGGCGTCCCGCTCTACAGACTCTGGGGACTCGACGCCGACCGAGCGCCGACCTCGTCGTTCACCATCGGTCTCGACGACCTCGACACGATGCGCGAGAAGACGAACGAGGCGTACGAGGCGGGCTACGACGTGCTCAAGGTCAAACTCGGCACCGACCGCGACAAGGCTATCATCGAGGCCGTCCGCGACGAAGCACCCGGCGTGAGAATCCGCGTCGATGCCAACGAGGCGTGGACGCCCCGCGAAGCCGTCGAAATGTCCGAATTCCTTGCGGGCTACGGTGTAGAGTTCGTCGAACAACCCGTTCCCGCCGAGGACTACGAGGGCCTGCAGTTCGTCTACGACCACGGTGCGCTCCCCATCGCGGCCGACGAATCCTGCATCACGGCCGACGACATCCCCAAGATTGCCGACCGTGTCGATATCGCAAACCTGAAGCTCATGAAATGTGGCGGTCTCGTGGAAGCGAAGCGCGCGATTCACACCGCCCGCGCGCACGGTCTCGAAGTCATGCTCGGTTGCATGATTGAGACGAACGCCGCCATCGCGGCAGGGTGTCACCTCACGCCGCTGCTCGATTACGCCGACCTCGACGGGTCGCTCCTCCTCGCGAACGACCCCTACGAGGGCGTTCCGATGCCGAACGGCGCAATCAACCTCACGGAACTGGACCGCGCCGGAACCGGCGCACAGTTGCAATAAGAACGCAGGTCTCCTCGATTAACGTCCGGGAGTCCGACTTAGGATTCCCAATCGAGGTCCTCTTCTCTCGTTTCCGAGCGCAACACGAACGGGCCGATAGAGAGCGTCCGCTTTGCGACCGTCGAAATTCGGAGCACGGCGGCAGCGAGGACCGAGAAGGGCGCTAACGAGATGGCAGTCACGAAAGCAACAACCAACAAGAGATTCGAGACGCCGAGTGTCGCGCCCGTAACGGTCGAGAGGTCGTTGAGAAAGAGAATCGAGCCGACGCTCACCACGAGCGCGGGGACGGCGGTGTAAAACATCGACCGCGAAAGGTTGACGAGTTCCCACCGGAAGTAGAGCGTCTTGACGTGTTCGCGGGCGGGACCGAACAGTTCGAGCGCATCGCGTAGGTCCGAGAGTGCTGCCCTCGTTTCGTCCGGGAGGTCGTCCTCGTAGACGCGGCGGAGCCGCGTTGCCTGATACATCTTCCACGAGTAGTTGAGGTCCAGCGCCGCGGAGAGAACACCGAACGTTCCGAACTGCCGGCCCTCCAGACGCTCGGCGACCGCCTCGGCGTTTCCTTCGACTTCCGATGCGAACTCCCGGACGCGCGCCGCCGCGTCAGTCTCTGGCGCGCGGTCGCCGGAGACCGTCTCTTCGACGGTTCGCGCACGGGCGGCGATGCTCTCGGCGAGCGCGCGCAAGAACGCTGATGGCTCCGGCGGAGCGACCGGTGCGTCGAGTAAGTCGGCGACGTCCTCGCGGAACGCTATCGACCCTTGAATCCGGTCGCGTTGCTCGCCGAGCGGACCGAGTTCGCGCGAGAGTACGAGTTGGTTGATACTGACGACGAGCGTGACACCGGTGATGATTGCAGTGAGAAGTCCCTGTGCGAGCGTCTCGATGGGGTCGGATGCCTCGACGGCCGATTCGAGTGGACTCGGGTCGAGCACGCCGAGAACGACGATACTGAGAAACACAACGACGAGCGGCGCGGTCGCGACGAGTCTGCGGTCGGCACCGAGATAGATGCGAAGCTTTGCCCGACTCGCTGCACCGCGGTCTCGCATCGTATCGTCGGGTTCACCCGACGACGGACCGCCGTTGCTCGCCATATCGTGGTGTTGAGTGGCGCAGTAAAGTTAGTGGCGGCAGTCACCCGCCCGAAGCGTCTCTCTGAAGGGCGGCACAGCCTAACTACAACGCGGCGCGATGTTGCGCGGTGTAGGCGGCACGGTGTAGCGCGATGCGGCGCGATGCGGCACGGTTCGGGGCCAACCGTGAGCGTTTAACGGCCCACAGCGGTTCAGGACGACTCGTCTTCGCTCCTCAGTTCTTCGAGTTCCGCTTCGACTTCCTCGTCGGCAACATCGACATCTGCCTCGACGTCCGTTTCAACATCGGATTCGACATCCACGTCGGAATCGGATTCCGCGTCTTCGGCTGGGGCGGACGATTTACCCATCTCGGATTTCAGCGTCTCCAACTCGGTGTCGACTTCGGCGTCGGACCGTCCGGCTTCGAGTTCACGCTCGATGGCGTCCTTGTCCGAGAGCACCTCGTCGAACGCGCCCTCGTCGACGAGTTCGTCCATCGCGGCGGAACGCGCTTCCATTTCGTCGGTCTGCTCTTCGGCGCGTTCGAGGGCACGGCCCACGTCGGACATTTCGTCGCCGACGCCGGACATGGCTTCGGAGACGCGACTCGACGCTTCGGCGGCCTCGTAGCGGGCCTTCATCGTCTCTTTCTTCGTGCGGAACTCCTCGATGCGGCCCTGGAGTTCGTTCTTCTTCTGGACGAGCGAGTCCTGGGTCTCTTGGAGGCCCGCAATCTGTGCGTCGAGTTCCTCGATTTGGTTCATCTTGGCCTGCTTCTTTTGGAGCGCCTGCCGGGCGAGGTCTTCGCGGTCCTGCCGGACAGCTTCGCGGGCCTGGTCGTTGTGCTTCTCGACGTTCTCTTCGAGGCGGCGCTTTTGAATCTCCAGTCGTTTCTTCTGTGTCGTCAGGTCGGCAATACCCTGTTTGACCTGCTGGAGTTCGTCGCGCATCTTCTCGTACGAGTAGTCGAGTGTCTCGGTCGGGTCCTCCGCACGGTTGAGGAGGGCGTTTATCTTCGACCGAATGACGTACGACGTGCGAGAGAGGATTCCCATATCCATTACCTACGTGACGTTCGGCTTAAAACCTCACCAGTTCAACCGGTCCGTATGACCGACACGATTCTGGTACCGGGCGGCCGTGACGTGCGTGCGACGCTGGATACCGCCGCCGGTGGAACCGGTGGCGACGGTGAGGACGACCAACCGAGAGCCAGCACCGTTGTCGTCGCCTGCCCGCCACATCCACAACACACCGGTCACCGCGGCGACTCCCGCCTCGTCGCCGTCAGCGACGAGCTGACCGACCGCGGCATCGACTGTCTTCGCTTCGATTACGGCGCGTGGGACGAAGGCTACGGCGAACGCGCCGACACGCTCCGGGCGGTCGAGTGGGCGAACGCTCGCTACGAGCGCGTCGCACTCTTCGGATTCAGTTTCGGCGGCGCGATGGCGCTTCTCGCCGCCGCGGAGGGCGCGGACGTAGAAGCCGTATCGGCGCTCGGCCCCGCCGGACGACTTGCAGACGACCTAGACGTGACCGCGGTCTTCGACCAGATTCCCGTACCTGTACAGGTCATCTACGGGACCCGTGACGACATCGCCGACTGGGAACCCGTCGTCGACTGCGCACGCGAGTATCACCAGTCTGTCGTCGAGTTCGCCGCGGACCACTTCTTCGTCGGCCAGCACGGAAAAGTCGCGGATGCGGTCGCCGACTTCCTCGTCCCGTGGCTTCAGGCCGGAGGCGAACGATAGCCGACGTAGAACTGGGTTGCGACGGCGACTAGACCTGCGGCGAGGGCGAACGCCCAGAACGCGCCCCACGCCGCGACGGCGACTTCGGCGGTGATTGTCGTGTACACTACCGCACCGACGGCAAAGGCGACGGCGAACGGTGCGAGGAGAGGGGTGTCGGTCCACCGACCACCTGCGTTGTGATATTCGACGACGTAGCCCCATATGCTTCCGACGGTGAACTGGAAGACGATAGCACCGAGTAGGCCACTGACAACGGCCATGAGTACCGGAAGTGGTTCGAGCGGTTCTCCGCGCAGGGACCACACCGTTCCAGCGACGAACACGGTGAAAATCACGGCGTGCCACGGACGAATACGCTCTCGAAGTCGATTTTGGAGGGACATACGTCGATAATTATGGCCGACTGATAAGAGAATTTGGGGACGACCAGATTCGATGATGGTCGTCTCCCGACTACTATCCAACCGAACGACATTTTTACTCCTGAACGGAACGCGACTGCATGGTCCCACTGAAACGACTCGCCGCCGTCGTCGCCCTCCTCCTCGTCGGCGTGTTGATAACCCAGTCGTTCTCGGTTGCTGGTGAACTACAGACGACGTACGTCTCCGAGGAAGCGACAGCCGAAACCGCCCCCGAACTCGTCGCAGCACACGACTCCGATATCGTCAGCCTCTCCAGACACGTCAACGGAACACCGCAACTCGAAGCACCAGTCGAGACCGCCGCCGAGACTGGAACGTTCGACGGTCAGATTGAATCCGAGGCCTACATGGCCCTCAGTGATATAAACGAAGACACCGAATTTGCGGTCTACGGCGGGCAATACTACCGTCTCTCGCTGACCGTCTCTGGTGACCCCGTTAGCGCGACGCTCCGCCTCTCGCCGACCGACTGGGAAACTGTGTCCCAAGCCGCCACGGAACCCGCCGCGAACGCGAGCGCCAACGTCCAAGCGGCAATCGACGACGGGTCGGTTGATGTCGGGTCGTTCGTGGACCAAGGACTATTCAGTCGTGGCGGGACCTCCTATCTCGTGTACCCGGAGAACATCGGCGCGGTCTACGGGAAGTTCTTCTCGGCTATCGGCGCGTACCTCTTTAATCCGGTCGGATGGGCGTACACTATCGCCGGAATCGGCCTTCTCGTCGCATTTCGGAGCCGCGGTACCGCCCGCCCGCTCGACCAAAGGACGGCACTTGCGGTGATTCCGGGAACGCTCCTCGCCCTGTGGCTGGCGACGACGCTCACCGGAAGCGGGTCGCTGTCGATGCGATACGTGCTCACGCCCGCTTCCGGCGTGGTTGCCGCCTTCGGACTGTTCGCAGGTTTTTGTCTCCGTAGACGAGCGTGGAAATCGCTGGTCGCGGGAAGCGTCATCCTTCCGATTGTCGTCATCGGGGCGAACGCGCTCCTCCTCGGTGCCTTCGGCGCGATATTCTCGGTCCTGTTCGGTCTCTTCATCGGGGGCGTTGGAAGCCTACTGCTCGTGCCCTACGGGTACGTGTTTGCCGCCGACCCGGACGAAACAGTGTCGAGTGATGTCGGTGCAGTGACGGCGGCTGAGCTTATCGACGACTGAGTATTCGGTTTATAGTAGCGTTTGCAAGTCATTACACACTCGGTCGACCGCTGTCATGCGGTCGGATATGTAACCAGTTGCAAACGCTACTATAGCTATCGGATACGCTGTGCCGGAGTAAACAGCTACAGAACAAAATGACGATACCAGCTTGAATGCCCAAAGTAGGGTACGTGATTTGTTTTTGCTTTGGTGTTTGTTATGAGAACATGCACAACAAACCAAGGACAAGAATTACTGCCAAGGTGTGTTATCAGCTCTTTTGAGGCACTGTCTAGTCACGCCAGTTTGAGGAACGAGCAGGTCGTTGAGTGAGTTTGGGAAGATGCTCGCAGCCCTGCTCATCGAGTGCTTTGCGACGGATTATGAAGAAACTGGGAGCGTGAGCGGACGGCGACGTCCCAAACTCGCGATGCGAGTTTGTGGGCTCGAAAGACGCTTGCGTCTTTCGAACGTTCACGAGAGCAGAGCTCTCGTGCAGCCCATCAGAACGCGAAGCGTTCTGAGGACGCCCGTCAGGGTGTTCGCCGTCCAGCTCCACGCGACCGGGTGTTCACTTAGAGAGACAAAAGAAATTCTTCGAATACTCGGCGTTGAACGCTCTCATCAAGCTGTTTGGCAGTGGGTACATCGACTGGCTGACAGCGGTTACACCCCGCCTGAGGCGAAGCCGAAGCGGGTTGCGGTCGACGAGACCGCTGTCAAAATCAATGGCGAATGGTCTTGGTTGTACGCTGCAATAGACATCGAGACGAAGCTGGTTCTTGATGTCGAATTATTTGGACGGCATGGGACTGATCCAGCTGCTGCATTTCTCCATCGACTCTCGGAGAAACACGATCTCTCAGACGCTGTGTTTCTCGTTGATGGCTACGGGTATCAGACTGCCCTCTCTCGATTAGGATTGAGCGGTCGGCTTGACTACGTCGAGCGAAACCTCATCGAAAAGTGGTTTCATACTCTCACAATGCGAGTCGACCGCTTCCATAATTCGTTGGCGGGCAGTCACGGAAACGTCCGCGAGTGGTTCATACAATTTGCGTAATACTATAATTTTCAGAGACCGCATCAAGCGCTTGATGGACGAACACCGGTTGAAGAGGTTACTAACTAGACAGTGCCACTCAACTATGTATTCCATCTGTATAATACAAAAGATTCATAAATTTTCGGTGACACGAGTTGGTATGGCTTATATAAAGTCATTCCCCGAGGAAGAAACTAAGGAAGCGGCAGATAGGTTAATGACATTAGCCAAAAGAGACCTAGTTCTCGACAAACAGTCCAACTCTAATCCTTGGTCGACAGAGTCAGTTGACATTGGTCCGAACCCGATCCCGGATCCACTAGATGATGCTCCAATTGCAAATGAACTTGAGAATTCAATCTCAATAGAAGAGATTGCTAAATCATTATCTGGCAAAAAAAATTTGTATTGACACATCTGATCTTGATGGAGTTGGAGCCGATAAGGTCTGTTTTACTCCCTCAAAATTGGTTGATGCAGGTTGTGATGGGAAACTGAGTGCTGGTAAGGGCGTTTCGTTCGGTTTCCAATTAGTTGGACTTGCAATGACCGATTGTAGAGGGCGTACTATAAGTTACAATATGGGTGGTTTTCTAGGGTTGAATTTTGAGAATGCTTGTATCTATGGTGGCGGTTCCTTTCTACCAGGTATATACCAATGTCAAGAGATATTTTGTTTAGATGATTTATCTAATTCTGGTATTCCAAGTTTGGCAGATCTGTCCCCTCCGAGCTTTAATATTGTCAAACAAGCAATCGCAATGTCAGACGATCTTATGGAGCTTATAAATGGAAATAAAGTTCTTCTTGCTGCATTGGCTGTCATATTTGGTTGTTTTCTCGCGGCAATGGTTGTATCTGGGCCTGGTGCAATTGCTGCTTCGTTCATGGCACTTGGATCTGGTCAGGCTGCGACTCTTGCAAGTGCACTAGGAATTTCTATTTTTGCATACTTTGCAGTAAATTCAGCAAAACCGACTAGATCAATATCGGGATAGAGATACTGGATCCTATTCGCTTTTAGTTCTACTCAACCGTATAGAATGCCGCTGTGACTTTGCGACGGGTTTAGAAGAGTAGGAGCGTGGGGAACGCCAATGTCCCAAACTCGCTTCGCTTTGCGTCTTTTGAACGTTATGAGAACGAAGTCCTCGTGCAGACCAGAGGTCTCTAACTTCTGGAGACGCCCGCCAGGGCGTCTACTGCCCTGCTTCACGCGACTGGTTGTTCCCTCAGAGAGATTCTTCGTTTGCTTAGCGTTCAACGCTCTCATCAAGCGATTTGGCAATAGGTACATCGGATTTCTGACAGCAGTTACAACCCACCTGAGGCGAAGTCGAAGCGGGTTGCGGTTGACGACCCGCTCCAAAACCAATGGTGAGTGGTCTTGGTTGAATACTGTAATGGGTATCAAGACAAAATTGATTCTTGCCATCAAGTTCTTTGGACAACATGGTGCCTGTCCGTCGACTTACTGGGAAACATGATCTCTCAAAAATGTGTTTCTCGCCAGTGGCTACCGCTATCAACTGTACTCGATTAGGATTAAGTGACCGACTCGACTACGTCGAGCGAAACCTCATCGAAAAATAGTTTCGCACCCTCAAAATGTCGACTGCTTTTTAATTTGTGAGTCGGAAGTTACCGAAGTATCCGCGAGTAGTTCATGCAATTTGTGCAATACTGCAACTTCCAGCGGCCGCATCAAGTTCGACGGGCGAACTCTGGTTGAGGAGATTACTAACTAGACAGTACCAGGTTATGTCTCCTCTGTGTTGATTAATTCTTTATCAGTTGATGTCTTTCTAATCATCCAATATCTGATGGGAAGGTACATAGCTGCTAGGTAAAATGCAAACATCTGTCTCGTTAGTACAAGTATCACAACGAAGACTACACCTATCCCTCCCCAATAAAGTGGGTAGGGATTCCAACCAACAGCGCTCTGTCGAATCTTTTTTGTGTCAAAAAATAACGCAACGGGCATAGCCAGTGATAAAATACCCGCACTAAGTGTGAAGAGTATCGTGATACCTGCTAGGGGTATTGTCGTTGCTGACCCAGCCTCATTACTCACTTTTGCAAGTTGGTAGAATATTTGTCCTACTAAATGGAGTGCTCCCGGAACAAGTATCAGTAACCACCAACCGGAGATACTAATCTGTCGCTTAAAATGCTCGTAAGTACTTTGTACGCTCATGTTCGTAGACATGTCTCCATTGGTATAACTTTTATCAGATATTAGGATCTGAGAATTAATTTAGACATAACATATTTTGATAATTAACATAGTATTCAGCAACCATCAAATATACTAAAATCCACTATTCAACGACTTGATGCAAAACTAGGTAGGGCGGATAGAAGTGCCACGAATAGTGGCACATTAATATTGACTGAATTTAACTGTTCATACAATATTTTGAGAATATACAATATGCCAGGGCATCCTTACCGACAGCGACTATTCACATAATTATTTGCTCTTGTTGGCACTGTCTAGTTAAGCCAGTTTGAGGAACGAGCAGGCCGTTGAGTTAGTTGGTCAAGATGCTCGCAGACCTGCTCAGCGAGTGCTTTGAGACGGATTATGAAGAAACTTGGGAGCGTGAGCGGACGGCGACACCCGTCAGGGTGTTCGCCGTCCAGCTCCACGCGACTGGTTGTTCGCTTAGAGAGACAAAAGAAATTCTTCGATACCTCGGCGTTGAACGCTCTCATCAAGCTATTTGGCAGTGGGTACATCGACTGGCTGACAGCGGTCACACCCCGCCTGAGGCGAAGCCGAAGCGGGTTGCGGTCGACGAGACCGCTGTCAAAATCAATGGCGAATGGTCTTGGTTGTACGCTGCAATAGACATCGAGACGAAGCTGATTCTCGATGTCGAATTGTTTGGACGACATGGTACCGATCCAGCTGCTGCGTTTCTCCATCGACTCTCGGAGAAACACGATCTCTCAGACGCTGTGTTTCTCGTCGATGGCTACGGCTATCAGACTGCCCTCTCTCGATTAGGATTGAGCGGTCGGCTTGACTACGTCGAGCGAAACCTCATCGAAAATGGTTTCATACTCTCAAAATGCGAGTCGACCGCTTCCATAATTCGTGGGTGGGCAGTCATGGGCGCTTCCGCGAGTGGTTCATACAATTTGCGCAATACTACAATTATCAGAGACCGCACCAAGCGCTTGACGGACAAACGCTGGTCGAGGAGGTTCTAAACTAGACAGTGCCTAGTACGCTTCTCTCTGGGTAAACAAAAAGAGACGCACCAAATCAGGCGTCGGGACGAGGCATCGATTCCAGCTCTTTGATTCGGCTTGTCTTTTTCACAGCCGCGTATTGCCGTTTCCACGCTTCTTCGGGGAAGAGACCGTTTCGGTCGAATAGTTCGCGTGCTTCGGGAGTGAGTTCGAAGAACTGGTAGGGGTATCCTCGGATACGATTCCCCGGTTCGAACTCGAGAACCCGGACGACACCGACGCCTGCGAGTGTATCGAGATGCCGTCGAATGGAGTCGTCGCTGAGTGGCGGGTTCATATAGTCCAGTTCCTCGACACTGGGTGCCCCTAATGGATGACCGACTATATCCGCGATGATGTCTGCCCGTTTCTTGTTCGTGGCTCGTTGCAGCGCTCGCCACGTATCGAACTCTGATTTGGTATCGGTGACGCCGCCTCCGTTTCCGGCCACGGATTCTGTTTTTGGTTTCATATGATTCTCTCGCCCCTCCACTGCTCAGTACGCTTTGCGTTGGAGAATTGTAGTTCTCCAATTCACATGTATCTCTTGTATTCCCACCAGCATAAAGACTTGCATCTAAATGAGGTTAGTTAGAAACTGATGGCACAACTATCTAAAAGAAGAATCTACAATTAATTAGTGAAGAGATAATACAATTGGATAATGGACGATAACGTCAGTAGTCCCGAAATAGGGGACACTGCTGTAGAAGACATCCCATCGGAGGCCGAAATCATGAGCGGGATAGCTGACGTTCACTTTTCTCCGTCCGATCACCAACGCATCAAGGATTTGGTAAATGGTGAGGAGATGCAGCACATCAAGAACCACGACCGGCGGTACTTGATCGTGGGCGT
Source organism: Haloferax mediterranei ATCC 33500 (assembly GCF_000306765.2). Taxonomy (NCBI): domain Archaea; kingdom Methanobacteriati; phylum Methanobacteriota; class Halobacteria; order Halobacteriales; family Haloferacaceae; genus Haloferax; species Haloferax mediterranei. Next base: position 2,007,864 of record NC_017941.2, read on the forward strand.
AGGGGGCGAAACCGGAGCCGCAACACGCCGGATGGATGTGTACGACCTTCTCAACGACCGCAATGGTGCAATTTCGATGCGTTTAGAGGACTTCGGCCTCACCCCCGACGAAATCGAACTGTGGAATCGTGTGTTCGACATCCTCTGTGGACGCGCAACGCACATCGTGGGTGTCTTGGAAGACTTCGACGGCGGGTACGTTTGGGAACTCGGTCTGCTTTTTGCCCCATCGTACCGACAGAAAGTCTGGGTGCTGAAACGACTGTACCCAGACGAGCAGACGGAACGCGACAAATTTGACAACGGAATGGCCGCTTCTCACGTCAAAATGCTGTTGACTGGCAACCGATGTCTGGAATGGCGTGACGAAGATGAACTCTACGACGCTGTGAGCCAACTTCCCTAACAGAGACAGTCGAGATGTGGCGCTCTCTTTATCGTGAGTAAACCTTCTGACCCTCCAACGCGCGAATCTGTACACGTCGAAACCCGTACTAGCAGATCTCCACCGTTTTGCTACTTTGGCTGAGATATGCCGGTGGTAGTGAGGCGTCGCCCCCGTTGTTTAGGTCTTCCCACACCTACGGTAGGTGAGACATGAGAACGTCCGAACACTACCTGATCAATAGGTTAATTTCGTTAGATATTCTAGTTCGAATTGGCTAGAGACGTGGCGCAACTTTCCAAATCGTTCGAAAAACCATTCTCCGGAATGATGGGGTCTGAGCAGATTCGTTAGTTGTACTCCCGCCACCGATACCCGCATTCCTTACATTTAAAGAACCGCGTCGGCGGTTCGTCGGCCGACGCCGTCTGCTTGATGGTGTACCACGCTTCGGTGTGGCCGCACTCGTCGCAGTGAACGTCTTTTGCGGTCGGTTTGCCCTCGAACTCGGCTCCTTCTTCGGTCTCGATGAGTTCGTCACCGGACTGGGCCTCGGTCGAGACGAACTCCTTGGCGCGTTCTTCGTCCCGTTCGGCGGTCGCGCCGCACTCCTCGTTCGTACAGGTCATCACCCCGTTCTGTGAGACCATCATCGAACCGCACTCGTCGCAGAATTGCATACTCAGAACTAGCGGGGCGGGGCACCAAGAAACTGTCACTCTCTGGATTGTTACCAACCCACCCACTACCGACCGCGACGTTACTCGTCGTCTTCGACGATGGGACAGTTCCGCACCCGGAAGTGGTCGCTGTCTACAACCTCGATAATGGCGGTTCCCTCGTGGGTACACGCCAGTTTCGGCGGTGCGCCGAAGTGCTCACACCGCTGGCAAAACTCTTTTTTGGCGACGATGTGGTCCGGGAGCCCGTCGGCGTCGTCGACGGCTTCCGCCTCGGCACCGAGACCGACGCTCTCGGTTTCGTCGCCACCTTCGACGAGCGCCGTCCACACGTCCTCGTCGTCCAGTTCGTCGACTTCCACCGATTCGAACAACTCGGCTACGTCGTCGGGCTCGTTGGAGACGCGTGACCGACCGCGCCGCTCCGCCACTCGGCCAGCGAGGTCCGAAAGCGGAGCAGACTGCGGTTGCTCGTCGGCATCGGCGCGGTCGCTCCGCTCAGCATCGGCGCGGTTGCTCCGCTCAGCATCGGTACGCTCGCTCCAGTCGGTATCTTCGTCGGCGGTTGCGGGCTCCCGCTCGGGTCGCCGTTCGTCTGTCGCGTCGTCTTCGGCTGTGTCGTCGGTCATCGTCGTCGGTGTTCGTCAGTCGTCGCCGTGGTCGCCGCTTGCCGCGGCTTCCTGTTGCGGTGACTCGTCGCTCGGCTTCGGTCGGTCTACTTCGCTGTTCGTCGCGCCGGTTGCCGCCTCGTCTAGGAGTTCCGCTACCTCTTCGCCGTCCTCATCGACCGTTCCGGCGGCCTCGAGTGCGGGTGGCCGCCCGGTGTGGAGCGTCGCCGACCCGAAAAACCCGCTCGATGGTGATAACTCGCGGAACGGTACACGGCACGCGGGACACCGCGGTTCCGTAAGGAGGTTCAGATGTACCGTCTCTCCACAGCCCCCGCACTTCGCCTTGTGCTCGTTGGCGTCGTTCGCAACGCGAAGGAGGTCCGAAAGCGCCTTGCGTTCGAGTTCTGCGGCCTCGATATCAGTCGCCCGAGACCGGAGGTCCAAGAGCACCTGTGCAACCGTGCGAAGGTTCTCATCGAGAGATTCCGTCGCCTCGTCGAGGTACGTGAGTATCTCTTCGAAGTTTTCGAATCCCGCGCCAAGCCGGTTGTCCAACTCCGTGACCCGGTCTCGAATGGCTTCGATATCGTCAGTTGCCCGGTCGAGACGTGCTTCCAACTCGAGGTGTTCGTGTCCCTGCGATGCTTTTTCGTCCGTCTCGCGTTTGACCTGTACGACCCGCATCCGAACGTCGGATATCTTCTCGTCGAGGTCGTCTTCGAGGTCGCCGACGCGACCTTCGACGGTATCGATGCGACTCGGAACCGACGCCGTGTCGTCGAGCGACTCTCCCGCATCGGTCACCGCGAGTCTGTAGATGCCCACTGCTCGCGTGAGCACCGTTTCCGGGTCGACGCCCTCTTCGTCGGCGCGTTCGTCGACCCACTCGCGAAGACCGTCCGGGAGTTCCCCTTCATCGTCCCCTTCCATCTTCGTTTGACGTTCGTCTCCGAACTTTAAGAACTATCGCCGCTGACGGACGCTCTACACAACTGTAACGTGTTTGTTGTTGACAAAAGGGAGGTTACCGTATCTTTCGGATGTCGCTCACGTCGAGTCCGCTCTCGTTGATATCCGTCTCGAATTGGACAATATTCTCAGTTTCCAGCCGTGAGAGGACGCCACGGAACTCTTGGACGACCATCGTCCGGGCACGCTTCGACCCGCCCGATTCCCACTGGAAGAGCAATGTCCCGCCAGTCGCACCTTTGAGGACGCCAAGCTCGGTATTCGAGAGTGCTTCGGTGCTCACGAGCACCAAGATGAGACCGCCCCACTGGTAGGACGCTTTTTCGAGCCCCTTGATGACCATCGCGATATCGGACCACGTCATCTCGTCTGACTGGCTCGCCACGAGGTCGGTCAACGAGTCGATGACGACGAGGTTCCCCGGTGCGTGCTCGCTCAGCGTGCTCCCGAGTGCGCCCAAGACGGACTCGCGGTTGTGGCGGTGGCCGAGGTCCTCCAGTTGCGTCGGCTGGCCGAGATACCACTCGCGCGGAATCGGACTGAGTTGGAAATACTCGGGCGAGAGGTCGTGAAATTCGATATGGTCGCCCGCGGCGTCGACAACCTCGTCGTCCATCGTGTAGCCCATCTCGCGGCGAAGGTACTCTTCGCCAGCGGTGAACGAAATGTAGTGTATCTCCGGCGGTGGAGTGGCGTCGTCGTCGAGCGTTCCGTAGTGGAGATTAAACAGTTCCTCGTCGGCGTGCGAGAGTGCATTCATCGTGGCGCTCGTATAGAGGAATTCACGAGCGCCCGCTCCGGACTCTCCCGCGAGGAGAACGACGTTTCCCGGCGGGGCCCCACCGCCGATGATGCCGTCGAGTCGGGGGACTCCGAAGGGGATGTAGTCCATGTCACTCCCGACTCGACCCCGGCGGTTAGGCGTTTCGGGGACTCGCCGTACCGAACAACACCGCACACAACCCGCGAAGCGGGTGTCTCCCGAGAGTCAGCCCATTTGCGCGCCGTGATTCCGGCCCCGAGCGACTGTGACGGTTCCGTCGATGTCGGCCTCGGCGAGCGCCAGCCGCCCTGCTTCGACCGCTTCGTCAACGTGTTCGGCGTCGGTTACGCCGTAGACTGTAGGACCCCACGACGACTGCCCGGCACCGTAGACGGCCGGTGATTCCGAGAGTACCGAGACGAGCGCACCAACCGGTGGCCGGTAGACACCGCCCTGTTCGTCCGCGTACCACGTGCCGTTGAGTCGGCCAACCGACTCCACTGCCTCGCCGAAGCGCTCGGCGGACCCCTCCGCGAGCGCCGGAAGGAGCCGCCGGGTGACGATACCAGCGATTCGGTCGCTCGTCCGCGGGTCGGCACGTTCGACGACCGAGCGCATACTCGACTCTTCTGCCGCGCCGTTTCGGCCGGGGTCCGCATCGGGGACGACCAAAAGAAAGCGCCACTCGTCTGGGACCGGATGCCGGGCTGCGACGGCCGGAACGGTCCACGAGCCGTCTTCGGGTCGGTCAGTGGTAAATCGGGCTGTCGGGTGACCGGCGTCGACGACGGCTCCCCCATCTTCGAACGTGGCGACACCGACCCCGGAGCGACCGCCACGGCCCATCTCCGGTGCGAGCCTTCGAACGTCGGCTTCGCGTCCGTTCGCGGCGGCGACCGCCCGCAACACGGCGAGTGCGAGTTGTGTTCCGCTCCCGAGACCGGCGTGTCGAGGCAGGGTGCGCTCGACCACGACATCTGCCCCGCGGACGCCGAGGAGTTCGACCGCTTGCTCGGCATACTCGCGCGCGGCGGGGTGACGGCACCGAACGTCCGCGGCGGGTTCGGCGGTGACAACCACCTGTGGTTCGTCGAGTCCGACACCCAGCCCGCCGTAGAGGCGACTGCGGGCGAGGCTCAAGTTGAGGAACCCGAAGTGGATGCGCGCGCCGGTCGAGACCCGTACCATGCTACCGGACCTCAGTGTGCACTGATAAAGGGAGTTGCGACCATGGCAACGCAGGCCGCCATTCCCCGACCACGTCGTGCGATTAGGGGTGCGAAAAGCGGTCGAAACGGGGGTGGTCAGTCGCGACTACGAGTGTGGATGCAGTCGGTCAGTGTGACAGACTGCTCTCTCACTCACTAACTAAACCGATACTAGAATCGAGTACGCTGTAGACAACCCCGGTCGGTTACGAGGGGAGAACCATCCGGAGTCGGTTACGGGGTCGTCCGTGAGATTTCCGTGGCTGTTTAACTGGTTTCGGTGGTCGTCTGGTTAGTTTCTGTAGTCGTCTGGTTGGTTTCGGTGGTTTGGTTAGATTCCGTGGTTGTCTGGTTGGTCTCGGTGGTCGTTTGATTGGTCTCGGTTGTCTCGGCCGATTCGTACTGCACCGTCACCTCGTCGGCGACGGGTTGGAGGACGTACTTTCCGGTTTTTCCGGCCTTCACGGGCGTGAAGTCGGCCGTGAACGTCGTCGTCTCGTCAGCACGAATCTCGAACGACTGTTCGAATTTCAGCGGGGCGGAACCGGGGACTTCGACAGTCGCGGACGACCCGTCAGTAAGGGTCGCGTCGGTGCCTGCGATTTCTAATTGGAGGAATTCGTAGGTGGCCGTCTCCACCTCGAACTCCTCGATGAGGGCCGAAGCATCTCCTTGGAGGTCGACGAGGTCGACTTCGGTGTTTCCGGCGTCGAGCGACTTCGGCTCGCCGTCGGTCGGCTTCACGCGAATAGTCGAGACCGTAACGAGACAAGACTCGAAGTCCGCGATATCTCCGGGCTTGTCGCTCACGCGTGTGGAGAGCGTTCCGGTCTCCGCGGACGCGGTTCCCATGCAGCCAGCGGTTCCAACGGTACTTGCGGCGGCGATTCCGGCGGCGCTCTTAACGAAGTCTCGTCGATTCAGTGTCATTGTCGTGTTGTGTCGGGGGTTCGCGTGTCGTCTCTGGTGTTCGTGTTGCGGTTCGGGTCCTTACTGACGACCGCTCACTTGGGGAGAGCGGCCGAGAGGGATGAGCGAGGGGCGCTCATGCTCATGAAGCGGCCAGTTCCGGCCGTACCCGCGACGCTTCGGCCTGCAGGGACGACTGCATGCAAGCCGACCGCTGCGCCGCGGTACTTCTGGCTGTGGTCGCCGGGGTATTGAAGGGTGGAAATCGCTTCACTGGGTTGTGGTCGTTGGGCTGGAATTGGGCACTGTTCGGACTGATTTTCGCCGAATTTCGTGGGAACTGAGCATCCAAATTCGCCGCTCGTCGCCGGGTTTCACCGATTTTGGGGGACCGGTACACGACCGAGGTGCGTCGGTTAAGGACATACGACCGAGGTGCGTCGGTTAAGGACATACGACCGAGGTGCGTCGGTTAAGGACATACGACCGAGGTGCGTCGGTTAAGGACATACGACCGAGGTGCGTCGGTTAAGGACATACGACCGAGGTGCGTCGGTTAAGGACACACGACCGAGGCGCGTCAGCCGAGCAGTGTCCAACGCGGAATTAAGTTTCTTGCGTCGGCACCACCGCTGGGTCGGGAACCGCTCTTACACTACCAACAATTACGCTACCGACAGGGAAGTACCCGCCTGCACCGAGGCACTCTGAGGAGAAGGAATTGAAAGAAAGAGAACGTCAGCGGTTGAGACAGCCGGGAATCCCGGGTCGCCTCAGACGAGTTCTTCGGCGACCACGTCAACCGCGAGCAGGTCGGGGTCGACCGCAAGGTCGGCCTGTCCTTTGGCGAATTCGGGGAGCGAGTCGTGGGCGTAGGTCACGACGCGCACGTCGGGGTTGCGTTCCTTCGCCACCGAGATAGCCGTCGCGTCGTCCATATCTGTGAGGACGAGCAGGTCGGCCTCGTCGATTCCGGCCTCGTCGAGCGAGTCAGCGGCGGCGATTCCGGTGATTCGAACGACGTTCGCACCTTCCGATTCGAGGGCTTCACCGAGTCCGTCGGGGTCGGTCCCCGCGACGATTGCCGTCGTCATTCGTACTCGATGGTCGCCGGTGGTTTGTGGGTCACGTCGTAGACGACGCGGGCGACATTGTCGTTCGTGCCGGTGATACGCGACTGAATGCGCTGGAGGGTGTCCCACGGGAGTTCCTGTGCGCGCGCGGTCATACCGTCGCGCGACTCCACGGAGCGGACCGAAACGATCCAGCCGTGGACGCGGTTGTCGCCCTTGACACCGGTACCCTTGCCGATGACGGCGGCGAACGCCTGCCATGGCTCGTGCTTTTCGGTCTCGTCTTCGACGATGTGGCACGCCTCACGGGCGACTTCGACCTTCTCGGGCGTGACTTCACCGAGGACGCGGACAGCGAGTCCCGGTCCGGGGAAGGGCATACGCTCCGCGATGATAGATTCGAGTCCGAGCGCGCGAGCGACCTCGCGAACCTCGTCCTTGTAGAGGTCGCGGACGGGTTCGACGATGCCGTCGAAGTCGACAACGTCCGGCAGACCGCCGACGTTGTGGTGGGATTTGATGTTCCCTTCGGACTCGATGCGGTCGGGGTAGATGGTCCCCTGAACGAGGTACTGGGCGTCGGTATCTTTCGCCTCGCGCTCGAACTCTCGGATGAACTGCTCGCCGATGACGGCGCGCTTTTCTTCGGGGTCGATGACGCCTTCGAGCGCGTCGAAAAAGCGCGCTTCGGCGTCGACGACGCGGAGGCTCTCCATGAAGGAGAAGGTATCCGCAATCTGCTCGGTCTCGCCTTTGCGCATCAGGCCGGTGTCGACGTAGACCGGGGTGAGTTGTTCACCGACGGCCTCGTAGGCGAGGGTCGCGGCGACGGAGGAGTCGACGCCGCCCGAGAGGGCGATGATGGCGTGCTCGTCGCCGATTTGGTCGCGAATCGATGCTTTTGCGTCTTCGATAAATGAATCTACGTCTACCATTATGCTGTCACCTCTTCGTTGTCCAGTTCACGCGCGTCGAGTTCGCCGAGGACGCCGCGGAGGAAGCCGAGGAACGGCGGACTCGCGCGGTCGGGCCGGGAACGGAACTCGGGGTGGAACTGCGTTCCGAGGAAGAACGGGTGGTCTGTCAGTTCGAGAATTTCCATGCGGTTGTCTGCGCGGCCGGAGAAGCGGAGCCCCTCGGATTCGAGTTCGTCGATGAGTTCGGGGTTCACCTCGTAGCGGTGACGGTGCCGCTCCGTACAGGAGGTGTCGCCGTAGACCGCTTCGGCGAGGGTTCCGGCCGAGATGTCGGTTTCGTGTGCGCCGAGACGCATCGTCCCGCCCATCGCTTCGACGTCGTACTGCTCGGGGAGCAGGTCGATAACCGGGTACGGCGTGTCGGGGTCGAGTTCGGCAGAGTGGGCGTCCTCGTGGTTGAGGACGTTCCGGGCCTGTTCGACGACGGCCATCTGGAAGCCAAGACAGAGGCCGAGGAACGGAACGTCGTTCTCGCGGGCGTAGCGGATGGCGTCGATTTTGCCGTCGGTTCCGCGGGAGCCGAAGCCGCCGGGGACGACGATGCCATCGGCGTCCTTCAGGCGCTCTTCGTGCTTGTCGTGCATCTCGTCGGCATCGACCCACAGGATGTTCACGTCGACACCGCACTCGATGCCTGCGTGCTTGAGCGCCTCGTGGATGGACATGTAGGCGTCTTCGAGGGCGTACTTGCCGACGAGCGCAATGTCGACCGAGCCGGTGCGCTCGGCGGTGACGAGTTCGCGCCAGCGGTTGTCGCGTTCTTCCTTCGGCATAGCCTCGTCGTCGATTTCGAGTCGCTCCATCACGTACTCGTCGAGACCCTCTTCTTCGACCATCAGCGGGACGTGGTAGATGTCCGGCACGTCGGGGTTCGAGAACACGGCGGCGTCCGGCACGTCACAGAACTGCGCAATCTTGGTCTTGGTCTCGGGGTCGAGTTTGTTATCGGCGCGGCCGACGAGAATGTCGGGTTGGAGACCGATGCTTCGAAGCTCCTTGACGGAGTGCTGTGTGGGCTTGGTCTTCTGCTCGCCGTTCTTCGAGTAGGGAACGAGCGTGACGTGCGTAAAGAGCACGTCGCCGTCCTCCTCTTCGGAGGCGAACTGGCGGAGGGCTTCGAGGAACGGCATGGACTCGATGTCACCGACCGTCCCGCCGACTTCGACGATACACACGTCGGTCCCTTCGGCCGCTTCGCGGATGCGACGCTTGATGTCCTCGGTGACGTGCGGGATAATCTGGACCGTCTTCCCGAGGTAGTCACCAGCGCGTTCCTTCTGGATGACGTGCTGGTAGGTCTTGCCCGTCGTGATGTTGTGGTCGGCGGTCATGTCGATACCCAGGAACCGTTCGTAGTTCCCGAGGTCGAGGTCGACTTCCGCGCCGTCTTTCAACACGTACACTTCCCCGTGTTCGTAGGGGTTCATGGTCCCCGCGTCGACGTTCAGGTACGGGTCAATCTTGACCGCGGTGACGTCGAACCCGGCGTTCTTCAGGAGTCGGCCGGTGCTCGCGGCCGTGATACCCTTCCCGAGGCCGGACATGACACCCCCGGTTACGAAAATGAACTTGCGCCCCATCTCTGGGTCGTATTCGTCCGTCGGCATACTGACCGTGTGCGAGCGTACTTCAAAACCATTTCGGAGCCAACACCGTGTGCCAGACGACCGCATACGCCGAAATTCTCCAGAATCGCCGGACGGGGAGCGAACTATCAGATGCTGTGAGTGTCTGGTGCTGGGGGAGGTCGTCTTGACGGTTAGCCGCGGCTTTCCGCTTTGACCCGTCAGTCCAACTCCTTGACGATGCGCGCCGGGTTCCCGCCGACGACGACGCTATCGGGCACATCATCTGTGACGACGGCCCCCGAAGCGACGACCACGTCGTCGCCGATGGTGACGCCGGGGTTGATAACCGCCCGGCCGCCGAGCCACGCATTGTCGCCAATCGTCACCGGTTCGCCCGACTCAGGGCCTTTGATTCGCTCGGCCGCGTCGAGCGGGTGCGTTGCGGTGTAGATGTGGACGCCCGGCCCGATTTGGGCGTTGTCGCCGATGGTGATTGGACACACGTCGAGAAAGACGCAGTCGAAGTTGGCGAAGAAGTCCTCGCCGACGCTGATGTTGTAGCCGTAATCGCACCGAAACGGTGGTTCGATTTCGAACTCCTCGCCGACCTCGCCGAATAGTTCCCGAATGAGTTCTTCGCGCCGGAGAGACTCAGTTTCGTCGCTCGCGTTGAATCGCCGCGTGAGTCGTCGCGCGCGCTTTCGCTCCATGACGAGTTCCGGGTCGCTCGCGTCGTACAACTCGCCTGCAAGCATCTTCTCTTTCTCGGAGGGCATGGTGGTGAGTTCACGAGGATGTCTCATGTATGTATCCCCGAGTCACTCGTATGTATCCCCGAGTCACTCCTCGCGACCCGACAGTGACGTCACGCCGAACGCGCTTGGGTCGGCATCGGCAACTGCGGGGAGGCGTCGGAGTTGGGGACGCACAAGGAGATACATTCCGGTGAATCCGAACCCGAGCGCGGCGACCGCCATCGTCGTCGTCGTGCCGAGTCCCTCCGCGACGAACCCACCGAGGAGCGACCCGAGTGGGAGCGTCGCGCCGGATGCCGTCCCCTTGGCAGTGGAGACGCGCCCGAGGAGGTCTTTCGGGAATACAGTCTGGTTCAGCGTCGACGTGAGCACGCCGTTGATACCAGCGGGAACCCACGCGAGTCCGAACAAAACGACTGTGAGCGCCGTCGACGGTGCGTACACGGCCGCGAACCAGCAGCACGCTCCTGTCGAGTTGCTGACGAACACGAGTCGGCCGTACGACACGTGCTCAAGGTACGGTGCGACGAGCGACCCGAGGAGGCGACCGATTCCGAGCGCGCCGAGCAACAGGCCGTAAGCGACGGGGCCGCCAAGGGTGTCACCAAACGCCGGGAGAATTGCGAGTGTCACGCCCGCTGCAAGGTTGGCTACCGCCGTCGTGAGTACCAATTCGACGAAGACGGTGCCGCGGAGCGCCGCAGCACCCGCGCGCAGGTCGGAGACGTACGAGCTGAATATCGACTCGTTGGTCGGCTCTGTGGTCGTCGAGTCAGTCGAATCAGGGGTTGTCGCGTCGTCCGACCTGTCAGGTGACGCATCGGTCGGTCCGGTAGTCTGTTCGGCGTCGTCGTGGTCACTGTGCCTCGATACTGCAATCCCGGCAAACAGCAGACCGGCGATGGCGAACGTGGCCGAGTCGAACAGGAACAGCGTCGTCGCACCGAAGACGGCGATGAATGCGCCGCCAAGCGCGTCGAACACCATATCCAGTCCGAGCGTGACGGTCGCCAGCGCGGAGTTTGCCCGCGATAAACGGCCGTCGCTCACGATACGAGGGACGACAGTCGCCTCCATCGGCGTCATCAACAGCGATGCGAGCATCAACACCGGGACGACGCCGAGTAGGACGCCGACACTCAGATGCCCGGTGACTGCGGCTAATGGGAGGACGAGAACGACGATGCCTTGCGAGACTTGCGACCCGACGAGTACGGGTTTGAGCGGGAGGCGGTCGACGACCGGCCCGGCGAATATCTGCAGGAGCCACGGGAGCAGCAACACCGAATTGGCGATGCCCGTGAGAACCGTCGACCCGCTGAGGTCGAAGATGAGCCACAGCACGGCGACGGTGTAGAGACTGTCTCCGGCGTTCGTCACGAACTGTCCGGCGAAGAATCGCCGGAAGTTGGGGTTCCGCCACAGCGACGAGTGTGCATCGGTCGCGTCGGCGGTGTCGGCCGCAGTCATCGACGGCCACCTCCAGCAGTCGGCGCGAGGTTGCCACGCGGTCGACGGGATGTGGAGCGATACGGCTGGTGTTTGGAAATCGAACGGAGGCCGAGCGAGCCCCGACTGTGCGCCGGTGGCTCAGCGAATATCTGCATGTACGTGTGTGTTCGGTCAGTGTATTTCGGCTACAGAACGTAGCGGAGTGAACCCGAGTGCTGCGGCTATCGGGCCCCTCACGCGGCGGTGAGCGCGGGGGGGTTGAACACTGGCCGAATCACACGCCAGCAGGCCATAGAACGCTTCTATCCGTGCGTTTGTGGCTCTCTACTTAGTAGTAACGGTCAGTTGATACGTCAAGCTCGACCGATTCGGGCGGGGAGGCGACCCTCCTCGTTCGTTTCCAGATAACCCCGACAACGGTTCCGCAACCGTAGGATTTGAACCCTCTGCGCGAATTTACTCGCTCATGAAGGAGTTCCCGCAACTCGGTTTCGGGACGTACAAACTCGAAGACCGCGACGAGTGCGTCGAAGCCGTAACGACCGCCCTCGACGTGGGCTACCGCCACATCGACACGGCCCAGATGTACGACAACGAGGAGTTCGTCGGCGAGGGTCTCGCCGAGTCGGACGTTGACCTCGACGACATCTTCGTGGCGACGAAACTCGACACCGACAACCTCGGCTACGACGACGTACTGGAGACCGCACGGGAGTCCGCCGAGAAACTCGGCGTCGAGACCATCGACCTGTTGTACGTCCACTGGCCGCTCGATAGCTACGACGAAGCGGAGACGCTCGCAGCCCTCGACGAACTCTACGAGGACGGACTCATCGCCAACATCGGCCTGAGCAACTTCCGACCCGACCAACTCGAAACGGCTATCGAGAGCCTCGACGCCCCGGTGTTCGCCCACCAGGTCGAGATGCATCCGCTGCTCCAGCAGGACGAACTCCGCGCGTTCGCCGAGGAACACGACCACTACCTCGTCGCCTACTCGCCCATCGCGCGCAACGAGGTCGCCGAAAACGAAACCATCGTCGACATCGCGGAGAAACACGACGCGTCGCCCGCGCAGGTCAGCCTCGCGTGGTTGATGGCGAAGGGCGCGACGCCCATCCCGAAGGCCGCCTCGCCCGAACACATCCGCGACAACTTCGCCGCGCTCGACCTCGAACTCGACGACGAAGACGTGGCAGCCATCGACGCCATCGACGAAACCCACCGCATCGTCGACTTCGACGAAGCGCCGTGGAATCAGGTCTAGACACGCCAACCGAACCCGTCACCTACAGGCCACCCAGTGGCCTGATTCGAAGTTTTTGCCTCCCTTTTGACCTCACTTCCGGCCTTGTTCCGAGCCTCGTTTCCGGGTTCGTTTCCGACGCCTCGAAGGATTGTGTGTCGGCTGCTCCCGAACTGAGTGAACATATATAGCGAACACTCTCGTACGTCTGAATATGGCAACGGTGGTGGTGGTGTGCCCACACTGCGGACAGCAAGTCGAATCGGGATACGAAGGAACGGCCGACTTTGACGGCGTTCGGCATCGGCTCAAACGCGAATATCGCGTGGCACGAGAGACCTGCCCGGTTTGCTCGAATGCGTACGACCTGCGGCGGGCCTGACTCCGCGCGAGTCGGTTGACTGTCTCGGTGGGTGGCCGAGGGGTCGAACGGTTCCGTGTTCAGCTATCTCGGATTCGGTACCTCGTGTGCTTCAATCTCGGGGTTAGCCCGTGTTCTTCATCCCCGCAGCGATACCTTTGACCGTGAGCCGAAGGGTTCGCTCTTCTTCTTCGGTCCGGTGGGTCTGCGCGAGCAGGTGCGTCTGTAACAGGTTCAGCGGGTCGACGTAGGGGTTCCGGCGGCGGAGGCTCTCTTTGAGCCACTCGCGCTTCAGGAGGCTACTGCGCTCGCTGATATCGAGCATGAGGTTCGCGGCGTCCTCGTACTCGGCGGTGAGTCGCGTGAAGAACTCTTCGCGGAGGTCTTCGTCCGCGAGGTCGGCGTACTCGGCGGCGATTTCGAAGTCCGTACGTGCCAGCGACATCGCGGCGTTGTCGAGCGTGCTGCGGAAGAACGGCCACTCGTCGTACATCTCGCGGAGGGCGTCCATGTCGCCGCCGTCGTCGAGATAGGCGTTGACCCCCGCGGCCAGCGAGTACCAACCGGGGAGGATACACCGCGACTGCGTCCACGAGAACACCCACGGGATGGCCCGCAGGTCCTCGACAGTGCGTTCGCCGGACCGAGAGGCCGGCCGAGAGCCGAGGTTGAGTTCCTCGATGACCGTGATGGGCGTCGCCTGCTCGAAGTAGGAGACGAACCCGTCGGATTCGAGGAGGTTGCGATACTCCTCGCGGGCGGCCGCCGCCATCGTGTCCATGGCGTCAACCCAGCGGTCGGGAACCTCCTCTTCGGGTTGCCGAATCGCTTGCAGGCGGGCGCGAATCTGGGCGTTGAGCATCTGTTCGAGGTTTCGCTCCGCGACGCGCGGGTTGGCGTACTTCTCGGCGATTGCCTCGCCCTGCTCCGTGAACTTGATTTGACCCGTGATGGTCTCGTTCGGCAGCGCCAACATCGCCTCGTTCATCGGGCCGCCGCCGCGGGAAATCGAGCCGCCGCGACCGTGGAACAACCGCATCGTCACGTCGAAATCGTCGCAGATGTCGGCGAGGCGGCGCTGGTTCTTGTAGAGGTCCCAGTTGGCCGCGAGGAAGCCGTTTTCCTTGTTGGAGTCGGAGTAGCCCAGCATAATCTCCTGGACGTTGTTCCGGGCGGCGAGCGCCTTGCCGTACGCCTCGTTCTCGAACAGCGTTCCCATGATGCGGCGCGCGCCGTTCAGCGCCGACTCGGTTTCGAGAAGCGGAACGACATCGAGACCGCAGTGGTCCGGCAGAGAGACGACGCCGGCCTGGTCGGCAAGGAAGAGTACTTCGAGGACGTGCGACGGCTCTTCGGTCATCGAGATACAGTAGGTGTCGATGGCGCTGACGCCGTACTCGCGCTGCCATTCGCCGAGTTTGCGGAAGCGGCGAAGCACGCGCTGGGCCGTCTCAGACACGTCGCCGGGGTTTTCGAGGTCGACGACCGGTTCTTCCTGAAGAATCGCGTCGGTAAGGAGTTCGACGCGCTTCTCCTCGGAGCTCCCGTAGTAGTCGAGTCCTTCGTGCGCGAGGGCTTCGTGCACGGCCTCGGTGTGGTTCTCCTGGTGGTCGCGGAGGTCGAGGCTGGCGAGCGTGAAGCCGAAGGTATCGACCTGTCGCATCAGGGGTTCGACGTACACGTCCGCGACCTGCTCGGCACCAATCTCACGAAGGCTGGTGTCGATGACTCCCAGGTCCTCCATGAGTTCGCTCGCTTCGGCGTAGCCGTTGGGTCGAACGTCTTCGATGCGGCGAAGTCGCTCGCGCATCAGTTTCAGTTTCTGGCGGTACGGCTCGTTGGGATAGCGCTCGTCTGCTTCCTCCGCCACGACCGGAAGCAGTTCGCGGTCGGCCTTCAACGAGCGTTCGAGTTCGGGACCGTGGTCGGTTCGTGTTGCGTCTTGACTCAGCACACCGGAGAGACGCTTGAGGGCGCTGCTGTACTGTTCGAGGGCGACGTTCCGCTGGCGGGCGAGTGTGTCTTCTGTGACCTCAGGTGTGACGAAGGGGTTGCCGTCACGGTCAGACCCGGCCCACGACCGGAACTCGAACAGCTTCGGCACGTCGAGGTTGGGGTACTCCTTGTGGAGTTCCTCTTCGAGTTCCTCGTACACCTCGCCGACTACGTCGAAGAGGATGTTTTCGAGGTACCACTGGACGTTTCGGGCCTCGTCGGTCGGCTCCGGACGGCGGTTGCGGACCTGCGAGGTCTGCCAAAGGCTCGTCACCTCGGCGACGATGTGCCGCCATTCCTGGTCGTGTTCGAGGTCGGTGAGGCGGCGCTCGTCGACCGTCTCAAGTCGGTTTGCGATGGAGCGAAGCTTCGCTTTCACCGTCTTCCGGCGCGCTTCAGTCGGGTGCGCCGTGAACGTCGGTTCGATGAGCACGTCTTCGAGAACCTGCCCGAGCAGTTCCTCGTCGACATCCTCCGCTTGGAGTGTGTCGAGTGTGTCGAGGATGCCGTCTTCGAGCGTTCCTTCCTGCGACGCCTCGCGAATGACGCGAACGCGCTCGCGCTCTTCGGCGAGGTTGATGAGTTCGAAGTACGTGGTGAACGCCCGCGCGACGATACTCTCGCGTTCGGGGTCGAGGTCACCGAGCACTTCGTAGAGTGCTTCGCGGGACCCCGCCTCACCCTTTCTGTAGGCGATAGCGGCCTGTCGAAGCTCTTCGACCGTCTCGAACGACGCCGTAGAGGTCTGTGCCTCCAGTACGTCCCCGAGCAGTGCCCCAAGCTCGCGGACGTCCTGTCTGACGTCTCTGGTGTGCAGTCGCATCTCGTACTCGAATACGAGTACCACGTTGTAAAAGCCCACGAGTAGCGCCGAAAAATTGCCCATAATTTAGTTATGAACGAATGTTAGTAACCAACTGGTGGGTTTCTCGGCCACCACCAAGAATCGCGTAATTCACCACCCACAGTATTGGGGGCGGGCGTTTCGTGGTCTATCGTAACACGGGGGATTCGTCACGCTTTTACTGACCGGGTCGAAGTTCAGGGTATGAGCGATAGCGACAAGTACCCCGCCGACTCGGGTCGCCGCCGGTTCGTCAAAGGCGTCGTCGGGGGAGCGGCACTCGCGGGCGTGGGAACGACGGGTGCGGCCGCCATCAACACCGCAACGTCCTCGTCCGGCCACGGTGGCGGTTCGACACAGGCGTACGCCATCGAGAACACCGCCGGTCCCGCTCCGCGCGGCATGCCGCAGATTCCGATCGAGATCGATAGTGACGGTTTCATCAAGGGTGTTTGGCCCGATGTACAGACTGTCACACAGAATGGTGTCGAAGTCAGTCTTGCCCTGGTAGACGACTACAAAGGTACCGGTGTTACCTACTCCCAGGACTGGTTCCAGTACTGCGGTGTGCAGTCCTACGAGGGACTCGCCCCCGACTTCGAGTCTGACAACTACTTCCGTTCTGACAGTGGTAAATACGACTGGCAGAGGGATGCCTACAGCTCCGGTGACAAACTGAACATCGCGGACTTCGACGACTACACCGAATGGGGCAACGATATCGGTCAGTCCGGCCTCGGCAAGCCCGCGACCGGTACGTGGCGCTCGCAGGACGTCGAAAACGTGATTCCGATTCAGGTGCTCCGCTCGAAGCGCATCGAAGAGGCAGCCAAGGACAACGAGTGGCTCGCTGCTTCGACCGATAAGGGCGTCATCGCGTGGCTCAACAAGTGTACCCACTTCTGCTGTGTCCCCGGGTACAAGCAGTCCTCCGACGCCGCCAAGTTCAACGCTGAAGACGGCGTCTACTGTCAGTGCCACCAGTCCGTCTACGACCCGTTCTCCATCGTTCAGACGCTCTTTACGGCACTTCCGCGCCCCGAAGAGTAACGTTTCACTGCGGCCTTCCCTTTCGGCGCGACTCCGCTACACTTCGGTTTCCGTTTTTCCCCATTCCACGGCGGTTAGTATCTTCACTTCCTACGTGGGCGCATGACCGATTCCCCTGTTCCTCCAGTTACGTCCGCACAACTGGAATCGCTCGCCCACCTCGTCTCGCCGGATGGCTCCCGCGAGCAACTCCTAGTTCGGGCCCCGTACGACGACAGTGTCGTCGGTGAGGTCCCGTTGTGTACTCCCGAGGACGTTCAATCGACAGTTGATGAAGCCCGGACGGCCCGGTCAGAGTGGTCAACGTGGCCCGTCGAAGACCGCGCCGCCGTCTTTCGTCGATTCCACGATGCCCTTCTCGACCGCCGCGAATCCCTCCTCGACGTGATTCAGACCGAGACCGGTAAAGCCCGCCCAGATGCGCTCGAAGAAGTCCTCGACGCCGCCACGACAGCTAGATACTACGCGAATCTCGCAGAGCGTGCTCTCACACCGACCCGGCGTTCGGGTGCGGTTCCGTTCGTGACGAAGACCGTCGAACATCACCACCCAGTCGGTGTCGTCGGCGTTATTTCGCCCTGGAACTACCCCCTGTCGCTGTCGGTGTCGGAATCGATTCCGGCCCTTCTCGCGGGTAACGCCGTCGTCCTCAAGCCCGACGAGGGGACGCCATTCACGGCGCTGTGGGCGCTCGACCTGCTCCGCGAGTGCGGGCTTCCGGACACGGTCTTGCAGGTCGTCACCGGCGAAGGACCGACGCTCGGCGACTCGCTCATCGAAGGCGTCGACTACGTGAGCTTCACCGGGAGCACCGAAGTCGGCCGCATCGTCGCCGAAACCGCAGGGCGGCATCTCACCGACTGCTCGCTCGAACTCGGCGGCAAGAATCCGCTTTTGGTCCTCGACGATGCGGATGTCGATGCGGCGGCCCGCGGCGCTGCTCGCGGCTGTTTCGCCAATGCGGGACAACTGTGTATCTCCATCGAGCGAATCTACGTCCACGAGTCCGTCGCCGACGACTTCCGCGACGCATTCATTCGAGAGACGCAGGCGCTCACGCTCGATGCGGGCTACGACTACGACCACGATGTCGGCTCGCTCTTGGACCAAGAGTTGCTGGAGAAAGTCGAGGCCCACGTTTCTGACGCCGTCGAGAAGGGGGCAACGGTCCTCACCGGCGGTCGCGCCCGCCCCGAACTCGGACCGTATTTCTACGAACCGACGGTGTTGACCGACGTGACACCGGAAATGACGCTCGCAGACGAGGAGACGTTCGGTCCGGTCGTCTCGCTGTACGAAGTCGAAAGCGTCTCCGAAGCCATCGAGCGCGCCAACGACTCTGCGTACGGGCTAAACGCGAGCGTCTGGACGCAAAACACCGAACGCGGCGAACAAGTCGCCACTCGGTTGGACGCGGGGACCGTCAACGTCAACGAAGCCTACGTGGCGGCGTGGGCATCCATCGACGCGCCGATGGGCGGGATGAAAGACTCCGGACTCGGACGGCGGCACGGTCGCCACGGTCTCGTGAAGTACACCGAGCCGCAGACCGTCGCAACGCAGCGATTCGGTCTGCTCTCGCCGCCGAAGCGCGGGAAACGACTCTGGGCCGACGGCGCGACGCTCGGGCTTCGGCTCTGGAAACGACTCACCGAGTTGGGACCGTAAGCAACTTCGCCCGCAAGAATCCGGCTGTTCGCTCTGATGCGATGGGCTAACTCTACGGACAGTCTATGCTTTCTTCCCCGAGTCGGTGCTATCTCTCATCCGCCACTAACCGGCGGGAACAGCGCCAGTTCGTCGCCAACGTCCGCATCGTCGCGGAGCGTCGCGGCCTCGCCGTTTCGTAGCACATTGATGTGGTCGTACAGTTCGCCGTCGTCGGCGAACACGCGCGATTCGAGCGACGGGTGCGACCCGACCAGCGCGTCGAGGGCGTCACCGACGGTCGCGCCGCCCTCGACGTCGACGCGGACGGTTCGCGCTCCAGCAACCTCAGCGAGGTCAGCGAACAGTTTCCACTCCATAGTACCGTCTCCTCGCTCGGCGGTCATGAGGATTGCGCCCCCGACGGTCGAGATGATTCGCCGTCCGCATCACTCCCATCATTCGTATCGCCCGCATCGTCACCACCATCTGTTTGACTGTCGGCCATCGTCGCCCGGCGTTCGACCTTCCGGAGCACTTCCGGCCGGCCGACGACGTACAGCGTGTCTCCGGCAGCCAGTCTCCGACTCCGCGGCGGAATGGCGTCGATAGGCTTGTTCGCCGACCGAACGGCGGCAACGGTCGTATCTACGTCGGAAACGAGTTTGCCATCGAGGTTGGCATCGGCGACGATTGTCGTGATAGCCATCGTCTCGTCGGCGTTCCGCAGGAGCGACGCGAACTCGCGGTCGACGGGTGGGTTCGCCGGAAGCGTGACGAGCCGATAGTGTTCGTTACTAGATAGGTTGCTTGCGTCTTCCTCGTCGAGGGCGATGGTTGCTGCGTCCTCTGTGACGCCTCGGAGTTCGCCGAAGGCGATTCGAGTCGGTGTCGGTTCTTCGGGTTCCTCAGCGTCGCCACCGGGCGGTGAATCGACCACGTCGGTCGTGTCAGTGGTGGCCCCTCGCTCGATTTGTTTCGGTTCCTCCGAGTTTGGGTCGGGTTCGGCAGCCTGCTTCGGCACTGACCACACCTGGACCGGGTCGCCAGCGGCCGCACCGGAGCCGGGGTCTCCGCGGATTGCGAGCGCGACGGTCCCCGGCGCGAGCGTCGGGCCGAGACCGGCTGCTCGACTCCCGAGTGCGAGATACGACACGTCGCCGTCTTCGAACTCCACGTCGACGTGGCCGACGCCGTGGTCGTCTTTAATTCGCGTGACGAGTCGGTCGCGAAGTTCTGCTTCGGTGAGTCGGCGAGGGAACAAGAGCGTCTTGCCGCTCAACTGCTCTTTAACCGCGTCTGAAACCGGGTCGTAGCCGCCGATATCGTCGATTACCTCGGGAAGCGTCACCGAGGAAACACGGCCGACTGTCCGGACGAGTCGGCTCACGTCGCTGTTGAGTTCTCTCGCGCCGGCAACGGCGAATACGTCAGTTGCGAGTCGGTCGCCAACGACCCGGCCGGCCGGAGAGATGAGCGCCCCGCCAGCGAGCGACGCCGTGTTGAAAAGGACCGTCTCCAGTTGGAACACCGCAGGTTCGTCTCCCGTGAGAAAGTCACCGAACAGGCCGATGGTGTTCAGGTACAGCGCGACGAGCGCCCCGCCGAAGAGGATGGCGAGCGCGCGCGGAATCATCTCGCGGGTGTACCACCGGTAGAGCAAGGAGACGATGCCCGAGACGACGAACGCGCCGACGACGAGACCCACGAATCGGAGGGTTTGCCTGACGAGCGAGTCGTCTGCGGGCAGTAGTGTGACCTGTTCGGCGAGAACAACAGATATCACGCGACCACCTCCTCGAAGGCGGCGAGGTCACCCCGCGACCCGGCGGCGTAGACCGTATCACCGGCCGAAACACGTTGGTCTCCGCGCGGGGCAATCGTCCAATTGCCGCCGTGGCGGACGGCGAGGACGGCGACACCGTAGGAATCGCGGACACTCACATCCCCGAGTGTTACGTCGTCGAGCGGTCCGTCAGCCCCGACGGAGAGTCGAGCGAATCGTTTGCCGGCGCGGCGGAGCAGCGACACGAGTTCGAACTCGCGGCGCACGCCGCGGGACGTGACGACGAACCGTTCCACATCGGCACTGAGGAGCGATTCGACGGCAGTCCGGTCGACGGAGAGTGTAACTCGTCCCTCCCCACCAACTGCTGTCGGGGCGCGGGGTGCGGCCTTCGGCGCATCGTTGTCGGTGTCGTCGTCCGATTCGCTGGCGACGGGAGTCTCGGCGACCGTATCCACGCCCGCGACGGCCGCCGAAACCGTCTCGTCGTCGGTGACGACCACGACCTCGTCGCCTTGTGCGAGTCCGGTCGGGACGAGCGCGGTGACCGAAACGGCGCGTTCGCCGGGTGGGAGTCGCTTCGAAAGCCCGCCGACGGGGGCGGCCGCCGAGACGGTTGCGTGGGCACGTTCGTCCAGTCTGACTTCGACGGCCGCGAGGTCGAATTCGGTCTGCAGTCGGTCGGCGAACCGTGATTCGAGTTCCACGAGCGGGATATCAGCGGGGAAGGTCCACTCGCCGTTTCGAATACGCGTGCGAATATCGAGTGGAACCGGCGGATAGCCTTCGATATCTCCGACTTCGCCCGCGACGGCGACGCGGACCTGTCCGCGCCCGCCGACGAGTTCGACCACGTCGGTTGAGAGCGTTCGCTCCGTGAGCTTTCGAAGCGAGACCTTTCGCGGAATCTCGTTGGCGAAGGCGTCACCGCGGTTGTGCGCGTACAACGACCCCATCAGGACGACGAGCAGTGCGACCGTCAGTCGGACCTGATTTTCCGACTGCGTAATCGTGGGGTCGGCGAGAGCCATGAGCCCCCCGCTCGCACCGGCGATGGCGACGCTGAGTACGACGACTGCCAGCCCGGGGACGGTGACACCCGTGACGTACCGGAACCCGAACCCCAAGAGCCACGCGATGGCGGCGGGGACGAGTCCCGTAAGAACGCCGAAGTAGAGTCCGTAGACGACTTCGACGGGGAGTGCAGCCATAGCCCTGTCCACTCGTCGGCAGCATAAATGCGTGCCGACGACGTGGATTTCGGGTTATGCCCCGTTTTGAGACCCGACTGTTTTTCCCCGCTCACTGCGGAGGTGCCAGAGGTATGGTCTCGGTACGCGGTTGGTTCGGCGCGCGAACGACTGTCGGGACGGTGTTCGTCGTCGCCGTCCTCTCGGTAGCCATCGGTCTCGTGAACATCAGTTCACCGACGGCCGGCGGTATTCTCGCGCTGTACATTCCGGACGCGGCTCGAATCACGGCCAGTTACACCGGCGCGTTGACCGGCTTTCTGCTTCTCGTCAGCGTGTTTGGGCTCCGACGTCGCCTCCGTGCGGCGTGGTACTTGACGGTCATCCTCCTGCCGGTGACGGCCGCGCAGGGACTCATCCAATCGCCGGAGCGTGCCGCCGTACTGGTCGGTCTATCGGGTGTCAGCCTCGCGCTCTCGCTGTTCAACTACCGCGCATTTGACCGCGCGCTCGACCTGACGGTGACGCAACTGTCGGCGCTTCTCGCCATCGCCGGCGCGCAGACCTACGCGACCGTCGGCACGTACGCCCTCAGAGAAGACTTCAACGGCGTCGAGACGGTCTTCGACGCGTTCTACTACTCGCTCGTCACCGGCAGCACCGTCGGCTACGGCGACGTGACGCCCAACACGTTCTTCGCCAAACTGTTCGCGCTCTCGGCGCTGCTCGTTACGGTATCGAGCTTCGCGGTGGCCCTCGGTGTACTGCTCACGCCCGCAATCGAAGCACGACTCACGAAAGCACTTGGACGTATGACCGAATCACAACTCGACATCCTGGAGAACCACGTCCTCGTTCTCGGCTACGGGGAACTGACCGAACCGATACTCGAAGAACTCGGGAGCCGTGCTCGCGTGGTCATCGTCACGCCTGACGAATCGCGCGCGAAGCGCCTCACGGACCGCGGCTACGACGTTGTCACCGACGACCCGAGCGACGAAGAGGCACTTGAACGGACTCGCGTCGACGCGGCGCGCTCTGTCGTCGTCGCCACCAACAACGACGCTGAAGACGCGCTTGCCATCCTCACAGCGCGGCAACTCAACCCTGACGTGCATATCGTTGCATCGGCGACACAGCGGGAAAACGAGCGAAAGCTTCGCCGCGCCGGAGCGAACACCGTTATCAGTCCCGCTGCTCTCGGCGGGCACTTCCTCGCTGAGTCGGCTCTCGGTGGGACCGGTCTCGAAACGCTCGAAGAACGACTCCTTAACGAACGCCCGGACGAGCCAGCCGACGCCGGTCTCGATAGTTCGAACACCGAATTCGGTGGCTAGCCCTCTCGACACTACCCTCGGCCGCTAGTGTCCGCGGTCGAAGACGGCCACACCAGAGTCGATTTCTTTGATTCGCTCGAACGTCGGCGGTGAGATAAAGCGCGAGGCGGCAGACCGGTCGCCACTCGACCCGAGGACGACGAGGTCGTAGGTCGCAGCGTTCGACGTGATGAACGTCGTCACCTCGGCGCGAGCGACCCGCGTTTCGATGTTCCCGTCCGCCGTCTCGACGAGATTTGCGAGTTTCGACTCCGCCGGTCTGCGCTCGACTTCTGACGAGATACACGTCGTGACGCTCACGTTGCCGGTTTCTCCGGCCAGTCGGGTTGCGAAATCGATCATCGCGTGGGCGGTGTCGCCGGGGCGCGAGACGAGGACGAGGATGCGCCGCCAGCGGAACCTCTCTTCGGTCGACCGAAATGCAACGGTGTCGTAGCTGCCGCCGAACAGGCCGCGAACGTAGTCCGAGAGCAGTCCGCGGTCTTCTTCGTACGGAGTGACGACGAGGTCCGAATTGGTGTTCTCCGCGGCTTTCGTTGTTGCCGACAGCGGGTCACCACGGGCGACGACGACCTCGACGGGGACGCCCAGTCGCGTCCGCAGTCGGTGTGCACACGATTCGAGGCGCTCGACTGCGGCGTCGGCGGCGGGACTCCCAGTCGATTCGCTGGATTCGTCCATCTTCTCGCCTTCGCACGACTGCCCGGCCGCGTCTGTTTCCTCGCCCTCATCTATCCTCCTAACTTCGTCTTTCTGCGAATTAACCTCTGTTACGGGCTCGCTAACCGCTGAGTCCTCCGTGCTCGCAGTGACATCGTTCGATTCAGCGGTGGATGCCGCTGTGCTTTCAGCGGTCGATTCGGGAGCGTCGGGAGAGAGCACGTCGAGCAGTACAACTCTCCCGGCACTGTGGGCCGCGGCGAGTCGCGCGGCGAAGAAAGCCGTCTGGGGAGCTGATTCGCCACGCATCGGAACGATGACGTGGTCGTCCCCGCGGACGGTTCCGTAGAGGTACTCCGCCCGCCGCTCGTAGAACTGCTCGCGCCAGATGAAGAACGCGGCAGCGATGACCAGACTCGCAAAGAAGATACTCACCACGTACTCTTCGGGATTCACGTCGCCCGTGACGAGTGTCAAAAGCGCCGTCGAGAACGCGGAGGGTGCCTCGACGTTCAGGAGCCACGTCGCACTGCCGGTGAGAAAGATTGCGAGCGCGGCCGCCGAGGGGTGAACGAACGCGGTACCAGTCGGTCCGTACGCCCAGTCGGAAAAGCCGACGGCGACGAGGCCACAGAGCGCGCCGACGGTGAGCGTGACGACGAACTTACTCGGTGAGGCGTAGCGACCTTCGGGGTCCGAAAACAACGTGTACGTCCCGGATGCAAGCGGCGGGAACAAGAGGAACGAGAGGGTGCTAACCGCGTTGGAGACGAACGTCACGCTTGCGATGAGAAGCGGGATAACCAGTAAAACGGTGAGATGCAGCAGATTGTTCGTATTCTCTACCCAGCGTCCAAACGCCACCAGTTCACGCCGCTCTATGCACCGAATTCGCGTATAGAGCTTGCTTACGCGTGCGACCACCCGGGCCGCGAGGTGGCGAAGGTTCACGGGTCGTGTCTACGCGAGGTTAGTTGCAGCGTCGAGGGTGATACTAATGGCGCGCTCGACGTTATTCTTCGCCTTCTCGGGCAGTTCATCGTCGGAGTCGGCACCCTTCTGGGTCCCTGCGACGAGGTTGCCGTCGACCGTACAGATTGCGCCTGCGCGGAGGCCCTTCCGGCGAGCGAGCGAGAACACTGTCGCGGCTTCCATCTCGATAGCGAGGAGCCCAGCCGCGTTCCAGTTTTTCACGTACTCGTCGGACTCGTTGTAGAATGCGTCGTCGGAGACGATGGGACCGACGTGTACCTCTTCGTCGTTCGCTTCCGCGGAATCGACGAGCGAGGTGAGCACGTCGTAGTCCGGAACGGCCGGAATGACCTCGGACTCGTAGCGCTTGGAGGTCCCTTCCTCTTTTGCGGCACCCGTGGCGACAATCATGTCACCGATTTCGATGTCCTCCTGTAGGGCACCGGTGGTACCAACGCGGATGAACGTCTCCACACCGACGCGGGAGAGTTCTTCGACGGCGATAGCGGCAGACGGGCAACCGATACCGGTCGAAGAGATGGTAATCGGGACGCCGTCGTACTCCGCGTTGACGATTTTGTACTCGCGGTTCTGTGCGACTTCCTCGACGTTTTCGCACTGCTTGGCGATTCGGTCGACACGTCCCGGGTCGCCCGGGATGAGTGCGATATCGTTCACGTCGCCTTCTTCGATGAGGAGATGGGGTTGCTTCGCCATATCCAAACGTCTCGGGTCGTGGGCAAAAACGACGCGGTTCTCGGGAACCTTGACTCGCTGTCTCTTCCTTCGCACGCTCTCGGGACGAGACCGACTGGTAAGCGGTTCGTAACACTAACCAAAAACGGGTAAATCCGGGTTAAAACGCCCAAATGCGGCGTCTATGGGGTCAAACCGAGCGGCTAACTAACCGGCTTCTTCGCTTCCAACGAGGCGATGGGAACTCGGTCTGTCTCGGTCGTCTCCTCCCCGGAAACACAGAGCGGCGACTGGCGATTCTGGGCGGTTGCTGCGGCGAGAAGTCCGCGCGTGCTCGTATTCGCCACGCTTGCCGTGGTGAGCCTCGGTCTCCTCCCACTTTACGAATCAATCTGGTGGTGGGACATCGCCATGCACTCGACAAATAGCGCCGTGATCGTTGCGTGGTCGTTCCGCTTCCGGTATACGCCACTCTCCGCGCTCGTCCTCCTCTTTGGCATCGGTGTCGGGTGGGAGTTTCTCGAAGCAATGACGCCACACTTCGCTCTCATGGCCGGTGATAGCATCGACACCGCCGGGGACATCGTCTCGAATACGGCTGGCTGGTTCGTCGCGACGCTCATCAGGCGGCGGGTGCGAAGGCTCGACTCGTGATGTGGTTGTGAGGGGGTCGTGATGTGGTTGTGAGGGGGTCGTGATGTGGTTGTGAGGGGGTCGTGATGTGGTTGTGAGGGGGTCGTGATGTGGTGTCGTCACTCTGGCTGTGGTGTGCCGTCTCGCCGCCACGGTAGTTACGAAAGGCCGGTAAACAACGCCGGGGCGAGAATCAACAGCGTTGCGCCGAAGACGAGCGACGAGCGGAGCCACTGCCCGCGAACCGCGGTCGCACGCTCTTCGTAGATTCTCCGCCCGGCACGGGGGAGGACGAAGTGCGAAAACAGGAAGTAGATACTCGCCACGACAGCACCAGTCGCGATGAGGTGCGATGGCACGTCGATGCCGACGAGCGGCAAGTCGGGGAGCACGAAATCGGTGGCCAGATAGACGAGTGCATAGAGAAGTCCTGAGAGTGCACCAGCAACGTGGTGGACGACGTTCGCATCGAGAAACCCGATCTCGTCCGGCTGTGTCCGACGAAGCACCGACGCAGCGATGTAGGCGGGGGTAAAACCCTCGTCCTGTCGCCACATCGGGATATCCATCACAATCGCGGCCGCGACGCCGACGACGGCACCGAGTGCCAATCGCCCGGCGAGTGCGCCGAGGCTCGGAACGACTCCGAGGGCGGCGATGACGGCCGACATGTGCTCCAGCATCGTTCCCAGGGAAGACGGGTGAGGATAAAATTGGTCGGGTCGGCGTGTCGGCACGGAATGTAGCGAGAATGACGAGACGATAGACGACACAGCCATCGATAGAGCGGCGGCTTAGTCGTCGATGAACGTGATTCAGCCGTCGATAAAACTGATTTAGTCGTCGACGAAAGCGGTTTAGCCGTCGATAAGGTCGTCTAGTCGCTGCCAACTCAGTTGTGTTCGCGCACCGGGTTCGGCCGCGGTCAGCGCGCCGCACGCGTTTGCGATGGTAAGTGCCCGCTCGTAGGATGTTCCCTCGATTCGGGCGGCGATGAAACCCGAAGCGAACGCATCGCCCGCACCGGTCGTGTCCACGGCGTCGATGGGATATCCCGGATGGACGTGTTGCTCACCGTCGTCTCGAACTTCTGCACCGTTCGGCCCGTGTTTGAGGACGAGTGTGGTCTGTTCGAGTACCTTGGCGACTGCGCTTCCGTTCGTGGCGGCGTTGCTGTCGTTCGCGCTGGCTTCACCGAGTGCGGTCGCGGCCTCGCGGTCGTTGAGGAAGACGAAATCGACCTGTCGAAGCGCGTCGGTGTAGCCCCGGTCGCCGATGCGCCGCCCGGGGTCGAAACTGACCGTCGTCCCGACTTCGGTGGCTCGGCGGGCGAGCGCGGCAGCCGTCGCTGGTGCCTGACTCGTCAAGTGGAGGTGGTCGGCGGCGGCCAGCGATTCGGCTGGCAAATTCGACGCCTCGAACGCCTCGTTGACGCCGGGAGACCCGAGGACGAACACCTCGCCCGCGGCGTCGACGACGACGTACTTGACGGTCGTCGGGCCGTGGTCGACACGTTCGACGTACCGGCAGTCGACCCCTTTCGAGGCGAGTTCGGCGACGGCGGCGTGGCCGTGTTCGTCGTCGCCGACGCTCCCGAGAAGTGACGACGGAACGCCCAGGCCGACGAGACCGCTGGCAACGTTGGCGGCGCTTCCGCCGCCAGCGCCGACACGTGACTCGACGGTCGCCTCACCGTCTGGGTCGGGGAGTGCGTCCACGCGGAGGGTGACGTCCCAGTTCACGTGGCCGGCGCAGATGACACGGGACATGCGTCCTCATGAATGGGTTCGCCTGTCAGATAACTTTCTCGGGTGGTCGATATTTCCCGGTCGTTTGGAACTTCACGATGCCCGTATCTCAGCGATGTGGAACGGTCGCACAGCACCGACGAAAGAAGACTGGTTATGAGACGTTACGCACCGGCAATCGCGAACAACAGCAGATTGTGAACCCCCGGTCCGAGACCCACGGCGGCGACGAAGCCCAAGAGGAGCGCGCCTTCGGTCGGTTCCTCGCGGACGTAGTCGGCGAGGAGCGTCACGACGAGACCCACCACGGCGAGTTTCACGAGCACGAAGAGCCATCCGATACCGAGCGTTTCGGCGGTCGGAAGCGCGGCGGCAACTTCGAGGATGACCTGCGAGAGCGGCGTTCGCTCACCGAACCCGAGCACGTCGATGCCGACGGCGGTCGAGACGGCGTCGAGGGTGTGACCGAAGATGGCGAGCAATCCGAGCGAGCCTGCTGTGGCCGCCTCCGGGGAAAGCCGCTGGACGACCAGCCACGCAATCGGGCTAATAACGAGTGAGACGACGAGACCGATACCCGGCCAAAACAGGGCGAGCGTCCCGCGCTGGAGTCCTGCTGCGATGGTCGCCGCGACGAGTCCGCCCGCGACGACGAGTCCGGGACCTGCAAGCGCTCGCGGCGAGGCAGCGCTGGCCGCATCGAGCACGAGCCACGTCGCACCGGCGACGATTGCCACCGTGACGTAGACCGATGGCGTCCCGGCCAGCGGTTCGACGACTGGCGGAAGCAGTCCGACCACGTACAGGACGTGCAGCACCGACCCGGTCACCATCCACGGGACGAGTGCGAGGACGTGCGCCGACGAGACGGTCGGGCGCGTTCGAACCAGTCCGACGCCGACACCAACGAGTCCCGCGACGAGGACGACGAGATACGGCAGCGGGGGGAGCGCGAATCCTTCGGGGAGGATGGCCATGCAGGAGGCGCGACGGGGCGGCGTGAAAGCCTTACGTTCTTTAGGCCCGCGTTGCCACCTCCCGGTATGAATCGCGACGACCTCGCCGCCCGTATCGACCACACGGTACTCGGTCCCGAGACGACGATGGCTGACGTAGAATCCGTCCTCGACGACGCCGACGAGTGGGGCATGAACGCCTGCATTCCACCGTGCTACGTCGCCGAGGCGAGCGAGTACGCACCCGACGTGCTGCTCGCGACGGTCATCGGCTTCCCGCACGGCCAGAATACCACCGTCGCCAAGCGCGAAGAAGCGGTCGACGCGTGGGAAGCCGGTGCCGACGAACTGGACATGGTCATCAACATCGGCCGACTCAAAGCCGGAGACGACGAGGCTGTCACCGAGGACATCTCGGAAGTCGTCGCCGCCGTTCCCATCCCGGTGAAGGTCATCATCGAGACGGCGCTTCTCACCGACGAAGAGAAGCACCGCGCCTGCGAGGCGGCCGCCGAGGCCGATGCCGCGTTCGTCAAGACCTCGACCGGCTTCGCCGATGGTGGTGCCACGGTCGAAGACGTGGAACTCATGGCCGAGTATCTGCCCGTGAAGGCCTCCGGCGGCGTCGGGTCGTACGACGAGGCGCTGGCGATGTTCGAAGCCGGTGCAGAGCGTATCGGCGCGTCGTCGGGCGTCGAAATCGTCTCCGGAGCGCCTGAAGAATAGTCGTCTCATCTTTTTCTAACGGCACGTCTCGCAACGCGGCCAGCTGCGTAGCGTCCGCTATCGAATCACGATTAATTGGTGTGTTTCTTGTGGGCGCGAGCGTCCGAGACCGCGCCTCTTTTGCCCGCGGACCCGATATGTGGAGTAACCGAATGGCCCGATACCACATCGAGACGTACGGCTGTACCTCGAACCGCGGCGAGAGCCGCGCCATCGAGAGTGCGCTCCGAGACGCGGGACACTACCGCGTCGATGGCCCCGAGGAAGCCGACGTCGCCATCATGAACTCCTGTACGGTCGTGGAGAAGACGGAGCGGAACATGCTCCGTCGGGCCAAAGAACTCGAACAGGAGACGGCCGACCTCATCGTCACCGGCTGTATGGCGCTCGCACAGGGTGACGACTTCCGCGAGGAGGACATCGACGCCCAGATTCTCCACTGGGACGACGTGCCCACCGCCGTCACCAACGGCGAGTGTCCGACTCCCGGACCCGGCGTCGAACCCGTCTTGGACGGCGTCGTCGGCATTCTGCCTATCGCCCGCGGGTGCATGTCGAACTGCTCGTACTGCATCACGAAGTTCGCGACCGGCCGCGTCGATTCTCCGTCGGTCGAAGAGAACGTCGAGAAGGCTCGTGCGCTCGTCCACGCCGGTGCGAAGGAACTCCGCATCACCGGTCAAGACACCGGCGTCTACGGCTGGGACAAGGGCGACCGCAAGCTTCCCGAACTGCTCGACCGCATCTGCTCCGAAATCGAGGGCGACTTCCGCGTCCGCGTCGGGATGGCTAACCCCGGCGGCGTCCACGGCATTCGGCAGGAACTCGCCGACGTGTTCGCGGAGCACGACAAACTCTACAACTTCATTCACGCCCCCGTCCAGTCGGGGTCCGACGAGGTGCTCGAACACATGCGCCGCCAGCACCGCGTGGACAAGTTCAAGGAAATCGTCGAGACGTTCGACGAGACGCTCGACTACTGGACGCTCTCGACGGACTTCATCGTCGGCTATCCGACCGAGACCGACGAAGACCACGCCAAGTCGATGGACCTGCTCCGCGAGGTCCACCCCGAGAAAATCAACGTCACGCGCTTTTCGAAGCGCCCCGGCACCGACGCCGCCGACCTGAAGGGTCTCGGCGGGACCATCAAGAAGGAACGCTCGAAGGAGATGTCCGAAACGAAGATGGACATCGTCGCCGCCGCCTACGAGGATATGGTCGGGACGGAACACGACGTGCTCGTCGTCGAGGAAGGTACCGGCGACTCCGTGAAGTGCCGCGACGAGGCGTACCGCCAGATTATCGTCCAGAACGCGTCAGAACACGGGCTCGAACCCGGCGATTTCGCCCGTGTGAAGGTGACAGCCCACCAGACCGTCTACGCCTTCGGCGAACTGGTCGAAACGCGCGCCGGACCCGACCGCGAACGCGTGAGCGCCTGAACACACCGACTCACGCGACTACATCCAAGTTTTCCCGTTTACTCTTCGCGCCCGGAAACGCCGTCATCATCGACACGTAGAAACATTCCTTTCGACGCTGGCGCGGTCGGTTCGAACCCCCAGCGTTCGTAGTAGCCGTCTACGTCGGCCATGAGGTTCACGTACGCCGACGGCGGGGCTTCCCGGTCGAGGTAGTCGACGAGGGCATCCATGATACGGGTGCCGAGGCCCTGCCCTTGGTGCTCCGGGCGGACGGCAACGTCTACAATCTGAAAGACGGTTCCGCCGTCGCCGACGAGTCGGCCCATTCCGACGACGCGGTTACTGCCGTCGCCGTCGTCGCCACCGTCGAGGTCGTCAGTCCCTTCGTCGAGGACGATGCTAACGCCGAACGTCGTGTTCGGGACGCCGCGTTTCGCAGCGGCGAGCGAGCGGGAAGCCATTCCGGCGACCTCGCGGAGTTCGACGTACGTCTCTGGGTCCGGAAACTCGGGGACGAGGTGGTACTCAGTAGTCACAACCCGATAGAGACCACTCGGTCTCGTAACCGTTTCTCCCCCAAATACATCAACAGATTGATATCGATTCGAGCGGAGACGAGCACCTGTGTCAGCAGACAGTCCGTCATCCGCGCGTCTGTACGCCAAAGACGTCGCCGAAACGATTGCAGTGGTCGCCGCTGTTGGTGCCATTCTCTTCGCGGTCACCGGTGTCTGGCCACCCATGGTCGCCGTCGAGAGCCCGAGCATGGAACCACACCTCGAACGCGGTGACCTCGTGCTCGTCACCGACGAGGGGCGGTACGCCGGTCCCGCGGCCGACACTAACAACATCATCACGGCGAACGAGAGCGAGGGATACGGACGTATCGGCGGTCGCGGCGATGTCATCGTGTACAAACAGCCGTCCAGAACGGACTCGCCGATAATCCATCGAGCAGTGTTCCATGTCCAAAAGGACGAGAACTGGTACGATAAGGCGAACAAGTCCTACGTTCTCGGCGCGGACTCGTGTTCGGAGTTGCAAAACTGCCCCGCGCCGCACGCCGGATACATCACCCGCGGCGACAACAACGGCTACTACGACCAAGCGAACGACATCGCTCCGCCCGTCCGACCGAAGTGGATTCGGGCGAAAGCACAGTTCCATGTGCCGTATCTCGGTTCGATTCGACTCGAACTGCAAAAGCTGGCCTGAGGCCCGATAGCCTGACTGCGCCCAGTCGGTGCTGGCTCTTACTCGTCGAGACTGACTCCTACTCGTCGCCGCCGTCCGGGGAAAAGATGGTGTATCGGTCCGTGTCGGTGCCGTCTTTCCACTCGCCGAGTTCTTTCGGGTCCACATGGACGAACACGTCGTCTACTTCGTCTATTTCGCCGATGGCCTCTACGACCCACGTTTCGATGTCGTGGGCTTCCGTGATTGTCATGTCGCCTTCGACCTCGATGTGGAGGCTCACGTCGACCTCCGGGCCGACGTAGTGGGCGACTACGTCGTGTGCGCCGTACACGTCAGGGTGCGACAGCGCCGTCTGGACGATAAGGTCGCGGAGATACTCCGGCGGGGCGGCCCCGACGAGGTAGTTCACGTTGTCGCGGACGATTTCGTACCCGGTGTAGATGATGCCGATAGAGACGACCATCGCGGCGAGCGGGTCGAGAATCGGGTAACCGAACTGTGCACCGGCGACGCCGACGAGCGCCGCGCCCGCGGTGAGGATGTCGTTTCGGTTGTCGAGTCCGGCGGCGACGAGCGCCGGAGAGTTTTGCTCGCGTCCGACCGTGTAGCAGTAGCGATAGAGGAAGTATTTGAACAGTGCTGCGGCGACAAGAACGGCGGCACCGAGAACGCCAGCAGTTCCGCCGTAGGTTTCGGTGAGGATGCTACTCGTACTCTGCCAGAGAATCGCGCCGCCAGCCGCGAAGATACCGACAGCGACGAACAGCGAGACGAACGGTTCGATTCGCTCGTGTCCGTGCGGGTGCTCGAAGTCCGGCGGTTTCGTCGTGAGATAGAGTCCGCCGACGATAATCGCGCTGTAGACGGTGTCGGCGAGACTGTTGACGGCCTCCGACCCGAGTGCCAAACTGCCCGTCGTCCACCACACACTTCCCTTTCCGAGGACGAGAAGCACGTTCGCCACGAGGACGACGAGTCCCACTCGACGGATGGCCCGTTTCCGCTCCATTACCGTGGCCTTCGAGACACGGGTTGAAATGCTCTTCGGGCGATAGCGACCGTTTAGTCGTGTTTCACAAGTGTTTTAGATTCAGTCTAATTCAAAGAAAACCGCGTCATTGTCGCCGTCCGTGACGGCTCCATCGAGACCCGCGAAGGCGTCAGAGAGTTGTTCGTAACTGTCGTCCAGCGCCTGCACGAGCACTTTCGTATCCGAGATGATTGGCATGAAGTTGGTGTCTCCGTTCCACCGCGGGACGACGTGGGTGTGAAGGTGGTCGTCGATAGAACCGCCGGCGGCCGACCCGCCGAGGTTTTCGCCTGTGTTGAACCCGTCGGGGTCGAACGCGGCATCGAGAGCGGCGAGCGTCCGTGATTTGAGTCGGGCGTGGTCGAGGAGTTCTTCGTCCGAGAGGTCGGCGAAGTCCCCGGTGTGACGGTACGGAATGACCATCACGTGGCCGGGGGCGTACGGGTAGTTGTTGAGGAGGACGAACGAGTGTTCGGAGCGGGCGACGATTTTGCTCTCGTCGTCGTCGTCGCGCTCGGGGAGCGCACAGAAGGGACAGTTGTCGTCGTCCGAGTCGTCGGCGTCGGCCGCGTCCTGGTCGTCGTCGCGGGCGACCCACTCGATGCGCCACGGCGCGAACAGTTGGTCCATGGCGGGAGAATGGCCCGAGGGATGCAAGCAGTTTCGGTCCTCGGTCTGCGCTCGAATAGGGGCGGTCCTCGGCCGAGCGATTACTTCGTGATGTTCTCGTAGCCGTCTTCGGTGACGATGACGGTATGTTCGGCCTGTCCGACCATCGCACCCTCTTCTTCCTTCAGGACGGGGTAGCCGCGGAGGACGCCCTGCTGTTCGAGGCGACGGATAGCCATCTCGGAGCGCCCGCCGTCGAACCAACGGGCCGCGAAGGGGAGCAGTTTGTACTTATCGCGCACTTCGTCGAGGAGTTGCCGCGACATTCGGTCGCGGACCGAGCGGTCGTTGACGAGGCTGTAAATCTCGTTTTTCGAGCCTTCGGTGACCTTTCCGGAGCCGTCAGTTGCGAACGGCTCGATGGCGACGACGTCGCCGACTTCGAGTTCGACGCCGCGGTCTGCGCCGCGGTTCGGGATGGTCGGGTCGGTGTGTGCGTCCCACTGCTCGACGCCGTGACCGGAGAGATTGAGCACCGGCGTGTAGCCGTAACCGCGAATCACGTCTTCGATTTCGGCACCAATCTTCCCCGTGTGTGCGCCAGCCTCGACCATATCGAGGGCGGCGTCGAGTGCCTCCTCTGCGGACTCGACGAGTTCGTCGTTGCCGGAAAGGTCGACGGTTACGGCCGAGTCGGCGATGTAGCCGTCGACGTGGACGCCGAGGTCCAGACAGACCATGTCCTCGCCGAAGACCGTGTCGTCGTCGCGGCCGGGACTCGCGTGAGACGCTTCTTCGTTGATGCTGATGTTGGCCGGGAACGCACAGCCGTCGGCGAGTTCGCGGATTCGCTCTTCCGCGTACTCGGCCACTTCGAGGTGGGTGACGCCCGGTTCGACCATCTCGGCCGACTCGTCCATCACCGTGCGGAGGACCTCCCCTGCCTTCTGATACTTTTCGACCGTCTCGTCGTCGAGGGGTCCGATACTCATGACCGCGACTTTGCGGTCCCGCCGGAAAGCGATTGCGGGATACGTGAGGGTGTGGACGCGACGCCGTCGCCGAAAGTCTGACTCAGTCGTTGCTCCGAAACGCCTCGCTTTGGTCTGTCTCGGGTTGTCTCGGGACGCTCCTCTTGTTCCCCTGTCTATATAGGTCAATCCTCAGCAACTAGCAACCCTTTCTACCGCCCCACTCCCGAATAATCAAAGAGTCAGCGCCCACATGAGTGTTCCATCCTTCCACCCCGACGTCGCCGAACAGCACCTTCGAGTCGATATCGACGACTGGGACGACGTGTACGTCGTCGGCGACGTACACGGGTGTCTCTCTACGCTCGAACGACTCGTCGGCCGTCTCGAACCCTCGGACGACGACCTCGTCGTCTTCGTCGGCGACCTCGTTCGGAAGGGCCCGGACAGCAAAGGTGTTATCGACTACGTCCGCGGGCGCGACAATTTCCTGACTGTCCGCGGCAACAACGAGGAAAAACTCATCCGGGGCACGAAGGAGGTAGACTCGCTCACGGATGACGACCTTGCGTGGATTGAGGGCCTTCCAGTCGCCATCTCGTGGGACGGCGCGCTCGTCGTCCACGGCGGTGTCCACCCCGAAAAGCCGCTCGATGAGCACGACGTAGACGACCTCGAAACCACCCGTGCGATGAACCCCGGCGACAGCTACGACGGTCCCTTCTGGTTCGAACACTACGAGGGTCCCGACCGCGTCTTTTTCGGCCACACTGTGATGGCACATCCGGCGGTCTTCGAGTACGCGATGGGCCTCGACACTGGCGCGGTCTACGGCGGCGAACTCACGGCCTACGACTTCCACGCGAACGAACTCGTCTCCGTCGATGTGGAAGTCACCCACGAGTCGCGCAAGGACTCAAAGATTCTCGAGCCGGGCCAACCCGCGCTCGTCTGAATCCGAGCACACACAGCGCCGTGGTCGAAGTCGATGCTTCCCATGACGACCAGCCTAGATATTTGCAGAGACTATAGTAGCGTTTGCAAGTCAGTGGACACTCGCCCGACCGCTGTCGTGCAATCGGATGTGTCTCCAGTTGCAAACGCTACTATAGAATGCTGTCTCTCAGAAGTCTCAAAGTACTGAATTCACTCGAACTAGACAATCTACACACAGTTCTAAGCCACTCGGGCGAGTACTCTTAGCCATGGCTGACACTGGTCCAACCCTCGTCTCGATACCCGTCGATGACGTGGAGTTAGAAGGCGACCTCAGGGTTCCTGACGGTGCGTCGGGACTCGTGGTGTTCGCCCATGGAAGCGGAAGCAGTCGGAAGAGTCCGCGAAACAACTTCGTTGCGGAGGTCATCCGCGACCACGGGGTCGGGACGCTCTTGTTCGACCTCCTGACGGAAAGAGAAGACCAAGTCTACGAAAACCGGTTCGACATCCCGCTTTTGACAGAGCGCCTTCTCGGCGCGACCGAATGGCTCCGTGAACGCGACGAGACCGCGGACCTCGAATACGGCTACTTCGGTTCGAGCACGGGTGCAGCGGCGGCCCTTCGTGCGGCGGCCGACCTCGGAGAACAGGCGGGTGCCGTCGTCTCGCGCGGCGGCCGCGTCGACCTCGCCGAATCTCGACTCGGTGACGTGTCCGCACCCACGCTGTTCATCGTCGGTGGCGCGGACGAGCAAGTGCTCGAACTCAACCGCGAGGCGCTCACTCAACTCGACTGTGAGAAGTCGTTAGAAACCGTGCCCGGCGCGGGTCACCTGTTCGAAGGTCCCGGCGAACTGGACGAAGTCGCCGACTTCGCCGCCAACTGGTTCGAGAAGCACCTCGGGTGAGTGCTCTGGTTGCGCCGACCCCGATTTGGTGTCGTCAGAACCCTTCGACCAGTCGTTCTAGCTGTTCCGGTGGGACGGCACCGCGAGCGGCGTAGCCGTCGTAGGCGAACGTCGGCACACCCGTCACGCCGTGGCGCTGCGCCTCGGCGAACTGCTCGTGGACTTCCTCGAAAAGTGCGTCGTCGTCGAGTGCAGAGCGAATCTCGTCCCCCTCGATGCCTGCATCCTCGGCGAGTTCGACCAACAGTTCTTCGTCGCCGATATCCGCACCGTCCTGCCAGAGTGCGTCGAAGATGGACACGTCGAACGCCAGCCACGTCTCGGTATCGTAGTGTTGCTTGACGTAGTACGAGGCCACCTGCGCCGGGAGTGAGTCGATATCGGTGGCAATGTCTAACGTCATGTCGACGCCGTACTTTTCCTGTAGCCGTCGGACGCCCTGTTTCGCCTGTTCGAAATACTCGTCGTCTTTCCCGTCATCGACGGAGAAGTCGATGCTCCCGTCGGGTCGTCGTTTGTGGCTTCGGAGGTCGAACGGGTGCCAGTCGATGTCCAGTTCGTCTTCTCGCGTCTCCTGATAGCGCTTTAGCGACTCGCGGCCGAGGTAGCAAAACGGACAGACGTAGTCCGAATAGATGGTAATGTAGTCGGGGTCGGTCTCGCTCATACATACTTGTATCCGTCACGGTTACAAAAACGAATTGCTTGGCTGTGTGGCATCGTCTCCACACCCGGTGGACATCCCGAGTGACAGCCTACCGAGACGCCGTGCTCGTCTGCATTTCGTCGGCGTTGAACGCCGAACCGAATCCCTCGTCGTCGAGGAGGATGACGCCCGCGGACGAGCCGGTGAGCTCGCCGAACTCTTGAATCGCGAGGTCTGCGGCGGTCTGTGCGTCACAGCCGCGTTCGACGTGGCGGACTGCTCGGCGAGCGAGCGTCACGCGAGCGATGTCTTCGCCCGCGCCCGTCGTGGACGCGCCGCCCGCGGGAGAAGCGTAGAAGCCGGAGCCGATTTGCGGCACGTCGCCGACGCGTCCGGCGAGTGCGAACCAGCGGCCGCCGGTCGAAGTCGCGGAGGCGAACGTCTCGCCGTCCGTGGCAACCGCGCCGACCGTATCGTGGCCGGGGAGGTCAGCGTCGTGCGCCGAGCGGTCGAGACTGCCGGGAGAGAGGCATCCGTCGCTCGCTTTCGCTGTCGGGTCACTCGTACTGCCACCGAAGCGGTCGGCGAGCCACGAGAGGTGCTCCGTGGGCGAACCCTCGGGCGCATCGGCCGCCTCCCAGCGCTCGCGGGTATCCTCGGTAAACAGGTCGACGCCCGTTTCGACGCCCACGTCGGCGGCGAAGTCCACTGCCGGTTCACCCGACAGGAGGACGTGCGGCGTCTCTTCGAGGACCGCCCGAGCGACTG
This sequence comes from Haloferax mediterranei ATCC 33500, assembly GCF_000306765.2. Classification (NCBI taxonomy): domain Archaea; kingdom Methanobacteriati; phylum Methanobacteriota; class Halobacteria; order Halobacteriales; family Haloferacaceae; genus Haloferax; species Haloferax mediterranei. The sequence continues at coordinate 2,045,556 of NC_017941.2, forward strand.
AGACGGCGTGTTCGACACCGGTCATCCCCGACGCAGCGCCCGCCTGCCGGTCGCTCAGCATAATTCCGGCATCGGTTCGGACGACGCCATCCGACTGCACCGCGCCGCCGACACCGGCGTTGAAGCGGCGGTTCGATTCGAGAACACGTACCGCAGATTCGACCGCAGAAAGCGGGTCCGACTCGGCGACGCCGGCGTTTGCTGCTTCGTCGAGAACGTCCTGCCGTGGCTCCGGTTCGTCGGGAATCTCGCCCGCGCCACCGTGAACGATAATACGCATACGAGGGTGCTATCGGAGGGTCTGTGTAAACGTATCGAACGAGCCGTGTTCAGGCGAGATTTGCGAATCGGCGGAGAGAACGGCAGGACTTTTACATCGTACTCAAAATCCCTCATTGTTCATGAGCTACGACCAGATTGAGGTTCCTGCAGACGGCGAGAAAATCACGGTCGATGAAGAAACGGGTGAACTCTCTGTTCCTGACAACCCGATTATTCCGATTATTCACGGGGACGGAATCGGAACTGACGTCGGCCCGGCCGCACAGAAGGTCCTCGACGCTGCCGCAGAGGCAACGGGGCGTTCTGTATCCTGGATGCGAGTCTACGCCGGTTCATCTGCCCGCGACAAGTACGACGAAAACCTTCCCGTAGACACGGTCAGCGCCATCCGCGACCACCGCGTCGCCATCAAGGGCCCGCTCACGACGCCGGTCGGTGCAGGCTTCCGCTCGCTCAACGTCGCGCTCCGCAAAAAGCTCGACCTCTACGCGAACGTCCGTCCGACCTACCACCTCGACGGTGTCCCGTCGCCGGTCAAGAACCCCTCGGCGATGGATATGGTCACGTTCCGTGAGAACACCGAAGACGTGTACGCCGGCATCGAGTGGGAAGCCGGTACCGACGAAGTCCAGCAGGTCAAGGAGTTCGTCGAAGACGAGATGGGCGCAGAGGGCGTCATCCACGACGGTCCCGTCGGCATCGGCATCAAGCCCATCACCGAGTTCGGGACGAAGCGTCTCGTCCGCGAGGCAATCGAGTACGCCATCGAGAACGACCGTCCCTCCGTCACCCTCGTCCACAAGGGTAACATCATGAAGTTCACCGAGGGTGCCTTCCGTGACTGGGGCTACGAACTCGCAGAAGAGGAGTTCGGCGACGTCACCATCACCGAAGACGAACTTTGGGAGGAGTACGACGGCGAGCGTCCCGAGGACAAGATTGTCGTCAAGGACCGCATCGCCGACAACATGCTCCAGCAGCTTCTCACCCGCACCGCCGACTACGACGTCATCGCCACGATGAACCTCAACGGCGACTACATGTCCGACGCCGCCGGCGCACAGATTGGTGGTCTCGGCATCGCACCCGGCGCGAACTTCGGTGAGGGCCTCTGTCTCGCAGAGCCGGTCCACGGCTCCGCGCCCAAGTACGCAGGCGAGGACAAGGTCAACCCGACCGCGATGATTCTCTCCGGCCGTCTCATGTTCGAGTACATGGGCTGGAAGGACGCCGGCAAGCTCATCCGCGACGCCGTCGAGAAGACCATCTCCGAGGGCGACGTCACGTACGACCTCCACCGCCAGATCGAAGGCGGCAACAAGCTCGCAACGAGCGAGTACGCGGACAAGGTCGTCGAAAATATTCACGAATTAGCGTAAACTAATTCGTGGGTCTGCCGAGCTTTGCTCGGCCACTATTCACGAACTCGCGTAAGCCAACGAACTCCCTTCAGAGGCTGTTTCTGGCCTCAATTTCTCCGCTTTCACAGCCGGTTCGGGTCCCGCCGTAACGTCGCAACCCGGTCCCACAGCGGCCGAACGATACCGAAGACGACAGCACCGGCAGTGTCGGCGACGATGTCGATACCCGTGTCTTCGAGATAGAACGAGAGCGACCAATTGACCCAGAAGTCGGTGAAGAGTCGCTCGTACACCTCGAACCACGTCCCGATGGCGGCGACGGCCATCGGAAGGACGACGAGAAGCGCGAGACGCGACCGAAGCAGTCGCGGTTCGAGGACGTACAGCACCGCCGCAACGCCGAACCCGGATGCGGCGTGGACGAAGATGTCCCACCACCAGATGCGGGTGTAGAGGAACAGCGCCATGCTCGTAAAGTGCGTCGCGGTCACGAGGGTACCCCACACGGCGACGACGGCCATCTCTCGTGGACGGTCCTCCCACCGCGAGAGCACCATCTCGTCCCACACCCGCCTCAGCATTCGAGTCGGAGCAAGCGCTGTGCGCTGAGCGAGCTGCATTGCATCTGACTCTGAGTGGTATTGACAAACGGTCGCATAGAAGAGTAATGGAGAATCTGTAATATGTACGTTACTCCCGGGGAAAACAGGTTCCGGCTTAAATTAATATCCCACGCAACCGAGTTTCAGCCGAGAGTCAGTCCGAACGGCCGACTCAGTCGGTCTCAGACTGCGGTTGCTCGCCGCCATCGGACCGGAGTCGTTTGGATGGTTCTGTTGAAGCCGCCTCCAGTTTCGAACCGACCGCGACCGTGGGCCGTCTGGTGAGACTGTTGACGAAGGCGACGAACACGAGTCCGCCGAGAACGTCGACGACGAGGTCGACGAGAGTGTCTTCGACGTAGTACGCCATCGACCAGCCGTACCAGAAGTCCTTGAACAGGTATTCGTACACCTCGAATCCTGCGCCGATAGCGAGGATGAGAGTGCCGACGACCACCGGCGCGCGAGTATCCTCGAATAGTCGCGGAAAGACCAGGAACAGGACGCCTGCGACGCCGAATCCGGAGAGCGTATGGGTGAGAAGGTCCCACCACCAGAGTTTCGTGTAAATATCGTACGCGAGACCTCCGAAGTGGAGCGCGCTGACGAAGACCGCCCAGACACCGACGAATACCCAGAGCCACGGCTTGCGTGCGAGTTCGCGGCGATTCATGGTCACCTGTGGCTCGCTTCCGTGGGTGGTGTGTTCGACGTGCTGGACGCTGTCCATGGAGGATATACGCGGGGAGAGGGCATAGTTGGGGACTACTGTCAAGTGAGTAGTGATACTCCCTTGATAAATGCTTTCTCCTAAGAGTTTCCTCTCAGCAGGTCCCGAACGTTCAAATTCGAAGCGGCGAAATGCACGGCTATGTACGCGGTCGTGGGGTGTACGGACTGTGCGAACATGTGGTTGCTCTCGGACCCACGAGAGTCGAAGACAGCGACGTGTCCGCGCTGCGGCAGGCGACACCAGACGAAGAAACTCAGGCACTTTTTCGAGTCGGAGGACCGGGACGCCGCCAGACAGGCGCGCTCGGCCCTCTTGGCGAAGAAGCACGGCGACAGTGAGGCGTTCGCGGAGGTTGCACACGTCTCGGAACTCGACCGGCAGGTCGACGAATCGGGCGTCGACGACCGCGAATATCTCGAAGGGTCGGGTCTCGACGCCGACGAGGTGTTCGAGGCGGGCGAGAAGGCAACACAGGGTCGAAATTCGGCGACGGGGTCGGCCGACCGCTTGACCATCGTCCGCGAGGCGATTCAGGACGGCGACCGACCGACTGAGGAGGAAATCGTCGCCGCCGCGAGCGACCGAGGCGTCCCGGAAGAGCGCGCTCGCGACCTCCTCGACAAACTCCGACGGCGCGGAGAAGTGTCGGAATCGCGGGGTCGACACCGCTTGCTCTGACCAGCGGCGACTCGGTGGTTCGGTAGTTCGGTGGGTGGACTCAGAGTACACCGAGGAGTTTTGCGACCGTCAGACCGGACGCGACGATTCCCAACGTCAGCTTCACCAACTTGAGCGCGAGGGCGAGTCGCCGCACCTCGTCGTGTTCGTCGGACGATTCTGTGCCGGTGCTGAGGCGAGGGACAGACATGGGAGGGGATGGGATGTGGACACGCCCGCGGGTGCCCCCCGACGGACGCATTTTAATCGTTCTGCCGGGACGGGAGTAAAACCGAGCCACGGATGCGGAGTGAAAGTGAAAGTGGACGAGAGACTACCAATTTAGCTGACCAATGGGCTGTAAAGCACTCACGGCCGCCGATTCAAAATCATACGCCGAGTGAAAGTAAAGACGCAGATGTGTGCTGTTCGGAGTGCTGCTCGGACTGGAATCTCTCCCGAACGCGTTCAATCAGACCGGTTCTGTACCATGTCCTCGTCGCCGCCCTCAGAACAGAATGCTATCGTAGGCGGCCGTCGCAATGCCACCAATCACCCGTTCGCAGTGCGGGCAAACAACCAACTCGGAAGAGCCAGTGCTACTTTCGCTTATTCGCAGGAATCCGACTTTATCGTCGGTAGTTATTCGCTTGTCACACTCGGGGCAGCGCGCACTATCGACAAATGTAAATCCTATGTATAGTTTTGAGAACCGACACGATATGGTATCTTCTCAATACTTTTTCGGGGTGACCCCGCGTCGAACGACCGAGTACACGCGGCGTGTCTGTTCTCGGTGGCTGTTGTGGCTGTTCCGCCGAGTAGCCTCCTACGCCGCCTTACCGACCGAGGTCGGCGTGCGCGCTGGAGAGGTGCCGCGAGGCGAGCGCGGAGAGAAGTGAGAGTTCGCCAGCGAGCGAGCCGACGGCGATTGCTTCCGCGAGCGCGTCGGCGTTCGAACCCGCCGGGTCGCCGCCGCCGCGGACGCCGAGGATGTCGAGGCCTTCGGCTTGGGTCGGGAGCTTCGTCCCGCCGCCGACGGTGCCGACTTCGAGCGAGGCGATAGAGACGGAGACGTAGAGGTCGCCACCGGACTCCGTCCGGTGAGCCTCCGAGTCCCCCGACTCGGAGACGCCCTCCTGTACCTCGGCGGTCGTGATGGCGTTCGCGCCCTCGACGACCTGCGCTTCGTCCTGCCCGGTAGCGAGGAACATCGCGGCGACGACGTTTGCGACGTGGGCGTTGAAGCCGAGGCTCGCGGCCTTCGCCGAGCCGATGAGGTTCTTGCGCGTGTTGAGTTCCGCGATGGCCTCGGGCGTCGTGTGGAGGCGCTCTTCGACGACTTCCCGCGGGATGCGCACGTCGGCGGTGACGCTGCGGCCGCGGCCTTCGACGGCGTTGATGGCGGCGGGCTTCTTGTCGGTACAGAGGTTGCCCGAGAGGGCGACGAGGGAGGCGGTCGTCTCTTCTTCGACGAGGTCACACGCCGCACCCGTGGCGATGGTCACCATGTTCATCCCCATGGCGTCCTTCGTGTCGTAGCGGAAGCGCAGGTAGACTGAGTTGCCGACGACGTAGGGCGTCACGTCGAGGAGTTCGCCGTGGTTCGTCGTCTCCTCGGCGGCGTCTTTCAGCGCCTCGAAGTTGTCGCGGGTCCACGAGACGAGGGCTTCGGCCTCGGCGACGTCGGCGACGCGGAAGACCGGCGCGCGGGTCATCCCGGACTTGAGGACGCGAGCGGTCGCGCCGCCGGCGCTGTTGATGACCGAGCAGCCGCGGTTGACGGATGCGAGAAGCGCGCCCTCGGTGGTTGCGAGCGGGAGGTACTTCTCGCCGGAGGCGGCACCGCCGTCGATGGTGACGGGACCGGCGACGCCCATCGGTACCTGAATCGTGCCGACCATGTTCTCGATGGCCGTCTCGGCGTCTTCGGCGGGGAAGCCGTAGTTCCCGACCGAGTCGAGCGACGCACCCGTGTCCTCTTCGACGAGGAGGCGGCGAGCCTCAGTGGCGGTGTCGGCATCGGCGTGTGCTTCGAGTTCGTGAAGGCGGAGTTCGCCCGCTCGAACGCGGTCGGCGAGAGACGCAGCGTCTGTCATGCTCCGACGTTTTCCGCGCCGGCCCTAACGGTTTCCGGTTCTGTGGATGGCACAGTCGTAACTGGGAGTCGGGCACTCGACTTCGCTCCTTCCCGAACGATTTTGCCCTCCCGCATCGGGGTCGAATGTATGACTGCGGCAGCGGACCTCGTACTGACGAACGCCGAGGTACACACCCTCGAATCACCGGACGAGACCCACGAAGCGGTCGCTATCCGCGGTGGCGAGATTGTCCGCGTCGGCCGCGCCTACGACGTAGAACTACTCGTTGGTGTCGAAACGACCGTCATCGACTGCGAGGGCCGAGTCGTCCTCCCCGGATTCATCGACGCCCACACCCACCTCCCGATGGTCGGCCGGTCGCTCGTCCACGCCGACCTCTCGGGAGCTGATTCGGCCGCGGAGGCTGTCGACCTGCTCCGCGACCGAGCAGCCGAGGTTGGTGACAGTGACGGTGGCTCCGACGCCGTGGATTCGGAGGCTCGTCGGACAACGTCCGGCGGTGACTGGGTGCTCGGGTTCGGCTACGACGAGAGTACGTGGGACGAATCGCGCTACCTCACCCGCGAGGACCTCGATTCCGTCTCCGAAACGGCTCCAGTTGTCGCCTTCCGCGAAGACCTCCACACCGTCGGCGTCAACTCGGTCGTCCTCGACCGCTACGGCGACGAGATGCCCAGCGAGGGCGTCCAGACCGAAGGTGGCGAGCCGACGGGGGTCGTCGTCGAGGAGGCGGTCGACGTGCTCTGGGAAGCGACCGAACCAGACCGTGAGGAGATGACGAAACTCGTCCGCGCGGCACAGGAGTACGCGACCGCCCGCGGAGTCACCGGCGTCCACGACATGGTCCGTGGCTCTCGCGCTCCCGAAGTCTACCGCAACCTCGCCGCCGCGGGCGAGTTAGACCTCCGCGTCCGAATCAACTACTGGTCGGACCACCTCGATTCCCTACGCGAGATTGGCTTGCGGACGAACCACGGTAGCGACCTCGTGCAGGTCGGCGCGATAAAGTCGTTCACCGACGGAAGCTTCGGCGGCCGAACCGCGAAGCTCTCCGAACCGTACACTGACGCCGATACCAACGCCGCGGAGGAGGACGAGAGCGGAACGGGCCAGTGGGTCGTCGCCCCCGACGAACTCCGCGAGTTGGTCGCCGGCGCCGACGAGTCGGGCTACCAATTCACTGCCCACGCTATCGGCGACGTGGCTATCGACACTGTCCTTTCGGCCTACGCGGAAACGTCGGACCCGGAGACCGCCCGCCACCGTGTCGAGCACGTCGAACTCGCCTCGGACGAGGCCATCGAAGCGTTCGCCGAGTTGGGCGTCGTCGCCTCCGTCCAGCCGAATTTCCTGAAGTGGGCCGGTGAAGACGGACTCTACGATGCCCGACTCGGCGACCGACGCCTCCGGACGAACCGCTACCGCGACCTGCTCGACGCTGGTGTCGACCTCGCGTTCGGGAGCGACTGTATGCCGCTCGGCCCGCTTTTCGGTATCGACCTCGCCACCGACCACCCGAACCCCGACCAGTCGCTCACCGTGACCGAAGCGCTTCATGCGTACACGTCCGGGGCCGCTTACGCCGGATTCGACGAGGACCGACTGGGAACCATCGAAGTCGGTACCGCCGCCGACCTCGTCGTCCTCGACGAGTCGCCGTGGGAAGCCACGTCGATTCGAGATATCGACGTTTCGTTGACTATCGTTGACGGTCGCGTCGTCTTCAACGACCGAGCATAACGCGCCCCGCTCGCTCGTCCCGCCCGTCTCGCCTGCTCCGCCCGACTCGCCTGCTCCGCCCGACTCGCCTGCTCTGCCCGACTCGCTTGGTTCGCTCGTGCCGTTCGTTCTGTTTCAGCTCGCTTACTTCTGTTCGTCCCTCCTGTCCCACGTACCCTGTGCGACCAAACGGCAACTCATTTTGAAGAAAATTCTTCTTCAACGAGCGAACGCTGCTTTTCGCCACCTAACAACGATTCGTGTCATATATCACGTCCTAATACGGCCTATAGGAGAACTCCACGTCTCTTTGAGCAGTATTGAAGAAAAATATTTTTCAATATGGCCTACTGATAGTGAGCCAATCGTGGTGAAAATTCGTGGTTGAATTAGAGTCGGTCGGGTTCGAGTCGGATCTCAGTCTGTTCAAATACGACACGTTCGAGCAGCTTCCGGAGAGCCACCGAGACCTCGACGAGGAAGAACGTTCTCAGCGCATCGCCGCCGCCCGTGAACAACTCGGTGACCGAGTTATCGTCCTCGGGCACAACTACCAGCGCCGGGAAATCGTCGAGCACGCGGACTTCATCGGCGACTCCTACGAACTTTCGAAGCGCGCTGCCGAGTCGGACGCCGAGTACGTCGTTTTCGGCGGCGTGACGTTCATGGCGGAAAGTGCGGATATCATCACCGACGACGACCAGACGGTGATTCTCCCGTCGATGGAGGCGTCCTGTCCGATGGCGGGGATGGCCGAGGCGGTACAGGTCGACTCCGCGTGGGAGGAACTCGTCGACGGAACCGGCGGGAAAGACATCATCCCGGTGACGTACATGAACTCCTACGCCGACCTGAAGGCGTTTTGTGCCTCCCACGGTGGTCTCATCTGTACGTCCTCGAACGCCACCGACGCCTTCGAGTGGGCCTTCGAGCGGGGCGACGCCGTGCTCTTCCTGCCCGACAAGCATCTCGGACGCAACACGGCCAACGACCTCGGCATCGAAAACGTGGTCGAGTGGGACCCGTGGGCTGGCGGCGTCGCAGGGGCGGAGGAAGAACTGAACGACGAGGGTGATGAACTCCCCGGCCTCGACGACGCCGACCTCGAAGACGCCGAGGTCATCCTCTGGGACGGCTACTGCCAGGTCCACGAGCGCTTCGAGGTCGACCACGTCGAAGACGCCCGCGACGCGGGTGCGAACGTCGTCGTCCACCCCGAGTGCCGCCCGAGCGTCGTCGCGGCCGCCGACGAAGTCGGTTCGACGAGCCACATCTGCGATGTCATCGCCAACGCCGACCCCGGCGAGACGTGGGCCATCGGGACCGAAGTCCACCTCGCGCGACACCTCGCGCGCTGGCACCCCGAAGTCGACGTGCGCCCGCTCTGTGGCGACGCCTGTATGGACTGCAACGCCATGCGGCAGGTCGACCCCAACTACCTGACGTGGGTGCTCGAAGAACTGGCCGCGGGCCGCGAACCGAACGTCGTCGAAGTCGCGCCCGAGGAGAAAGAACTCGCCGCGGTCGCACTCGACCGCATGCTCGAACTATGAAGACCGACGTATTGGTCGTCGGGTCGGGAATCGCCGGGTGTGCCGCCGCGCTCGCCGCCTTCCGCGAGGGTGCGGACGTGCTGGTCGTCACGAAAGCAACCGAACCCGAAGACGCGAACACCGACTGGGCGCAAGGCGGCATCGCGGTCACGCAGTCGAAACCCGATGCGTTCGCCGAGGATATCCGCCGGGCGAGCGACGACACCGCCGACCCGGAGGCGGTCGACGTGCTCGTCTCAGAGGCCCGTGAGGTCGTCGAGAACGTGCTCTTGGACACCCTCGGCGTGGAGTTCGACACCGCCGGCGACGACTTCGACCTCGCCCGCGAGGCGGGTCACTCGAACCGCCGCATCCTCCACGTCGACGCTAGCACCGGAAAGTACGTCCTCCGTCCGTTCCTCGAACACCTCTCCGACCACGACGGCGTGCGTATCATCGACGACGCGATGGTCCTCGACCTCGTGAGCGACGAAGGCACCGTCCGCGGCGCAACCGTCCTCACCGACGACGGCGTCGAACCCGTATTCGCCGGGGCGACAGTCCTCGCAACCGGCGGTATCGGCGCGTGTTACGCCCAGTCGACGAACCCGTCGGGCGCGACCGGAGACGGCGTCGCGATGGCCGCCCTCGCGGGTGCGACCGTCTCGGACATGCAGTACGTGCAGTTCCACCCGACCGCGTACGACCCGGAAACCGACCCGTCCGCCGAGGAGTCGGCGCAACCGTTCCTCGTGAGCGAAGCCGTCCGCGGCGAGGGTGCTGTCCTGCGAGATGCCGACGGTCGGCGCTTCATGCCCGATGTCCACGAGGACGCCGAACTCGCACCCCGCGACGTGGTCTCCCGCGCCGTCGCTCGCGCCCGCGACCAAACCGGCCGAGTCGTCCTCGACGTCTCCGACATCGACTTCCGCGAAGCGTTCCCCGACCTCGCCGACCTGTGCGACGACCGCGGCGTCGACCTCGACGCCGGGATTCCAGTCGCTCCGAGCGAGCACTTCCTCTGTGGCGGCATCGCCGTCGACAAGCATGGGCAGACCTCGCTCGACCGACTGTTCGCCGCCGGTGAGTGCGCCCGAACCGGCGTCCACGGCGCGAACCGCCTCGCCTCGACGAGCCTTCTCGAAGGACTCGTCTGGGGCACCCGCGCTGGCGAGACGGCGGCAGCGCAAGGTCGTGGAAACGCGACTGTCGTCGAATATTCGCCGCCGCGAGATTCGGACCCGGCGCTCCCCGACGCGTTCGCGGACGCGAAGTTTGCTCGCCTCGGCAAGACGATGGACGAGTTCGTCGGCGTTGAGCGAACCCCGGACGGACTCGAAACCGCTCGGTTGCGGCTCCGCCGCTTGAAGGGCGAGGTCGACGCCTACGCCCGAACTCGCGTTTCGAGGTCGCTCTACGAACTCCGGAACGCCTGTATCTCGTCGCTTCTCGTCGCCCGCGCCGCCGCATCCGCACCGTCAGCTGGCTGTCACTCGCTCTCCGATTCGGAGGTGACTGCCAGTGCTGACGACTGAGACGGTCGAACGATGGTTGGCCGAAGATATCGGCCACCGGGACGTGACGAACCACGTTCCCGGTGAGACGACCGGACGACTCGTTGCAAAAGAATCGACGGTCGTCGCCGGACTGGACGCCGCGGTCGCGGTCTTCGACTACCTCGGAGTCGAGGCCGAACGGACGGTCGAAAACGGTGAGTCGGTCGACGCTGGCGACGTGGTCCTGCGCGCCGCAGGCGATGCACAGAACGTCTTCCGTGGAGAGCGCGCCGCGGCCAACGTCGTCGGCCACGCCTCGGGAGTCGCGACCGCGACCAGAGAGGCGGTCGACATCGTCCGAGAAGTATCCAACTCGGCTCGTGTTGCTGCAACCCGGAAGACGACGCCCGGTCTGCGCGGAGTCGAAAAACGGGCCGTCGTCGCCGGTGGCGGCGACACCCACCGACTCACGCTGTCCGGGATGGTCATGGTGAAAGACAACCATATCGCGGAACTCGGATTAGAGCAGGCGGTTCGACGGTTCGCCGAACGGAAATCGTTCGCAACGAAACTCGAAGTCGAAGTGGAGTCACCGGAGATGGGCGAGCGTGCCGCGGCCGCCGGTGCCGATATCGTCCTCTTCGACAACCTCCCACCCGAACGCGTCCGCGAAGGTGTCGCCCGGCTACCGGACGATGTCATCTCGGAAGCCAGCGGCGGTATCACGCTAGAAACGCTCCAGTCGTACGCGGAGACCGGCGTCGATGTCGTCTCGATGGGGTGGCTCACACACAGTGCGCCGAGTTCGGATTTCTCGTTTAGAACAGGGTGATACCTCCCTGACTGTCACCGAACCGCCACGTTCATAACCGCGTGCAAAGTGGGTCGCACGATGACCGACCAGCGCACCGTCCGCGACTTCTCTGTGACTCCGGTCGCGAAGTATTACGCCTACAAGACGACTGAGTACGTCTCGTTTACCGCGGCGATTTGGATTCTATTCGTCAGGTCGCAGGGTCTCTCGTTTGCTGAAGTCGGTGCGCTCAACAGTATCTGGTGGCTCGCGCTGGTCGCCGGCGAGATTCCGACCGGGTACCTCGGTGACCGACTCGGCCGCCGGTCCGCGATGTCGTTGGGCACGGCCATCATCGCCATCTCGACAGTTGCGATGGGGCTGTCGCAGACGTTTCTCCAGTTCGCCGTCGTCTACGCCGCGTGGGCAATCGGCCAAACCTTCAGGTCGGGCAGCGACGATGCGTGGCTGTACGACCTACTGGAGGAAACGAGCGAGACACACGAGTTCGCCAATGTTCGCGGGCGAGCCACCGGAATTGGCCTCGCAATCGGGGCCGTGACGACACTCGCTGGCGGCGTACTCGCCGACGTAGCGAACTACTCGGTTCCCTTCTTCGCCACCGCAGTGGTGACAGCGCTCGGCATTCCGGTTCTGCTTTCGGTTCCCGAAACGGGTGACGGTGGCGGCGACTTCACCCCGCGGAAGGCGATTCGCGTCATCCGAAATCGACTGACTCAACCCCCACTTCGGAGCTTCGTGGTCTACTTCGCGCTCCTGTTTGGCGTCGTCAACATGGCGTACATCCTCGACCAGCCGATACTCCGTGCTGTCGCAGTGGACCTTGGTATCCCCGAGTCAGCGACAAATACGGCCGTGAGTACCTCGTATGCCGCCTTCTCGATTATCGCGGCGGGGGCAACCTACCGTTCCGGGTGGATTAGCGACCGACTCGGCGTCCGACGGTGGTTCCTCGTCTCGCCGCTTCTCGTCGCCGTGTCCTACGCCGTGCTCCCAATCTTCGGTCCACTGGCGTTCCCGGTATTTGCCGTCGTTCGCGGCGTAAACAACGTCTCGGGCGTCCTCGGAAACCAGTACATCAACGACCGTGTCGACTCGGTTGGGCGCGCAACCGTCCTCTCCGCCGCCGGGATGCTCTACTCGCTCGCCGTCGTTCCGTTCGAACTCGCGGGTGGTGTCGTCGCCGACGTGGTCTCTCCAACCGGCGCACTCGCCCTATTCGGCGGGGTTCTTGCGGTCGGTGCAGGCGTGTTGTGGGTTGTCGAACGCCCAATCTGAGTTTTCTTGTGTGCGGTTCCCTTGCGTACAGTTCCCAGCGACCTTCCCGGCTGCGACGAAGGGAAAACCCCTTACATACGGTCGTCGCACTCGCGGGCAATGGGCTTCTTTGACGACCTTCAGGACCGCATCGAGAAGGTGGACAGTGTCGTCTCGGTCGGACTCGACGCCGACCTCGACCGGATTCCCGAACACCTCCGCGACGAGGACCTGCCGCGGTGGGCGTTCAACCGCCGCATCATCGACGCGACGCACGAACACGCGGCGGCCTACAAGCCGAACGCGGCCTTCTACGAGGACGAAGACGGCTGGCGCTCGCTCCGCGAGACCATCGCCTACGCACACGGAAAGGATGTTCCCGTCCTCCTCGACGCCAAGCGCGCCGACATCGGCAACACGACGCGACAGTACGCGAACCTGCTTGACGACGCCGATGCCATCACCGTCAACCCCTACATGGGCCGCGATTCCATCCAGCCGTTCCTCGCCCGCGAGGACAAGGGCGTGTTCGTCCTCTGTCGCACCTCTAACCCGGGCAGCGCGGACCTCCAGTCGCTCGAACTCGCCTCCGGAGAACCCCTGTACGAGCGCGTCGCGGCGCTCTGCGACCTCTGGAACGAAAACGACAACGTCGGACTCGTCGTCGGCGCGACCGGCCCCGAAGAGTTGGAAGACCTCCGCGAGCAGGTCCCCGACCTGCCGTTTCTCGTCCCCGGCGTCGGCGCACAGGGTGGCGATGCCGAGGCGGCAGTCGAGTACGGACTGGCAGACGGCGTCGGTCTCGTGAACTCCTCACGCGGCATCATCTTCGCCGGCGAAGACCAGGGAGAACACTTCGACAAGGCTGCGGGACAGGCGGCGAAGCGACTCAAAGAGCGGCTGAACCAGTACCGGTAAGTCTGCGGAAATCACAGACTGGCACTGGACTGTACCGCTCTCGGCGGGACGTTTACCAGCGTGCGTCACCAACTACGTCCGTGGACCGAGACCGACTTATCATGGGCCTCGCGGCGGTGTTCGCGGGTATTACCATGCTCCTCGTCGTGTTGGCATTCGCCTACCGACAGCTGTTGTTGTTGTTCGTAGCTGTGCCCTTCGGCGCGACGACGTACTTCATGTACTCGGACGTGAGCGGCCGGTTCGAAGAACGGTTTAGACGGCGAGTTCAGGCGGATGCTGGCGGGGTCGGCTTTCAGTCGGGCGGTGGCGGCCCACAGCAGCGCGAAACCGGCGGGTTCGGTGCAGGGCCACGACGTGGTCCCCGAGAAGGCCCCGGTGCAGGACGGTTCGGGCGCGCCGGACGACAGGGTGGACCGCAAAGTGGCGCACGTACTGACCAGAACAGGGTTCGCCCACCTCGACGCGGGATGAGCCGAAAGAAGGCCCTCCGGACTCTCGGTCTCGACGCCGATGCCTCCTCCGAGGACGTGAAACGAGCGTACCGAGCGCGAGTGAAGGAGACGCATCCAGACGCCGAATCGGGCGACGAAGAGACGTTCAAGCGCGTCAACCGCGCCTACGAACGGCTCTCCGAGTGACGGGTTGCGAACTACTTTTCGAGTAACGGGCTACGAACGGCTTTTCAAGTACGAACTGTGCGTACCGAGTAGTCTACAGAAGGAACAAGGCGAGTGCCTCGGAGTCTCGCAAATCGCGCTGCGATTTGCTGGATACAAGAAATCGAAGATTACCCTTGACTTGACCCCGAGGCAGTTCACAGATTTCTGATAGCTGTTCGAGACGACGCCGTCTCAATTGTGGTATTGTATCATGGTAGTCTCTACCGCGGAAAGCGTTTTCACGGTCGGTTTCCTACGGCTTTCCATGAGCGTGGATCGGTCTCTCCTCGAAGAGGCCCTCGAGCGCGGTGAGGAGGAAGGCGGAAGCGTCGAGTTCAAAGAACGCCTCACCCGTGCCGTTCACCTGTCCGACGGTCGGATGGAGTCGCTCGCGGCCCAACTCCGACACCGAGTGCTTTCCGGCGACGGCGTCGCCACCTACGTGGTCGGCGTCACCGACGACGGGGGCATTGCCGGTATCTCCCCCGATGACTTCTCCGAAACGATGGACGTGCTCTCCTTGCTCGCCGAGGAGGCAGGTGCTCACATCGAAGACGTAGAGACGTGGGGCGTCGGCGACGCCGCCGAACGCGGACTCGTCGGGGTCGCGACCATCCGCGAGGGTGCGATGCTAGATGTCGATGACGACCACATCGTCGTCGGCACCGCCGGCCACGTCGACCACGGCAAATCGACCCTCGTCGGGTCGCTCGTGACGGGACAAGCCGACAACGGAGACGGCGAGACGCGTTCGTTCCTCGACGTGCAGCCCCACGAGGTCGAACGCGGTCTGTCCGCGGACCTCTCGTATGCCGTCTACGGCTTCAGCGAGGACGGACCGATTCACATGCGGAATCCCCACCGCAAATCCGACCGAGCACAAATCGTCCAAGAGGCGGACCGATTGGTCTCGTTCGTCGACACCGTCGGCCACGAGCCGTGGCTCCGGACGACGATTCGCGGACTGGTCGGTCAGCGACTCGACTACGGGTTGCTCGTCGTCGCCGCCGACGACGGCCCGACGCGGACGACCCGCGAACACCTCGGCATCTTGCTGGCGATGGAACTCCCGACGGTCGTCGCCATCACGAAAGTCGACGCCGTCACCGACGAGCGCGTCGACGAAGTCGAACGCGAGGTCGAGCGACTCCTCCGCGACGTGGGACGGACGCCGCTCAGCGTCGCACGTCACGGTGTCGACGCCGCGGTCGACGAAATTAGCGAATCCGTCGTTCCGCTCGTACTGACAAGCGCCGTGACGATGGACGGATTGGAGGTTCTCGACCATCTTTTCGAGGCACTCCCGAAGCGCAGCGCCGCCGAAGGCGACTTCAAGATGTACATCGACCGGACGTACTCGGTCACCGGCGTCGGGGCAGTCGCCTCCGGCACGGTCAACTCCGGCGCGGTCGAAGCGGGGGATACGCTCCTCTTGGGACCGATGTCGGATGGGGAGTTCCGTGAAGTCGAAGTTCGCTCTATCGAGATGCACTACCACCGTGTCGACCGGGCCAACGCCGGTCGAATCGTCGGTATCGCGCTCAAGGGCGTCCGCGAATCCGAAATCGAACGCGGGATGGTGTTGCTCCCGGCGGACGCCGAACCGACAGCGGTCCGCGAGTTCGAAGCCGAAGTGATGGTGCTGAACCACCCGACGCGAATCCGGGAGGGCTACGAACCGGTCATCCACCTCGAAACCGTCTCCGAGGCGGCTATCTTCCACCCCGAGGGCGGCCAACTCCTTCCGGGCGACACGGGGGAGACACGCATCGAATTCAAGTTCCGGCCGTATTTCGTCGAAGAAGGGCAACGATTCGTCTTCCGTGAGGGTCGGTCGAAGGGCGTCGGAACGGTGACGAAGGTTGACTAGTTAGATAGCTGAGTAGCCGAATAACTAGGCGTCGACTGCGACGTACCCGCCGTCTTTCTGCGCTGCCACCCCGAACAGCACCGCCCAGTCGAGAAGCCGCGCGACCCGGTCGCGCCAGCGAGACTCCCAGCCTTCGGGGTCGCGGTGTCGTTCCCAGTTCGGGACCGTCGGTTCGAACGCCTCGAACACGTCGTCTGCCGAACGCGGGTCGTCGCCGAGAGCGTCGAGAACCTCCTGTGCGCCGAAGACGTGCTCGACAAACGCGGTTCTGAGTTCCTCTTTTTGCCGGTCGCCGCGGACGCGCTCGAAGCCACGGCTCACTTCGCGGGCAAGCCCGAGGGACTGACAGAATACCAGCCAGTCGCGGCCCTCGTCAGGTGTCACGTCCAGTCGCTCTGCTACTCGGCCGCAACAGTCGTCTTCGGACCCCGGAATCAGCGGGACGGCGCGGTGGGCATCCCACAGTCTGTCGAGCGAATCCGGGGCGGGCGGGACCGGCTTTCGCCTCACAGTCCGAACGATTCGGCGAGGATATCCTCGTCCGTCTCACCGAGCGTGTAGGTCGGCCCGTCGATAACGTCGATAGTGGCCTGTGCGGGACCGAACACGTCGGGGTCGACCTCGCCGAAGTCCCAGTCGGCGTCTTCGAAGAGTTGCTCGAACGGGACGGCGTAGTCTGCACCGGCGTTGGAGACGACGCTGTCGAACTCGTCGAAGTCCTCGGCGACGGTTACGTGAACCCGCCCGCCGTAGGCGACGGCGTCGTTCGTTCGGCCCATCGCCACACTCTCGTCGTAACTGACAGGGGCAAGCGGGGCGGAACCGCTGATAGAGATGACGTTCGCTGGTTCGTAACCCGCCTCGAACAGGTTGAACATCGCGAGTTCGGCGGCGCGGGCCGCTCCTGTGACGCTTCCGACGAGCGACCCGGTTGCGTACGTCGGGAGGAAGATAGCGCTCGGTTCGAGACCGGTCATGTCGGCGACGTGCTCTGCGACTTCGTCGGTCGGGAGTTCGATACTCTCGACGGCGAGGGCCGTCAGGTCGAACTCGTCGTAGTAGCCGAGGTGGTGGAACTCCTCTTCCTCGCCGACGAGTGCGCGGGCGGGGCCAGAGCCGAGTCCGTCGAAGTCGTCGAAAACGAGTTCCCAGCCCGCTTTCTGCGAGCAAAGAAGGGCGAGAGCGGGGCGGTCTGTCGAGAGTTCGACGGAGGGGCGGGGGGTCCCTGCGACCTCACCCATCCGTGTCTGTACTGTGGCGAGACCCGCGGTCTGAATCTCCGCGAGGAGCATCCCCGCTTCGACACCGCCGTCGGCGTCGACGCCGAAGTCGATGACCGTCGCACCCGAGTCGAGTTCGTAGCCCTCGATGCCGAGTTCACCGGCGAAGTCGAGCGCCTCGTCGACCAGTTCGATGGCCATCCGATTGATGCTATCCATGCGGGTCGATTGCGCGTCTTCAGGTAAAGGGTTTGTCAGTCGGCCACCCTCCGGTGTGCGTGGACGTGCCCCGAAGCCCGCGGTTCGGAGGGCGATAAATCCCTCGTCAGCGCGTTATTCCCGCTCTCCTTTGGCCGCCCGTCCGAGATGCTCTTCGACCGCGTCGACCTTGTCTGCGGCGCGCTGGTCGACCGTTCGCTTGTCGTCTACTTTCAGGAACGTGCTCACACGGTCGCCGTCGACCGCCTTGTGGGCCGCGCCGACGGCGGCGAGGAGTTCGTCGATATCGTCGGCCTCGATGACCGTCCCCATCGGGTTCGTCTCGTAGGACACGTCGAAGTCGTCGAGTGCAGCGACCGCTTTTGCGACTTCACCCGCCATACTGTCTTCGACGACCGGTGCGACGCTCAACATCGCAATGACTGTCATACCTGTATTCTCGTCGTACGGGTTAGTAAAAAGAGGTGTGTGGTGATGACGCACGTCGTGTTGGAACCGATGAGGCTATGACCGCAAACTACCTCGGGTTCCGATATGTTCCAGAGCGGAATCATACGGCTGGCGCTCGTCTTCGCGGCGAACGTCGTCGGGGGAGTTACACTTGGCTCGGCAATCGGGGGGACAGTCGGGTACACGGTGGAGTGGACCGTCACCGGGGCCGTCTTGGGTATCGCCGTCGCCGTCTTCGCCGCTCAGCGGTAGTCATGGACGGCAGCAGGGAACCGAGACAGATGACATTCTGTTAGTCAGTTATCGGCAAACTCACTGTCTACTCTCTTTCGGCCCTCTGCATCGATGTGTTCGCCGTGCTCCCGGAGGGCTTCGAACGTCGTATCGATGTCCGCCGGGGTAGTCCGGTGGCTACAGATGGACAGTCGTATCGCAGTGTCGTCTCGAATTTCGGTCGTCGTAACGAACGCCTCTCCAGTGAGTCTGAGTTCGTCGGTAATTCGCTGGTTGAGCCAGTCGACATAATCGTTGATAGCCTCGCGCTGGTCCGCGTCCGCAACAGCGTCGCGCAGGTCGGTCGGGAGATAGCGGAACGAGTAGATGAACAGATTCGGCTCTTGGAGTACCTCGAAATCGTCCGCTGCAACGACCCGGTCGTGAAGGTGTTCTGCACATCGGCAGTTCTGTCGTAGGAGCTGGCGGTACCCTTCGACACCCCGGTGCTTGAGGCTCATCCAGAGCTTCAGTGCGCGGAACGGGCGCGACATCTCCGGGCCGAGGAAGCCGAGGTTCGTCCCGTGGTACGCTTCCTCTTCGGTGAAGTCGAGATACTCGGCGTGCATGGAGAACGCCTGTGTCTGTGCGTCGGGGTCACGGAAGAGAACGCAGCCACAGGAGTACGGGACCGAGAGCCACTTGTGCGGGTCCAGCGTGACCGAGTCGGCCCGCTCGATACCCTCGTAGAGGTGCTCCTTCTCTGGCAGGATCGCACCAACTGCACCGCAGGCCCCGTCGGCGTGCATCCAGACGCCGTGGTCGGCACACACGTCCGCAATCTCCGCCAGTGGGTCGACTGTCGAGACGTTGATGGAACCGACGTAGGCGATCACACAGAACGGGATACGGCCGTTCTCTACGTCCGCAGTCAACATGTCGTCGAGTGCGGCGGGGTCCATTCGGAGGTCCTCGTCGCACGGCACCGACCGGATGGCGTCGCTGCCGACGCCGATCATCTCGGCGACGCGCTCGGCCGAAGAGTGGCCCTCGTGGGCGGATTCGTAGAGCGTGAACCGGCCGGGACGGTCGATTGAGCGGAGCCCCGACTCCCGCGTCTCGAACTCCGTCGCGGACTGCAGTGCGGTGTAGAGGGCCGCGTGGTTGGCCATCGTCCCGCCACTGGTGAGCACGCCCCCGCAGTCGGCCGGGTAGCCGATCATCTCCGCGAGCCACTGCAGGCACTGGCGCTCGATCTCCGTCGCGGACGGCCCCCCCATCCAGGCACCTGCGTTCATGTTGACCGACGCGGCGAGCGCGTCGGCCAGTGCTCCGATTGGTGTCCCCGACCCCATCACGTATCCGTACCACCGGGGAGAACCCTGGTGAGTCGCGTTGGGGTACACACGCTCGTTCCACTCGGCGAGCACTGCTTCCGGGTCCTCGCCGTCCCGGGGCAGGGGGTCGTCGAACTCCTCGGCTACCTCCGGTGGTGTGGTCTCCGGGAAGGTATCTACCGCTCGAATATTTGCAAAATGCTCTGCCATCATGTCGACCGCTCTGTATCCGAGTTCACGGAACTCCTCGGGGTCCGGGTCGAGTGAATCAAAGCCTTCGGACATGTCTATGTTAGAGTATCTATTTCATGTATGTTATCACTTACCGTGACAATTAGTACGCTGCTTCTTGAAGTAGCGATTGGAGGGTAAAAGGGAATGAGCGATATGCGCCTTCGATTCGGCACGACTGCTGGAACCTAACAGCCAAAAGATTTCAACAGACCCAGCGTTCTTTTTCCCGCCGCCGACGTATCGGATTCTATGAATCCACGCGCAACACGAGCGCTCACGCTCGGTCGAGCAATCGCCTACGAGGTACGAACCGAGCGACTCACGTTCATGGCGGGAAGCATCGCTTACGGAGCTTTTGTCTCGCTTCTCCCCCTTTTTCTCCTCGTTCTCTCAGCGGTCTCCGCGACTGGGAATGGAACTCTCCGACAGAGCGTCATCGCCGTTATCCAGTCCGTCCTGACACCCGGTGCCGGGGAAGTCATCGTCGCCGAACTCGAAGCGTCGACCCAACTTGCGAGTCTCTCCATCGTCGGGGTGTTAGTTCTCATCTGGGGGACGCTCCGCATTTTCCGCGGTCTCGACACCGCCTTCTCGGATATCTACGAGTCCGAGGCGGCGAACACGTTCGCCGACCAACTCACAGACGGCGTCGTAGTTCTCATCACCGTCGCACTCGCTGTCGTCGCCGGGGCACTCATCGAATCCTCCCTCCCCGAACTGGACGGTGCACTCGGCTGGGTCGTCTACCGCAGCCTCCTCGTCGTCGTGCTGTTCGTGACGTTCTACCCGATGTACTACATTTTCCCCGACGAGGATGTGACGTATATCGAAGTCGTTCCCGGGACACTCGTCGCAGCCGTCGGGTTGACGACCTTCGAGTCGCTGTTTCGGCTCTACGTCCAGTTCAGCAGTCGGTCCCCCGAATCGAGCGTCGTCGCCGGAATTCTCGTCCTCCTGACGTGGCTCTATTTCAGCGGTCTGGTCATCCTCCTCGGCGCGGCAGTGAACGCCGTTCTCTCGAACCGCTCTCGCGACGTTAACGTCCGACCACTCTTCGGTGGCGTCCCACTCGACTCACAGGAAGGCGGGGCGACCCGGCGGACCGTCGTCACGGCAATCCAACGCTTCGACCACCTCGTCGCAGACAACCCGCATGAGGACGTAGAAGTCCGCGTCGGTGACGAGACAGTCGTGATTCCGACCCCCGAGAAACTCGTCGTCGACACCGACGTCAACAGATTCTTTCCAGAGGGGCCGGTCCGGCTGGAACTCAGATGGTCGTCGTGGCCGGACAGTAAAGAGGACTGACACGGCTGTTATGCCGCCGGAGACCGTATAATTGTGTATGGCTATCAAAACACCTGCACAGCCGACGCGACCGCTCGAACCAGACCGTCCACTGTGGGAAACTGTCGAGACCAGTCCGACGACGGCGTCTCGGGCAGTTTGCCCGCCAACCGTCGTAGAGCACCGACAGTTGAGTCAGAAAAACTTCGGTGAAGCGCACCTCGTCTGGCGGTGCGACGACTGCGGCGAACTCGGCCCGCTGACCGCGTTTCCGACTGCGTGTCCGGGGTGTGGTGCCGGGCGTGAAGCGCTGTTCTACTGCACCGAAGATTGAGCTCGGTGCGATGCGGCACCTCCGCGGCATCGACCGCGACCGTTTTCTTTCCGGCCGTCAACCGGCGGGTATGTACCTCTCTCATCCGGTTCGTCGCATGCGCGACGACCCACTCGAAGCCGAAACCGTGGAACTCCGGGTCGAACCCGTTGATGACGACGCGCGAGCGAAATTGTCCGAATACGTCCGCTCACTCGGCGGGTCGGTCGAACGGGAACTACAATTTGGCGGCGTCGTCGTCGCGCTCGACGAGGCGAACGTCTCTGCACTCTGTGAATTCGACGGTATCGAACGAATCGAGACGGTCGACACGCTCGGCTACTGATCTCGGACGCTTACTAGTTCTTCTCCGCTCACGCGTGTGTACTGAGATGTCAACTGATTAGTGGTGAGCGTCCGGAGAGCACGTATGGTCTCTGCATCCTCCAGAACGAGCTGGCTGGTCGGTGCCGCCGCCGGGGCTGTTAGTGTCGGAGTCGTCCTCTCGAACGGGACGCTCGACACTGGTGTCCGACAGAGTGTCAACCCGATCGACCTCCTTCTGTCACTGGCCACGAGTTCGCCACTCGTCTTCGGTGCACTAGTCGTCGCCGTGGCTGGATTCGCCGTGGTAGTGCGCCGAGGTACTGAATCGTGATTCCCGAACTGGGCGATAGCTGGCTCCTCCTCGCGTATGCACTCATTCTCGGCGGTGTCGTGATTCAGTACACTCGCGGCAAGTTACCCTTCCATCGAACCGTGCTTCTCGTCTCGGTGAGTTTCACGTGGCTTTCGTACGCGCTCTTCCAAGTCCAACACGGTCTCGTTCCAACTGGAACAACACTCAGCTACGCTCTGCATGGGGTTGCGCTCGTCTTGCTCGTCGTCGGACTGTATGGACTGTACTGGTGGTGGCGACATAGAGACGACGATGGTGATGACCGTGATTCCGGACGGGTTGAAGTGGCGGTGCGTCGCGACTAGGCCGTGTTTGTGGACGTGGGTTGAGCGGCGGGCACCGTGAGCGATAGCAGGTGTGAGTCAGGACCCCGTGAACGAACGAAGTGAGTGAGCGGGTGCGACGGAAGTACCGCGAACGAAGTGAGTAGTACGTCGGCGAGACTACGTCTCGCCAGGATTTGAACTTCACTCGCTCACGGCGTTCGCTCGCTAGTTCAAATCCCAGTGGGCCGCATTTCTTCACTCCACAGAAACTCGGAGTCTAACGACTCCTCGTTTGGTTCCGTTCAGAAAGTGCGTCGGCTGGGATTTGAACCCAGGTTGTGACCATGGCAAGGTCACGTGATACCACTACACTACCGACGCATGTGGTGGAAGTGCGCTGGCTGGGATTTGAACCCAGGTTGTGACCATGGCAAGGTCACGTGATACCACTACACTACCAGCGCATTCCGTGCGTATCGTGGCGTACTGCTGCGTTACTCGATAGTGTCGGGTTGATAAATAAGACTTGCGAAACGGGGGAGGAATCGGGTGACAGCGCGGCACCTGCTACCACGTAAGATTCGTTTGTTTCGACCTGTCGTCGGTCGTGTAATTCGTTGTCATGCGTTTTTCGCTAATTCCCCTACAAACTGGTGCGTGGGACCCTCTATCACCCCAGATAGGATTCGCTACTCTTTTAGGTGGTCACCCGGTACAAACGCCACAGTCTAGACGAGACGAGGATGAATCCGGCATGAACCTTAGCGTACTCGTGCCGACCTCACTCGTCCGGGAAGCCGAAGATCAACGCGAGGCAACTCGCAAACTCGGCTACGTCGCCCGCGCGGCGGCGGTCTTCCGGGCGAACGAACTCGTCGTCTTCCCCGACGAAGACGGCGAGAACAAGTGGGGCGGCGAGTTCGTCGAAACCGTACTTCGGTACGCCGCAACGCCCCCCTACCTCCGGAAGGAGGTCTGGGGCAAGCGCGACGAACTTCGCTACGCTGGGATTCTGCCACCGGTCCTGGTATCGTCTACGACCGCGGGCGACTCTGACGAGACGCCCGCGTTGCGAGAAGGAATCGTGACCGAGGTCGGACCTGACGACCGCGTTCGGGTCAATTGCGGAATGCAACACCCGATCTCCCTGTTCATCCCTCCGGGGATGGATATTGCAAAGGGGGAGCGCGTCGCTGTCAGGATCTCTTCGCGAGAACCGGTCCGTGCGAGGATCGTCGACGAGCCCCTTCCGGGCTTCGACGTATCCCGCATGGACCTCACGGAAGCACTCGGCAGGCCAGATGCGGGCGTGCGAATCGCCACGTCTCGCTATGGCGAGTCGCTGTCGGTCCCCCGACTGGGTGACCTGACGGCCCGCATCACCGATGCCGGCGGTATGACCGTCGCCTTCGGTTCACCAGGCCGTGGGCTTCCGGACATGCTTGGGATGTCTCCCGAGGATGTTGCAGACGTCGAACCTTCCGTTGGTCCGGGGTTCGACCTCTGGCTCAATACGATTCCGCGACAGGGGAGCGAAGTGGTGCGAACTGAAGAAGCGATGTTCGCATCACTCGCCTCCCTGACACTCACGGAGTGAATCCATGCCACAACCAAGCAGACCACGAAAAGGCTCGATGGGCTTCAGCCCGCGCAAGCGAGCGGTCAAGGAGGTCCCACGCATCAAGTCGTGGCCCGACGACGATGGCTCCCCTGCACTGCAGGGCTTCGCTGGCTACAAAGCCGGCATGACCCACGTCATGATGGTCAACGACGAGGCCGACTCCCCCCGCGAGGGAATGGAGGAGTCCGTGCCCGTGACCGTCGTCGAGACGCCGCCAATGCGCGCCGTCGCCCTTCGCGCCTACGAGCAGACGCCGTACGGTATGAAGCCGAAGACCGAGGTCTGGGCGAGCGAGTTCCACGACGAACTCGACCGCGTCCTCGATCTTCCGGCAGAAGACACGTTCGAATCGGACGCCGACGCACTTCGCGAGGCCGTCGAGGCCGGCGAAGTCGATGACCTCCGCGTCATCACGCACACGGTGCCCGCCGAACTCAAGAACGTGCCTAAGAAGAAGCCCGACGTGATGGAGACTCGCGTCGGTGGCGGCTCCATGGTGGAGCGCGCCGACTTCGCCCTCGACCTCGTCGAAGAGGGCGGCGAACACGAGATGTCCGACGTGTTCCGTGCTGGCGAGTATCTCGACGCCGCCGGTGTCACGAAGGGTAAGGGTACGCAGGGTCCCGTCAAGCGATGGGGCGTCCAGAAGCGTAAGGGCAAGCACGCCCGCCAGGGCTGGAGACGCCGTATTGGCAACCTCGGCCCCTGGAACCCGTCGCGTGTCCGTTCCACGGTTCCGCAGCTCGGTCAGACTGGTTACCACCAGCGCACCGAACTCAACAAGCGCCTCATCGACCTCGGTGAGGGTGACGACGCCTCCGTCGAAGGTGGCTTCGTCAACTACGGTGAGGTCGACGGCTCCTACGCGCTCATCAAGGGCTCGCTTCCGGGCCCCAACAAGCGCCTTCTGCGGTTCCGCCCGGCCATCCGGCCGAACGACCAACCGCGCCTCGACCCCGAGGTGCGCTTCGTCTCTACCGCATCGAACCAGGGTTAAACCATGCAGGCAACTATCCGAGACCTGAACGGCGACGACGCGGGCAGCATCGACCTGCCCGAGGTCTTCGAGACGGCTTACCGTCCGGACCTCATCAAGCGCGCTGTCATCGCCGCACAGGCAAACCGAAAACAGCCGTACGGTGCCGACCCCTACGCCGGACTTCGAACCCCGGCAGAGTCCATGGGCAGTGGCCGTGGTATGTCCCACGACCCACGCCAGAATGGCGTTGCCCGACGCGTCCCGCACGCCGTCTCCGGCCGTCGCGCTCACCCGCCGAAGGCCGAGAAGGACCAGGGGAAGGAGATCAACACGAAGGAGCGCAAACTCGCCGTCCGCTCGGCACTCGCCGCAACGACGGACTCCGAACTCGTCGCAGAGCGCGGACACCGCTTCGACGACGACCTCGAACTGCCGCTTGTCGTCTCCGACGACTTCGAGGACCTCGTCAAGACCAAGGAGGTCGTCGACCTCCTGCAGACGCTCGGCGTCTACGACGATATCGAGCGCTCCGAGGACAACAAGAAAGTGAAGGGCGGCCAAGGGAAGCTCCGTGGCCGCAAGTACACCCGTCCGAAATCCATTCTCTTCGTGACGGCAGAGGAGCCCTCGAAGGCTGCTCGTAACCTCGCCGGTGTCGACGTTGCCACCGCGGCAAACGTCTCCGCCGAGGACCTCGCGCCCGGTACGCACGCCGGTCGCCTCACGCTCTTCACCGAGAGTGCAATCGAGGAGGTCGCAGAACGATGAGCATCATCGAGCACCCGCTGGTCACCGAGAAAGCGATGAACCAGATGGACTTCCAGAACAAGCTCCAGTTCATCGTCCACGTTGACTCGTCCAAGGCCGACGTTAAGGACGAAGTCGAGTCGCGTTACGACGTGACCGTCGAGAAAGTCAACACGCAGGTCACGATGAAAGGTAAGAAGAAAGCAACAGTTCGTCTCTCTGAAGACGACGACGCGCAGGAAGTCGCGTCGCGTATCGGGGTGTTCTAACGATGGGACGCCGAATTCAGGGCCAGCGTCGTGGTCGCGGTTCGTCCACCTTCCGGGCGCCGTCGCACCGCTACAAGGCCGAACTGTCGCACAAGAAGTCCGAAGAGAAAGACACCATCACGGGTACGGTCGTCGGCATCGAGCACGACCCAGCACGCAGTGCGCCCATCGCCCTCGTCGAGTTCGAGGACGAACAGCGCATGATTCTTGCGCCCGAAGGAATCTCCGTCGGCGAAGAGCTTCAAATCGGCGTCTCCGCCGAGATCAAGCCCGGCAACACGCTGCCGCTCGCCGAGATTCCTGAAGGTGTCCCCGTCTGTAACGTCGAGCATCAGCCCGGCGACGGCGGGAAGTTCGCCCGCGCCTCTGGCGTCAGCGCGCAGTTGCTCTCGCACGACCGCGAGGTCGCAATCGTGAAGCTGCCGTCGGGTGAGGTCAAGCGCCTCAACCCCAACTGCCGTGCCACCATCGGCGTCGTCGCCGGTGGCGGCCGCACGGAGAAGCCGTTCGTCAAGGCAGGGAAGAAGTACCACAAGATGAAAGCGCGCGGTATCAAGTGGCCGCGCGTGCGTGGTGTTGCTATGAACGCCGTCGACCACCCGTTCGGTGGCGGTGGCCGGCAGCACCCCGGTCAGCCGAAGTCCGTCTCGCGGGACGCCCCGCCGGGCCGGAAGGTCGGCGACATCGCCTCCAAGCGCACCGGTCGCGGTGGGAAGGGAGGTAACTAATCATGAGCACGCAATACCGTACTGGCCGCGAAGGTGAGTTCACCTACCGTGGCTACACGCTCGAAGAGCTGCAGGATATGGAGCTCGACGAAGTCGCGGAACTGCTCCCCGCTCGTCAGCGGCGAACTATCACCCGTGGCCTGTCGACCGAACACGAGAAGTTGCTCGCGAAGGCTGAGAACAAGACGGAAGAAGAGACGGCAAACACGCCGATCCGCACGCACCTGCGTGACATGCCGGTTCTCCCAGAATTCGTCGGTCTCACCTTCGCCGTTTACAACGGTCAGGAGTTCGAGCGCGTCGAGGTTCAGCCCGAGATGATCGGACACTACCTTGGCGAGTTCCAGCTGACCCGAACGTCGGTCGAGCACGGCCAGGCCGGCATCGGCGCGACCCGGTCTTCGAAGTTCGTGCCGCTCAAGTAAACCATGGGAATCAACTACAGCGTCGAGGCCGACCCGGACACAACGGCCAAGGGTATGCTCCGGGACCGGCCCATCAGCCTCAAGCACAGCAAGGCTATCTCCCGCGCCATCAAGGGGATGCCCGTCGCCGACGCCGAGGAGTACCTCGAAGCCGTCATCGACGGCGAGCGGTCGGTTCCGTTCAAGCAACACAACTCTGGTGTCGGTCACCGAAGCGACATCGAGGGCTGGGACGCAGGACGATACCCTGAGAAAGCGTCCAAGGCGTTCCTCGAACTCCTCGAGAACGTCCGCAACAACGCGACCGAACAGGGATTCGACGGACCAGCCATGGAGATTAAGCACATCGCCGCCCACAAGGTCGGCGAGCGCCCAGGTCGGAAGCCCCGTGCCTTCGGCCGGGCAGACCCGTGGAACACCCCAATCTGTGACGTCGAACTCATCATCGAAGAGGTCGAGGAATAATGGCTGACGAACACCAATTCATCGAGAACGGACTGCAGCGGTCCCAGATCGACGAGTTCTTCGCAGAAGAACTCGGTCGCGCCGGCTACGGCGGCATGGACGTCGCCAAGACGCCGATGGGCACCCAAATCGTGCTCAAGGCCGAAAAGCCCGGAATGGTCATCGGTAAGGGCGGAAAGAACATCCGCAAGGTGACCCGCGAACTCGAAGAGCGGTTCAACCTCGACGACCCGCAGATCGACGTGCAGGAAGTCGACGAACCGGACCTCAACGCCCGGATCGTCGCCGACCGCCTCGCCAACGCGCTTGAGCGTGGTTGGTACTTCCGTAAGGCGGGCCACACGACCATCGACCGCATCATGGACGCTGGCGCCCTCGGTGCCGAAATCGTCCTCTCCGGTAAGGTCACTGGTGCCCGCTCCCGCGTGGAGAAGTTCAACCGCGGCTACATCAAGCACAACGGTGAGCCGGCACAGGAGATCGTTGACGAAGGCCAGGGTGTCGCCGTCATGAAGCTCGGCACCATCGGTGTCACGGTCAAGATCATCCCGCCGGGTGCGCAGCTTCCCGACGACTTCGAAGTCGAAGAAGACGCCGAACCCGAACCGGTCGAACAGATCGAAGAGACCGAAAGCGTCGAAGACCTCCTCGAAGAGGAACCGGAGGAGATTCCGGAAGTCTCCGAGGACACTGACGCAGAGACGGAGGAACTCGATGAGGACATCGTCGAGGAAGAAGCCGTTGAAGCGGTCGAAGAGGAAGTCGTCGAAGAAGACGCTGACGAGGAAGCAGTCGAAGAGGAAGTCGTCGACGAAGACGACGAACTCGACGAAGATGTCGCCGAAGAGGCGGCCGACCTCGTCGCCGAGATGGAAGACGACGAAGAAACGGAGGAAGAATAAATGGCGATCCTCTACACCGAAGAGATTCGCGACATGACGCCCGCAGAGCGCGTTGCCGAGCTCGAAGAGCTCGAAACCGAACTGCTCAACGCGAAGGCCGTTCAGGCCGCGGGTGGCGCGCCGGAAAACCCCGGCCGCGTCTCTGAACTGAAGAAGACCATCGCTCGAATCAAGACGATTCAGGGCGAAGAAGGCGACCTCGACGAAGAATAAAATGCCACTCACACCCGAGACCCTCACGCGACACGAGCTTAACGGCCTCCACGTAGAGGTCGTCGACGCGGCAAACCCCGATTTGGTCGGGATAGCCGGTCGTATCGTCGTTGAGACGATGCAGACGCTCATGGTCGACGATGGCTCTCGGGTGCGGCAGGTGCCAAAGCGAGGGGCGACCTTCGAATTTGAGATTCCGTGTACAGATGAAGCCGCCGACGCTGCGAAGGCGTCGGGGACCACGTCCAAACTTCGGTCGGATACTACTGGCGGATTTGATGCCAGTCAGTCTGATCGGCACGCCGAGTCACACTCGGCTGCTTCCCAGTCCGGGAATTGCGAGGGCGTGGCTTACGTTACGGTGGATGGTACACAACTGCTCTCACGACCCGCCCTGCGCACCGAAACTACAGGTGACTCGAAATGGCGATAGGACTTGACGTTCCACAGCCCCCGGAACCCGACGACCCGGAGGCATACGACTATGAGAAGTGTCCGTTCTACGGCTCGCTCTCTGTCCGGGGTCAGACCCTGGAAGGGACAGTCGTCTCGACGGACATGGCAAAGACCGTCATCGTCGAGCGGGAGTACGACGTATTCGTTCCGAAGTACGACCGCTACATGAAGCGACGTTCCCGCATCCCGGCACACGTGCCGGGCGTGCTCGACGACGTCGCTGTCGGTGACGAAGTAACGATTGCGGAGACCCGCCCCCTCTCGAAGACGAAATCTCACGTCGTTGTTGAGATTATCGGAGGTGACGAGTGATGGAAGCGCTCAAAGCAGACATCACCAAAGGCGTCGCTCGCGGCTCGCTGGTCACGTGCGCCGACAACACCGGCGCTCGTGAACTTAAGATTATCAGCGTCGCGGGTTACTCCGGTACGAAGAACCGCCACCCCAAGGCAGGCATCGGGGACAAGGTGACCGTCTCGGTCACCAAAGGTACCCCCGAGATGCGCCGCCAGGTGCTCGAAGCCGTCATCGTCCGCCAGCGGAAATCGATCCGCCGGCCCGACGGGACGCGTGTGAAGTTTGAGGACAACGCCGCCGTCATCATCGACGAGATGGAAGAGCCTCGCGGGACCGAGATTAAGGGCCCCATCGCACGCGAAGTTGCCGAGCGCTTCGGGAGTATCGCATCGACGGCTACGATGATTGTATAGTATGACTCGACAACCGCGCAAACAGCGAACTCAGACTCGCGACGCGCCGCTCCACGAGCGGCAAAAGCAGGTCCGCGCACCGCTGTCGGCCGACCTCCGTGAGGAGTACGGCAGCCGTAACGTCCGCGTCAACGCGGGCGACACGGTAGAGGTTCTCCGCGGCGATTTCGCCGGCGAAGAAGGCGAAGTCACCGAGGTTGACCTCACTGACGCCGTCATCTTCGTTGAGGACGTCACCGTTGCCAAAGCCGACGGCGAAGAGGTCCCACGCCCCCTTCAGGCCAGTAACGTCCGCGTGACGGAACTGGACCTCGAAGACGACGTGCGCGAGGCCCGACTCAAGGAGGATAACGAATGACTCGACACCAGAAGCGACTGTCCGTACCGAAGTCCTGGCCGGTCGAGCGCAAGACAGGCACGTTCACGGTCAAAGCCGGCGCCGGTCCGCACGGCGAAGAGGGGGTTCCCCTCCTCATCGTCCTGCGCGACGTGCTCGGCTACGTGGACTCGAAGAAGGAAGCCAAGTACGCCCTCAACCACCAGAGCATTCTGGTCAACGGCGACCCGGCTTCCGACGTTCGCCGTCCCATCGGGATGTTCGACATCCTGGCGTTCGTCCAGCGTGAGGAGTACTACCGCATCTTCCCCGACGAGGGTGGCCGTCTGGCCCTGACCCCCGTCGACGCTGATGCGGCATCCAGCCGCCTCGGAAAGATCGTGCGTAAGACGCAGGTCACCGGCGGCAACTTCCAGCTGACGCTGCACGACGGTGCCACGCTCGTCGTCGAAGACGCCTCGGAGTACAGCGGTAAGGACTCCATCGTCGTCGACAACGAGACGAAGGAAATCGTCGCACACTTCCCCTACGAGGAAGGCGCACTCGTGACCGCCGTCGCCGGCAGTCACGCGGGCGAAATTGGCGAAGTCACCGAGATTATCGTCACGCCCGGCAGCGGGAACAACTCCGTCGTCGTCGAAACCGACGAGGGCGAGTTCGAAACCGTCGAACAGTACGTCGTCGTCATCGACGAGAACTTCACGGGTGATGATGAATGAGCGAGGCCGAATTCCACGAGATGCGCGACCCGCGCATCGAGAAGGTCGTCGTCCACATGGGCGTCGGCGAAGGTGGCCGTGAACTCGCGAAATCCGAAGACATCCTCGAGGAGATTACCGGTCAGGAGAGCGTTCGTACGATCTCCGGCCGTGCCTCGCAGGACTTCGGTGTCCGTCAGGGCGAACCTGTCGGCGCGAAGGTCACGCTCCGCGGCGAGAGCGCCGTCGAGTTCCTCGAAACCGCACTCCCTATTACGGACCTCTCCGCCTCGTCGTTCGACGAGACCGGTAACTTCGGCTTTGGTGTCGAAGAACACACCGAGTTCCCGAGTCAGGAGTACGACCCGCAGATCGGTATCTACGGACTGGACGTGACGGTCAACATCGTCCGCCCCGGTTACCGTGTGAAGAAGCGCGACAAGCGTTCCCGACAGATTCCGTCATCCCACCGGATGACCGTTGAGGACGCAGTTGCGTTCATCGAGTCCACGTTCGACGTGGAGGTTGAAGAATGAGCGACAGCGAAACAGAACAGACGGGCGAGCACGCATCCCGCCGCACCGGCCAGGAGAACGAGTGCCGTCGCTGCGGTCGGAAACAGGGACTTGTCAGTAAGTACGACATCAACCTGTGCCGACAGTGCTTCCGAGAGATTGCCCGCGAGATGGGATTCAAGAAGTACCGATAAGAATGGCTGACAACGACCCACTCAGTAGCGCGCTTTCCGGTGTGGACAACGCCGAGAGCGTCGGACACCTGTCCCACGAGATCCAGCCCGCCTCCAACATGATTGGCTCCGTCCTCGAGGTCTTCTACGACCGCGGGTACATCGACGGCTTCGAGTTCGTCGACGACGGCAAGGCCGGTCTGTTCGAGGTTGAACTGAAAGGCGCAATCAACGATTGTGGCGCCGTCAAGCCGCGGTATTCCGCTGGCGCTGACGACTTCGAGAAATGGGAGAAGCGTTTCCTCCCCGCCCGTGACTACGGTGCGCTCATCGTCACGACGAGCCACGGCGTCATGAGCCACTACGAGGCCCGCGAACAGGGCATCGGTGGCCAGATCATCGCCTACGTCTACTAGAACAATGAGCCGAATAGAAATCGAAATCCCGGACGAGGTATCCGCCGAGGTCAGCAACCTCGAACTCACCATCGAGGGCCCTAACGGTAGCGTCACCAAGCGCCTCTGGTACCCGAACGTCTCGGTCTCCGCAGAAGACGGCGCAATCGCTATCGAAAGCGACGTCGAGAACGCGAAGACCAACGCGACGATCGGTACCTTCGAGAGCCACGTGAACAACATGCTTCACGGCGCCACCGAGGGGTGGGAGTACCAGATGGAAGTTCACTACGCTCACTTCCCGATGCAAGTGAGTGTCGAAGGTGACGACGTCGTCATCAAGAACTTCCTCGGCGAGAAGTCCCCGCGACGAGCAGCAATTCGCGGAGACACGGACGTACAGGTAGACGGCGAAGAGGTCACCCTGACGGGTCCTGACAAGGAAGACGTCGGGCAGACCGCCGCCGACATCGAACAACTCACTCGCGTCAAGGACAAGGACACTCGCGTGTTCACAGACGGCGTGTACATCACCCAGAAACCGAAGACTGGTGATGCCTAATGTCGGAAGAAATCACCGAACTCGAAGACATCAGCGGTGTCGGCCCGTCGAAGGCCGACGCACTCCGCGAAGCCGGCTTCGAGAGCGTCGACGACGTACAGGCCGCGAGCCAGTCCGAACTGGCCGAGGTCGACGGCATCGGTAACGCGCTTGCCGCGCGTATCAAAGCCGACGTCGGTGGCCTTGAAGTCTCGGAAGAGGCTGAGGCCGAAGTCGAAGACGAGTCCGAAGCCGAAGTAGAAGAGCCAGCCGAAGACGTCGAGACGGAGCTTCGCCCCCGCGGTCACGCGGACAAGAAGCCCCAGCTCGACGACGAAACGGCGGAGGCCCTGGCGCAGAAGCGCCGCGAGGGCAAGCCGCAGTTCAATCGGCAGGACTACCACAAGAAGAAGCGCACGCCCACGTCGTGGCGTCGCCCCCGTGGTGGTCTGTCCAAGCAGCGTCGTGGTGTCAAGGGTAAGGGCCCGAAGGTCGAAGCGGGTTACCGCACGCCGAAGGCCGCCCGTGACCTGCACCCGTCCGGCTTCGAGGAAGTCCGCGTGTTCAACACGGACGACCTCGAGGGCGTCGACGGCGACACACAGGCAGTTCGCATTGCTTCCTCGGTCGGCGCGCGCAAGCGCGAGCGCATCGAGGAAGTGTGTGAGGACCGCGAAATTCGCGTTCTCAACCCCACCTACGTCGAAGTCGAGGTGGATAACTGATGACGGACCTAAAAGCGCAGAAGCGAATGGCTGCCGACGTTCTTGACGTTGGCAAGGGTCGAGTTTGGTTCGACCCCGAGGCACAGTCCGACATCGCGGAGGCCATCACGCGCGAAGACATTCGTGAACTCGTCGACGAGGGAACGATTCGCGCCAAGAACGCCAAGGGCAACTCCAAAGGTCGCGCACGCGAGCGCGCCGCCAAGCGTTCCTACGGTCACCGCAAGGGTGCCGGCTCCCGCAAGGGCCGTTCCGGCGCTCGACAGAACAAGAAAGACGCATGGGTCAGCCGAATCCGCGCCCAGCGCCGTCGCCTGAAGGAGCTTCGCGAGGACGGTACGCTCGACCGTACCCAGTACCGCACGCTCTACAACAAGGCGTCCGGTGGCGAATTCGACAGCGTGGACCGGCTTGAAGCATACATCCAGAACAACTACCAGGTGGAGATTCAATAATGGCGACCGGACCACGATACAAGGTTCCGATGCGGCGTCGCCGCGAAGTCCGGACGGACTACCATCAAAGGTTGCGCCTGCTGAAATCGGGCAAGCCCCGCCTTGTTGCTCGCGTGAGCAACAAGCACGTCAGGGCGCAGCTGGTCACTCCGGGCCCGCAGGGCGACGAGACCCACGCTGCAGCGACCTCTGCCGACCTCGATGAGTACGGCTGGGAAGCCCCCACGGGCAACCTCCCGAGCGCGTACCTCACGGGGTACCTGGCAGGTATCCGAGCGCTGGCCGCCGGCGTCGAGGAAGCGGTCCTCGACATCGGCCTCAACACGGCCACGCCCGGAAACAAGGTCTTCGCGGTGCAGGAGGGTGCTATCGACGCTGGCCTCGAAATCCCCCACAACGACGCAGTACTCGCTGACTGGGACCGCAACCGCGGTGTCCACATCGCTGAGTACGCAGAGCAGCTCGACGAGCCGCTCTACAGTGGAGACTTCGATGCCACGAACCTCCCCGAACACTTCGATGAAGTGCTCGGGAACCTTCAGGAGGACGAATGAGCAGAGATAACAACGGCTGGGAGCCGCGAACGCGGCTCGGCCGCATGGTGCAGAACGGCGACGTCACGTCGATGGACCAGGCGCTCGAGACCGGGCTTCCGCTCAAGGAGCCCCAGATCGTCGACCAGCTCCTTCCGGGGATGGACGACGAAGTGCTCGACATCAACATGGTTCAGCGTATGACCGACTCCGGCCGCCGGGTGAAGTTCCGGTGTGTCGTTGCAGTCGGGAATCGTGACGGCTACCTCGGCTACGCTGAGGCCCGCGACGATCAGGTCGGCGGTGCCATCCAGAAAGCCATCGAGGTGGCGAAACTGAACATTATCAAGGTAGACCGCGGCTCGGGTTCGTGGGAAGACCGCGCAGGCGGCCTCAACTCCCTCTCGCGTAAGGCAGAGGGGAAGGCCGGCTCCGTGACGGTCCGTATCATCCCGGCCCCGCAGGGTCTCGGCCTTGCGGCCGCAGAGACCGTCCGCAACATCCTCGAACTCGCCGGTATCCAAGACGCTTGGACCAAGAGCGACGGGAACACGCGGACGACGGTCAACCTCGCAAAAGCGACCTACAACGCGCTCAAGAACGCGTCGCAGTCCCGTACTCCGCGACGCGCTCGCGAGATTCGACGGGAGGTGCGTGAATAATGCAGGCTATCGTCCAACTTCGCGGTGAAGTCAACATCTCACAGGACGTTCGCGACACGCTGTCGATGCTCAACATCCACCGCGTGAACCACGCGACGTTCGTGCCGGAGAACGACGCCTACCGTGGCATGATCACGAAGGTCAACGACTTCGTTGCACACGGCACGCCGAGTGTCGACGTCGTCGAGACCCTCGTCCGCACGCGTGCCGAGCCCGAATCGGGCGACGGCGACATCTCCGATGAGTGGGTTTCCGAGAACACCGACTACGACGACGTGGCTGCGCTCGCGCAGGCACTCGTCGACGAGGAGACGACGCTGCGCGAGCAGGGCGTCTCCCCCGTGCTCCGTCTGCACCCGCCGCGTGGCGGTCACCGCGGACAGAAGCACGTCACCAAGGAAGGCGGCCAACTCGGTAAGCACGACACCGAACAGATCGACGAACTTCTGGAGGCAATGCGATGACGTCCAAGAAGCGACGACAACGTGGCTCCCGTACGCACAGTGGCGGTACCCACAAGAACCGGCGTGGTGCCGGCCACCGTGGTGGCCGTGGCCGTGCCGGACGCGACAAGCACGAGTACCACCACTACGAGCCGCGCGGCAAGCACGGCTTCAAGCGACCGGACTCCCTGCAGGACACAGTCGCCGAAGTCAAGATCCAGAAGCTCGACGAGGACGCAGCGCTCCTCGCGGCCGACGGAGTCGCCGAGAAAGACGGTGACGCATACACCATCGACGCCCGCGACGTAGCCGAGGACGGCTGGGACGTGGATGTCGTGAAGGTTATCGGTGGCGGACAGGTTCGCAACGAACTGAACGTCGTTGCCGACGCCTTCACTGCTGGTGCCGTCGAACTCATCGAAGAGGCTGGCGGCAGTGCCGACCTCTCCGAACGTGCAGAAGAAGCGGCCGAGGCCGAAGCAGAAGAAGCTGAAGCCGACGCCGACGAGGACGACGAGGAATAAATTATGGGATGGAAGGACGCCGCCGAACCAGTGCTGGCGCGGATGCCCGCAGTCGCCCGTCCGGAGGGACACGTACCGTTCCGCCGGAAACTCGGGTGGACTGGTGGTATCCTCGTCCTGTACTTCTTCCTGACGAACGTGACGCTGTTCGGCCTCGACACCGCGACCGCGAACGACCTCTTCGGTCAGTTCCGGTCCATCCTGGCTGGCCAGCAGGGCTCGGTGCTCCAACTGGGTATCGGTCCAATCGTCACGGCGAGCATCGTCCTACAACTGCTTGGCGGTGCTGACCTGCTCGGGCTCGACACGGACAACAACCCGCGCGATCAGGTCCTCTATCAGGGCCTACAGAAGCTACTCGTCGGGGTTATGATTGTCCTGACGGGTCTGCCGATGGTGTTCGCTGGCAACTTCCTGCCGGCTGACCCAGCCGTAGCAACTTCGCTCGGCATCGGTACAATCGGCGTGAAGGGTCTCATCTTCGCGCAAATCGCCGTCGGTGGTGTCCTCATCCTGTTCATGGACGAGATTGTCAGCAAGTGGGGCGTCGGCTCCGGTGTTGGGCTGTTCATCATCGCCGGTGTCAGCCAGCAGCTCGTCGGTGGGCTGTTCAGCTGGCAGGGACTCGGCGGCGCGTCGGGCTTCTTCCCGACGTGGTTCGGCATCGCTACCGGTGCCGTCGACCTGCCGGCCGCGCCGGACGACCTGCTTTCGACAATCTTCCTCGGCCAGGGTCAACTGCTCGCGCTCATCACGACGCTGCTCATCTTCGGCATCGTCGTGTACGCCGAAAGCGTCCGCGTTGAGATCCCCCTCTCGCACGCTCGTGTGAAGGGTGCTCGCGGTCGCTTCCCGGTCAAACTCATCTACGCGAGCGTCCTGCCGATGATCCTCGTCCGCGCCCTGCAGGCGAACATTCAGTTCCTCGGGCGCATCCTCAACAACCAGTGGGC
The DNA here is from genome assembly GCF_000306765.2 of Haloferax mediterranei ATCC 33500. Classification (NCBI taxonomy): domain Archaea; kingdom Methanobacteriati; phylum Methanobacteriota; class Halobacteria; order Halobacteriales; family Haloferacaceae; genus Haloferax; species Haloferax mediterranei. The sequence continues at coordinate 2,082,248 of NC_017941.2, forward strand.
GGCGATGCCCGCGTGGCTCGGACAGTACACGGGTGGACAGGTCACAGGTGGCCTGTTCTACTACGTTGCGCCCATCCAGTCGCGCTCCGACTGGATGTGGTTCCTCGGACTCACGTCGGCCGACCCCCTCGACATTGCGATTCGCGTGCTCATCGACCTCGGATTCATGATCATCGGTGGTGCGGTGTTCGCAGTGTTCTGGGTCGAGACGACGGGAATGGGTCCCGAGTCGACCGCGCGACAGATTCAGAACTCCGGGATGCAGATTCCCGGGTTCCGACGTAACCCACAGGTCATCGAGAAGGTCATGGAGCGGTACATCCCGCAAGTGACTATCATCGGTGGCGCACTCGTCGGTCTCTTGGCCGTCATGGCCAACATGCTGGGTACCATCGGTGCCGTCTCCGGGACGGGGCTGCTGCTCACGGTCTCCATTACGTACAAGCTGTACGAGGAGATCGCGGAGGAACAGCTCATGGAGATGCATCCGATGATGCGCAACATGTTCGGCTCGGAATAGCTGTTATCTGAGGCCGCTCGGCCTCGATTTTTCCGAACCCACTTTCTTAGAAACACGACGCTCCGAGAGCGGTAGCGCTTTCTCCGACAGGGAGAGAGTTTCCTGATGGGCGTTTTACGCTGATCTCAGTTACGAGTGCAAACGGAAGCTATCGCGCCCCCGTCCACGGAGTGAGGATGAACGACCGGCGAAAAGTAGTGGGTGGTGGTGGAAGTACCAGTGGGGTGCGTGACGTTAGTGCCGTGCATGCAACGCCATCGCCTGAGGCCTCATAATGGTATATGAACACAACCACCAAAGACCTAGTTAAATAGGAAACAATTGTCTCGGGAGAAAGTTGTGATATTCTCTGAAAAACCGGACACCCCTATCGTGTGGCACAACGTATCTCACTCGTCGTCGGGGAACCCGTGTTCTCCGATGAGCGGGACGAACCGAACGCCGCCGTAAGTCGTCCGTTCGATTCTCCCATCCTGTTTCGTTACTAATACCAACTCTTGTGACCCGCCGCGGGGGCCGAGTGGAATGACCATCCGCCCGTCGTCAGCGAGTTGGTCGAAAAGCGGGTCGGGAATTTCCGGTGCGACCGACGCCACGTTGATTCTATCGAAGGGGGCGTGTTCGGGTAACCCGCCAGACCCGTCTGTGACGACCACCGTCACGTCACCGTAGTCAGTCCGAGCGAGAGCGTCCCGTGCAGCATCTGCGAGTTCGGGAACTCGTTCGACAGTGAAGACGTTCTCGGGGCCGACAATCTCCGCGAGAACGGCGGCGTGGTAGCCGCTTCCCGTCCCGATTTCGAGGACGCGCTGTCCCGGTCGCGGTTCGAGCAGTTCGGTCATCCGTGCAACGAGGTGCGGCGCGGTCACGACCTGGTCGTGGCCGATGCCGAGCGGTTCGTCCGCGTAGGCGCGGTCGCGTACCGGATCGGGAACGAACTCGTGCCGCGGGACGGTCTCCATCGCCTTCGCAACCCTCGTCGTGTAGAGTTCGCCCTGCTCGCGGAGCGATGCGACGAGCCTCCGCCGCGCCTGTTCGGTTCGGTCGTCGTCCATATCGGGTTCCCCTCGTCTCTAGCGACGGCTCGAGGGAACAAAGGACTGTCTCGCGGGGGGCGCATCGGCTGGATAGCTATCGCGGAAACACGCTTGATTCCGGTCATTTTTCACACCCCATAGCGACCACCGAGGTATGAACGAGGGGCGACTCGCACTCGACATCGAGACGGCCAGTCCGAACGGCACGCCGAGCGACTTCCGAAACACCGCTGACTTCGAACTCGTCGCCGTCGGTCTCGGCTTCTGTGTCGGTGACGGCGACCCCGAAGTCGAAGTCGTCCTCCGTGACGGTGATTGGAGCGTCGAGCACACGGCCGGCCTCCTCCGAGAAGTCGTCGAGTGGTGCGAGGCCCGAAGTGGACCGGTCATCACCTACAACGGCGAGTACTTCGACGAACACCATCTTCGAGCATGGGCCGAGCAAGTTGCGGACGAAGGCGTCTGGTCTGACGCCCCGGACCGCGTGGATTCGCTTTTCGCCGACCATATCGACCTCGGAACGCTCGCCGCGGAAGCCTACCCGCACGCAGTCCGGCAAAACCGGGATATTCCGGCGCTGTGGAAGGCGTGCAAGGAGGCAGGCATCGACCAACCGACGGTTTGGTACGACGACTACGAGCTCGATTCGAATTATCTCGACCGTCTCGGCATCGACGAGAAACACGTCAAAGGCGCACACGTCGGGGAAGCCCTCGGAGAAGCCTACGTCGACGGCGTCGTCGCCGGTATCGACCATACCCAGACGCATACCGAACTCACGCGACTACTCGCCGAGTACGCCGCTGGCGACATCGCACCTCTCTTTTCGCTTCACGACGCACTCCGGCAGGCCGACGCACAGGTGTAGACGGGCACTGGTCGGCGGATGTTGATTAGTAGACACCGGTCGGCAGACACTGGCGGCAGATGCTGGGGTCGTTCCCGTCCTGTCTCGCGGCAAACGTTTAGCCGTCAGGTATCGTAGCGCTTGGCATGACCGACCTCGAACCGGCGGCCGCCGTCGAGGAGGCGCTTCGTGGTAATGGTATCAGCGTCGAGTCGCTCTCCATCGACGAGTCGGTGTCTTTGACCTACCTCACGGCATTCCCGGATGTCGAACCCGACCACGGGGAGGTAGGACGTGCAGTCACCACCTTCCTCGAACTCGCCCAGAGCGACGAGTGGGAACCGACCACCGTCGAAGCGACGATTCTTCGAAGCGAGGGCGACGTACAGGCGACGTGGCGACTCGAAGCGGACTGGATTCAGGCGTACAACGACTACACGCTGGACGACGAGGAACTGTCCCAGCGCGTCCTCGACACCCTCTACGAGGGGGGAGACGCGTGAGTTCGTGGCGTCTTCGGGGAAAGCAGTCCACCGCTCGCGGTCCCCGCCGCCCGTCGCATTTCGAGTACTCTCGGGTCACCTTGACGTTCGAAAGCGAGGGGACAAACTGCACCGGCTGGCTCTACCGACCTGATGGCGTCGAGTCCCCGCCGGTGGTCGTTATGGCCGGTGAACTCGCCGCAGAGCGTCGGTTCGGTCTGCGAACCTACGCCGAGCGATTGGCTGAAGCGGGCTACGCCGCGTTCCTCTTCGACTATCGAAACACCGGCGACTCCGACGGCGAACCGCGAAACCTCGTTGACCCCGATTCGCAGATTGCTGACTGGCACGCGGCAGTCGAAGGACTCCGCGAACGGGACGAAATCGACGCGAACTCGCTTATTCTCTGGGGGGCCGGTCTCTCCGGTGGGTATGCGCTCCGAGCGGCGGCCGAAGATGGCCGTATCGCTGCCGCCGTCGCCCAGAATCCGATGCTCGACGGAAAAGCTGTGACCGGCGGCCGGGGGCTCAGAGGGACGCTTGGCGCACTCGCGTCCGGACTCCGCGATAAATTCCAGTCGCGCCTTTTCGGCCCGCATCGCGTTTCAGTCCTCGGTGACGGGTCGTCGATGGCCGTCTTCGAAGACCCCGGCGTGCGCACCGCCTACCGCGAACTCGTCCCGCCGGGGAGTGCGTGGCGCGACGAGACGCCCGCGCGCCTGTTCCTCTCGCTGTTCCGCTACCGGGCGCTTCCGGACCCCGAGCGCATCGCCTGTCCGGTATTGCTCGTCGCTGGAACGCGCGACGACATCGCCCCTGCCGACGCGGTGGTCGACCTCGCGGACGAACTCTCGGACGCGACGCTCGTCGAACTCCCGGTGGACCACTTCGACCACTACGACCGGGCGTTCGAACAGACCTTCGGCCACCTACTGTCGTTCCTCCGAACAGTCCGATAAGCGATAACCTCTCAGCCCGCTGAACGCTCGCGGGAATATTATGTCCCCGGTCAGCATACGTCGTATCGCCATGTCCGCAACCCACCGTTTAGTCTCGCTCTTCCTCGTCGTTCTTCTCGTCTCTGCCCCGGGAACAGTTCTCGCACAGGAATCAGAGACGCCCAGCGACGAAGAGATGCAAGAACTCCTCGAAGAGGGAGTCGCGCTGTACAACGAGAACATCGACCAACTCGACGTTTCGTTTGCCCGCGACCTCATCGCCGGAAAGACGGTGAACGTCTACGTCGAAGATGGCGACGAGACGCACGTGTTTTCCGCTGTCGTTAAAGACGATATGCGCATCGCCGACGTAGCCGCAGAGTCGAACGAAGACGCCTCGACGCGCATCGAGACTGACCGCGCGACGCTCGAAACAATCGCTCAGTCGTCAAACCCAGTGGCTGGCGTCAAACAGGCGCTTCGAAACGACCGTATTCGCGTCTCCGGCGAGAAGGGCCACCCGGTCGACCAGGCGGTGTGGACCGTCGCCAACCTATTCAAAGGATTCGTCCTCTGAGGACGATACACGGTCCGTTTTCACTGCTGGCGATTGATTTCACCCCTTCCGCTCGGCGACTGTGAGATACCCCGGAACGGGTATCCGGTTCGTTTCGTAGGGTGTTGCTTCAATGCGCTCGACTGACCACGAATCGCCGAACGAGCGACGAAGGTCGTCCGGCGAGAGGGTGGCCGGACCCCAGTCGTCCGGTGCCTCGTCGCTGAACGCGAGCGAATAGAGTCGGCTGCCGGGATTCGTCACTGCCGCGAGTTCGTCGGTGTAGGACTGTCGTTGGTCGGCTTCTCCGAAGACGTGCAAGAGACCACAGTCGACGACGGTGTTGAACGGCCCCAGACTCGGAGGGAGGTCGAAAGCGTCGGCGACGTGGAACGTTGCCTGAACAGCTCGGTCGTCCGCTTTCTTCCGTGCGAGTTCGATTGCCCGAGTCGACACGTCGATACCCGTCACCGTGTGACCACGCTCGGCGAAATAACACACGTGGGTTCCGGTTCCACACCCTGCATCGAGTACGGGTCCCGAAACCCGCCCGTCTTCGGCGAGTTCCACGAAAATCGGCTGTGGCCGACCGATATCCCACGGTGGAGTTCCATCGTACGCTTCGTTCCACGAAGATTCGGTGTTGTCCGGCATCGGTTTTACTCCGCTGCGATTGCATGTGAAATGTCGGTAGAATTTGATTTGTCCCGGCCTGCGACGGACGAATTCCCGACGATTGGTACGTCGCGTCCGTAACCCACTTTGCCCTCTCCGTTGATTCTTCGTTAATGACGCACACGCGCACGGTCGAACTCGATGGCCACATCATCGACTCGGGGTCGATGCAACAGGCGATGGGCATCGTGATGGACCTCGGGGGCGACTTCGATATCGAGAAGTTCGACGTCGGTCGGCAGAAAGAGGACACGTCGTACTGTCGGATGACGGTCTCTGCCGACGACGAAGACGGCCTGCAGGAGATTCTCCACGAACTCCACCAGATTGGCGCGAACCTCACAGACCCCGTCGATGCGCACGTCGAGCCGTCGCCCGCAGACCAGGTCGTCCCGGTTGGGTTCTACTCGACGACCAATCACCCGACTGACGTTCGATACGACGGCGAATGGATTCCCGTCGAGGACATCGAGATGGACTGTGCGATTATCGTCGAAGAGACCGAAGACGGTGCGCGCGCATACACGAAAGTCCTCAACAGCGTCGAAGAGGGCGACCTCGTCGTCACCGACGAGGCGGGTATCCGCGTCAAACCGCCGGAACGTCCCCGGGATTCCTCCGGTCCATTCGGCTTCATGCAGGGTGGCGTCTCCTCCGAGCGCCCCTCCGAGTCGCTCATCGGTGAGGTCGCGGATGCGCTCCGCGAGACCAAAAAAGAGGGCGGAAACGTCCTCGTCGTCGCCGGTCCGGCGCTCATTCACTCCGGCGGCGGCGACGCTCTCGCGCGACTCATCCGAGAGGGCTACATCGACATGATTTCCGCCGGGAACGGCTTTGCGACCCACGACATCGAGCGCGGCCTCTACGGGACCTCACTCGGGATGGACATGGAGACGATGGAGCACCCACGCAAGGGGCACAAACACCACATCTACACCATAAGCGAAGTCATCCGTGCTGGCGGCATCGAGGAAGCCGTCGACGAGGGACTCATCAAAGAAGGTATCATGTACGAGTGCGTGAAAAACGACGTCTCCTACGTCCTCGCGGGGTCCATCCGCGACGACGGTCCGCTTCCGGACACCATCACTGACGCCATCGAAGCGCAGAACGCCATCCGCGAGCAGGCCCACCAGGCCGACATGGTGCTCATGCTCTCGACGCTCCTGCACTCGGTCGCCGTCGGGAACTGTCTCCCCTCTACGGCGAAGACCGTCTGTGTGGACATCAACCCCGCAACCGTCACGCAACTGCTCGACCGCGGTTCGTCGCAGGCTATCGGGATGGTGACCGACATCGGGACGTTCGTGCCGACGCTCGCCGAGAAAGTGCTCGACGAGACAGACGAGTAACTGTCTCACCGAGCGACGACCATCCGAGTGACGACCGTTTTCCCGCTTACTTGTCATATTCGTGCCGGAGAGACGCTCTGTTTCTCGTACCTATTATGACCCCCGACGTTCTCACCTGAGCCATGCGAACGACAATACGGATTCTTCTCGTCGCACTCCTGGTCCTCGTGGCCGGGTGCTCCGGCGGAATTGGCGGCGACGGCACGACAACAACAGCAGCCCAGACGACGGTAGAGACGGGCACTGCGACAGATGGCGAGACCAGTACCCCCGGAAACGAAAGCGGAAACGCGTCGTCGACGACGGCGTTCGAGTTTAACGGAACGTGGGACAACCAGTACCGTACGGGCCAGTACTACCGATACGAGATAACCGCCGACAGCATCGACGGCACAGCGACCTACGAGTGGGAGGTCCTCTCTGCGACCGACGACGAGGTGACGGTTCGGGCGAAGCTCGTCACGTCCAACACGACGAGCGAACGGACCGTGACCGCGTCGCCGGACAAGATTAACAGCAAACTCTCGGGCAGCCCCACCGGGTCCGTTGCAACACTCGGCTTCGGCTCGCCGTACTACAGCAGCATCGACGGTAAGTCGCTCAGCGTCGGCGACAGTTGGGAAGTCTCGGGAGCCAACGGTGATACGAGCTTCAAGGTCGAGCGCGTCTCTACGTACGCGGGCTTAGAGTGTGCGAACTTCGTCGTCCGGACGAACGGCAGCGTCACCTGGGAGAGTTGCGTCTCGCCCGAAAGCCCGCTTCCGGGTCACATGGCCTTCTACGAGGAGGAAGGTGACGACGAACCGGCGTTCGAGATGGTTCTCGTCGAGTACCGGTCCGGAAACTGAGTACCGCCTGAAAACTGAGATTCCTCAGTAGACTTTTGCTAACGGAACGACTGCCATCGGAATGTTCGAGTTCAACAGCACGTCCTGTGCGGTGCTTCCAAAGACGATTTTCGAGGTCGGGTTTCGCTTTCGAACCCCGATGACGATTTCGTCGGCGTTCTGTTCTTTTGCACACTGAAGGATATCGTCAGCGGGGTCGTTTCCGCGGATGTACTGGTGTGTCTCGATGGTGACGGTGTCGCCGAGCCGGGAGCCGACAACGTTCATCGCGTCTTCCCCGTCGCGGACGTCGTCGCTGTCGGTGTGGTCGCCGCCTTGGTGCGAATTGACGACGTGGATAACGTCGTCTGTTTCAATTCGTTGAGAGAGGTAATCACAAACCTCGGCGCTGGTGTGTACCGAGTCCGTACCCATAACATACGTTGCCATGCCACATATCCCTACGTCGTCCTATAAAAATCCATGCCCCACTACCGCTGGTCAGACTGCTTTCGACGGAGCGAAAATACATCGCTGACGGTCATTCTCCGACGCATTCATCTGGGACAAGACATTTACCGCCCGAAAAATGTCAGTCTGGTATGGATAGGAACGCCCTTCTTGCCAGCGGGGCGGTCGGCGTCGTGGTCATCGCCCTCGCCGCCGCCATCGTCGTTCCCGGTGTCCTCGCGGACCCGACCGACGAGGGACCGGTCCGTCCCGGCCCGGTAGACGTGGCTGATGTCTCTATCGCCGCGGGCCCGGCCACGGGAGAGACGGCGACGCTGGAGATAGAAACACGAATCGACCACCGAAGAAATCCCACGCAGAACGTGAGTGTCCTCGTTCGCGCCGTCGACGCCGAATCAGGACTCCTGACAACGACAAAACAAGTCGACGTCGGCACCATCTCACGCGACGGTGAAAAGACGGTCTCGACGAACCTCACCGTCCCTAGAGAAGGCGGCTACGACATCGAGGTTATACTCTACCGCAACGCAGAGCGTGTCGATGAGGCTCGAAAAAGCGTCCGCGGCGTTTCGGCTATCAAGCCGCCATACTTGCAGTCGACCACGTCGTTCACCGACAGCGAGGCACTCCCGCCCGTCTCGTTTTCCATCGCGGACGCAGGTGAAGACCAGACGACGCTCGACCTCTCGGCGACGCTTGCCAACACCGGCGACGACCCGGCTGAGGACCTCTCGGTCATGTTCGTACTCCGGCAAGCCGAATCGAATATCGTCGCGTCCCGGACGACGGTCGATGCGGGAGCAATCCGCGCCGGGCGAACAGAGACGGTCAGCGCGACGACCACAGTACCGAACGACTACAACTACTACATCGACGCCGTGTTGCTCCGGGATGGTGTCGTCATCGACACCGCCCGCGGCGCGGCGAACCTGAACCCAACGAGGACGATTAGCGTGAACCAGACGACAGAAGAAGTAGAACTGCGCGTCGAAGACTTCGAAAACGGCGGAGACGGCGGCGCACCAGATGAGAGGGAGTACGCGGCCACAGAAACCGAGTCGGCAGCACCCGGCTTCGGTGCCGTCGTCGCACTCGTGGCGCTCCTCGCGAGCGCTCTCATCGCTCGGAGGCGGTCCCAATGAGCGACGAAGCGCCGACGAAATCGAATGCAGACGAGGACCGAATCCCGGCGACGACCGCCGAACCGGCCGAAGACGTGGACGAACAGGAGGACCGCGAGTTCGCCGAGCGACTTCGACGGTATCTCGACTACGCCGTCCTCGCCGGACTGCTACTGCTCGCGCTCATCGCGGCGCTGCAGTTCTACCTCAACGCGAGCCAAATCATCTCGACGTGGGTGAACCCCGAGTTCCGGCCAATCTTCCACGCCGCGTTCAACGTCGTGTTGCTCCTCGGTGCGGCGCTCGGCATCTCCGTCCAACTCCGGCGGTTGACGGACTAATCGGGACGACGGGATACCACCCTATCCCGACACCAGCGCAGCACCGCCGAAGAACAATCCCAGTGCGACGAAGAACAGGCCCATCAGTTTGGTTAGCGTGACGTTCCACGCTGCCGGTTCGACTTCGCTCGCGTGGGTTTTGCTCCCGATTGCGTCGAGCTGCTCGCCGAATTTCGTGATGCCGTAGGCGTACCGATAGGTGATGACTCCGCCAGTAATCGCAAGTAGCCCGAACAATACCGTCTGGATGTCCATCGGTGGCCGACGGTTGTCTCTCGAGTAGTATGTTGTCTTTGACCGGATCTACAAGCGGTAGACGAAAGTCAGCAAGTCGGCCCTAACACGCAGTATTAGCTGAGTAGCAACCACGCACCGAAGACGGCGCCACCGCCGACGACGGTGCTTATCGCGGCGTGAACTCGAAGTCTGTCGAGAATCGCGTGGGCGTGTTCGTCTTCGACGGACAGGAGGTCGTGAATCTCGCTGCCAATCTCACAGCGGGGCAAGAAATCCATGGCGACGTGGAGGAACACGCCCGAGGCGAATCCGAAGACGACACCGCGGAAGGCGTCGGTCGCCGGAAGCGACACGGCACTGGAGATGATAGCCGCGATACCCAGCCCCGCAGCGGGAAGGAGAAGCGGGAAGACGGGCTTGTTCTGGCTCGAAAGGCGACGAGCGGCGGCGTATCCGGCGGGGCCTTTGTGAGAGACGATAGCGAGGCCGAGTCCGACCCCGACATCGATGTTTCCGTAGACGATTCCGATGATGGCACCCGCGGAAATGGCGTGTGCGGAGAGTTCCGTCACGGTGCGGTCGACCGGGAAGTTCATGTGAGCGAACCGGTGGCCCACGGTGTGTGCGCCGAATCCGGCGAGGATACCGAACGCGATACCAAATCCGCCGAACTGGGTGTGGTGGCCGAGTGCCTGCGGGACGAGAAAGACGGCCGCGCTCGTCACCATCGCGCCGCTGGCGAGACCGTAGCCCCAGACGAGTCCCTCGGCGTGTTCGGTCCGAGCGCGCGCGCCGAACGGGGCAGCAAACGCCATCGCCGCAAAGGCAGCCCACGAGACGACGAGGAGCTTCCACGCTCCCGTCGAGACGGCGTACGCCGAGAGTGCGACAAGTATCACGACGCTCCCCGCGCCGACGGCTGTCGAGCGATTCATGTTGTGAACGAAAATACTCTGGTTAATAAGATGCGCGGTTCGACCATTTAGCGTCAGCGCGTCTCACTGAGTTGCGTTCTTCCACGCCGTACGGTCGAGTGTGCCGCCGTCGAAGTCGGTTGGGTCCGCCTCAGTCGCAGCCCAGACGAACAACCCGGCGACATCGTCGGGGTCTCGTCCCTGTCCGCCGCTGAGGTCGGTGGCGACGAGCCCCGGGTCGACGACACAGACGGACTGGTCGCAATCGGCGGCGAACTGCCGAACGAGCGCCTCGGCAGCAGCCTTCGAGACGGCGTATGCCCCCATTCCGGGTTCCGCATCGCGGGCGACGGACCCCGAGGGGACGAGAATGCGAGCGTCGTCGGCCATGTGGGGACGTGCTTCTTTGACCGCCGCGAAGACGCCGCGAACGTTCGTTCGCAAGGTGTCGTCGAAGGCGGCGTAGGATTCTTCGTCGAGAGGCATCTCACCGGGTGTGCCGTGGTTGATGCCAGCGTTGGCGACGAGCACGTCGATATCGCCGCCGATACGGGCGGCAGTTTCCATCAGACGCTCCATATCGAGTTCGTCTCGAACGTCGGCACGGAGTCCCTCGGCGACTCCACCCACGTCTTCTACATCGTCGAGGACATCCCGGAGTGCGTCCTTATCGCGGGCGCAGGCGACGACTGTCGCACCGGTTCGACCGAAGGCCCGGGCGACAGCAGCACCGAGACCTGAACTCGCGCCGGTGACCACCACGGTGGTGTCGTTCATGCAGGCCGTACGGAGGCGGCGTGCCTAAAGATACCTGCCGAGCGCCCCCGATTTGGTCAGTCGATTTATGTTCTCAACGTCCTTACAAAGCTCCATGAATTCCGTCTCGGCCCTCGACTCCCTCGCTGGCGAATCAATCGTCGTTATCGGTGGTGGATTCGGCGGTCTCTCGACAGCCTGCTACCTCGCCGACGCCGGGGCAGATGTGACGCTGCTGGAGAAAAACGAGCAACTCGGTGGCCGAGCGAGCACGCTCGAACGAGACGGATTCCGGTTCGACATGGGTCCATCGTGGTACCTGATGCCCGACGTGTTCGAGCGGTTCTTCGCGTACTTCGGCAAGCGGCCCTCGGACTACTACGAACTCACCCGCCTCGACCCCCATTATCGCATCTTCTTCAAAGACGGCGACCGAGTCGACATGGTTCCCGACCTCGAAACGAACAAGGCGACATTCGAGTCGTACGAACCCGGTGCGGGCGATAAACTCGACGACTACCTCCGGAAATCCGAGCGGAACTACCGCATCGGAATGGAACACTTCGTCTACACCGACCGGCCGAACCTGACGGACTACATCGACCTCGACGTGTTCAAAAACTCGTGGGGGCTGTCGCTCGTCGGGTCGATGCAGGACCACGTCGAGAACTACTTCGACCACCCCAAACTCCAGCAGATAATGCAGTACACGCTGGTGTTCCTCGGTGGCGCACCGAACAACACGCCCGCGCTCTACAATCTCATGAGCCACGTCGACTTCAACATGGGCGTCTACTACCCCGACGGCGGTCTCGCAGGCGTCGTCGACGCCATGGTTTCGCTCGGCGAGGAACTCGGCGTCGAGTACCACACGAACTCGCCGGTGGCCGAGATTGCGGGTCGGCGCGGCGGGTTCGCCGTCCGTACAGAGGGCGGTCGCGAGTTCCTCTGTGACCAGGTCGTAAGCGACGCCGACTACGCCCACACCGAACAAGAACTCCTCCCCGAGAAGAAACGCCAGTACGACGCCGACTACTGGGAGTCGCGAACGTACGCACCGTCCGCGTTCCTGCTCTATCTCGGCGTCGAGGGCGACGTGGACGAACTCGCTCATCACACGCTCGTGCTCCCGACCCAGTGGGACGGCCACTTCGAGACCATCTTCGAGGACCCGGCGTGGCCCGACGACCCCGCCTACTACCTGTGTGTTCCCTCGAAGACCGACGACACGGTCGCACCTGCGGGCCACAGTAACCTGTTCGCACTCGTTCCCGTCGCGGCCGGACTCGAAGACACGCCCGAACTCCGCGAATCCTATCGTGACCTTGTCCTCGACGACATCGCCGAAAACACCGGTGTCGACCTCCGAGACCGCATCGTCGTCGAAGAAACGTTCTGTGTGAGTGACTTCGCCGAACGGTACAACAGCACCAAAGGCACCGCACTCGGTCTCGCGCACACGCTTTTCCAGACGTCGCTGCTCCGCCCGCCACACGGCTCGAAGAAGGTCGACGGTCTCTACTTCACCGGGTCGTTCACCACGCCGGGCATCGGCGTCCCGATGTGTCTCATCAGCGGCCAACTCACCGCGGAGGAGATGGCTGAAGACGCGAGATGAACGGAGACATGGGAGAAGGGTATCTGAGATGAACGGAGACATGAGACGAAGAGGTCTGAGATGAACGGGGACATGAGATGAAGAGGTCTGAGATGAACGGGGACATGAGATGAAGAGGTCTGAGATGAACGGGGACATGGCGGCCAACACAGGGGTCGAAGGCGGCCTTCGGGACCGACTTGCCTACCTGTTGGTCCTCTCACGCCCCCGGTTTTGGCTCTATCTCGCCGGACCGGTCATCGTCGGCGCAGCGGCCGCAGCGAGCACGTTGGCAGACCTGCTAGCCCTCGATACCGTTCTGCTGTTCGCGTACTTCCTCATTCCAGCGAACGTGTTCCTCTACGGCGTCAACGACGTGTTTGACGCCGATATCGACGAAGCCAATCCGAAGAAAGACGACCGCGAGGCGCGCTGGCGCGGCGACCCAGTGAACCTCGTAGTCGTCGTCGGAAGCGGTGTCCTCGGCGTCGGTCTGTTCGCGCTCACGCCGCAGGTCGCGTGGCCGTGGCTCGTCGCGTACTTCTTCCTCGCCGTCGAGTACAGTGCCCCGCCGTTCCGGTTCAAGACGACGCCGTTTCTGGACTCCGTCTCGAACGGGCTGTATATCCTTCCGGGCGTGGCCGCGTACGCGGCGATTACCGGTTCGAACCCGCCAACACTCGCTATCGCCGGGGCGTGGCTCTGGACGATGGGGATGCACACGTTCTCGGCGATTCCCGATATCGACCCCGACCGCGAGACCGGTATTCAGACGACGGCGACAGTCCTCGGCGAGCGCCGAACTTACGCCTACTGCGCCGTGGTGTGGGGGCTCGCGGCCGCCGCCTTCGCTGCCGTCGACGTTCGACTCGGTGGGTTGCTCGCGGCCTATCCGGTCGTTGTCCTCGGAATTGCACTCTCAGGTGTCGACGTAGAGCGGGCGTACTGGTGGTACCCCATTTTGAACACCGTCGTCGGCATGCTCATCACCGTCGGGGCACTTTGGGGTGTCGTCTATGGCTGACTCGCGAACGCAGCTCCCGAGACCACCGAGCACGCGGCGGGAGGCCGAACTCGCGCTCGACCGACTCGTGTGCGACAATCGGTTTACCATCTCGGTGTTCTTCCCGCTGAACGGGGCGGTTCTCCTCGTCGCCAGCGCGATGACGTGGCTCCCGGAGCCGCTGGCGTTCAACGCGTTTCTTATCCTCTTCGGGACGCTCGTCATGCGCTCGCCCCTCATCGTCGGCGTCCTACCACTCGTGACGCGACGGGTCGCGTTCGGGGTCGCTGCGCTCACGGGCTACGCATACGCCATCGAGTACACCGGCATCACGACTGGGTGGCCCTACGGCTGGTTCGAATACGGCATCGACCTCGGGCCGACGGTCGCCGGCGTCCCCATCGGGCTTCCCGTGTTTTTCATCCCGCTCGTGATGAACGCCTACCTGCTTTGTCTCCTGCTTTTGGGCGACCGCGCCAGAGACACGCTCGTCCGACTTCCAGTCGTCATCGCCATGGTCCTCGCCATGGACGTGGTGCTCGACCCCGGCGCGGTCGCACTCGGCTTCTGGGAATACTACCGTCTGGCCGACGGCGCGATAATCTTCTACGGCGTCCCGCTTTCGAACTACGCCGGGTGGGTCGTCAGCGCCACTATCGCCGTCGCCACGCTCGACTGGGCGTTCGACCGCGAGGCGCTTCTCGAACGACTCGATGCGACCGGATTCATGCTCGACGATTTGGTGAGTTTCGTCATCCTCTGGGGCGGCATCAACGCGTGGTTCGGCAACTGGATTCCCGTCGCCGTCGCCGCTCTCTTCGGCATCGGTCTCCTCCGAACCGAGCGATTCGACTCGCGACTGTTCCGTCTCCCGCGGCGCTTGCCGTGGCGGTCCTAAGTCGTAAGTGGACTTCAAAAATCAACGACCAAACTCAGTCCGAACCCCATCGACTCAGCGCCCGTATCCACCCCGAAACGCGGCCTCGGCTCCGTACTTTGCCGACCGGGGTCGAACCGGGACCGAAGTCCGCGTCGAATTCCTCATCTTCCGGGTAGGGAACGACGCTGACGGCCTTGAACACGGCGACCGGGTCACGCCAGACAGCCCAGTACGCCGCCGTCTTCCCGAGCAAGAAGACTTTTCGACCGAAGCTCAGGTCCGGCGTCGTCGAGAGCGTATCGTAGCCGAGTTTGCGAATCGACCGATGGTGGTCGGCGTACAGGACCGCCGAGAGGAGCACCGGGAACTGGCAATCGTGGGGTAGGTACTCGATGCCGGCGACGCCGTCTCGGTAGAGTGACTCGGCTCGGCGGAGTTCGTCGCGCATCACTTCGGCGACACGGTCGTCGAATTCGAGGTCAAGAATCTGCGCTACGTCGACGCCGTGGCGCTCCAGCGTCGTCTCTGGAAGATAGACTCGGTCGCGTTCGACCACGTCCTCGCCAACGTCGCGGAGGAAGTTCGACAGTTGGAACGCCTGTCCGAGCGCCGTCGCGTGCGGCAGTGCCTGTTTCGGGTCGTCGGGGCGCATCACGGCGGTCATCATGCGACCGACGGCCGACGCCGAACCGTCCATGTACGTCTCTAACTCCTCGTAGGTCGCATGTCGGTCCTTGTGGATATCCGACTCCATGGCGTCGATGAAGACGTTCACGTCGTCGGGGTCGATATCGTACTGCTCTCGGAGTTCGGCGAATGCGGACAACACCGGGTCACCTGTCTCGACGTCGCCGAGTGCCTCGGCGCGAAGTCGTTCGAGACGCTCACGCTGTTGCTCCGGTGGGGCGGTCTCCTCAGCGTCGACGACCTCGTCGGCGACGCGGAAGAACGCGTAGAGTACGTATGTGGCGTGTCTGACGCGTTCTGGGAGGAGCCGAGTTGCGAAGTAGAACGTCTTTCCCGTCCGTTGTTGTATTTCTTTTCCGGCTTCGACCTGTGATTCGTTGAGCATTTTCGTATACCGCGTACCGTCCCTGTCACGGGACCGAGTAAGGTGACCGAACGGGCCGCAAATGGTCTCACCTTCTCGTTGGGTTGCTGTCGACATAGCGTTTCGTGCAGCCGTGAAGTCAACCGTTGAATCCACTGACGGCTCTGTGATGGCTGTTTTATTGATTTGTGTCAGGTATCGTTACCAGAACGTGTCGCTACAGTCATAGACGACCCCGTGTTCTGGACAGATGTACTTGCAGTGGCGATGGGTCATCGATGTCTCACAGATAGGGCACGGACGGCCTTTCGGAGACTCGATAGCACACGCGTCCAGACTGGTGTTGTCGTCCATACGATGTTTTCATAGGACGCAAGCGACATATTGCTTACTGCTGTTTGCGGTGTCTCCTCCCAGTTCGATTCGCTCGAATATTGGCCTCTGGTCGACACCGGATCTGTGTGTACCCTCGGACCGACACCGGATTGAAGTAACTTCGGGCCGGGACCGAACGGAAGTACCCACACGCCGCACGAGACGTACCCCGAATTTGGTACTGAAGTGGAACAATACTCATGTACGACGGTCATCGACACACATCGTGGAGTATCGTCCCGGACCCGTGCGAATATTACACCTCTCGACCAACCAGTAGAAAGAACAGTCGATGGAGAAGGCGCTCTGGTATCTACTCACGGCGACACGAGGTGGTGAGAACCGCGTCCGGATAATCCGTACACTGTCGGAGCGTCCGCGGAACGCAAACCGCCTCGCCGACGAACTCGACGTCGGATACAAGACCATCAGACACCACCTCGATGTACTCGAATCCCACGGGGTCATCGAGGCCGGTGGCGACAAGTACGGGCGACTGTACTTCCTCACAGACCACTTCGAACAGTACCGCGATACCTTCGAAGAAATCGCAACACACCTCGATTGAACATGGCAATGAGTACCCAGATTCTGGCAGCGAGCGTCCTCTCGGGCGTGAACATAGTCTTCCTCTCGGCGTTAGCCGCCGTGTGGGTTCGAAACTACCGGACGTTCCGCACGTCGCTCGTCCTCGGCCTTCTCGCGTTTGCTGTCGTGATGCTCGTCGAGAACGCATTCGCCCTGTACTTCTTTTTCACCATGCAGAGTCTCTACTCCGGCGACCCACACGTCCAGCAGGCCGTGTTGGTCCTTCGCGGTCTCCAACTCGTCGCGGTTGCGTTCTTGACGTACGTGACCGTTCGCTGAGCGTCCCCAGTGTGTTCGTTGTGTTATTTTCGGAGCGAATTTGGTACTGACTCAACCCTAACTCGTCACAGAGTCGTCCCGAATCTCGAAAAATCCCCATTAAGTCGTCGTGCGTCTGCTTTGTCGTGGATTCGACCACGTGAGAAGAACCATGACCGATACGAACCCTTCAACGACACGACGAACCGTCCTCGGCCTGACCGGTGCGGGTGCACTGACTGCACTTGCCGGGTGCCTCGGCGACGTAATGATTCCCGGGCAGTCCAGTAACGGCGGTGACCAGTCCGCACGAACCTACCGCGTGACTGTGGCAAATCTCACTACCGGCCAACCGTTCACCCCACCGGCAGTGGTCGCACACCGCGCCAGCGTCGAACTGTTTGCCGTCGGAGACCCAGCCAGCGACGCCATCAAAGAACTCGCCGAAAACGGGAACCTCGACCCGTTAAGCGAACTCGCCGAGAGCACAACGGATATTCGTACCCTCTCCGCGGCCGAGACGCCGCTCGTCCCTCCTGAACTCCCGGCGAGTGAGATGTTCCCCGCCGCAGCCACCCTCGAACTGGAAACCGACGCCAGCGGGATGTATCTCTCGTTCGTGAGCATGCTCATCGGGACGAACGATGGCTTCACCGGTCTCGACACCGTCCCGCTCCCCGAGCGCGTGAACGAGTCGCGGTCGTACTTCGCGTCGAGTTACGACGCTGGAACGGAGATGAACACCGAAGCGTACGGTGACATGGTTCCACCAGCACAGGCACTCTACGGCATCGACTCGGGGACCGAAGGAGCCGGAATGAGCAACCCGGACCTCGCCGAAGATGGCGTCATCACACCCCACGGCGGTATCGTCGGCGACGGCGACCTCGACCCCGCGGTCTACGGCTGGGATGACCCCGCCGCGCTGGTCCAAGTCGAGCGAATCGAGTGAGACGGGAACTGGTGTGTGTTCTGGCTGTCGAGTGGGAGTCGGCCTGGTCTCGGCGTGGTCGTCGCTCACCGAAACTCATGTCGCGTCGGTGAACCGACTTGCTGCAGAGCCACGTCAAAAATGAACGACTCGAGAGCCGTTCGCCACGTCGTGTCCCACGTGGGAACGTAGGTGGCGTTCACCACGTGGTTCTAGTGCAGCCGCGTTTGCCCGTTGTCGGAGCATCGTGGCCCGCTCTGGTGAGATGGTGGTGTGGTGGGGGAGAGATTAGTGAGGGGTACCGGTCGACGTGTCGTCGACATGGCTGAGGGAGGCTCTGACAACGGCAGTTACCAATTTGTTACCATACACCAAAGATGTGTCGGTTGGTGTCATTTGAATCGATACTGGTGTGGGTGAGAGTGTTAGTTTCTTTGTCGAGATTCCAGCGGCGGTAGGTGTGCTCGGGGAAGTATTTAACATGACAATATGGGATGGTATGGTTGAGGCTGTAGACGAAGATGTCTGTGGAAAGCACGCGACGAACGGTTCTCAAATCCGCTTTCGGCACCTGCTTTTGTGGGGTATTCGCTGGGTGTATTGATTTTCAGAAACCCGACACAGACTCACCGTCAACTGAGACGAGCGGCGCGTCGCCCGATACGCGAACGTCGACTTCGGCTCCAACAAGCCAGCATATCGCCCTCCGAATCAACAACTTCAGAGAGACGGAGCGTAGCGGGACGGTCTCGGTTTATCGCCACTCACCCGACGGCGAGGCCGATATCACACGCATTACGGCGACGCCACCCGACGACTCAGTACAGGTCACCCACCACTCGTGGCGTATTCCGCCGGCGGAACAAACGACGTACGAATCGGTGTTCCGACCGGGGACTGCGTATTTGCTGCAGTCAAGCTCGATTCCGGGCTGAGAGAATCGTACGGGGTTTCGATAGCAGACGGCCAAGACCCCGCCTTCGTTAGCGTCGGTCTCTTTGCAGACGAAATTGATGTGAATACGGTGTGGACGTAGGGTCCTCGGTTCAGCTACCCAGCCCCCACATATGACATTCTGAAACAATTATGAGGATGTCAGTGCTGGTCAGTCGTATAATGCTCAGACCGAGGGCAACCGCGCGGAAGACGCCGGCGTGGCCAACCCCGACTCCGGAACAGGTCGAAGTCGTCCTTTTCGGGACGTACCACATGGACGACCCCGGCTTAGACGAGGTGAACGTCAGCGCCGACGATGTTCTCACCGACGGCCGCCAGCGTGAACTGGACTCACTCGTCTCGAACCTCGAACGCATAGGCCCGGACTTCGTCGCTGTCGAACGCCCCGCATCGCAGGCCGAGGCCGTGAACGACCTGTACGTGCGCTATCGAGATGGTGAGGCCACCTACGACGAGGAACACGCATTCGAACCGCGGCATCCGGAACGGGACGATGCCCGGATGGCGTGCCGAAGCGAGGTCATCCAAATCGGGTTCCGACTTGCCGACCGCCTCGGGCACGACCGTGTCGTTCCCGTTGACGTTCCGGAACAACTCGGGACAGGTCCCGACTTCGAGGAACTCGAAGAGCGGGGGTACGAACCGACTCCGAAGATAGATATCCCGCGAATCGACCACGACGAACTCCAGCAGTCGCTCGACGACCGTCTCGCGGACTCGACCATCACAGCGTACCACCGATATCTAAACGAAGCGGCTGCACTCCACTACAACGATGGGATGTTCGACGAGTTCCTCCGATACGGCGACCAAGACAACTACGCTGGTCCCGATGCCCTTTCGAGATGGTACCGGCGGAACCTCCGGATGATTCACAACATCTGGCGGGCCGTGGACGAAGACACTAACCGTGTTTGCTTCGTCGTCGGCTCCGGACACGTCCATATTCTCCGGCAACTCCTCACCGAGTTCCCGCAGTTCTGCCCCGTGAGTCCGCTTCCGTATCTGCCCCGTGGTGAGTAAGCGGGTGTTGAAGATGGTGACGAGTGGATAGTAGTTGACTCGGGAGGTTAGGTGTGGTTGGTGGGTTCGAAGGGGGTGTCCGGATTGGCCGGATAGGCATTTCCGTCGACCCCCCGGGGGGTTGAGGGGTATTGGAGGTCGACGGAAACACTTGAGTGCGAACCGCCTGTAGAGTACTTGTGGCACTCAAATCGGCCATGGTTACAGACGAACCCTAGTTGGGTTGAAGCCACGTCAGGTCGTGTGCCTTGCGCGTTGCGTTGACTTCCGAGCGCACGCTCTTGGTTACAGACGAACCCTAGTTGGGTTGAAGCGGACCCAAAACCCCAATCGAAGACGCGACAGTCGGTTACAGACGAACCCTAGTTGGGTTGAAGCGTGTACGAGGTCGCCCACGACCGTGCCGTCGATGGTGTTACAGACGAACCCTAGTTGGGTTGAAGCCACGGATGGACGGCTAAGACGTAGTCGCCTTCGACAGTTACAGACGAACCCTAGTTGGGTTGAAGCGCGGACGGTGGTTCGGAATGACTGACTCTGCTAAATGTTACAGACGAACCCTAGTTGGGTTGAAGCGGAGGTACAAAACGAGTCACAAAATCTAACGTCGGGTTACAGACGAACCCTAGTTGGGTTGAAGCGGGGAGTGGGAGGTGTCGCAGACCCGACGGCCCGCCGGTTACAGACGAACCCTAGTTGGGTTGAAGCTTCGACGCGAAGGTCGTACACCTGCCCGATTTGGACGTTACAGACGAACCCTAGTTGGGTTGAAGCGAAGATTATTGAGGGAGTAACGTATGAACCATCTAGTTACAGACGAACCCTAGTTGGGTTGAAGCCTTTGTCGGCGAGGACGAGCGCGCCGGCTTCGAGCGTCGTTACAGACGAACCCTAGTTGGGTTGAAGCGACCAGACCCATGTACTCCGCAGACCCGGCCTTCGCGTGTTACAGACGAACCCTAGTTGGGTTGAAGCCGCGAATGCAACAATCGGCGTTGCATGCATGACGTGTTACAGACGAACCCTAGTTGGGTTGAAGCTTGACGAGGGGACAATCCATGAAATCCATGTGAAATTGTTACAGACGAACCCTAGTTGGGTTGAAGCACGGTCTCGAAATGTTGCCCGACCGGAACGCATATCGTTACAGACGAACCCTAGTTGGGTTGAAGCCGGTCCTCCGGCAGATTGGGGAGATTTATCCAGAGGTGTTACAGACGAACCCTAGTTGGGTTGAAGCACACGGCATGGGGGGAAGGATTTGGGGGGGTTGTGAGAGTTACAGACGAACCCTAGTTGGGTTGAAGCGTCTGGAAGCTGGCCATGTTGTTCTACAACGCTTGTTACAGACGAACCCTAGTTGGGTTGAAGCTACGTTGGGGCAGACCCCAATTCCGGAGGGTCGCAGGTTACAGACGAACCCTAGTTGGGTTGAAGCCGTGACAGTCTTCGGGCCGGTCGACGACCAGGGCGTTACAGACGAACCCTAGTTGGGTTGAAGCTTCTGGACGCACCTTCTTCACGTCGTAAACCCCGGGTTACAGACGAACCCTAGTTGGGTTGAAGCAGCAGTCAAATACCGAACTCGCGCTTGAAAATCTGTTACAGACGAACCCTAGTTGGGTTGAAGCGCGGAAATCGTAGTCGAACCCACGCCCGACGACGAGTTACAGACGAACCCTAGTTGGGTTGAAGCGTGGACGGGGACGAGTCTATCACCATCGACAGCACCGTTACAGACGAACCCTAGTTGGGTTGAAGCGGGCGCGCCAGTGAATTTCGTCGTCATGTTACATTCAAGAGCAACAGGTTACAGACGAACCCTAGTTGGGTTGAAGCTCTGGGTCGACCGGCATCAACAGCTCGGTCTACGGTTACAGACGAACGCCTCTGTTTAAATCCTCAGTAATTGATACAAACTGTGTGCTGAATATAGAGGGTGCATTCAGCAACTCCACGACTGGCTGTAGGAGACTCTGATGGAGAAGCACGACTGATCGTGCTGAAATCGGAGTAGGATACCAACCTCGGGTTATTTCAGGACGTGATACATTGCGAAACTGGGAATGCGGGTATTCAGATGGGTGGTTAACCGATACAGACAACTCGAAAATATGGCGTCACACCCTGCAGTAGCTGGAGGACCTGAGATTGCAGTTGACCTGACTATCGTACTGGGTCTTTGGTGCCTCTGGGTACTGATAAGTAGGGGTGTAGGTGCGGCTTTAGATTTCACTCCACTCATACTCATCCCACTTGGTACCGCTATTGCGTTTCTGCTCATTGATACAGTAGTTAGTCGGGTATTTTGACAGAGGCACGATGCAAACAGTGGACTTCAGTGTCTGCCAGCCAACTGAATTCACAACGTAGACTCTTGGGTGCTACACACACGCCCTGTATTCAGCACGGTTTCGATAAACTATCACCGACCGAGGATTTCAACAGAGCCAGACGAACCCTAGTTGGGTTGAAATAAGGTGGAAGCATGGGTGACACTATGAATCGCGGTGGCGGAGATACAGCCTACCAACGAGACAGCCCACCGCCACGAACAACAAGCCGCCACTCAAAACGTCTCTGAGCAACCCAGACACCCCAGTATTTTCCACGATGCCGAAGCTATTCTGAAACACGAGCAATTGAATAACTAAAGCCGACCCTCCAAGCACAGTCAACAGTCGTGCGTTACTGACATTTTGAATACGGCTCATGACACATTCAATACTCAGACATATAAAAATTCATTAACATAATAAAGAATAATTCCGGCGTGGTTTCGGAATATTGGAGATCTGGCAAAACATCCATCTGAATTCCGAGCCTATAGCCCTCTAAGCCACGTGTTCACACGAGCTTCAGACGACCCAAATCAGAGAGAACTCCACAAACACGTCATATCTGCGGCATCACTCAACTTCCACAGTATGGACAGTAAGGTCGTCGTCGACGACGAGTGTCGCAACGGAACCCTCGAATTCGACGTCGACGGCGGCGCGGAAGGGTTCGTCCGACTGGACCCAACCACGCACATGGGGGAGCAGACTCTCCGTCGCCTGCATGTTGCTCGAGGTGGCGGGCGACACGCCCAGTTCGAGTAATGCGCTCGCTACTCGTGGCTCGAACTGGAGTGCGCTCACGATATCGACAGTTGCGAGCCACGAACACGTCTTACAGGACATCTCAGCTGTCGGCGTTTGTTCGCCGTCGAGTCGGTCCTGCGGTATGCGAGACGATATCGCGCCTGCACACGACGGGCACTGTCCCGTCCGCGCCAGTCCGACGTGATACATAGCCCGGTCGTAGAGCGGCTGAGAAATGTCTTCGTCTTGTTGGGCGACGATCCCGTTCTTCGGGAACGCGTACGTCAACCCCCAGAATACGTCACACTCCGGACAGTCGATGGTGAGGTACTCCTGTTCGTACTGGCCGCGTAACTTCGACTCGCAATTCGGACACGGCGCTTCGATGTCGAAATCACTAGGTAGTTGCTCTGTCGGCCGATTCGCGACGACGGCTCGGTAGATCGCGACGGCACCGGCTGTCGGGGCGTACTTGTCGCCGACGTTCTCCACGTAGACGCCGCGAAGCTTCTCTAAGTGATAGTTGAACTTCCCGCTGTCCTGCATGTCGACCGCCGCCATCAGTTCCGAGTACGACAGATGGCGTTTGTCTTTCACTTCAGAAAGTGAGTCCGGGTCCAACGGTTCGTAGGTGTCGAAGAACGCCCGCAAGATGTCGAGTCGCACCTCGTGACCCAAAATCGAGAATGCTTCCTCGGGGACGTTCTCCTCCCAATCGTGACCAGTCATGGTCGTGTATCTGTGAGCGAAGTACTCAACATTGTGATAGATGCTGCTGTGTGAATTGTTCTTGTGAATTTCGGTTCACAGAACCAATAACTTCCACGGTGGCCACCAGTCATTCAATGTCAGAAACACGACGCGGTTCTGCGTCACGCTCTCGCGTTTCGCGCATCCGTGAACGCATCAAGTCGATTAGCCCGTTGTCGTTGGTGATGTTGGGATTTCTCGGGTTCCTCGGAGACGCGTTTAGTCAGCTAGAAATTCTCAAACTCTTCAAGTTCTTCTGGCTATTCGCTTTTTGGCCGATTGCTGCAATGCTATTCGGCGCGATTCGGAACGCACTCGGGTACGAAAAGGACAGTCCAGGCCCGCGTGACTGGCTGTCGATGGACGACAGCCTAACCACGTACCTCGCATTTTTTGTCGGACTCCTGCTTTCGTTTTTTAATCCTCTCGCGCTCTGTCAAGACATGATGCAACTGTTGGGGAGTATCGTCGCTATCGTTCGTAATCGCGGCTCTCTTCCGGACCCAGAGAGCTACGAACAGTCGGGTTCGTACCGGCTTCCCGTCGAGGGAACGTGGACGGTCATCAACGGAAGTCCGATCAAAAAATACTCGCACTCGTGGTTTCCGGCCACCCAGCGGTACGCCCACGACTTCGTGATTACGGACGAGGACGGACGAACGCACCCCGAAGGAACGGACACGAACACGGCCAACTACTACTGCTACGACCAACCGGTTGTTGCACCCGCCGACGGTACCGTTGTCAGCGTCGGCGACAGTGACCCCGAACTGTCGCGAGGCGGCGGATTCTCCCACCCGTTCAAGCGCAGTATCATCGGAAACCACGTCGCGATTCGCCACGCAGAAGGAGAATACAGCAATCTCGTCCACCTCGTTCCGGGGAGCATCGAGGTCGAACCAGGTGACCACGTCAAGCAGGGCGAACAGATTGGTCGGTGTGGTCACACCGGGAACTCCTCAGAACCACACCTGCACTTTCAGCTTCAAGACCACCCGACGTTCGAAATTGCCGCCGGACTCCCGGTCAAGTTCGAGAACGTCGACATCGAAATTCCCGGAACGGATGTCGTCGAAACCACCGACTGGAGCACCCCGGAAGACGAGGACAGCGGTCGGTACATTCACGTCGGCCAGCGGGTCACGCACAACCCGGACGATAGGTCACACCGCAACGAGGTAGAGACGAAACCGTCCGAGACATCGCTCGATACGAGTTCCAATCGCGCCGTCGCGGTTGGGGTGTTCGCCAAGGGTATCTCCATCGGCGGCATCCTCACCGTCTTCGCTGGGGCCGTCGTATCGTCGCTGTCGACTGTTGCAGTGGTGCTCACGGGGAGTGCTGCACTCGCCGTTGCGTACTGGTGCGGCCGCCGTCTCCTGAGCGATGACCCGCCGAGTTCAAGCGGTCTCGTCATAGCTGTTGCCGTGGGTCTCACAGCACTCTCGTGGGCGCGGCCGGAGAACTCGATACGGTTTCGGGATTTAGTTCGTTCTCTGTCGGAGGTGGAATGTTCGTGATAGGTTTCCTGTTGTACGGTGTTACCAGTGCGTATCTGCGGTATCGACTCTCGGAAGATGACGTTGCAGGTAGCCTGTCCCGACGTGTAGGGTCGTAAACGGAGAGTCCGCACCATTCAGAAGCACGGTTACCGTTCGACAGCAGCCACGACCGTCACTGGTCGTGACAGATATCAAAGAACTGTCTCCGTCCTTCAGTAAAACCGTGAGACAGTGTCTCGACTCTGCTATTCGGATAGAATTGTAAAGTAATTGGACCACCCTAGTTAGGTTGAAGCAAGAACTGCCTGTCCAAGC
Source organism: Haloferax mediterranei ATCC 33500 (assembly GCF_000306765.2). Lineage (NCBI taxonomy): Archaea > Methanobacteriati > Methanobacteriota > Halobacteria > Halobacteriales > Haloferacaceae > Haloferax > Haloferax mediterranei. The sequence goes on from NC_017941.2 coordinate 2,107,635, forward strand.
AAGCGGTGATAGAACAGCGGCCGTGCCGACTCGATGGGAATCCTGCGACCCATAGCGAGCATGAGAACAGGATGGGGCGCAGAAGACCGGCCTCTATTTTGTGTCGGAGAACGCGTGGTGCTGAATAGAAGGCACTTACCCAGTGACGGTTGTAGGGGTCGCCTTCGAGTTCCGAATGGAGTGATACGTTTGAGGCCGAATTCTTTACCCAGTTCGTCACGAACAATAGACAATGACCGACACCAGCCCAATCGAGATGGACGAGGATGAGCGGGACGAATTCCTCGGCAACGGCGGCACGGGCGTCATCTCGTTCTCAACGCCGGACGACGACGCTCCCCACTCGGTCCCTGTTTCGTACGGGTATGACGCGACCGAATCGACCTTTTACTTCCGCCTCGCCCTCGGAGGAAACAAGAGTGACGTCATTGACCGTGCTGTTACGTTTGTGACCTACAGCCACGAGGATGACGAGTGGCGGAGCGTCGTTGCCAGCGGACGGCTGGAAGAAGTCTCCGAGGAGTCCATTGCCACCGAAAGCCTTCAGGGACTCGAGAGAGTTCATATCCCACTCGTCGATATATTCGGTGTTCCTTCGCGAGATGTGCCGTTTGGATTCTACCGGCTTACGACCGAGAAACTAACCAGTCGGAAGGAATCGAAGACGATGACTTGAACGACGTGTCGGTTTCACGCTGGGTCAGCAGTTCGCTATTCAATACGACTCTCTGTCTTTTAACTTGACGCGCTACAGCGTCTCTCGGAAGCGTCGGCGCGGATGCGGCTTTCGGAGACTGTCGAATTGTGTGGTGTTGAGCGAGTGAATCATGTCACGTGCAGGAGTCGGCGCACAGACAGCGAAGAGATAGACGCCACCTTCTTCGAGAAGATGCTCGTGTTGGCTCCGTCGGAGAAGGAACCGTCCGCGGCGCTGTGCTTCGCCGTAGACGACCATCGCGCTCTCGATTTCGACGACAGTCCCGGGTTTGAGGAGACAGATGCCGACGAAGAGCAACTACCACAACCACTGCTGGTCGTGACAGGCATCAGAGAATCGCCCCCTCTGTTTCCAGTGAAAAATTAGGAGACAGTGATGTGGCTACCCTATTTGAATGGGCATGTAAAGGAATTGAGGTATGCCCGGGGTGGGCTCCGAACCCACGATCTCCGCATGTCCCAGGTACGAGGCCGGCATGACCTCGCGAGGGGCGGAGGCTTCCAAGGCGTTCCGCACCGATTGTGAAACCCTATGAGTGCGGCGCTATGTCCAGCTAAGCCACCCGGGCTCATCTTGGCGTTGTGCGCTGGTTGTATTTAAGCTTCTCATCTCGGTCGGCCCTGTATCGGGTCACCACAGCACTCGATTCGGTTCATCACCCACGGATTTATGCCCCAACACTGGGTGCACACACGCATGAGCCAACCGGAGATCGTCCAGTCCGTCCTTGGTGAGGAAGACGTGGTGACCCGCGTCCACCTCGGGGGCGAGGACGAACTGTTTGTAACTCCGACGCGGACGCTCGTCTATCGAGCCGAAGGTCTCCTTTCGGACGAGTCCGTCGACGAGTTTTCGCACGGTGCCGAGCGACTGTCCGTAAGCGAGGGTCGACGAAAGGCGAAAATCTCTCTCGACTACGGTCTCGACGGGAGTGAAACGTTCTCTCTCTCCGCGAAACGACTCGACGATGCACTGCAGCCTATCGTCGGCGGCGTGCTCGCGGCCGCTGGCGTGACAGACGAAGGCGAAAGCGTCATCCAGACGTTCCGTTTCAGCGAACTCACCTTCGCCGTCACCGACGCGCGTGTCGTCCGCCATATCGGGAGTGCAGTCTGGGACGAAGACTACGAATCGTACCACTACAGCGACGTCTCCGACCTGGAGTTCGAATCCGGGAGCGTCGCAACGACTGTCGTCCTCACCGTCGACGGCCGACAGGAACGATTCAAGATTCCGAACGAGGAGGCGCGACTCGTCCGCGAGAAACTCGCGCAGGCGTTGTGTGAGTACCACGGGGTCGGTAGTCTCGAAGAGTTCCGCGTCAAGATGGCCGAACAGGCTGAAGCCGAAGCGGAGACTGAACAGGAGCGGGACAACACGGACTTCGGCGCGGGTCCTGACCCGCTGAGTGCGAACCCCGGCGAGCTATCCGACGAGCCCGCCAACGCCACCCGAACGGAAAACGACGAGCCAACTGAATCACCCAACCGCCAACCCGTTGAAGCGGCGTCGACAGCCGGTTCCGTGTCTGAGACGCAGTCAGTCACGTCTGAACCGGACAACGTTGCCGACGCATCTGACCTCGGGTTCGAGGGGTCGGGCTTCGAGTCAGCCACGGAATCGGACGGAAACCAGGCCGACCTCGCCGCCGAAATCGAATCGCTCCGCGAGGTCGTCGAGGCACAGAACGAACAACTCCACTACCAGCAAGAACTCATCGAACAACTCATCAACGAACTGCGCCGCGGTCGATAAGGCCTGAGTTGGAAGGGCTTGACTCGGTAGAGTTAGATTCGATTACTCTCGCCCGAGCACTTTTCTGATACACGACGAGCCGAACGGCCCGAGTTCTCCGGATTCGAAGCGAACGAAGTGACCTGTCGAAATTGACGCCCCGCAACGGCGACAGTCGAAGTCGCCCTCGCGTTGGACGACCTGACTCTCGAAGCGGACGAACGTCCCGCCGCGCTGATGTCGGATGCGCCCGCCGTCTCGCTCGATGATGCCGCGAAGTTCCGCAGTATCGAGAATGTCTCGTGTGAGCGTCGGGTCGGTCGTGACCGTTTCGATGCGGTCGACGACCTCCGAAAGCGAAAGCTCGTCCGCTTCGAGGTGGGCGAGCAGGTCGAGTGCGAGTTCCACGCGTTCTTCGCGCGAGTGTTCCGGTTCCGTCACGAATTAGGAGGCAATCGAGCGGCATCGGGCTAAAGCCCTCCGAAGCACAAAGCGTTTGGTCGCGGCGCGACGACCCAGTGCAGAGCCATCGTGTCCCGTTCGCGTCTCGCTGCCGGTCTCGCACTGGCCGCCGTCCTCGTCGGTGTCCTCCTCGCCTCCCCGGAGACAGTTGTCTCCCGCGCGACGTGGGTCGCCGCAGACCCGGTTCGACTCGTCGTCGTTGTGAGCGCACTCGCGCTCGTTCGCCCGCTGCTTGCGTGGCCGACGACGCTCCTCGCGCTCATCGTCGGCTACGGACTCGGCCCCGTGGGGCTTCCGTTTGCACTCACACTCATCGTTCTCACGAGTATCCCGCCGTATCTCTTCGCGCGCCGCTACCGCGGGTCGACCAGACTGGCCGATATGGGCGAACGAACTATCGCCGTCACCGGTTCTATCCGAGGTGTGACGGCGAGCCGACTGCTTCCGATTCCGTCCGACGTGGTGTCAGTTGCGGCGGGCGTCTCGAACGTCAGTCTCGCCGCGTTCACTCTCGGCACTGCGGTCGGTGAACTCCCGTGGGCCATCGGGGGCGTCGTCGCCGGTGCGTCCGTCGAGACCCTCACGACTGAGTCGTTCGGGGCAATCGTTCGTCCGGAGTTTATCGCGCTCGCGGCGGTCGCGGGAGTTGCACTCCTGGTCCCGACAGTCTACCGCCGGTATCGGGTGGGAACCGAAGCGTAGTCGGAGAAAGTGTGCCGTTCTACAGCGGAGAGTGCGGTTCGAACAGGAGAGTGTAATCCGAAAGCGACTCGCCTATTCGAGCAGTGACTCCCTATTCGAGCAGTGACTCCCTATTCGAGCAGCGACTCGCCGGTCATCGCGGTCGGTTGGTCGACCGTGACGAGTTCGAGGAGCGTCGGCGCGATGTCACAGAGTGAGCCGCCGTCGCGGACGGTTCGACCACCGGAAAGCGGTCGGTCCGCGTCCGCCTCGTCGGTGTCCTTCTGGGTTTCGTTGTCGGTAGTTTCACCGGACGCACCTGCATTTTCCTCCGCGTCCTCGGCCGCGAGGTAGACGAACGGGACCGGGTTGAACGTGTGTGCCGTGTGGGGGGCGTCTTCCGTGCCCATGTCGTCGGCGTTGCCGTGGTCGGCGGTGATGCAGACGTGGCCGCCGTGGTCGCGGACGGTCTCGACGAGTCGGCCGAGTTGTTCGTCGACCGCTTCGACGGCCTCGATAGCAGCCTCGTAGTCGCCGGTGTGGCCGACCATGTCGGGGTTCGCGTAGTTGAGGACCATCACGTTCGGGTCGTCGGACTCGATGGTGTCGATGGCCGTGTCGGTGAGTTCCTCGGCGGACATCTCGGGTTGGAGGTCGTAGGTCGGTACGTCCGGACTCTCGACGATTTGTCTGATTTCGCCGTCGAATTCGACCTCGCGGCCGCCGTTGAGGAAGTACGTGACGTGGGGGTACTTCTCGGATTCGGCCATGCGCATCTGCGTCATCCCCTCTTCCGCGAGGACCTCTCCGAGCGTGTCTTCGGGCTGCTCCGGCGGGAAGGCGACTGACACGTCGAACGTCTTGTCGTACTGCGTCATCGTCGTCATGAGAATCTCCGGCGGGGTCGTCTCGAACTCCCATTCGGGTTCGATGTCGCAGAGCATCCGGACGAGTTGGCGTGCGCGGTCCGCGCGGAAGTTGAAGAAGACGACCGAATCGCCGTCTTCGAGCGCGGGCGCGTCGTCGATAAGCGTCGGTTCGACGAACTCGTCCGTGTCGTCGCGGGCGTACGACTCCGTGACCGCGTCGACCGCCGTCTCGGCAGTCCACTCGGCCTCGCGGTTGACGATGGCGTCGTAGGCGCGCTTGGTGCGCTCCCAGTTCTGGTCGCGGTCCATCGCGTAGTACCGACCGGAGACAGTAGCGACGTGGCCGGTTCCCTGTTCGTCGGCGACGGCTTCGAGTGTCGAGAGGTACTCCTCGCCGCCCGTGGGACTGGTATCGCGGCCGTCGGTGAAGGCGTGGGAGACGGCTTCGACGCCGCGCTCTGCGGCGAGTTCGATGAATGCGTGAAGGTGTTCCTGGTCTGAGTGGACGCCGCCGTCGGAGACGAGTCCCATGAGGTGGACGCGGCCGCCGGTCTCTTCGACGTGGTCGTAAGCCGCCGTGATAGCCTCGTTTTCGTAGAACGAACCGTCTTCGATGCTGTCGCCGATGCGGGTGTACGCCTGCTTGACGACACGGCCCGCCCCGATGTTGAGGTGGCCGACTTCGCTGTTGCCCATCTGGCCGTCAGGCAGGCCGACGCGTCGGCCGTCGACGACGAGCGTCCCGAAGGCACCGGTGTCGCGGTAGCGGTCGAAGTTCGGCGTGTCCGCCGCTTTGACCGCGTCGCGGTGGTCGTGGTCGCCGAGACCCCAGCCATCGAGGATAATGAGGGCTGCGTTCATGCTCGGAGGTTCGACACCCCGGGGTAATTGTCCTTTGTTCTCGGCAGTGGGTGAGAGATTGTCGCGTACTGAGTCGCTGCTTGCGTCCTACTGCGTCGCTGCTTGCGTACCCCTCACCATCGTCCTCGTCGTCACCATCTCAATCCTATCGACCACCACAACCACCACTATCGCCATCTCAATCCCATCAACCACCATCTCCCGACGGCCTTTTCTTTCACCGCTGCGTCCGAATCGGCGATGCGCCTGCGAGACTTCGACCTCGACGCGGCCGTCGACGAGTGGGTCGAGTACTACCTCGGAAACGGACCCAGCCTCGTCGTCTTTCTCGTTCTCAACGCCTCTGCGTTCCTCGTTGGGGTGAGTTTCTACGTCCACTCGGACCCTTCCCTCGCCGACCTGCCGACCTTCTTCTACCCGCTTTTCGGCGACTCGCCCGCGGCCCTCGCGTTGATGACGCTCTCGGCCGCGACGCTTCTTCCGAACCTCGGCCGCCGCGTGGCTGACGCCCCCGTGAACCGCCCGCTCGCGTACCTCCATACCCTCGCATTCGTCTGGTTGCTCAAGTACGGCATCTGGACGGTCGTCGCGCTCAATCTCCGACCCGACCTCTACGTCGGCTTTTCGGGGGCCGCACTCTGGGACTACTGGGGTATCATGCTCACCCACGCCGGGTTCCTCGCACTCGCCTTCCTCGTCCCGCGCTACGGTGCGACCACGAAGGGGGCACTTGGGTTCGCGCTCGCGCTCGCGCTCGTGAACGATATATTCGATTACGGCTTTGGATACTACCCGCCGCTGAAGTACGAAGCAGGGCTTTTGCTCGCGGCTATCACGGTCGGGCTTTCGTTTCTCTCGGTGGTTCTTGCGGCGCGCTCGTTCGACCGCCTCTCACGTACCTCCCCGGAACGGCATAATCGCTAACCGCCCGACTGCGGTGGGTTCCACATGAGTCAGGCTTTTCCCCGCCCACAGTCTATGAGCAGATAATGGACTCCGCGGTACTGCTAGACCTACTCGGGAACGAAAACCGCCGCCGAATCCTGCGGTTGCTCTCGCACAAACCGTGCTACGTCACCGAGATTAGTGAGTACCTCGGCGTCAGCCCCAAGGCCGTCATCGACCACCTTCGGAAACTGGAGGATGCGGGACTCATCGAGTCCCGAACCGACGACCAACGACGAAAGTATTTCCACATCTCGCGGAACCTCAGACTCGAAGTGAACGTCTCACCGTACGGATTCGGCGCGAAGAGTGCCTACCCGCCGAGTCCGAGCCTCGACATGGCCGGCCGGTGTCCGCACGTGTCGCTCGAACTCGAAAACACCGAGACGGACGATATCTCCGACTTGGCGCGCGAACTCGGCAAACTCGAAGAACTCGACAACGAACTCTCACTGGCACAACGGTGGATTCAGGGTCGACTCACGGAGATACTCGACCGCATCAACGACAGACTCGGCGTCGACGCCGACAGTCGGTTCTACGCGGAGATTCTCGCCTCGCTCGCAAACGGGTCACAGTCGGTTCACGGTGTCGCAAAGGACCTGAACGCGGACCCCGCGGTCGTCGACACAGCGCTTCACCACCTCGCTGAGGGCGGATTGGTCGCTCGTGACGGCGACGGTTGGCGAATCGACTGACTAAATCGACTTACAGGTCTTGTGTCAGTCCGCTCCGGAGGTCGCGTCCGAAGTAGTGGCCGACGAGCCCGGCGACCCCGCCGCTCAGTGCGCCGACGCCCGCGATAGCGATTCCGTAATCCGCGAGCAACTGCACCGCAAAGGGCGCGAATACGGAGAACAGCGTCGAGATGACGAACGCGAGACCGGCGGCGATAGCCCCCGCGAGGCCGACTTCGGCGTAGCGTCGTTTCGACCCGACGAGACCGATGAGGAACCCGACGGCAGCGATACCGGCAAAGCGGCCGAAAAACCCGATAATCGGGATTGCACCACCGACGACGAGACCGCCGACGGAGAGGAGCAGGGCCGCGAGGAACGCGCGCGGGGAGAACAGCCCACTGAAACGACCCCCGTTACCGCCTGCTGACTGGGTTGTCGGCGTCGGTTCGTCGTCGGAGTTCAGTCCGGAGAGGATATCGTCGACGGACCGCTCAGACTCTTTTTGGTCCGACCGTTGCATGTGTGACAGGTCGTGGGCGAGGGTGATGGCTCTTGTGCTGAGCCGATTGGAAAAGTGTAGTCAGAGAGGGACGGACCGAGTTCGTATCGCTCCGTTAGGCGTTCCGGCCGAGGAGGACGTACAGCACGATTCCGAGGAGCGGGGCGAGAAAGACGACAACTGCCCAGAGGAAGGCCGGGTGGCTACTGTTCTTCCGTGCATCACTGTACGTCCACACGACCATCCCAATCGTGACGAGGAAGATAAGAAAAAACAGTACGAATGCACCACCACCGCCTGACTGGAGGAATATACTGGAGAGCATACTGTGGCGAATGAGTCTCCGTATAAAATACCTTTTAAATATCATTTCAATGAAATCATAGTATTTCCATCTCCGTCCCTAAGGTCGTACCACTCCAGCAATCGTACCGAGAGACGAGCAAAGCGAGTCTCTCGGCACTTTTTGGTCCAGATTTTTGCTCCGAGCGGGTCGCGGAGCGACCCCGAGGAGGAAAAAGGTGGAATGGTGGGTTTGAAGTCTGCCCCCGCGGTATCCCGCGATATGAACGCAGGGGACCGCGTCCGCGTCACCCGCGCGGGCGTCACGAACGAAGGCGTGCTCATGCCGTCTTCCACAGAGGACCACCTCGTCGTCAAACTCGGCGGCGGCTACAACGTCGGCATCGAACGCGACGATGCAGACGTCGAGGTTCTCGAATCGGATGTCTACGACATCGAAGATGCACAGTCCGAAGGTGACGGCACCTCCGAAATCGAGTTCGACGAGGACCTACCGACCATCTCGCTCATCTCGACCGGCGGGACCATCGCCTCCACCGTCGACTACCGGACGGGAGCCGTGACGGCGCAGTTCGACGCCGAAGACGTGCTTCGTGCCGTGCCGGACCTCGCGGGGCGCGCGAACTACCGCGGGCGCGTCGTCGCCAACATCCTCTCGGAGAACATGACGACCGACGTGTGGGTCGACCTCGCCGAGGCCATCGCGGAGGAAATCGAAGCGGGTGCCGACGGCGTCGTCGTCATGCACGGCACCGACACGATGCAGTTCTCCGCGTCGGCGATGTCGTTCATGCTCGACACGCCCGTTCCCATCGTCTTTACGGGCAGTCAGCGCTCTGCGGACCGGCCCTCTTCGGACAACGTCATGAACGCCGTCTGCGCCGTCGAGGCCGCGAAAGCCGACGCCGCCGAGGTCATGATTTGCATGCACGCCTCGGAGTCCGACGACGTGTGCGCGCTCCACGAGGGCACGCGCGTCCGCAAGAACCACACGTCCCGGCGCGATGCTTTCCAGACCATCGGCGCAAAGCCGCTCGGCAAAGTCGACTACGAGGCAGAAGAAGTCACGTTCCGCCGCGACTACACCGCACGCGACGAAGAAGACCTCGCCCTTCACGCCGACCTCGACGCGGATGTCGAACTCATGAAGTTCACGCCGGGGATGGACCCCGCGGCGCTCGATTACCTCGACGGGAAAGCGGGTCTCGTCATCGAGGGAACAGGTCTCGGCCACATCCACACTGACCTCATCCCTCGTATCGAGGAACTCATCGAGGACGGCACGGTCGTCGCCATGACCTCGCAGTGTCTCGAAGGCCGCGTCTGCGACCGCGTCTACGACACCGGCCGCGACCTGCTCGATGCCGGTGTCATCGAAGCGGGCGACACCCTCCCCGGTACGGCGAAGGTGAAACTCATGTGGGCGCTGGCGAATCTCAGTGACCCCGCGGACGCGATGGGCCGCAACCTCGAAGGGGAACTCACCGAACGGTCGGTTCCGTGGGAGTAACGTGATGGAGGTACGACCCGCACGACCGGAAGACTACGACGCGGTCGCCGCATTCACCCGCGACACGTGGGCCGACCGCGGCGGGTCGGACTACATCCCCGAAATCTACCACGAGTGGATTGCTCCCGACGACCCCGAGCAGGCGACCCTCCTCGTGGATATGGGCGACGAGACACCCTCAGACGAGATTGCGGCCATCGCGCAGGTCGTCATGCTCTCGGAGTACGAAGGCTGGGCACAGGGGATGCGCGTCGCACCCGATTACCGCGAACAGGGGATTGCGACCCACCTCACCCACGCCCTGTTCGACTGGGCGCGAGAGCAAGGCGCACGACGAGTGCGGAACATGATTCACTCGTGGAACACGCCAAGTCTCTCGAACGCCCGTAGCGTCGGGTTCGAACCCGGAACCGAGTTCCGGTGGGCGACCCCCGAACCAGATGCTGACGCGACATCCGAACTGTCCGTCAGCGACGATGCCGACGCGGCGTGGGCGTTCTGGACCGAAAACGAGATGCGAAGCGCGCTTTCCGGCCTCGCGCTCGACCCCGACGAATCGTGGGCGCTGTCGGAACTGACCCGCGACCGACTGCACGACGCCGCGGCCGACGACCGTCTGTTCGTCGTCGGCGACGACAGCGCAAGCGGCTTCACGTACCGAAACCGGACCTACTCGCGCGAACTCGAAGACGAAGGCGAAGTGCTGTGGGCCGAGTACGCCGTCGCCGCGTGGGACGACCTCGACGCCTGTCAGGCCATCATAGATGCCGTTCGACGCGATGCTGCATCCGTCGGTGCCGACCGGACGCGTGTCCTCTTCCCCGAGAGCGTCCAGTGGGTGTCCGACGCAGCGGCAACCAGAAGTGACGTTGCGGACGAACCGACGTTCGTGATGGAAGCCGACCTCTCGTAAGACAGGTCGTCGGGGTTCTTCTCACAGCCACTCCACACCGTCCACTTCGAACCGAGCACCGCCGAGTTCCGAGTCTGAAACTTCGAACGTCCAGCCGTGAAGGTCCACGATTCGCCTCGCGACCGACAGTTGCATCGACTCGTAATCGACGCCGAGCAACTGGTCCGGCTTCGTCGCTGCCCGCTCTTCCGCCGAGGGGCGCGGCCCGTCGTCATCGACGTAGAACCCGCTGTCCGTCGAGCCGACGATAATCTCAGTGGGATAGCCCGGAAACGAACTTCGCTGGACGCTGTTGGTCAGTAGTGACCCGAGGAGCAGGCCGAACAGATGGCGGTCCGCCGAGAGCGTCCCGTCACCGACGATGCGAAACGACGCCTCGCGTTCCTCGTCGAGGTCGTGCCACGCCTGCATCGTGCACTCCCGAAACTCAACCGCTTCGAGTTCCAGCGAATTCGTCTGGGTGACGAGTCCGATGCTCCGTTTGACGATGGTATCGATACGCGAGAGTGCTTCCGAGAGCGCCACCGCGTCTTTTCCGTCCGCCGAAACGAGCCGTTTCGCTGCTTCGATAGCCGACGTGAGGGGTTGTCTGAGTTCCGTCGAGAGGACATTGACGAGCAACGCGAGATGTTGGTTCTTCTCGTTGACCTGCAACTCTGCGAGTCGTCTGTCGGTGATATCGAGGTGGACGACGAGAGCGAACTGGCCGTGTTTCCGTGTGTCGAACGGGACGGCACGGAGCATGAACCACCGGAACACGGACGGGGAGTGACACGGATACTCGGCGGTGAACAGGTCTTGTTCCCCTCGGAGTATCGACCGAATACCGTCGCTGACGACACCGGCCACTTCCTCGTCCTCGCTTGCGGCATCGCACACGTCGAGATAGTTCTCACCGATGGAAGAGACATCACCGACGTAGCCGTTTGCGGCCGCAAACGTCCGCCACGACCGGTTCGTGTAGACGATATCTCCGTGCTCGTTGAGAAGAGCCACCTCCGCCGGAAGTTCGTCGAAACCGCGCTCGATGAGCGATACGTCGTCCATCACATGACAAAATAGGCCGTGAGACTGTTTGACAGTTTCTCCGACCCGAGACGGAGCGCACCGCTCCGTGGGCAACGGTCGCGTCGATTATAAATAGAAAAACGAAATCTGGCCGCAGTGAGACGGCGTTAGTCGGCGATAACTCGCCGCTTACGCCCGTTTCCCTCCGACTCCGTCATAGCGAGTACGTCGTCGAAGAAGCCGAGCGAGTCGTGGGGGCCGGGGTGGGCTTCGGGGTGGTACTGACGGGTGATGACGCTCAGTTCCTCGCTTGCGAGCCCTTCGGCGGTGTCGTCGTTGACGTTGACTTGCGTCACGTCGAGGTGTTCGCCGGGGTCGGCGACGGTGTACCCGTGGTTCTGCGTCGTCATGACGACCTTTCCGGTCTGGAGGTCACGAACGGGCTGGTTCACACCGCGATGGCCGAAGGCCATCTTCTCGGTGGTGCCACCGAGTGCGCTCGCGACGATTTGCTGACCGAGGCAGATACCCGCGAGTGGAATGTCACCGGCGAATTCCTCGACGAGTTCGCGCGTCGCCGTGTAGTTCTTCGGGTCGCCGGGGCCGTTCGAGATAAACAGCACGTCGGGTTCGAGTTCGGATACGTCCTCGGCAGTCGCGTCGTAGGGGAGGACGTGAACCGTCGCGCCGCGGTCGACGAGCGAGTCGGCGATGGACTGCTTCGCACCGCAGTCGACGAGTGCGACTGTCGTATCGCCGTCGCCTTCGAACGTCGTCAGTTCGGGCGTCGTGACCTGCGCACCGATATCGACGTGGTCGCTCATGCCTTTACACTTCGAAAGCTCTTCTTTCGCATCCTCGGGGGTCGCATCCTCGCCGACGGCGATTCCGACTTTCATCGCGCCCTCTTCGCGAATCGACGTGACGAGGTCGCGAGTGTCGAGATGGTCAACCGCCGGGACGTCCTCCTCGGCGAGCCACTCGACGACTTCGTCGGTGAACTCGCGTGCAACGGCGGCACGAGGGTGGACCCGGTCGGACTCGAATCGCTCGGCTCGGACGCCATAGTTCCCGATGAGGGGGTACGAGAAGGTGAGCACCTGTTCCTCGTACGAGGGGTCAGTCAAGCTCTCTTCGTATCCAGTGTATGCGGTTGTGAACACCAGTTCACCGCGTGTGCGTCCCGGAACGCGACCACGCGCTTCGACCACGCGGCCGTCTTCCAGGGCCAGATAGGCGTCCGACATTACGAGAAACGAACGGAACACGGGTGCATAAGTGTTACTTTCGAAGCCGAGTTACGAAATTCGTAATTGGTAAGTCGCTGGGGTCGGCACGTGGGATATGGACGAGTTGGACCGACGTATCCTCGATATCCTTCGACGGGACGCTCGGACCCCGAACACGGAGATAGCGGCGGAGGTCGGGACCTCCGAAGGCACCGTCAGAAACCGCGTCGAACGGTTAGTCGAGGAGGGCGTCATCGAGCGCTTTACGATTGCGACCCGGACGGGGAACCTGAAGGCGATGGTCGAGGTGACTGTCGCGGTCGACGTGGACACGAACGACGTGTCAGATTTGATGGCCGAGTGGGAAGATGTCGACTTCGTCTGGCAGGTTTCCGGCGAGGAAGATATCGTCCTCGTCATCGACGCGGCGGACACGCGAGCGGTCAACGACCTCATCACTCGCGCACGCGAGCACGAAGACGTAAAGAGTACGAAGACGCGCCTGATTCTCGACGAGCGCATCGGCTAACCGTCACCGAGAGCCGTTCCGCATCGAAGCTTAGTTTACCCCCGACTCCGACGAGACGGACATGAGCGACGCACAGGCCGGTGAGGCCACGGAACTCCACGAGAACGCAGCACAGGACGTTATCGCCGTCGACTCTGACGACAACCCCGAAGGGCTCGTCAATCGACTCGAAGCCCACACGGGCGATGGCATCCGACACCGCGCCTTTACGTGTCTCGTGTTCAACGAGGAGGGCCAACTGCTTCTCGCTCAACGCGCGCCGAACAAGCGCCTGTGGGACACCCACTGGGACGGCACCGTTGCCTCCCATCCCGTACAGGGACAGACCCAGAAAGAGGCGACCGAAGAGCGACTCGAAGAGGAACTCGGTATCACGCCCGACCAGTACTCCGACCTCCGCGTGACAGATAAGTTCGAGTACAAGCGCTACTACGGCAACTCCGGTCTCGAATGGGAGGTCTGTGCCGTCCTGAAGGTCACGCTCGAAGACACCAGCCTCGACCCCGACGAAGACGAGATTGCGGGGATGCTCTGGGTGGACTACGAGCACCTTCACGACCACCCCAAATGGTACCGCCAACTGCGTCTCTGTCCGTGGTTCGAAATCGCGATGCGCCGTGACTTCGAATAAACTCTCGCTCGAAGCAGCCACCTCCACGACGATTCTCTCGCACGCTCGCGAGGGGGCCGCCCGCGACCCGCCGCAAGAGGTCTGCGGCGTCCTCGTCGGCGACCGCGACGCGGCGACAATCACCGCCGTCCTCCCCGTCTCGAATGTTGCCGAAGAGCCGCGTGTCGCCTACGAACTCGACCCCGAAGAGACCGTTTCCGCCTTCGACGAAGCCGAATCCGAGGGAAACGACGTGGTTGGCTTCTATCACTCGCATCCCGAGACAGACCCGGTTCCGAGCGCCACCGACCGAGAGCAGGCGTCGTGGCCGGGGTACGTCTATCTCATCTGCAATCCGGATGGTCGCTTCACTGCTCACGAGTGGACCGGCGACGAGTTCCGCGAACTGGCTATCGTCGTGGAGTAGGCGGCCCGGCCGCTCTGCTTCGGTGAGAATATCCTCCCTGAGTCCGCAGTGTCGCCTATGGAACCCACCGTCTACGACGACCTCGACGGACAGATTGCGCTCGTCACGGGCGCGAACCGAGGTATCGGCCGCAAGATTGCGGAGAATCTCCGCGACCTCGGGGCGACGGTCTACGCCGGGTCGCGAAGCGTCACGAACGAGACGCCCGACGGGACTGAACGCGTCCTGCTCGACGTAACCCAAGAGGGCGACATCGAAGACGTGGTCGACGGCATTTTCGCCGACCAAGGACGACTCGACATCCTCGTCAACAACGCCGGAATCGGCGGCGAAGGAGACGACATCGTCGCGGAACCGACCGAACGAATCGACCGTACCCTCGCGGTCAACCTCCGCGGCCCGATGCTCATATGCAAACACGCCGTCCCGCTGCTCCTCCAAAGCGAGGGCGGCCGCGTCGTCAACGTCTCCTCCGGAATGGGCGCGCTCGAAGAGGGCCAGTCCGGTGGCTCGCCGTCGTATCGAATTTCAAAAACCGGTCTCAACGGCCTCACGGTCTACCTCGACGGGCAGTACGGCGACGACGGTCTCATCGCTAACTCGGTCTGTCCGGGGTGGGTCCGAACCGACATGGGCGGCGAGGAAGCGGACCGTTCAGTCGAGAAGGGGGCGGAGACGCCCACGTGGCTTTCGAGATTCGAAGCGGGCAGTCCGTCGGGCAAATTCTGGCGCGATAAGGAAGTTATCGACTGGTAGAGGAAGTGGAATCGTTTTAGCGCCCTTCGTGTCGAACAGACGATTGTTCATGTACGCACTCGCCAACTCCATCGCCTGACTTTCACGTCACCCCGCCGCTCTGTTTCTCGAACTCCTCGTACTCCTTCTCGTCCAGAACTTCGCGCAGATGCTCCACCGTCCTGTACACGTCCTCGAAGCCGACGTAGGACGGAACGGGCGCGATGCGGACGACATCCGGCTGGCGGAAATCCACGATGACGCCGCGTTCTTTCAGCGCGAGGCTGATGCGGTACGCTTCGGGATGTTCGACCGCGACGTGACCGCCGCGGGCCGCCGGGTCGCGAGGAGTACCGACCTCGCACTCGGGAAGGTGCTCGTCTACGAGTTCGATGAGGAAGTCGGTGAGCGCGAGCGATTTCTCGCGGAGTGCGGCCACGCCGCCGGCGTCTTCGACGATGTCGAGTGCGCCATCGAGCGGCGCGGTGGCGAGAATCGAAATCGTCCCGGTCTGGAACGCGGCGGCGGAGTGGGCGGGGTCGTACGTCAGCGCCATATCGAACTGCGTTTCCCTGGCGTTGCCCCACCAGCCAGCCAGCGCGGGGGTCACGCCGAAATGTCGCTCGTTGACGTAGAGACCGGCGAGTGCGCCGGGCCCGGCGTTGAGATATTTGTAATGACACCAGACGGCGAAATCCACGCCGATATCGGAGAGTCGGTGCGGGACGGCCCCGATGGAGTGTGCGAGGTCGAACCCGGCGAGTGCGCCGGCGTCGTGGGCCGCTTCGGTGATGGTCTGGATGTCGAACAACTGGCCGCTCCGGTAGAGCACGGAGGGGAGAAACACCATGCCCACGTCGTCGTCGATAGCTGCGAGCACGTCTTCGATGTCGATGGTCCGGCCGTCACGGCTTTCGACTACACGCAGTGCCTCGTCTGGGTCGCGGCCGTGCTGGCGGAGTTGCGCCCGAATCGCGTAGTGGTCGGTCGGGAAGTCGAGGTCGTCGACGACGATTTTCTCGCCGCGGTCGGGGTCGTAGAACGTTCCGATGAGCGTGTGGATATTGACCGTCGTGGAGTTGGCGACGACGACTTCCTCGGGGTCGGCACCGACGAGGGGTGCGAGTCGTTCGCCGAGTCGCTCGCCGTAGGTGTGCCAGTCTGGGTCGGCGTCAGTCCACCCGCGGATAGCGAGCTCTCTCCACTCGTCGATGACATGTTCGAGTGCGTCCTCGGCGTCGACCGAGAAGAGACCGAGCGAATTACCGTCCATGTACAGTTCGCCGTCCGGAACGTAGAACCGCTCTCGGAGGTCCGAAAGCGGGTCCGCCGCGTCCCTCTCACGGGCGGTTTCGACGGCACTCTCGTCGTCGTTCATAACCTTTGGTAAGCGCGCACATGATAAGTAGTTGCACGACCCATACGGCGTGGTGTTTTTCGTATCCGTTTGCGCTGACAGGAGTTCACTCGTATCGATGAATGCCGGGCGACTACGCTACTTCTCTGCTTCGTTGGCGAGGCGTTCGTAGGCACCCCACGACGGGTCCACATCGGGGTGGTCGATGCGCTTGCCGTCGACGACGACACCCTCGCCCAAGACGACGGTTCCTGCGACGCCGACGGGAGTTCCCCGAGCATTGAGCGCGGAGATTACGTCGTCCGTCACCTCGGGGTCGGTCGCGACGATGAGCGACCCCGCGGTGGTCGAACGCCACGGGTCGATATCGAGATACTCGCACACGTCGCGGACGCCCGGTCGGAACGGAATACTCGATTCGTCGATTTCCAGTTGGACGCCCGCACTCCCTGCAATCTCGTTGAGGGCACCGTGGACGCCGCACTCGGTGGCGTCGTGCATCGCGTGGACACCGTGTCCGCCCGCGGCCGAGACAGTCATGGCGTCGCGGACGGCGTCGGTTTCGTCGAGTCGTTCCTGTGCGATTTCGAGGGTGTCGGGGCCGAGTCCGTCGAAGCCGTCGGGAAAGAGCGTCGTCAAGAGACCAGTCGTCTCGACAGCGGGGCCTTTCGTCACGAGCACATCGTCGCCCGGGCGTGCGCCGTCCGGGCGAACAACGTCGTCGTGGTCGCCGACCGCGAGGGCGGTTGCGCCGCCGACCCACGGGTACGAACAGTCCGAATAGCGGGCGGTGTGACCGGTGACGATACTCACACCGAGGTCTTCGGCCTCGTCGTGCATCGCAGCCCAGAGTTCGGCAAACTCCGCGTCCGTCATCTCTGGCGGGAGCGTAAACGAGATGGCGAGATGCGACGGGTCGAGACCTGAAACGGCGATATCGGAGAGGACAATGTCGATAGCGAACTGGCCTGCTCGCTCGAATCCGAGTGCCGGGAGGACTGATACCGGGTCTGTCGCCAGTGCAACCGCTGTTCCGTCGATGTCGAGGAGGCCGAAGTCGACGCCGTGAGTCGGACCGAGCGCCACGTCGTCCCGGGTGGCACCGAGTCGCGGGTAGATGTACTCATCAAAGAAGTCACGGTCGACCTTTCCGAGGTCGGTCATATCCCGAAGTGAGGTGGCCGCGAGTAAGAACGTACCCATCCGCCGAGGGCGGGCAGGTCAGACGGGGCCAATGCAACGGAGGGACCACCAAGCGCCGGTGTAGTGACTCGGCGAGTGAAAGTGGGACGGTCCCCCGTCCCTGCTCATGAAGAAGACGCGGAGACGGTTCGAAGGAGTATGGAACGTCCCACCACCGGACTGCAACCGCGTCACTCCGATTTGAAGGCCGGACGTACAAGAACCTCGCTAAGTCCCCTCGATGGACCTATATAGTTGAATTTAGACACCGACAAATATTGCCGGATTCGGGGTGTCGACGTGTCACGAACGTTAGACCGGACGATGACTCGTCTCGTCGGGGGTGTTGTTCGGTGTCCGCCACGCATCGTCGACGTGCTCGATGATTGCGCGGGCGACGGCCACTGGCTCTTCGTGGTGTACCCAGTGTGTCGCTTCGTCGAACATCCGGAGATGGCCGTCAGAACAGAACGATAGGCTCTCTCTTGCCATCTTCGACCGGAGGAAGCGGTCACGGGACCCCCAGACGACAAGTGTCGGAACCTCGACCGTCTCGGTTCTCGGCTGTGGGCGCTCTCGAACGGCGGCCCGGTACCAGTTGACCATCGACTGATACGCTCCGGGAACGGACCACGCCGACCGGTAGTGCTCAAGCTCCGCCGTCGAGAATGTTCCTGGAAGCGCGGAGTCGGTCATCGTCCGCTCCAGGACAGCCCAGTCGCCGAGGGGTGCGATAAGTTCTGGGAGCTTCGGAACTTGGAAGAACAGCATGTACCAACTTCGAAGCTGCTGTGCCGGGTCGCGCTTGAGGTGCCGAGCAAAGACCGTCGGATGCGGGACGTTTATCGTCGTGAGTGACCGCACCCGGTCTGGATGGTGAAGCGAGGTCCACCACGCGACAGCGGCCCCCGAGTCGTGGCCGACGATGTGTGCTTTCTCACGGTCGAGTGCATCGAGCAGGCCGACGATATCACTGGCCAGTTCGTCGATACTGTACCACTCGATACCCTCGGGATGGTCGCTCAGGTTGTATCCACGCTGGTCCGGGACGACGACTCGGTAGCCCGCGTCCGTGAGCGGGCGAAGGTAGTCGGCCCAGGCGTACCAACACTCGGGGAACCCGTGAAGCAGGACGACTAACTCTCCGTCTTCCGGCCCTGCTTCGACGGCGTGGAGCGTCACATCACCCACGTCGATACGGCGACCAGTTGCCTCGACGAGCAACTGTACGTCATCGCACGCCAGCCCAGATTGATCCGACATACCCACCGCTACGCAGGCGAGAGACAAATGTACCCCGGCGAGCGGGCCAAGGCCTTAACATTCGCCGGATAAACGTGACGTTCGTTTGGTTCGTCCGGAGGCGTCCGTCCCGTCCGTGTCAGATGGCGGTGACCCACGCGCGGTAGTCCTCTTCGCGGCTATAGACTGCCTGGAAGACGCGATCTGCGAATCCGGCGAGTCGATTCGCATCCGAACGCGCGGTGATTCGGACGTTTGTTCCTTCGGCCTCATCCGGACTTTCGAGTTGGTCGATACGGAACTCGGGGAACTCCGAGAGCAGGTCCTTGAGGCGGTCGAGTTCCTCGTCGGTCACGTCCATATTGAACGTCCGTTCGGAGAACTGAATCCACGGCCCGGGACCCTCGCCGTCGAGGTCCGGGTTGCGTTCCGCCTCGATAGTGAGAAAGGCGCTCCCGCGGTTGCGGTGGGCCTCGACGGCGTCGGCGAAGAGTTTCCGGCGCTCACGGGATGTGTCGGCCTCGAATCGAGTCATGAACGTGGCTACTCCCGCTCGGTACAAAAACGACCCGCGTCTCGATGATGGGACAGAATAGCTCACGTCTCAATAAGAGGGCAACACGGCCCAAGGACCGCCACAAATCAAAAGAGCGTGAGCACCGCTGCAAGCGTTAGTGCGCTGATGGTGAGTAATTGTACGCCGAGGACGGCCAGCGGGGCAACGCCCGTTTCGCGCATGGCATCGAGACGAATGTCGAGTCCGAGACCGACGAACGCGAGTGCGAACAGCGCGTCGCTGGCAGTTCCCACGGCCGCCAGTGCGTCCCCGGAGAGGATACCGAGATTGGCGATAACGGCGACCAGTCCGAATCCGATGAGGAAGCGTGGAACGCCCTCGAAGACGGATTGGAGACCGCTCGTATCTCCTCCAGCGTAGCGAACTGCGTACCAGAGAGCGACGAGGCCGAGCATCGAGTTTCGGGCGAGTTTCGTCACGGTCGCCCACTGACCAGCGACTTCGGAGTGGGCGAATCCGGCCGCGGTAACCGGGCCGGTGCTGAACATACTCAATCCGGCCCAGATTCCGAACTGGCGACCGGTGAGGGGAAGCAAGTCGCCCGCGAGAGGGAACACAGCGAGGGTGAGCGCGTCGAAGAGAAGCACTGCCGCGACGACGTGTGCGAGTGACTCGCCGTCGGCATCGATGGTGCCGGCAATGGCGGTGGCCGCCGAGACGCCGCAGACACTTGCACCCGCTGCGAGAAGCGAGCCAGTTTCGTCGGCGAGACCGAACACGCGCCCGGAGACGAGTTCGACGAGCAAGACGCCCGCGCCGACCGTCACGACGACGAGTGTGACAAGCGTCGGTCCCGAGGCGATGAGTTCGTCGATGGCAATGCGTGCGCCGAGGAGGACGATGCCGGTTTCGAGCAGTAACGTCTGTGTAGCGACGCCCGGACGGGCCCATTCGGGGACGCCCGTCGCGTTGGCGACGATGGCTCCGAAGAAGACACCGAGAAGGAGCGCATTGACACCCGGAATGGCCCCAGCGACAAGCGTCGCTACCCCGGCGAGGACGACGAGGAGGGCGAGTCCGGGGAGGAGACGACCGAGCCGAGCGATTGGCTCCTCGCTCACGGCCCGAGCACTGCGAGGGCGGTCACAACTCCGAGTCCGAGGGCGGTCGCGCGCCACCCGCGTTCGAGGGTGCGCCAGCGACTATAGGCGCGCGCGAGCGGGTCCTTCAGGGTATCGCGCATGAGTGACGAGTCGCGCATTGGTTGGGGTCACGAGGCCCTCCCCGTTGAACGTATCGCCTCTCGTCAGTGGAATCGGCAACATATTCCCATACACTCGGCGTTGAATCACTCCCCCGGTGGTTTACTCGACTAATTGAGGCAATATAATCCTAATTCGACGACGAATATCGCCGCAGAACTGGGCTAGTATCTTCAACACTATATGCTCTCGACGGATGGTGGTCGATATGGGAAAGCGCATCCTCCTGCTCGGAGCCCCGGGCGCAGGTAAGGGCACACAGTCGAAGCGACTCGCCGAAACGTACGACATCGACCACGTCACCACGGGCGACGCGCTCCGCGCGAACAAGGACATGGAGACCGAGTACGGTACGCCCCGGTCGTTCATGGAGAAGGGCGAACTCGTCCCCGACGCGGTTGTCAACGAAATCGTCGAGGCCGCACTCGAAGACGCCGACGGCTACGTCCTCGACGGCTACCCGCGCAACCTCTCGCAGGCGGAGTACCTCTCCGAAATCGCCGACCTCGACGCCGTCCTCTCCCTCGAGGTCGCCGAGTCGGAACTCGTCGAACGACTCACCGGTCGCCGCGTCTGCTCGGAGTGCGGTACGAACTTCCACGTGAAGTTCAACCAGCCCGAAGAAGCGGGCGTCTGCGACGAGTGTGGCGGCGAACTCATCCAGCGCGACGACGACACCGAAGAGACCGTCCGCGAGCGACTCTCTGTCTTCGAAGAGAACACGGAACCCGTTATCGAGCACTACCGCGACGAAGGCGTCCTCGTCGAAATCGACGGCGAACAGACTCCCGACGAAGTGTTCGACGACATCGTCGACAGCCTCGACGACGCGTAATCGACGCGCGCTTTCGGTTTTTTCTGCGCCAGTGGGTGGCTAACTACGTCAGCGGGAGCCGTAGGTGGGTCACGACGCCAGTGGCAGCTGTGCGCAGGCTCGGACGGAGAGTAAAACCTTGATAACGGCCGGTTGCTAAAGAGGTCGTAATGGCACGAATCGAATCTAGGGTGCGCGACCTCGTCGGCTCCGACGCCGACATGCGCGCCGCCGTCGATACCGTCCTCGAACGGGCGGACGACGGAGAAGTCGCGTGGGCCGACGTTCGCGATGAGCTCACGAGCGGCCAATGGGGCCGTCTTATCGAGAAGGGAATCCTCGTCGACGGCGACGAAGGCTTCCGGCTTGCCGACGCGGCGGCGACTCGCGCCGGTCTCGAAGATGACGAGTCCTCGACCGGGTCGAGTAGTTCATCGCCCGTGTCGGTCGACACCGGCGACTCCTCGTGGTCGAAGTACGACAAGGGTGCGGCCGTCGTAACTGTTGGCCTGTTCCTCGGCTACTCGGTCTCTGAGGTCCGCAACGTCATCGGCAGCGCGATGGACATCGCACTCGGACCGCTCGCCGATATGCTCCCCTTCTACGCTATCGTGATGGTGCTCGCGCTCGCAACCGGTCTCTACTCCACGCTCCTCCAGGCGAACCTCATGGACATGGAGAAGATGGGCGCGTACCAAGAGCGGATGAAAGACATCCAAAAACGGCAGAAGGATGCGAAAGAGCGCGGTGACGACGCGGCGCTCGAAAAGATTCAGGAAGAACAGATGGAAGCGATGGGCGACCAGATGGGCATGTTCAAAGAGCAGTTCCGCCCGATGGTCTGGATTATGTTCCTCACCATCCCGGTGTTCCTCTGGATGTACTGGGCCATCGGCGTCGGCGGAAACGCCCAGCCACACATTGATGTCGGAACACTCGTGCTCCCGCTCACGGGGACCGTCGAGTGGACCGAAGGCGTTCTCGGCCCCATGCAGGCGTGGATTGTCTGGTACTTCCTCTGCTCGATGGGCTTCACCCAGATTATCCGCAAGGCGCTCAACATCGACATGTCGCCGTCGGCGTCGTAACGCGGCCATCCTGACCGCTATCGACCCGGCTTTTTCTCCACGACTTTCGTTCTACCAGACTGATTGACACGACTCTCGACGGGCGTGAGAAGTCCCCACAGGGGTCGTCGCCAACGATAACCTCTTTTAGCCAACCCCACCGAGCATGGATATGTTACTGACTGTTTCCGGCCCGCCGGGCAGCGGGAAGAGTACGACCGCCGCCGCACTCGCCGAGGCGTTCGACCTCGAACACATAAGTGGTGGAGACATCTTCCGGGAACTCGCCGCGGAGCGCGACATGACCGCCGTCGAGTTCAACAAACTCGCCGAGGAGGACGACCAAATCGACCGCGACCTCGACCGTCGCCTTCGAACTATCGCACTCGAACGCGACGACGTGCTCCTCGAATCTCGACTCGCCGGCTGGCTGGCAGGCGACGCCGCCGACCTCCGATTCTGGCTGGATGCGCCAGTCGACGTTCGCGCGGAGCGAATCGCCGACCGCGAGGACAAGGCTGTCGACACCGCCCGCGACGAGACTGTCACCCGCGAGGAGAGCGAAAAACACCGCTACGGCGAATATTACGACATCGACATCACGGACCTCTCTATCTACGATATCGCACTCAACACGGCCCGCTGGGGCGAAGCGGAAGTACCCGAAATCATCACCGCCGCAGTCGAATCGTACGACGCCTCGGACGACGAAGGCAAGTACCCCGTCGAAGGCATTCGCTACGATTTCTAACCATGCTCCGAGACCCACCCGAAGACAGAAGCGTCGACGACCTGCTCTCGTTCGGCGTCGTCAACCTCGACAAGCCACCGGGGCCGTCAGCCCACCAGGTGACCGGGTGGGTCCGCGACATGGCGGGACTCGACCGTGCGGCCCACTCGGGAACGCTCGACCCGAAGGTAACCGGCTGTCTGCCCATCCTTCTCGGTGATGCAACTGGCATGGCACAGGTGTTCCTCGAAGGCTCGAAGGAGTACGTCTCGGTGCTCGAACTCCACGGCCCTGCACCCGCCGATATCGAGTCGACTGTCGCGGAGTTCGAGACCAAACTCTACCAGAAACCGCCGCGCAAGTCGGCCGTTTCGCGCCGCCTCCGCGTACGCGAGATTTACGACCTCGACCTCCTCGAAGTACAGGACCGACAGGCGCTCTTGCGAATCCGCTGTGAGTCGGGCACCTACATCCGAAAACTCTGTCACGACCTCGGGCTCGCGCTCGGCACCGGCGGCCACATGGGACATCTCCGCCGCACCGCGACCGACCCCTTCGACGACTCGACGCTCGTGAACCTCCACGACTTCAAAGACGCCCTCGCGTTCGCCGAAGAGGGTGATGAATCCTGGATTCGGGATATCGTTTCACCCGCCGAACGGGCGCTGACGCACCTTCCGGCGGTTACCATCGCCAACAGCGCCGCCCGCGAAGTCGCAAACGGTGCACCCGTCTACGCTCCCGGCGTGTTCGACGTGGACGACGACGCCGACCACGGCGACCTCGTTGCGTGTTTCACCGACGACGGGTCCGCCGTCTGTCTGGGCGAACTCGTCGGCGATGCCGACGCCGAATCCGGCGAGGTTGTGTCGCTGGAAGCCGTGCTGGTCTGAGGGCCGTTTTCCGACATCGGTCGCTATTTTGCTCACTATTTCCGCCGTTTCTGTTCGACGTCCGCGAGTGTCTCCGCTTGCTCGTGGACCGACGCCACTTCTCGGTCGGCCGCCGCCTTGTCGAGGTCGTAGACGTACCGCCACGACGCGAGCGGGTAGCCGCGCGAGTCTTCCGAGCGGTCCTGCGGAGGTTCGGATTCCTCTCCCCGACGGATGGCCCGCCACCGGTGGACGGCCACACCGAATGCGAAGACGACAGCCAGCATCACGAGTCCGGGGAGCAGGCCGAACGGGATGTTCTCCAGCAGTGCAGACATATTGTTGTCATTACTTGGCTGGCGGCAAAAGCGTATCTTCGGTGCGATTTCATAGCACGTCAGGCCGTCTCTCTGCCACGACGAAACGAAGGGCTTAACCGCAAGACACGCATCGCTTTGAATACACCCTGGGACCGTGGGGTAGTGGTATCCTCTGCCGATGGGGTCGGTAGGACCTGAGTTCGACTCTCAGCGGTCCCATAATTTCTCTCGACGCAACTCTTCGAGCCGTGGGTCCGTCAGGACTCCGGCGAGTACTTTCTGTGTCGGGTGGATTCTGCACGAAGCTGAGCGTCGAGCCCGGACGTCGCCTCGACCGGCCAGCGACCGCCGTCACTTCGAATCTGGGGGACCCGTAATTCTCCGTTAGATGTGTGGCTAAAGAGCCACAACCCAAGATTACTTCAGATGAAACACTTGAAGCAGGGGTCGCCGCGCCTACTCGGCGCGGCTTGCTAAGCGCAAACCCTCTAAAGGAGTGGGTCTAGGTAGCGCAGTCCAAAGGAAACGCTCAGAGCGCGGAAGTCACATGTTTCCTTGAGAATTTCTTGTTTTGTCCACCCAGTGCTATTACCAACAGCAAACTTATTGTATATTGATTGTTTTACGATGGACAAATAGAACAAGTATCGCCCGAAGGCCTAAATTAGGCTACAGGTCGATTAAAAAGGACTCAAACGCTTCTCGACTTCTTTAGCTGGAGACATATCTGGCGAAGCTCTGCGAGACGTTATTGTTCGAGGGGATTGGAACAAAGGGCGAACTGAATGTAAAGAATGGTTCTCTGGATTAAATCCAGATATTCGTAGTTATGTCACTGAAAACTATTCCTTCTGGAAGAAAATGTGGGTAATACGAACACCCCGAGCAAGGTGGCCACAGGGTGTGTAACCGTCACTGACGACGACGAAGCGTTGACCGTCCAGACGTTGTACCCGAATGAAGTGGTCGGGTTGCCGTCAGGCACGCTGTGCAGACGCATAGAGAAGTAGCGGTGTGAAATATTAGGGCTTATCGAAGTATATAGTCACCATGACTACGGAAATGGGGGTGCAAGCAGTAAACATCTGTCGCTGAATGTATAATTTGATTAGGTGTAGTAGTCGCAAAATATTGACAATTTGCCAAGAGTACCGCCGACCAGATGATTATCGGTGACAGCTAGTTCTGATTTGTGACTACTTATTTGCATGTCTATTTGGTATATTAAATACTTTCATCACCGAGTGATTATTCACCACAGATATATCTATATAGTATACATTTAGAATTTAAATGACAATTCAAAAAGGTTATTTTAACACTATAATTATGAATTGGTATAGTGAAACTCACCAAAAGAGAATTCGGAAGAATTGCCGTGGGGTCGCTTGGAATTGGTATTGTTGGAGGCAGCGTTTCTGCTGACTCTGGTGATGTTACAACACATTCAGGAGGTAGTAAAGAATACGACAGTGATAGTTATGTTTCGTTGGATGTTGGGTCTTCTCTAGAATATGTCACGAGTGAATGGCAGACACGACCTGACGGTGATGAAGTCTATTCACACATATTTAATGCTGAGATGTGTGCTGAGGACTACAATGAAGATAAAAATGAGAAGTCATATGGGATTAGATCCCAAACATTTGTGGCTGAAACAGATGGAACTGCTACGTTCGATACGGTTCCTAACTCATCAGAATATCTAGCTGGGATGGCAAAACCCAGTACAACTGGCGACGGAAATGTTGCTGAAGCCATTTTGGCAACCACAGAAGGTATTTTGGGTGCAACTCCTGTTGGCTATCTGATTAGTGCTGAAAATATTTATTCAGCATATCATGAAGATTATAACTTTGATGGTGGTAATACAACGAAGTTAGAATTTACGGACGATTATTCTTTTGGGAACTGGGCCGCGTCACATTATGTTGGTTTCCAAGTAGATATGCACACAATAAATAGCACGTCCGGTGAAATGAGCGTACGTATGGGTGTCAATGAAGATGGTTGGGGAGCGATGACTGAATTCGATGTAACGTTTGTTCCTGGTGGGTCTGTCTCTATAAATAGTCTGAATAATATCTCATACGATGAATTAGATTCCTTAAGTAACGCGGAACTGAAGCGAATGGGTATTGAACGACTAACTCGAGACGATATCCGTAAAGGAAATTACAACCATCGACTACCGTTCTGGAAGGTTAACGAATATCTCAACCGAGAGGGTCCAATTTACTTGACTGAATTCCCAGTTGAACTGTCGTCGTAGACACTCCACCAATTACGT
Source organism: Haloferax mediterranei ATCC 33500 (assembly GCF_000306765.2). Taxonomy (NCBI): domain Archaea; kingdom Methanobacteriati; phylum Methanobacteriota; class Halobacteria; order Halobacteriales; family Haloferacaceae; genus Haloferax; species Haloferax mediterranei. The sequence goes on from NC_017941.2 coordinate 2,134,001, forward strand.
TTATCACTGATGAATCTCCCTCTTACTAGGCGAAAGGTACTGTCCAGCACCGCAGTAGCTGCGAGTGCGGCGGTTGGAGGTTGCCTCGGCAGCGGTGAAATACTCAAATCTACAAAGTCAGAACCGCGGCGGTTGTTGTTTGCTATGTTAACTAATAACACGTCAACAAATCAACATATAGAAGTTCGCCTTACTCGTGACGACGAACAAGTTCTACACGCAACCTACAAAGTACCACCTGCTGGAACTCCATCACAGGCTGTTCCTGGAACAACGACACCAAGTCAGTATATGATTGAGCCCAGTTGGAAGAATACACCTGCTGAGTTTATCCTCCATGCACGAACGTCCGAGCGTGAATGGGTTAGAAAATCCGCATCAGATGCCCCGTATGAACACGTGGGAGCTTGGATTACTCTCTGGCCTGAGCCGGTAATAAATATGGTCGGATATCCGGAACCGGAAAAAACGAAATCTGACTCACTTGCAGAAAGAATGACCGCTACGGAGGCCCGTAAGTGGTCTAAAATGTATCTCGATAAGCAAGGAGAACGAGATTATCGCGTGACAGGTAGTTCCACCAGAACCAATCACATCTATACGCTCTCATTTTTATAACCCTGATACAGGACTAATTCTCTAGAAAACAGCAAGGATTCCACGGAGCCCCCATCTCGGGGTTGTCACTCGATTAAAACCCCGCTATTCTGTGGAACTGCGTAAAGCATTTTCGTAGGTTCTCGGCCACTCATCTATCGTTGGTCTCGATTCAATGGCAGACAGAACCAAACTCGCACACTGGCTGAACAGCCCTTCAATTTATTGGAAGTCGAGATGTTCCATCACTCTCGAGGTTATATGGTCCGGCACGGGACCGAGGTAATTCTGCCGGAACGTCTCGCGTTCCGGTCTTCCCGTCGGGAATCGTGAGTCGCCACTTCCCGTTGTCGTCGAGCGGCTGGAAGTGTCGTGGCTTGACGTTCCGTACTTCGTCGCTGCGGAGACCGTGGAGTGCGAGGTCGAGGGCGATGCGTCGACGTGGGTACTCGTCCTCGACGAGTGAGAGGAGTTTCTCTTGTTCCGCGTGTGAGAGCCACAGTCGCTTTCCTGACTTCGATGGATATGGGCGTGCCTGCATGGTTCCGGTATTGGTAGGTAGCTCTATATTCCGGAACCTTAGCTAGTTGGGTCGGGTCGATCTCGGGTGAAAACAGGCCGATTTGGTGGCCTCGACGCGCCGGAGGTTACGAGAATAGGTTATTCTCGGAAGCCTTTGACGAGGAATTGTTTTTGGAGTACCTATCACCAAGTCTATATGATGCCAGCAAGCCAAGAGGTAGAGATACATCGTGATTGGGTTACCGCGGAAGTGAAGCCGAAAGAGACAGACCGAGACATATACTTTACCGACGAGTCGCCAGAATTCACGCTCTCAGTCAGCAATCATCTGGATGCAGATCTTCGTGAAGACAGTAGACTCACATGGTCAATTGCTGTAGGTGATGGTTATCCTGATCCGTACGTCAGAGAACATCTAGAAATACCGGTTCCAGCGAACGAAACAGTTGATTTTACCATCGGTGGCGAACAACTGGCGTTCGAAGGGCATGGAATTGTAGGGTTGAGCGCTGGTGGGATGGGTGGTCCAAGAAGTGACGAACCAGTATTGCAAAAGAGTACGTCGAACAGCTACAACCCTGCCTTGTCATTTAGTATCTGGGACCGAGAACATTACGATGTCATACATCGACAGCCGAAGCGGACACAGGAGCTTGCTTTATTATCTTCAGTTGCAGTTGTAATCCTCGCAATTATCCAAGTTAGTATCGCTTTAGAGGGTCTCTTGGTTGGGTTTGTAGCCATTATACTCGTGATATCTGGGTACTGGGAGGTGGGGAACTTTGAGAGACTCCTCAACCCATGAATCAATCCATAATCGTGCCGACGGTAGCTTACTCTCGTAAGCTGATTGGAGAAATCATCTAGGTCACTGCTAGTTTGACTGAACTGTGCAAGTATTTTTGGCAGTAACTAACATATTGTTTTAGTATGATTGGAATTGGTGACTTACCAGACTTTATCTACATTGATGAACCCCGCGTCAACCAACGCCTACAATTCGTAAACGAAGGCCAAGTTGCCGAACTTGTTGAGACATCTGGTGAGCATGAGTCAAAAGCAAGCGGAGGTGGATTGAATATTTACAAGGTTTTGAACTATAACCGAGAAAAATCAACAGGGGAGACTGAAGAGGTTGTTCGGACTATTCAGAATACCCCGACAGGGAAACTTTCGATATTTTTCAGTTTCATGGATCAGGAGTTAGGAGTAACTGATCTTGATGATGTGACTGTTAGCCAACGAGATGAGCTACAACAAGGAGATTATGTGGTATTCTCAGGAATCGTCGAAGAGCCACCGATCTCAAAGCTCATGCGACTTTCAGAAAAATACGGGCTAGACCTGAGGCAAATTATTGATTTCTCAGATACAGAGGCCACACCAGAAGCTCTTTTCGCAGAGTTAGAAGATGCTCGCAATTATTATTCAATCCAAATGTCTGATAAAGTCAATGGACGGTTTGTTTTCCGCTTAGATCCAGAGAATATGACTGGTATTGAGAGGCAATTCCCTAGTCAATATAAAGAATATACGGTGTTCGGACGCATTGAGCATTTATTCGAAGGCAATGAACGACAGTATCACCTTTCTATCTTTAATGAGATGAGTGCGGGTTCCAGGAGAGAGCGGACAAAAAGGCGACAGAAGATGAAATCATTGGCGAGCGACTTTAGCCAGCTCTACGACCAAGACACCGGCGAGTCAATGTTCTACATCGAATCTCCAGACATACTGATCAACCCGATATCGATCTACGCTCTTATGTAGAGCTGAGGAACGACCGTGTAGTTACGGTGAACGAGCCGAAATCATGAGGTTATGCCTCAGACTCAGCCAGCGTTCGGTGGAATGCTTCGCCAGCTCGTTGATCTTGGATTGTTCGAGTTGGACACCGAGCCGCTCGATGCCGTCATTGAGCGGCGACTCAAGGAGTTCTGGGAGTATACCACGTGTCCTCGCTGCGGCCACCCCAGCATTCACACGTGGGAGTCGTCCGACCGCGTTATCTGCCGAAACTGCGATTTTAAACCGGTCTACACCTATGGCACGCCCTTCCACGAGAAGCACCTCACCACCGGAGAGGTGCTTCTCGCGTACCTCCTCTATGCAGACACGTTGCTCAGTATCTCTCAAATCGCGGTTGTGCTCGACAGGGCGTACAAGACCGTCTATTACGCGATTCGAGAGGTGGAAGCCGCGGTCACGCGCGGCTTCCCCCTCGTCTGGGAGCAATTCCAACACTCCATCTCGGGCCCAACGCAAATCGACGAATCGAGCACGGTCTGTTCAGGCTACAAAGGCCAAGACCCGCCGCGGACCAGTCGGTACCGCGGCGGGTCGTCCCGATCGGGGCGCTCACGATGGAAGGGCCGTCACGGAGACCAGATAACGCTCGTCGCGGCGTGCCGCGACGTGCTTCGGGTGATTCGCGGTCACCTTGGAATCAGCTACCAGGGAGACCTCGAACCGGTACTGCAAGAGGCTGAAGACCTCTCCCAGCGGCTGGGAGAGGTCTGGACTGATGGACTCCAAGCGTATCGAGAGATGGAGTACGACCACCGAACCGTTATCCACGACGAACGGTACGTTTCGGCCGACGGCGTCCACATCAACCAAGTCGAGTGCCTCTTCTCGCTAGTCAAACCGTGGCTGCGGAAGTTTCGCGGCCTGTCCAAGCAGGGCTTGGAGCAGGCCGCTCACACCTTCGGGCTCATTCGCTCGCTGAATCTGGTCGGCGCATCCCTCGAAATCGTCGTCGATTGCCTTGCTACGGGGTCACTCCACAGTTCTACATAAGAGCGTCGATCTATTCCTAACTCAAGTTTAGTGCCGAGAATAACCTCTTCTCGGAAGTTCTCGCACCGAATTCATCGGTCAAAGGGCACCTCCCCAGTGGCCGCAATGTAGCCTGCGATTCCGAGTGCGCCTATACCAGCAACTCCACTCACCCAAGCAGGGACAACCGGAGAAAAAGAGGTGGGCCGTTTCCGTACCCAGCCATGTGGCTGGCGGCGAGAAGGTTCGTTCTGCGAGTCTATCACACCGACGTGCCTGTCGCGTCGACCCATGCAGAACCGTCATACCAGATAGGTTGTCCGAGGTCAGTGTCAAAGAAACGCTGACCAACGACTGGCGACGACGGACGGTTAGCGGTGGTGTCTGACTCCCATACAACATTTGTCGAGACGTTTTGATAGTTGTCGAACTCCGTGAACAACCGCATCCCACCGCCTTTTAGGAAATAGAGGTAATTCTGCCCCCCAGATGCGACTTTTAGATGACCGCCAGAATCTTGGTCTAAATGCTCAATTCGGAAATCAGTCGTGCCGTCGGGGGCTTCGTAGTGGAACCCTGTTCGGCCAGCAGAGTGCCCTTGTCGGAGCGCGTAAATCGTGTTTGTCCCGTCTTGTGCCATATTCCGCACGGCGCTCAGATTTTGCCAGCGCGCCTCGGTCTGGTCGGCCCCTCCGAATACGTCTAGGCGCTTCCAAACGTCGTTATTGTCGACCGTCCCTGCCGGGTCCTTGTGCGTGTAGAGCGACCAGTGCTCATGTTTCGCGTGCGCCCCCATCTTTGCTAACCGCTGGTCTACCTCATGATGCCACCAGCTAATATTACTCTTGTCGGTGATTGCATCCGGGTCGTCACTCGCACGAAGGATCATCGCTACAGCATCATCGCCCTTCGCCCGGATCACCGCGGGCGGGTCGTGCGCGTCGATTTCCTCACGAGCCGATGTTTCGCCGGCTGGCGTTATATCCTCTTGCTCTGTACTTAGCGACGGCACTAGGTCCTCCCCAGATCCGACGTTCGGCTTCTGCCATCCTGACATCGTCACGCACCTCCGAAGTCAAGCACGACACCGCCATCAAGCGTGATGCCGACTGCCGGGTAGTTATCAGGCTCTTCCAGATCGTCGAGTGTCTCTCCGAGATGGAACTCTTTTGCTTCGCTCATGTTGTGTTGTCCGTCAATGTCTGCATCTGTACCGGCCACCCACCACCCCGATTCGAGGGTGATGCAGATTGCCGGGAGTGTCGGCGGCTGTCCGAGAGCGTCGTCTGTCTCCGCGACGAAGACGTTCTCGACGAGTCCGCCGTCGATGGAACGGTTCGTCTGCCCACCTCCTGAGAGGAGAGCTTCGCCACCGTCATCGTCGTCAGCGTCTTGATGGCCGAGATAGGCTCCACCAGCTAACGCTCCGAGTGCCGCGCTGAACGTCCGCCGGCTGACTTCGCTGTCTTTCTTCTTTTCCATGGTTCGTGCAGGCACTCTCCGCCTGCGATGGCCTCTCGTCGGACTCGAACCGACGTCTCGCACCTGCAAGGCCGTACCGTCACGCCGTCAGAGTGGGAGGAGACCCCGAAACCGACGGCAGTGACAGTGTGAAGCCGGGTAACACGGAATACCCGGCGTAGAAACCGACACCGCCGAAGCCGAGGACGACCATCGCGAGGCGCGTCTGGAGCTTCTCGACGACAAGCTCTCGGAAGAGCCACACGAGGACGATAGCGGCCACCGCGATGACGATTGTCTGCGAGTCTGGCATGTTTTGGATTATGATGTCAATCATGTTAAGCTTACCTCATAGATAGAGATTTCTGGCTTTCTGAGTCTTGTCGGCGGAGAATTCGCCGATTCTATCCCACGCATAATTTGGGCAGTACCTCGGCGCGGGCGACATCTGCGCAGCACATCGGACACAGCAACGACTCGCCCTGGAGCGACGCCATCGTGTCCTCGATATCAGACAGCCGAGACCGACAGAACCCGAGCTTGATCCGACGTCGTAAGCGACGAATCATTGCTGGACCTCCAAGACGACGCTCCACGAGTCAATCCCGAATAACCCGAAGGTCTCGCACACCCAGAGCGCGAGCCGGTCACTCGGCAGTAGTCGACCTACACGCACACGAGACACGGACCAGTCGACTACCGAAAGCTCTGGGAACAGCAAGTCACCATCCTCGAGGAATTCTACTGGATGTATCTGGCGCGTGTGATCGAGCCGAGCCGATGATGGATTGTTTGGGTACGGTGTGACGATCTCCAAACGACTAACCGGAGCAAGCACTCGAATTGCTTCCTTCATTGCCTCGACTGGATCGACCAAGTGCTCGAGAACATTATCGAGAAGGTTCGTCTTCCGACGTTCGACTCCACCTTTTTCTGCGTCGGGGTCGCCTCTGGCGACCCACTCCTTGAAAAATCTGGACCAAAAAGGCCGCGAGTGCTCGCTACGCTCGATGTGAGTGAACCGTTCGGTACATTAGGAGATGTTTGCAAAGAGAAGAATCGGAGACCAAATTAGTCAGACAAGTTTAATCAAATCGCCAGATATTCCGAGGACCCTTACTAACTCGGCTGGAAGGCTTATCACGTAGTTTTCCGAGAGCTGTTCTTACTCTGTGTTTCCACTCTTCTTGGGCTGCACCTTCGCCGCAAGTGTGCTTACACATCACGCTGTCGTCACAGAGATGAGGATATTTAGACTTGACCGCAGGGTATATCTCCTTGGAAATGTGGCGTTCCCCTGCCTGCATAAATCGGAAATCTGTTTGTCGTAGCACTTGTTCAACTTCATTCACATGGTCTGGTATACTTCCCATATTTTGTTTCCTCAATTAGTAGCTTGAGACTGACACTGCCAGATTTTTGGTACTAAATAATAAAAAGTATATCGGTTGAATTCGGGGCCCTCAGGCACGTTAAAGCTAATTTCCTAATTCACTCATTCCTAATCTCTTCTAGCTTAGACTAGTCCACTAGCGGCTAGCCATAATCCATTCAGAGCTTGACTTAGTCCACTAGCAACTATTTCTGATCTCGTCTAGCCATGGCTAATTGTGTGATGATCAAACTGCACGCACTACTTCGCAGTTAATTCAACGCTGTTGGGACGGAATAAACGCGATCTTGGAGAGATCTATCCTCTGTATCTATCACTTCGGTCACTTCGAAGCGTACAGGAAGAATTCTATGACACGCTGAACTAACTAGTAATCTACCGTATCTTTGACCCACGTCGATCTCGCAGCTCCTCAAGTAACCCACCACCCAAAATCGAGACTTCACCGAGGATCGGCGGCCACCGGGGGTCCGCCAAATTGCCCCATAATGTAAGTAAGTATACGCCCGGTAGGGGGTGTGTGGTGGTGGCCACTTCCCGAAGTATGCGCCATCTGCCGGTTCGACGTTTTGGACCGACCACGGTCTCACATTCGTAACGAGTCACATCGAAGATAGAACTAAGTAGGATTGGGTGACCGGTAAGGTTCCAAGATACAGAATAGAGAGCGCATGCTTCGGACAGCACACGCCAATGTTCGACAAAAGATGGCACCTGCGAGAAGTGTTCGCCTCCGGGTTCGCTTAGACGCTTGCGGTAGTGCCACTGGACCCGACCTCGTCGCGCACGACGAAGTAGAGAATCCAGACGATGACACCACCCAAGAACGCACCGATACCCCACGCGAGCGCGTGCCTACTGTTTCGGCGCTTTGCGTCTCGATAGACGAAGAAAGCCACGGCTAGCGGTACGACGAGCAGTAGCCCGATGAAGAACAAAATGAGCAGTTCCGGGCCGCCGGGGACACCTGCTTGAAGGATAGACAGCATACTGTCTATTTTTCAAAGTCATACACAAATAGTTTCGGTTGGCCGTCTTGAAGTTCCGAATGAGGGATTTCTATCGAGGGAGTCGCGTACGGATGGACGAGCGTTCCGGCCGTTTTCAGACGGTCCCGCCCGACCACAAACCGAACCTCACCTCGCGTCCGGGGACCCGTACGAGAACCGTCCGAGCAAGCGCTCACGGGCCACGAGAAGGCACGGAAGCACGGTCATACACGCGACGAACGCGTAGATGATGCTCAGTCCAGTGACGAGACCGAACCGCTGCAGCGGTGGCGAAAGCGACAGTGCGAGCACGCCGAACCCGGATGCGGTCGTCACAGCACTGCCGAGCAATGCACTTCCAGTGCCGGTGAGTGCCGTAGACAGCGTGTCCGCAAGCGAGTCGCGCTGGGCGCGTTCGTCGATGAATCGTTCACTGACGTGGATGCTGTAATCCACGCCGAGACCAATCGCCAGACTGGTAATAACGACCGTCTCGCTGTTGAACGGGATATCGAGTACCGCCATCGTTCCGAGCAACCACGCGAGTGCAATCAGGACGGGGGCGATCGTCACCAACCCCACCCCCGGCGCACCGTAGCGCACCCAGTATAGCCCGACGAGAAGCGTGAGAATGACGCCGAGCGTGATGGCGAACCCTTCGACGAGCGTCTCGAACAGCGCGCTTTGGACGACAGCGGTGATGACCGGCCCGCCGGTCGCAGTCGCTCTCACCGGCGCATCCGACTCGATGGCCGATGCGACGTCTCGCACGTCGCCTGCAACCGACTGGGCCGAGGCGTCGCCTTCCACGCCGATAGTCAGTCGCGCGGATTCGTACGTTCCCGTCTCAGAGCGGTAGAGGACCGAGGATGCCTGTTCGGGGGCGACGTCGAACAACAGGTCGTAGACTGCCGCGACGTCCCTCTCCGGAAGCCCGTCACCATCTGTGTCACGCGATTCGATTGCGCCCGCGACCGTCTCGTTTTGGGCGGCGACGCTCCGAAGAACGGATGCCGGGCTCTCGATAGCGGCGTTGCCGTCAGAGCCGACGACGACCGTCTCTCGACTGCTCACGCTATGGGTCACGTCGTCGGTTGCGGTGAGTAGTGCCGGCGCAGTGACGTTCCCCCGTACGAGTATCTGTCCCGCCGACCCCTGTCCACGTTGGCGGAAGTTGTCGCTCAGGTAGTCGAGGTTCTCGCTCGCCTCGTAGTCGCTGGGCGCGAACGGTTCCGGGAGGGACTTCATCCACGCCGGGGCATCCTGCGGGAGGAAGTCGGCTTGGTTGAACTCGGTGTCGATACCAGTCGCACCATACGCGCCTGCGGAGGCGAGCAGTAGCGAGACCACGAGAACGACGACGGGCGCTCGCTGTGCGAGCCTGGCAGCACCTGACAGAAGGCCGTTCAGCCGCCCGGAGCCGACGCCGACAGCAACGTTTCGGCGGCGACCGCGGCGGGCGAACACTCGTTCGAGTTCGAGTTTGACAGCCGGGACGAGCGCGGCGAAGACGACGAAGATGGCGACGATGCCAACGCTGCTCAAGATGGCGAAGTCCTGAATCGAACCCAGCGGGCTAACGTAGTTCGACGAGAAGCCAACAGCCGTCGAAAATGCGGCAGTCGCTAATGCGAGGACGACACCGGCAACCCCGACACGCATCGCTGTCGTTGGGTCTCGCTGGCCGGCAGTTTCGTCGTCGGTGTCGAGGACACCCGCTCGGGCCTCTCGATAGCGCATCACGACGTGGAGCGAGTAGTCGATGCTCAGGCCAATGAGCAAGAACGGCACGGCGATCAACGTCGAGTTCGACGGAATGCCGAGCCACCCCTGTACGCCGGCGTACCAGACCATCACGACGCCGACACCGAACACGCTCACGAGAACGTCCACGATGTCGCGGTAGGCGATGGCGAGCACGACGAGGAGGAGGACGATTGCGACCGGCGTGACGATGATAAACGTATCACCAATCGCCTGCGAGGACTCCGCGTCGATGGTGCCCTGTCCGAAAACGAACGCGTCGGCGAAGCGCTCCGTGACGAGCGACTCGATAGCAACCTGCGCATCGTTGACCTCCCGGGTGGTCGCCGCCGACCCGTCCGGATTCCTCTGGAAGACGAGAGTCGTTCTCGCGTCCGCACTCGAAGTGCCTGGTTCGTATTTCGACGGCAGGAATTCGGCCGGGTCGTTGCCGGGAACGGATGCGTCTGGGCCGAGAATACGGCTGAGATACGTCTCGACCGCTTCATCGGAACTAGCTTCGAGTGCCGCAATCTGCTGGTCGAGCGTCGGCGTTTGCGACGCGCCTCGGGCCGACTGGGCCGAAGCAGACGTGTTGTTTCTCGCGGCCGTAGAGGGCCTCGATGTAGTGTGACTGTCGCGCTGTTCGTGGGCGTACGCGACGTTCGCCACGATGTTCTCGATGCCGACGAGTTTCGTCTCGTCGTGGAGCGTCGAATTGATCGACTCGTTTTCGCGGAGGTCCCGTTGTAGGCGGAGGCTCCGTAGTAGCGAGTCACGAGTGAGAACGTCACCTCCCCGGTCTCTGACGACGATTTGTGCGACGACTGCATCGTCAGTTTCGTACGTCGATTCGATCTGGTCGAGCGCCGCCTGCTCCGGCGAATCGAGACGTGCGGTGCCGATGTCTCCGTCTCCGGTGGTGCCGACAATCGCGCCAGCGCCGACAACGGCACTGACGACGAGTACCAGCGCGATTACCAACCGACTCCGCGAAGCGACCACGTCTGCGTATCGAGACGTTAGGTCCCGCTTCATCGGTCGCAAACACCACCTGTTACGAGAGCGACTGTGAAGTCAGGCCGAGTAACGGACGCTTCGAATTCGTTCATACTCCCACTGCGATAGCGGTCGATAAGGAGCAATGGAGGCGTCCCAAGATGTGGGAGAACTACAGCCGCGTTTCTCCGTCAGTGCGCACGCGACCGACCGCTGTCGTTCGATTTGCTATGTGCCCAGTTGCAAACCTACGGCCGCTTCGATTCGAGGTTAAGTGACCGGATAGCACCCGTTCTGAGAAAATTGGCTCTCAAGTCTGGTAGAGGCCGAATATCATCACGACGAATCCCAGACAGATAATCACGCTCTCGAAGAGCATTCCCTCGGTGGTCGAAGCTCCGCCGAGGTGGTGAAACACGCCGACGAGGGCCGTTCCCAGCGTGATGACTGCTAACCCCACTGCAAAGTACTGAAGGCCGGCAATCCGCGTGCGGTTGTAGGCCCGATACGCCATCAACGAGACGACTCCGCCGAGGACCAACGCGGCAATCTTGACGACAACGAGCGATGCGACGAGTAGCTCCATTACGACTCCTCTTTCATCGCCGACCAGAACGTCGCTAATCGGTCTTCCGCATCCGTCTCTGGACGAGCCACCGTCAACGAGAACTCACCGGTGTCGTCGATGCCGATAGTGACCTCCGTGAAATCCCGCTCGTAGAGCGTGACGTTCGGCCCGTCGCGTCGAACCTCGGTATACTCCCGAACGAGCGCCGAGTCGCGGAGTAATTCGAGCTTTCGGTAGACGGTCGAACTGGACAGGTCGCACTCCTCACAGAGTTCGCTCGCGGACATCGGGCTGTCTAACTGCGAGAGTATCGCTCGACAGTTGCTGTCGTCGAGTGATTGCAACACTATCGGGAGCACGGGACCGTCGAGGTCGTCAGAGGAAACGTGGGCCATTTCGGTAGATGAGTCTGTCGAGCCACTGCTCGACGGGATCAGCGAGAGTCGATTCGACCCAAGGTGTTGTTCACTCATCTCACGTGTTGTCGGTCGCGTCTCCGATTCGGGAATCAGCGGTCACCATACGCTATACACTCGACTCTTCTTTTCGCAGAAGAGGTATAGAAATCCCGGCCATTCCCAGATGCGCGGAATGCCTCGATCACGTTCTTTCCGTACGGTTCTCTCTTTCGTCACCGAAGCTATAGTAGCGTTTGCAACTGGTGACACAGCCGATCGAGTGTGCAATGACTTGCAAACGCGACTGTAGTCCCACAACTTGGGACGCCTCCATCGATGTTTATCTGCCACTCTCGAACACCCCGAAGATGACACACAGAACGGTCGAGCGTAATCCACACGAGTTCAGTTGTCTGGGTACAACCACCACAGCGCGCCGAGAAAACCCGACCGCCGCGCCGACCACGGGGTGTTGCCGATGACGACGGGCTTCGACGTGGCGATGACCATCCACACCCTCTTCGCGGCGCTTTGGACGGGCGGGACGCTCGTCGTTTCGGGTGCGGTTGTTCCGGCGGCGCGCCGTGAACTGCTACCCACGGATGGTCTGACCCTTATCGCGCGTCGGTTCTGGTATCTCACAGTCGCTTCGGTTCTCTTCTTGTTGTTCAGCGGCGGCCATCTCGCCGGGACGCTCTACACCGCCGAAACGCTCCAGACCACGGGACGGGGACACCGCATCTTAGCGATGGTCGGCTTGTGGCTCGTCCTCGCAGTGACGCTTTTCTTCGGCTTCCGCCGACTCACCGGTAGCCAATCCGGCGGGGCCGCAACGGCGGCGACGAAGGCGCGCCCGTGGTTTCTCGGGGCGAGTGGCGTCTCGATAGCACTCCTCGTCCTCGCAGGACTGCTCTGATTCGACGAGTGAGAGACGTGGATTCCTGTCCACGAAACGGGTTTCACGAGAGCAAAGGCGAACTGCGGTCTGAAGATAACGTATCGTTTCGAATCTACGTTCGAGCATAGGGTGGACAGATGCCCGCCGGACTGACCTGGATTCCCACGAGAATCCGAGACTCGCGGTGAGTCTGTCCTGTCCGGCGAACCGCTACCGCATCCGGGGGACACTCACCCAGCAGATTCCAGATTCCAGATACAGAGGGAGGTGTTCAGTTACTCAAAATAGCAAATGTTGCCATCACGAGTCTCATTTCTTGGACAGCACTTGTATTTTCGATTATGATTTTGGCACTGTCAACTATATCGGCGATTAAAAGATAATAATGGACGCACTGCATTAGCGGAGCGGATTTCTCGGTGAGGATAGCTCAAAACTTTTGACCCAAGTCAATTTCAAAAATCTCAGTAGATAGTTTTTCCAGAGATTGAGAAATCACCGCTACCGAGAGAAACAGGCTCGAAACAACTCAGACGAGACCAGTCCAAACAGCAACCGCAACCAACAAACCGAGCACCCCAACCGACAGTACTGTCCATTTCAAAATCGAATTGCTCTCTCGGTCTAGCGCTATTGCATCTTCCGCTAGGTAGTCAGGCTCATCCTCGTATTGTAATGTCCCATCGGGATTCAGGTCTGGACTCTTCGAGTACGTCGGCTCAATTGCTGTACCGACGGTGAGTTCTGGTTCAAATACGCGGTACGGTTTTCCACTCCGTTCGCTCGGTGGCTCGCCGAGAAATTTCGGCTTTTTAGGGGTTCCAGCCGTTGGTTCGCCGCTCAATATTTTGTTGAGACGGCTAATCTTCTCTCGGCGTTCGTCCTCGGTTCGTGATACCGCGTTGGATTTCTGTTCGAGGTGTTTGACTGTTTCATCGACTTGAGAAGGGTCTGTCCCCTCTGCAGTAACGACAGAACGTTCGTCGTCCTTGTTCTGAATGAACCATTTGTCTTCAAGGGATAGTGTGAGTGCGAGTCCAACACAGCCATGCTTCTCGGGTATCCTGTGTTCCGGACAGAAACCATCGCCACAGTAGTTACACTGATAGAATAGGTGCTCAAGCTCGTCACCACAGGCGTCACACGAATGCGCTTGTTTGTTCCCCCTCATTCGAGACACTCAGTATCGGAGTAACCATCAGTATCAAAGAATATCACTGTTCCGGGAATTCGAGGGGAGAAATCAAAGTCGATACTAGATATCTGGGTGGGATTTAATGAAAATCACACGTAACAACAGCTTAGATTCATCCTCCCACTCAAACCAATCGATGATATTATACTTGATAAACAGACACTACAGTTAGAATTCAAGAGATGGGTCGATGTGATCTCCGGGATTGTGACGGAAACGAGCGAATGACATACACCTGCCGTCGGTGTAAGCAAACGTTCTGTTCGACTCACCGACTTCCAGAAACGCACGATTGTCCCGCGCTCGTGTACGAGAAGATGTCTGAAGGGTGGTTTGCCGACCGGGACGAACGGCCAATTATCCGACGGGAGAGCAAGTGGGACCGTCCGAAGGCGATGGACGAACGCGATATTGGCCGGGTTGGTGGCGATGGAAAGCCGATAAAGACGTCTTCGAGCCCCGGTGTGAACGAAGACGGCTCACTCGATTGGAGCAACCGCACTCCACAATCAGATACGGGCAGTGTAAGCGATAAACCGAGCTTTGCCGACCGAATCAAAAGCAGATGGCCGTCGGTAAAACGACGCCTCAAACGAACGCAATGGAAGCTCAAATGGAAGGCAAAACGGACGATGAACCGACTCGTTTCGCTCTGTCTCTCATTGGCAAAGGTCGCTGTCGCGATATTCGTGATTATCGCAGTCGCATCCTTTTCGGCCGGGCTACTCGATGGCGGTTCGATACCCGTGCTTTCGGGGTCGAACGCAACCGAAACAACGCCGATACCAGACGAGAGTACCGCGATTCCGGAGTCAAAGGGGAAATCGTACGTCTCGTCGGATGACCTGGATACGCATCGAATCGAGCTACTCATCTTCGAACGGCTCAACGAAGAGCGCCAAAAACGGGGGCTCAGTCCCGTCGAATACGACTTGGAACTCCAAGCGATTGCCCGCTATCACAGCAAAGATATGGCCGAATCAGGGTATTTTGCTCACGATTCACCCGATGGGGAGTCATTGAAGGCACGCTACCAGAAGTTCGGTTACAACTGTAAGGTCCCAGTCGGCGGGAACGCATACATGACAGGGTCGGAAAACATTGCGCAAACCTATCACGACGAGAACGTCGTTGGGGCTGGCTATCTGGCCACCGAACAAGAGTTGGCAGATGGCCTGATGGATCAATGGATGAACTCGACCGGTCACCGCAAAAACATCCTGACGCCGGAGTGGAATAACATCGGCGTCGGTGTGTACATAATCGAGGAATCGGGCGGAACTGCCGTCTATGCGACGCAGAACTTCTGTTGAGTTCCGGTTCTGCTCACCGAACGTTGACGCCCCCGACCGCCGACTCAACTCCCCGGTGAACCGCCACGAGCGCCACTACGCTCACCACGATAATCCCAACATCCACCGCCGTCGAGAGCAGGCCGAGCGAGACGATAAGTGTCGTCGCACACGCCGGAGGATGAACAGCATCCGTTTTCACCATTCCCCAACTCGTTGCGGCGACGGAGACGACCCCGCTAGTGACGAGTCGAAGCCCATCCACGGACACCGGCGGCGGTGACGCGGTGAGCGTCACGCCCGACGCAACGAGTGCGTAGGAGAGAAAGCCAACCACCGCACCGACGAGGTGTCCGACGACGACGCGAGACGGGCGGGGTTGCGCCCCCCGACGCTCGAACGCGAGGACGAACGCCGACGGGCCGAGACTCGGGAAGATGAACGCCCGTCCGGTCGCCCACGCGACGACGCCGAGCGTGGCGAAGAGCAGCCCGGCGGCGAGTCCCGTTTCGAGCCCGCGACGTTGCATACCCCTACTCGATGGATGCGCACTGAAAACGATGTCTGACTGGACGCGCCGCGCCCGAACGCCTATCGCCCGCTGAAGTGTCTGACTGCGCCGCCCGCCAGACCTGTGATGGCGAAGTCGATGCCTCGAACGACCACGTTGTACAGTGCGCTCCAGACGAGAGTCAATTCGAACGACCCGGATGGGATAATTGCGATGGCGGCCGGGACGAACCCGACGAGTGCTGCGCCGCCGCCGACGAGACCGAAGAGCGCGGCGAACGACGTGTACTCGGCAGGGATGTCCGCTCGGCCGGCGGCCCAGTAGCCGGTCAGAAACAGGAAGACTGGAGCGAGGAGAAACGAGATAGCGCTCAGTCCTATCGCCATCTCGCCGAGCGAGACAGCGCTTCGGTGTGCGACGACCGGGAGGAACTGCTGGACGGCAGTAACGACGCCGATGAGCAAGCCGAGAAGTGCAACGGTGAGTCCAATCTGGCGGGTACGCATAGTGAGCCGTGTATGAAAGTAGACAGCAAGTAGGTCTGTCGGCCACGCCACCAAAATTTCGTCCACTCGCGGCTGGGAAGTGTCCCGCTCATCCGACCCCGCATGAGGGCATTAAAATGTATTTACGGAGATACGTCACACATGCCCGGAGCAATCTTTCTCGAAGGCGACCGCGTCGAACTCCGAACCATCGAATCGGAAGACACCGAATTTCTCCACGAGACCATCAACGACCGGCGAGTTCGACAGGGTCTCGCCGCCGTCGATCCGGTAACGCGGTCGAACGAACGCGACTGGGTCGAGTCCCGCGGCGAGGGCGACGACATCAACTTCCTCATCTGCGACGGCGGGGAGCCGGTCGGAACGATTGGTCTCAAGCCGCCGAACGTCATCAACGGGGCGACCGAGGTCGGCTACATGGTCGCGCCCGACCACTGGGGGAACGACTATGCAACCGACGCGCTCCGGGCACTCTGTGGGTACGCCTTCGAAGAGCGACGGCTCAACAAAGTGTACGCGAACGCCTACGAGACCAACCCGGCTTCGAGTCGCGTCCTAGAGAAAGTCGGATTCCAGCGCGAGGGCGTCCACCGCGAACAGGGCTTTGTCGACGGCGAACACGTGGACGTGTTCCGGTACGGACTGCTCGCTCACGAGTGGCAGCATACTGCCGACGAACCCGGCCGTAAGGCCGAACGCGACAGTTGGATTTAGCTTAAATCCAGCCTTCTTCGGCGAGGAGTTCGCCGTTGAGAACAGACGCGCCAGCAGCACCGCGAATCGTGTTGTGCGCGAGGCAGTTGTACTTCACGCCGCGGTCGGTCGCCTGAATGCCACCGGCGGAGATCTGCATACCATCACCGCGCTCGCGGTCGAGGCGGGGCTGTGGGCGGAAGTTGTCCTCGAAGACGTGGATGAGTTTCTCGGGCGCGCTCGGGAGGTCGACGCCGGGGTACTCCCGCATCGCGGCCGCGACATCCTCGGGGGAGGCGTCCTCAGCGAGGTCCGCGAAGACGCTTTCGAGGTGACCGTCGAGCGTCGGAATACGGTTACAAGAGGCGTTGACCTCGGCGTCGTGGAGTGCGACTTCCGCACCGTCGAACGTGCCGAGAAGCTTCCGCGACTCGCTTTCCATCTTTTCTTCTTCGCCGCCGATGTGCGGGATGGCGTTGTCGATGATTTCCATCGAGGTGACGCCGTCGTAGCCCGCGCCGGAGACGGCCTGCAGGGTCGTCACGTGGACGCGGTCGAGACCGAACTGGTCAAGCGCGGCGAGCGTCGGGACCATCGTGATGGTCGAGCAGTTCGGGTTCTTCACGAGTGCGCCGTCCCACCCGCGCTCGTCGCGCTGGACCTCGATGAGGTCGAGATGGCCGGGGTTGATTTCGGGAATCGTCAGCGGCACGTCGGGGGCCATGCGGTCGTTCGAGGAGTTCGAGGAGACGACGTACCCGGCTTCGAGGAAGTCCGGTTCGACCTCCGCGGCGACCGACGAGGGAAGCGACGAAAAGAGGAGGTCGATGTCGTCTGGCACGTCCGCGGGGTCGGTCCGACCGACTTCCATCTCCGCGACGTCGTCCGGGATGGGGGTATTGACACGCCACTTTGCCGCTTCGTCATATCGCTTGCCCGCGCTCGACTCGCTCGCGGTGAGCGCCGCGAGTTCGAACGTTGGGTGGTCTTCGAGAAGCTGGATGAATCGCTGTCCAACTGCACCGGTTGCGCCGAGGATTCCGACTCGTACTGCCATTACCCATGTCGTAGTGTCGCACACGCATAAGGCCGTTTGGATTTGAGTCGATATTCACCGTATTCCGCTTGTACGTTAGGTTTCTGGCGGGTTCTTTCATGGTCGAACACGTAAATCGTTGACTGTCGAATCATGAACCGACGTGCGTTGTGAAACCGATAGAATAACGTGTGGTTCCCTGAAAGACTACTGTAAATGTTCAGCAAGGTTCTCGTCGCCAACCGAGGCGAGATCGCAGTGCGCGTCATGCGTGCGTGCGAGGAGCTTGGAGTCCGAACTGTCGCGGTCTACAGCGAGGCCGACAAACACGGTGGGCACGTACGCTACGCGGACGAGGCGTACAACATCGGCCCAGCCCGTGCGGCCGACTCCTACCTCGACCACGAGTCAGTCATCGAAGCAGCCCGGAAGGCTGACGCCGACGCTATCCATCCGGGGTACGGATTCCTGGCTGAGAACGCCGAGTTCGCCCGAAAGGTCGAAGATTCCGAGTTCACGTGGGTCGGTCCGTCCGCCGACGCGATGGAGCGACTGGGTGAAAAGACGAAGGCCCGGTCGCTCATGCAGGACGCCGACGTGCCGGTCGTCCCCGGTACGACCGAGCCCGCAGACTCCGCCGAGGACGTGAAAGCCGTCGCCGACGACTACGGCTACCCGGTCGCCATCAAGGCCGAAGGTGGCGGTGGCGGTCGTGGCCTGAAGGTCGTCCACTCCGAAGACGAGGTCGATGGCCAGTTCGAGACGGCAAAGCGAGAGGGTGAGGCGTACTTCGACAACGCCTCCGTCTACGTCGAGAAGTATCTCGAAGCGCCGCGCCACATCGAGGTGCAGATTCTCGCCGACGAACACGGAAACGTCCGTCACCTCGGCGAGCGTGACTGCTCGCTCCAGCGCCGCCACCAGAAGGTCATCGAGGAAGCGCCGTCGCCTGCGCTCTCCGAGGACCTGCGCGAGCGTATCGGCGAGGCCGCCCGACGCGGTGTCCGCGCGGCGGAGTACACCAACGCCGGGACGGTGGAGTTCCTCGTCGAGGACGGCGAGTTCTACTTTATGGAGGTCAACACGCGTATCCAGGTCGAACACACCGTTACCGAGGAAGTGACGGGTCTCGACGTGGTGAAGTGGCAACTGCGCGTCGCCGCGGGCGAGGAACTCGACTTCTCGCAGGACGACGTGGAAATCGAAGGCCACTCGATGGAGTTCCGCATCAACGCGGAAGCCCCCGAAAAGGAATTCGCGCCCGCGACGGGCACGCTTTCGACCTACGACCCGCCGGGCGGCATCGGCATCCGCATGGACGACGCCGTCCGTCAGGGCGACGAAATCGGCGGTGACTACGACTCGATGATTGCAAAGCTCATCGTCACCGGGTCTGACCGCGAGGAAGTCCTCGTTCGCGCCGAGCGCGCACTCAACGAGTTCGACATCGAAGGACTTCGAACGGTCATTCCGTTCCACCGCCTCATGCTCACCGACGAGGCGTTCCGCGAGGGAAGCCACACGACGAAGTACCTCGACGAGGTGCTCGACCCCGAGCGCATCGAGGCCGCCGTCGAGCGCTGGTCCCCCGAAGCCGTCGCCGGCGACGAAGAGGAAGGAGAGGTGACAGAGCGCACCTTCACCGTCGAGGTCAACGGCAAGCGCTTCGAAGTCAGCCTCGAAGAGCGCGGCGCACCCGCTATCCCGCTCGGCGGCGCATCGGCCGCCGCGTCCGCATCGAAGCCCTCCGGCCCACGAAAGCGCCGTGAAGAGAGCGACGAAGGTGGACAGCAGGTAATCGAGGGTGACGGCGAGTCCGTCGCCGCCGAGATGCAGGGGACCATCCTCGCTGTCGAAGTCGACGAGGGCGACGACGTCGAGCCCGGCGACACTGTCTGCATCCTCGAAGCGATGAAGATGGAAAACGACGTTGTCGCCGAACGCGGTGGCACCGTCTCGCAGGTGCTCGTCGGCGAAGGCGATAGCGTCGACATGGGCGACGTGCTTCTCGTCCTCGAATAGCCACTCTCGGTCGAAGTTCTCGCACGGAGAACCGGAACCACGAACCTCTTTCTTCGCGCCGTCGTAGCCGACTTCATGAGCGACACGCGACGCACCCTCCTCGATGCACTCGCCGAGGGGCCAGTCTCCGGTCCCGACCTCGCGGACCGACTCGGCGTCTCTCGCGCCGCGGTCTGGAAGCACGTCGAATCACTCCGCGATGACGGCTTCGGCGTCGAGAGTACAAGTGATGGGTACACCATAACCGACGTTCCCGAATACGGTGGCCCGGCTATCGAGTACGGACTGGAGGCCGACTACGACGTGGAGTTCCACGAGGTTCTTGCCTCGTCGAACGACCGCGCTCGCGAACTCGCCGCCGACGGCGCGACGGACGTGGCCGTCATCGCTCGCGAGCAGTCCGCCAGCAAGGGCCGGAAGGGACGCGAGTGGTCCGCACCCGACGGCGGCGTCTGGATGAGCCTGCTCGTCCGGCCCGACGAGCCACCGGCGCACGCACCGCTGTACACGCTCGCGATGGCCGTCGCCGTCTGCGATGCGGCGCGTGAAGCAGGTGTTGATGCGAGTATCAAGTGGCCGAATGACGTTATCGTGAGTCGTCCGCCGCAGCGGGCGACGAACGATGGCTCGTCGGGCGCATCAGCGTCCGACGGGGGGATTGCGAGCGAAGCGAGCAATCGTTCGGCTGACTCTGGCGAGTCTGACCGCGGCTACAAAAAGCTCTGCGGCATCCTCACCGAGATGGAAGGTGAAGCCGACCGCATCTCGTGGTTAATCATCGGACCCGGTACCAACGTCAACCTCGACCCCGAGACGCTCCCGGAGGGTGCGACGAGTATCGCCGCCGAAGCCGGCCCGGTCGAACGCCGCGTGTTCGTCCAGCGGGTACTCGAACGGTTCGAAGAACTGCGAGATGACCTCGATAGCGTCCTCCTGGCGTGGCGCGAGCGGGCCGACACGCTCGGCAGACAGGTTCGCGTCCACACCGCAAGCGGCGTGGTCGAAGGAAAAGCGGTGGACGTAGAGCACCCCGGAACACTCGTCGTCCAAACCGACGAGGGTGAGACACGCGTCCACGCCGGCGACTGCGAACACCTGCGCCCGGCAACTGACGACAGTCGCTGAGCGGCTTATCTTTCTCCGTCGACAGTGGCGGTTGTGTCTGCTGTTGTCTCAGCATCCACAGGAGAGTCCGCCGCGGATTCGACGGGTACTTCGACTGCCGATTCATCGGTATTGTCTCGGCCGCCTGCGATACGGACAGTCAAGACGGGAACGTTCGACGCGCGGACGACTTTCTCTGCGACCGACCCCAAGAGTAACCGGTCGATGCCACCGCGGCCGTGTGTCCCCATCACGATAAGGTCGCAGTCGCCGCGCTCGGCGAACTCGACGATTTCCCGACTCGGTGACCCTTCGAGGACGTGCGTCTCGACCGGGATATCGTGTTCCTCGGCCGTCCGTTTAATCAGTCTGAGGGCCGCTTCGGCGTCGGAACGCAACAGTTCATCGACGCCTTCCCACGATGATTCCGCTGGAAGTCCGACGAAACTTCCCGCATTTACGACGTAGACCCCGTGTAGTTCCGCATTGTGAACCCCCGCAAGCGCGGCCGCGTGGGTCGCGACGCGCTCGGACCCGTCTGACCCGTCGATGGGGACGATAATTCGGTCATACAACACCATGACACATGGTAACATATTCTTACCAGTAGTAATAACCCTTTGCTACGTGAGGAGTACTGCGAGAATATGATGTGAAGCTGATTGGTCTGAGAAGGTGTCACCGGTGACGGTCGACAGCCGCTCAGAGATGGACGTCTTTTACGTCCGACAGTCCGGCTCGACGGACGACGGCGCGGACCACGTCTTGGACGCCTGCGAGGTTGTCCGTGTCGCCGTCGAGGACGAGCAGTTTCCCCTCGCGGCCCTCCTCGATGAGTCCATAGTTCAGGTCCGCGAGGTCGGCCCCGTTTATCGTCGCCATTCTGAGCACCTCGGCGGCGGATACGTCTGCGAGTTTCGAGGTGAACTCCATCTCGCGGAACATCGACGGACTGTTGAGCATCACGTTGTCCGTTCCGAGCGCGACCTTCGTCCGGTTGGCTAGTTCGCGCACCGGCGGGACACCGACACCGGTGACGAGGTTCGACCGCGGGCAGACGACGATTGGAATCTCGCTGTCTGCGACCCGTTCGAGGTGGAGCGGTTCGGGGTGAACCATGTGGACGAGGAAGTCGGGTTCGAGGTCCAACGCCGGATTGATGTCGTGGGCGTCGCGCTCGCCGGCGTGGATGCCGAACAGTTTTCCGGCCTCTGCGGTCGCGTTTCGAAGCGTTGCGAACTCGGCGTCCCGCGCACCGGACGCCCCGAAGCCATCCGCAATCTCCATTGCGTCCGCTGTCTCCCGTCCGAGGATGACGGCCTCGATGTCTCTGCCGTCGAGCGCCTGACGGATGACATCGACACCGTCGACGCCGCCCTCGCGGAATTCGAGACAGGCCGCCGTTCCCCCTTGTTCCATCAGTCGGAGCGACCGGTGCATTGCGGCGACTTTCTCCTCGGTACTCGCCGCCCGCAGAAGTCGGTGTTTGAGACCATCCGGCGGAGCGACTAACTCGTCTAAGGAGAGCCCACCGCCTGCTTCCTTGGCGATTGAGTCGCCGAGGTGCGTGTGCGCGTTAACGAACGCGGGAAGAATGATATCCGTCGAATCGGTGTCCGCCTCCTCGATGGCGGTGATAATTCCATCTTCGACCACGACCCGCCCTTCGACCGGTTCGAAGTCGCGACCGCGGAGTACCGTGCCCTCGAATTGCATCGCGTTCGAATCAGTCGTCCCGCGGCTTGAACCTCCCGTCTCGTGACGGCGTGTGGATTGTCGATGTCTCGATATCGCTACTCGAACTCGTCGAGCGTGGCGTTGAGTCCGCTTCGAACCTCGGAGACGAGTGTCCCCTTGATGTCGAGACCGAGAACGTTCGCGGCAGCGCGCCCGACTCGCTCTGTCTGTGCTTCGGGTGCGTAGACGCCGAATCGCCACTGCTGTTCCTGTGCGGTTCGAAGCGCCTGCACGAGCGGCGATTCGCGTTCTAACTGCCGCATTTCGCCGTTTACCATCACTCGTGACGAGGATTCTGTCATCGACGGGCGCGGGGGGATGTCGAGAATGACGGACTCGGCGTCTACGTCGGCGGCCGCGGCGATTTCACGCTCGAAGTCGGCTACAGCGTCGTGTTCGGCGTCGATAATCGAGTCGGGTACGTTCGGGAGTTCCGCCCAGACGGCCCGCTTGTACAGGTCGCGTGTGGCGAGTCGCTCCGCAAACTCGGTTGTCGAGGGATTGAGACGGAGCGCGACGAGAAGGTCATAATCGTCCATCCGGCGGAGTTCGTGCGCGTCGATATCCGGTTCCGTGAGGAGCTGTTCGGCCGCTCGTCGGAGCATCGCCTTCGAGATACGTGCGACAGGGTGCTGGTAGACGGTCGGGTTCATCAGTGCACGGGCCAAAAGGAGGGATTCTGCGGTCTGGACGTTCCCCTCGGCAAGCACGAGTTCGCCATCGACGAAGGTGAGTTCACGAATCAGTCGCTCGTGGTCGATGGTGCCGTAGGGGACGCCCGTGTGGTGGGCGTCGCGCACGAGGTAGTCCATCCGGTCCACGTCGAGTTCGCCCGAAACGAGTTGGCCGAACTCGCCGTCACCTTCCACGAGTGCGGCGACGCGCTTCGGGTCGAGTCCCTCGGCTTCGAGCGTCTCGCCGATGGTTCCGCGAGCGACCAGTTCCTCCACGTCGTCGTGGTACTTGCCGGTGTGGCGGTGCGTCACCGACTCGATGTTGTGACTGTAAGGACCGTGACCGACGTCGTGGAGGAGTGCCGCGGCTTCGATGTGAGCGGCGGCGTCGCCCTCGATACCGAGATGCGAGAGAGCACGCGAAGCGAGGTGATAGACGCCAAGGCTGTGTTCGAACCGGGTGTGGTTCGCGGAGGGGTAGACCAGTTGGACCGTACCCAACTGCTTGATTCGCCGAAGTCGCTGCATCTCCGGCGTGTCGAGGAGGGCCTCGGCCGCGCCCTCGACCTCGATGTGGTCGTGGACGCTGTCCTTGATGGTCGTCATTGTCGGGGATTCGGCCGCCATCGGGTAAAAATGGTCGGGCGGGTTTCGAATAAAAAACCGGTCAGTTGCACCACGCCTGAGTCGAGTACTGCCCGGTCACACTACGACAGAATACAGATTGGTCACACTACGACAGAATACAGATTGGCCACACAGGAATACAGATTGGCCACACAGGGAACCACAGCGCGTGGGGCGGCAGCGGCACAACACCCTACTGCGAACCGCTTCAGTCGAGCGCGAATAGACGCTGAGATGGAACCCTGCCCGATGCCACTGTGGCGCATCGGGGCGTACCGCGGCGAGCCATAACTGCGGTCGTCTCCGGTGAAGGAACTTTCAAACCGCCACTCGCCTTACGGCGGAACATGGTCACTTTCCTCGCTGGGGGAACGGGAACCCCCAAACTCCTCGACGGGGCCGCCGAGGTGTTCGACCCCGCTGAGACGACCGTCGTCGCCAACACCGGTGACGACGTCGAACTCGGCGGCCACCTCGTCTGCCCCGACGTGGATACGGTCCTCTTCTCCGGCGGCGGCGTCCTCGACACCGACCGCTGGTGGGGCATCGCCGACGACACCACCGAAACGGACGACGAACTCCACCGTCTCGCCGACGCGGCCGGTCTCGACGCCGGTCCGCGATACCTCCCCGACGAGGCGCAGACCGCCGGGCGCGACATCGCCCGCTGGCGGCGGTTCTCCGGCATCGCGGAGTTCATGGAAATCGGCGACCGCGACCGCGCGGTCCACATCACGCGAACCTCGCTCCTCGACGAGGGCAACACGCTCACCGAAGTTACCCGGACGCTCGCGGCTGCCTTCGGTCTCGACGTGTCTCTCCTCCCGATGACGGACGACCCCGTTGCGACCCTCGTCCACACCGACGAGGGCGTGATGCACTTTCAGGAGTACTGGGTTCACCGCCGAGCCGACCCCACCGTCCACGACGTGGAGTTCCGCGGCGCGGACGAGGCAACCATCACCAACGCGGTCGCCGACGCTCTCTCAGACCCCGTTGTCATCGGCCCGTCGAACCCAGTCACGAGTATCGGACCGATGCTCGCACTCGGTGGCTTCGCCGACGCCCTCGCCGACACGCCTGTCGTCGCCGTCTCTCCGTTCGTCGAAGACCGCGTGTTCTCCGGTCCCGCTGCCGACCTCATGGAAGGCGTCGGCTATGACCCCTCGACCGCAGGCGTCGCTGAGGCGTACCCATTCGCGGACGCGTTCGTCTTGGACGAAGCGGATGGGACGGACCTCGGCTGTCCGGTCGTCCGAACTGACACCCGAATCGATGGCCCGAAAGACGCGGAACGTGTCGCCCGTGCTGTCGATGGCGCGCTCGCGGAGGTGATGTGATGTTCTCCCCTCGCGTCGGAGCCGCAAGCCTCAGCGGCGAATCTGACGCTGCATGGGCACGCGCTGCTGCGCCCCACGTCGGCGCGGCTTTCCTCGGTGGCATCGCCCTCGACGACCCCGCACGGGAGGCCGCACGCGAACTCGTCGCCCGCGGCCGCTCGGAGTTTCTGCCCGACGACCCGTTAGCGTTCGTCACGGACCAACTCGCTACGCTGGACGAGACGGACTTGTTTATCGGTGTCAACGTCCGAGCGACCGAAGCAGAACCGATTCGCCAAGTCGCCGCAATCTGTTCCGACTACGGTGCTGGTGTCGAAGTAAACGCCCACTGCCGACAGGACGAACTCTGCGCCGCCGGTTGCGGCGAGACACTTCTCCGTGACACCGACAGGCTGGTCGAGTTCGTCGGTGCTGCCGCCAACTCCGGTGCACCCGTCGGCGTGAAAGTTCGCGCCGAAGTCGACGGCGTCGCCCTCCGGGAACTCGCACCAACGCTCGCCGATGCGGGGGCCGACTGGCTTCACATCGACGCGATGGATTCCGAGTCGGTCGTCGCCGACGTGGTTGACGCCGCACCAGACCTGTTCGTCGTCGCCAACAACGGCGTCCGCGACCGGGTGACTGCTCACGAGTACCTCCAGTACGGCGCTGACGCTGTGAGCGTCGGCCGTCCGAGCGATGACCCCTCCGTCCTCCATCGCGTCAGAACCGCCGTCGACGACTGGTTCGCGGACGATGGAGTGGAAGGACCGACGAAGTACGACGACGAGGTATCTCTCTGATGTCACCGACGCCGGTCACCAACCGCGGATTCGGCCCCGCACGCCACGCGGAACTCGCGCTCCTGCTCGAAGTCGCCGGAACGCCCAAACCGGGGAACGTCGACCGTCGCCGCGACCTCTCGGACCTTCACTTCGAGCACTTTCTGACCGGTGCTGTCGGGGCGGCGAAAGGACTCCGACTCGCGGAATCCGGCACATCCGTCGGCGAGGCGTTCGAAACAGCCGTCGCAGGAATGAGCAAGCAGGGCGGTGGCAACACGCAATTTGGCTGTCTCCTGCTTCTCGTCCCACTCGTCCGGGCGGCCACCGCAGGTGACCTCTCACCCGACGGCGCGGCGGCGGTTGTCGAATCAACCACCGTCGACGACGCGGTGAATTTCTACCGGGCGTTCGAGCACGTGAACGTTGCCGTTGGCGAGGTGCCTGACGACGCGTCCGACCTCGACGTTCGTCACGGCGGCGATGCTGAGTCCGCGCTCCGGGACCGCGACTTTTCCCTCTACGATGTGATGGAACTCAGCGCCGACCGCGATGCCAACGCACGCGAGTGGACCGGCGGATTCGACCGCACGTTCCGTGCAGCCGACGCGATTCTCGTGGACGACGGCCCAGTCACCGACCGCGTGGCGCGGGCATTTCTCGACCTGCTCGCCGAGGAACCGGACACGCTCGTCGTAACGAATCACGGCGAGTCGGTCGCCCGCGACGTGATGGACCGCGCCGCTGCCGTCTCGAATCTCGACGAGGCCGAGGAGCTGGCTGAGACGTTCGTCACCGAGGGAATCAACCCGGGGACGACCGCCGATATCGCCTGTGCGGCGACGTTCGTCGCGCTGGAGCGGGGGGTCCCGCTGTGACCGACGAGCCTCAGTCCGGGACCGAAGAACCCACCGAGTGGCCCGTCGAACTTCGCGGCGTCACCGAGTCGGTCGTCGCCACGCTCGGCCCGAACGACCTGTGGAACTTCGCGGCACTCGGGCTTCACGCGCCCGAATCGTCGGCGGGCAGCGTACCGGACAGCGTCACCGCAACGACGTGGGGAAACACCCGAACCCGCCGAAACTTCCACCGGCAGGGCGGCGGCGTCGTTCAATTCGTGTCCGACCCGCGGGACTTCGTCGAGGCTGCGATGACCATCTACGAGCGAGAGTCGCCCGTCCTCGACTCGGCCGACGCGTGGGCCGAAGTCGAGGCGACGATGGTCGACTCGGGCGAGGACGGCGGGACGCAGTGGGAAACATGGGAACTGCACCCCGTCGACGCCGACATCGAGCGAACCCGCCCGTGTACCATCAACCGCGGGTTCGGAGCTGTCATCGACGCGACAGTCGCCGCCTCCCGCCTCGACGTGCCCGCCTTCGACACCGACGAGTTGCTCTCCCGACTCGCGTACTTCGCGGAAACGGTCGACAAGTGCGGCGGACCGGCGGAGCGCGAAGCGTTCGCACGAATCGATGAGTTGACCGGGTGGCGCGAGCGGGCGGCGGAGCGACGGAACGAATCGTTTTAGTGTTCGTCCGGGGAAATCTCCGACATGGCAATCAAGCCCAAGTACGTCAAGCAGCTTGGTAACATCCTGCTGGAGCGTTACCCGCAGGCGTTCAACACGGATTTCGAGACGAACAAGGACAGCGTCGAGCAACTGACCACCGTCGAGTCGAAGGGCGTCCGCAACCGCATCGCCGGGTACATCACCCGCAAGAAGGGCGGACAGACCGCGTAATTTCGTAGCAGACGATTCTCTCTGCAATTCCTCTTCTCGCCCCGTTCGGGAGCGGATGCGCCGGCCGCTTTGCTGACCTGTCGCGTGAGATAACGTTTAGTCGCTCGTCTCGCGATGCTCACCCATGCGCGCCATCGGCCACCGTGGTTGTCCCGCTCTCGCCCCCGAGAACACGCTCGCCGCCTTCACCGCCGCCGCCGAACGACTCGACTGGGTCGAACTCGACGTTCGACGCTGCGCGAGCGGCGAACTCGTCGTCTTCCACGACGAGACGCTCGACCGCCTGACCGACGTTGATGGTTCGGTCGCAGAAACGCCCCTCTCGGACCTCCGTGAAGTCACCATCGGCAGTTCCGACGAGCCGATTCCGACGCTCGCCGAAGTGTTCGAGGTACTACCCGACGACATCGCCGTCAACGTCGAACTGAAAGAGGACGGTCTCGCGTCGGACCTCGGGGCTATCGTCGCCGACGCCCCGAACGAGGTGCTGGTCTCGTCGTTCGACGCGGACGCACTCCGAGAAGTGCGCGAAGCGACCGACCTCCCTGTTGCATTCCTTTTCGCCGACGACTGGAACGAATCGCTCGATATCGCCGCGGAACTCGACTGCACGGCTATCCACCCGTACTACGAACTGCTCTCGGAGGCTCGAATCGAAGACGCACACGACGCAGGGTTCGAGGTCAACACGTGGACAGTCCCCGACCGCGGAACAGTCGAGAAACTGCGCGACTGGGGCGTCGATGGCGTCGTTATCGACAACCCGGCGTTCGCGGAGTAAGAACGAAGTAAAGAGGGAACGCATCCCCGGTCTGCGCCGCGACGTACCGCTTACCAGTCAGAACCGGTCAGTACGTCCCGAAGTCAGAACCGGTCAGTACGTCCCGAAGCGGCCCACGCGTTCGTTGGTGCGCCCGACGGGACGCGACGGGCGCATCCCGTAACCGAGTCGAGGCGACCGGCGTACTGCCAGCGCTTTTCGTCCCACGTCTCTTCTTCGTCTGCTGCGGCGGCGACCGCGGCGGCCGTCTGGTCGTGGAGATGTGCGCCGACTGCAGCAGCGATGGCCGCTGCCTCCTCCGAGTCCGCGTCGTCGGGAATCGACAGCCCCGAGAGCAGGTCCTCCGTCATAGCGGGATATTACCGTGCTTCTTGTCGGGTTGCGACTTGCGCTTCGACTTCAGCATCCGGAGGTCCGCAATGAGTCGGTTCCGGGTATCGCCGGGTTCGATAACGTCGTCGACGAAGCCGCGGTCGGCCGCCGTGTACGGGTTAGCGAACTCCTCGCGGTACTCTTCGATGAGTTCGTCGCGGCGGGCGTCAGGGTCGTCGGCCGCTTCGAGTTCGTCGCGGTAGAGGATGTTGACCGCGCCCTGTGGCCCCATGACGGCGATTTCGGCGGTCGGCCACGCGTAGTTCACGTCCGCGCCGAGGTGTTTCGAGGCCATGACGTCGTAGGCACCGCCGTAGGCCTTGCGGGTGATAACTGTCATGAGCGGGACCGTCGCCTCGGAGTAGGCGTACAGGAGTTTCGCGCCGTGGCGGATGATGCCGTTGTGCTCCTGGTCGGTGCCGGGGAGGAATCCGGGTACGTCCACGAACGACAGGATGGGGATATTAAACGAGTCACAGAATCGGATGAATCGCGCACCCTTTTCGGACGCTTCGATGTCGAGGGTACCGGCGTTCACCCGGGGCTGGTTGGCGACGATACCGACGGAGTGGCCGTCGAGCCGGCCGAAGCCGACGACGATGTTCTTCGCGAAGTCCTCCTGTACGCCGAAGAACGAACCTTCGTCGAGGACGCCGTTGAGCACGTCGTGAATGTCGTAGGGCTTCCGCGGTTGGTCGGGAACGATCTCTTCGAGTTCGTCTGCGACGCGCTCTGGGTCGTCCCACGGCTCCACTCGCGGCGGGTCTTCGACGTTGTTCTGCGGGAGGTAGGAAAGCAGGTGGCGGATATCGTCGAGCGCCTGTTCTTCGGTGTCCGTAGCGAAGTGAGCCACCCCGCTCGTCGAAGTGTGGGTCGTCGCACCGCCGAGTTCGTCGAAGGTGACTTCCTCGCCGGTGACCGTCTTGATAACGTCGGGTCCGGTGATGAACATGTGGCTGGTGTCGCGGACCATGAACGTGAAGTCCGTCAGCGCGGGGGAGTACACCGCACCGCCAGCACAGGGACCCATAATAGCCGAAATCTGCGGAACGACGCCGGATGCCTCGGTGTTCCGGCGGAAGATTTCGCCGAAGCCACCGAGCGACTGGACACCCTCTTGAATCCGAGCGCCCGCGGAGTCGTTCAGGCCGATGACCGGCGCACCGACTTCCATCGCCTTGTCCATGACCTTGCATATCTTCTCGGCGAACACTTCGCCGAGCGACCCGCCGAAGACGGTGAAGTCGTGGGCGAAAACAAAGACAGTTCGACCGTCAACCTCGCCGTGTCCGGTGATGACGCCGTCGCCCGGAAGCTTCGTCTCTTCCATTCCGAATTTGTGGTTCCGGTGGGTTCGGAACTGGTCGAATTCTCGGAACGTACCGTCATCGAGGAAATAGTCGATTCGCTCGCGGGCGGTCATTTTGCCCTTGTCGTGCTGGGAGGCGATTCGGTCCTCACCGCCACCCTTCAGCGCTTCCTCGCGTTTCTCACGAAGTTCGTCGATCCGGTCTTCCATCGTCATGCCAGATCACCTTCTCTCATTGAACTGTCAGTGCGCAGGCTGGGGTCAAAGGAGTTCCGCAATCCGGCAACCCTTACTTCGACAGTTGACGTATATTGGTCCGAACAATCATCACAGTTACGAGCCGTGAAAGTAGCGTCCCCGAGAATGTCGCGAAAGGCGGAGTGGGAGAAAACGGACCGGAAACACAGAGCGTGAGAGGACGACCCGGGAAAATTAGTTGGAAATACAGTTCTAATCAACTAGCTGTCAAATAGTGCTAGAGTTTAGACGACAGAATGGGGGTGGCGAAGACCGAGGAATGCGGCGGTGCTCGCGACGATGGCGAGGGCGACGGTCGGCCAGAAGCCGATGTTCGTGTCCACGCCGAAGTGCGTCAGCAGCGTGAAGACGAGAAACAGGGGAAGGATGACACCAACGGCAAAGAGCCACGGCGTTCCGAGGGTTCGTCCAAACTCGCCCGCGCCCGAGGCGAACTCCTCGATAGCGTCACGGCCCATGACCCAGCCAACGAACAGCAGGAAGGCGGCGAGGCCCGCAGTCATGAGTATGTTCACAAGGGTGCCTGCAACGAAGCCGAAAATGGCAGGGTTGAACGCGCAGACGGTCCCGGTCACGGCGACGATGGCGGTCATGCTTATGACAGCATGCTTGCGCGAGACGCCGTACTCGTCGACGAGGAACGCGACGGGGATTTCGAGCATGCTGATGGAACTCGACAGCGCCGCGAGGGTCACGACGGCAAAGAAGGTCGTGGCGATGAGCGTCCCGGCGGGGAGTTGCGAGAACGCGCCCGCGAGGCCAATGAACAGCGCACCCGGCCCGGTTCCGGTCTCGGTCGGGTTGATACCCTGCGAGAAGAGAAGCGGGAAGACGACGAGACCAGTGATGACGCCGACACTCGTATTGAGCACGGCAATGGCGCTCCCGTCGAAGGGAAGCGACCGGTCTTCGTCGAGATACGAGGAGTAGGTAATCATGGTTCCCGCGCCGAGTGAGAGGGTAAAGAGTGCCTGCCCGACGGCCGGGCCGAGGATAGCAAAGAAGTTCTCCGAGATGACGGAGGGGTCGAATCGGAGGAAGAAAGCGTATCCGGCGGCGGCGTTCGGTTGTGTCGCGGCCCACGCCGCGAGCGTGACGAGGAGGACGAGAACTGCGGGCATCATGACTTTGGTGCCGAGTTCGATGCCCTTGCGAATACCTGCGAAGACGATGAGTGCGGTCAGTCCGAGGAACAGGAGGTGGTAGAGTGCGGCATCAGTACCGGCGGAGACACCGCCGAAGTACTGTCCGGGGTTAGTGAAGTACGCGGGATTTCCACCGACGATGGCAGCCCCGCTTTCGATGAGGTAGCGGAGAATCCAGCCACCGACGACGCTGTAGAACGAGAGAAGCGAGAGACCGGTGATAACCGAGAATGCGCCGACGACGCCCCACTTTTTCGACCCCGAGAGGTCACGGAGTGCGCCAACTGGTGATTTATTCGCGCGTCGGCCGATAACGAACTCGCCGAGGAGCCCAGGCACACCGACGAGAAGAACGATTCCGAGATATACGACGAGGAACGCGCTCCCCCCGTTTTCGGCGGTTTGCCACGGAAACCGCCAGATGTTCCCGAGTCCTACCGCGCTTCCGACAGCGGCGAGGATGAACCCGAGCCGTGTTGCCCATGTTTCTCGTGTCATTGATACCCATTGACAGCCCAGGCCTAAAATGACTTTCGAACCGACGAAACATCACTGGAGAAATTTAACGGTTTTAGGTGTCCTATGTGCAAAAACCACTGTCGATGAATCAGAAATAATGTGTTGCCACTAACGATTCATAACTAGCTAAAAAGTGCGATTGTTCGCCGCCTCAGAGAGGCAGCGATGGCAGAGCCGGCGGGATAATGGCCGGCGACTCGCCGAGGAATAACGTCTGGAGACCGAGCACCAGCGTTGCCACGACGGCCACGATGACGAGCGTCCGGGCCATCCAGAGCCACGTGAGGCCGATACCGTCGCCGAGGCCACTACCCTTCATCAGTTCGTCGAGGGCGGGGGCACCGTAGACCCACGCCGCGAAGACGAGGATACCGAGGACGGACACCGGAAGCAGTAGTTTGTACGCGAGCGTGTCGAACCAACCGAGCCACGCGGTGTCGATTGCCGACGGGACGCCGAGCAGGAAGATGACGCTGCCGAGACCGACTGCCATCTGCGGGCGACTCACGTCGTAGTTGTCGATGGCCCACGAGACGACCACTTCGAGGAGACTGATTGCGGACGAAAGCGCCGCGATGAGAACCACCCCGAAGAAGACGAGACCGATGATATTGCCACCGGGAATGTCTCCGAACGCGCCAGCGACGCTGATGAACACTGCACCCGCACCGCTCGTGTTGGGGTCGATACCCTGTGCGAACAAAAGCGGGAGAACGACGAGACCGGCGAGGATGCCGACGAAACTGTTCAGGAAGACGATGGTGATGCCGTCACCGAACAGGCTCTGGTCGCCGTCGATGTAAGAGGCGTAGGTAATCATCGCGCCCATCCCGAGCGACAGCGAGAAGAACGCCTGCCCGACGGCGAACGGGACGATGTCTCCGAAGTTCTCGGCGAGCGCGTTGAAGTCCGGCGAGAGGAAGTACGCGTACCCCTCGGACGCGCCGGGGAGCGTGAAGGCGAACACGGCGAGGATTCCGAGGATGACGATGATACTCGGAACCATCAGCTTCGTCGCCTTCTCGATGCCGTCTTCGATACCGGCCGCGACGATGCCGACGACGAGTACCATGAAGACGGCGTGAAGCGCGAGTGCGTCCATACCGGCCGAAATCTGGCCGAAGTACTCCGCCGGTGCGCCGAAGTACGCACCCGTCAGACTGCCGCCGATGTATCGGAGGACCCACCCACCGACGACGCTATAGTACGAGAGAATCCAAAAGCCGGTGAATAAACCGATTGCCCCGACGATGCGCCAGTTCTTGTAGCCGAGTTTCTCGAAGGCGCTGATGGTATTCAGGTTGGTTTTCCGTCCGATAACGAACTCGGCGAGGATGGCCGGAAGGCCGATACCAAGTGCCGAGATGAGGTAGACGATAAGGAAGGATGCACCACCGAACTGGGCGGTCTTGAAGGGGAACTGCCAGATGTTCCCGAGGCCGACCGCACTGCCCACAGCAGCGAGGATGAACCCTGCCCTAGTTGCCCACGTTTCACGTTCGCTCATTTCTATCACCCTGTTGCTGATGTGGGTATGATAAATGATGCGGTATGCCGTCGCATATCGGAGGAAAAATCAACACATTTCTCCAACCGATTATATATGGTGGCACGTTCGTCCGAATATCGAGGTGATGTATCCTCTATTTTCTAACGGGTGTCGTGTTTGTGATTGGTTCACTTGGGCCGTAATAATTTGCGCGCGCCGGAACTTGTGGGCCGTCTCAGGCCTGTCTTAGGCTTCGCCGTAGACCGGCACCGCGGCACCACTCGTCACCGACGCGGCGTCAGAACAGAGACACAGAATCGTCCGGGCAATCTCCTCCGGCTTCACCCACTTGTCGAAGTCGGCGTCGGGCATCATGTCGCGGTTCATCTCGGTGTCGATGACGCTCGGCATCACCGCGTTTGCGCGCACGACGCCGAGGTTCTCTTCAGCGATGGTCTCCGTAAGCAGTCGAACACCGGCCTTCGATGCCCGGTAGATGCCGTCCCCCTCGCCACCTTCGAGCGACGCCCGAGCAGAGATGCTCACGATTGCGCCATCGGTCTCACGAAGGTGTGGAATCGCGTGTTTCGACGCGAGAAACATCGTCTTCAGGTTCACGTCGAAGAGGAAATCGAACGTCTCAGCGTCGGTCTCGTCGATTGGTGTTCCACCGCGCCACGTCCCGGCGATGTTGGCGAGGTGGTCGATTCGCCCGAAGTCGGAGACAGCGGCGTCGACGACTCGGGCAACCTCCTCCTCGTCGGTGAAGTCTGCCTTGTAGAAGCGGACGCCGTCCGAGTCGTAGAAGCCATCTTCGTTGTCCGGTTCAACCACGTCTGCGGCCGCGACGTTCGCGCCCGCGTCGGCGAACGCCCGTGTGACAGCACTACCGAGTGCGCCGCTGGCACCGGTTACGAGCGCGACTGTCCCATCGAAGTCAAATGACACGTCCATGCGAGTGTGGTTAGTGCGCATATGACATAATTCGGTCGCGGGGGCGTCTTTCCCAGTCCCGTGTTTCGCTTCCCGGCCTCGTCTCTCAGGGCGTGATGACGAGTTTCCCGAGGAAACTGTCTTCCATCACGGCTCGGTGGGCTTCGGCAGCCTCGTCGAGGTCGTAGGTCCGCGCGACCTCGATTTCGAAGTCTCCCGTCTCCATCAGACCGGCAAGTTCGCGCAGCGGGACGGCGAGTTCGGGGGTATTGAACATGCTCATCATCGTGATGTTCAGGTCCTTTCCGCGGGCGGCAGACGAGAGTTCGAACCCGACTTGCGGGTCGTTCTCGCCGATACCGACGACGCGGCCGCCGGTGGTAGCAACCTCGGCGTCGAACTGGAGGTAGTCGTCCAGTCGGTGGTCGAGCGTCAGGTCGACGCCGTCGCCGTTTGCGGCGTCTTTCACGGCATCGGCGAGGTCGTCGCGGCTGTAGTCGAGGACGACATCTGCACCGAGTTCGGAGACGCGGTCGTGGTTCTTCGGTGCCGCCGTGGCGATGACGTGTGCGCCCGCCGCGTCTGCGAGTTGGACCGCTGTGTGGCCGACGCCGCCGGACCCGCCGTGAATCAACACTGTCTCGCCGAGTTGCATCCCACCGTGGTCGACGAGGGCGCGCCATGCGGTGACGCCGACGACGCCCGCCCCACCCGCCGCGACGAGGTCCACATCTTCGGGGAGAACCGCGAGGCGGTCGGTTGGGACCGCCGCGAACTCGGCGTAGCCGCCGTAGTGGTCCTTTCCGATGCCGGTACCGACAACGGAGTCGCCCGCTTCGAATTCGGTCACACCGGGGCCGACCGCCGCGACCGTTCCAGCCACGTCGATACCGGGAATCATCGGCATGGCGAAGGGCTGATACGACCCTTCTCGGAAGTAGGTGTCTACGGGGTTGACACCCGCGGCTGCGACCTCGACGAGGACCTCATCCGAGACCGGCTCGGGCGTGTCGATGTCGTCTACCTGCAATACATTGCGTCCGCCGTGTTCGTGGAATCTGACTGCGTGCATACCGTGTGGTGTGTTCGCGTCGCTGATAAAATCGGAGTCAGCGGAGAGAATCGTAGTGTTTCGGTGCGGCCAGCGCGTCGCTTCCTCGCCGCCATATAGACATTCTTCGTCCGGGCTACCGTCGAGTCATGCCTTCCAGAACGTGTCTCGACTGCAACGTGTCGATGGAACCGGTCGGGCACAAGACGACTTACAACGGCGATGGAATCCGTATCGACACCGACGGCGGTCTCCTCGGTGCACTCGACCTCCGCGGGTCGTACGTGCAGGCGTACGTCTGCGAATCCTGCGGACTCATCCGATTTCACGCCGAACAAACACGACCCCCGGGTCGTTATCTCGTCCACGAGTAAAGTCTCTGCGGCGGGTTGTGCCGGTTTTGGGTGAACGAAGATGAATGGGATTTAAGCGCGTGCCTTCCCCTCCCACGCATGGTAATGAAGCTTCACGAATACCAGGCGAAGGAAATCTTCGCAGAGGCTGGGATTCCGGTGCCAGAGTCCCGTCTCGCGTCGTCCGTAGAGGAGGTTATGGAGGCGGTCGAGGATATCGGATACCCCGCCGCTATCAAGGCGCAGGTACACGTCGGTGGGCGTGGAAAGGCTGGCGGCATCAAGATCGCCATGGACGAAGACGAGGCTCGACAGGCCGCCGAGGACATCCTCGGAATGGACCTCAAAGGCTACACGGTCGAGAAGGTACTCGTCGAGGCCGGCGTCGACTTCGAAAACGAACTGTACGTGGGTATCACGATGGACCGAAGCGAGGGCAAGCCCGTCGCGATGGTCTCGACGGAGGGTGGCGTCAACATCGAGGAAGTCGCAGAAGAGACCCCCGAAGCCATCGCGCGCGAGCACATCGACCCCGCGTTCGGCCTGCACCCGTACCAGGCCCGCAAGATCGTTTTCGAGGCGGGAATCCCCCGCGACGTCGCCTTCGACGTCGCCTCGTTCCTCTCGACGCTCTACGACCTCTACGAGGCCAACGACGCGTCGGACATCGAAATCAACCCCGTCATGATTACGTCCGACCGCGATGTCGTCGCTGCGGACGCCGTCATGAACATCGACGACGACGCGCTCTTCCGCCACGAGGACCTCGCGGCGATGGAAGAGGACTCCTACGAGGACGAACTCGAAGCCAAAGCTGGCGAATACGGCTTCGACTACGTCCGTCTGTCGGGCAACGTCGGTATCATCGGCAACGGTGCCGGACTCGTCATGACGACGCTCGACCTCGTCGACTACTTCGGTGGCTCCCCCGCCAACTTCCTCGACATCGGTGGCGGCGCGAAGGCCGAGCGCGTGGCGAACGCGCTGGACATGGTCTTCTCGGACGAGAACGTCGACTCTGTCGTCTTCAACATCTTCGGCGGCATCACCCGCGGTGACGAGGTCGCCAAGGGTATCAACGAAGCGCTGGAGCAGTTCGACGAGATTCCGAAACCGGTCGTCGTCCGCCTCGCGGGCACGAACGCCGAAGAGGGGATGGAGATTCTGAACACGGAACTCGTACAGGTCGAAGGGACGCTGGAGAACGCCGTCCAGCGTGCCGTCGAGAACGCACAGGAGGTGTCCCAATGAGCATTTTCGTCGACGACGACACGCGGGTAGTTGTACAGGGTATCACCGGTGGGGAAGGCAAGTTCCACACCCAGCAGATGATGGAATACGGCACGAACGTCGTTGCTGGTGCGGTCCCCGGCAAGGGCGGTCAGGAAGTCGAAGGCGTTCCCGTCTACGACACCGTCGCCGAGGCCGTCGAAGAGGAAGACGCCAACGCCTCCGTCGTGTTCGTCCCGCCGGCGTTCGCCGGCGACGCCATCTTCGAGGCACTCGACACGGACCTCGACCTCGTCGTGGCCATCACCGAGGGCGTCCCGACGCAGGACATGGCCAAGGTCAACAAGCGCCTGTCCGAAGTCGACACGCGCCTCATCGGCCCCAACTGTCCGGGAATCATCACGCCCGGCGAGGCCAAACTCGGCATCCTCCCCGGTAACATCTTCGAGGAGGGGAACGTCGGACTCGTCTCGCGTTCCGGCACCCTCACGTATCAGGTCGTTTCGAACCTGACCGAGCGCGGCATCGGCCAGACCACCGCTATCGGTATCGGTGGCGACCCAATCATCGGCACGTCGTTCGTCGACGCTCTCGAAGCGTTCGAGAACGACCCCGACACGCACGCCGTCGTCATGTGCGGTGAGATCGGTGGCGAAGACGAAGAGCAGGCGGCGAAGTTCATCGCCGAGAACATGGACACGCCCGTCGCTGGCTTTATCGCCGGCCGCACGGCACCGCCGGGCAAGCGCATGGGTCACGCCGGCGCTATCGTCTCCGGTTCCGGAACCGGTACCGCGGAGTCCAAGATTTCCGCCCTCAACGACGCGGGCGTCCCCGTCGGCGACACCCCCGAGGAAGTCGCCGACCACATCGAAGACTTCCTCTAAGTCTTCCTCTCGCTATCTTCGTTTTAGCCGCGTTCCACATAGCCCACAGCGTCTGCTCTCGACCGTGTTCGGTGCGCCACACCCCTGACAAACGGTCATCTGTTGGTGCGACTTTTCCCGGGCGGATTGGAGAAACGCGGTCGGGTCGAGAGACGTTCCGGCCGTCCCGGCATCCTCGTCGAGTCTGTCGAGGACGCGCTCGACGAGCGCATCGTCTCGCATGGCGTCGAGGAGACGGACGAACCCGACGAACATGAGCGAGGGCGCAACGATGCAGAACCCCGCTACGAGGAGGCGAAAGCCAACGCCCATGAGGTCTGCTAGCGCCCAGCAACAATGTGGTTGACGTTCGGAGCGGTGACGGCTGCGTTAAAAAACGCTCTCCGAGAATCGCAATCGAACCCACAATAATATCGAATTTGATATTCAGAAACGCGGATTTATGCACGTCATTCTGGTCGGTTTCTCTAATGGCTGATACTATCGTTGAGGAGGCCGAAAGACGGCTCCCTGATGCGATTACAGAAAGTTACATACGTCGGCTCGTCTCCGCGATGCTTCTCGTTTCCGTCCTCGTAGCTGGTGTCGGAATCATTCAGTATCAACAGACGGCATCCAGCATCGACGAAGACGCCCGCGCCGACCTCCTGACCGAGGCAGAACGCGAGGCACTGCAAGTCAATTCGTGGTTCGAAGAACGCGAACGGCTCGCGAGTATCGTCGCTGCCGACCCGTCGGCGGGGAGTACCCTCGGGGACCGTTCCTCTACGGCGCTCACGCAGGCGAAGACCGATATGCCCGACGACGTCGCGGCGTTGCACTTCGTGAACACCGAAACGACCACCGTCATTGGGTCGTCAGAAGACGGTGCTGTCGGTACACCGCTGTTCGAGAACGGAACGCTCCCGCTCCCAGACCGCGCCGACCTCTCTGATGAGGGCGTCGAGCGAACCACGGTTTTCGTCAAGGACGGCGTCGCCTACATGGGCTTTGTCGCGCCGCTTCCCTCCCTCGAACCCCACGCAATCGTCCTCGTGGCCGAAGCATCGTCGCTCGGGACCGCACTCGACGGAAATCGACTCGACGGTGGATTCGCCCAACTCGTGACGAAAAACGGGACCGTCCTGTACGACGGTGGCGGCGGCCAATCGAACGTCGCATACCCCGCAACGAATTCTGACTCCCTCAGCGATGCGTTCGCCGGTGAAGTTGGCGTCTCGCGTCTTTCGCCGGTTGAGGGGTTCATCTCTTCGCCACATGTCGTCGCGCACGTCCCGGTTTACGGTGGTGACGTGCTTCTCCTGCACGCGCCCGCAAGCAGCGTCTTCGCACTCTCTCGGAGCGTCGGATTCCAGATTGCGACGCTTCTGTTCCTCTTTATGCTCGGGCTCGGCGCGTTCGCATTCATCATCCGCGGCAACACCGCAGTTCCGCTCGTCAACCTCGAATCGACCGTCTCCGAACTCCGCAAGGGGGACCTCGACGTGGAACTCGAAACGACCCGCGACGACGAATTCGGACAGGTCGTCCGCGGCATCGACAACCTCCGAAACGACCTCCGTGACCAACGCGCCGACGCCGGTGAGTACAGCGAAGCGATGACTCGGGCGGCGGACGGCGACCTCAGAGTTCGCCTTCCGACCGATTCGAACAGCCAAGATATGGCGCTTGTCGCGGAGGCATACAACGAAATGATGGACGATATCGAACAGACCGTCGGAACGGTCAAAGCATTCGGTGAAGACGTGACAACGCTCGCTAATCGCGTTGCCTCGCGGGCCGACGATGTCTCGTCCGCAAGCGAGGAAGTATCGGGGTCCATCCAGCAGATTTCCGACGGTGCAAGCGAGCAAACGGAGAATCTGATGGCCGCCGCCGACGAGATAAACGACCTCTCAGCGTCGATTCAACAGATTGCTTCGTCCGCGGACGAACTCGTGCGCCTGACCGAGGAAGCGGAGGCCCGCTCGCGTGACGGCCAGTCCGCCGCTACCGACGCCCTCGACGATATCGACGCAGTTCGGTCGGAAACCGAAGCGACCGTCACCGAAGTCAACGAACTGGACGACCGCCTCGAACAGATCGAGCAAATCGTCGAAGTCATCACGGAAATCGCGGAACAGACGGATATCCTCGCGCTCAACGCGAACATCGAAGCAGCCCGCGCAGGCGAGGCCGGCGAAGGATTCGCTGTCGTCTCCAACGAGGTCAAGCAGTTGGCACAGGAGACGAAGTCCTCCGCCGCGGACATCGAAGCACTCGTCGAAGAAATCGAAAGCCAGCGCGATGCCGTTGTCACTCGCATCGAACGGATGCGCGACCAGGTCGAAGAGAGCGCAACCTCGGTCGACGAGGCGCTTGCGTCCTTCGACGGCATCGTCGAGCGCGTCGAAGACACGACTGCGAGCGTCCACGAGATTTCTGACGCGACGAGCAGCCAGGCGGATTCTTCACAGGAGGTGCTGTCGATGACCGACGAGATTGCGGGTATCTCCGAGGAGACAACCGCCGAAGCGCAGAACGTCTCCGCCGCCGCCGAACAGCAGACCGCTGCACTCGACGGTGTCAATCAGGACGTACGCGAACT
The DNA here is from genome assembly GCF_000306765.2 of Haloferax mediterranei ATCC 33500. Taxonomy (NCBI): domain Archaea; kingdom Methanobacteriati; phylum Methanobacteriota; class Halobacteria; order Halobacteriales; family Haloferacaceae; genus Haloferax; species Haloferax mediterranei. The sequence goes on from NC_017941.2 coordinate 2,174,503, forward strand.
CTCGACGAACGTCAACCACCTCGACGAACTCCTCGACGCCTTCGAGGTCGGAGACGAATCCGACGTCTCGTCAACGGGGAACAAAAACGGCGTCTCGTCAACGGGGAACGAAACCGACATCGGGCCGACAACAGACGACGTACGCTCCGCCGACGATGAAGCGCCGACACAGCAGTCCGAACCCACTTCCAAACTGTCTCACGAGCAGGCAGAGTCAGTCGCGGACGACTGACCATGCGCGTGGACGAAATCATGACCGAAGCGGTGGCAACCGTCGGCTTGGATGCCAGTATCGCCGACTGCGCGCGGACCATGCTTCGGGAGGGTGCGGGGAGCGTCGTCGTGACGACGGACGACCGCCCCGTCGGTATCGTCACCGAGTCCGATGCTCTCCAAGCGGGTGTCGCGGCTGGCAAACCGCTGTCAGCGATTCCGGCGCGTTCGACCATGTCGAACCCAATCAAGTGGGTCCGGCCGGATTCGACAACTCGCGTCGCCGCCGAGAAGATGCGCGACCAGCACGTGAAGAAACTCGTCGTCGTCGACGGCGCGGATATGGTCGGCATCGTGACGGCGACCGACATCGCGTTTCACCTCTCCGATGTCGCCCGAGGCATCGGTGAGATGGTCGAACTGAAAGACAAGTGGGAATCCGACCGACGGTTCCGATAGTCGCAGGTCGTCGTTCACTCTTCGGTTGCGGTCTCGTTACTGTTTGCCCGGCGAAGAATTGATACTATCTTCTCTCTTCTAATTCGTAACAAGTGCGCGAGAGAATAGCGTCGGTTCGGACCCGCATTCGGACGGGACTCGAACGGGCCTTCGCGGCGGAACACACCCCGCACGAGATTGCCGCGAGCTTTGCGTTTGGCGTGTTTATCGTGGCGATGCCGACCGCGGGAACTGCATTCGCGCTGTTCGCACTCGTCGCGTACTTCGTCAACCGGGCGAGCAAACTCGCGCTCGCCGCCACGCTCGTCGTGTTCAACCCGCCGGTCAAGTGGGCCGTCTACGGCGCGAGCTTTTGGCTCGGGTCGTACCTGCTCGGGCCGGTCCCCGGTGTGTCCCTCTCCGACGTCTCGCTCACCGCCGGTATCGACATCGTCCTCCGACAACTGCTCGGAAACACGATTCTCGCCGTCGCCATGGCGCTCGTCGGCTATATGATTGTGTTGCAGCTTGCGCAGTTTCATCGGCGGCGAAAAGAAGTGGGTACGAATGAGTCGTGGGTAGATATTTTCTCGTGACAATATAATTTAGATTTGAACCTCGCCGAGACGTGCTCGCTCACGTTGTTCGCTGTGCGCGACTCGTCTGGTTCAAATCCGCCGTGACCATTTTCGATTCCACGGACTCCTCGCTCTGCTCACTACGTTCGCTCCGCTCGTCGTTGCGAGGAATCAGAAAATGGGTTGGGGCAGATTTGAACTGCCGGCCTCCTCCATGTCAAGGAGGTGTCATAACCAGACTAGACCACCAACCCGGTGTGTTGCTGACATCGACCGAACTCCAAAACGTGGGAAGAGTAGTGGGTTGGGGCAGATTTGAACTGCCGGCCTCCTCCATGTCAAGGAGGTGTCATAACCAGACTAGACCACCAACCCGGTTACGGTGCTTCCCACGCCCGTTCGGACGTATCTCTCCGTTATCCGGGGTTACAATTTAAGCTTTCGAATCGGACCACGTGCGGCGATTCACAGCACAGCACGCTCCCGACGACCCACACGGCCGAATCGTAGTCGTGCCGCCGGGTCATTCGGCCTGAGACGCACATCCGATGGCGGCGATTTTCGCCAGCCCGATATCCTTAAGACGATGTACGGATTTGTACATTGTAACCCGAACAAGTACATCGGTGATTACCAATGCAGGATTATATCGAACGTGTCACTGGCGGCTCGGACCTGACTGTCGAGGAGGCGCGGGAGGCCGCACAGGCGGTTTTCAACGGTGCGACGGAGGCGCAAATCGGCGCGCTGCTCACCGCTCTCCGCGCGAAAGGAGAAACAGAGGCCGAAATCGCCGGCTTCGCACAGGGCATGCGCGACGCCGCGTTGACCATCGAACCGTCCCGTGGGCCGCTCGTCGACACTTGCGGCACCGGCGGCGACGACTACAACACCATCAATGTCTCGACGACCAGCGCGCTCGTGGCTGCCGGGGCAGGCGCGGCGGTCGCCAAGCACGGCAACTACTCCGTCTCTTCTTCTTCTGGGAGTGCTGACGTGCTCGAAGTCGCCGGCGTGAACGTCGAAGCCAACCCCGACTCCGTCGAGGAGTGTATCGATACCAACGGTCTGGGATTCATGCTCGCGCCCGTGTTCCACCCCGCGATGAAAGCGGTCATCGGCCCGCGGAAAGAACTCGGCATGCGCACGATTTTCAACGTCCTCGGCCCGCTGACGAACCCTGCCGGGGCCGATGCGCAAGTGCTCGGCGTCTACGACCCAGACCTCGTTCCCATGATTGCCCGTGCGCTCTCTCACATGCCCGTCGAGCGCGCCCTCGTCGTCCACGGCTCCGGAATGGACGAAATCGCGCTCCACGACGCGACCACCGTGGCCGAAGTCAACGGCGACGAAATCACCGAGTACACGCTCACGCCGGGCGACCTCGGCCTCGAACAGGCACCGATTGACGCCGTTTCAGGCGGAACGCCGCAAGAGAATGCCCGCGACCTCGAAGGCATCCTGACCGGCGACGTGACCGGCGCGAAACGGGACCTCATCCTCGCCAATGCGGGGGCTGCCCTCTACGTGGCTGACCTCGCAGACTCGCTCGAAGACGGCGTCGACGCCGCCCGCGACGCTATCGACACCGGCGCGGCGAAAGCCAAACTCGACGCGCTCCGGGAGGCGTGAGATGGTTCGTGTGAAAGTCTGTGGCGTCACCCGCGAATCCGACCTCGAAGCCGTCGCCGCTACCGGCGCAGATGCGGTCGGCGCTATCTGTGACGTACCTGTCGACACACCGCGAGAAGTTGACGCCGCACGCGCTCGGGAACTGTTCGCCGCCGCGCCGCCGTTTCTCTCGACGGTGCTCGTGACGATGCCCGAGTCGGTCGAACACGCACGCGAACTCGTCCGCGAGGTACAACCCGATGTACTCCAACTCCACACAGACCTCCCGGCCGACGAACTTGCTGCGCTCCGCGATGAAGGCGTTCGCATCGTCCCGGTCGTCGAAGCGACTGCGGTCGAACGCGCACGCGCTCTCGCGCCCGCTGTGGACGCCATCCTCGTTGACACACCCTCTGCGTCGGGTGCCGGCGGAACCGGACAGACACACGATTGGGACGCTTCCCGGTCGCTCGCAGACGCTGTCGACGTTCCAGTGATACTCGCCGGCGGGCTGACCCCCGAGAACGTCGCCGACGCGGTGCGGACGGTCGCCCCCTACGGCGTCGACGTTGCAAGCGGCGTCGAGGCCGACGGTGGCGTCAAAGACCACGGTGCGGTTCGTACCTTCGTCACTGAAGCGAAAGCTGCACGCGAAGAATACGAAGAGGTGCTCGCGTGACGCGCCCTGAGACCGACCGCGACGAATTCGTCGAACTCGTCGCCAATGTCGACGAGCAACGCTCGTCGGCCTGCCAGACGCAGTCCGGCGACGCCGAAAGAGCCGTGGTGACGCATCTCGTCTCGGAACTCGACGTAGACGTCGACCCGCTCGCCGCGTACACTGCGCTCGCGGACCGGAGCGACTACGGCTTCCTCTTAGAGAGCGCAGAGAAAGTCTCTTCCAGCAATCCGCAAGGTGCGTTCTCGTCGCAGACGACGACTGCAGACTCTCACGCCCGCTTCTCGTTCGTCGGCTACGACCCCGAAGCAGTCGTGACCGTCGGTCCCGACGGTGTCGACGTAACCGACCTCGGCGGCCCCGCCGCGGAATTCGTCGGCGAGGCTGACGGCGACGTACTCGACTCGCTTCGCGGTGCGCTTCCCGACCTCCCACGAATCAACTTCCCCGAGACTGACCGCCAGACGCTCACCGGCGGGCTGGTCGGATTCCTCGCCTACGAGGCCGTCTACGACCTCTGGTTGGACGAAGTCGGCCGCGAGCGCCCCGAGACTGACGACCCGGATGCCGAGTTCGTTCTCACAACACGGACGCTCGCATTCGACCACCGCGAAGACACCGTCCGTTTAGTCTGTACACCGGTCGTGACGCCTGACGACGACCCGGGAGCAGTCTACGACGAAGTCGTCGCGGAGGCCGAACGAGTCGCCGAGAAACTCGCCGCGGCGGACGACCCCTCACCCGGTGGCTTCGAACGAACCGGCGAGGAAGCAGGGTCTCGTGAGTCGTACGAAGCCGCAGTCCGGCAGACGAAAGAACACGTCCGCGACGGCGACATCTATCAGGGTGTCCTCTCCCGGACTCGGAAACTCCGGGGACAAATCGACCCTGTCGGTCTGTACGCCTCGCTCCGCGAGGTGAACCCATCACCCTACATGTACCTCCTCCGCCACGGTGACCGGCGCGTGGTTGGGGCGAGTCCCGAGACACTCGTCTCCGTCGGCGGCGACCGCGTCGCCGTCAACCCCATCGCAGGCACGTGCCAACGGGGGTCCGGCCCAGTCGAAGACCGTCGTCTCGCCGGCGAACTCCTCGCCGATTCGAAAGAGCGGTCCGAACACACCATGCTGGTCGACCTCGGCCGCAACGACGTTCGCCGGGTCGCAAAACCCGGCAGCGTCCGCGTCGAAGACTTCATGAGCATCATCAAATACAGCCACGTCCAGCACATCGAATCGACCGTCACGGGGACGGTCGACGACGACTCCGATGCCTTCGACGCCACGCGCGCGACGTTCCCCGCGGGAACGCTGACCGGTGCACCGAAAGTCCGCGCAATGGAGATTATCGATGACCTCGAAGACGAACCGCGCGGCGTCTACGGCGGCGGCGTCGGCTACTACTCGTGGACCGGTGATGCCGACATGGCCATCGTCATCCGGACGGCGACGGTCGAATCCGACGGAAATGAAGACATTATCACTGTCCGTGCTGGCGCGGGCCTCGTCGCCGACTCCGACCCGGCCTCGGAGTACGACGAGACTGAACAGAAGATGGGCGGCGTGCTCGACGCAATCCGTCGCATCGAGTACAAACCGACGGAGGTGCCGCGATGACGCGCCTCGTCATCGTCGACAACTTCGACTCGTTCACCTACAACCTCGTCGAGTACTTCTCGGAACAGACGGTCGACGGTGAACCGCTCGATATCGAAGTCCGGAAGAACACCGCCTCGCTCGACGAGATTCGTGACCTCGACCCCGACGCTATCGTCATCTCACCGGGACCGGGCCATCCGAAGAACGACCGCGACGTGGGCGTGACGAACGATGTGCTCACCGAACTTTCGCCGGAAATCCCGACCCTCGGTGTCTGTCTCGGTCTCGAAGCCGCGGTGTACGCCTACGGCGGGACAATCGGTCACGCGCCGGAGCCGATTCACGGGAAGGCGTTCCCCGTCGACCACGATGGAGTTGGCGTCTTCACGGAGCTCAAAGACGGCTTTCCGGCCGGTCGGTACCACTCGCTCGTCGCGACCGAGGTTCCCGACTGTTTCTCGGTGTCGGCGACGACCGACCACGACGGCGAAGCACTCGTGATGGGAGTCCGCCACCGCGACTATCCCATCGAATGTGTCCAGTTCCACCCGGAAAGCGTGCTCACAGGGTCGGGACACGGCGTCGTCAGAAACTTCCTTTCGGCAGTCGCTGGCTTCGACGTGGCGTAACCGTGACCGGGGCTACCACCCCGGTGATACAGCGACAGATGCCGGTTCTTAGAAGACGTTGATACCGAAGAACGACAGCAGTAGCAACGCACCGACGATGATTGCGGCAATCGTGACGAGTCGCCACGCAACCTTCAACACGAGACGACCTACGAGGATGACGACGGCAATCGCAACGAGCACCAAGAGAATCCGACCGAGCGGCGCGGCCAGAAGTCCGCCGAGCTGTAACGGCGCGACCGCGAGTGGGGAAAGTACCATACTTCGATATGATACTATTGGGAAGAATAAGCTTGTTGGGGGATAGCGCCGGGCGACACTGACGGTCGACTGCCCCCGCGAAACGACCGATTTTCGCCCCCCTGTGTACCGGCCCTCCCGACAGTATATGACTGGCCTCTTCGGTGTCATACTATTTCTGATACTTCTGCCGGTGTCAACTTTCGCCATGCCCTTTATATTCTCTACGCCGATGCGAGACGCATCACCATGAGACAGCTTCAGTCGGAGTTTATCCCCCCTCACATTCTACTGCATAATCCACCTCCGTCTGTTGGTTTTTGCGAACAAGATTCCACTTTCACTCCGCTCTGGCTACCGTTATGTGACTCCCCTCCCTTCTAGGAAGATGTGCACTTCGGACCGGGAGATTTGCCCCACACATAATTGCACAAAATATGATATATCTGGGGTAAAACGCTCCCAAGTCCGAAGCCCTTAACCGACCACATCACACACACCAACACCATTACCAATGAGCGGAATTCCCGGATACTATCGACGCAACCTCGCCCGAACACATCTCGGGTGGGAGGTACAGTGACATGAGCGACGCTGAACTCTCTACGGACGAAATCGTCTTGCCGGTCAAGCGGACCGAAGGCGAGACGCTCGCCGAGCGGATGACCGGCAACGCATACAACAACATCCTGCCCGCGCGGTACCTGCGCAAGGATGCCGATGGCGAACTCGTCGAGACGCAGGAGGACCTCTTCCCCCGCGTCGCGAAGAACATCGCTCTCGCTGAGGCCGTCTTCGAGGCCGAAAAGCGTGACATCGAGATTACCGTCACGCCGGACCTCATCAAGCCCGGCCACCCCCGCCGCGACGAACTCGCCGAAGAAGTCTTCGGCAAGGGAACCACTGCGGACGACACGGACGAAGAAACGACGCTTTCTGTCTACAACGTCAATAAGTTCGCCTACGACACGCTCGTCCCCGAACTTCCCGAGGAGGTCCACGACGCTGTCGTCGAGAAGCGCGAGACGTTCCAGGAGATGATGGAACAGCTCTCCTTTATGCCGAATTCGCCGACTCTGATGAACGCTGGCGACGAACTCCAGCAGCTTTCGGCGTGTTTCGTCGACTCCCCCGGTGACGATATCACCGACATCCACCAGACGGCGAAGGAGGCCGCAGAGGTCTTCCAGTCCGGCGGTGGCATGGGCTACGCGTTCTGGAAGCTCCGACCTTACGGCGACGCAGTCGGCTCGACCGGTGGCATCGCCTCCGGTCCCATCACGTTCATGCGGACGTTCGACCAGATGTGCGAAACCATCGCACAGGGCGGTGCCCGCCGCGGTGCCCAGATGGGTGTCATGCGCGTCAGCCACCCCGACGTTATCCAGTTCCTCCACGCGAAGAACAAGGACGTTTCGCTCGCACACACGCTCCGTCTGAACGACCCGGACGACTTCACGCACACCAAGTTCGCCGACGCCCTCGAAGAGGCGCGCGAACTCATCGACGAGGACGGTCGCGTCCCCAAGCACCTCCGCAACGCCGTCGAAGGCCACCTCTCGAACTTCAACATCTCCGTCGGCATCACCGACGGCTTCATGGAAGCGCTCTACAACGACGAGGAGTTCGTCTTCACGAACCCCCGCACCGAAGAGCCGCACATTGCGACGCCAGAAACCAAGGAAATCTACGACCTGTTCGGTCTCGGCGAGTACGTCGAAGTCGGCGAAGTCCTCTCAGTTCCCGCCAAGGAACTGTGGGACCAGATTATCGAGGGCGCGTGGGAGAACGGCGAACCCGGTGTCGTCTATCTCGAACGCGCGAACAAGCAGCACTCCTTCGACGTCGAAGAGCACCCCGAACACCGCATCCTCGCGACGAACCCGTGTGGCGAACAGCCGCTCGAAGAGTACGAGGCGTGTAACCTCGGGCACATCAACCTCTCGACGCTCGTCGACTTCGACGCGCCCGACTGGCGCGTCTGGTACGACAACCACGGTGACGAGTACGAGGACCTCTCGGCCGCCGTCGACGCCTTCCTCGAAAACGCCGTCGACTGGGAAGCGTTCGACCACCGCATCGAGAACGGCACGCGCTTCCTCGAGAACGTCGTCACAATGTCGGACTTCCCGGTCGAGAAAATCGAGCAGAAGGTCCGCGAACTCCGTAAGATTGGTCTCGGCATCATGGGTCTCGCTCAGATGTACATCCAGCTCGGCGTCCGCTACGGCTCCGAGGAGGGCAACGAGATTGCCCAGCAGCTCATGACCCACATCAACCACCAGTCCAAGTGGGCCTCTCACGAACTCGCCGAAGAACGCGGTTCGTTCGAGGCGTGGGATGACTCCAAGTACGCGAACCCGACCGAGTACCGAGAGTGGTTCGAACACCACACCGGCGAGTCCGCCGACGACTGGGAAGACGGCTTCCCCATCCGCAACCACAACACGACGACTATCGCCCCGACGGGCACCACGTCGATGGTGTCGAACACCACCGGTGGCTGTGAGCCGATTTACAACGTCGCCTACTACAAGAACGTCTCCGACGACGTGCAGGGCGACGAGATGCTCGTCGAGTTCGACGACTACTTCCTCCGCGTGCTCGAGGCCAACGATATCGACGTCGAGACCGTCAAGACCGAGGCACAAGAACAGATGGCGAAAAACGAGTTCGACGGTGTCTCTTCGCTTTCGACCGTTCCGGACGCTATCTCCGAACTGTTCGTCGTGACGTCCGACCTGGCCGGTCTCGAACACGCCAGTGTCCAGTGTGCCCTCCAGAAGGGCGTCGACTCCGCCATCTCCAAGACCTGTAACTTCCCGAACTCCGCCTCGAAAGAGGACATGGACGAGGTCTACCGCTACATCTACGACCACGGCGGCAAGGGCGTCACCGTCTACCGCGACGGGACGCGCTCGAAGCAGGTTCTCACCACGCGTGCGAAGAACACCGAGTTCTCCGACGACGAAGAGGCCGCTGAGGCTATCGTCTCGCAGATTCGCGATGTCTTCGGCGACGTGGATGCCTTCCTCGAATCCGAGGAAGTCTCCGACCTGATTGGCGACGAACTCGAACTCGCCTTCGCCGACTCGCCCAGCGAAGTCGGCAAGAAGCGCCCACGTCCGGACGTGCTCTACGGCGTCACCCAGCGCATCGACACCGGCTACGGGAAGCTCTACGTCAACATCAACGAAGACGAAGATGGCAACCCGTTCGAACTGTTTGCCAACATCGGCAACTCCGGCGGCTTCACCGCGTCCTTCACCGAGGCGCTCGCGAAGACCGTCTCCACCGCGCTCCGCTCGGGTGTCGACCCCGAAGAGATTGCGAACGAGTTGAAGGGTATCCGGAGCCCGAAAGTCGCTTGGGACAAGGGCGAACAGATCAACTCCATCCCGGACGCTATCGGCACCGCCATGCGCCGCTACCTCGACGGCGACATCGACAAGGGCTACCCGCGTCAGAAGAACCTGACCGAAGTCGAAGCCGAAGCCGCGGCGGCCGAGGATACCGACACTGACGGCGGCGTCGCCGTCGACAACGGGCCGGGCGACGAGTCGGATGCCGTTGCTGACTTGCTCGCGGCGGGCGAAAGCCCCGAGTGCCCCGAGTGTGGAGAGATGGACCTCTACTACTCCGAGGGTTGTAAGACCTGCCAGAACTGCGGCTGGTCCGAGTGCTGACGACGCGACACTAACGTTACCTCAACACCCACGCTTCGGTCACTAACCGGGCGTGGAAGCAACCCCGTTTCTTCCGCTCCGTTCTTTCTACGCCGTCGACAACTCACTCCGGTAGTTCGTCTCTATCCTCCCCGTCTCAATCTCCGTGTTAGCGTCAGTAGAGGTAGCTGAACAACCGACCATTGAAGCGGATGAAACAACGGCTGTCGCTTTTCTGCCGAGGCACTAGCGTTGTCAGTCGCCGATACTGAGTACTGATTCGCGAGACCCGTCCAGACCCCTTCTACGCTCTCACGTTGGACCAGTCGACCTCTCGAAGGCACAGCATCCGTGTGCGGTTGCATTCTCATACCGTCTACGGTCGATGCGACTGAACACGCAATATCACTTGACAGACGCAATGTCTGTGGTCGTGGACACAACTAGTGAGTGCTATTGTAGCCACCCACTAACCCTACCGCCAGAGGTGCCGCCCCAATAATCACGAAGCACTGAGCGCAATAGGAACACTGAGCCGAGAGTGTATTCGTGCTTCGGAGGGCGTTGTTTTGGAACTACAGTAGTTACTCGTCTGTTCCAGATACATCTCCGGGAGCATCTATCCTCACTTCGTCACTCATCGCGGCGGCCACTATCCGTTGAAACAGCCAACCGGATAGTTAGCATTCAGACGGTATTCACGAGTCACGAACGTGACGTGTAGCGGGTCCACAGAAGAGATACCAGTCACCCGAGTGCTGCCGCTCAGAGGTTGAGCGCCGAAAGAAAGGAAAAGGGCCGGGAATGTCCCGGTAGTTAGTTAACGGAATTTAGTCGCGACGGACTGCGAGGAGCGCAGCGGCGACGAGTGCGACGAGGGCAACGACGACACCGAAGCCGGGCGTATCGCCTTCAGTGGTCGTCGTGGTTTCGTTAGTTGCCGTCGTGGTTTCCGTGGTCGTTTCCGTGACATCGGTCGTGTCCGTGACCTCGGTCGTGGTGGTGTTGTTGTCACCAGTTTCCGTGGTGGTCTCGGTTTCGACCGTCTCGAGGACGTTGCCGTCGACCGTCTCGTCAGGTGCGACGCCACCGTCAGCGGTCACTTCGAACTCGTCACCGACGCTCTGTTCGGAGAAGTCGAAGGTTGCAGAGAACGAGCCGTCTTCCTGCACGTAGACCGTAGCGGTCTTGAGGAATTTCGGCTGCGTGTCACCGGAGGACTCGGCCTTGAGCGCGAGTTCCGTACCGGGCGCGACGTTGGAGGAACCAGAGATAACCTGGTCCGCAGCGTTCGTCACGTTGACCTCGTCATTGTCGGAGACATCGAACGTGTGCTCGGCTTCAACGTGACTGTACGAAGTCACAGCCGACTTGTTGTCCTCGACGAGAGCGAGGCTGTTCTGGACTTCCTTCTTCTCGATCATCTTGAACTCGACGTTGTACTCGTCGTCGTCCTCGACGTCAACTGCGTTGTTCGAGGTCATCTCGCCAGAGTCGACCACACCGTTGTCGTCGGAGTCACGGTATGCTTCGATCTCGTTGGAGTCGATCACGACGTAGTACGTGTCGTTGTCACCGTCAGCAACGACGGATGCGTTGGAGACGGCGAGGATCTTGGGGTCGCGGTTCGGACCAGGGTTGGACTGGTTGATGGTCAGACGGTACGAGTCGTTGAAGCCGTTGGATTTCGCGAAGAACTGCGGCGTCTCGTCGTCCTGAGCGCCGACAGTACCTTCGAGGCCGGGGGCTTCAATCTGGACAACAACCTGGTCCTTGAACGCGATCTTCTGGTCCTTGGTCAGGTTAGCGTTGTCGAGTGCGTCGTTAACTTCGTCGAGGTCCGAGAGGGACTCACTGGACGGTGCAGTCCACGTCTGGACGTTGTTGACACCAGCTTCGTTGAGGGTAAGCTGAGCGACGTTCTCGGCGTCCGTCGGCGCGTCGCCGGTGCGGATTTCGAGGTCGTAGGTACCCTCTTCGATGAGTTCACTGGTTGCGACGGTGACTTCCGTCGTACCATCGGAGCCAGTGAGGATGTCGTCGTCACCGTCTTCAACGTCGAAGACAGTGTTGTGGACGTTGTTGGTCACCGTGGACTGCGAACTGTCCCAGAGGAGGGTAACCGTACCGTCGTCGTTACCGTCTTCGACGGTGACGTTTGCGGCGTAACCCTGTTCGGGGGTACCGACGGAGACAGTTGCAATGTCAGTGTTTTCGAGGGTCACCGGGATGGCGACAACGTCGCCACGGTGGTCGTCGATGACGGAGTCGTTGAAGTCCGTCTTACCTTCGCCAGCCTTCGTCACGGTGATGGTGTCGGACTCAACGGTGACACCGGATGGACCGTCAACAACTTCGATAGTGTAATCGCCAACGTCGAGGTCGAGAGAGTCAGTGTCGAATTCGAAGTCGTATTCACCCTGACCGTCGAGCTCTGCGGGGATCGAGTCTTCTTCGTCACCATCGTCGTCGAGGAGGTTGACGTCGACGTCACGGTTACCTGCACGTGCAGAGGCCGTACCCTCGATGATGTCTTCGTTAGTGACGTTCAGGTCGTCGACAGCAACGGAGAGGTTGAGGTCCTTGACCTCGACCTTGCTGTCGGAGTCAGAAGCGATGGTGATGTTGTAGCGCTCACCGGCATTACGCTTCTGGGTGTCGAACGTGAAGACCTCAGAGGTCTTGCCAGTGGAACCCGAGAAGGAGTAACCTTCGTTGTCACCCTGTCCGTCGTCAGATTCGACTTCGACAGGAGTGTTGAGGCTACCGTTCGTCAGAGCGACGACTTCGCCCTTGTAGGCGTCGGTGGTGCCAGAGTCGCTCTCGGTGACAGTGACAGTTGCGACAGTAACAGTCGCGTTGTTGTCGTCGTCGATACCATCACCGATTTCGGTGCTGGAAGTGTCTGTGACACCTTCGAGGTTGACAACGAGGTCACCCGTGTAGAGGTCGTTCGTCTGAACGACGACCTGACCAGGGTTAGGCTCGGAAGATGACGAGACGATAGTATTCGTCTTTTCTTCGTCGTCCTGGTAGACCTGAATGTTGCTCAGGGTAGAGTCGTCCATATCCTCGGAGAAGGAGAGCTCAAGAACGTCGTTTCCGTTCGCGTTCGTGTAGTGAACGGCGGATTCGAGTTCAGGAGCCTCGCTGTCGTCGATGGTGACCGTACCACTGGACATCGTCGTCGCTTCGGACGACGAATTCGTGATGTTGGTCACGACACCGACGTTGTAGTTGCCGCCAGAAACGCCGCTGACGTCAACATCCTCGCTGAGCGAGGTTGCGCCACCGAGGTTCGTGTTGTTCGTGTGCGGTTCGCTTGCGTCGAATGCGTTGTCGCCGTCAACGTCGACGAACGCCGTAGCGTTGTCTTCGTTGCCAGCAAGCGTCGCGGAGACAGTTACCGTGTCGCCAGACACAGAACCGCTCACGCTGGACGCATCGGCAGCAGCACTACCCGTAAACGCGATGGACCCGGCGAAAACCGAGAAGACCATCAGCGCAGCGAGGAGTACCGCGCGGATTTGCTTATTGCGTGTCATTGTTGATTTGATGGGTGTTGCAGTCGGGGACACCGTTTTCGTCGACCCTCGGACGTAACCAAGCCGGGCAAAACCCGGGCCGAGGCGAGGTACTCGCGAATGTCTCCATGGGCAGGGGTACAGTTACACCCGTTGGGCGTTCCCGGTAAATACTTTGTGTGATTGAACCGTTTCTGAAACGTTAACATTCGTTAGATACAGCCCGCGAAAGCGGCATGTAGTCCACAAAGCATTTGTAGTGCTATAGAAAACGGGTATGTTGCGTGCGCACGCCACCTTGGGTAGGAACGGCGTCCCCGGTTCTCCGGGGGCGTACTCGTTCTCGACGACACTGATTCTTGAGTGACTGCTATCTCACGAGAGATTTCACGGAGCGTTTGTCCACACGCGCATACGTGAGAACAATTACTATAGACGAAATGAGCTGAGTCTCATCTCGAAAGTACATCCGCGAGTTCGCTTTTCTCCGCGGTAGCCAGTAATCAAGTCAAGAATACAACGACTAATGTCAATATTAGTTCACAGTCTCTTTCGGGATACCGGCTTTAGAAACTTAAACACCATATAAACAGCATATTAAGCTACCAAATCCTGTCTGTAATATCCCATTAATTTGGCACCTACATTTAAGTTATCCCGGAGATACCAGTCGATTGGACACACCGCGGCGGGTGCCGGGCAGGGAGCTGGCCGAAACGCGTACCAGCACTACGCGCCAGCATGGTTCGGCGTTGCTACCGTCCGGGTGTCGGACACAACGCATGCAACTCAAACATCTCTTCACAGAAGACCGTGCAGTCAGTCCAGTTATCGGGGTTATCCTGATGGTGGCAATCACCGTCATCCTCGCCGCCGTTATCGGTACCTTCGTTCTCGGACTCGGCGACCAAGTTAGTGAGACGGCACCGCAGGCGAGTTTCAGTTTCGATTACGACGGTGTTGACACCCTTACGATTACTCACGAAAGTGGTGAGCAGATTGATGGTGGACTCGTTACTATTACTGGTCCAATCACTACTGATGGTACTGCCTGGGAATCACAGACCGGTGGTACTGCGACTATCTCCGCAGGTGCTAGTATTACAGTTCAAGACCAAGGGACTGATGGATTCTCTGACGGTGAAACTGTCCGCGTCGTCTGGACCTCCGAAAGTGGCAGTACGTCTTCCACTCTCCAGAAGTGGACCTACAACGGATAGATGAATTTCAAGCAACTCCTCGCTGACGACGACGCAGTCTCGCCGGTGATTGGAGTCATCCTGATGGTGGCTATCACCGTCATCCTCGCCGCCGTTATCGGGACGTTCGTCCTCGGTCTCGGCGATCAGGTTGGAGACACGGCTCCGCAGGCGAGTTTCAGCTTCAGCTACAACCAGAGCGCTGACGACTACCTTAACATCACCCACGAAAGCGGTGAATCTGTGAGCCCAAGCCAGCTCAATATCTCAACGAGTGTTACCATCAACGCGACAAGCGCGAAGAATGGGCTCACACCAGCACAGAGTCTTAGCTGGGAAGACCTCACTGACTCCAGTGCCGATGTAACTGCTGGGTCTACAGTGACAGTCTTCGGGAAAAGCGATACACTCCACGACAAAACCGTCCGCATCGTCTGGACCTCCGAAAGTGGCAGCAACTCCGCCACCCTCCAGAAGTGGTCCGGCCCCGACGCCTAACCACGAACTAACCTTCACACCACTGTTTTCTTTGCACTCCTGAATCCCCGGTAGCTTTAGGTTCAAACAAACTGAATTTTCATTGTAACTGACATACCTCCCCAATGAAATTCAAACAACTCCTCACAGACGATAGTGCAGTCTCGCCAGTCATCGGGGTCATCCTGATGGTCGCGATTACCGTCATCCTCGCTGCCGTTATCGGCACGTTCGTGCTGGGACTCGGCCAGCAGACGGGGACGGCACCGCAAGCGAGCTTCGACTTCGACTACACCAACAATTCAGCAAACTCGGACGCGAGTGCAGATGGTGACGTCCTCGAGATTACCCACGAGACCGGTGATAAAATACCTGCAGCGAGGCTCTCCGTCGTAATCGATGGTGCGAAAGACGGTGAAGGGAACGGTGCATCACTTGATTCTGGTGAGCCATCGATACCCGACCCGATGAGTGCCGGTAAGACGATAACAGTCGACGACGACTCGTTTTCCGGACTCGCAACTGGTTCGGGTGAAAACGGTGCAGGAGCAGACGTCAACCTCGCAAGCGCCACCGCCAGCGTTGTCTGGGAATCCGACTCCGGCGAGAACTCCGCGACACTCCAGAAGTGGAGCGGACCAGAGGCGTAACGCGAACGTAGAATTCAGTCTTTTTTGAACGATACGACGAGTGGAAGCGACGGATTCAGACCGGACGGCCGCCTTCGGACGTGCCGACCATCCACGTGCCGAGCGTGAGCGCAAGCGCACCGGGAACGAGTGCGACTGTCATCATCTGTTTGGCTGCCGGAAGCATTCCCGGCAGCATCCCAATCGTCCCGACAATCATCAGCACCATCCCGAGCATGGCTTTGCGCGAACTGAGCAGTCCCATATCTACCGCTGCGGAAGCGTCCGATATGGAACTTGCGCTTTCGATTGCTACGCGGAGTCGTACGTCTGTTCACCCGCGGGAACGACCACGTCGAGCCAATTTTCTTCCGGTGGGAGCGGGCAATCGAACGTGTCCGTAAAGGCACAGAAGGGGTTGTACGCGAGATTGAAATCGACGACTACCTCGTCCAACTCGTCGAGTGGCGCGTCGGGCGTGAGTTCCATGTACCGGCCGCCGTTGTACGTCTGCTGCCCGGTGGTCTTGTCACGGAACGGAACGAACAGCGTCGGTGAGTTGTCGTGTTCCTGTCGGTAGGCACCGAGTTCGAGGTCGGTTCCGCGCAGTTCGAAGTGGAACGTCGCAACGCGGAGATACCGAACTTCACGGCCCGTAGAGGTGTCCATTACGACTGGTTCGGGGTCGTCGTGCGTCTCGACCGATGCGGTCACGCGGTAGTCTGGGTCCGGGTCGAAGTAGTCCAATCCGTCGAACGTGTCCCGCTCTTCTGGCGGAATGGGTGACTGCGGATGGGTGTCGAAAAATTCGTCTTTCTCCGTTCGCTTTGCCCGGAGTTCGGCGATGTATGCTTCGGAGTCGAACACGTCGTCGGTCATGACCGGTGATACCCGCCGCCGACACCTACACCTGACGGTTCGGCGTGTTCACGCGGAGAGATGTTGTTTGGCGGCCGAAATGCGCTCGAATTGGTCGGCCGTGAGGTCGATGTTGGCGGCGACGATATCCTCTTTAAGCTGGTCGACTGTCCGCGCACCGATAATGGGGGCAGTGACCTGCGGGTGGTGCATGAGCCACGCGAGACTAACCTGTGCGGGCGAAGCGTCGACTTCGGTCGCGACAGTCTCGATAACTTCGAGTGCGTCGAAGTTGGCCGGAGTCAGATACGAATCGGCGAAGCGCTGGTCATTCGCAGCGCGAGAGTCCGCTGGTGGGCGCTCGCCGCGAGTGTACTTTCCGGTGAGAAATCCACCGGCTAGCGGCGACCACGGGATGAGACCGATGTCGTAGTCGGCGCACATGTCGAGATAGTTCCCTTCGACTTCGCGGTTGACCGCGTTGTACCGCG
Organism: Haloferax mediterranei ATCC 33500; assembly: GCF_000306765.2. Taxonomy (NCBI): domain Archaea; kingdom Methanobacteriati; phylum Methanobacteriota; class Halobacteria; order Halobacteriales; family Haloferacaceae; genus Haloferax; species Haloferax mediterranei. The sequence goes on from NC_017941.2 coordinate 2,191,332, forward strand.
GCTGGGCGAGTCGGAACGGTTCGTAGCCGCGCTTGTCCGCGAGTTCGTTGGCCTTGACGACCTTCCAAGCGTTAGGTTCGAGCGTCGACGTTCCGAGATAGTTCACCTTTCCATCGCGGACGAACCCGTCGAGCGTCCGCATGAACTCCTCAACCGGCGTCTCGTCGTCCCAGCGGTGGATATAAAGCAGGTCGACGTAGTCGGTTCCGAGCCGGTCGAGAATGAGGTCAATCTGCCGACGGAGGTGTTTTCGGTTGAGTCCACATCCGTTTGCGTCCTCTCGAGTCGGCCAGAAAATCTTCGATGCGATAACGAAGTCCTCTCGGTCACGGTCCGAGAGCCAGTCTCCGATAAATGTCTCACTCGCCCCGTCGCCGTACATATCCGCAGTGTCGATGAAGTTCCCCCCAGAAGCGGCGTATGCATCGAGGAGTTCGTGTGCCCGGTCACCCCCGACCTCGACAACGCCCGCATCGTTCTGCCGACCGAACCGCCACGTTCCGAATGCAATCTCCGAAACTTTCGTCCCGGTTCGTCCCAGTGGAACCATCTCCAGCGACATACGAAATTCGACGGCCGGACCAGTGGTAAAGACCCCCGATTTGCGACTGTTAATCGTGGTACACCCGTTCTCGCGAGAGTCGGGTGTTGAGACGTAAATTGGAGGGAGGGAAAAGGGAAGGGTGGAAGAGGAGGGAAGAGGAAGGGAGGGATGGAAGAGGAGGGAAGAGGAAGGGAGGGCAGTGAGAGAAACCGTAGCGGTGCAGACTACGAGCGGGCGTAGTTGTGGCCGACGACGAGCGCGAGCGCATTGACTGCGACAAGCGCGACGAAGGCAGTCAGTTCACTTCCGGAGAGACCTCCCACCAGTAGTGGAAGATAGAGGAACGGAAGCGCGACGGCAACCCAGAACCCGATAAAACGAACTGGAATAGCGATGAGTCTGAGCCCGGTGGTGAGTTGCTGTTCGTCCGTGACCCTCTCCCGAAGTTTGGAGAGGCGTTCGCGGGGGACCGTAGACGAGGAGTTCGACATCGTTGGGGGACACCTACAACTACTGTATAGACACGTGGGGTCATAATTACGTGCGAGGATTCGATTCGTTTCATTCTCATTTACCTGTTACAATCTGCTAAACGAGAACATTCACAAATAGCTTAGAAGTAAGCTAATACTTTACAAGCGTCTCTAACTTTTTTATTCATGATAACAATATGAGTTATTGAATAGTCACAGAACCCTGACTAACGTACGACGTCTCGGTGAGTAGCCGAGAGCCAGTCGAGGCCACGTTGAGCATTGGTGTAGTTGTCTATATGAGCGATTTATGATAGTTATAGCACCGTCGGGCTGTCGGGACAGTCTAGGATATTGACGTCGGTGGGTCGACACCAACCGAGTCAGTACCGACAGTCCCGTAGCGATTTATTCGCCGAGAACGACTGTCGAACGATGGCTGACCTCAATCGTGTCGCAAAGCGCATGTACAACATCCATCCGAACACCATGCACCTCGTCGTCGGCGAGGAACTCGACGGAACGTTCACACTGGAGAGCGCCGAGTTCTTCCAGACCGAGTTTCAGGCGGAAGGAAGAAGGGAGGGTGACGACGCAGTGTATCGGTTCGCGACCACTGACGACAACGATGCCGTCATCGTCGGACGACAGCAACCGGGTGAAGACGGGTGGACGATGATCGGTGAAGTCGTCTCCGTCGAACGGCTCGACGAGTAGGCAGTCAGTCGGTCGTTCTGGCTTCGTTGCCGAGTCGATACCGGAGCTCGCTCTGAATCGCCCTGCGTTTTAACAGGATAAACCCGATAAAGATGAGACCGAATCCACCCACTGTGGCAGAAGTCGGTACTTCGTTCAAGAATACCCAGCCAGACAACGCCGCGAAGACGGGTGCGACGTAGGAGACGAGATTAATCTCAATCGGGCCGAGACGGGCGAGCAGGTCGAAGTAGATGAGAAAGCCGAGCGCACTCGCCGCGAGCGACAGGTACGCGAGCGCGACAATGGATTCCGTATTGAGAACCACGTCGGCGAACGACTCGTTGAGACCGACAGAGACGACGTGCATCAGCAGCGCCCCACCGAGCATCGACCACGCCTCCATCGTTTCTATCGGCATGTCGGAATCGACGCGTCGAGTGAGAACCGACCCAAGAGCGAACGCCGCTGCCGCCCCGAAGATGAGGAGTTTCGCAACGGTTCCGCCAGCCAGTAGATTACTCGGGTCGAGTTCGGAGAGGACGGCAACGCCGACGAGTCCGAGGAGGAGACCGACAATTCCGAGCGGCGTCAATCGCTCACTCGGAAGCAGTAGTCGTGCGAAACCGCTCGTGAGAACCGGGCTGAGACTCACAATAACGGCGGCAGCGGCACTGGTAACTGCCGGGTCAGTCTCACCGATAAACAGGAGGGCGTGATAGCTCGCGATGAGGAAGACGGCTCCAATAGCGATTTCCGTCCACTCTGCTCGACCGCGTGGAAGCGGCGAGTCGGTCGCGTAGAACGCATACCCGAGCATTATCACTCCTGCAACGTCGTAGCGCAGAGCGGCAAAGAGAACCGGAGGGAAGAATTCCAGTCCGGCTTTGATTGCCATGAACGCGGACCCCCAGACAGCGGCGAGGACGACGAATAATCCGAGATTGCGATACCGTGTCACAGCGATGATGTGCTCGGTGGGTGCCTGAACGTTTCGTTACGGGGTGATTTCGCCGGTGGGCGAAAGCGGCCATCCAGGTTATGTAGTCGTCTGCGGCGGGACAGAAGCTCAGTCGTCTGCTTCCGCGGGAGTATTGGCGTTCGTCTCGGTAACCGTCACCTCGGGTGACCCCTCGTAAAGGTGGCACGCTGCGGGGTGGGGAACGTCCCCAACGGCAGGGCGGTGTGTTTCACACCGACTCTCGAATCGATCTCGAAGCGTCTCGCGTGCACGTTCGAAATCGCCCTCTGTGAGGTGGCTGAGCGCCGTGTCGACGACGCCCGCAACCTCACCGTGGAGTTCGACGGCGACGTGTCGCGACCGTGCCTCCTCGATGAACGCCTCTGTATCGACTCGCTCGGGGTCGGCGGCCTCCCAGATATGGTCCGGGTTGACATCACCGACAGCGAGAGCGTCTCGGAGGTCCATCACGGCGCGGTACGTCTCTTGGTCGATATCGAGGTCGTCCGGCGGGATGACCTGCGGACACCGCGTCCGGAACCGGCACCCTGACGGGGGGTTCCGGGGAGATGGAACATCTCCCGAAAGCGCCTCGACGCGGCGGCCGTGTTCGTCGGTCGACGGTCGTGGAACGCTTTCCAAGAGCGCTTTCGTGTAGGGATGTTTCGGTGATTCGAACAGGTCAGCTGTGGGTCCGAGTTCGACGATATTTCCGAGGTACATCACCGCGACACGGTCGCAGATGTGTCTGACCACAGAGAGGTCGTGTGCGATGAACAGATAGGTGAGTCCGAACTCGTCTTGCAGGTCGTCGAGCAGGTTCAACACCTGTGCTTGGACGGATACGTCGAGCGCCGAGACGGGTTCGTCGAGGACGATGAAGTCCGGTTCGAGCGCCAGCGCCCGGGCGATACCGATACGTTGGCGCTGGCCGCCGGAGAACTCGTGTGGATACCGGTCGAGTTGGTTCGCGGAGAGACCGACCCGTTCCAGCAACTCACCGGCTTTGTCGCGACGCCACTCCCGTTTCGAGGCGTCGCCGGAGTCGTCCGGAATGCCGTGAATCTTCAGCGGTTCGGCGACGATATCACCGATTGTCATCCGCGGGTCGAGACTCGAAAACGGGTCCTGAAAGACGATTTGTGCCTCCTTGCGGAACGCTTTGAGGTCGTCGTCACCCATCTCGAAGACGTTCTGCCCGTCGAACCGGACCGACCCACCGGTCGCCTCGCGCAGTCGAAGCAGCGTCTCACCGGTCGTGGACTTTCCACACCCGGATTCGCCGACGAGTCCGAGCGTCTCGCCGCGTTCAATCTCGAATGAAATTCCGTCGACCGCTTTGACGCTCTGTTGGCCCCGTCCGAGGAGGCTATCGATGAGCGTGTCCTGTTCGAAATAGTACTTCTGGAGGTCGCGGACCGCCAAGAGCGAGTTAGTCATCGGCTACTTCCTCCGGTTCGATAGATTCGGTTGGGTCGTACTCCTGTTCGACGAGGACACAGCGAGCGCTGTGGCGTCCATCGACTTCGTACTCCGGAATGCGGGTCAGACAGTCAGACATAGCTTTGGGACATCGGTCGGCGAAGAAACACGCGTTCGGCATCTCCGAGTCGATGAGACTCGGAACGTTCCCCGAGATGGGTTCGAGACGGGCGGCGGGGTCGTCAACGTCCGGTATCGACCCGAGTAATCCTTGCGTGTAGGGGTGGACGGGGTTATCGAAAATATCCGCGAGCGACCCCCGCTCGACGACTTCACCGGCGTACATGACGCCGACGCGGTCGCACATCCGAGCGATAACGCCCAGGTCGTGAGTAATCATCAGGATGCTCATCCCCTCTTTTTCCTGCAGGTCGCGGAGCAGGTTGAGAATCTGCGCTTGGATGGTCACGTCGAGCGCCGTCGTCGGTTCGTCGGCGACGAGGATGTCGGGTTCGCCCGCGAGCGCCTGTGCAATCATCGCACGCTGAAGCATCCCGCCGGAGAACTGGTGCGGATACTCGTTTGCGCGGTCTTCCGGGTCGGGGATACCGACTTGGTCCAGCAACTCGACCGCTCTCTCCATGCTTTCGTCGGAGACGTACTCCCGCGAGGGGACGAGTGTGTCCACGATGAGCGAACCGAGACCGTACCCCTGCGTCCGAGAGCGCGTACTCCGTGGGTTCGAGCGGGCGCGGCGCTGTACCTCGACCGCCTCGGCAATCTGCTCGCCGACGGTGATAGAGGGGTTGAAACTACTCATCGGGTCCTGAAACACCATGCTGAACGAGGGGCCGCGGAGCGACCGACGGACGCCTTCCGAGAGTTGTCGGATATCAACGAGGTCGCCGTCGACGGCTTGCGGTTTCGACCCGCGGAACTCGTCGGCGAGGTCGGCGTTGCGGTACCAGACCTCGCCGCTGGTCACGCGACCGGGCGACTCGATGAGGTCGATAACCGACAGTGCGGTGACCGACTTTCCGGACCCCGACTCACCGACGATACCGAATATCTCGCCGTCCTCGATATCGAACGAGACGTTCTCGACGGCGTTGACCTGTCCCTCTTCGGTGAAAAACCGAGTACTGAGACCACGGACTTCGAGAATCTTGTCCGCCATCTTAGACGCCTCCCTCGCCCTCGATACCCGGGTCGAGCGCGTCTCTGAGCCAGTCGCCGACGAGGTTTAGCCCGATGACCGTCACCACGATAGCGAGACCGGGCATCGTCGAAATCCACCACGCGGTCGATTGGTACTGCCGACCGAGGGCGATATCGAAGCCCCACGACACGTCGGCCCCGGAGAACCCGAGGAACGACAGCGCGGATTCGAGGAGGATGATGGCGGCCACCTGAATCGTCGCCAAGACGAGGATGGGTGTGATTGCGTTGGGGAGGACGTGCCGAAGCATCGTCCGCCCATCACTCGCGCCGAGAGCGTGTGCGGCTTTCACGTACTCTTCCTCGCGAATAGAGAGTGCTTCACCGCGCGCGACGCGGGCGAACCAGACCCAGTTGACGAGGGCGACCACGACGATGACCGTCCCCGGAAGCACGGCAGTTTCCGGCATCCCAGTCGGGAGACCGACAGCGGAACGGAACGCCGGGGCGAGCCCAGTCACGACGAACGGGTCGGGGATGGGCGCTTGTGCTTGTCCCCAGACGCCGACGAGGGCGATAGCGAGGACGAGAGAGGGGAACGCGAGCATGATGTCGGCGCTCCGCATCAGCAGGTCGTCGACGCGTCCGCGGTAGAACCCCGCCGACAACCCGACGAGGACACCGATGAGTGCAGCGAGCGACGTTCCGAACAGGCCGACGAGGATGGACGTTCTCGCGCCGTAAATGAGACGAGAGAGGATGTCTCTCCCGTTTCCGTCGGTCCCGAGCGGATGGGCGAGCGTCGCGTTCGTGTAGACAGTTCGCGTCTCGGTGACGACTTCGCCGTTTTCGATGACGACGCTCCCGTTTTCCATCTTCGTGACTTCCTTCGTCTCTTTAGTGCTGAAGCCAATCGGCGGCTGGCGCGCGTTGTCGAGGTCTTGTTTAGACGGACTGTACGGCGAGACAAACGGCGCGAAGATCGCCATCGCGACCATGAAGACGACGACGACGATACCAATCTTCGCGAGAAGACTTCGCTGGAGTTCCCGGCGAAGGTTTCTGCGTGTGCGTTCCGATATCATCGATTAACCTGGAGATTCAATCGTAGGCCACCTGTGGGTTGACGTAGGCGTACAGGGCATCTACGAGGATGTTTACGAGGACGAAGCCGACCGCGACCACGATGAGCGACCCTTGCAGGACCGGCCAGTCGCGGGCGTTGATACTGTTGATGATGAGCGTCCCGAGTCCCGGCCACGCGAAGACGGCCTCCGTGATGACGGCCCCGCCGATGAGCGTGCCGAGTTGGAGCCCGATAACGGTGATGACCGGGATAAGCGTGTTTCGAAGCGCGTGCTTGTAGCGGACCAGCGTCTCCGGGAGCCCCTTCGCCCGCGTCGCACGGACGTAGGTCTGGCCTAACTGGTCGAGCATCCCGCTTCGGGTGAGTCGCGTGATGAGCGCGGTGAAGTACGTCCCGAGCGTGATGGCGGGCAGCGTGATGTGCCACAGCCACGTTCCGAAGCCGTCTATCGCCGCATCAAGGTTACCGCTGGTGAGAAGCCCCACGATGCCGTCGAAACCGATGGGTCGCTGACTCGTCGGGAACAGATTGAACTGCACCGAGAGGACGATGATGAGCATCACCCCGAGCCAGAAGTTCGGGGTGCTGATACCGACGAGCGAGAACACCGTCGCTCCGTAGTCCGCGGGTTCGTGTCGGCGAGTCGCCGAGAGGACGCCCAACGGAATCGCGATGACGATGGCGACGACGGTCGCCGCGATGGCTAGCTCCAGCGTCGCTGGCAACTTCGCAAGGACGCGGGCCGTGACCGGCGTCCGAGTCACGAGCGAGAGCCCAAGGTCGCCGACGGGAACCCCGGAGATGAACTCCCAGTACTGGATGTACAGCGGCTCATTTAGCCCGAGTTCGGCGATGACTTGCGCTCTGACCTCGGGGTCGACGTCGGGGGGCAAGAGCACGTTCGCCGGGTCGCCCGGTGAGATAAACCGGAGACCGAAGACGACCGTGATGACCCCCCAGATGACGAACAGCCCCTGGAGCGAGCGCTTGATGAGGAACCTCGACAGGGACATCGGCTACGGTTGGCTCATCGCGTATGCATCAATGCGCTCGTCGGAGCGGGGTTCCCATTTGATGGCGTTGTTGACGCCGTAGACGCTGAACTGCTGGTTCAGGAATATCCATGGAGCCTGCTCGTGTGCGAGTGCGTTCGCCTCCTGGAGCGTCGCCTCTCGCTCCTCGCCGGACTGGTTTCCGGCCTGTTCGAGAAGCGAATCGAACTCGTCGTTCTTCCACGTGGTGAGCGTCCCGTCCGACGCGAGAAGCGCTTCCATGACGAGACCGCCATCGAAGGTCGCTTCGCCCCAGCCGATGAGAAACCACGGTGGACGCTTTTCGATAGAACCTGCGAGGAGTTCGTCCACGAGCGACCCGAAGTCACGCTGACGAACCGTCGCCGTGACGTTCGGGAGTTCGTCGATGTAGCCGACGACCGCCTGTGCGACTTCGAGGTCCTTCAGATACCGACCGACCGGCGTATTGAGTTCGATTTCGGCACCGGCGTAGCCGGACTCCTCGACGAGTTGCTCGGCCATGTCGGGGTCGTACGGATACGGGTCGATATCGGGGTTGTGACCGACGAACTCGGGAAGCGTCGGCTGGCCCGTCTGTGCGCCGAACCCACCGAGGATATTCTGAACGATACTTTCGAGGTCGATGGCGTAGTTCAGCGCCTGACGGAATTTGACCGAATCGAACGGTTCGAGGTCGTACCGAAGCCCGTTGTAGATAATCCGGGTCGACGGTGCCGCGGCGATGCTGGCATTGTCGGAGTTGTTGATGCGCGAAACCTCCTGTGGCGGGACGTTCACGATGACATCCGTTTCGCCTTGGAGGAGTTGGTTCACGCGCGTACTGGCCTCGGATGCGGCACGGAAGGTGAGTGTATCGACCGCTGCGCGTTCCTGCCAGTACTCTTCGTACGCGGAGAAGACGACGACTTCGTCTTCGGTGTACGAATCGAGTTTGAACGGTCCGGTCCCGTTTACGTTCTGTGCGATGTACGACTTGTCGTTGTTCTCAACCCACGACTGTTGCATCACGTCGAGGTAGGTTGCGAACTCGGAGAACACGATGGGGTTCAGGCCGTCGTTGTTCACCTTGACGGCGTTTTCGCCCTCGATTGCCTCCGCACCGGCGACACCGGCGAGTTGGTCACTCTGTGGGCTCGCGAAGCCGACTTCCTCGTCGACGACGCGGTTGATACTGTACGCCACGTCTTCGGGAGTGAGTTCGTCGCCGTTGTGGAAGGTGACGCCCTCGCGGAGGTCGAACCGAACCGCGTTTTCGCCCTCGATTCGCTCGTAGTTCGTTGCGAGCGCGGTCTGTACTGCGCCGTCGGCGTCGCGGGTCAACACGCCCTCGTACGCGTGCAAGACGACGATAGTCGTCGGTGTTTCGCGGTGGTCGTGCGGGTCGAGACCGGACGGCATCTGCCCCTGTGTAATCGTCACATCGAACGTATCGCCGTTTTCCGACGGCGTCGTGGTCGTCTCAGTCTCGTTCCCCCCACCGGCTGTAGTCGTCGTCTCTGTCCCTTCACCATCATCACCGGTACAGCCGGCGAGTGCAGCCGAGGCCGCTGCGCCGCCTGCTAATTTGAGGTATGAGCGGCGATTAATGTGTGAATTGTTATCAGCCATCGAAGGAAGATTGCGTCGGCCATTCTTATAATTTGCCCGACCACAACCCCAGTATATATTGTCCGACCTATATATTGTTACCAAGCACCATAGTGCATATCCCACTCCAACACGGGGTACGCTTATTAGTCCCCATCGCTGAACGATTTGTATGGCCGTGACCGGCCGTCCTAGCCTCAGGGACTTGTTCGACGAGTCGCCGACGCCCCACATCGCACACCCGCCGCGGACGCACCAACGGCACTTCTACGTCGCGACGGATGGGTCGTACCGTCCGAACGGTGGTGGACTCGGTGTTGTGATAGAGACCCGCGACGGCGAGCGAGTCGCCCGTATCGCGCTTCCAGACGTCGCTCCGGACAACAACGTCTCGGAGTATCGAGCACTCCACCTCGGGTTGGACGTGCTCGCCCACCGGGCACCACCGGGTTCCCGTGTTGGCGTCCTTATCGACCACGACGACCTGGCAGCGAACGTCAACAACGCGGTTCTCGCCAGCGACCACCCAGACTGGAAGTCGCCAAAGCGCATCGTCGTCCCCGCCGGGAGTGAACACCACTGGCGCGGGATTCAGGCTCGAATCTCCGGCTTCGAAGAGATTCGTGCCGCCCGAATCGATAGCCGAGAGAACCCCGCACATCCGCTTGCGAACTCACCGAGCGAGTACGAACACGTCAACAGACGCCCCAATCGGTGCGTGATTCCGGACCCGCCGGAGTTCGAGACGGAAACGGACGCGAGCTACCTGCCGCCGTCCCGGTTCGAAGGTCGGGCGAGCGACTGAACACCGTCAGACCCCACGCCTCGACTCACCGGTCGGAGGTTGATGAGCGCGAGCGGTCCCATTCTACGACCCCCCGTCGAAACAGTCCTCCTCGTCAAAAAGTTGACAACGGGGCGTAGCGACAGCTACACCATGGACACGACGGGAGTCGTCGAACCGTTCGACCCCCGAGGATACGGGCTGTCGCCACTCGCCGCGACACTCAGATGCCGTGCACCGCGACTCATCGCCGGCAGTCTCCTCGTAGCGGTTGTCGTCTTCTTCGCCGCTCGGGACCCAGGATACCTTTCGCCGACTGCGGGACTCCGAACAGACGTGTTCGCCAGTGGCTCGCCTGACCTTCTCGTCCGCCTCGAACTGGCCGGACTCGTGGGTGCTCTCGTCGGCGGGACACATCTCGTCTTGCTGACCGGCCGCGACGCCGCGGTCGACCTCCGTTCGGCCGCGAAATACCTCATTTCTGCCGCTGCGGCGTTCATCATCGGGGTCGGACTGACCTGGTTCGTCGCTCCGAGCGTTGTCGACCTCCTCATCAGTACGGACCGACTCGCATCCGGGTCCCGGCAGGCAATCCTCGAACTCGAACTGTTCTTGCCCGTCGCTGGAGGACTCGGAATGGCTACTGCACCGCTCCTCGTCGGGTTGGCTCGGTCCGGGGCGCTTCCGAGCCGACTCGGTGAGCGGACCAAAGGGATGGCACTCTTGCTTACAGTGGCATTCGCCGCGTTCTTCTCGCCGCCGGACCCGACGACGTTCGCCCTCTACGCGATGCCGCCGCTGGCCGGTGTTGCGGTCGCTGTCGCGTGGATTGACTTCAGGTGACGATTGGGTTGCCTCCGAAAAAATACGACTACCGGACCGATTACTCCTGCTGTGCGTCCACGACCGCAGTCGCTGCGAGGTTGACGATGTCTTTGACTTCGTCGCCGCGCTGGAGGACGTGAACGGGTTTGTCCATGCCGACGAGCATAGGACCGATGGCCTCCGCGCCGCCGAGGCGCTGGAGGAGTTTGTAACCGATGTTACCCGCTTCGAGGTTCGGGAAGATGAGGACGTTCGCCGGGTCGTCGAGTTCCGCGAAGTCGTAGGTCCCTTCGAGGATGTCTTCGACGAGGGCCGTGTCGGCCTGCATCTCGCCGTCGACCGGGAAGTCCACTTCGGGGTCGTTTTGGAGGAGTCTCGCCGCGTCACGCGGCTTCGCAGTTCCCTCGTTACGGACGCTGCCGAAGTTAGAGTACGAGAGGAGTGCGGCGCGCGGTTCGACGTTGAACCGGCGGGCCAGTTCGGCCGTGTGTTTCGTAATCTCCGCGAGAATCTCCTCGTCGGGGTCGAGATTGACTGTCGTGTCAGCACAGAAGACCACGCGGTTCTTGAACGTCATCATGTAGACACCGGCCGCGTAGTTGGCGTCCTCGGCCGTGCCGATAAGCTGGAGTGGCGGTCGAAGCGCCGAGGGGTAGTGGTGGGTCAGACCGGTGAGCATCGCGTCGGCGTCGTCCATGGAGACCATCACGCTGGCGAAGTAATTCGAGTCCTGCTGGACGAGTTCGGCCGCTTCGGTACGAGTAAGTCCCTTCCGACGGCGGCGTTCGTAGAGATGGTCGACGTAGTGGTTCCACTCGCCGTCGTGGGGGTTGGCGATGGTCGGGTCAAATTCGAGGCCCAACTCTTCGGCCTTCCGCAGGATGGTGGTGGTATCGCCGACGAGGATTGGCTCGGCAATGCCCTCCTCTTGCATCTGGTAGGCAGCGCGAATCATCTTCTCGTTGGACCCCTCGGCGAGGGCGACCCGCTTGGGGTCGGATTTCGCCTTATTGAGGACGACGCGCATCATCTCGCGGGACTTGCCGAGGCGCGCTTCGAGTCGCTCGCGGTACTCGTTCATATCGAGGCGCTCTCGGGCCGCGCCGGAGGTCATCGCCGCCTGCGCGACGGCCGGCGCGACTTCGAACAGCACACGTGGGTCGAGTGGTTTGGGGATGAGGTAGTCGGGACCGAACTGCAGCGGGTGGTCGCCGTAGGCTTTGACGACGGCGTCGGGTACGTCTTGCCGGGCGAGTTCGGCGAGTGCCTCGGCGGCGGCGCGCTTCATCGCCTCGTTGATTTCAGTCGCACGCACGTCGAGTGCACCGCGGAAGATGAACGGGAAGCCGAGAACGTTGTTCACCTGATTCGGGTAGTCCGAGCGACCCGTCGCCATGATGACCGTGTCGTCACGGGCGTTCTTGGCATCCTCGTAGGTAATCTCGGGGTCCGGGTTCGCCATCGCGAAGATGATGGGGTTGTCGGCCATCGACCGGACCATGTCTTGACTCACGATGCCACCGACGGAAAGACCGGCGAACACGTCCGCTCCCTCCATGGCGTGCGCGAGCGAGCCCTCTTCGACGTCCTGGGCGAACTCGGCTTTGTACTTGTTAACGTCGCCTGCACTGACGCGTGACTCGGTGATGATACCTGACGAGTCACACATCGTGATGTTCTCTTTTTTCGCGCCGAGCGAGACGTAGAATCGCGCTGTTGCGAGCGCCGACGCGCCCGCACCGGAGAAGACGATTTCGAGGTCTTCGAGGTCCTTACCGAGAACGTCGGCGGCGTTGAGCAGTGCTGCCCCGGAGATGATGGCTGTCCCGTGCTGGTCGTCGTGGAACACGGGGATATCCATCGTTTCGCGGAGTTGTCGCTCGATTTCGAAACATTCCGGTGCCTTGATGTCCTCGAGGTTGATGCCACCGAAGGTCGGTTCCATCGCCTTCGTTGCGGCGACGAAGTCGTCCACGTCGGTGATGTCGAGTTCGACGTCGAACACGTCGATGTCGGCGAAGCGTTTGAACAGGACGCCCTTGCCCTCCATGACCGGCTTCGACGCCTGCGAGCCGATATCACCGAGACCGAGGACCGCCGTCCCGTTCGAAACGACGCCCACGAGGTTGCCCTTCGCGGTGTACTCGTATGCCGCGTCTTCGTCTTCGTCGATATCCCGGCACGGGGCCGCCACACCCGGGGAGTACGCGAGGCTCAGGTCGCGCTGCGTGTTCGTCGGTTTTGTCGTGGCAATCTCTATTTTCCCGGGCGGGTCCCGGCGGTGATATTCTCGTGAGTCGTCGTCCAGTCCCATGAATCACACCACCTCGCCCGGGGGCAAAAAACTATCCAACGGCGTCGAACAGTATTTTCGACAGTAGTCGAATGACTGGGGGACAAAAGGGGGTTTCGACGTCGGTTCAGCGCCACACACTCACAAAAATTACTCCGTTTCGATGTGAAGAATTTCGGGGCGTTCGAGTTCGACCGACCCGTCTTCGGCGGCGACTGTCCGAGTCGGCCACTGGCTTGTCGCCGTCAACACTTCGACGTCGTCAGCCGTGACGAGCACCGTGTCCTCGCTCTTTGCGCCCTCGATGGTTGGGTTGTAGGCGTAGGCCATCGGCACGTGGACAGCATCGTCCGCGTCGGGTGCGGCGAACCACTCTCGTCCGGCGAATCCGGCGGCACCGCCCTGATGGTGATTCAGCCACTCGTCGGATTTGCCGACCTCGTCGTAGGTGTCGCGGATGGAGTCGAACACATCCGCCGCCGTTCCCCCTTCGGCCGCCACTCGCTTCGTCGCCGCAAGCGCTTCCACTTCTACTTGCATCGTCTTCTCGTGTCGCGTTTCGAGCCAGTCGGGCGCGTCGAACGCGACGGTTCGCGTACAACTCGCGTAAAGACCGTCCCGTTGGGCCGTCACGGAGATGAGCGCGTAGTCTCCGAGTTCCTCTTCGGTCGGCGTGTAATGCCGGTACTTCTGGGCGCGTCGGGCACCGCCGACGAGGGCGACGGGCGTCTCGATACCCATCGCGTGCAGTGTGACGCGGAGGCCCGAGGCGACTTCGTGTTCCGTGTCCTGCGGTTCGAGTTCTCGACAGACCCGCTCGACGGCGCTCGCCACGTCGCGGCCGAGTTCGCGGTACGCCTCGATGTCGGCTTCGGTGAGTGGTTGACGAACTGCCGAGGCGTCCACCTCGTCGAATCCGGGTACGTCGAAGTCCGCGGCCGCAGGTGTCGGAGAAACCGTCGCGACGCCGGACGCGAGAGACCCTTCGTGCCACTGGTAGCGGTGAATACGAACGTCTTCGTGCGGGACTTCTTCGTGGAGCAGTCGCGTGGCCTCGATGTTGTCGGTCACGACGTGGAACTCCTCGCCGTCGTAGCCGGCGGCCGCGACACCGATGGGTGCGTCGCGGTCGACGACGTTGTCGCCGCCGAGGAGCCACGCGAAGGAGTTCGGGCGGGCGAACCAGACTGCCTCGATGTCGTGTGTTTCGAGGTACGTGTCGAGGCGGTCTGCCCGAGATGCGAGTCGCTCGTCCATAGTCGGTCGTCCAACTGCACCGACTTGAATGGGACGACTCAGTTGAGAAGCGACGCCCGAACCGGAACAATACGAAATGTGACACCTTCGACGGACGTACCTACGAGGTATAAGTTTGCGCGGGCCTGACCCCCGCGTATGACACCTCGGCTTCGCCGCCTCCTCGCGGGGTCCGCCGTGCTGACTGGTATCCTGATGGTGCTCGGGGTTTACACCGCCGCCGCGGGTGCCGGACTCACGTGTGCCGGTCGCTGGCCCTTCTGCGACGGCTTCCTCGGACTGTTCCCGGCCAACTGGGGCAGTTTCCTCGAATGGTTCCACCGACTCGTCGCCATGATTACCGGCTTCGTCATCCTCGGAACGACGATAAAAGCGTGGCGCGAAGGCGTCTCGAAGCGCGTCCGATACGCACTCGTGGTCGCCACCGCCATCCTTCCGTTCCAAATCGTCCTCGGTGCACTCACCGTCACCGAGTACGAGTGGGTCATCCTCACCGCCCACTACGTCGTTGCCACATCAATCTTCACTGCGATTGTCGCCGCCGCCGCGTGGGGGCTTTCCAACCGCGGAATTCCCCGTATCGCCGACGCGGTCCGGCTGGCGCTCGTCGGGATGCCGATTATGCTCGTCCTCGCTCCCCACATGTTCGTCTCGTTCGGCCCGCTGACGCAGGCCGTATACTACGTCGTCGGTCTCACAACGTACGGCGCGCTCCTCTCCGCGACACTCTGGACCAGCGCCGCACACGGTGCGCGCGCAGATGCGTACGGCCGCCTCAAGGTATCCCTCGCACCCGCGAGCGCAATCGTCGTCACCCTCCTCATCGCCGGACGGCAGGTGTACGACCCGATACTCCAACTGGCTCATCTCGGCGGAACAGTCATCGCACTCGTCCTCGTCGTCGGTGCAGCGGTCGTCGTCCGCGGCGGTCTCCCAATCCCACAGACGAGCGTTACAAACGACGCAGACTGAGTTCGCGGCCAATACCGCTTCTTCGGATACGTTTTCCCGTCTGTCGAATCGAAAATCAGTGACAGAATGATAGTCATACACAATCAAGATGTTTAAAGTTGTAGAGTGTTCGAAAATTAATCGATTTCTTATCGATTTTCTTTCTTTGCTGGCAATTTTCACCAAAATAGGCGCGAATTGATGTTTCGACCGAAGAAGTGTTATAGGGGGAGTGCCACCTGTGGCTTGTTATGAAACGTCGTACCTATCTCAAGGGATCGGCAGGGGCTGCGGCCGCGTTCACGTTGGCTGGTTGTCTCGGTGGTGGAGACGAGATTGTCATCGGTTCGGACATTCCGTACCGGCCGTTCGAGTACGAGACGACCGAAGGCGAACTCGTCGGCTTCGACGTCGAAATCGCACAGGCCGTCTTCACCGACCAACTCGGCTATGAACACAGGTTCAAACCGACGAGCTTCGACGGTATCATCCCGGCGTTGAAAAACGGGAACTTCCGCGTCATCATGTCTGCGATGACCATCACCGAAGAACGCGCCGAGGAGATCGACTTCTCCGACCCGTACTTCACGGCGTACCAGACTGTCGTCGTCCTCAAAAACGGCGACATCTCCTCGAAGGAGGACCTCAAAGGGAAGACCGTCGGCGTTCAGAAGGGGACGACCGGCGCGGCCGCGGCCGATTCACTCAAAGAAGAGTTCGACGGCAACCTGAACATCCAGCGGTACGACCAGATTCCCGGCGCGTTCGACGCGCTCAGGAACAACCAGGTCGTCGCCGTCATCAACGACAACACGGTTAACGCCGAGTTCGTCAACCAGAGTGACAGCGTCACATTCCTCGAAGGCTCCGGTGCCGCGGAGGAGCAGGGCAAAAACGCTCCGCCGTACCTCACGCTCACCGTCGAAGAGTACGGCATCGGGTTCCGCCAAGACGACGACGAGTTCCGCAAGGAGGTCAACGGCGCACTCGAGACGATTCGAGAAAACGGGACGTACGACGAGATTTACTCGAAGTACTTCTCCGGCTAATCCGAACCACCACGCGATTTTATTACACCACTGTGAGATTAATTACCAATGGCAGAATCATACTCTGAGGGGCGAGCCGCCGACGACGGATACGAGGAGCAGTTTTTGAACGACAAGACGCTCAAACTCGCTGGTGCCGCAGTTGCGACACTATTTACGCTTGGTGTCGGTGTCTTTATCGCTGCCATCATATTCACACAGGTCGACTTCGACCTGTTCGTCGAGATTATCTACCCGCAGTTCGTCTTCGCGTACCTGCGGGTGCTCGGCATCTTCCTGGCGGGGAGCGTCCTCTCTATCATCGCCGGCATTTTCGTCGGCCTCGGCCGCGTTTCGAAGACCAGAATTACAAATATGGTTGCGAGTGGCTACGTCGAGTTCTTCCGTGGAACGCCGCTTCTCTTCCAACTTGTCGTCATCTTCTTCGGGATTCCCGCGTTCTGGCCGCCGGGTCAATTCCCCATCTCGAACTGGGCAATTCCGGCTGCTATTATCGGCCTGACGCTCAACCACGCCGCGTACGTCGGTGAGGCTGTCCGCGGCGGCATCAACGCTGTTCCGGAAGGTCAGATGGAGGCGGCCCGCTCGCTTGGAATGTCTTACGTCCAGTCGATGCGCGAAGTCGTGCTGCCGCAGGCGTGGCGCAATGCGCTCGCCGCCATCGGTAACGATCAGGTCATCCTCGTGAAGGACACCTCACTCCTGACGGTTATCGCTGTTGAGGAACTCATCAGTGCCTTCCGGAACGTCAATTCTACGACGTTCGATCCGTGGACGCCGATTCTGCTCGTCGCCATCGCCTACCTCGGAATCACGCTGCCGCTCGGCAAGGTGGTTCGACACCTCGAATCCCGTGCCGAGTGGGGAGGTGACCGACGATGAGCCTCCTCGAATTCGAGAAGGTAAACAAGTACTTCGGCGAGACGCACGTCCTGAAAGACGTCGACCTGCACGTCGAAGAAGGAGAAGTGTGCGTCATCATCGGCCCCTCTGGGTCCGGGAAGTCCACGCTCCTTCGCTGTGCGAACCGCCTCGAAGAGATTCAGGACGGTGAGATTCGACTCGCGGGACAGTCAATCTCCAACCCCGAAGCGGATATCAACCGACTGCGTCAGCGCATCGGGATGGTGTTCCAGAGCTTCAACCTCTTCCCCCACAAGACGGCGCTGGAGAATGTGACGCTCGGGCCGCAGAAGGTCAAAGGAGTCGACAAGGCCACCGCGAAACGAAATGCGGAGACGCTTCTCGACCGCGTCGGTCTCGGCGATCAGGCCGACTCCTACCCGAATCAACTCTCCGGCGGCCAGCAACAGCGCGTCGCCATCGCTCGCGCCCTCGCGATGGACCCGCACGTGATGCTCTTCGACGAGGTGACAAGCGCACTCGACCCCGAACTGGTCGGGGAAGTGCTCGAAGTGATGCACGGACTCGCCGAGGAGGGGATGACGATGCTCGTCGTCACCCACGAGATGGGCTTCGCCCGCGAAGTGGGCGACCGCATCGTCCTCATGGCCGACGGCCGTGTCGTCGAGGATTCGCCGCCCGAAGTATTCTTCGAGAACCCACGAACTGACCGGGGCAAACAGTTCCTCTCGAAGTTGCTCTGAGTTGGGGCCCACTTGCACCCGTGTGTGCTGAGTGAGTCGGGCACACACCCGACAACCATCCAACAAGCTTATACGCGGAACTGCCGCTTCACTGCGGCATGAACGACGTAATTCGCAACTTCAGCTCTGAACCCCCCGATTTCGAACGACGGAAGGCGATTCTGTTCTGCCAAACCTGTGGTCGCGCCGCGCACATCGACGAGTGGCCGGTACAGACAACCGACGACCACACCCGGCGAATCGACTGTCCGGACTGCGGCGAGGTCGTCTGGAACGGACTGGAGTCCGACGAGGCAGAAGCAGCGGACCGACTGCCGACGCCGACGGCGTAATCAGGCGGTCGAATTAACGAACGAATCAGCAGCAGCGGCTCGATTAGAAGAAGTCACTCAGCCCAGACTGACCGTCGTCGGTCGACGCCTCGGCTTCGTCGCTCGCCGCGGATTCGTCGTCGCGGTTGAGAACATCGTCGTCTCCGTCGGTCGCGGCGTCGGTCTCGCCCCCGTTTTCGCCATCGATGGAGACATCCTCCATTCCGGCGAACGCTCCACCGGCGTGTTCTTCGACCAGTTCCTCGCGGAGTTCTTCGGCGTCTTCGACGATGGACTGGACTTTGTTCGTCGTCTCACCGCTCCCGGTGACAAACGAGACGTGAGAGGTGTCGAAGTCGTAGTACGCGGTCATCGCAACCGTCAACTCCCGGGGCTTGCAGTGATGGGTCACCGCCGAGAGATAAGGAAGCACTTCGCGGCGGGCGGTCGACATGCTGAATCCGCCTTTCTCGGCGATTTTCCGGACGACGGTATCGCGTGTCTTGTCTCGGGTCGACCGATAGGGTGCGCCCCCGTAGCGAGTCCACCCGCCGCGGGTTCGGTCCCGCGACGCGGCGACACCGGCGGCGAGGTTGTCCGTCGCGTAGCGCCAGTACGAGTAGTTCTGCGAGGCGCGAACGCGACCCAGCCAGCGGTCGGCGTTGGCGAGGAATTCGTAGGCGCGGGCGAGTTCGTCCGGTTCGTAGACGAGAGAGACTTTGTCCTCGACCCACTTCGTGAGGTCGTCCGGCGTCTCGTCCACGTCGTAGGCGGTGTAGAGCGCCTCTTGTGCGGATTCCTCTTTGAGAACGGCGTCGAGGAACTCGAACAGACCGACCGAGCGGTCGCGGTCGCCCATAATCACGTCTTCTTCCGTGATTTTGTCGCGTCCCTCGGCGATTGCCTGGAGGTCGTTGACCGCCGAGCGCAGGTCGCCGCTGTTCATGTCGGCGATTGCTTGGAGGGCGTCCGATTCGAACTCCAGTCCTTCCTTCCGGCAGATATCGCGGAGGACGGGAACGATAGAACGCGCCGACACGTCGCGGAACTCGATTTCCTGACAGGCGTTCCGCAGGCCGCGACTCATGTCGTAGAACTCGTTGGCGATGAGGACGATAGGTTGGCTCGACGACTTGACGAGTTTCGTCACGGCACTGGACCCGCCGCGGTCGTAGTTGCCGTGGATGTTGTCCGCTTCGTCGAGGATGACCAACTGTCGGGTGGACGTGCCCGTCGACGACCCGGAAAGCGTCGCGTTCTTCGCAGCGCGCCCGGCGAAGCGTTCGATGACATCGCCGGTTCGCTGGTCTGACGCGTTCAATTCGACCGTCTCCCAGCCCATGTCCGACGCGAGCGCGTGGGCGGCAGAGGTCTTTCCGATGCCCGGACTCCCGTAGACGACAACAGCCTCTCGGTGGTCGTCCCACGATTTAGCCCACTCTGCGAGGGCGTCGCGAGCCTTGTTGTTGCCGCGGACCTCGGAGAGCGACGATGGGCGGTACTTCTCCGTCCAGTCTACCATTACCGGAGGAAGGAACGAGGCGCGTTTAGTGATTGCGGAGCGGCGTTCGCCTACGTGGTCTCGTCGGTCAATTCGTCGAACGTTCCGTCTTCGCTCACGTCGGCCAGCGCCCGGTTGAGTAACTCGTAGACCACGAACTCCTCGTAATGCTGTGTCTCGCAGTACTCACACGGTTGTAGCTCCCGCGCGACCGCCTCGATACGCTCGCCGTGTTCGCGGTACAACTGCTCGATAAGCGAAGTGACCCCCTCCCGCGCCGTCGCTTGCGCCTCGCGTAGTTCGTCCGCACTCTCTTCGGGGAGGTCGTACGCGAACACGCGCGTATTCGATTTGTAGTATCTGAGTGTCCCCCCGCTGGCATCTTCGAGCCGGGCGATTTCGATGAGACCAGCGTCTTTGAGGATGGTAACGTGGTGCCGAACTGTCGTCTCTACTTTGTCCTCACCGCGCCGTTGCAACTCCTCGTGAATCTCGCTGATGGTCATCTCCCGGTCGGCCAGCATATCGAGAATTTTCGCGCGTACGTCGTTTTCCAGCGCCTTTGCTTTCTCCGGAGCCATCGTGATGATGTTCCGTACTGGAACATCGGTTTCGAGGAGCGACATCTGTGTCACTAGATATGGGTCTGGGAATCCTAAGGCTGTCGTGAATCTATGCTACCAGTTGGATGAATATAGAACCGGTACAAAATCTATCATAGTGCCTTTCACTGCTCCACTCCAAAGATGAATCACGATGAGTACCGCACGCGTCCACTACGACATCGGGGGAATGTCGTGTTCGTTCTGCGCCGAGAGTATCCGTAAGGCGTACAAACGAACGGAGGGCGTCGAGGAAGTGAACGTGAGCCTCGCCCACGAAGAGGTGCGCCTACGGTACGACGAAGACCTGCTCAGCGAGGTCGAACTCAAGGATACGCTACGCGACCTCGGCTACACCATCCGCGACCCGGACAAGCAGAAGCGATTCGAGGAACAGCAAAAGCAAGTCGAACAGGCCAAGCGACGATTGACGCTCGCGGGCGTGGCATCGCTCGTGACGGCCGGACTGATGCTGTTCATGATTTTCGTTCGAGGGTCCTTCGAATCGGACGCGCTCTGGATGGACCTCGTGACCCTCGGTCTCGCACTGGGGACGGTGTTCGGCCCCGGTCGATATATCATCGAGAAGGCGTACAACAGCCTTCGACGCCGCATTTTCAATCAACACGTCCTCCTCGAAGCCGGCGCGTTCGCCGGACTGTTTGGGGGATTCCTCGGGCTGTTCGTCTTTCCGGCGTTCCCGACGGTCCACTTCTTCGCCGTCTCGGTGTTCATCACGACGTATCACATCCTCTCCGAGTACACGAGCCTCATCGTTCGAACGCGGGCCTCACGAGCAGTACAAGGGCTGCTCGACCTTCGACCCGATACCGCCCGGCGCGTCCACGACGGTACGGTCGAAGAAGTCGGTGTCAGCGAACTGGAAGTGGGCGACCACGTGCGCGTCAAACCCGGCGAAAGCGTCCCTGTGGACGGCACCATCGTTGAAGGCGAAACCGCCGTGGACGAGAGCGTCGCGACGGGTGAGTCCGTTCCCGTAGACAAGAAACCGGGCGACGGGGTGATTGGCGGAAGCATCAACGAAACCGGAACGCTTCTCGTAGAAGTGACCGCCACCGGCGACGACGCGTTCTTGAATCAGGTTGCGCGGCAAATCGAGGCGGCGAGGACGATGAAACCCGGTATCGTCCAGTTAGCGGACCGCGTGCTGAAGTACTTCGTCCCCGGCGTCCTCACTATCGCTGTTGCGTCCTTCTTGTTCTGGGTACTTGCTCCCGCCGTCTGGGCAGGCGGTCCGCTCGGGACGACACCGAACGTTCAGCGCGGGGCGTTCGCGGCGCTGGCCGTCCTCGTCCTCGGGTATCCGTGTGCGCTCGGGATGGCGACGCCGCTCGCCCTTATCCGAGGTGGCGGACTCGCCGCAAACCGAGGGATTCTGATGCGCAGCGGCGACGCCTTCCAGATATTCCAAGACGTGGACACCGTCGTCCTCGACAAGACCGGGACTATCACGAGGGGTAAGCCTGCCGTCGAGGAGGTCGTCGCACTCGGTCGCAACGAGGCGGACACACTCGACCGGGACGAGGCGGACACACTCGACCGGGACGAGGCGGACACACTCGACCGGGACGAGGCGGACACACTTGACCGGGACGAGACTGACGTCGTTCGTTTGGCGGCCAGTGCCGAAGTGTTCAGCGAGCACCCGCTTGCGGACGCTATTCTCGACTACGCCCACGAGCACAACGTCGAGTTTCCCACGCCGGACGAGTTCGATAGCGTGACCGGCAAAGGAGTCCGTGCAGAAACCGAAACAGCGCGGATTCTGGTCGGAAAACCAGCTTGGCTAACCGAGACTGGAATCGACCTCACTGCCGCCCAGGACGACATCGACAGACTCCAAGGACGTGGCTCTACCGTGGTCTGCGTCGCCGTCACCGAATCACGACGCGATTCCGCTGACGCGGCTGAAGTCGTCGGCCTCGTCGCCATCGGCGACCCCGTAAAGAACGACGCCGCGGAGACCGTCGAGCGAATGCAAGCAGTCGGTGTCACGCCCGTTATGATTACCGGCGACAACGAGCGGACCGCCAACGCTGTCGCAGAGCGAGTCGACATCTCTCGGGTGATGGCTGGCGTCCTTCCCGACGACAAGCGCGACGAGATTCGCCGATTGCAGGAGGGTGGCGAGCGCGTTGCGATGGTTGGGGACGGAATCAATGACGCGCCCGCGCTAACACAGGCCGACATCGGCATCGCCATCGGCGCAGGCACCGATATCGCCATCGAATCGGCGGATATCGTGTTGGTTGGAGACCGACTCGGGGGCGTGATGGATGCGTACGAGATTGGAACGAGCAGTTACCGGAAGACGAAGCATAATCTCCTCGCCGCGTTCTCGTTCAACGGAATCGGCGTCACCGCCGCGACGACGGGACTCGTCCACCCGGTGTTCGCGATGATTGCGATGGTACTCTCCGTCTCGGCCGTCCTCGCGAATAGTTTCGGTGGGCAGTTGCTCCGTGGGGAGAGACTCAATACAGACTTCGCTGTCGACTCCGACACCGAATCCGCCAGTTGATGTAGATATCCACTGACGCCGTCGCGCTGAGAATCGAGTTTCACGAAGGTGCGCGCGCACTCTCTCAAAGATTGGATTATCCGGGACACTAAGAGGCAGTAATACCGAGTTTCAACCATGACTGAGCCCTTCGATGATGTTCAGTTCCTTGCTCGGGCGAACACCCGTATCCGAGCAATCAAATTGCTCGCAAAACGTCCGTACAGTCGGGACGAACTCATCGAGGCACTCGATATCTCCCGGGCTACGCTGAGTCGGTTACTACGGCAATTTGAAGACCGAGGATGGGTGGCGAAGGACGGACGACAATACGTGACGACTCGGTTCGGGTCAGCCATCGCCAATGACATCTCCTCGCTCGTAGATACTGTCACCACCACTCAACAGACCCAACACCTCGCACAGTACCTCCCGTTCGATGAACTCGGACTCAAGATACACCAGCTTCGTGGGGCAGAAATAACCGAACCAACGTCTTCAGACCCTGCTGCTCCAGCACGACGCGTCGGGCAGATTCTCGAATCGTCGAACCGAACTCGAATCCTCAAACATGCGATTGATCCGAACGCTTCCCGGCCACACTACGAGGCTGTCATTGAAGGGCGGCAGCGGACAGAAGTCGTCCTCACACGTGAGGCGATGAGGACAGTGAACCAGAATAGTGAAACGAGACACTGGTTCAAAGAGATGATTACGAACGATGTGCCGCTCTACCAGTACGATGGCTCACTGCCGGTGAATCTGAAAATCGTCGATGAGAGGGTGTTACTTACTCCGAGTGATGAAAATGGACTGATTGTGGCGCTCATCGAATGTGAGAACAAGGACATCTTCTCATGGGCAACGGATCTGTTCGAGACGTACTGTAGTCAAGCGACTCGGGTCGGCGCGGATGCGTTCGAACCTTGAGATCGGGTGGCTCATAACTGTTGTAGTCTCTTATCGGTGTCGTCAGCACCGGGACACGGTCACCGATAAATAGTTACAACAGTCCTTGGGGACGACCGATTCCACGTGTGATTGCGCGGGGTGCAATATCGCCGTTTCGTTGCAGTGGGAATCACTAATCGGTCTCTGACCTATCGTTGCATATGGCTCAAAATCAGCCAAGCCAGAGCGACACGCCAGTTGACATCGCAGGAGATGTTCAGGAACTACTCAACGACCGCCCGCTTGACGGAAAGGTCGCACTCGTAACAGGGGGTTCCGGGAGTATGGGAAGCGAAGCCGCGAAAATGCTCGGCGCTCTCGGCGCAGATGTCGCTGTCCACTACCACAGCGATGTGGACACTGCTGCCGCCGTCGTCGATGCAGTTCAGGAGTTCGATAGTACGGCCACCGCGATTCAAGCCGACGTGACCGATGTCGAGTCTATCGAAGCACTGTACGAACAGGTAATCGACGAACTCGGTGGTGTGGATATTCTCATCAACACGCCCGGTGTGATGCTGAAAAAGCCGGTTGCAGAGGTGAGTGAAGACGAGTTCGATAGGATGTTCAACGTCCACACCAAAGGGACGTTCTTCTGCCTACGTGAGGCTGCCCGACACATGAACGACGATGGCCGAATCCTCAATCTCTCGACGACATTAACTGGGGTGATGACTGGGGAGTACTCGGTCTACGCTGGTGCGAAGGCGGCGACCGAACAGTTCACGAAGATGCTTGCGAAGGAAATCGGGAACCGGGGAATCACTGTCAACACAGTTGCGCCGGGACCGGTCGATACATCGTTCTACCATCCCAGTGAAACTGAGGAGTCCACGGAGTTCTACAAGTCGCTCAGTATCGCCAATCGACTGGGTAAGGTGAGCGACGTAATCCCAGTACTCGCGTTCCTCTGTACAGAGCAAGCTGGCTGGATCACCGCCCAAACGATTCGCGTGAACGGCGGACTCGCAAACTAACGACCCGGCAATGGAACCAGACCGACGCTGTTGGCGTGAGGGAAGTGCAGTAGGCGGCACAGGGCAGCGCGCCCTGCCCCAGAGGTTTATTCCAGATTCTCCCGTTATTTGCGGTAATAGACGATGAGTACGCCCGAAACACCAGTAGATGTATCGACAGATGCAGGAGAACGAGAGCAATCCGTAACTCCGCTCGAACTATTCTTCGACCTCGTGTTCGTCTTCGCATTTACTCAGGTGACGAGCTTTCTCGCCCACCATCTCACATGGGCCGGCCTCGCACAGGGTGCTGCACTCTTCGGGGTTCTCTGGTGGTCGTGGGTCTGTTATTCGTGGCTCACCGGAACTGTCAACGCCGAAGAAGTGATGCCTGCTCGATTGGTGGTGTTGACCGCGATGGCGGCGATGCTCATCGTTGCGCTCACCGTTCCCGATGCCTTCGGCGACGACGCGATACTGTTCGGCCTCGCGTACGTCGTCGTTAGACTCCTCCATATCGTCCTCTATACCGTCGTCGCACCCCCAGAGACACAAACCGCAGTTCGACGGATCGCGCCGGGGTTCCTCGGTGGTCCTGCGCTACTCGTCGTCGCCGGGTTCTTCGATGGAGCGATTCAGGCCAGTCTCTGGGTGTTGGCTATCGGTATCGACTACGGCATCGTCTTCGTTCGAGGGGTGGAAGGATTCCACGTCCAAGTCGAACACTTCGTCGAGCGCCACCGGCTTATCATGATTATCGCCCTCGGTGAGTCGCTCATCGCTATCGGTATTGGTGCGGAAGAGATTCCGAGAACACCAACCATTATCGGAGCGGCGTTGCTCGGCATCACCCTCGTCATCGCATTGTGGTGGCTCTACTTCGATTACATCGTCCTCGCCGCAGAGAACCGACTCAGTAAGGAAACGGGCACCGATCGGACTGTGCTGGCACGGGACTCCTACAGCTACATCCACCTGCTCATCGTCGGGAGCATCATCTTCGTCGCCCTCGGAATCGAGCAGACCATCACCCACGTCGGTGAACCACTCGGTCTGATACCGGCTATCGCGTTCTGCGGTGGGTGTGGCCTGTACCTGTTCGGCCACAACGCCTTCCGATACCGCGACCATCGAACCGTTAGCGTTCTCCGTCTCGTCGTTGGTATCGTCGCTGTCGCGCTGATTCCGGTGGCCACGCAGGTCACAGCACTCACAGCCCTGGCACTCCTTACCGCTTTGTTCGTCGGCCTCGCGGTTTACGAGACGGTCTGGTCCGACCACCGGAACCGACTTCGGAGCAGCGAAACGGGACCGGGGCAGTAACGGGACTTCCGGCCACCCCTACCAAAGGCCGGACCTCACGAGCGAACCAAATTTCTACTTCTGATGACGCTAGCCAGTAGTTTTGGACCCCGTTTCGTGCGAGTAATCAGCGGGCGCTCCAGTCGAAACGGATACCACGACAGCCGAGAACATGTGTCAAATATAGGAAAACTTATTACTCCCCTCCGAGTGCGCTCTGTTCCATGTTTCCCGATGAAATTGTCACCCCACGGCTTCGGCTTCGCGCCATGTCGCGGGAGGTTGTCGACCCGCTAGCTACCTACGACTACTTCGCCGCCTCGCGGTCGGACACCATCGAAGAGGAGACGGAGTACGTCTCGTGGACTCCGTACGAGACACCGAAAGAAGGGGTTGATTTCTTGACCCTCGCCGAGGAAGGCCACAAAAAGGCTGAAAACGCCATCTACGCGGTCTTCCCCCGTGACGGCGAAGACGGCGCCGGCGAGTTCGCCGGGACCACCGGGTTCAAGCCCGAGTGGGACAAGCGCCGTGCCGTCTTCGGCATGTGGCTCCGGAAGAAATTCTGGGGCTGGGGCTACTCGGGCGAGCGCGCTGCGGCGCTCTTTGCGGCCGTCTTCGACGTGCTCGACCTCGAAGTCGCCTACGTGCAGGTCGACCCGGAGAACGAGAAGTCCATTCGGGCTATCGAGAAGTACGTCGACCGCTTCGGCGGCCAACACGACGGCCTGTTCCGAAACGCCACCTGCACCTTGGACGGGACACCCCTCGACGTGCACACCTACTCGGTGACGCGCGAGCAGTGGGAAGGCGCGACCGACGGCGAGTACGACGCCGAGTTCCGCTGGGAGGACCGCGAATGAGCGACCTCTTTCCGGAAGTTATCGAAACGGACCGGCTTCGACTCGCGGCCGCAACCCCAGAGGCCGTCCACCCGCTCGACGTGTACGAGGTCTGTTCGAAACCGGAGATGGACGAGGTGACGACGTACATGCCGTGGTCGCGCCACGAGACGCCGAAGGTGACCAAGGACTTCCTCGACGACTGCGCGTCGAAGTGGAACGACGCCGAGAGCGCCCAGTTCGCCGTCTTCCCGCGTGAGGGTGAAGACAGTGCGGGTGAACTCGCCGGCTTCGGTGGTCTCCACACCGACTGGGACCGCCGGGCGGGCACGCTCGGCTTCTGGCTTCGACCGCGGTACTGGGGTCGTGGGTATTCGGGTGAGCGCGCCGAGGCACTTGTGGCGTTGGCCTTCGACGTGCTCGACCTCGAAATCGTCGAAGTCAAGCACGCCGTTGAGAACGAGAACTCAAAGCGGGCCATCGAGAAGTACATGGCTGTACTTGGCGGGGACCGCGACGGGCGCGACCGAAATAGTCTGCCGGTTAGGGACGACGTGGTCGACCAGTTCGTCTACAGCGTCTCCCGCGAGGAGTGGCTGGAGACGACCGGTGGCGAGTACGATGCCGAATTCTACTGGGACGCGAGCGACGTCATCTGATTCGGTATCTTTCACCGCGCGCAATGTGGCCGAGTCATCCGCGAGACTGCCCAGCACGACGGCCACGAGACATATACCGGAGACCGACAACCGGTACCGATACAATGTCAGTAGCAACCCGACCAACCGCCAGTTCGACACAGTCGACGCGAAAAACGGTCGGCACCGGTGCGGTGGCCGGTTTCGGTGCGGCCCTCCTCGGCTATCTCGTGACCTACGTCGCCACCTCGTCGACTATCGAGAACTCGACCGCGAGTCAGATACTCGAAGCGCTCGGCTCGGATATCTCTACGTGGAAGGTCGTCGGCTGGGTGTTCATGAACGCCCACGGCGTCACGACGACGTTCCCGGGCCTGTTCGGAACGACATCGTCAGCAAACCTCATCGAGGGCATCGAGTCGTTCTCGGTCGTCCTCTACACCGTGCCCGTGGTGGCGTTGCTCGCAGCAGGCGTCGCCGCAGCAGTCCTCAGCGGAGCGTCGTCGGCGAAGTCGGGTGCGATGGCCGGTGGTTCGACCGTTCTTGGCTACCTCCCCGTCGCGCTTGCGGGTATCGCGCTGTTCGCCATCACCATCGGTGACGCGACTGCTCGGCCCGACCCGGTGACGAGCGTGCTCCTCGCCGGTATCGTCTACCCCGTCGTACTCGGCGTCATCGGCGGGGCGGCCACCGCAACCCTTCGATAACTGCAGGCGACACGCGCTCGACAACCATCAGAGGTCGCGCGCGACGAGTTCGCCCCAGTGGTCGAACCCATATCGGCTGTAAAATGCCCTCGCCCTGTCGTTCGCCTCGTCTACGTCGAGGACCATCCGGTCCAGCGGGAGGTCCTGTGACCGCGCGTGGTCGAGGACCGCATCCATGAGTGCATCTGCGACACCCGTTCCGCGATACTCGGGAACTAAGAAGAGTTCGTTGAGCACCGCTGCGTCCCAGATAAACGTCATCTCCTCCGGTAACGCGAACGCATAGCCGACGAGCGTGGAGTCGCCCTCGCCGTCCGCGTCTGTCGCTTCCGCGACGACAACGCAGCCGGGGTCCTCGGACGTGCACCGCTCGACCCACGAGAGATACCGTGTTCGATAGTCCTCGGTGAGCTTGGCTTCGTACGTCGTGAGTTTGTCGTCGCCACCGGTCCCCTCACCGATTCCGAGTTCGAATCCGCGCTTGAGTTCCCAGAATTCGTCGGCATCCGAAGTTTCGTACGGTCGAATCTCGACGCCGCCCGGTGTCTCGCTCATGGGGAGCGGTGCGCCGGCATCGGATATGAATGCTTGGAGTCGGTGGGTGGTCGGCGGCGCGTGGACCTTCAGTCGGAGAGCGACGACTGCCGGCGCTCCGAAACGAGTCGACCACCGACGACACTTCCACCGAGGAGTATCAATAGCAGTTCCAGACCAGACGAGGCGAGCGGTGCGATTCGCTCTACAGCCTCCGGTTCAGCACCGGGTGAGGGGTCAACGACGGTACTGTAATGAAGCGTCTTTGTCGTCGGCGGCGACGGTTCTGGCTGCAGTTCGATGAACGTCTGGACGAACCCGCGCGTACTCGACCACTCGGCGTGCCCGTTCACCGAGTAAAAGGCGTCGTGGAGGGGGTAAAAGACGTTGACGCCGTTGGTGAACAAATCGGGGAGGATACCGCCGCCGAGCAGTGCGGCGAGTGCAACCCACGCGACGGCAATACCACGGGTCCCCCACCGTCCCCGAAGGAGCGACTGCTCACGAATGCGCGTGTCGTAGAGTACAAGCACGGCGAGTAAAAGGGGCAATAAGAGCGTGTGGAGGAGCGCTCTGTGACTCCCGGGAATGAGCGTGCTAGTGAACGAGTCGAGGTCCGGGACCGCGGCGGCGACGAGGACGACCGCAACCGCCCGTACATCGAACCAGCGGCCGAGGAGTGCTGTCCCGACAAGTCCACCGACAGCGACGTGAACGAGGGTCGATGGCATGACACACAGTCACTATCCGATGGCCTTGAACGTTCCCGCCCGAGTCGTTCGAACGCACTTCGCTCGTTCTTACCCCCGACGACCACCTGCTGGTGCTCGTGGGACTCCCGCCGGGTTCGTCAGGCGACGACTACCACTTTCGACACCCTTTTGCGGGACACTCTCGCACGTACCCCCATGTCCTACTCGTCCGTCGTACCGAGGTGCGGCCGATGACCGCGGCACCACGCGACGACCTCGCCCGCCGTATTGCGGGAGAGATTACCCTCTCGGACGATCCCGGTGCGACCCTCCGAAAGTGGCGCACAGACTTCGACATCTCGCAGACGGCACTCGCCGAACAACTGGATGTGTCTTCGTCCGTCGTCTCGGACTACGAGAGCGGCCGACGCGAGAGTCCCGGTATCGGCGTCATCCGTCGGATGGTCGAAGCCCTTCTCGATATCGACGAGGCTCGCGGTGGCAGTCGTATACGGCAATACGCCCGCGTTCTCTCCGCCGGGTTCGAAAGCGACATCGTACAGGACCTCCGGGAGTACCCGACCTCGATTCCACTCGATAGCTTCTACGATGCTATCGGTGCGACGCCCATCGTCGACGGCGACCAAGACCGCATCAGCGGCCACACCGTCATCAACAGTATTCAGGCGATTACCCGACTCTCCTCGGAAGAGTTCTACCGCCTGTACGGTCAATCGACGAGTCGCGCACTCGTCTTTACCGACGTCACCCGCGGGGAGTCACCGCTCGTCGCCATGCGCGTCGTCACCCCGACCCCGAACGCGGTGATTCTGCACGGACTTACGGAAGACGAACTCTGGGAGCACGCCCCTTCGCTCGCCACTATCGACGGTTTCGCCCTCGCCGTGACGAACCGCGAGTTAGATGGAATGCTCGAAGACCTGCGGAAGTTACCCTAACCGAATCTCCCGATAGCGCCCGCGAGACACGTCGTTTTCCCAGACTTTCTTCGAGAAGCCCAAAAAGACCGAAGGGACAGTACGTCGACAATCATTCATGGAAATTCGTGAACTTCCAGCACTCCTCGAATCCGAACTCACGTACCCGGTCGATACCGGCCATGTCGTCGACCAGATTGGAAACGTCGAACTCGACACCCCGGCGACAGATACGTCTGAGACCATCGGAGTGATTTTAGCCCCGTTAGGCGCGACAACGTTCGACTCTCCCAACGAGTTGTATAATACGATTCTTGGGAACGTGAGCGACGACTTCATCGGCCGAAAGTTCTACGACGACCGCGGTGCGAACCCGGCGGCCCCCTCGAACGCGCCAGACCCGACTGACGAG
Source organism: Haloferax mediterranei ATCC 33500 (assembly GCF_000306765.2). NCBI lineage: Archaea > Methanobacteriati > Methanobacteriota > Halobacteria > Halobacteriales > Haloferacaceae > Haloferax > Haloferax mediterranei. Next base: position 2,221,967 of record NC_017941.2, read on the forward strand.
ATTCAGTCGTTCTGAGGGCGCTTCGGGTCCCCGCCCTTCAACGTCGTTACTCGACGTACTCGTACTTCCGAAGCGGCAGGGCCGCTTCGCCTTCATTCTCACTTCGTTCGAGTGAGCGCTCCCCCGCTACTCGACGTACTCGTAGCGGCGCTCGTTCATCCGACCCCAGCCCGTAAAGACGAATTCGGCTTCGGGTTGGGAGAATTCCTCGACTTCGATTTCCTTTTCGTGGTTGTGCACGTCGTGGATGAGTTCGTAGTCGTCGAATGAAATCTCTGTGCGGGCGGCAAGTTGGTCATCGACGTCGAGTGCCTCGATTTCGTCGAGCCACGTCTCTTGGACAGTTTCGGCGTGAATCTCGGCCTGCGCACCGGAGCCGTACGAGCCGAGTAGAAGCTGTTTTCCGACCATATCCTTGCCCTCCTCGGCGGCGGCTTTCAGCGCCGACGCGCGGGCAATGTGGATCGACCCGGTGTACCAGTTGCCGACGCGGCTGGAGATATCGAGCGTCGGCTCGATGACGCGGGCGTACCAGTCGCGGTACTGCTCGGTCGTCTTCAGCTCATCCATGTACGCGCGGATGGCTTCCTCGTAGTCGTCCCACGTCTCGAAGTCGGCTTCGCGGGGTTGGCGACCGATTTCGCTTTCGAGTTCGTCTTCGATTTCCGTATCGCGACTCATGTGACGGAAGCCGAGTAGTGCGGCCTTGCGGACCATTCCGGGGAACGGCGTGTGGAACGGGATGTACTCGAAGTCGTCGGGATGTGTCCGACCCGCGACGCTCTCGTAGTCTTCGAGCGCCTCGCGCATGCGTGCGAGATACACCTGCATGGAACGCTTGCCGTCCACGGAGGGGAACTGCTGGTTCGGCTTGAGGAAGTCAGTCTCGTCCATGCTGCCGTATCCCTGTTCAGTCGAGAGTTCGACGAGGTCTGGGTCTTCGTCGATGAGCATCGCAACGGCACCGGCACCCTGCGTCGCCTCACCGGGGTCGCCGCGCTCGTAGAGGGCGGTGTCGGTTGCAATGACGAGCGCCGCGCGTCCGCGGTTGCGCCCGGCCTTAATCCAGTTGTAGGCGTCGTCGAGGCTCTGGGTTCCGGCAATGCACGCGAACTTTCGCTCGCCCTTGTTGGCGTGGCGGAAGTCGTCTTCAAACACCTGTTCGAGACAACCGGCGATGTACGTCGATACCGGCTTGGAGTTGTCGAATGCGGACTCGGTCGCCACGTCGATGCGGCCGATATCGTTGGGCGTGAGGCCCTTTCTCTCCATCAGTCGCTTGGCGGCGTTCGCGCCCATCGTGACGATGTCCTCGTACACGTCGGGGAACGACGACATGTGGAGGCCGAGGCCCTTCGTGTACTTCTCCGGGTCTTCGCCCTTCACCGGCGCGAAGGTGTTGGGGAGGTCTAATACGAGGTTGCCCGTCCAAATCTCGATGGCATCGATGCCGACGGAAGTCATGGTCGAGGTTACAGATTCGGGGGATAAGGTTTTGTCGATGACTGGTTACGTTGGATGTCGAACATCCGAACGACCACCGGAGTTCATCTCAGTAGGGATCCGTAGCCGTAAACGTGTACTCTTGTGAACTTCCGTCCCCGAAGTACAGGGTCACGGCCACTTCTTCGCCTTCCATTCTGACACGGTTCCCACCGTTGTTTTGGAATTCGTAGATGTATATCGTCGCTTGACTCCCAGCGTCTACCACGCCATTTTCAGTGAGGCGCTCTCGCTGACCCAGACTGTATGGCGTCCCACTGTCTCCGTAGTACGGCGGGCCGCCGTCCATCTCAAGGAGACCGTCGTCAGATGCGTCGAGATACACCTCGTGTTGTCCGTCTTGATACTGGCCACCGTTGCTCTCACGCACGTAGCGTGCTTGTGATGCGCTGGTTTCGATCGAGATGCCGGTGATACTGACCGAGTCGGAACCGTCGTTTCGAACCTTGAACTGGGCACCGGATGTCTCGCCACCATTTGCGAGTGCAAGCCCGCTCCCCGAGACGTGATTCATATTGTCTCCCGAGGAGCCTCCACCACTTCCCGAGACGATTTTAACACGTATCGTATCGGACGAACCACCGGCCGTCGCGTAAGCAGTTGCGACCCCATCGGAGACTGAAATCGTCGTGCTGGCGACACCACTCCCGTCTGTTTCGTCCGTTCCTAATCCACCGGTCAAAACGGTCGAGTCGTTCGTCGCAAAGTCGACATTCGCGTTCGAAACTGACTGGCTGTCATCCGCCACAGTGACGATTCCGTCGAAGTCCGAAACACTACTGCTGTCAACGACGAGCGTGTCGTTTGCACTGTAATAGTCGACGGCACTGCCGCCGGTCGAATCCATCTCGTCACCATCCCAGACAATATCGTATAGTCCAGTGATTCCGGACCCCGACCCGGAACCAGGGACGACTTCGGCGGTTGCATTCTGCAGGCGAGACGCGTCGAAGTCTGTCGATGGGTCGCGGTTGATACTCGCCCGTACGGTGTAGCTTGTCGCACTCGGATCAGTCAACGAGACCGTAACCTGTCCATCCGCGTCTGTGTCGAGGTCCGTGAGTTTCGATCCGGATTGTCCCTGTGCCGCAAGCGGTGTCGAAGGGAGCGCGGTTACATTTAGGGTTGCTCCACTCACCGGATTGTTGTACCTGTCTCTCACCTCGAACGTCACCGACGAACTACTCTTGTCAGCGACTGTGAGGTAGTGTGGTGACTGGGATTCGGCACCCGACCCGACCTCAATCTTCCCGACTCGGAGGTTATAGGTCTCGCCGCGCTCCATCTCGATGACGACGCTCCCGGCCGCCCCATCGTGAACTTCGTGAACGTAGGCGTCGTTCGACGTATCGCCCGAACCATCTAATTCCTCGGCGTCGGTCAGAATCGTCTTCCAATCCTCGACCGAGAGCTTCGTCGGCACGGTAATCGTCACGTTGCTCGTTGACGAGTTGTTCGTCACGGACACCGTCCGGGTCGCCGAACTCACTGCCTGCGCGTCGATAGTCGCGCTTCTGACGCCGTTTTCGGAGTAGTTCCCGTCGAGAAGAACCAGCGAGATGGTTCGGCCATCCACGAGCGACTGTCCAGTAAGCGTCCCGTTGTACCCGCTTTCGAAGCGGTTGTATGCGATAGTGTTCTCGTACACCGTCGTCGGCGAACTCTGCATGACGTGGTAGCGCGGGCTGTATTCGAGCGATTTCGTGGTGAAGGAAAGCGCATTATCGGCGACGTAGTCGTCCGTTTCGTCCTCGCTCGTGCTGACATTCGAGACGGTGAGCGTTCCGAGTGACTGTGTCTGGAGTGTCCCAGAGACTGGTCCGGGATTGACGAACAGCGTCCGACTCGGATAGCGTGTGCCGAGTGAGACGGTCGCCGGACGAGTCATCGGTTCTGACGCGCTCTCGATGACGGCCCCGCGGAGCGAGACGAAATCGTCGTGAACGTTTTGGTTGTGTTGGAACTCGACCTGCTCGTTTTGATTCGGGACGACGGTTGCCTGGTACATCGACATCGAGATGATGATGATGCCGAAGAGCAGCACTGCTCCGATCTGAACAGTGACTGCACGCTCATCGCCCCGAAAGTTCATATAACCCGAAGGTAACTCGAAGGGGAAAAAGACTCCTACCGTCGTCGATGTGCGTGAGAGGCGGCCGAGATTAGTCTTCTTCTTCGACGACTTCAGGCTCCGACAGCCCGCTCTGGAGGCTGTCGAGACCGTTGACCCACTCGGTGACGAGTCCGAACTCGAGTTCGTCGAGCACTTCGATGTCGAGTTCGTCGCCGTCGATGACGCGGGTACCGACCTGCACGATGTAGCCAAGCGCACTGTCGAGGTCGTCCGCTTCCTCGGCGTCCGCGGCGGCGAGCACGTACGCCTCCATGTCGTCTTCGAGCTCTGCAGGACCTGCAACGAGGTACTCCTCGGCCGCGAAGAAGGCACACGAGAGGCTCGTCTGGACGCTCCCGATGAGAATCTCGGCTTCTTCGTTCTCCGACTCGAATTCGGCTTCCGCCATCACGATGTCGTGGACGGTTGCGAGTTCGTCGAGCGCCTCCTCTTCGTCGAGGGTGTCGTCGTCGTAGGCGGTCAGAATCTTCGCGATTGCGATTGCCGCGTCGTTCTGCACGTTCATCAGCAGACGACCGGTCTCCTCACTTTCGAGGTCCAGGTCCTCTTCTTCGACGCGCGTCAACCAGTTCTGCCAGCGTTCCGGCGAGTAGTATCGTTCCTCGGCCTCGGTCATACTTACAACCTCCCGTGCCGGACTCAAATGCCTTTCTTATCCTGCTGGCAGTGCGTGCGATTCAGGAGCATGTGCGCTCTCGACACGAGACGCACCAAGAACCACCGTCAGCACCCCTTCTGTGCCGCATCAGAACAGCAGCCGAGAGGTATCGGTGATGTTCGCAGTCGGGAGTCGCTTCAGACGAAGTTAGTTGTCGAGGGTCGACTCGGTGTCCACGTCGTACACGAGTGCGGGCGTCTCGACGTGCGCGTTTCTAACTGCCGCATCGTATCCCTCGTCCAAGAGCCAGTCGACCCGACGCGGAACTGTCTTCGGTCCCATCACCGCACCGGGTCGGTCAGGGTCGTCGATAAAATCGGTCTCCATGAGGAACGGCACACCTCGCTCGGCGGCGTCTTCGAGGCGGTCTTTGTCGCTCATGACGCTCGGCGTCCCGCCGGTGAGGTGTCCCTGCGCGTAGTGTTTGACCACTCGCTCGCGCGGGACGTCGCGCTCGTCGGCCCAGTCGGCCACGTCCGAGAGGTCGGTCGTCGATTCCGTGTGGAGTTGGAGTGCGCAGTCGCAGTCGGCCGCGAGGTCGAGTCCGTGTCGGAGCACGGCGTTCGATGCCTCCCAGACGGCGTCCGTAACCTCGTAGTGCGGTCGCCCGGATTTGAGCGCGAGCGCGTCGCCCGCGCGGACATACTCTGCGGCAACATCCAGACCGGCGGCCATCAGGTCTCGCGCGTCTTCGGGGTCGTACCCCCTGTCGTCGACGAGTTTCGAGACGAGTCCGGGGTGGACGCCGAGGACGGGCCACGCGCGTCCGTCGAGGATTTCTGCGGCCGCTCGAACCACGTCGATGGTCGTCTCGAAAACCGGGCGGAAGTCCTCGCCCGTCTCCACCTCGTGGCCGAGGAGCCACGAGGGTTTATTCACGACGAGCAGGTGCGTGCCGCCGCTTCGAGCGAAGTCCTTCACGGCCTCCAGTCCGCGACCGTGGTCCGGGTCGAGGTGGAGGTGATTGTCCAGTACCGGCGTGTCGAACTCCTGCATAGTGTGGTGGTCGAGCGGAGCGGGAAAAAGCGAACCGTTCGCGTGCGACGAAGATGACCCGGTGAACAGTTACAACCGTCTTTATCAGTCGTCGGTGTGGTCGACAACTTCGTCGAGCGTCATCGCGTGGGTGGCCGCGTTTTGGAGTGCGTCCGACCGTCCGTAGCTTCCGGGTGCGATGGCGACCGTTCGGAGACCGTACTCGTTTGCCGTCTCCAGTGCGGGCTTAAAGTCGGTATCCCGCGAGGCAACAGCGATGACATCCGCGCGACCCTCGACGGCAAAGCGTGTGAGGTCGACTGCGAGTTTCACGTCGACATCACCGCTCGTAATCACGACTTCGAAGCCGCGGGCTTCGGCCGCCTGAATCAGTCCGGGGGTAGCGTGCTCGTCGAGATATAGTCGCGTCGCGCTCATCGTTCCGCCGAGCGACCGCGCAGCCATCCGAATGTCGTCTAAATCTACGTCGAACTCGTCGCGGAGAACGTTCGGTCCATCCACGAAGAGTGCTACTTGGCCCGACGGTGCACCATCGGGACCGAACAACCGCCGCAGGAGGTCCATACACCACCTCGCCCGGTTTCAGGTTTATAAATTTCGAGGGAGTCGCCGAAGTAGTGCCGGGGCAGACCGACGGAGCCGACGCGAGAACAATTAGTCAATTTATTTGAGTTTCTGACTATCTCTTAGTAATGTCTTGATAATTATGGTGAAATCTAAATTTCAGTCAAGCTAACACATAATATCGTAGTGCACTGAGTCATGTTTGCCCATGGCAGGCACACCGAACTTCGACAGACGAAGCTTCCTACGACTCGCCGCAGCCGCAGGCCTCACCGGCATGGCTGGTGTAACTAGTGCGACTCCCGGTCGCTCGCCCGGTCCGAAGAAGGACGAAATCCTCGTCGGCGTCACGTCGACTGCCGACAGTCCGCGGAAGGCAGTTGCGGATGCAGTTCCGGGGAATGCTGAGATCGTTCACGAGAACGAGACCCTCAGCTACGCTGCAGTCAAGTTCCCCTCTAAGGCACCGAAACAAGCGCGTGAAAACTTCATCTCGGCGATTACGAAGCGAGATGAAGTGAAGTACGCCGAGAAGAACGCGACGCACGAAGCGCTCTATACGGCGAACGACCCGAAGTATGGTAGTCAGTACGCACCCCAGCAGGTAAACGCCGACTCCGCGTGGGACACCACGCTCGGAAGTTCCTCCGTGAAGATTGCCGTCGTCGACCAGGGTGTCAAGTACGACCACCCCGACCTTTCGAGCCAGTTCGGCTCGAACAAAGGTCGAGACTTCGTCGACAACGACGGAGACCCGTATCCGGACCTGCTCTCCGACGAGTACCACGGAACCCACGTCGCAGGTATCGCCGCCGGGACCACCGATAACAACGAAGGTATTGGCGGAATCAGTAACTCCACGCTCCTCTCTGGACGCGCCCTTTCCGAATCCGGAAGCGGTTCGACGAGTGACATCGCGGACGCTATCGAGTGGGCCGCAGACCAGGGTGCAGACGTTATCAACCTCTCCCTGGGTGGTGGCGGCTACTCCTCGACGATGAAAAACGCCGTATCCTACGCGACGCAGCAAGGTTCGCTCGTCGTCGCCGCTGCTGGTAATGACGGCCGGCAAAGCGTCTCCTACCCCGCGGCATACAGCGAGTGTGTCGCCGTCTCGGCGCTCGACCCCGACGAGACGCTCGCATCGTACTCGAACTACGGGTCGGAAATCGACCTCGCAGCACCGGGGACGAACGTCCTCTCGTGCTGGACGACCAGTACCGAGTACAACGAAATCTCCGGGACGTCGATGGCGACGCCCGTCGTCTCGGGTGTGGCCGGTCTCGCGCTTGCCGTTCACAACCTCTCGCCCGCCGACCTGCGGAACCACCTGAAGAACACCGCAGTCGATATCGGCCTCAGCAGTACGAAACAGGGTTCGGGTCGCGTCGACGCCGCAAACGCTGTCACGACTGACCCCGGCGATGGCGGGGGCGGTGGTGGCGGCGGTTCGAAGGAAACGACCTACGATGGGACGCTCTCCTCGTCGTCGGACTCAAACTGTGTGAGCCACTCGTGGAACTACAGCTCCCCGTCACAGGTGGTCATCGACCTCAGCGGTCCGAGCAGCGCCGACTTCGACCTGTACGCGACCGAAGGGTCGGGAACGTGTCCGACGACGCGCTCCTACGATTACCGCTCGTGGTCCTACGACAGTACCGAACAGATCGTCATCGACAACCCCGACACGTCGGCAGACCTCGGTATCCTGGTCGACAGCTACAGCGGCAGCGGCAGCTACACCGTGACCATCACGGAAAAGGAATAACTCTCCCCAAGAAAGCGCGCTAGCCGTCTTCCGACGGACATTCGAGCAGGCATCGGCTCCACGGACTGTCGATGCTTCATGAGCGCGTAGGGCTATGGTCCCGAAAACCGGGTCCCGAAAACGCGTCATCACGCCCTACATCCTTGCGGCACGGAACCCCACGATGCGCTGATACGACTTCGCTGCCTACCTCCCGTATGACTGGGCGCGAGGCAACACAAACAGTTGGTATTCTGGGGTTCCACAACAGCAGAGAGACGAAAGCCATCTGTAACGCCGTCTCTATGCTCGGGCAGAACGCCGTCTGGCTTCACGAGGAGGCCGTCAGTATTGACGTGTCGTCTGAGGGTGTTACACTCGACCCCGACGTCGATGTCGTGGTCAACCGGCTCCTCCTTTCGAAATCGACGACACCACTCGAAGACCGCTCTATCACCAGTTGCTACGCGGCCGTGCAGTCAGTTCTCAACGACCCTCGAAACGCTCTCTTTGCTGTCCACAAACATGCGGCAGCGAGTCGACTGTCTCTGTATTCCCTCCGGTGCCGAGAGAGGTCTGACCGCGATGATGTGAAAAAGAACGGGTGTGGGTCGAACCGCGTTATTCGTTGACTTCGAGGACCTTCCCGGCCGCGATGGTCTGGCCCATGTCGCGGATTGCGAAGCTACCGAGTTCGGGGATATTCGAGGATGGCTCGATGCTGAGTGGCTTCTGCGGGCGGAGCGTGACGATTGCGGCGTCGCCAGCCTTGATGAAGTCAGGGTTCTCCTCTGCAACCTCGCCCGACGCGGGGTCGAGTTTCTGGTCGAGCGATTCGAACGTACACGCCACCTGTGACGTGTGGGCGTGAATGACCGGCGTGTAGCCAGCAGTGATAACAGACGGGTGCTGCATGACGACAATCTGTGCACTGAACGTCTCGGCTACGGACGGCGGCTCGTCGGCCGGACCACAAACGTCCCCGCGACGGATATCGTCTTTGCCCACGCCGCGGACGTTGAACCCGATGTTGTCGCCCGGACCAGCCTCGGCGACCTCCTCGTGGTGCATCTCGATGGTCTTCACCTCTCCGCCGACGTTCGACGGCATGAACATGACGTTGTCGCCGGTGTTCAGGATACCCGTCTCGACACGGCCGACGGGGACAGTCCCGATACCGGAGATGGTGTACACGTCCTGAATCGGGATGCGGAGCGGTGCGTCAGTCGGCGGTGACGGTTCTGGCAGGTTATTGAGCGACTCCAGCACTGTCGGACCGTCGAACCACGACATGTTCTCCGAGGACTCGGCGATGTTGTCGCCTTCGAACGCGGAGATGGGGATGAACCCGGCGTCTTCGGTGTCGAAGCGGACCTGTTTGAGGAGCTGTTGGACTTCCTCTTTGACCTGCTTGTAGGTGTCCTCGCTGTAGTCAACAACGTCCATCTTGTTGACCGCGATGATGAGCTCCTCGATGCCGAGGGTGCGGGCGAGGAAGACGTGTTCGCGGGTCTGCGGCGCAACGCCGTCGTCGGCTGCCACGACGAGAATAGCATGGTCGGCCTGCGACGCGCCCGTAATCATGTTCTTCACGAAGTCACGGTGACCGGGCGTGTCGACGATAGTGAAGTAGTATTTGTCCGTGTCGAAGCGCTGGTGGGCGATATCGATGGTGACACCGCGCTCACGTTCTTCCGCGAGGTTGTCCATGACGTAGGCGAACTCGAAGCCTGACTTCCCCTTGGACTCCGCTTCCTCGCGGTGCTGTTCGATAATGTGTTCGGGTACGCTACCTGTTTCGAACAGGAGTCGACCGACGAGTGTGGATTTCCCGTGGTCGACGTGTCCGATGATGGCTAAGTTTTGGTGTGGTTTGTCTGCCATGGGTATCAGGGCACTGTCGCCCAGTTTGGTAAAATATGACACGCAGGGGTAAATCCGTTTCCCGGGTTACGGCGTGTTTCTTCCGAAGTCGAACGGTTACGGCGGATATTCCACCCTACGAGACTCTCGCAACAAATCACAGATAAGAATACGTCTCGAATCTACGGAGACGGCCGAGATAGAACAGTAAAATTCGTTCAAAGACGGTGCATCGCGGCGGCCATGTCGGCGAACGTGGCCGTGCGACGAACGGGTACCTCGCGAGCGTCAGCCTCGTCGGTGTTGGTCCTTACAACAATCATAGTAACTGTTTTGTGTCATTGGATAATAAAGATATCCCAAATCATTTTTCGTTTGGATTATGCTGCATTGCGTCCAACGGTTACAGTGCGAACCTTTATTTTTGACCTCCGAAACGTAACATGTGCATGATTCGAAACGAACGAAGCTGTACTCGAAGCCGTGAGTCCGGTGCGACTCACGGCTGGGTTCCGCGATAGTCGTCTCAACGCTGTTTCTCCCCGATTACTGACGAGCACTGTCCTGTTCGACACGTCACCCAGCCACCGGTTCATTGGAGGTGTCCGACGTGCGGCGGAGTGAAGCGATGCTGTTCACCAGTCGCGAAGCAGCGGGCTGGGAGAACGACACGGTTCAACTCGCAGTTCGCGCCGGTTTCATCAGACAGTTCGGAAGTGGACTGTTCGGTTTTACTCCCACCGGAGAGCGCGTCCGGAGAAAAATTATCCGTCGAATCAAGACGGAGATGGATACCATCGGCGGGCAAGCGGTTAGCTTGCCCAACCTCCAGTACAAACCCATCTGGGAGCAAAGCGGTCGCTGGGGGAGTTTCGAAGGCGAGATGTTTACCTTCGAGAACCGCGACGGACAGCAGTTGTGTCTCGCTCCTTCGCACGAGGAAGGAATCGTCCACCTCGTCGAGGGCATTGTCCGTTCCTACGAGGACGTTCCCCTGCTCTTGTATCAGGTCGAACGGAAACACCGCGACGACCATCCCCGGAATGGACTCCTTCGGACGAAGGAGTTCACGATGAAAGACGCCTACAGCCTGCACGCAACCGCCGACTCGCTCGACGAGTGGTACGGCCGCGTCCGCGACGCGTACTGCCGCATCTTCGACGCGCTCGGCATCGACTTCGTCGTCGCCGACGCACAGAATAGTGTGATGGGTGGCTCCGCCTCCGAGGAGTTCATCGCCCCCGTCGAAACGGGAAGCGTCGAACTCGTCTACTGTGAAGCCCAAGGATGTCGCGTCGGTGTGACCGACGAATCTCCCGACGCCTCGCTCTTCGAAGGCGACGTATGCCCCGACTGCGGCGCGGCCCTCACCAGCGGCGAAGGTATCGAAATCGGCCACGTGTTCAAGTTGGGGACGCGGTACACTGACCCCGCCGACCTCACTGTCGACATGGCGGACGGCTCCGAACGACCCGTCCTGATGGGGAGTTACGGAATCGGCGTCGACCGACTCGTCCATACACTCATCGAGCAACACGGCGACGAAACCGGCTGTCGATGGCCCGTGACCGACCGCGGAACCGCCGCACCCTACACCGTCTCGATTATCCCCCTCGAATACGGGGGCGACATCCAAGCGGTGGCCGACCGACTCCACCGTGAGTGCGGCCGAGCAACCGCCCTCCTCTTCGACGACCTCGACCAGACAATCGGCGAACGATTCGCCGAGAGCGACCTTCTCGGCGTTCCCTGGAAGGTAATCCTCGGGAACCACTTCAGGGAGACGGGCGAAGTCGAACTCGAACACCGAGACGGGAAGACTCGGTTCATTGCACCCGGAGCAGTTTCTGAACTTGTCGGGCAGGCGTCATCAGGCAGCGAGTAAGGGAGCGCTCTTTCGGCCTACTGTTTTTTGCTCATTTCGGAGATGCCCACTGGGACCACGAAAGGACACATGTATACTAAATTGGCATTCTGGAATACATGTGTGGTGTCTGCATCTCTTAGATGAATCGTCGGCTAAATCGGGACAACGGTTCGGATTCCGATGTCAAATGGGAATCGTTTCGGGAACACGTCATCTGAGTCTCCAGTTCAGTGAACTGAGATAAAATTCAAATGACCATACGCACCCCCGAAGAGTGAGTTTAGCGCGGACGTTCACTTCGAGTGACTGGATTCGAATCGGGTGAGCGCGTGACCATCTTGTCGAAGACCACTGTTCATCACGCTCAAAACGCCTCAAGCGGCAATAATAATTGACCTCCAACGAGCTTTTCCGCTTTCATCTTCCACGCTACTTCGATGACTAACCGGAGTAAGCCTTCGTTCTCCAAGGGGGGGAGTGGCCTTGAGAACGTCTTTACTGCATCTCCGCTTGATTTCGACGCCGCGAATTTTTGTCAAACGCTGGTGGCGAACACGTCAGGGGGGCTGCTCACGGTTGACGAAGACGGCGTCATCGTCTTTGCCAACCCGGCGCTCGAACACATCTTAGGGTATCAGCCGGACGAGCTGGTCGGACAACCGTTGCAGACACTCGTTCCCGACCACCTCGAACAGGACCCCATGCAGGCGTTCCAGCGGTATCTCCAAACAGGCGAACGACAGAAAGACTGGAACGACATCGGCCTGACAGCGAAACATAACGAAGGCCACGAGGTACCGGTGTCGATCCGATTCCAAGAACACACACACCACGGTCAGCGACTCTTCACAGGGACACTCCGGGACAACACCGACCGAGAACAACGCCGGAACGAACTCGAACGCTACGAAGACATCATCACGCACCTTCCCGAGGGTATCTATCGTACTGAGGCCTGCCCCGATGGCAACTTCGTCGAGGGAAATGCAGCGTTACGAGAGATGCTCGACGTCCCATCGATAGATGCGCTCCGCCAAAAGGGCCCCGAGGATTTCTACGCCAATCCGGATGAGCGAGAGGTATTAGAGGAGCGTCTCCACGAAGATGAAATCCTCTCGGACCACGAGCTGAAAGTACAAACCGCGACGGGCGAGACGATTTGGACGTCGGTCACGGCGATTAAGCGCGAAGAACACGGAGAGATATACTTCGATGGCGTCGTCGAGGACATCACCGAGCGCAAGGAGCGCGAGGAGCGATTTCGTGCCTTCCGGGAAGCGGTTGAACAGGCTGGCCACTCGATTTACATGACCGATCCCGATGGCACCATCGAGTACGTCAACCCGGCATTCGAGAGCATCACCGGCTACTCGGAAGAGGATGCCTGCGGTGAGACCCCACGTCTCTTCAGCTCCAACGAGCACGATGACGACTTCTATGCGGACCTCTGGGAGACCATTAAATCGGGTGACGTGTGGCAGGGTGAAGTGACCAACCAGCGGAAGAACGGTGACCAGTACGTCGTTAATCAGACGATTGCCCCCGTGAAAGATGAAAACGGTGATATCGAACGGTTTGTGGCGGTGAACGCCGACATCACCGAGCAAAAGGAGCGCGAGCGGACACTCGAACGCCAACGGGCGGCGCTCAAGTGTATCAAAAAGATGACTGAGAACCTCCGCCCGCTCAATCGTGCGCTCTCACGGGTCTCGACGCAAGCGGAAATCGAACAGGTCGTCTGTGAACATCTCGCCATGTCCGACACCTACCTGTTCGCGTGGTACGGCGATTACACGCCCGAACGTGAGCAAGTGACCCCACAGGAGTGGGCAGGGGTCGAAGCCGGCTATGTCGACGACTTCGAGTTGGCGACTGACGAGAGCGATGTCGGCCATCGGCTGATTAGTCAGGCCGTCCACACTCGCGATGTCCAAGCATCCCGGAATGTCCTCTCTGACCCGGTATACGAATCGTGGCGTGAAGACGCGCTCGCCCGTGGGTATCAGTCCTTGGCCGCCGTCCCGGTCGTCTTCGGAGACACCGTGTATGGCGTTACTGTGGTGTACTCGAGTCGGCCGAACGCGTTCGACGAATACGAAAAGGGGCTACTCCGCGAACTCGGAGAACGAGTCGGCCATGCAGTCCACGCCGCAGAGAACGAACGACTCCTCCACACGGACACCGTTACCGAACTCGAGTTCCAGACGACGGGCGCGGAGTCCGTCCCCGTTCAAGTGGCTGAGGAACTCGACTGCCGGTTCGAGTTCGAAACCGTCGTTCCGACCTCGGAAAACGGGTTCCTCTGTTATGCGGCTGTTGAAGACGCAACCCCCGAGACAGTTATCGAGTATCTCTCGAACTCGCCGACGGTCGATCATGCGCGAGCGATCAACGCAACGGGCACTCAGGGAATGATCGAGTACAGAGTGAGTGAGTCCCCGATGACAAAGCTACTCGATTACGGCGCGACCGTGACATCGAAGGTCGTCGAAGACGGTGAAGAGACAATCGTTGCGGAGGTTGCACCAGATTCGAATACCCGTAAAGTCATCTCGGGGGTTCAGGCGGCGTATCCGGACACGACCTTCGTCGCCAAACGTTCGGTCGACCGCCCCGTACAGTCGATCAATCTCACGCACGACGTGCTCGACGACCTGTTGACCGACAGACAGCGAGAAGTGCTGGAACTCGCCTATCACGCAGGGTTCTTCGAATCGCCACGCTGCTCGACGGGTGACGAACTCGCTGCTGCACTCGGGATCGCGTCGCCGACGTTCTATCTTCACGTGCGGAAGGCGACTCGGAAGATTCTAGAGCAGATCGACGAAATCGGGCTGTTCGACTAGGTTTAACCCCCGATTTACCATCAGAGGGTGAACTACCACGACACGTGGTGACTAGTGCACTAGGACTGTCGTGATTTTATCAACGTTCATTCACTAGTGTGCTAGAGGCGTTCTACTTCTCGTTTCTCTATTGATATGTGTCCGTTCCAATGAATAGGATCCAAGCAGTTTCCGAACTAAAAGCCCAGCCCACGCTCACCGCACTGCACAACGTTGACTGCCAGCTAACGCTCCCCGATGCGTTGGCCGCCACGTTACCGGTGGACCAACGCCTCACGCGGAACTCGGCTTTGAGCACCGAAACGAAGCGCCCCGTGATAGGATAATGAGCGAAAAAACCACCAATCAACAGCAGATTGAGAAGTACCGCGACCTGTTTATCGAGATTACCGGCAAATCGACGGTAACGGAGCGACAAGAAGAAGCTCGTCTCCGGCGGACCGACGATTCGGAGAAATACCACGAACATCAGGCCCTTTCGGAGTACGTTAAAACTTCGGCGAACGCGGATGGTCTCGGAGATGCAGTCGGCGGGGCGGATTCCACTAGCGAATCGTAAGATTCTGCGGTAGTGGACCGTTCACTCATCTATCGCTAGTAAGCTAGTCTCCCGGTTTTCGGTAGTCCCCCACGACAAATGATTATAATGACCGATCCAGATCGGCACTGGTCAGAGATGGATTCACATGGCAATGAGGTCTCTCTAGATGTCACATTCGATCTACTTCGCAGTAGACGGCGACGCTACATCCTACGGTATCTCACACATCACTCCGATACCATCGAGTTACAGGAGTTAGCTGACCAACTCGTGGCGTGCGAGGAGACGCCTCTGGACGACCGGGAGCGACTCGTTACGTCTCTCTACCACGTTCATCTCCCGAAACTCGCTGACAGTGGTGTCGTCACGTTCTACCCGGAGCAACGTCTGGTCGAACCCGAGGCGACAGCAGACGCCTTGCTTCCTTATCTTGCTCTCGCCGCCAACGACGACGTTCAGACGGATGAATTCAGCCCGGGATGTGAGAGTGGCGTCGGGTAACACACCCTGAATCGACCTACAACAGAGCTACCATATACACACCATCTCCCATGTCCAAAGACCCCAATACAGCGACGAACTGCTCTCAACTCCCCACACACCCCTACCGCCGTCAGATGCTGGTTCACCTCGAACGGCATGTGACGCTCTCGTTAGCCGATATGGCGGACGAACTGGCGGTCTGGGAGAACGACTGTCCCCTTACCGAAATTCCAGCTGAGGACGTTCGAGACATCTATCTGGAACTCTATCACACACACCTCCCGCGACTGGTGCATGCCAACGTCGCCGTGTACGACCAGGAACAGGACCTCGTTTCGCGTTCGGGATACGGTGCGGCTGCAGTGGCCGATATACGCGTCGTTGACGAACAGAGTATCGACGACTACGACGATACTGTTAGCTCCTAACTGATACTTGCTATCAGTTGATTCCGGCCACTTCACACCAGTTAGAGACCGGGAAACGGAAGGTGTGGTTTATTCTATTCATGGCTTGGATGATTGATACTATTTGGATGAGTGACACTAATCCGTTCTGCGTGTCCCGACGAATGGCGATATCGACGCGAGAACTAGCCCTAGTAAGCTAGCCCTCTTACACATCTCAGTCAACTAGTCGACTAGCTATTGGGTTCGTGTCAACCAAGCACATCCCTTTGGATGCCGTCCAAACGACGTCCACCACCTGAGTGAGAAATGGTGGCAAAACAGGAGATCAAACGGTCTCCTCGGTGGAACGGTACGGTCGGTTGTCTCCGACTGAACGAATCCCGTGCAAAGGTGGTTACCGTGGTTTGGCCGGCAACAACTTACGAAGACAAATCATGTACATACATCATCACAAGCGGTTCGTAACGACGTGTTTCGCCCGAAGTCTCGGAACAATGATGTCGGCAGTCCCGGACAGACAATACCGGTGGATGCCTGTTTTGAGTAGCGGACGGAGGCCATCATGAGGGCGTTCTTTTCCTGTTCAGACGGGCAGTACTACTCAGATGTCCAGATCTGGGAACGGTTGGAGAATGATGTCTGGCACGTCTGCTGTTGGGACCCCGAAGATGGTTCGGAATGGGTAGAAACGAACGAGGGGACGCTGTTGCACTTGGTTCCGGTTGCAGAAGAGCAGTTACCCCATACGGTAACCACTGAATCGGTCGATGGTGGCCAAATCGTGGTCGCCAGATCCCACTCGTGAAACCGAGTCACCCATCGTAGGACCGCACAACTGCACTTTAGTATCGCACTATTCAGTTTATCACTCTTTCAGACAGTGTGCTCCAAACCCCATCCATAAGGAAAGTTCCACCGCGTTAGTTGCGGGTTTGTGGTGTTTTTACCCGCAAACAAGTACCGATTAGTGCACGATGATGTACATACCGCGAGAGAAGATACCAAAGCATTACTTATCGTAGTTCGCAGTGCCCTGTATGGGCCTTCGAAAACCGCCGTTATACGACGCCCACGAAGACGCTGGGGCGCATTTCACCGAGTTCGGCGGATGGGACATGCCAGTGGAGTACGACTCCATCAAGGCAGAACACGCGGCCGTCCGTGAGTCCGTTGGCATCTTCGATGTCTCACATATGAGTGAGATTGAGGTGTCTGGCCCGGACGCAACCGCGTTGATGCAACGCCTAACGACGAACGACGTGGCGGCCCTCGAACCGGGTGACTCGCAGTACTCGGCCATCGTGAACGACGAGGGCGTCATCATCGACGACACCGTCGTCTATCGACTCCCGGACCGAGATAACCGGGTGTACCTCTTCATCCCGAACGCTGGGCACGACGAAGAGATGTACGACCGGTGGGCCTCGTTCCGTGACGAGTGGGACCTCGACGCCACCGTCGAGGATGTCACCGAGGACTGGGCCATGTTCGCGGTGCAGGGTCCCGACGCACTCGACACGGTTTCCGAGGCCGCACCTGACGCCAGTTTAGGCGACCTCTCGAAGTTCCAGGCGACGTTCGCCGACGTGGCGGGCATCGAGTGCTGGGTCGCCCGAACGGGCTACACCGGCGAAGACGGCTTCGAGATTCTCTGTCCGTGGGGTGACGCCGAGACCGTGTGGTCGGCGCTGGACGCCACTCCGTGTGGACTCGGCTCCCGCGACACGCTCCGACTGGAGATGGGCTATCTGCTCTCCGGGCAGGACTTCGACCCAGAAAACGAGCCTCGAACCCCCTACGAGGCCGGTATCGGCTTCGTTGTCAAATTGGACACAGAGTTCGTGGGCCGCGACGCCCTCGAACAGCAACACGAGGCGGGCGTCGACGAAACCTTCGTCGGCTTTACCCTCCTCGACCGGGGTGTTCCCCGGCACGGCTACGACATCGCCACCGAAGACGGCGAGGTCATCGGCGTGGTGACGAGCGGGACGATGAGTCCGACCCTGTCGGAACCGATCGGTCTCGGCTACGTCCCCGTCGAATACGCGGACGACGGAACAGAGGTTCACGTCCTCGTCCGCGGCCGTGAGAAGCGCGCAGAAATCGTCACACCTCCCTTTATCAACCAATAATGTTCGAAATTCCCGACGACCGCAAGTACCTGGAATCGCACGAATGGACCACCACCGAAGGCGACACCGTCCGCATCGGTATCTCCGACTTCGCACAGGACGAACTGGGCGACGTCGTCTTCGTCGAACTCCCCACCGAGGGCGACGAACTCGACGCCGGCGACGAGTTCGGTGTCGTCGAGAGTATCAAGGCGGTTTCCGACCTCTACGCGCCGATTTCGGGAACGGTCACCGCGGTCAACGAAGCACTGTTCGACGCACCCGAACTCGTCAACGACGACCCCTACGGCGACGGCTGGATGTTCGAGATGGAACCGTCCGACACGGACGAGTTCGACGACCTCCTCTCTCCCGAGGAGTACCGCGAGCAGACGGAGTGAGATGACGGCTGGAAACGGACGGCGGGCCGGAAGCCCGTACGCCCCACATACCGACGCCGACGAAGCCGCGATGCTGGATGCAATCGGTGTCGACAGCGCCGAAGCCCTCTTCGATATCCCCGAGGAGGTCCGCTTCGACGGCGAATTCGGCATCGACGGCATGGACGAACAGGAACTCAGACAGTCGCTTGCGGACCTCTTTGCGCGCAACGAAGACCTGACTGAGTTCCTCGGCCGCGGCCACCACGCTCACTACGTGCCAGCGCTTGTTGACGACCTCTCGCGTCGCTCCGAGTTCCTCACGTCCTACACGCAGTACCAGCCTGAAATCGCGCAGGGCTTCCTGCAGGTACTCTTCGAGTACCAGTCGATGCTGGTCGAACTGACCGGGCTTCCGGTCGCGAACTGCTCGATGTACGACGCTGCGACCGCCCTCGCCGAGGCCGCACTCCTCGCAAACCGCCTTCGACGCGGCGCGAGCGGCCACCGCGTGCTCGTTCCTGAGCACCTTCACGAAGGCCGCCTCGGCGTCCTCGAAAACTACCTCGACGGCGCGGACATGGCAATCGGCGAGTACCCGATGGACGACGGCGCAGTCGACATTGACGCCCTTTCGGACCTCGTCGACGACGAGACCGTGATGGTCTACGCCGAGAGTCCGACCGTCCGCGGTGTCATCGAGGAGCGACTCACCGGCATCGGCGACCTCGCCCACGAGAACGACGCGCTGTTCTGTCTCGGCAGCGACCTCGTCGCGCTGGCGCTTCTCGAAGAACCCGCGAGCGTCGGTGCCGACGTGGTCGTCGGCGAGGCCGACGCACTCGGTGTCGGCACGGCCTACGGTATGGGTCTCGGTATCTTCGCCACCCGCGAGAAGTTCCTGCGGCAGGTCCCGGGCCGACTCGTCGGCACGTCCGAAGACACCGCCGACAAGCGGGCCTTTACGCTGACGCTCCAGACTCGCGAACAGCACATCCGCAAGGAACGTGCGACTTCGAACATCTGTACGAATCAGGCGTGGGTCGCGCTCCGAACCGCCATGCACATGGCGTGGCTCGGTCCGGACCGTCTCGTCAACCTCGCTACGGACGCCGTCACCGACGCGCGGAACCTCGCAAAGCGCCTCGACAACATTTCGGGTCTGCAAGCGCCGGTCCACGACCGACACCACTTCCGCGAGTTCGTCGTCCACACGGACCAGCCTGCACCCGCTATCACGAACGACCTCGCGGGTCGCGGCTTCGCGGTCCACGCCCTCGACGACCACTACATTCAGGTCTGTATCACCGACGTGAACGCCGATGCCGCGGATGAACTGGTCGCGGCCTTCGAGGAGGTAGCCTAATGAACTTCGACCAAGCCCGATTCAGCCGCGACGACGTGTACGAGCCGCTTCTGTCCGAAAAGGACAGCACTACCGTCGAGGTCGACTCGGAGGACGTCCTCCCGGACGACCTGACCCGCGACGAACTCACGCTACCGGGGCTTTCGGAGCCGCAGCTGGCGCGACACTACACGCGTCTGTCGCAGATGAACTACAGCGTCGAACTGGGGCCGTACCCGCTCGGGTCGTGTACGATGAAGTACAACCCGTCGTTCACCGAGGACGTTGCGGCCGACCCCAACGCCGCTGTCCACCCTGCCCGCTCCGACCGGACGGTTCAGGGGACACTCGGTCTCCTGCACGGTCTCCAGGAGTATCTCGCCGAAATCGGCGGCATGGACGCCGTGACGCTCCATCCCCCAGCGGGTGCCGCAGGCGAATTCACGGGTATTCTCGTCGCAAAAGCGTATCACGAGTCGCGCGACGACGACCGCTCGGAGATTATCATCCCCTCGTCGGCCCACGGGACGAACTTCGCATCGGCCGCCCTGGCGGGCTACGACGTGGTCGAACTCCCCTCGGACGACGATGGTCGCGTCGATATGGAGGCGCTGGACGCCGCCATCTCCGAGGAGACGGCCGCGCTCATGCTCACGAACCCGAACACGCTCGGATTGTTCGAACGCGACATCGTCGACATCGCCGAGATGGTCCACGACGCTGGCGGCCTGCTCTACTACGACGGGGCGAACCTCAACGCCCTCCTCGGGCGCGCTCGCCCCGGTGATATGGGCTTCGACATCGTTCACTACAACGTCCACAAGACGTTTGCCACGCCGCACGGCGGCGGTGGTCCCGGTGCCGGCCCGGTCGGCGTCGTCGACGAACTCGCAGAATTCCTCCCGAGTCCGATGGTTCGCGAGACGGCCGCGGGGTACGAACAGTACGAGCCGGAGTCGTCCATCGGCAAGGTTCACGGCTTCACCGGCAACTGGCTGGTGCTCATCAAGGCGTACGCCTACATCGCCCGTCTGGGCGACGACGGCCTCGCAGACTCCAGCGCGAAGGCCGTGCTGAACGCGAATTACCTCGCTTCGCAGGTGGACTTGGAGGTCCCGTACGGACCGTTCCACCACGAGTTCGCGGCGACTGCCGGCGACCGAGACGCCGCAGACGTGGCAAAGCGCATGCTCGATTACGGCGTCCACCCGCCGACGACGAAGTGGCCCGAACTCGTCTCGCAGGCGATGCTCACCGAACCCACGGAAGTCGAGGACAAGGCGTCCCTGGACGACCTCGCACACGCCTTTAACGCCGCATATGCTGACTCTGACGAGGCACTCGAATCTGCGCCCTCGAAGACGAGCGCTCGCCGCATCGACCAGGTGTCTGCGGCCCGGAACCCGCGGCTTTCGTGGCAGGCGCTCGAACAGGACGAATAACGAAGAATCTCTTTTTCGGCGGTTACGCTTCGGCTTCGACGTAGGTTTCCACGTCGTCGGTGATGTGGATGTAGCCGTAGTCGCACTCGGTGCAGTGCCACTTGGTTTTCTTGCCGAGGTGGACGAGCATGCTGGCGGCGAGGTAGAACGTGTCGTTACCGCAGACGGGGCAGTCGCGCTCGATTTCGAGGTCGCTCATACCCCGGATTCTGTCGGGGTCGTTGTTGAAGATATTGGTTCGTCGGCGGGTGTTTAACGGTGTGATAAATCAGATAGCGCGATATGAAATAGTCCGAGATGGTTCGAATCAGTACGAGAACGACTCGGATGGCCGTCCGGGGGAGGTGACACCGGGGAAGGTCCGCCTTTGACAGTCGGACTGGTTTCTCATTACGAACTCGAACGGCGGAGCGATTCAGCTACGACTGGCTAGTCAGTGTGTCAAAAGATTATCGTCTGGGGGCCGTAACCAGCGCTTGTGCCCTCCACTTCCAAACCGAATTCCTTGGGGTATCACTCACTACTGTTTGGCCTTCTCACGGTGGTCCTCGGTGCAGCGACCGTCTGGACTTTCGTACGCGGCCGAGCGTTGATTCGAGTAGTGCTTCTCGCCTCTCTGACGGCGTACGCATGCAGTAATTTACTGCTCCAGCACATTCCACACATCCAACGCCTCGCTGCGGTCCCGCTCGGCGTCGTCGGCGTGGTTGCGTACGTTCTCGGGGCACCGACGGACCTCCCGATACTTTTGATTCTCCTAGGCGTCGGCAGTCTCGTCGATTTGCTCTGGGACCCAACCGGAAACGTCTACGAGAACCAATCGGAGTAAAACTCGGCTTGCTCACCGAACAATCCGCTCAAGTTCCGACGCAATCTCCCTCGCCCGCTGCTCGTACATCTCGTCCTCTGAGTCGTACCAAAACGGAAGCGCCGCCACCGACCGCCCCATCGCAAGCACTCGGTAGAAGTCCCGCTTCGGCACCCCCGGACCGAATGGAAGCGGGTCGTAGAGCGCGTCACGAATGGGGGCCGGGTCGTCGACGTACCGCGTCAACAGGTACTCAGCGTTGACGGCGGCGAACTCCAGCGGGCCGATTTTGGCTCGTTCGAGGTCGATGACACCGGTGAGTTCATCGACACTGTTCGGCGGAGTCCCATCTCGGCTCATCAGATTCGCTGGCGAGAAGTCCGTGATAATGACAGAGGGAGATGGGGCCTCCGGTAGTCGGTTGCGGTTCGCTCGGAGGAATTCGAGCACATCCGGAACGATTGCGTTCAGCGACTCGTGGTCCGCCGCCGCGTCGTAGAGTTCGGTCCCGTACTCGACGAGCCACGACGAGCAATCGTCGTACTCGCCGACGGCGACCGGGCTACCGTCGCGGTAGTCGGTACGCTGGATGTATCCGTACCCGTCGGTGGCTCGTGCGGGAATCGACCCGAACGCGGCCATGACCGCCCCGAGAAGTCGAACCGCGGCGGGGTCCGTCGCCCGCTCCGTGTCGGGAAAGCCACCGGCCAGCGCCGCGCCGGGGCGGTGTTCCATCGCCACGAACGGAGGGGTTTGGTCGTCACCCTGGTCGAACGCGACGACTTCGGGGACCGGGAGGTCGGTGAACTCCGCGAGGAGTTGGTAGGCGGTCACGCCCGCGCGGAGGTGTCTCGGTTCGGAGTAGGTCCCGAACTTAACGACGAGTCGGTCGGTGTCTCGGTCGTCTCGGGCTTTGCCTTGGGGAGGAGAGAGAACGAATACGTCGTTGAAACCGTCGCCCACGTGCATCAACGATGCCTCCGAGAGAGGGAGATATCCTTCGAGTTCCGGCGCATCCACCCGACGGAGCGCCTGAGAAACGTCGGCACGCGTGAGAGACGACGGTGGTGTCGACATAGCAAACACCTCACGTTCACAACACAATACGATTTCGGAGCCACTGTTTCGAGCATGACAACCGACAGACTGCAATGTTTTTAGGCCGGCCTAAAATATATGTGGGCTACAGAAGATGTTCTACCGATGGCCGAAATCAACGACGACGACTGGCCGATAGTCACCGTGACGTTCGATGGTGGACCAGCAGTACAGGAAACGGAGGCGTTTCTGACGGCTTTCGACGGGTGGTTATCCCGCGAATCGGAGTTTGCTGTCCTCTTGGAGAAGCAGTCGTTTGGGGGAAGCAAAGACGAAACCAAGGAAGCGACGAAGCGGCGCGACGAGTGGCTTGCAGCGAACCGGGCGGAAATCGAGCAGTATTGTCGTGGAATCGCCGTTGTTACCGAATCTCGCACGCTATTCCGCCTCTTCAAGCCGGTGGTCAAGCGTCTGATGGGAAAGAAGTTCGGCTGCCCCGGCGTAATGTACAGTTCGCGGTCCGAGGCGCAGCAGTGGCTCGACGAACGGGTGGGTTCTCACTGAGCTCAGAGCGGTGACACTCGACTTTGGAGACACACGAACAAGAAGCGAATCTCCGCAGCGTTCAGAAGCTAGTTACGCGTCGGACGAGTCGATGCTTCCCAGTTCAGGAACTGTATCTTCTCCGGCCCGCTCCTGCAGTTTGCCGATGACGACGGAGACGGCGTAGATACCTACTGCGAACAGGACAATGACGCCCCCCGCAGTGGCCCCACCGTAGTAAGAGACACCGATACCGAGGAGGACCGCGAGTTCGGCGAGAACGACCGAGACGAGAAGCGACTCGGTGAAACTCTTGGAGACCTGCGCCGCGCCCGCGACCGGGACGACGAGCATCGCGGCGACGAGGATGACGCCCATAATCTGCATCGCACCGACGACGACCAGCGCGGTGAGCATGACCATCACGCGGTTGTACCACGTGACCGAGATGCCCGACACTGCTGCTGCGGTCTCGTCAAAGGTGACGTAAAGCAGTTGGTTCCGGGTGAGGGCAATCGTCGCGACGATGATACCGAAGAGAACGAGGAGGATAGCCGCGTTCTCCGCGGAAACGGTCGAGAGATTCCCGAAGAGATACTGGTTGATACCGACTGCGAGGCCGCCCGCGTTGAGGCTGATAAGCACCGTCCCCAGCGCGAACCCGGTCGAGAGCACGATTGCCATCGACACGTCGTTGTAGGCGTCGGTCGCCTCGGAGATGAGTTCGATGAGGAGTGCGGCGATGACGGCGACGACGACGGCCGTCAGGTACGGCGAGACGCCGAGGCTGAATACGCCGTTGAGGAACAACCCGACCGCGACACCGGCGAAGGCGGTGTGTGCGAGGGCGTCGCCGATGAGCGCGAGTTGCCTATGAACCAGAAACGTCCCGATGAGAGGAGCCATCACGCCGATGCAGAGACCGACGAGGATGGCCCGGTGCATGAACTGGTACTGGAGAAATTCGAGTCCCGTCACGTCGCGGACGACGAACAGCAGGTCCGACCAGAGCGAGAGGAACCAGTAGAGTGGTGCGAGGACCGTGTCTAACGGACCGGCCTGCAACAGGGTGAAGAGTTCGATGTGCATCACACATCACCCATGAACGTCGCGGCCGTCCCGAAGGCCCGGGCGAGCGCGTCGCTCTCGACGAAGTCGTCGGTCGGACCGTCGAAGTACACTTCACGGTTGAGACAGACGATACGCTCTGCGTGGTCAGTGACCGCGCCGAGGTCGTGCTCGATGAGGAGAATCGTGATTCCGTCCTCGTTGAGCGATTCGAGCAGGTCGTAGAACGCGTCGACCGACTCGGCGTCGACACCGACTGTTGGCTCGTCCAAGACGAGTAAGTCGGCTTCCCCGGCGAGTGCGCGGGCGATGAACGCGCGCTGGCGCTGGCCACCCGAGAGTTGGGTTACGCGTCGGTCAGCAAAGGCCGACATCCCGACCGTGGCGAGCGCTTCGTCGACGATTTTGTGGTCTTTGCCCGAGAGTATCCCGAAGCCGACGTGGGGGAACCGACCCATTTTGACGACTTCCCGAACCGTGATTGGCATCTCCTTCGAGGCGCTCGCGTGCTGAGCGACGTACCCGATACGAGCGCCGTCGTCGAACGTGCGCGAGGGTTCACCGAACAGTTGCGCCGACCCCGTATCGGGTTGGAGTAAGCCGAGGATGAGCTTCATCAGCGTCGACTTCCCCGAGCCATTCGGGCCGACGACGGCGACGTACTCGCCGGGGTTGATACGGAGCGAGATATCTTCGACGACGGGTGCCGCGGTGTACCCGAACTCGACGTTCGACAGTTCGATGAGCGGGTCCGCCGATTCGGCTGCTGATTTCGGCTCCGATTCCGGTTCAGCGTGTTCTTTATCGCTTAAAATGCTCATTCAAAGTTCCTCCACTCGTCAGCCCACCCGTCGTAGCCCGCCTCAGTTGGGGACTTGTTGCCGAGGACGACTTCGAAGGTGGGCATGTTGATTTTGTACGCGATTTCCTCGTAGCCCCAGTTGTTTTCGACCCACTCCTCGCGGACGCCCGCGTAGGGAGTCACTGGGTAGTACGACTCGACTGCGGTCTCAGCAATTAGCTGTTTCGCGGGCTTGCGCGTCTCGAAGACGCCGGCACCGATGTACTTGATGTCGTTTTCGTCGATAACGTTCTTTGCTTCCGTGATGTCCGACGGCTTCACGTCGCCGCTGGCTGCGAGATTGACCACGAGCGGGCGCATCTCGACGCCATAGCGGACGCCGATGTACTGGAACGCGTTGTGGGCTGCCAGCTGGACGACGTCCCGAGATGCGCGGTCGAAGATATCTTGGTAGTCCTGGTCGATTCGGTCGAGTACGTCGGTCTTGTACGTCGACGCGTTCTCGCGGAAGGTATCTTCGTGGTCGGGTGCGAGTTCGACCAGCCCCTCCGTGATGTTGTCGACGGAGGTTTTCGCACGCTGCGGGTCGAGCCAGAAGTGCGGGTCTTTCCCGCGACCTTGACCGACGCCCTCTTCGTCCCTGTCGAGGCTGGCGGCGAGTTCGACGAGTTCGACACCCTCGCGGACGTTGATGAGTTGGGTGTCGATGTCGTCGTCTTTCAGCGTTTGAATCGCGCGGTCTGCCCACGGCTGGAAGTCCTCTCCGACATGGATGAACGCGTCCGCTTCGATGATATCTCTCGTGACGCTCGCGTCGGGTTCCCACCCGTGGCCGTGGAGACCGGTCGGTATCAGATTCTTCACCGTGACCGGCGTGTCCTTTGTAATCTTCCGCGCGAAATCGTAGAAACTGAAGAATGACGCGACGGCAACGGGTCCATCGTCGGACCCAGAATTGGAGTTACCCCCGCTAACAGTACTACTCGTTCCACCCAGACAACCGGCGAATCCGGCGGTGGCGAGTCCGGCCCCCGCTGTAAGAATCTTCCTACGCGAGACAGCCGAATTCGTCAGACGACTTTTGTCATCCATTACAATATGAAGTAGATTACACCCAACACATATATTTGTTGCTCTAAGTATGATTTTAGACTAGTCTAATTTTGGCGAGGGCAAGCAGATAGCTGCCGGTGCAAATCTCTTTCCCGGGGGACACCCAAAGCCGAATATGGGAATCGTGTTATACGCGCTCGATGGCTGTCCGTTCTGTGAGGCGGTCCACGACGCGCTTTCGACCGCCGGTGTCGACTACGAGACACACTGGGTCGATGCGCTTCACTCCGAGCGCGATGAGGTAAAGCGAGTCAGCGGCCAGCGCGCTGTCCCCGTTCTCGTGGACGACGACCACGGCGTGACGATGGCCGAAAGCGAAAAGATTCTCCAGTACATCGACCAGACTCTCGCACAATGAAAGTATACACCGGCCGCGGCGACGAAGGAATGACCGACCTGCGGGATATGACCCGCGTGTCGAAAACGAGCCACCGAATCGAGGCGTACGGCACCGTCGACGAGGTAAATGCCATCGTCGGGACCGCCCGTCCGACCGGGTACGACGACGTGGACGAACTCCTCGAAATCGTACAGAACCACCTCCACATCGTCCAGGCGGACCTTGCAAATCCCGACCCCGACGAAGACGACCCGCAGGTCCGCGAGGAACACGTCGAAGCACTCGAAACACGAATCGACGAAGCCGACGAGGAGCTCGACCCGCTTACCTCGTTTATCCTCCCCGGCGGAAGCGAAACGGGGGCGAAACTCCACCACGCCCGCACCGTCTCCCGACGAGCGGAGCGGCGCGCCGTCTCGCTCGCCTCCGAGGAACCCATCAATGCCGAAGTCGTCGCCTATCTCAACCGACTGTCGGACGCGCTTTTCGTCTACGCTCGACTGGTCAACAAACGCGACGGCGTCCCTGAAGCGTCGCCGACATACTGAGAGTGCAGACGCTCACGGGAGGATAAGGTGTCCAGGACGGACGAATCGTGCCCACGGTATCGCCGCCCCGGAAGGGCCAGACGCTAACTGGGGGCCAACCACGGGGGGTGGTCGGTGTCCCAGTTTTAGGTACGCCTAAGAATCACTAAAGTGTATCGCTCTTTCTCTGAAATATGAGTCTTGGTATCTATTGACATAATCGTTTTCTCGTTGCCGGGACTATATGGGGGCATGAACCGACACTTCAGTGATGCGAGATACTACTTCCGACGAGGGTTTGAGCACCTGTACGACGGTCTCACCGAAGAGACAGAACCGCTCCGCCGCCGTCTGATGGAGATGCTCGGGCGTGAGGAAGCAGAGGAAGCGGGGCCGCAGACGCCTCGCGAGCGTGTCGAACGGGGTGCCCGGGAAGCGGCTACCCAAGGTCGGCAGGCCGTGCGGAAAGTCCGCAGGCGCGTGCGGTAATCCTGCCGGCAAAGGAGTCGCGTTCTGCCCCTAATCGGGGCACAACGTAAGTCTTAATTGGCGGCGCGGGAAAGCAGAATCCGTAGCCGGGTTGGTGGTCTAGCTAGGTTATGACGGCTCCTTCACACGGAGCAGGTCGGCAGTTCGAATCTGCCCCAACCCATTTTCTGATTCCTCGCAACGACGAGCGATAGCGAGGAGTCCGTGGAATCGAAAATGGAGACGGCAGATTCGAACTCGGGAGCGAAGCGAACGCAGTGAGTGGAGCGACCAAAGTTCGAATCTGCCCCAACCCACTGCGTCACGTGCTTCTCACACAATAGGAACTCGCCGATACCACAATTCAACCACCTATTGACCCGTATTCACAACGGATTCGTTCGACTCAGTTTCGTTCGATTCGGGTTCATCCGGTTCAAGGACAAGGGAGTCACCGATTTCAGATTCATTCGATTCAGACTCATTCGAATCAGGTTCGTCTGGTTCAGGGATAATCTGCTCACTAATGTCGAACCGGACTGGAACCGGACAGTCGACAACTGGCTCCGGAAGCGTGGCGTAAACCCGGTCGGCGACGTGGGCAGATTCGACGTGGATGACCAACTCCCGGTCGCCACTGACACCCCACACGCCGTCACGCTCTAGCAGGTCGTCGTCGTACCTGTCTCTGAGGTCCGAGACGGTGCAGACTGTGAATCGTTCGGTGTAATCCGGACCAACCGTGTGATAGACCGCACGGTACTCTCCGGGTGTCGTATTGGTTGGGACATCCCATGTATTGACGATGGAATCACCGGGTGAGAGCGTTGTCCCAATATCGAGAACGAGCCCCTGATCTTTGACTGTGACCCACCCATTTCGGGTTCGTTGGTGGATTTCAACGACAGCGATAGTTCCACCTCCGTGCAGAGTGACGCGTCCATCGGTTGCCGTAAACACGATCCGAAGTGGGTCGCCGGGTGAGATGGTGTCCAGATTAAGCAGCAGTGTCCCGTTCCGGCGGGCCATCGGTGCTGGCTCTGAGTGACTGAACTGGCGGTCTGAAGCGATATGTGGTGACGAACTCTCTGACACGCCCATCGGATCAGGTGCTGGCGATTGAGATGAACCGGTGGAACTCGAAAGCCCCGCCCCGAGCGTACCAACGACGACAATTAGTGCAAGCCCGACTGCGATAACCGCAACTGAAGAAGACTGAGCGCGTTTGTCGAAGCGATTCTGCACCGCTACTTTCGAGCGAATACGTTTCATTCGCCCTCCGAACTGTCGAAGCGTACTCTTCATAGGGCAATTCAATATTCGCGAGGAAGTGCGATAATAGCTAGCACGAATAACAAGTTAGGAGAAATAACAGATACCAAAATAGACACGCACACCTTCTGAAACCTCCATCTCACCGCTTCTACACCACTTCACTGACCAAGCGCCGCCAAAATCCCCGCTGGGCACTGAGCAATCCGAACCACACCAACAGGACGACAAGCACCGTATACCCGACCGAGAGGCAGAAATCTTTGACGAGACTGCGAGTGATACACGGCTCTCCCTCCGCAGAAACCACGTCGACAACGACGCGCTCGACGACGATGTTCAAGCCGAGTTGCGCGCACGCCGAGCGGTGACGACGACGGAAGCGTCTGCGAATTTAAGGTAATATTTACCACGACATTGTTAAACATAGTCACAGACTTTCTCGCGCGGAAATTCGCGCCTTTAGCCCGTCGGGGCCTTGCGATTTCGCTCCTTCTTGTGGGGTGGTAACGGGACGAAGTTTCAAGACAGGACAGGTTGTATATCAGAATGTATTATGGATATTGCTGATATCGCCACTCCTGATTTCATCGAGGTCGACGTTGACGAGCGATTAGGCAAGGTCCGCTCTATCTTCGAGCGGGAGAACCCTAAAGCCATCATCGTCCAGAACGACGGCGAGTACGCGGGCGTCATCGGTGAGAAGCAACTCATCAACTCGCACGTCGAAGACAACACGAAAGCAGCGGCTCTCACCCAAGCCGTCCCCAAGATAGACCGACACGAGGACGTGCGCGAGGTCGCACGGATGCTCGTCGAGGGCAACACGAAGGTTGCGCCAGTCTACGAGGGTGAAAAGCAGTACGGAATCATCACGCAGGACGCCATCCTCGAGGCAGTCCTCGACAATCTCGACGCGCTGACGGTCGAACAGATCTACACCGACGATGTCGTCACCATCGGCGAGCGCGACCACCTCGGGCAGGCTATCAACCGGCTCCGAGAACACGGTATCTCGCGGCTCCCGGTTGTCGACAGTGAAAACCGTCTCGCCGGTATCCTGACTACCTACGACCTCGTCGAGTTCATGGTGCGCGACGAAGGCCGCCAGGGCAAACAGGACCGCCGCGGCGACACCGACCGAATGCTCGACCTCCCTGTGTACGACCTGATGACCAGTCCGGCGCGCACGGCGTCGCCCGGGGAGAGCGTCCGCGACGCAGTCGCGCGCATGTTCGAAGACAACATCGCCGGACTCGTCGTCACGCCGGAAGACGACGACGGCGAGGTGCTCGGCGTCATGACGAAGACCGACGTGCTTCGCGCGCTCACGTACACGGAAGAAGAACAGATGGACGTGCAGGTCACGAACATCGGGCTGCTCGAGACGCTCACCCGTTCGACTATTGTCTCGGCCATCACCGAGGTGGCAGACAAGTACCAGCGGATGAACGTTCACCACGCCCACGTTCGCTTCCACGAACACAAAGAGAAACTCCGCGGCACGCCGCTCATCCAGTGCCAGATTCGGCTCCGCACGAGCCACGGCCAACTGGCTGGTAGCGGCGAGGGCTACGGGGCAGAACACGCGTTCCACGTCGCGCTCGACAAACTCGAACGCAACGTGCTCGAAGTGAAGGGCTTCGAAGCCGACGAACGCTACCGCGGACAGCTCCTGCGGAAGCTGAACGAGCTGTAATCGACCACACGAACTGAAACGCCACGCGAACGGATGCGCCCACAGGATTCGACCGGGTCGCCCGGTCACGTCGACCTCTTTTTATAAGTCAGTACCGGTCAGCCCGCGGTCAGTGATTTTGAACGTCGCCGTCTCACCGGCGGGTTTCGCACGGTGCTTTTCGAGCGTCGCACGACGGTTGCCGCCGCGGAATCTGTCGAGTCGGAGGACTGTCCCGGTCCAGTGTTCGAGGGTGTGCCCGCCGAGTGCGCGTGTCCGGTCGCTTTCGGGGTCGGAGTACACCTGGTTCGTGAGGACGACGGCGAGGTCGTGTTTTCGGGCGAGAGAAAGGAGATGTGTGACCTGTCGGGCGACACGGCGAAGCGCTTCGCCGCCGTCGCCGTCGGCGGTTCGTTCGAGTCTGTAGAACCCTGTCGCGGAGTCGAGGACGATGAGGTCCGCACCATCCGCGAACTCAGCGGCATCGCGAACGGCCTGTTCTTGGTCTTCGAAGTCGTACGCCTCGCTGATCATCAGTCGCGAGGTCACAGACTCCACGTCCTCGGGAGCGACGGACTCGGCGAGTTGCTGGAAGCGGTCTACCGACAGCCCTTCGGTGTCGATGTAGACGACGGTTCCTCCCGCGGCGGCGACGCGGACCGCGGCCGAGAGGGCGACGTTCGTCTTTCCGGCGGCCGACGGGCCGTACACCTGCGTGACGGTGCCGCGTTCGAACCCGCCGTCGAGGAGGTCGTCGAGCGTGGAACACCCGGTGGAGACTGACTCTGTCACATCCGTTGGTGGGAACCACCGGCCGAAAAAGACCTCGGTCCCCCCGTCGACCGCCGGACGCCAGCGCACCACTCTTTATTCCTCACCATCGCTAAGAGCCGACTGTGATAGTCGTCGCCACTGCTGACTTCGAACTCTACCACGAAGCCGTCGACGAGTTACGGAGTCGAGGAGTCTCCTTTACGACCGTCGAGCCGGGTGACCCGATACCCGAGCAAGCGCGTGTTCTCATCACCGGCCCGAATGACGATATCGATGCGGATATCGCCCGTGTGACGGCGACCGGCGACGATGTTCGCCGCGCCGTCGACGAAGCCCTCACGACACTCCGCGGTGGCGGCGGACAAACAATCGTCGGCGTCGACCCCGGAATCAGACCGGGCATCGCCGTCCTCTCGGGCGAAACTGTCGTCGCCGCGTTTCACGTCCCGCTCGCGAACGCAGTCGACGTCATCCGACAAGAAACGGAAGACGCCGTCGACCCAGTTGTCCGCATCGGCGACGGTGCCCGCCTGCAGGGCGCGAAGCTGATAAACGACCTCGACGGCGTCGCGGTCGAACTCGTCGACGAAACGGGAACGACGCCGTATCTCGGAACGGGCGCGCGCGGCATGGGCGACGTACTCGCGGCGGTGAACATCGCCCGCATGAACGGCGAAGACACCGAATCCCGCGAGATAGAGCCGACCGAGGGCGAGCTCCAGCGTATCAAGGACCGTTCCCGCGAGGCGTCCGACGACAGCCGAAGCATCGACGACGAACTCGCCCGTCGGGTCGCCGGTGGTGAGCTGAGCATCGAAGAGGCCCTTGTCGAACATCGCGCGCGTGAGGAGTAAGACACCGTAAGTGTCTACACCTCGTAAATGACTGCTTAACCCCCGTTAGCCGCCGTAACTCGGCGTATCGGTGCTCCCGACTTATCCCAATGGCGTGCGTATTGTGCAACTATGTCATCCGCCAGTTCGAACGCGAGAGACGAGGTCATCGCGGCAATTCACGAGGAAGCAGACTGGGTCGACCGTACCGTGTACCCGTTCGAATCGCGGTGTATCGGGCTTTCGTCGGGAGCTGTCCACTATATCGACGAGGGACCGGACGACGGCGGGCGGGAGACGCTCCTGATGCTCCACGGAAATCCGACGTGGTCGTTCCTCTACCGACACCTGGTTCGGGACCTGCGCGACGAGTATCGATGTGTCGCACTCGACTACCTCGGATTCGGTCTCTCGGAGCGCCCAACGGACTTCTCGTACCGCCCCGAGGACCACGCCGATGTCGTCGAAGAATTCATCGACGAACTCGGCCTCGAAGACGTAGTGCTCGTCGGACACGACTGGGGCGGCCCAATCGGGTTTTCGTACGCCATCGACCACCCTGAGAACGTCGGCGGGCTCGTCGTGATGAACACGTGGATGTGGCCGGTGAGCGACGACAAGCACTTCAGTCGATTCTCGAAACTCCTCGGCGGACGCATCGGCCGCGAACTCTGCGAGCGCTACGACCTGTTTACGCGCGTGATAATGCCGATGGGCTTTGCCGACCGCTCGCGGTTCACGGAGTCGGCCCGAGAGCAGTACCGCGCGGCCAACCGCGGCGACAGAACCGGGACGGGCATCTTCCCGCAGGCGATTCTCGGGTCGAGAGCGTGGCTTTCGTCGCTGTGGGAGCAACGCGACAACATCGCCGATATCCCCGCGCGAATCATCTGGGGGATGGAAGATTCGGCGTTCCGACCGGCCGAGTTGCGAACGTTCGAGGCACTCTTCGAGGATTCCTCGACAGTTCGACTCTACGGCGTCGGCCACTACGTCCCAGAAGAATTCGGGTCCGACCTCGTGCCGTTGGTTCGAGAGTTCCTCGAAGAGGTGTAACTACGAGGCCGTTTCTTCGGAGTTGTTTGATTCGGATTTTGCTACGACATCCACCGCCCGGCGCATGACCTCCCGGACGGCGAGCCCCGTCTCCGTGGCGACTTCGAGCGCGTCGTCGTACTCGGTGCTCCGGTCGTAGACGACGCCGTCGGCGTCGCTCGCAACTTTGACCGTTACGTCGTACTCCTCGCCGTCGATATCGAGGGTCGCCGTTTCGAACTCTCGGCGGGCGGTCCAGCGGTGGCCCGCGCCGTGTTCCCGGATTCCGAGCGTGCCGGTTTCGACGGCGAGGCGGTAGGCGACCCGCTCTACGTCCTCGGGTCTGACGATGGCCTTCACGAGGTGTCCGGGTCGGGACTTCTTCATCGTCGCCGGAAGGATGGTCACGTCGCGCGCGCCAGCGTCTTTCAGCGTCTGTTGGAGGCTCCCGAGGATTTCGGGGGTGGCGTCGTCGAGGTTCGTCTCGAGGACGGAAATTTCGTCGCGGACGAGTCGAGAGCCGCCGTCGCCAACGATGGCGCGGAGGACGTTCGGGTGGTCCGGGAAGTCCCAGCCACCGGCCCCGTAGCCGGATGCCTCGACCGACACCGACGGGAGCGTTTCGACGCCGTCGGCGATGTGCGCGAGGATGGCCGCACCCGTCGGGGTGAGCAGTTCGGCCTCGACGGGACCGCCGCGAATCGACCAGTCGGCCTGTTTGGTGACGTTGAGGACCGCAGGGGCCGGGACGGGGTACGTGCCGTGGCTCATCTCGGCTTCGCCGCCGCCGACTGCGACGGGGCCGGTCACGACGCGGTCGATATCGAGGTCGGAGAGAAGCAGACACACCCCGACCACATCGGCGATGGCGTCGTCCGCACCGACTTCGTGGAAGTGGGTTTCGTCGAGGTCGGTCCCGTGAACCTCGGCCTCGGCCTCGCCGAGAATGCGGAAGATAGCTGTCGCGTCTTCGACGACGTCCGCCGGAAGGTCCATCGATTCGACGAGTTCGACCACTTCTGGGTACGTTCGGTGTGGACCGTGGCCCTCGGCGTGTGTGTGGTCGTGGTGCGAATGGTCGTGGTGCGAATGGTCGTGCTGGTGGTGCGAGTGCGTGTGCCCGTGGCCAGCAGATAGACTCCCTCGCAGTCGGTGCTGACGCGGTTCGTCGTCTTCGTCGTGCTCGTCGTGACCCTCGCCGTGCGGGCCGCCGCCGTCGGTCTCCGCGAGGAGGACATCGACTTTCGTCGCCATAATACCGTTTTTGTCCACCTCGTGGATTCGGTAGGTCACGTCGAGCGCGTCTTCGACGGGGTCGAGAACGGACGGGTCGGCACCGGCGGCGACGAGTGCTCCGAGGAGCATGTCACCGCTGGCACCCATCCGGCCGTCGAACGTGAGCAGTCGCATACCTGTACCCCTCGTGCCCGAGGATAAAAACGACAGCCATCGCCGTATCAAACCCTGCGTAGTCGGTAGGGATTAGTAGCCACCCGCCATAGTTTGAGGTAGGCTGTGACTACGAGAAGGCTCGACCCCGGACCGACCGGGGAAGGACTTATCCGATGGCCTCTCACAGGTATCAGCATCCCCGCGAGGTAATCATGAACGAAGTCCAACTCGAAGTGGCGAAAGCGTACCCGAACGACTCGGGGCGCGGTATCGCCCGTCTTGATCCGGACACCTTGCTCCATCTCAAGCTCTCGCCGGGAGACATCATCGAGATAGAGGGAGGGAAAACGACCGCCGCGAAGGTGTGGCGGGCAGACCGGCAGGACTGGAACACGGATACCGTCCGTATCGACGGGTTCACGCGGCAGAACGCCGACGTGAGCATCGGCGAACGGGTGACAATCCGCAAAGCAGAGGCCAAGAAGGCTGACAAACTCGTGTTGGCACCGCCCGAAGAGGCGAGTGTCCAGTTCGGGTCCGATGCGGCCGGCATGGTCAAACGGCAGATTCTCAAGCGACCGGTGGTCGAACGCGACATCGTCCCGGTGATGTCGAGTACGAACCACCCATTCATGCGGTCGCCCGGACAGGCGATTCCGCTTATCGGCGTCGAGACGAAGCCCGAGGGCGTTGTCCTCGTCACCGAGGATACCGACGTCGAACTCCGCGAGGAGCCGATTTCAGGCTTCGAGAAGACCGGAAGCGGAATTACGTACGAGGATATCGGTGGGCTGACCAACGAGATTCAGCGCGTCCGCGAGATGGTCGAACTGCCGATGAAGCACCCCCAGATATTCCAGAAACTCGGCATCGAGCCGCCGCAAGGGGTGCTGCTTCACGGCCCGCCGGGGACCGGGAAGACGCTTCTCGCCCGCGCGGTCGCAAACGAGACCTCGGCGAGTTTCTTCTCTATCGCTGGTCCGGAAATCATCTCGAAGTACTACGGTGAATCCGAACAGCAACTCCGCGAGATATTCGAGGACGCCAAAGAGGAGTCGCCGAGCATCATCTTCATCGACGAACTCGACTCCATCGCGCCGAAGCGTGAGGACGTGACCGGCGAGGTCGAACGCCGCGTCGTTGCCCAACTCCTGACGATGATGGACGGGCTCGAAGCGCGCGGACAGGTTATCGTCATCGCGGCGACGAACCGCGTCGACTCCGTCGACCCCGCGCTTCGTCGTCCCGGTCGGTTCGACCGCGAAATCGAAATCGGCGTCCCCGACGAGGAAGGCCGCAAGGAGATTCTCCAGATTCACACCCGCGGCATGCCGCTTTCGGACGATGTGGACCTCAATAACCTCGCGGACGACACTCACGGCTTCGTCGGTGCCGACATCGAAGCGTTGACCAAGGAGGCCGCGATGAAGGCGCTGCGTCGGTACTTGCCCGAAATCGACCTCGACCGGGAGGACATCCCGCCGAGTCTTATCGACCGGATGGTCGTCAAGAACGACGACTTCGGCGGCGCGCTCGGCGAGGTCGAACCCTCGGCGATGCGCGAGGTGCTCGTCGAGATTCCGAAGGTCACGTGGAAAGACGTCGGCGGACTCGAAGAACCCAAACAGAAGGTCAAAGAGAGTGTCGAGTGGCCGTTGACCACGCCGGAGAAGTTCAACCGAATGGGAATCGAGGCACCGAAAGGGGTGCTCCTCTACGGCCCACCCGGAACCGGGAAGACGCTCATCGCAAAGGCGGTCGCCAACGAGACGAACGCGAACTTCATCTCGGTTCGTGGCCCGCAACTGCTCTCGAAGTGGGTCGGTGAGTCGGAGAAGGCGATTCGGCAGACGTTCCGCAAGGCGCGGCAGGTCTCGCCGACCATCATCTTCTTCGACGAGTTGGACGCACTCGCACCAGCCCGTGGCAACGATATGGGTAACAACGTCTCCGAGCGCGTCGTCAACCAGCTCCTGACGGAGTTAGACGGACTCGAAGACACCGGAAACGTCATGGTCATCGCGGCGACGAACCGCCCGGACATGATCGACCCCGCGCTCATCCGCTCGGGTCGTTTCGACCGTCTCGTGCTCATCGGCCAACCCGAAGAGGAGGGTCGCGAGCAGATTCTCGACATTCACACCCAGTCGAGCCCGCTCGCGCCCGACGTGAGCCTCCGCGAAATTGCGGAGATAACCGACGGCTACGTCGGTTCGGACCTCGAATCCATCTGCCGCGAGGCCGCCATCGAGGCCCTTCGGGAGAACGACGACGCCGAAGAAATCGAGATGCGGCACTTCCGCAAGGCGATGGAGTCGGTCCGGCCGACCATCACCGAGGACCTCATGCGGTACTACGAAGAGATTCAAGACCAGTTCAAGGGCGGCACCCGCGAGGGCCTCTCGCCCGACACGCGCGACGGCCGTATCGGCTTCCAATAGGTCGCCGCCGTCGTATCGCCGTCGGATTTTTGCACTGATTGGTTGGTCGCGATTCCGTGTTCAATGTGTCAGAGACGCATCTGTGCCGAGGCACGTAGAAAGCGAGAAAACGGGAAAACGGAACCGTACCGAAAATCGTCGGTCGAGTTAGAACAACAGCGAGTCGTCGTTGTCGATCATGTAGAGCGTCCGCGCAGCAACGTTGACGGCGTGGTCGCCGATGCGTTCGAGGTCGCGAACCGTAAGCAGGAGTCGGCGCACGTCGATGAGGAAGTCCTCGGGTTCGAGGTCGCTGTCGCCTTCGAAGTCGTCGCCGGACATGAGGTCGCGGACGATACTCTGGGAGGCTTCGTCACACATCGTGTCGAGGCTGTCGTCCCGCTCGGCAACGGAACGACACAGTTCCGTATCTTCGCTCTCGTAGGCATCCATCGCCTGGTCGACCATATCGAGGGCAGCGTCGCCGATGCGCTGGATGTCAACTTCCGCGTACACGTCGTGTTCAGCGTCGATTGCGTACTGCGCGAGGTTGGTCGCGAGGTCGCCGATGCGTTCGAGGTCGGTGATAATCTTGAACGATGCGGCGATAAAGCGGAGGTCACCTGCGACCGGCTGTTGGAGTGCCAGCAGGTCGATGCAGTCCTGTTCGAGGTCGAGGTAGATTCGGTTGATTTCGCGGTCCCCCTCGATAACCTCCTGTGCTTTCTGTTCGTCTTTGTCTTCGAGTGCGTCGAGGGCGAATCGGACCCGTTCAGCGACGAGTTCACTGAGGTACAACACGTCCTCTTCGAGTTCTCGGAGGCGTGATTGGTACGTGTTTCTAGCCATATGTGGTGTTCCGAGAGGAGGCATCAAATTCCTTGTGATGGGTTGAGTATGTGTCACAAGGACAATAATTGATTCGAACAATCCGATGCTCGATGAGATGGTGACAAACAGAATGAGCGAAACCGGAACTGAGCCGAACGTACAGACTGGGCTGACGGTCGATGCCACGGTCGAAGACTGCCTGATAGTTCGGTTCGCGCGAGTCGCGGGCGCGGCGTTATCCGAATTTACCGGTGATGTAGTCTTCGACGCGCTGGCTCTCGGGGTTCTCGAAGATTTTCTGCGTGTCGTCGAACTCGACGAGTTCGCCGCCGGTGAGGAACACGGCGGTCTTGTCGGAGATACGCGCGGCCTGTTGCATGTTGTGAGTAACGATGACGACCGTGTAGTCCTCGGCGAGTTCCTCGACGAGGTCTTCGATTTGTGAGGTCGCAACCGGGTCGAGTGCGGACGCCGGTTCGTCCATCAAGAGGACTTCCGGGTCGGGTGCAATCGCGCGGGCGATGCAGAGACGCTGTTGTTGCCCGCCGGACAGGTCGAGACCGGATTCGTGGAGGCGGTCTTTGACTTCGTCCCAGAGGGCGGCGCGCTTGAGCGACTTCTCGACGATTTCGTCGTAGTCGCCGTCGATTCCCTGAATCTTCAGGCCGTAGATGACGTTCTCGTAGATGCTCTTCGGGAACGGGTTCGGCTTCTGGAACACCATTCCGACGCGGCGGCGAAGTGCGACCGGGTCAACATTATCGTCGTAAACGTTCTTGCCGCGGAGGGTGAGGTCACCTTCGACACGGGCAACGTCGATGAGGTCGTTCATGCGGTTGATACACCGGAGGAACGTCGATTTCCCACAGCCAGAGGGACCAATCATCGCGGTCACGCTGTTTTCGGGAATCTCCATCGAGATGTCGGTGAGCGCGTGGTCGTCACCGTACCAGACGTTGATGTCTTCCGAGCGAATGACGGTCTCCGCCTCGTGGGTTACCGACTCCTCCGACGCCGAGAGACCCTCGCTTACGTCCGTCTGTACGAGCATCTCGTCGTTCGTCGGGTCCTCTGTTCCGGTCATAGCTGACTGTTCTATCTCGGTTGCTTTGTCTCTTTGGCTCATTGGTTTCACTTAACTTTCGCTTTCGAACTTGTTCCGGAGGACGATGGCGATGGAGTTCATCGCGAGGAGCACGACGAGCAACACGACGACGCCTGCCGGGACGGCCTTCGTGTAGAAGTCTTCACTCGCGAACAGACTCGACCATGCGTACACCTGCAGGGGCATCGCACTCACCTTGGAGGAGAGTTCGGTCGGGAGACTGAACACGACGCTCGGTGCACCAATCATGATAAGCGGTGCAGTCTCACCGATAGCGCGGCCCAACGCGAGAATCGTCCCGGTCAGGATACCGGGGAATGCTTCGGGGATGACGACGTTCTTGACGGTTTGCCAACGAGTCGCACCCATCCCGTAGGACGCCTGTCGGAGGTCACCCGGAACAGCCCGAATCGCCTCTCGGGAGGAGATGATGACGATGGGCAGAATGAGCAGTGCGAGTGTCGCACCGCCGATGAGAACGGTCCCCGTAGACTGTCCGAGGTACGTGACGAACACGCCGAGTCCGAGCAGTCCGTAGACGACGGAGGGGACACCGGCGAGATTCGAGATGTTGACGTCGATAAAGCGGGTGAAGGTGTTGTCAGGAGCGTACTCTTCGAGATAGACTGCCGCACCAACGCCAATCGGGAACGAGAGCGCGGCGACTGTGGCCATGAGTAGGATGGAGCCGCCGATGGCGGGATAGAGACCGGCATTCTCGGCAGACCCGCTGTGGGGACTCGTGAGGAAGTGCCAGTTGACCCACGACTGTGGTCCGGCGAACCCGAGTATGTCGACGGCCGCCGCACCGACCAGCGAACCGACAATGACGGTTGCTGCGAAGAGGAGGCCGATTCGTTCCTGTTCACGGGTGAGCGCCGCGCCGCCAGCGTACGTTGCGGTGGGAACGAACGCGACGGTGGTGACGACGACGAGGGCGTTCGCATCGATACCCAGGAATGGGCCAACGAGTGCTGCGAGACCCGTCAGACCGAGCGCGGCGACACCGGCGAGCAGTCCTGCGGTGGTGTCTTCGCGGATTCGTGCGACGTATCGACTGACCGCGAGTGCGACCACGCCACCGAGAACGAGAGTGAGGATGACCCATTCGGTCGGAACCACCGGGGCTTTTTGGACGAGTTCCGGCACGCTGTGAAGGTAGCCCGGAACACCGAACAGCGAGAGGAAAAAGGCCGCACCCGTCACGGCGACACGCGGGGTGAACGAAATCTTGTTTTCGTACTTCGTCAGGACGACGGTGAGCGCGGCGGGAATTGCGAGTCCGATGGCGTACGAGAGTCCAGTGAGCGGTGGGATAATATCGATGAACGTGATGGCCATTCCGCCACTGAACAGCAGAGAGACGGCCAACATGCCGACAATCAGACCTCCGAGTTTGAGCGCGGCGGTGTTCCGCCGGTAGAGATATCCGCCGACGAGTATCGTCGGAAGCACGAGCGTCACGAAGAACGTGAGGTGCCATCCGAGGTCGGCGGTAAGCGGTCGAATCGCGTCGTTTGCGACGTAGACGAGGAGTACGGCAAGTGTGACGATGCCGAACATCGTCGCAGCCAACAGCAGATACCGGAAGATAGTTCCTGCCGTTCGGCTGACCTGACCGAAGCCACCGGCATAGCTGGATTCGGTGTCGGTTGCCATGGTTAGTAGACCTCCCGGTACCGCCGTGTCACGTAGTCGCTGATGACGTTCATGATGAGCGTGATAACGAACAGGACGAGACCGATAGCGAACAGGCTACGGTAGGCCAGTCCGCCGCCGGTGATGTCACCGGTGAGTAGCTTGATCATCGCGGCGGTCATCGGAAGCGCGCCTTCGAGGTAGGACGAGGGGAGGAACGGATTGAGGAACTGCGCTTTCGAACCGGCAGCGACGGTGACGGCCATCGTCTCGCCGATAGCGCGAGAAATCGCGAGGATAAACGAAGAGAAGATACCGGAGAGCGCCGCGGGAACGACAATTCCGGTGGATACGTCGAACTTCGTCGCGCCCATCCCGTAGCCCGCCTGTCGGAGTTCGTCCGGAACGGCGGACATCGCGTC
Organism: Haloferax mediterranei ATCC 33500; assembly: GCF_000306765.2. NCBI lineage: Archaea > Methanobacteriati > Methanobacteriota > Halobacteria > Halobacteriales > Haloferacaceae > Haloferax > Haloferax mediterranei. Next base: position 2,262,964 of record NC_017941.2, read on the forward strand.
CTCGCTGATGGACGCGACCATCGGGATAATCATGATGCCGACGACGATACTCGCAGAGAGCATGTTGAACGTCCCGATGCTGGGGAAGATAACACTAAGCGCGGGCGTGATGTACAGGATTGCGAAGAATCCGTAGACGACGGTCGGGATTCCGGCGAGAATCTCAAGTGCGGGCTTGAGGATGGAACGGGCCTGCGGACTCGCGTACTCGCTGAGGTAGATTGCCGTCGCAACACCGAGTGGAAGGGCGATGATGCCCGACCCGAAAGTCACCATCAGGGTCGCGGATACGAGTGTGAGGACGCCGAATTCCTGGTTGTGTATGTTCCAAGTCGTTCCTGTGAGGAAGTCGATGAGAGACGCCGTCTCCCCTTTGACACCCATCAGCGGGGCTGTAACGCTGAAGAACTTGGACGCCTCGACGGTGAGGAGTCCAACGATACTGAGTGTCGTCACGACGGATAACGCCGCGCACAGGAAAAAGAACGACCGCGTCAGTAACTCACGCGGCGTGTTCTCCGTATTCCGCGTGAGGTCAGTTTCGAGGTCATCTGTGCTCATTGGATGATATGAATTGTGGGTTGTGAAAAAGCGCTTCGTTAGGCTATTGTGTCGGGAATTCTCTACTTAGCCTCTTCGATGGCCGAGTTGAGCTTGTCGAGCATCTCCTGCTGTGTGTCCTCACTGAGCGGGACGTAGCCGACTTCGTCGGCGACGATTTTCTCATCCGTGGAGTTGTTCAGCCAGAAGCGAGCGAACTCGGCGACGGGCTTCTCTGCGAGGGACTCCTTCGCGGGGTAGGTAAACAGCGGACGCGACAGCGGCGTGTACTCGCCGGAAAGCGCCGTGTCGAGAGACGGTTCGACGTAACCGTCGCCGTTGTCGATGGCGACAGCCTGTACGGTGTCGGTGTTCTCGCTGTAGTAGGCGAATCCCATGTATCCGATGGCGTACTTCGAACCTTTGACACCCTGAATGATGTTGCGGTCCTGTTCGGTCGGAGAGTAATCTTGGCGGTGACCCGGACCTTCCTCGCCGAGGATTGACTCGATGAAGTAGTCGTAGGTACCGGATGCGTCGGTGGGGCCGAAGATTTCGATTTCCTTGTCCGGCCACTCGGAGTTGACGTCTGCCCACGTTTTGGGCTTGGTCTCGGCGGAGAAGATGGTCTTGAGCTGTTCGACGGTAAGACCCTCACCGAGGAAGTCGTTGTCGTTGTTGACGATGACCGTCAGCGCGTCAGTTGCGACCTTGAGTTCGAGGGGGGTGATACCGTTGTTGGAACACTGCTCTTTCTCTTCGGGCTTGATTGGACGCGAGGCGTTGTTGAAGTCCGTCTGTCCGGTACAGAAGTTGTTCGCAAACCCGCCACCGGTACCGGTGGGCTGAGTGGGGACGCTGACCTTCGGGTGTTTTTCCTTGAAGCGCTCGGCCATGGCGGTTGCGAGCGGGAAGACCGTCGAAGACCCGGAAACGTCGACGGTTCCAGACAGCTCCTGGCTTCCTTCGTCACCCGACTGCTCCGTTCCACCGGATTCGCCGCCGTCCGAGCCATCGCTGTTGTTTTCCGTACAACCAGCAAGGCCCGTGAGGCCAGCAGCACCCGATGCAATCAGGAATTTTCGCCGCGAAAGAACACCTTCCGAGTTACGCGTCATCAACGTTGTGGAGCCGATTTGTCCGTAAATACCCTGCTATGACAAATATATAGTGGTACGTTTTGCTATGTGGACCGTGGCTATCCGCGGGTCGTGGACACAGGCGGCTATATTCGCCGATATTCGAATAACCGTTAGACGGGTGAGTGTCAATTGGTGTCGTGCCTCGGCTCAGTACAGCCGGTTTACGGCATATATACAGTGTGAAGGAGTGCTCCAGAGTTGCCGAGACGCCCACCATCTCTCAGCGTCTCTGATATGATATCTTCGCTCGCGGTAATTCCCGTGGTCAGTATATAGAGATAGACAGTTTTATTGTGTGAAGATGATGACCATCATTCATGGTCGAAACCCGAAAGGTGCAGGTGACCGGTGGTTCCACCTACACCGTCTCCATCCCCAAAGACTGGGCGACCGAGAACGGCGTCTCTGCAGGGAGCGAAGTCGAATTCTACCCAGAGGGCGATTCGTTGTTCTTGACTCCCCGGTCCGAAGAAGAACGTACTGAGGGTACACTCGACATTACAAACCTCGAAGGCGACGAACTCACGCGTGCGGTCATGACGATGTACGTGAGCGGGTTCGACATCATCGCGCTGGAGAGTTCGCGTATCACGACCGACCAGCGCCGAACCATCCGAGAGGCGACACAGAGCCTCGTCGGGTTGGAAGTCCTCGAAGAGACCCGCGACCGAGTCGTCATCCGCGACCTGCTGGACTCCTCGGAACTCTCTATTCACAACGCGGTCACACGCATGCGTCTCATTGCACTTTCCATGCTCGAAGACGCCATCGCCGCCATCGCCGAGATGGACGAAGACATGGCCCGCGACGTTATCCAACGCGACGACGACGTAGACCGACTCTGGATGGTCGTTTCCCGTATCTTCCGGGCGACGCTTCGGACGCCGAAGGCCGCCGAGGAACTCGGTCTGCCTCGCGAGGCCTGTTTCGACTACCAGTCTGCGGCACGACAACTCGAACGCATCGGCGACCACGCGACGAAGATTGCACACCTCTCGTTGAACTTCGAGGAACCCGTCAACGAGGAAATCGTCGAGGCCGTCTGGGAACTGTTCGAAGAGGCCAAGTCGGTCGTCAACGGCGGGATGGACGCACTTTTCGCCGAAGACAGCGGCGAGGCGACCAGGCTGGCAAACGAGTCGCGCGAAGCCGTTCAGGCTATCGACGAGCGCGCCCGGAGCATCGACGAACTCCTCCGTGACCTCGACCCGGCCCGTGCACAACTGCTCGGTCTCATCGTCGACTCCGTTTCCCGGAGCGCCGACTACGGTGGCAACATCGCAGAAACGGCGCTGCAGAAGGCTGCGCCGACGCCCTGAATTGCGACACTGCCACGATACTGGTTGAAACTGTTACGACGGTCTCGATTCATTCTCGATTCCTTTTCGATTCGGGTTTTCATCTGCGTCGTTCTCGATGAAGATGCAGTACGGTCACTCTCAGTGCAGAAATGCTACATCACTACCCCGGGCAAAACCACAGCGCTGCCGCTTTCCGTACTGAAACAGTAATACCGCGCCGAATCCGACGCGGAGAGGGAGAACTTACTCCTCGTCGATGCGGACTGCGTTGACCTGCCCGTCCTGACCGGGGCGGGAGGTGACGCGGGCGCGACCGGCGCTCGTGTCGATGATGGAGCCCTTCGTGATGATGTTCCGGCGGGCGTAGTTGACGTTCGACGGGTTGTCGATGACGCCTTCGATGTCGGCCTGCGTGACCTCGGCACCGTCGGCGACCTGCGCGACGTCGGTCGAGAGGGCGCGGATCTTCTCGTTGTTACCGCGGGAGTCGATAATCTGGAATCGGTGTTCACCGACCGTCGTGGCGGCAGGCTCGCGACCCAGCTGGTAGCGCTTCTTGTTTCGGAACGGCTTGCGCCGTCCACCGGTCCGCTTCCGCTTGGAGCGTCCTTGGTCCTTCATACGGGGTAAAAACCTCGGTGAGTACTTGAATCGCTCGGAACGGCTTTCAGCGAGTGGGGGAAGAGGGGCCTCGGGGCGTCGAAGCCAACACAAACCGTTTAGTTCGCCCGCGCCCGCCGTCGAACCGATGAGTCTCGACGTTACCGTCGCCGTCCCCTTCCGTCAGCACGGGTCGACCCGACTCGGCGAAGGCGAGTTCGTCGTCGCCCTGTCTCTCGACCGCGACTGGTTCTCGCCGGACCAGGCAAAGCGTCTCATCGACCTCGCCACGGGTCGGGGGCTGGTCGAACGCGACGACGGCGACGTGGTCGCAACGTTCGACCCCGCGACCGTCCAGATTCCCGAAGAGTTCGAACCCGACGCGTCCGTTCTCCGCGAGCAGTCCGCATTCGAGCAGGTGCTCGATGCCTGCGTCGCCGCCGGTATCGAAAAGCAGGCCGCGGTCGCCGGTATCAACGAGCGCCAGTCCCGCCTCGGCGTGACCGCGGAGGCCGCGGCGATTCTCTTCGCCCGCGAAAACGATGTCGGCGTGGGCGACGTGGTCGCGAAGGCGAAGCAATCGTTGAGTGAGTAGCGGTAAGGCGACAGACGTGGTGCTGGCCCGCCGCCGAAGCGACACCCCAAAACCGTCCGCCCGCGAACGAGACGACATGGTCGTCGACAAACTCTCCGACGGAACACGTATCGCACAGCTCCTTGCGTCCGAGTTGACCGGCCACGAAGACGCCTTTTCGGTGCTTTCGGTCGTCGACGCCGACCCCGACGTGAAACCGACCGACGACGGTGCCCTCGCCTACGCCGTCGCGGCCGGTGACGAACGGGTCGCAGAAGTGTACGTCCAACCCGACCGCGCCCGCGTGGAGTTTCTCGCCCATCCGGACGTGACCGCCGACGCGGCGTCCGAAGAAAACCTCCGCGTGCGACCGAAAGCTGTCCGCCCGCCGCGGACGCTCGTGTTCGTCGAAGACGGCGCGCAAGTGAAGTGGACCCTTCCGGCGTTCCGCGCGCTGGTCGCGGCACTCGAAGCAGAAGCCGAGAACGGAGACGGGGACGAAGCAGAAGCCCAAGACGAAGATAAAACAGAAGGGAGCGACTAATTAGAGGTCTGCGAGAAGTTCCGGAAGTTCTGTCGGGAGCGATTCGCGCGGAATGTGCGCGATTGCGCGAGGGTCCGGGTCGTCACAGCCCTCGCCAAGAACCTGTACCGGGAGTAGTCCTGCGTCGTGCGCGCCAGCAATGTCGTGGTGAACGCTGTCGCCGACGTAGACGGTCTCTTCTGGGGGGACGCCGAGCGCATCGAGGAGCGCTTCAAACGCCCGTTCGTCCGGTTTGCCGGCCGGAAGTGCACCGGTGACGAGCGCTGTATCGAAATAATCGCGCCAGCCGAGTTTGTCGAGTTTCGCCTCCTGTGCGACCACAGGACCGTTGGTGAGGAGACCGACCCGGTAGGTTGTCCGAAGTCCGACGAGCATCGATTCGACACCGTCTGCGGGAACGACCGCGTCCGTGATTCGTTCCCGGTAGGCCGTCGCCACGTGCTCCGGGTCGACGGGTGAGCCGTGCTCGTCGAGGAGCGTCTCGAAGATAGGCTCGCGCGTCTCGCGCGTGAGATTGTCTTGATGTGCCCGAAGATACGCCTCCCGAGACAGTGGCGGAGCACCTGCTGCCGCCGCCGCCTCGGAGAGAATCGTCTCGCGGTCCCGCGTCGGAACCGCGAGCGTGTAGTCGAGGTCGAACCCGACCGCGGTGACAGACATCGTCGGCGAATCGTTGGAAACGAACCGATATGAGCGTGCCGGGAACTGTCGGAGCGAGCGACACTCACCGCAGTGGTTGGATTCGGCTCTGAGTTCGACCCGGCGGACGACAATTCATATTACTGTCCACGACGACGCCGAAATATGACCCTCGACCCCGTCCACGTGGACGACATCGCGTCCATGGCGAGTTCCATCGCGGACTCGGTCGATGACACCGACTACGACGACCTCGCGCGGACGGTCTGGGAGTCGTGGCTGGACCCACTCTCATCGCCCGACGGCGGACGGCCGATTATCGAGCCAATCGGCGAAAAGCGACTCCACGCCGCAAACGTGGACGACATTGCACTTACCGAGACGCCCTTTCCGACCGTCCACGGACTCGATTCGGGTACTATCAACCCGACGACGTTCAAGAACGGCCTCGTACTCGACGTGGCACACGCCGCGATGGCGGCCGAACCATCGGACCTCGACCTCCACCGTGCCCGGTCCATCGTCATGACCGCCCACACGCACGACCCGGTTCCGATTTTCGACACCAACGAGTGGTTGAAGTCCGACCGCGGGTACACCCGCAAACGGATTCTCCGCGCTCCCCGCGTCAACCGCTACGCCGAAGGCGTCGTCCACGCGCTATCTCTGTATCTCGCTGAGAGCGCCCACGCGCTCGAATACGCGGAGGCGGTCTCTGACCTCCTCATCCTCGACGGCCCGGTGTATCCGAAGGAGCTTCTGAACTGGCGGGACCGCGACGCCGAACTCAACGACCTCGCCCGCGACGCGAAGCCGAAAGCGATTGTCGAGAACTACGTCCGAATCGTCGAGCGGTTCGTCGAACGCGACGTTCCCGTCGCCGGATTCGTAAAGAATCCGGGTGCCAAACACATCGTGCGCACGGTCAAAAAGCACCTCAACGAGAGCGGAGACGGCAACGCACCGTGGGTAGACGACACCTCGTTTTTCGTCAGTTTGCTCGAACGGCGCGACGGTCCCGACTCCGAAGACCGCCGCACGGACGAACTCACGTTCACGAACTGGTTCATCTCGCGCGGCGGGTCCGACCGACAGATGAGCGCCGACGGCGATGCGTTCGGCGTCGAGCGAAACCTCGACCCCGAATCATACACGCTCACGTTCTTCGTGCTGTACGACCCCCGTACCGACGTGTGCTACCGGGTCGAAGCCCCCTACGCGTTCACGAAAGACGCCGACCGCCGGGAGAATCTGATGCACCATATCGTCCGCGACGTGGCCGCGACTCGCGGACCACCACAGGCAGTCGAGAAAGCCGACGAGTTAGCACGGGTGAGCGTCGGCGAAAAAGCCGCACTCAGACGAAAGCTCTCGGAAAAACTCGGGTCTGACGCGGTAAAGAGCTACGACAATATCCGCTGGGTCGACGCTGACGAGTGAGCAAAAGCGAGTTCGAATTCGAGTGAGTCACTCGTCCCCGTCGGGTTAGCCCTCTTCTTCGGGTCTGACGACCTCGATTCGAACGTCGTCCTCCGGAACGCCGATGCGTGCGAACTGTGTCCTGATATGTTCTTTCGCCGCATCGAGTGCTTGCTCGCGGGTATCGAATCCGCGCGGAAGCGGCGTGTCGAACGCCACCCGGATGGAGTGGCCGTCGATTTCCATCTTGGAGCCGCCACTTTCGACCTCGTAGAATTCGTCGCAGACCCATACGTACGGTGCGTCTTCGTTTGGGGCACCGCGGTACGTCGGCGCTTCCTCACCTCGTTCGAATATTGTTCCGGTGAGCGCCGTGCCGCCACCGTGTCCGCGGACAAGAAGCATATTTTGAGTTATGGGCGCTATACGGAAAAATCGCACGCGGCGGTACGATGGCATGCCACACACATGTATGCGACTGGCTGTGTAATCTGGCGTCGTCGACGTGTGGGTTTTTACTCACCGCCTACAAGCGTTGGAACATGACCGACCTGGGGGACTTCAGCGACTTCGGCGGCGACGGCCCCGAAGAGCCGGACGACTCGGAGCGAGGCGACCGAGCGGAGCAACCCGCCGCAGACGGCGCTGGGAGTAGCCGTGAGGATGTTACTTCCACCGACACCAACCGGGAGAACGTCGCTTCCGTCGAGACGAACCGGCAAACGGAAGACGAACTGCAGTTCGACGAGTACGACGCCGACCCGGTCGGAACCGAGCAAGGTATTGGCTCGATTGCAGTCTCACAGGGACTTCGCGTCGCCGAAGACCACGAGCGGACGAGACTCCGAGCGTACGTCACAGCCGGGAATCGCGAGCAAGTCAGACTCGGGAAGTATCTCATCGTTCCCTACCCCGACGACGAACTGCTGTTCTGCCGAATCGTCGGCCTGGAGTACGCCCAGGAGTTCCAGGCCGACGACGCAACCGAGATTCACGCGCGGCGCGCCATGCGCCGCTCGGCCGACGAGTTCGTCGAGCGCGACTACAAGTTCATGGCCGAACTCGAACCCATCGCCGTCCTGTTTTCGGACCGCGGCGAACTCAAGCGCCGAATGGTCGACCGCGTGCCGAAACCCGGAGCGACAGTCGGTGAGGCCGACGACGCGACCCAAATCAAGACCGGACTGAAGATTCCCGAAGACGGCGTCTTCCTCGGCCACCTCTCAGTCGGTGGCGAGAAGGTCCGAACCGCGGCGCAACCGCCGACTATCGACTACCGATTGAAGGACGACTACACCGACGGCGACCCCCTCGTCTTCCGTCACACGCTCGTCGCCGGTGGAACCGGGTCGGGGAAGACCCACGCCTCGAAGAACATGCTCCGACAGTATCTCTCGGGCGAGCGAACCTACGAGATGGACGACGGGCGCGACGTTCAAGCCGCCGTCGTGCAGTTCGACCCGCAGGACGAGTACGCACAGATGCACGACGATAATCCGGATATGGACACAGAAATCGCCCGACGCTACGAGCGAGAGGGTATCGCCCACGGTGGCCACGACGACACGATTGCGCTCGTCCCGAAGATGGCTGGGTCGTCGTATCCGGGGTCGAACCACCGTGCAGAGCAGTTGGAGTTCACCATCCCCTTTTCGATGGCGCGCGACCTGCCGTGGCTCGTTGCCGGAAGCAGCCTCAACGACAACCAGTATCCGGCACTTCTCGAACTACTGAATCGGTTCTTCCGGAACTACAGCGACAGCGGAACCTACAAGGAGTTCCTGACGTTCCTCGACGACCCGGCGCTCAAGGAGGAACTGCACGAATCGGGTCGCGTCCACGAAGCGACCTTCGACGCGGTGAAACGCAGAGTTCGTGGGGTTCCGAACGGTGTCTTCGACCAAGACGCCCGGCCCATTACGGACCTCGACCACGAACTGGTCCGTCCCGGCGGACTGACGGTCGTTCCGACCTACCACCTCTCGTCGAGTCGGGCGAAAGAGCTGTTTGTCCTCGCCGTTTCGGCGCTCCTCATCGACGACAAACTCTCGAACGACCCGTCGAGCCAGCGCATCAAGGAGACGCCGCTCGTGCTCGGGATGGACGAAGCGCACAACTTCCTAACCGACGCAGACACGGTACAGGCACGGAAGGTCATCGAGAAGTTCACCGAGGCGGCCAAACAAGGCCGAAAAGAGCGCCTCGGCCTGTTCCTCATCACGCAGGACCCACAGGACATCGCCGACCCCGTGTTCAAGCAGGTGAACACGAAGGTCGTGCTCAACCTCGGTGACGAGGATGCCATCAAGAGCGTCAACATCCCGCCGAACCTCGAAGACAAAGTCCCCTACATGGAGAAAGGACAGATGGTCGTCTACTCCCCGGACAACTCCGAGCCGGTCGAACTGAAGGGCCTTTCGACCTGTGTGACGCGCCACGGCGACTGATACTGCCCGCTGTGAGCCCGTGAAGAGTTTCGGTACCACGGGTGGCGAATATCTTGAATACGTTCTCTCAGCACGTCTCACCGCGAGTCCGCAGGACGGGTTTTTGTCCCAGCACCAAGTAGATGGGGATATGGCCGAACACGTTCTCGTTCCCGTCGATGGGTCGCCGCAGTCAGTCGCTGCGCTACGTTTTGCCGCTTCGGAGTGGCCGGACGCCCGAATCACGCTGTTGAAAGTCATCAACCCCGCAGATGCAGACTTCCGAGAGCGGGCCCTCAGTGGGACCGAAGAGTGGTACCAAGAGGAAAAACGGAAGGCGAACGAGACGTTCGCCGAGGTAAAATCCGAGGTCGATATCGAACGACCAGTCGCGGACATCACCGAAGTCGGAAGCCCCGAAAAGGCTATCGTGGAGGTGTTAGAAGCAGATGGCGCCGACTTCGACCACGTCGTTATGGGAAGCCACGGCCGAACCGGTGTCTCGCGCATCCTCCTCGGGAGCGTCGCCGAAGAGGTCGTCCGTCGTTCGCCCGTCCCGGTCACTATCGTCAGGTGACCGCACTCCGTGTGACGCCCACCATCGCACCAAGTAACATCGATGTTACCAGGTAAAATCGATGGAATGAGTACTGCGACCATACTGGAATCGGCGGATTCACCCGGATTCCGACCCCCTATTGTCGTGTCGACCATTATACGGAACAATGGATTTCGAAGAAGTCGTTGCAACCCGACGTTCTATCCACGAGTACGCCGACGAACCGCTCGACGACGAGACGCTCGAAACGATATTCGAAAACGCGATTCAGGCACCGTCGAGCTACAACCTCCAGCCGTGGGAGTTCGTCGTCCTGCGCGAAGACGAGACGAAGCAGGCTCTGCGCGAGGCCGCCTACGACCAGGAACACGTTACGGGTGCCGCCGCATCGGTCATTATCCTCGGCAACAAGGACCCGGAAGCGCATGCCCAGACCGTCGCCGACGACATGCTGGAGAAGGGCTACCTCCCGAACGAGGACGCCCGCGACGGCGTCCTCGAAAGCATCGCCGGAATGGCTGACCTCCCCGAACAGGAGCGTCGCGTCTGGACCGTTCGCTCCACGTCGCTCGTTGCGATGTCTCTCATGAACGCCGCGTGGGACGAGGGTGTCGGCACCTGCCCAATCGGCGGCTTCGACCCCGATGCGGTCCTCGAAGCGTTCGACATCGACGGCGAGCAGTACGAACCCGTGATGCTCCTGACGATGGGCATCCCCGCCGAAGACGCCGGCGAACTGCAGGCCGAAAAGAAGTACCGCCGTCCCGTCGACGAAGTCGTCCACTACGAGGCGTTCGCGCCGGAGCAGACGGCCGACCCCGCACCCGCCGACGACTGAGCGAGATTCTTCTCCTCGGACACGTTCTACTTCCCCCGTTCTCTCGCTTTTGTTAATTACCGAGGCCGCAGGTTCGGGTGTAGCCGAGAGTATTATTCAGCACGCGATTCTTATCAAATTTTGAGGATTCCAACGGAGCCGGATTAGAAAATATTCGCCTGCCGGTAGACGCTGATTCCATCGCTCGTGAGTTCGTAGGGCTTCGTCTCACGGGAGTGGTTGGCGTCGCGTATCTTCTGAATCTCGATTGCGAGGCGCGTCTCGCGGAAGTCGTCGGGGCGGACGTATTGAAGGACGAACACTGCGTCAGAGAGGTACTCGACGATGCCGTGCCGAGAGACGTAGGGGTTAGTCTGGTCCGCTTCGGAGGTGAGCATCGTCGTCACACCCGCGTCCTTCAGCGACCGGGTGAAGTTGAACACCTCGCTGCGGCGCTTGGACGGCCGGTCGTACATCATCTCCAAGAGCGACACGGAGTCGAGGACGAGTCGGTCCGCGCCGAAATCCTCGATGAGTCGCGGGAGGTCGTTTCGGATGCTCGAAAGACTGTTCGCCATCTCGACGGGGTCCAAGTCGACGATAGCCAGTCGGTCGTCCGCCTCGTGTTCGGAGAAGTCCCAGCCTTTCTCGTCGGCGGTGTTGAGGATGCGTTCGCGGCTTTCTTCGAGCGTAATATAAACGCCACTGCCACCTTCTCGGAGCGTCTTCCAGAGGAACTGGAGCCCGAACGTCGTTTTCCCGGTCCCGGCGCTCCCGATAGCGACCATGAGCGACCGCTTCGGGACGCCACCGAGAATCATGTCGTCGAGCCCCTCGATGCCGATGTCGATACGGTCGATTTGGGATTCGAACTCCTCGTCGTCGAACGACTGCGAGTCAGGTCGGTCACCCGCATCAAACATGAAGTCGTCACCCATGCCGCCGGACGACTGCCCACCGAATCCACCTTCCGTGTCGTCCACCTCCGGCATCGGCGCGTTCTCGAAGGCCGTGGCGAAGTCCATCGAGAATGGGTCGTCTTCGACATCGTCCGGTGAGTCCGCCGGGGCGTCCGCAGCTGTGTCTGCCGGTGCGTCTGCCAGGTTATCTCGGTCGGATGCGTCGTCTGACGAACCCGCCGGGAAGGCTGCGGGAGGTTGGTCGGAAAACGTGTCGCTGTCCGGGGCGTCACGCTGCGAGGTATCCGGAACGTCGGCGTCGCTGTCGTTAGTGTCGGCTTCAGAACCGTCGCTACCCGAGTCTGCTCCGGAGTCGTCGCTGCCCACATCGGCCGTTGAATCAGTAGCCGCCTCTGATTCGGTATCTTCCTCGTCCCCATCGGTCTCGCCATCGCCACGCTCTCGGAGTGCTCGCTCAAACCAGTCGTCGTCTTCGCTCATAGAGACCACCTCCAGAGGGCCGCGTGGCTGGCGTCCGTGCCTGCCATCATCTCATGGTCGTAAGGAAGCGTCATGAACGTTTCCCGTGTGGGGGAATAGCGTGACGGTGGGCTTTTGCCCGGGGACATCAAATCGCGGGGCATGAAAGTCGGTATCGTCGCACAGAAAGGCAACAGTCGGGCCGCATACCTCGCAGCGGACATACGTGAGGCGCTTTCGGGCGTCGACGTCGAGGCGGTCGTCGATGGAGCGACGGCCGACGAACTGGATGTTGACGGTCTGCCCGTGGAAGCGTTCGACGAGTGCGACCTCGTGGTGAGTATCGGTGGCGATGGCACGTTTCTCTACGCCGCCAGAGGCGCGGACGGTGTTCCAATCCTCGGCGTGAATCTCGGCGAAGTTGGGTTCCTGAACGCCGTTTCGCCGGCCGACGCCATCGACGAAGTGTTATCGGAGGTCGCCGCGTTTCGTGACGGTACCTCGTCGGTTCGGGAAGTCCCTCGAATCGTCGCCCGCGGCGACGACTGGGAGATAGAACCGTCGGTCAACGAAGTCGTCGTCCACGGCCCGAGACGAGGCCACGGCGGCGGTGCCGGATTAGAGATTCGCGTCGATGGGTCGCTCTACTCAGGTGGCAACGCCGATGGCGTCCTCGTCACGACGCCTACAGGCAGCACAGCCTACAACCTCAGCGAGGGCGGCCCGCTCGTCCACCCGGGAGTCGACGGACTCGTCGTTACCGAGATGGCCCCGCAGGAGGGAATGCCGCCGCTCGTCGTCCCGCAGGATGCGACGGTGACCGTTACCGTTACCGACGCCGACTCGGCAATTGTCGTCGGCGACGGTCGGATTCGACAACCGATTTCACCGCCGACCGAGGTACGCATCGAACAGTCTAACTCGCCGGTTCGACTCGCCGGACCGACATCTGATTTCTTCGAGGCGCTCGGCAAACTCGACTAGTCAGCGTCGTCGCTTCGGAGCGTTTCGGAACTACGTGCGAATGCAGAACTAATCTGCTGGCTCGCGCTCGCCGCTTTGGGATTCGTCCTGCGGAATCGGTGTCCACTGTACGTCGACGACGCGGTCCGCTCGGCCGCGAAGTCCCGGTCGCGAGACGATTTCGAACGTCCGTTTTTCTGTTTCTCTCGTGAATAGCGAGTGGACGAGGACGTTCGCCACGTCGGCCCGTGGGATGCTTCCGCAGACCGAGTCACCACCCTCACCGACGAGCACCTCGCCAGTTGCGGGGGCGTCGGTGAGCGCACCCGGCCGGATAATCGTATGGTCGAGCGGCGCGTTCCGAAGTCGCGTTTCGCTCTGCGCTTTCGCTGAGAGGACGCCGGCGGCGGTGAGAATAGCCCGCAACGACAGCGGGAGACCATCTTTCGAGTCGCCGACGCCGATAGAGGACATAAGAACGAATCGCTGGGTTCCGGAAGCAGTTGCGGCATCGACGAGGTTTTCGATGCCAACTCCATCCACGAGGTCGCCGCGAATCGTGTCGAGTCCAGCGGCGACGCCAACGGTCGAGACCACGGCATCGACATCGGCGACCGCCCGCCGGGCGTCACCGGGTTCTAATAAGTCACCGACGACGACCTCGTCAGCACCGCGTGCTCGGAGGTCCGCTTTCGCGTTGGAGTCGCGGGTCAGCGCCCTGACGACGAACGGCGTTTCCGCCAGCGCATCGAGGACGAGTCGGCCCGTCCGACCCGTCGCACCGGCGACGAGGACGCGGCCGCGCTTCCGTGTCATATCCGCACATGGGTCCGAGAGTCAATAACCTTCGTGAACGCGTCAAAAGTCCTGTGAGGTAGGTCGTGTCGTCTAGAAAACGAGCGGTGTACCACACCCCGCTCGAAGATGTCGCTATTACGGTCAGAGAGTGGTTGAGAGAGGTTAGAAGCTACCTAGAACGCGAGCTTACTTGCCCCAATCGGCGACGACGCGCGGACGCTCGGAGACGGGGTGAACGTCGATGTCTTCGTCCGCTGCGCCGCGTGCTTTGAGGGCAGCCTTCGCGGAGGCGTAGGTGGAGAAGTAGCTAACTTCCTCTTCGACACAGTCGATGAGTGTCTCGCGGTCGCGGGAGACGACGAACTCGAGTTCGCCCTCGCGGAGCGACGTAAGAAGGTCGTCCACGTCGTCGGGCGTGAGTACGTCGTAATACTCGGCGAGTCCATCGAGAAGCTCCTGTCCGGCCTCGCTGTCGGCGTCGGGGAACTCCGAGTCGGCGAGGTCGACGAAGATGGTTCCGTCCTCCGGAACAGGGTCGTTCGCCGCGGCTTGGGCCTTCTCGTAGGCTTTGCCGAAGGTGGTCGCGGTCCCCATGACTTCACCCGTGGACTTCATCTCCGGGCCGAGACGCGGGTCCGAACCCGGCAGGCGGTCGAACGGAAGGACGACTTCCTTGACCGACACCTGCTCGGGAATCTGTTCGTCCACGTCGAGGTCGGAAAGCGTGTTGCCGGCCATGACCTTCGCGGCGAGTTTGGCAATCGGCACGCCCGTCGCCTTCGAAACGAACGGGACAGTGCGCGACGAGCGCGGGTTTGCTTCGAGGACGTACACGTCGTTCGAGCCGTCTGCCTTCTCCTTGACCGCCAATTGGACGTTCATGAGACCGACCGTACCGAGGGCGCTGGCAATGTCCTCTGTAACCTCGCGCACGCGGGTCATCGTCTCCTCCTCGAGCGAACGCGGCGGAATCATACAGGCGGAGTCGCCGGAGTGGACACCCGCAGCCTCGACGTGTTCCATCACCCCGCCGATGAGGACGTTTTCGCCGTCGGAGACGGCGTCCACGTCGAGTTCGACGCCGTCGGCGAGGAACTCGTCGATGAGGATTGGTTTGTCCGGCGAGACGCGAACTGCTTCCTCGATGTACTCTTTGAGTTCCGCGTCGGAGTAGACGACTTCCATCGCGCGGCCGCCGAGCACGTACGACGGGCGGACGAGAACTGGGTAGCCGAGGTCGTTGGCGAGGTCGAGCGCTTCGGACTCGCTCGTCGCGGAGCCACCTTCCGGTTGCAGGATGCCGAGGTCGTCCATCAGGCGGTTGAAGCGGTCGCGGTCCTCGGCGAGGTCCATCGCGTCGATGGTCGTACCGAGAATCTCGCAGTCGAGACCGCGGCGCTTGAGTTCGGATTCGAGCGGATGGCCGATGTTGACCGAGGTCTGCCCACCGAACTGGAGCATCACGCCGTCGGCGTCGATTGCCTCGACAACGTCGGCGACCTCTTCGGCCGTAATCGGCTCGAAGAAGAGACCGTCGGAGGTGTCGTAGTCGGTCGAGACCGTCTCGGGGTTGTTGTTGACGACGTGCGCGTCGATGCCCATGTCGCGGAGCGCCTGCACAGCGTGGACAGAACAGTAGTCGAACTCGACTCCCTGTCCAATGCGGATGGGGCCACCGCCGACAACCACGACGCTCTCGATGTCACGGTCGACGCGAAGTTCGTCGCCCGCGGCGTCGCCCTTGAGCGGCCCGCGGAGGAATTCCGGCTGGCGCGCGGAGTAGTAATACGGGGTCTGTGCGGCGAACTCGCCAGCACAGGTGTCGACCTGTTTGTACGTGCGTCCGGGAACCTGTTGTTCGACTTCGTCAACGGTCGCTCCAGTTGTCGCAGCGATGCTGGCGTTCGTGTGGCCAGCAGAGGCGGCCTCGGCGAAGTCGCCCTCCGAGGCGGCGGCCACGGACTCGACGACGCGTCCGAAGCGCTCGACGTACCATTCTTTGATGCCCGTGAGTTCGACCACGTCTTCAGTAGTGTACCCGCGCTCGAACGCCTCGAAGATGGCGTACGGACGGTCCGGCGTCGGCTTCACGAGGTACTCCGATTCGAGTTCGTCGTCGGACACCTCGTCCCAATCGGCGGCGGGTTCGTACTCGGAGGAGCGAAGCGCCTTCAACAGCGACTCTTCGAACGTCCGGCCGATGGCCATCGCCTCACCCGTGGACTTCATCGCCGTCGAAAGCTCGAAGTCCACGTCGGTGAACTTGTCCTTGGGCCACCGGGGAACCTTCGTGACGACGTAGTCGATTGCCGGTTCGAAGGCGGCGGTGGTCTCGCCCGTAATCTCGTTGGTAATCTCGTGGAGGCGCTTGCCGAGTGCGACCTTTGCGGTCACGCGGGCGATGGGGTACCCGGTCGCCTTCGAGGCGAGCGCGGAGGAGCGAGAGACGCGGGGGTTCACTTCGACGACGCGGTATTCGCCGCCGGGTGTGCCGTCGTCATGCCACGCGAACTGGATGTTACAGCCACCCTGGATTCCGAGTTCGCGGATGACTTCGAGCGCGGCGTCACGCATCTCCTGGTGGCCCTCGTCGGGAATGACCTGCGATGGAGTGACGACGGTGGATTCGCCGGTGTGAATCCCCATCGGGTCGATGTTCTCCATGTTGCAGATGATGATACACGAGTCGTCGGCGTCGCGCATCACTTCGTATTCGAGTTCGACCCATCCGGAGATGGACTCCGTGATGAGCACCTCGCTGTTGCGAGAGAGACGAAGCCCCTTGCGGACGCGGGCGACGAGTTCATCCATCTCGTGGACGACGCCGGAGCCGGACCCGCCAAGCGTGTAGGTCGTGCGGGCGATGACCGGCAGGCCACCGACTTCGTCGACGGCCGCTTCGACGCGTTCTTCGAGGTCCGATTCGGTGATGTTGGAGACCTTCTCGTCGTCCTCCAGCGAGATGGTCGTCGAACGCGGAACCGGCTGGCCGATTTTCTCCATCCGCTGGCGGAAGAGGTCGCGGTCCTCCGTGGCGTAGATAGTGTCCAGCGGCGTCCCCATGATGTCCACGTCGAACTCGTCGAGGACGCCTTCCTCGGCCAGTTCAGCCGTGACGTTCAGCCCCGTCTGGCCACCCAGTCCGGCGATGACGCCATCGGGACGTTCCTGTTCGATAATCTCCGAGATAGCGTCGGTCGTGATAGGTTCGATGTAGACCTTGTCGGCCATCTCGGGGTCCGTCATAATCGTCGCGGGATTCGAGTTGACGAGGACAACTCGTGCACCCTCTTCTCGGAGCGCGCGGCAGGCCTGCGCGCCCGAGTAGTCGAATTCCGCTGCCTGTCCAATCTGGATTGGGCCACTTCCGATGAGCAGAATCGTCCGGTCCTCTGCGTCCGGTTGAGTCCCGGTTGCGGTGTCCTCGTCAGTCATCGTCGTAATCCAATCCGCACATCGTAATAAGCCCGGCGAAAAATTACGAGGTCCGAAACTCGATTGCGAATTTCGAAATACTTGCCGAGCGCCGGTGTCACGGCTGGGGAAGGCTTTTCCAGGGGGTTGCGAAGAACTTTTGCTGAATTTGCGTGAACTACGCCCATGCCACCCGTGTTCACGACCCCTCCACCACTCGAAACCGAGAGCCAAATCGCTATCGTCGCCCCGTCGCGTCCCATCGACGAGTCGCATCTCGACCGGGCATGTACGCGGCTTCGAGAGACGTTTTCGCTCGAACCGGTCGTCTTCGAGTCGGCTCGAAAGGACTGGGAGTGGCTTCGAGATAATCCACGGGCGCGCGCGGAAGACATTATGGAGGCGTTCGAAGACCCCTCGATACGCGGCGTTATCGCTGTCACCGGCGGCGACGACCAACTGCGCGTGCTTCCCCATCTCGACCCGACCAGACTGACCGCCTCCCCGACTCGCTTCTTCGGCTACAGCGACAACGACAATCTCCGACTGTACCTGTGGAAACACGGCATCGTGAGCTACGGCGCGACGCTCCACCCGACGCTCACGGTTGACTCTCAGATTCACCCCTACGTCGAGCGGTATCTGAATCGCGCATTCTTTCAGCGGTCGCTCGGGGTCGTCGAACCGACTCCCGAGTGGACCGACGAGTGGTTCGATTTCGACACTGGAGAGCCACGTGAGTGGCGTGACAATCCGGGCCGGACGTGGCACGGTGAAGCGCGCGTGACTGGGCGGCTCTGGGGAGGCAATTTCAGCATCGTGAAGTGGCACCTCCAGACCGACCACTATCTCCCCTCCCTCGACGAACTCGATGGGGCGATTCTCGCACTGGAAACGTCGGAGGACGTCCCACTCCCCCGTGAGATCCGCTACACGCTTCGGGCGATGGGCGAGCGCGGTCTCCTCGAACGGTTCGACGGTCTCGTGATGGGACGACCCCGAACGCACTCACCGGGGTTAGAGTGGGAGCCACCCGCGGACTACGGCGAGCAACTCCGCGAAGAAGTGCTGTCGGTTCTCGGCGAGTACAACCCCGACGCGACGGCGGTGTTCGACGTCGAATTCGGCCACGCAGACCCGAACGTCCCGCTTCCATTGGGCGCGAAGGCGACGCTGGACCCGACTGTGGGTCGGATTCGAATCGAGTAGCAAAACAGAGGCGCGCGCACATCACTCGAACAGAGACGCGCACATCACTCGAACAGAGACGCGTGCGTCACGCGGGGGATGACCGCGCGCATCTACGCGTCACATGTACGGTTCTGGGTCGAGGTCGCGCTGGGCGCGGTACTGTTCGACGAACTCGCTCACGTCGAACTCGAGCATCTTCGATTCGAACTCGGAGACGACGCTGTCGTCGTCGGCGTGGCTCACGGCGTGTTCCATGAGTTCGACGACGAGTTCGACGATAATCTCGTGGAGCCTTCGAGAATCGAAGTCGGTCACCCAGACGATGCCCGCGCCGACTTCGCCGTCATCGGAGACATCTTCGGAGATGACGGCTTCGGGGAACTCTTCGAGGACGATTCCCATGAGGTGCGCCGTGCCGAACTCGGGCATATCCTCGCTCGTCGTTTCAATCGTCTCCTGAAGGATTTCGACGAGGAATTCGGGAATGAATCGGTCCGGTGGGTGCGCGTCCATGACGACGGCGTGCGTGTCGCCACAGGGGCAGTCGAACTCTCGTTTGCCCAAGTCGAGTTCCCGGACGCGCTTTTCTTCGCCACAGGGCAACTCCAAGACGGCCCCGCGACCGCCGGGAACGCGCGGTTCAGACATACCCGTGGGTTGCGGTTCTCGCCGTTTAAACGTCGCGTTCTTCCGAATCGGCGGCGGAGAATTGGTCGGTCGGTGTCGATGCGTCGGTCAGCGGCGGCCCGTAACGTAGAGGATGGGACCGACGATGAGCAGCGTGACGCCGAAAAAGAGGTAGTGCGGCTTGGCCAGCGTCACCGGCGTCAACAGGAAGATGAGCCCGAAGATGACGGTGTTGATACCGATGATACGACGGGACTTCAGCGGCAGTGCTCCGACCGTCGACAGAATGAACACGAGCAACAGCGCCTGCCCGATGTTGTAGTCGAGCAGGAAGGTGTCTATGAGCTGAAGGGGAAGCATTCTTGTTTTCTCGGTCGGTTCGAATCGACTATCAAAGTTCCGTTATTCTCGCTGGAGACGCGTGTCCACGACCCATCATATAGGGGCATTCCCGGTTGGAGTGGTCTCGGCACGGAATTACGTCGCCATCAGGTCGTCAGGGATTCTGCTCTTTTGGACCGGTGATGTCGAGCGGTCGAATCCAGCCGAACCAGACGATGAACACCATTCCAGCGTAGCCGAGGGCGAACACAATCATCCCGAGGTTCGTGTAGCCCGCGTTCCCGAGATACCAGCGCGCGACGCCCGGGAGAATGACCCCGAGCGTCACGACGGCGATGAGAAAGAGGTTCCCTCGCGTGAAAAACGACTCCTGCGTCTCGCTCATGTACTGGTGTCAGGGCCGTGGGGACGTGAATCGTACGGTTCGTTGAGGACGTCACCCAGACAACCGGAATCGCCCGACTGCGGTCGAGAGCCACCCAAAGCATATACCACCCGCCGACGCACCGCGATTATGCATCTTCGTTTCCTTCCCGAAGAACACCGCGAGACGTACGGCGAATTTCTCAATTACGCCTTCCGTCCGCAAGAAGGCCCTAACTGGGACGATAACCGCATTCCCGACCCCGAGATATACCACCCCAGAGGGTTCTACGACGCACCACCCGACACACCAGCGGCGGACCTCGACTCAGCAGACCTCGTGACCGTCTGCGCCTTCTACGACTTCACGGCGCGCGTCCGCGACGAGTGGCACCCACTTCCCGGCATCTCGGCGGTCGCATCGCCGCCGGAAGCGCGCCGACAGGGACACATTGCCGCGATGCTCGACGAACTTCTCGTCGAGTTCCGCGATAGCGGTCGCTATCTCTCGGCGCTGTGGCCGTTCAAGTACGAGTTCTACCGCCGATTCGGGTGGGCGACGACGAACAACTACGCGCAGACGACCGTCCCGCCGGACGAACTCTCGGCGGCCGTCCCCGAACCGGACGGCGAATTCGTGCGCCTCGACGCCGACGACTGGGACCGGACCGAATCTATCTACGCCACTGCCGCGACCGAAGACCTCGCGCTCGACCGAACCGAAGGATGGATTCGACACCGTCTCTTCCGCAGGTGGGACTCCGACCCCTACGTGTACGGGTGGGAACGAGATGGCGACCTCCGCGGCTACGTCGTCTACACGGTGGACGGTGACTTCGACTCCCGGACGCTCACCGTTTACGAACTCGTCGGCGTCGACGCCGACGCACGAAGCCACCTGCTTCGGTTCCTCCGTGACCACGATTCGCAGGTTGACGAGGTCTTCTTCAAACGCGAGCACGAGTCCACCCGCCTCATCGACGACCTGACCGACCCGCGGGCGGCGACAGTCGAGATTCAGCCGGGACCGATGGTCCGAATCACGGATGTTTCGGCGGCGCTTGAAGCCGTGTCGCTGCCGGAGGACGCAACCTGTGACCTCGTTATCGATGTGGCCGACGACCGCTGCGAGTGGAACGATGGCGCGTTCCGTCTCGTCGTCGAAGCAGGATCGGCAACCGTCGAAGCGACCAATGTCGACTCGGACGTGGCAGTCGAAATCGGCGCGCTTTCACAACTACTCGTCGGCGCACAGTCAGTCGACGAGTTGGTTCGGACCGAGGCCCTATCAGTCGCTGATGCGGACGCAGCCGACACACTCAGAGCGGTCTTCACCGAGCGGGACGTCTTCCTCCGAGAAGGTTTCTAACGCATCAGTTCGGGAGAGTCGTGAAAACGGACCGTCTCCGAAGCGTCTGCACAGCGCAGTCGCTCCGAGCGTAAAAACAGACTCGCCGCGAAAGAGGTCCTGCGGCGAGCGAGGTTGATATTGACCGCACGGGCGGTCGGGCCGGGGGAGGACTCCCGAATCCTGCTTAGTCGCCGGGCGTGTTACCACGCTGGTAGCGACCGACCATCTTCCACATCGCCGCGTCGAGGTCGTCGCCATCCGCGGCGGACTGGAGCTGACGGTACAGGTGTTCGGAGACGTCGATGGTTGGCATCACCAGCACGTATGTCGTGTGTGACTTTAATACTACTGGGATACAGAACTGAGTAAATTTGTTCAGGGTGTGTCGGTCGAATAGCGAATAATCGGCCGACAGCGAGTACCTGCTTCGCTTTCCACAGTTAGGCATTCGAGACAGTCGAAGTATTCTATTTGGCAACTTTCTTTGTGATTGCTCGAATTCCCCGCCGAACATCGCCTCCTTCGAACTACAAGCGGAGTACAACGCGCTCAACGCCCTACAGAGCGATACCAGAGGGATATGACACCGATACGTATCTTTCCCATAGACGATGACGTGTGACCAGTTCCAAACACTCAGGGACTGTCTGTATTCGGAGTCGAGAGAACCATCGCGAACGAACGCCAGAGCGAACGCTCTTTGTTGTAGTTTCGTCAGAAGTTGGGTGGCCGGGGAGTTTGAGCCCCTAACTCGCATCGGCAACGAATCGTTACCGATGTGAGTGGGCCAACGCGGATTTGAACCGCGGGCCTCCCGGTTATCAGCCGAGCGCTCAACCTGACTGAGCTATTGGCCCAGGTAAGCGCATTCACTCGTTGTGCGCTGTTGATTTTAAGACTTTCTTTTCGAGGCAGCGTTGGTGCGTGTTAGTGAATGTCGGCTTCGTCGGTCGATTCAAGCGAGGGACACGAAAGCGAATACCCGGATTCGACTGCAGGCGCTCACAACACGGCTGTACAGAAAGAAAGCGAGAAGCGCAGAGGAGGAACGTTACTCGGAGTCCTGCCCGCCGAAGCGGTACGAGTCGGGGTCCGCGTCGTAAACGCCGTCGCCGCCGCCACTGCCACTGCCGCCACCGCCGTTTGTGGTCTCGTCCTGCGGGAAGCCAGCGGTCCAGACGTTTCCGGTGACGAAGCCGTCGGCCCGCTTGTCGAGGTACGGCTTGACGACAAAGCGCTTGAGCACCGTGCGGATGGGGTACCGAGTCACCGGAATGGCGAGGAGGAAGCCAATGGTGTCGGTGACGAGTCCCGGCGTGAGGAGGAACGCACCCGCCGCGATGAGCAGTCCGCCGTCCATGACCTCGTTCGTCGGGAGGTCACCGCGAGCAAATTTCCGCTGGAGACTTCGAAGCGTGTGTCTCCCTTCGGCGCGGACGATGAGCATCCCGACCAGGCCGGTCAGGACCACCAGTGCGACGGTGGGGACGAGGTCGATGTGCTGCGCCACGACCACGAGCAGCAACGCGTCGGAGAAGGGGATGAGGAGCAAGAGCGCAATGAGCGTACGCGTTCGCATACGCGCCACTACCGGGTCGCGGCCCATAGCCCTTTTGTCCCGCTTTCGACGTCGGGTGAGACCGTCCAACCCGCCGACGGAACTGCCTCCGTGCGCCGTGGCCTCGAAGCGCTTACCCGCATCCACCGCGGAAGTGGGGACATGACCGACGAGACACGCGTCGAGTGGCGGTCGTGGGGTCCCGACGCGTTCGCCGAAGCACGAGCGACGGACAAGCCTGTCCTGCTATCGCTGACAGCGACGTGGTGTGAAGACTGTCACGAGATGGACGCCGAGACGTACGCGGAACCGCGCATCGCCGCGAACCTCAACGACGGGTTCGTGCCGATTCGGGTCGATGTGGACCGCCACCCGCGCATCCGCGAGCGATACAACATGGGCGGGTTCCCGTCGACGGTGTTTCTCGCGCCGGACGGCCACCCGATTACGGGCGCGACGTTCATCGGTCCGGAGGGGATGCGACAGGTCATCGACCGCGTCCGCGAAGTGTGGGAAAAGAAGGGGTCCGACGCCGGGCGAACCCCGCGCGCACTCGCTGGTGACCTCCCACCAGCGGGCGAAGTCTCGCCGCAAATCGAGGCGCACCTCGCCGGCCAATTGGAAGTCAACTTCGACGAATCCCACGGTGGATGGGGTGACGCCGCGAAGTTCCCACTTCCGCGGACCGTCGAGTTCGCCCTGAAACGCGACCAACAGCGCGCGCTCCGGACGCTCGATGCGATTCGTGACGGTCTATTCGACCCCGTCGAAGGCGGCTTTTTCCGCTACGCTGACGACGCGGCGTGGACAAAGCCGAATCGCGAGAAGACGCTGGAGTCGAACGCCGCACTTCTCCGAGCATTCGCCAACGGCTATCGGTACACCGGCGAGGAGGCGTACCGTGACCCCGCCGTCGAGACGGCCGAATTCCTCGTGGAGTCGCTGTGGACCGGGACCGGATTCGGTGGGAGCATGGGTCCCGCTTCGGGAACCGATTACTACCTCCTCGGGGCTGAGGGTCGTGCGAGTGCACCGGGACCACGAACCGACCTCACGGTCTACGCCGGCGGCAACGCCCTCGCGGTGGACGCGCTCTTGGTTCTCAGCGGCCTCACAGACCACGAACAGGCCCGCGAGTTCGCCGCTCGAACTCTCGACCGAATCGCCGAAGACCTCGTCGAGGACGGCGTCGTGACGCACTTCCACTCAGGCGGCGACGTCGGCGAGTCGCTTCTCCTCGAAGACCATGCGCGTGTGGTCACCGCGGCCTGCCGCGCCCGGCAGGTACTCGGTGACGGCACCGTCGCAGGCGAGTCCTATCTCGACTTCGCCGCGGCAGTTGCAGACGCAGCCATCGATGAACTGTTCGTCGACGATTCGTTCCTCGACGGCCCTGCGAGCGGCGAGGCGCTTCTCTCGTCGCCGCTTCGCCCCCTCGACGGGAACGCCGAGATGGCGAACGCGCTTCTCGACCTCGCCGCGCTCACGGACGACGACACCTATCGCGACGTGGCCGAGACGACTATCGGCGCGTTCGCCGGCGCGTGGGACCGCATCGGCGTGCAGGTCGCCGAGTACGGGACCGCGGCGGCACGACTCCTTCGCGACCCGATTCTCATCGAACTCGGCGACGAGGCCTGGTCTGACCTTCACCGCGCCGCGCTCCGCGTTGCCGACCACGAGGCACTGGTCGTCCCCGAAGCCGATGTTACCGACGGTGTTGCCCGTGTCAGCTCTGGAACTACATCAGTGGAAGCAACCACTCCCGACGAGTTGATGCAGGCGGTCTCCTCAGTCACACCCGACGCCTAAGTAGAATTGATGCCAACACCAACCGGGTGTAAACATCCGGTTTGTTTATAACGGAGAAACGAGACGAACGGAGCATGACCAGTCTTCGAGACCTCGGGTTGTCCGAGTACGAAGCCCGTGCGTACCGAGCATTGCTGCGGACCGGTGCGACGACGGCGAAAGAATTGTCGCGTGCGAGCGACGTTCCGATGGGTCGGATTTACGACGTGCTGAACAGCCTCGAACAGTATCATCTCATCCGGAGTCAGGCGGCGAGTCGCCCGAAAAAGTACGTCGCTGTCGAACCGGACACGGCGCTCGACCGACTCCTCGAAAGCAAGCACCAGGAGTTAGAAGAGAAAGCAGAGCAGTACGAAAACGTCGTCGCGGAGTTGACCGACGAACTCGACGCCGCAGAGCCGGTTCACGACCAGTTCTGGACGGCCGCCGTCGGTGCAGACGAGACGATGGACCTGCTCGTCGAGCGGTTGGCAGCGGCCGACGACACGCTCATCATGGTTGCCGGAACGCCCTCGCCGCAGTTCGACCTCGGCACGCTCGGCGACCTCGTCGTCGAAGAACTCGAAGCAGCACTCGAACGAGGCGTCGAGATATCGCTCCTTATGTCACCGGACCTCGTCGACAGTCTTCCCGAGAGCGTCGGTCGGCGGTACATGAATCGGCTCTCGAAGCTCCCGAACTTCCACGTTCGGACGGCGGAGAATCTCACAGGCGTGTTCAACCTCATCGACGACGTCGAAGTCTGTATCGAGGTTCACAACCCGCTCAACCCAGGACAGGCGTTTGCGATGATCGACCTGAAAGACCCCGACTTCGCCGCGGACCTTCGGTCGACGTTCGACCCGCGCTGGGAAGAGGCAACGCCGCTTCCGTTGTAATGCCACTCCCGCTGTAACGCTGCTCCCGTTGTAACGTCGCTCCCAATGTAACACCGACTTCGCTGTCGCGTTGCCACCGTCGAAATAGAACCCGAAAAACGCAGAAAAACGTAGAGACGTTAGACGTCGAGTTCGTCGCGGAGTCGCCCCAGCGTCACTTCGCGCTCTGCGTGCGCGTTGTGCTGGTGAATCGATTCGTCGTTCGACTGTTTCATGTGGACCACCGCGTCGTCATCGAGATGCTCGAACGAATCGACGGCCATCTCCGCCATCGACCGGACGCAGTCTTCGACGAACTTCGCGTTCGCGTGGGCGTGGTACGTCATGTGGTCTTCGTCCGGGCGCTTTGCGAGGTTGTAGATGCGCGCGGACATCGAATCACGGGCGATATCGATCAGGTCGATCAGGTCGACATCCGGCGACCCTTCCGTTTCGACGGTGAGCGTCGCGTGGCCGCGCTGGGAGTGACCCGGTTGCGGGACCTTTTCGAGGAACTCCTCGATGGTGTCGTCGTCGACCGAGAGGTCTTGGAGCACGTCGCGGGCGCGGGAGGCGGACATTCCCTGCGAGCAGGGACAGACGGTCATTCCGACGACTTCTGCGCCGATCTCTTCGCGGGTTCCGTCCTCGGTAGCGGTCGCACTCGCAATGATCTGGGCGGTGCTTTGCGTGGAGAGACCGCTCGCGGGGGTGTCCTCGCGGACGACGAGTTCAGCGGTCATGCTGACCTTGGCGGTCGACGTGTAGTCGTGTTTCGCGAGGAGGCGCTCGGCGGCGTCGCCGCACATATCTTCGACGCGGTAGGCGGGTTCGGAGACCGCCGCTTCGAGCACCTCGTCGATGACCTGCATATTTCGGCTCATGTCGATGCCCTTGCGGCCTCCCGGAAGATCGACGAAGACTTCGAACTCCGCCATCAAGACGAGGGGACGCTTTCCGTCGCGGGCGATCTTGACGAGCTTCTCGACGCCTGTGACGCCGACTTGGCTCAACCCGACGGTCACGTCCGGCTGAGAGGCCTGGACGTCAGGCAACTGGTGACTCATCGGCGAGTAAGAAGTGCTGTTGCTGATTAGTGCTTTCGATAGGGGAACGGAATCACGAGAAGAAACGGCAATGTGCGCTGGATTTTCTACCTAGAACGATTTTCGGGAGTAGTCTGGCTACCGAGTGTCGTTTCTGTGTCGTCACTGCCGTCACGACTGTCGCCGAGTAACCTGTCTCTCCTTGCCATTCTAAACCCAACAATCATCCAGCACCAATGATTCCGTGAGTAAGTTCGGTCCACTCGATTTCTGTAAAAGTGTACATTTCGCTGTTCTACTCGCGTTTACCTCCTCACCACAGAGATAATTGACACAACCTATATGTTCCAAGTCAACATAGGACATGGCATGAGTGCCGAAAGCCTCGAACGAGAAACGCGGAGCTATCTGAGCAATAACGTCCCGCAGATACAGGAACACGGCGGCTTCTTCGAGATACAAGACATCGACGAGGAGACCGGAGAAGTGACCGTCGCCATCGGCGGTGCGTGCTCCGGATGTGGTATCGCACCGATGACGATGAACGCAATCAAACACCGACTGCCCGACGAACTCGAAGAGATTTCGAAAGTGAACGTGATTCGGGCGGGCGGCCCGCGCGCCGCCGTGATGCCAACCAAGACAGAAGATATGGAAGAAATGGAGGAGTACGAAGACTACTCCCCACCGTTCTGAGCGATTCCGGATTCACTTCGTATTCTATTCGACACTTGCGCACACGGAGTGCTGTTGCTGAGTAGACTTTGAAGCGAGACCGAAACGGTCAGAAAGCGGACCGCTACGGCGCTACATTCCGACGAGGGCTGCTGTCTCCCCGACGATGGCTGTCGTTTTCCGACTACGGCCAGTCGTCGCGGCCGTCGTCTTCGAAGGGGTCTTCGACGGGTTCGTCGTCATCGGCGAGCGCCCACTCGGCGGCCTCGGCGGCGTCTTCGACGGCGAGATACTCCCAACCGGTCTCCTCGGCCATCTCGCGGTCCTCGTCGGACGTGCCGATGAAGACGTGTCTGTCGGTGTCGAACTGGCGCATCACGTTTCCGAGGCTCTCTTCGACGCCGCGTGGCCCGGAGAAGAAATCCTGACGGATGCGCTCTTTCCGAGTGAAGTTGGTCACAACGTAGGTGGGCTTTTCGCTCACCACGCCGACGTACTTCGTCCACGTCCGGGCGTCCGAAAACGCCGCGTTCGGGTCTGCAAGGTGTTTGAGTGCCTCTAGTTCGAACGCGAGCGTCATCGTCCCTTGTCCGCCACCTGCTGCCATACCCGCCGATATGCAGCGAAGCGTGGAAAACCACTTCGGTCCTCGCCGTCAGCCGAGAAGTGGGTTGGCCGACAGCCGGGGAGCCGAGAGCCGGGGGCTGAAAGCCGATTCGGACGACCGACGACGTGGTAGTGGAGAGTGTTGCTGTGACGAGTCTACCGGAGACTCACGTCTGACTGATCTCGAAGATATGACACTCCGCGGAGAACACCCGGAGAGTTCACTGAATGCGGACGTATTCGGTAAATACGACGACATCGCCACGCGAGAGGCGCGTGGTCGACGGGTCGATGTCGAGTTCTCCCGTCGGGAGTGCAGTCAAGAGTGCGTCCTGTGTCCGCTCGCCCAATTCGTCGAAGTGGTGCACGCGGGCACTGCTGGGAACATCAGTAACGGGGACGACAGTCGGCGTCGTAGTGACGTCTGTAGCAGACGTTGGCTGTCCATCCATTGATGACATGTGATAACACACATCAGTAAATAACATAAATGTTTGGTATATTCGATGTTCGTACTACGGCGGGGAACAAACCGCGATTCTCGGTTGAGCAAAGCAGGAATCGGAGAAGAGACAGGCAGTCGCAAAGATGCGAACTGCGGCGAAAACCGTGAGTCTCCGAGAGAGTCAGTCGAGACGAACGCAGTCGCGGCTGTGCGAGATGAAAATAACGGGGTATGTCGACCCGGTTACTGTTCTGCTGCTGCGCCTTCGAGGTCGTCCAGCTCGAAGTCCTGTTTCATCAGGACGTCTTTCTGTCCGCTGATGTCGACCTGTTCGCGCATGAGCTTCTTGTACTTCGTCTGCGGCGAGAGGTCGCCGATGAGGACGCCACCGACGATTTTGCCGTCCTTGATGGCGAGACGCCGCCATTCGGTGTCGGAGTACTTCGCTTCGACGTGGTCGTCGCCGAGGGTCGGGTGACCGAACGAGAGGAACGGGAAGTCGAAGTGCGTAATGGAGTACGACGAGACCCAGCGGAACTCTTCGGAGCCGTAGTCGACCATGTTCTTGGCCGCGATGGTGCCCTGTTCCTTGGCGGAGCCCCACGCACCGTTCTGGGCGCGCTCGCCGAGGATAAGGTCGTGGAACTCGGTGATATCACCGGCCGCGAAGATGTCCTCGTGGCTCGTACACATGAACTCGTCCGTGTAGATACCGTTGTCGTACTCGATACCGGTCCCCTTGATAATCTCCGTATTGAAGTTCAGGCCGATAGCGATACCAACGAAGTCGGCGTCGTAGCGGTCGCCATTGGGGTCGACAGCGGTCGTGACACGGTCGTCGTCGTCGACTTCGAAGTGGTCGACGCCGGAGTCGAAGACGGGTTCGACGTTACGCTCGCGGAGGGCGTTGTGGATAATCTCCGCACCGTCTTGGGAGAGTGCGTAGCGCCACCACGCCTTCCCGCGCATGAGATACTTGCCTTCGACGTCCTGTGCGGCGGTGATGGCCGCGAGGTCGATACCGAGGAGACCTGCGCCGATAACGACGGAGTTGTCGGCCTGCTCGATGTGGTCCTTGATGTCGCGGGCGTCCTGGAACGTCCAGAAGTGGTGAATACCGTCTGCGTCGGAGTTCTCGACGGGAAGCTGCGTCGGCGTGCCACCGATAGCGAGGAGGAGCTTGTCGTAGTCGAACTCGGTACCGTCGTGAGCCGTGACGGTGTGTCCTTCGGGGTCGATATCCGTGATGAGCGTATTCAGGACGAGGTCTACGTCGCGGTCGTCGTACCACGACTCTTCGTGGATGGAGATGGGTGCCTCGGGAAGTTTGCCCTTGGCGAATTCTTTGATCAGAATACGATTGTACAGTGGTTCACCCTCGTCCGTAATGATGGTGATGTCGGCGTCGGGTTCCTCTTCGCGGAGTGTCTCAGCCGCTGAGGCCCCGGCGACACCGTCGCCGACGATCACGTACGATTGACTCATGACCCGACGTTTGTATTCGGGGTTAATGTGGATTGCTATCTCCCTCATGATTGTTTAAAAGTCAAAAGCGGCTCCGAAACGGAATCTGCGAGCAGAACAGCGGTTACTGGCAGTCACACGGCTCGCCCGGACAGCCGCCGTCAGTTACGACGGGGTCAGGGATGCGGCGACGACGGAGTGCCCCACGAGCGAGCGCGGGAACGCCGCTTTTGACGACTGCGTGAGTGGCTTTGCGGAGTGCGAGCACCGTCGCAACGAACCCGACTGGCCAGCCGAGGAACAGCGTGACCAGCCCGAGTACCGGAGCGAAGGGAGCGACGAGGGCCGCAGCGACTGCTGCCGCGACGATACCGATACCTGCTGCAAGCGAGAGGAGCGCCGTCTCCGCGAGTGAGCGATGTCCAGTCTTCGCGTGCGTGTCGAGTTCGTTTGGCGGCGTGTCCTGTCTGTTCGGTTGCATGTCCACTGCGTCAGGAACTCCGGGGTGGTTGTCGTGCGTCATCGTGGTTCTTCTCAACTAGACGAACGACTCCTGCTACCAAAAGGGTAATCAGAATGATATTTTTGTAAGCCGACTTACCGTACCGAGTTTATGCAGTTGCTTCGATAGGTTCGACGGTCGAATCGACAACGAGGAGGGACTCATCGAGGTCGACGACGAGCGCCTCGTCGCCGTATTCGATACGGACGCGGATGTGCCACGGGTCGTCCGAGACCACGGTGAGGGCGTCGTTGCCGACGACCCACGGGAACTGCCAGAAGGGCGTTCCGCACACGTCGTTCCCGCGTGAGGAGAGGAACCCGAGGACGGTGGACTCATCGAGAAGGACCAGTCCAACGGGCGAGATAGCTTCGTAGGCACACTGTGCGCAGCGGTGGGTCACGACCACGTCGAGGTCGAACGGTTCGGAGTCACGCGAGAGGTTGGTTCCGGTCGTTCCGCCGCACTCCGGGCAGACGCCGTCGGCGGCGAGACAGTGGAGGTGGCGAACCCGCTGGTCGAACGCCGACAGAAGTGCGTCCGAGGTCCGACCTTCGAGTCCGCCGGGTGGGAACTCCTCGTGCGCGTGAACTCGTGCGCAGTCGGCGCACGAGATGGTGAGTTTCTCGTCGCCGTAGTCGGCTTCGAGTGACCCACCGCACGAGACGCATGCCCCGGGTGCGGGGAATGCCGGGAGGACCGGGTCTTCGTTGAACGTTCCGGCCAATACGGCGCGGACGACCTTCTCACCGGCGTGGCGGAAGTCGTAGCCGTCGTCGGTTTTGCGGACGAACTGGCCGCGGAGTTTCCCGAGATGGTAGTTGAACCGCGCGCTATCGTCGACGCCGACCCGTCGACGAAGGTCGGAAAACGAGACGGGACGGTCCGGGGACTCCCAGAGCGCTTCGAGAATGGTCAGTCGAGTCTCGTCGGCGACGATTGCGAAGGCTTCGGCGGGGGAGAGACAGTCGTCACAGTCGAGGACGGAGTCCTCGCGGACGGATGCGGAATTACTCATACTCGATGCATGTGGACGAATCACATTAAATAGGTCGTGAAATTTCGTTCAGTATGACGGAGAACGCGGCCGGACATTCGACCTTCAAGAGACGTGGTCTTTAGGTGTATCCGACCCTAAGCCGACGACGAAATGAAAATTCGCCAGAACATTCGTCATTTTGCGACGAAGAAGGCCCTCACGATGCCGGTCATCGGTGACATCGCCACCGAGAAGATGGTGAATCTCCACGTCCGAATCTTCGGCGAGCGCGCGGACCCAGACCACCGAGAAGAGCGCGAAGCCCACATGGCGGCGTTCTTCGAGTGCACCTTCGACACCTACCTCGAAGCGTTAGACGCCGGTTTTTCCGAGGCCGAGGCGCGCGAGATAACTCACATCCAATCTAATTTCGACTTCTACAACCACGGCTGGACCGAGATGATGGAGTTCCCGGTCGACGAGGTAGAAGCTCACTACGAGCGCTACGGGGAGTTCTTCGAGCGCCACGACATCGACATCGCCAACCCGCTGGGTGAGTTCCGGACTATCGACATTCCGGACGCACCCGCGACGTTGGAGAAATTAGACGACCCAGAACACCCGCACGCAGAGGCTGGCTTCGCCGACGACGTGTACGTCGAAGACGAGAGCGGCGATGTCGATGTCGGCGGCACTGAAGAACCGGACGACGTGGACGTGACGGCTGCACCCGGCATGCAAGAAGTCGACAACGCCGACGAAGAAACCGCGTAACAGAGCGTTCAACCCCGACCACTGGTCGGAGGCGTAGTGGCGAAGACCTCAGTCGTCGCTCGGCACGCGAGGGCCAGCGTCGACGACGCTTTCTTTCCACGTTCCGCGCGTGAACCACGCGAACGCGAGGAACGCCGCCGCGACGTTCGAGAAGGCGATACCGTACCAGATACCGGTCGGTCCCATCGAGAAGAACTCGACGAGGACGAACGACGCCGGAATGCGGAGTACCCAAAGCGAGATGAGCGAGAACGTCATCGCCGTTCGGGTCGACCCGCTCCCCCGGAACCCGCCGTTGACGACGTTGAACACCCCGAGGAAGAGGAACGTCGGACCGATGATTCTGAGATACTCGACGCCGATAGAGATGACCGCCTGCTCACCGGGGATGAACACCGCAACGATGGGTTCGGCGAAGAGGTACGCCACCGCGGAGACGAACACCAGTGTGCCCGCGATGATGCCGACCGCCCAGAAGACGGCGCGCTCCGCCCTGTCGGCGTAGTCGGCACCGAGGTTCTGCCCGACCACTGTCGAGACCCCCTGTGCAAGCCCGATAGCCGGGAGGAAGACGAGCGAGTTGAGGCGGTTCCCGATACCGAAGGCGGCGACGGCTGTTTCGGTGTCGACACCGGCCGCGTTGACGGCAGCGTAGGCGACGAGCGCCGTGAGCGCGGTGACGCCGAGCGCGCGGGTCGATTGCTCGATGCTCGACGGTGCGCCGATGCGGACGATTTTCTCGACCGTCTCGCGCTCCGGTACGAGGTCACGGGGCGAGAGGTCGATGCCGACCCGACCGGACAGGAGGAGCCAGAAACCGACGAGCGCGCCGACGCCGCGGGAGAACACCGTGGCGATGGCCGCGCCCTGCACGCCGAACCCGTGGAAGCCGGTCTGTACGAGGAGCCACTGGCGGAGGCCGTCGAGACCGAGCACCGCAAAGACGGGGTTCGCGTCGAACCCGAGGATAAGGAACGGGTCGAGGAAGACGTTGAGGACGACACCGAACGCCATCAGATACATCGGCGTCTTGGTGTCACCCCATCCGCGGAGCAGCGCCTGGAAGATGAAGAAGCCGAACATGAACGCGACACCGAGGAAGATGGTTCGCGTGTAGTCGACCGAGAGGCGGTGAACTTGTGTTCCCGGCGTCGTCCCGATGAGCGGGAGCAGTATCGGCGTCAGGAAGTAGCCGAGGATGGCGAACCCGGTCGACAGGAGAATGACGAACCCGAGGGTCTGTCCGGCGACGCGGTTGACCTGGTCGTGGTTACCTGCGCCCTTGTTCTGAGCGACCAGCACCGTCCCGGCGACGGTGAACCCGCCGCCGAAGGAAATCATGAGGAAGACGAGCGGCCACGAGAACGAGAGGGCCGAGACCGCATCGGCACCGACGCGGCCGACCCAGAAGGTGTCCGCGAGGTTGTACGCGACCTGCATCAACTGCGAGAGCACGATTGGAAGCGACAGCACCAACATCGGCTTGACGAGGTCGCCGTCGACGAGGTCGACGTCCTTCGGTTTCGCGCTCATCAGGTTCCCTCCTCGCGGACGAGGTGCGACACGACGAACTCGTCGAGCGCGGCGCGCACATCGTGCGGCGCTTCGTGTGCGGGCGTTCGCTCACCTTCCGCCGTCGGTTCGGCCACGACGACCCGTTGCAGTCGTGCACCGTCGAGCGCAGCGAAGAGGAGCGTCGCCGTGCGGTCGGCGTCGACCTCGCGGAAGACGCCCTGTTCGATACCGTCGCGGATGACATCGGCGAACCGCCCGCGAATTGCCGCCTCGCTCTGGGCGATTTGCTCGCGGTAGGTCTCCACGTAGGGTGCTTGCGTCCGAATTTCCGCCAAGGCGAGACCGAAGCGGTCGTACTCGCCGTCGTCGTCCTCGTCCGGGACCATCTTGTCGAGGAGGAATCGAAGTCGCTCCTCGGGAGCGTCGCCTTCGGTCGCTTCGACCCGCTTTTCGAAGCGCTCGAAGAGGAAGCCGAGAAACGCGACGAGTAGTTCGCGCTTCGTCCCGTAGTGGTAGTGGAGGAGGGACTTGCTCTTTCCAGCCTCGTCGGCGATTCGTTGCATCGTCAAATCGGCGTACCCGTGGGCACACAGCGCCCGATAGGTCGCCTCCATCAACGTTTGGTGAACGTCGTCGGGGACCGATTGGTCAGACGTTTCGTCAGAACTCACTAACTGACTAGTCAGTCAGCGAGTTCAAAAGGGGTTTCGAATAGAAAATAGATTGCCGGTAAGCGTGGTATGAGCTGTCGCTTCGCGGTGGACGCATGGAAAACGCAAATCGGGACGTACGCCGAGAGAGCAGCCGATTACAGTCAGTCGACGATTCGGTCGGCGACTTCGTAGCCTGCGACGATACCGCCGTTCAGCGAGCGCTCGGGGTACTGCGCTTCGGACGCCATTCCGGCGTAGTAGACGCCCTCGGCGACGTCGTCTGCGAGGTCGTAGGGAACGACGAGGTCGAGGTAGCCGCGTTCGTACACCGGCCCGGCACGGGGGTTCCGGGAGACGCGGAACTCCTCGACGGCCGAGCGGTCGAAGTCGGGGTACATGGATTCGATTTCGTCGAACCACACGTCGTAGACTTCGTCGTCGTCCATCTGCCAGAGGTCCTCGTGGGGTCCCTGTACGTAGCTTGCGATGTAGAGGAGGTGGTCGCCGCCGTAGCGCTCTTTCGGGATGAAGTTCGTGTGCTCGATGAGCGAGCCAAAGGGCGCGTCGTGGGCGATGTTGAGCCAGTAGGTGTCCATCAGCGACTCGGACATCGTCGCGAGGCCGCAGACTGCGCCCTGGAAGTCGATGTCGCACTCGAATCCGGTCAGGTCTTCGAGCACGTTCGGCATCGTCGCGACAATCACCGAATCGACCTCGTGGGTTTCGGTTCCGTCTTCTGTTTCGACGGTCAACGTGCTTACTTCCTCGCCGTCGGTGTCGAGTTCAGTCACGCGAGCGCCGGTTTGGATGTTTTCGCGGCCAACCGCGCCTA
The DNA here is from genome assembly GCF_000306765.2 of Haloferax mediterranei ATCC 33500. Taxonomy (NCBI): domain Archaea; kingdom Methanobacteriati; phylum Methanobacteriota; class Halobacteria; order Halobacteriales; family Haloferacaceae; genus Haloferax; species Haloferax mediterranei. Next base: position 2,297,671 of record NC_017941.2, read on the forward strand.
CGAGGGCGTCGATAAGTGGCTCAAAACCGCCGTCGAAGTACCCGAGTTTCTCGCCGCGGAGGAGGTCACGCTCGCCGCGGAAACGGACGCGTCCGAGGAACCACGCCGCCGACACGTCGTGTTTGCGCTCGCCGAACTTCCCATCCAAGAGCGGGTCGACGAAGTTGTCGTAGACGCCCTCCGTCGTGTGTTCGACGACGAAATCCTTGATGGGCGTGTGTTCGTACTCTGAGAGCGTCTCGTAGGCGTTGACGTCCGGAATCCCGCCGCGAACGTCGACACCGAGCGTGAGCATTCCGAGGCGGAACTTGTCGTAGAAGCTCATGTGCGGATAGGCCGCGATTTGCCACGCGGTGTCCAGCGGGTGGGCTACTCCGTCGACGTAGTAGGCGTTCTTGCCGATGCGCCACTCTAAGTCGTCGCCGAGGCCGAGTTCTTCGGCGAGTTCGACGATGGTCTCTTCGGATTTCGAGAGGTGATGGTAGTACCGCTCGATGTCGTCGCCTTTCGTCTCGTAGGTGGCCGCGAGGCCGCCGAGTGAGTCGGCCGCCTCGAAGATTCGAACGTCGTGACCCCGGTTACGGAGTCGGTGCGCCGCAGCGAGACCCGCAATGCCGCCGCCGACGATACCTATCATAGCCCGGATTTCGATGTGCGGCGGAAAGTCCTTTCTGATGTGGTCAGTGCCGGTTTCGACGGGGGAATTTTAACCCCGGTCGATAGAGTGCGGAGCATGCAGGGCGCGTCTCAATGGCAGGCTACGCCGTACACGATTCCGCTTGGGGTCGGTGCCGGTCTCTTCGTAGCCCTCGGACTGTATCTTCTCCACCGCCAGACGGAACGCCGCCTCATCCCGGGCGCGGCACTCGGTGCACTCCTGTTGTTCGCATCGGGGCTCTGGATGGGGCTGTACGCGCTCGAACTCTCCCGAACCGGCTTCGCGACCAAGGTGCTTTTGAACCAACTCGGCTATTTCGGCATCGCGCCGCTCCCGTTGCTGTGGTTCGCGTACGTGATGCGTCACGCCGGATTTGATGATTTGCCGCGGTCGGCGTGGGCGGCCCTCGGGAGTGTCCCTGTCGTCACAATCGGACTCGTCCTGACGAACCAGTGGCACAAACTCATCTGGACCGACCTGCGGCTCTCCACGCAGCCTGGGTACGTCGTCCTCGTGAACGAACACGGCGTCGCGTTCACTGTCTACATCATCTACGCGTACGTACTCGTCTTCGCGGGCGTCGGCATCCTCGTTCGGACGCTCTTCCGTGCTAGTGGAATCCATCGAAAACAGACACTCGGGTTGCTCGTCGGCGGTCTCATCCCTGCGGCTGGTGGCATCATCTACATCACCGACCTGAGTCCCGTTTCGGGCCTAAACCTCCCCGCACTGGCGTTTTCGCTCACCTCGGCAGCCGTCGCGTGGAGTGTCTTCCGACACCGACTGTTCACGCTCGTTCCGGTCGCATGGGAGTCCGTCATCGAGTCGATGCACGACGCCGCCATCGTCCTCGACAACGACAGGCGAGTGCTCGATGCGAATCCAGCGAGTGAGCGACTCCTCACCCGTTCGCTCGAAGGGTCATACGGGCAGTTGGTCGACGACGTGTTGTTACCCGAAGTCGTTGCTGCGCTTCCTGCAACTCCCAACGCGGAGGCGACGGTCACACTCGACGGCGAGGAACGGGACCTGTTGGTGGAGACGACACCGCTCGGCGAGGAGTCGCTGACCACGGGAACACTCGTTCTCGTCCGCGACATCACTGAGCGTACGGAGCGCGAACGACAACTCCAGCGCCAGAACGAGCGCCTCGATGAGTTCGCTTCGGTCGTCTCCCACGACCTGCGAAACCCGCTTACGGTCGCCTGCGGCTATCTGGAACTGGCACAGGAGACCGGTGACGACCAGTACTTCCAACGGGTCGAAGAAGCCCACGACCGGATGGAGACAATCATCGAAGACCTGCTGACGCTCGCCCGGCAGGGGGAGACACTGACGGACGTGACACCGGTTGCCCTGAAGACGGTCGCGCAGGAGGCATGGGACAGTACCGCCGTCGGCGACGCCACGCTCGATGTTCGACTGGACCGGACGATTGCTGCCGACCGGGGGCGACTCCGCCAACTGCTCGAAAACCTGTTTCGGAACTCGGTAGAACACGGTGAGACAGACGAGTTCGCGTCCGACGACCGCTCAATCACTGTTACTGTCGGTGCGCTGGACGACGGGTTCTACGTCGAAGACGACGGTCCCGGAATCCCCGAGCGGGAGCGAGAAAACGTGTTCGAACGTGGCTACACGACACACGAAGACGGCACCGGCTTCGGCCTTCCTATCGTCAAATCAATCGCCGACGCCCACGGCTGGTCAGTCGACCTCGTGGCGTCATCGTCCGGCGGGGCGCGGTTCGAGTTCACCGACGTAGCAGCCGAACCGGAGGCCGTGGCCGCAGAGAACCGAGAAGCGACCGAATAGCTGGACGGCTGACTGACTGATTGGATTGGTGAGTAGAATTACACGTCTGCGGGACAGTTGCGACGTTCGCCACATTTTTATCTGCGATACGGCAACTGCGGGCATGGTTACGGTCCGCGCACCCGCCACGAGCGCCAATCTCGGAAGTGGGTTCGACGTTTTCGGAGTGGCTCTCGACCGCCCCGCTGACGTCGTTCACGTCGAAAAGGCGGACCGCACAACAATCGAGGTCACGGGCGTCGGTCGCCAGTACATTCCGACTGACCCGGACCGAAACGTCGTCGGTGCCGTCGCCGAGGCACTCGACGCCCCCGCACACATTCGTATCGACAAAGGTGTCCGGCCCTCGTCGGGTCTCGGGTCGTCGGCCGCGAGTTCCGCCGCGGCCGCAGTCGCCCTGAACGAACTGTACGACCGCGGACTCTCCCGCGAGGAACTCGTCCCGGTCGCCGCTGAGGGGGAGGCAGTCGTCTCCGGCGAACCCCACGCCGACAACGTCGCGCCCGCACTGCTCGGCGGTTTCACCGTCGCAACCGACGACGGAGTCACGACTGTCGACGCCGACATCCCGCTCGTCGCGTGCCTTCCCGAAATCGCCGTCTCGACTCGCGATGCACGGCGTGTCGTCCCGAGTCGGGCCAGCATCGAAGACATGGTTCACACGGTCGGTCGGGCAGCGACGCTCGCTGTCGGGATGTGCCGTCGCGACCCCGAACTCGTCGGGGCCGGGATGGACGACCGCATCGTCACGCCGGCACGAGCGGAACTCATCACCGGCTATCACGATGTTCGAGAGGCGGCACTCGAAGCCGGGGCGGAAGGCGTCACCGTCTCAGGTGCCGGCCCGTCGGTTCTCAGTGTGTGCCACGCCAGCGACCGAACTCGCGTTGCGGGTGCGATGCTCGAAGCCTTCGACGAGACCGATGTGGCTGCCCGCGCCTACAAGACGCGTGTCGGTCGCGGCGCTGAAATATTTGATATCTGAATGGTATAGAGAGAACAACTAGCACACCAAATTATGGTGTTTTTTGGACCCTGAGCCACTGGAAAAAGTTCTCACGGTCCGTGTTAACACGATTCCGAGAAGACTTTTCTCATTTACGCGAGACATTCAGGATATGCAACGAGCACTCGTCGTCGTCAGTCCGAACGAACGGTCGAATCGAATCCTCCGCGAAGCAGGCGAACTCGCCGCCGGCAGCGGAGCGGAACTCGTCGTCCTCACCGTCCTCCCCGACGAGGAGTTCGAGCGCACGCGCTCGGCCCTCGCCGATGTCGGGTCGTCCGATGTCGTCTACGGCATCGACCAGGCAACCGAGTCGGCCACGCGCAAAGCCAAGCGTCTCGCACGCGAGGCTCTCGACGACCTCGATGTCGACTACCGAGTCGTCGCCGACATCGGCCCGGAAGTCGATTCGGTTCTCGAAACGGCCGAGGCGGAATCGTGCGACCACCTCTTCGTGTCCGGTCGCCGCCGCTCGCCGACAGGGAAGCTTCTCTCTCGGGACGTGACCCAGACGGTCATGCTCAACTTCGACGGGCCGGTCACCGTCCTCCTCGGCGAAGAGTCAGAGACGGAAGACGACTCGAATCGGAAGTCCCGCGCGCTCGCGTAAGACTGCCAAGAGAACCCGCGTACGTGGACGCGTCGGCGACGAACACGATTCTCATTTTCCGACACCGCCGACAGTCGTACCTCGAAAACGCGCATTACTGCCGACCTGTAGACACCACTGTCGACCTGTAGAGACTGGTCCGTGTGTCACGCGTCGTTCGGCGACAACAATCTAAGCGTCGCGCTCACGACTGTTTCGTAGCAAAAGCGGTCGAAATCGGTACGAGAGTGGAGTGAGAAGTCGCTTAGACGCCGCGGCCTTGCAGCTTCTTCTCTTCGGGCATGTCGACGTTCGCTTCGCCCTTCATGCCCTTGCCGATGCCGGAGGCGATGTCGGCGAGTTTCTCGGGGTCGTCCCAGTTGTTGACGGCCTCGACGACTGCCTCGCCCATCGTCTCTGGGTCCTCTGCGCCGAAGATGCCGGAGCCGACGAAGATACCGTCACACTCGTGGTACATCATGAGCGCCGCGTCGGCGGGCGTCGCGATGCCACCGGCGGCGAAGTTCACGACCGGCAGCCGACCCATCTCGGCTGTCTCGTGGACGAGGTCAGCAGGTGCTTCGTGCTCGCGAGCCCACTTCTCGCGCTCGTCGAAGTTCAGACCCGTAAGCGTCCGAATCTGGTTTTTGATGGTCCGCTGGTGAGTGACGGCCTGGTTGACGTCGCCAGTACCGGCTTCTCCCTTGGTGCGAATCATCGCGGCACCCTCGTTGATGCGGCGGAGCGCCTCGGGGAGGTTGCGCGCACCACAGACGAACGGCGACGTGAACTCGCGCTTGTCGATGTGGTATTCGTTGTCCGCCGGGGTGAGAACCTCACTCTCGTCGACCATGTCGACACCGATAGCTTCGAGAATCTGTGCTTCGGTGTAGTGGCCGATGCGGGCCTTGCCCATCACCGGGATGGAGACGGCGTCGATGATTTCTTTGACCTTCTCGGGGTCGGCCATCCGAGAGACGCCACCACGCTTGCGGATGTCGGCCGGAACGGCTTCGAGTGCCATTACGGCGACTGCGCCCGCCTCCTCGGCAATCTTCGCTTGCTCTGCGTTGACAACGTCCATGATGACGCCGCCTTTCTGCATCTGGGCGAACCCGCGCTTGACGAGTTCGGTCCCACGCCGGAGTTCCTCAAGGTCGGTCTCCTCAGCCATGTCCGTGGGTTGCGACCGGGTACACTTAAGCAATCGCTTCCGCTCGTCAGTTCTTCGCACGGTCGGCCCCTCCATGGGTGAGACCGGCACCGCTTTGGCTTCCCCCTACTTCGGCGTGTATATGGACGAGGCGACGCGATTACGCCACATACTCGACGACCCGAGACGCCTCTTCGGCGACGACGACTTGCCGCCCACGACGAATCTGCCGCGGTGGCTCGCGCCCCTCCCGGAGTGGCTGGAAAATTTCGGACTCAATATCGCGTGGCTCGTCGTCGTCATCAACCTCGTCGGGACCGCGTTCGGGTTCTGGTACTACGGCTTCCAGTTCAGCATCGAACCGACGGTAATGTGGCCGCTCGTTCCCGATAGCCCCGTCGCTACGCTCTTTATCGCACTCTCACTCGCGTTCTGGAAACTCGGGCGGTCGAACGAGTATATCAACGCGCTCGCGTTCTTCGGCTGTCTCAAACTCGGGTTGTGGACGCCGTACGTGCTTCTCGTGTTCAAAAGCGACTTCTCGTATCTCCACTGGGCGATGTACAACTTCCTCTTTTGGAGCCACCTCGCCATGGTCGTCGAGGCGTTTCTCATCCAGCGCTACGCCCGGTTTCCCATCGGTGCCGTCCTCGTCGCGGTCGTCTGGTACGGTTTCAACGACCTCGTCGACTACTTCGTCCCCATCGTCGGGTCGGCGCACCACACGCTCATTCCCGCCGAACCAATCGTCGATGGCGTCGTCCAGCACGTCGCGCCAGCCCACGAACTCGCCGCCGCCGGTGCTGTCGTACTGACGTTCGCGGCGACGTTCCTCGCGCTTGCGACGCGGGTAGAGAAGGTCGAACACGGCGCGGTCTGAATCACAAACGCAACACAGTTCGAATCGGCACCAACCGGCCCGACGTGTACGTTTTTAGGCCTCCGAATCCAACTGCTCACTCGATGACTCTTTTCGACCGCGTGGCTGACCTGCCGCTCACCGTCGAGTCTGTCACCCGCGACCGCTTCGAGAGCGACACGTCGAGTGACTTTCTCCGCAAGACAACGGTCTTCTCACTCTCCGGCGACGGCGACGTTGGCCGTGGCGAAGACGTAACGTACGACTCGGAGGACCACGACGCCCTCGCTGACGCGCCCGACGACGTGTTTGACCTTCAGGGGGCGTACGACTCCTTCGCCGACTTCTCCGCTGCTCTCGACGATGTGGACCTGTTCCCGACGAAGGGACCCGAACGCGAGACATCGGTGCACTACCGTCGCTGGGCGCTCGAATCCGCCGGACTCGACCTCGCGCTCCGACAGCACGGGACCGACCTCGCGGCGGCACTCGGTCGCGAGCGCGACCCGGTTCGGTTCGTGGTGAGCACGCGACTCGGCGACTCACCATCGGCCGACCGAATCGAGATGCTCCTCGACCGCGACCCCGACTGCGAGTTCAAACTGGACCCCACGTCGGCGTGGGACGACGACCTCGTGGCGACCCTCGCCGAGCGGGACTGTGTCCGCATCCTCGACCTCAAGGGCCAGTACAAGAACACCTCTGTCGATCAGGAAGCAGACCCTGCACTCTACGAGCGAATCATCTCGGGATTCCCCGACGCCGTGATAGAAGACCCCGAGTTCACCGACGAGACCCGACCGTTATTCGACGGCGAGAAATCGCGTGTTTCGTGGGACGCGCCGATTACGGGCGTCGAGTCGGTCGAAGAACTCCCGTTCGAACCGTCGTGGCTCAATATCAAGCCTTCGCGGTTCGGGACCGTCGAGTCACTCTTCGAGACCATCGAGTACGCCGAGGCTCGCGGCATGTCCCTGTACGGCGGCGGCCAGTTCGAACTCGATGTGGGACGCGACCACATCCAACTGCTCGCGTCGGTGTTCTATCCGGACGGCCCGAACGACGTAGCTCCTCGCGGCTACAATCTCCCGGACCCGCCGAGCGGACTTCCGCGGAGTCCGCTGACCCCGAGTAACGACCCGTCGGGTCTCGAGTTCTAAAGAGTACAGCGAGAGTTCCACGGACCACCTGACCGTGGTACTCTACACCGTCTGGACTGCTATCGGTGGTTGGTTGTGCGACACGTTGGCGGCCCCGCACACACCAGAGCAATACCGGTCTTCCCTCGTACCGTCTCGTTATTCCATCACCAGCGGCCGCGACCCGAATCAACACCGCTGTTGAAAGCGGTTGGACGAGCCTGTCGGGACCGCGAGGCTAGACGCTACACGAACGGCGTCCTCGGCCGTCAGTTCGCCGATTTGAATCGGAACCGGGTCTAGATGAGTTGGGTCGTCGGTGGTTTGTGAGTACCATTCAAGATATTCCTTTTCGAGGTCAGTCAGCGGGCGACGCTGAACGATGTGCCCGTCCATCCGGACGACTATCCGTGCATTTTCGACCGAATCAGGGAGGAATGTCTGAAACGTGGGACCGAACAAGGACCGGATATACCGGTTCTCTTCTGTGGGTGCAGCTACTTCGTAGGCTTCCCCACGGGTCTGGATACTAATGTCGTCTGAGACGAGGTCGTTTCGTCCAATTGAACTCTCAAAACGGTGTTGGAGGTTTTTTGATGAGTTCCAATCCGGTTTTTCGAGTGTGACAGAGACCCTCCCGGACGGTTCGAGAAGGCGACGAACTCTTGTCACCGCCTCACGAACTGGTTGTGATTCAGCACTCACAATACCGACCTGCGTCTTTGTTGCAGAAAGCTCGGGGAGGGAAAGTGCTACACTCGCAGCGGCTTCGTGGAGTGCTTCGACACGTTGGACTAGGAGTGGTGTTTCCCAAGGCCAACTGGACGACCCATCGATATCAGAGAGCGAACCTCCGTCGGTTGTGTAGGTCTCAATCGAGAGAGTGGTCAGGCCCCATAATCGACGGTGGCAGTGGCAGTGTAGCCGCGTTCTTCGAGAGTCCTTTCGACATCCCTCGCTGCAGCTCCTTGATCGAATGGCACCTTAACGAGAGTAACCCGTGACTGTAGAGTTAAGACTGCAGACATACTGGAACAGGAAAGGGTTCGCCCCGAACCAGCCACACAACCAGCAAGGCTACTGGCTGTCAAGAGAGAGATGATCCTGAGAATCCACCGCCGTGATGGCTTTTCCATATGCTTGCTCATAACTCAGCGATAGAAAGGTTCGGGTGGTCGCCGACTACGTCTTGACGCCTGCCGCAATACCTCGTTCGAGTAATTCGACGAGAGATACCACTTCAGAATTCAACGATTCCTGTTCCGCTCCAGAGAGTGTCTTTATCCGCTTGATATGAGTGAACAGTCCGTTGAGTCGTTGCTTCGGGGAGAACATCTTTTGTGGCGCTTGTTTGCTTGAAAGCGTTCCGTCACTGAGACCGATAGCGACCGATTTCGGCTCCCGAAGCGACTGATTTGTAATCGGCCGTACCGACCTGAGAGAGTGACGATTCTTTCTCAATCGCCTCGAAAACGACAGATTCGACTCACTCCTCGCTGTCCGCGTGGGCGCGGACCCACAACTCGCCGATACGGGAGAGTCGCGTCCGGTAGGACTTCCCTCGTTCTTCCTGCTCGATGTAGCCCTTCCCGCCGGGGCCGAGACGGTCCACGTTGTAGATGACCTTCGAGCGGAAAGAATCGGTGTACTCCTCGTTCATCTCGCGGGCGAGCGCCTCCGCGAGTTCCGAGACGGACCCGAACTCGCCGTGTTCGCCGAGTTTGAACAGGATGACTTCCTCGAACGGCTTGACGTTGGAAAAGGAGGCGACGGGCAGTTCGACGATGTGCCGACCGTCGATTTCCTTCGCGCCGATGGTCGTCCCTCGCTCGTCGAATTCCGAGAGGAGGTCCGAGGCGACGTCGAGGCGTTCGCGGATTCGGTCGGCGTCGATTTCACCGGATTCGAGGATATCCTCCAGCAGGTCGCGGCCGGTTCGGAGTTCCTCGGCGAGTTCGGTCTCCAGATACTTCTCGGGGGCCGTGTAGTAGGTGTGGATGCGGTCTCGGTCGGCCTGCCGTTCTACCATGATGGAGTGCGCGGCGGTTGCGAAGGCAAAGGAGACGGGCCGTGGCATCGCGCTCACGTTGACCCACACCTCACCCGGTTCCTCGTCGTCCCCGCGGAGTTCGTCGTCGGCGTCGAGTTCGGCGTTGATGAGGTCGTAGGCCTGCTCGAATGCGGCGTCGTAGTCGTACACGTCGTCGACGATGACCTGCTCGGTCTCCGCGCCGAGGAGGTTCTGGAAGTCCTTGCCGAGTTTCCCCGACAGGTTCCGCGAGTACTCGACGTTCGCTTCGCTCCCGATAGCGCCTTCGAGGAGGATGACGCGGTCAACGTCCAACTGGTCGCGGATGAGTGGCGCGATGAGTCGGTCGTAGTCGAACCCGACGGGAACGATGTGCGTCTGCATACGCTATACTCCGTGGGAACGTTTATTAATCCCCTCAAGTAGCATACCGTTCAATTGTACATTGCCCATGTTCGCACCTCTCCCGTCGCGGGCTTCACAAGAACCGCAGGGCCGAATGTTATAATCGTTTGGCAGGTGAAGATAATTCTCCCCCTGAATCTCACCCTACGCCCCGGGGGCTGATGGGGGGTCTGTGGTTAGCGGGGCGATGAGTGAGAAACCCGTCGGGGAGTTACTTCCGCCCATTGTGCTTGTGGGGTCGGATTGGACAGGTGAACACCACGTCGGTTGGGATGATGTCTACGTTAGTCGCGTTCTGAATGCGGCTGGCGCTGGTTAGATAGTCTCCATTTTGGTCTGTTCTGACCAAATCCTCCGGGGGTTTACCCCCTTCCTCCACGACAAAATGAACGTGCCACTGAGCAGTGAACGAAGGTCCATCTAACGGAACGACGTGGTCGATATCAAATGGAAGTGGGGCTGGATGTGGGCTATGCTCACTTCCATCTACGCCCGTATCAGTCATGGGTTTGATTAACCAAAGCGGTCTGTGGGCCGCTTCGTTTCCTTCATTATCTTTACTCCCCGGGTGTGGCTCCGATTCCAGCATTTCAAAGAGGGTGTTCTGCCCCCACGCGAACGTGTCTTGTCGCCTATTATTCCCAGTATCGCCGGCGGTTGCTGTCCCTACAAGCGTGGTCCCCCCTGCTACACCTGCTCCGATTGTTTTCAGTACTGTTCGTCTGTCGAAAATATGGTCTGCCATTGTTGGGACCCGTCACTGAATTCCGCGTGCACCATGGTAGCTATAAGCTCCCTTCTTCATGTTAATCGTTGGCTATCAATAGGGGTAGAATTAGATGCTCTCGCTGAGATGGATGGTGCGTAGTCTTCTCCCTAACTGCTTGGCAATCATCCATGTCCCGACCATGGAGACAGTGACCCCCGTTGAGTTGACGGGGGTGAGTCCACCGATACCTGGTTTCTCGAATCGTAGACTTAGAGATTCGTCCGAATTGGGTGGTTAGCAGTGGAATCACTCCGTGTTCGTCGGTCGCATCTTCGCGGTTGTGGTCGATGTAGTTGTAAAAAGGGCCAGACTGACGGGTGGCAAATGACGCTTCGAACGAGCCCATAGATGCTCACGAGGGAATGATTTTTTCGCTTACACTAGTTCAGGTCACCCATGGAACGAAACAAGGCACTCACAGTGTACATCATCCTCCCGTGTCTCCTGTTTGGTGCTGTCTTCGTGGCCGCACTCACGAAGCTCTCTACCAGCGTCAGTCTCATCCAACTCCGCCTGTTGACGACCGCATTCGGTGTGGTCTTGACACTAATCGTCTACACGAAGAAAGACGAATTAGCGAAGCAGTAGGCGTCTGCTCCACTGAGTGGGTTACCACGGGTTGGTTAGCGGCCATCAGCAACGTCAGTCGCGACCCCCTCGGCTACCAACCCACTCCCACACCACCCAAACCCCAACCCCGACCACAAACGCCACTCCAAGATTCACCACGACCCCAACCACGCCCACACCAACCACGAACGCGTACCCCTCCGCCCGAACCAAACTCGTCCGACCCAACTGCACGCCGATAATCGCCAGTACGACGCCGAGCATCGCCACGGGAAACGCGGCGACAACGTCCACGGCGAAGAGGGCGACGAGCACGTAGCCCACGCCGAGAACGACGTTCGCGCCCGCGGTTCGAGCGCCGAAGGCGTACTTTCCGGCGACGCCGCCGCTGCCGTGGCACATGGGGAAGCCGCCGAACGGGACGGCGACGAGGTTCATCACACCCATGCTGGAGGCGAGTTCGTCGGCCGAGATATCGCGGTTGAAGTAGTCGGCCAAGAGGACTGAGGTTGCAAGCGCGGCGTTGCCGACGGTCATGGCCAACTGGGCACCCGCCGCCTCTAGTGCGGGCGCGGTGAATTCGACGGTTCTGAAGAGAGCAAAACTGCCTACGGACGGAAGCGTCGGCGACGGAATTCCGACGTGGAAGAGGGCGACCACACCGCCGACCGCGAGAACCGCGAGCGCGCTCAGGTTGCGGCGTCGGCCCACGACCGCGAGCAACGCGACGACGACCGCGAGACCGGCCAGTCGAAGGTCACCCAATCCGAGTCGGAGACCGGTCGTGAGCAGGACGAGGGCGACGCCGAACTGGACGCCGCGGACGACCGGGTCGCCGATATACCGACTCACGCGACCCAGCGAGTTTGTCCGACCGATGCCGAGGAGGACGACGCCGAGAAGCACGCCCGCGAGGAGCGCCTCGCCCGCCGTGACCGACTCCGCGAGGACGAGCGCGGCCAGCGCCTTCATCGGTTCGACCGACAGCGGGGCCGCGTAGTAGAGCCCCCACACGACCTGAAAGACGCCGAACCAGACGAGAACGAGGGCCAACGAGAGGTCCGTCAGGCGGGCGACCGCAACGACAATTGGGAGGACCGTGACCGAATCACCCACCGCGCCGGTGAACTCGTTCCACGCGAAATCGACTGCGAGCTTATCGCGGTACGGAAACGAGACTCCCATCTCGAATCAGATTTCGTGGGAAAGCTGAAATGCATTTGCGTAATTGTACCATGGTACATATTCGGTCGAGAGAAATCAGATATAGTTACGCACTGGTCAGACGCCGACACCAATCTCAGGGCCTGAAAGCCGTGCAATCACAGGTCGAACACGCCGAGACCGAAGAGAAATCGTCGCTTCATACGGATGCTATTCTCGACAGGCATGAAAAAATATCGACAAAATCAGGAGCGGCCGCGGGCGTCGGATTACCGCGTCGGCAACAGCGCCGCCGACTCGACGATAGTCGCGAATTCCCCGTGTAGGTGCGCTAGCGCGGTCCGGTGCATCTCGTCGGCCGTGTACGACTGGCCGTCGTGTCCCTCGCGGTCGAACGTCGCCGTCGCGTCGGCGGGGAGATACACGTCGAAGCCGAGGTTTTCGGCCATCCGCGTCGTCGTCGAGACGCAGTGGTCGGTCGTGAGACCGCAGATGACGAGCGTGTCGTAGTCGCGCTCGCGGAGCCACGCTTCGAGGTCGGTGCCGATGAAGCCGCTGTTGACGTGTTTCGTGAACGTCGGTTCGTCGCCGACGGGCTCGGATTCGGGTTTCCAGCCGAATCCCTCGCCGTCGCTTCGAAGGGGTGAGTCCGGTTCCGTGGAGTCGTGGCGGACGTGGACGACCGGGCGGTCGGTCTCGCGCCACGCCGTGAGGAGGTCCGAAACGCGGGCTTCCATCCCGGGGTTGTTTCGGTCGCCCCACGCGGGGTCGTCGAAGCCGACCTGCATGTCGATACAGACGAGAGCGGTGTCGTCGGGAAGGTCGAGAACGGCGTCGGCCGGGAGTTCGAGCGTACGCGTCGGTGTGGCGTTATCGTCGGTCATTAGTCGTCCGCCGGAGCCACCGGCACTTTCGGGTGCTCGCGGGAGATTCGAATCGGGCACTCGTCGGGTGCTTGCGACTCGTCCGACGAGAACATGTACTGCGGCCACTCGCGGTCGCCCTCGACGCCCCAGTCACCGAGGTCGGCGTGGGGACAGACGCCGTCGTACTCCTCGATGCGGTTCTGGATGACGTTGCGTGCTTTCTGTCCGGCCTCGGTGTCGGCGGTGATGCCGTCGAACAGCGCCCGTGGTTGGAACGTGATTTCGAGGCCCCACGGGCAGTAGCGACTCATCCGCTCGTCGTAGAAGGGAGCACGCGTCGTCGGGAACATCGGTTCGCCGCCGAAGGAGAACTCCCACTTCGGGTCGTCGGGGTCGGTCGGGATGCCCTCGGGCCACGGCTCCGGGTCGTTGACGTGGAGGAACTGGAGAATGTGCCAGAGGTGTTCGTGGTAGTCGGCTTCGGTCAACTCCTCCGCGGGTGGTTTGAAGAACGTGACGAGCGAACACTGCTCGGAGTACTCTCGGTACACGTCGATGTATTCGAGGAGGGTGTCCCGAAGCGCCAGCAGGGCGTCCTTGTCGGTCATCGAATCGACGAACGTGTACAGCGCGTCGCCGTTTCGCTCGGAGTCGATGCCAAAGTAACACGGGAACGGCGCACCATCGTGGTCGCCGAGCATCGTCTCGCGGAACGTCTCGTAGTGCTGTTCCGCCCATTCGGGCAGGGTGCCGTCGTCGAGACGGCGACGAAGCACGTCCTGCTCCATGAGCACCTGGTGACCCGGCTCGTTCATGCGCGGGGGTTGGAGTGCGGAGGTTTGAGGGTTCGGGTTTGAGGGCCGAATGGCCCTCTCGAAACAAAACGGAGGGTCAATACGAGAGGAAGCGTCCGTTCACAGCGGGCGGTCCATCTTCACGTATCGTGTCTCGTAACCCAGTTCCTCGTAACACGACTGTGCAACGTCGTTGCGGGCGTGGACGCTCAGGGTGGCTTGTTCGCATCCACGCTCGCGGCCCCACTCGTGTGCCCGCTCCAGCAGTGCCGTCCCGAGACCGTCGCCCCGTGCCTCGGGAGCGACGTAGAGGTCTTTCACCTTGGCAACCGAGCCGCGGGCGAACACCGACGGTGCCTCGGAGTACGAGACTGTCGTGTACCCAGCGAGACTCTGCCTCTCACTCTCGTCGTCGACCGCGACAAACGTCTGTACGTCTTCGTCGCCGAGTTGGTTCCGCCGGTACTGGATGGCTTCAGAGCGAACGTCCACATCGTCAGCCAGCGAATCGTGCGGGTCGATATCGCCCATCTCCTCCGCGAATGGGAACCACAGGTCGTCGACGAGTGCAGGTACGTCGGCGGCGTGAAGCGGTCGAATCTCCATGTGTCACCGACAACACCCAGTGTTGTCAAAAGATTATCTTCTTAAAAAGCGGTGAATATTCGGTCGCCTCTGTACTCGGTTACTCGATTTCCAGACTTCCGGATTCGCCCCCATCGCCGCCGTCTTCGTCCCATTCGAGTTCGAACTCGATGCTCAGCTCGCCGGGACCGTTGGCGGGGCCTTCGCGTTCGGCTTTCACCTCGAACGTCGGGGAAGCCGGTGGTTCCATCGTCACCGTCTGGTCGCCGGTCTTCAGCGTAATCGACTCGCCGGCGTCGAGTTTATCGGCGACGGTTCGGAGGTATGTCGCGATTTCGGTTCTCGTCTGTCGGCTCTCGGATTTGAATAGGACTTCTTCAGGCACAATCAGGCATTGGGCACGCAAGGGGATAAGCTTCGTCTCGGTAACAGAAAGAGACCTGTGACACGAAACGGGATGAGTCAGTCCGCTCGCAGGCCCTCAGTGAACCGGTGCTGGTTCTCCTCGGGTGCGGCGACAGTGAGCGCGGAAACACCGACAGTGAGGACGGCCGAGAGGACCATTCCCCAGAGGGCGTAGTCCCACGTGAGGTAGGTCGCACCGAAGACCGTCATCGACCCGACTTCGACCGCGGGGATGAAGACGTGTGCGAGGTAGAACACCTGTCCACCGAGGATACCGGCGAACATGCCCGAGCGCGTGGTCTTGGCCCAGTAGAGCGCGACGATAACCGGCAGTGCCATCTGGGCGAAGCCGCCGAAGGCGGTGTCACCGACTTCGACGAGCGTGCCGGGGCGGAACAGGCTCGCAACGAAGGTCAGGGTCGCAAAGAGCGCGACGCCGATGCGGGCAATCCACGCCTCGCGGGCGTCGGTCGCCGACGGGTTGACGAACGGGCGGTAGAGGTCGCGGGTGAAGTACGACGACCCCGAAAGCAGCATCGAGTCCGACGACGACATCATCGCGGCCATCGCACCGGCGACGACGAGGGCGGCGAACCATACCGGCGTGTACTCGTTGAGCAGGACAGGAAGGACGTTCGCACCTTCGGGTACGGAGATGCCGAGACCGGCGGCCCACGTGCCGAGAATGAACGCGGGGACGAAAAGCAGGACGACGAGGACGGGCCACAGGGCAAACGAGCGCTTGAGGACCGCGCCCGATTTGGCGACGAAAAAGCGCTGGTTAATCTGCGGGAACATCGCCACGCCGAAGGCGATGGTGACGGCCGACGAGATGATGAACTGCGGCGAGTACAGCCCGCCGCCGAGGGCGAGAAACTCGGGCTTGTTCGTTGCGAGCGCGTTCGAGAGCGCCGAGGGACCGCCGGCCGCGGTCGCGACCCAGCCGACCGCGAGCCACACGACGCCGAGCATGAACAGCCCCTGAAGCGTGTCGGTCCACGCGACACCGCGCAGCCCCGCGATAACGACGTAGACAATCATGAACACCGTGATTCCGGCGGCACCGGCCCAGTACGGGACGATACCGTTTGTGAGGCCGACGATAGCCTCACCGGCACCCATCTGCTGGAGCATCACGTACGGGAACAGCCAGAAGAGACTGAGACCCGCGACGAGGGCGCGGAGGCGCTTCGAGCCGAAGCGGTCGCCGAGCATCTCGCCGAGGGTAACGTAGCCGTGGGCCTTCCCGACGAGCCACTGCTTGTAGCCGACGACGTACCAGAGAATCGCGAAGAGAACGCCGTCCATGACGCCCATCACGAGAATCCACTCCGGACCTGCCCGGAAGGCGAGGTCCGGCCCGCCGAAGAACGTAAACGCCGACAGGAGCGTCGCAAACGTCGTAAAGAGGAGGACGACGGTCCCGACGGACCGTCCGGCGAGGTAGTAGTCTTCAGCGTCCCTACTGGTGAGACGGTAAGCGAGTAACCCGACAGCGAGTGCGACCACCAGGTACGCCCCGACGACGCCGAGTTGGATTTCGAGTTGAGACACCATCACTGCGTCCCTCCGATGATGCCACGGTCCCACGCCTGCCGCGTGAACAGGTGAAAGACGATGGCCGTCAGAATCATCCAGCCGATGTGCCACCAGAGCCACAGCGGAAGCCCAGCAAACACCCGGTCGTCGCCCCAGAGAAACCACGGGATGGCGAACGCCACGAGGACCGCGAACGTCGCAATCCAGCGATAGTCGATGCGCGTGCTCGTCATTCGTAGGAACGATAATCGACAATTAGACGTAAAGGTTACCCTATTAATCTTCGTTGCGGCGAATTGAAGACTAATTTTCTTCAATGGGCGGCGGCGTTCCGGCCGCGACGATTCGCCAGTGACCGCACCGGCGGAACAATTTCCAGCGGTGCACCCGTCTTTGTAGCGTATGAAGTTCGGGTTGCAGTTGTACTCGCTCCGGGCGCTCGGCGAGTCGACGCCGTCGATGATGAAACGCGCCGCCGCCGCCGGCTTCGACGGTGTCGAGTTCGCGGGCGTCGACGAGGACGAGTCCGTTCGCGCGGTGCTCGACGAGACGGGTCTCGAAGCACCCGCCGCCCACGTCCCAATCGAGGACCTCGAATCCGACCTCGACGCCGTCTGCGAGCGATATGGGAGACTCGGCGTGGAGACACTCGTCGTTCCGTATCTCCCACCCGAAGCCTTCGCGGACGCCGACACGGTCGACGAAACAGCGCATCGGTTAGACGACTTGACGGCGAAGTGCGACGACCGAGGGGTCAGACTGCTGTATCACAATCACGAGCACGAATTCAGGACGGTTGCGGGCGAACCTGTGCTCGAAAGGGTGGCAGCACACTCCGGTATCGGATTCGAACTCGACCTTGCATGGATACTGGCCGCCGGCTACGACCCCGCCGAATACGTCGCCCGCTACGCCGACCGGACACCCATTATCCACCTGAAAGATGTCGTCCTCGACCCCGACGCCGAACGCGGCGGTCGGCCTGTCGCGCTCGGCGAAGGCGAACTCGATATCGAGCGCTGCCTCGCGGCCGCCGGAACCGAGTTCGTCGAGTGGGGTATCGTCGAACACGACGACCCCGACGACCCGGCCACGTTCTGTGAATCCGCAGGGAGTGCCATTGCGACCTTCCGCACCGAGAAGTGATAACGAAGTAGGGAGAGGTGTGACGGGAAAACGAGTGGAAGCGTGACGGCTGTTAGCGTCAGTGAATGACCGATGTAGCACGTTCGAATCGTCGGCCACGATAGATATTTCCCTCGGGGACAACTTATATAAAGACGTTCGTGGGTCACGCCCATGACGCCATCACAATCACCCCATCATCACCCCCCGTGGGGGGAATTCACCAATGGACGACACTGCAAAATATCTCATTCACGCTTCCATCTCCGCCGACGGAGTCGTCGAACGGAGCGACGTGGTCGGGGCCATCTTCGGCCAGACCGAGGGCCTCCTCGGCGACGACCTCGACCTCCGTGACCTCCAACAGTCCTCGAAGGTCGGTCGGATAGACGTACAGATAGACTCGGAAAACGGCCACTCGTTCGGCCAAATGACCATCGCGAGCAGTCTTGATAAGGTTGAGACGGCGATTCTCGCGGCCTCACTGGAGACGCTGACCCGCGTCGGCCCGTGTCAGGCGGTCATCGAAGTTACGAACATCGAAGACGTTCGGGAGGCCAAACGCCGGATGGTCGTCGAACGCGCCAAAGAACTGCTCTCGGAATCGTTCGACGACACCGTGATGACCTCGTCGGAAATCCTCGAAGAGGTCAAAGAGAGCGTCCGCGTCGAAGACATCTCCGAGTATCACGGGCTTCCGGCCGGTCCTCGCGTCACCGACTCGGACGCCATCATCGTCGTCGAAGGCCGTGCCGACGTGCTGACGCTGCTTCGATACGGTATCAAAAACGCCATCGCCGTCGAGGGGACCAACATCCCAGACGAGGTGGCCGGACTCACCCAAGAGCGGACCGTCACGACGTTTCTCGACGGCGACCGCGGCGGCGAACTCATCCTCCGCGAACTCGCGCAAGTCGGCGACGTAGACTACGTCGCGTTCGCACCCGAGGGGCAGTCCGTCGAAGACCTCGACCGCAGTGCAGTCATCCGGTCGCTTCGGAACAAAGTCGCCTTGGCATCGCTCCCCGACGACAGCGAATTCCGGGCCGCCGTTGCTGCTGCCAACGAGACAGGGGAAGTTCCACCGGACCCTCACACGGAGTCGCCGACGACTGACGACGCGTCGTCGACTCCAACCGCGGACGACCCCACCGACGCGGCCACCGAGACGGGTTCCAACACCGGCAGTGCCGTCACCGTCGAAAAAACTGCGGACGTTGACGCCGGTATCGACACGGACGACAGCGTCGGTTCGGGGGAGCGTATCGATACAGGCGACGAAGGAGACGGAAACACCGGCACCGATGCAGGCGCAGGTTCTGACGTGTTCACGGCGGAAGTCGAAACCGTCGCCGAGACAGTCGACGCTGTACCGGAGACACGGTCGCTCTCAGACCACGTCCGCGAGATTGTCGACGACGAAAGCGGCTTGGCTCGCCTGCTCGATTCGGACCTCGGACTCATCGACGAAGTCGCCGTCGAGAAGATTTACGACACGATAGAGTACACCGAACCAGTCCCGGCTTTCGTCGTTATCGACGGCGAGGCGAGTCAGAAACTCGTCGATATCGCGGCCCAGCAGGGTGTTGGAGATATCGTTGCTCGCTCGACCGGAGAGTACGTGAAAAAACCAGTCAGCGTCCGCGTCAGGACTGCCAGTCAACTGCTAGACTAAGAGCCAACGATACCTAAGGCGTCAGAACGAGTCGTATTCCGTCGTCGCTGCCGAACGCACCGGAAATTCGGTCATCACGGTGGAACCCGAGTGTTTCGTAGCATGCCCGAGCACCGTCGTTTTCCGGATGAACTAACACCGTGAGCGGCGCATCCGACCGTGCCGCACGGTACGCCTCGAGCAACGCAGTCGCACGCCCCTCCCGTCGGGCATCGACGGAAACCGCGAGTTCGGTCAAGTGGGTGCCAACACCGAGGAGATAGCCGACCGGCCGGTCGCAGTCGTCGACAGAAACGAAGAGCATACCGACCGCCGGCCACGCGTCGAGGAGGGCTGGTGACGGATGCGAGATGAGACGCTGGAGCGATTCGACAGCGTGTTCGTCATCGGGTCGGCCGCGCCGAACGGTCACAGCGGAATCCACACGGCGAGCGCACCCAGCGCGCCAGCAAGGGTTGCGAGGAAGTTG
Organism: Haloferax mediterranei ATCC 33500; assembly: GCF_000306765.2. Taxonomy (NCBI): domain Archaea; kingdom Methanobacteriati; phylum Methanobacteriota; class Halobacteria; order Halobacteriales; family Haloferacaceae; genus Haloferax; species Haloferax mediterranei. The sequence continues at coordinate 2,317,285 of NC_017941.2, forward strand.
ACCGCCTGATTGCCGAGTCCAGCACCCTCGACGGTCGCACCGAGGAGACTGTCGACCGTCATGCCGATGATACCGCCCGCGAGAACCGCAACCGCGCCCGTGGTCGAGAGCGGAAGCAACACCGAAGCGACGCCCGCGATAAGCGCCGACCCGACGATACCAGCGACTTCACCCTGCCACGTGACCCCACCGTCGGTACCCGGCGGAACCGGTTTGAACGACGTGATAAGCCGTGGGTTATCGAACAGGCCACCGATTTCGCTGGAGAGTGTGTCGCTCATCGCGGCGGCGACGGACCCGGCAAACGCGAGGACGAACAGGTCGGTTCCGAGCGAGTGTCCGAGCGTCTGTGTCGTAGCATAGCCGATAACCGAGACGAGTGCGACCGCCGCGTTACCGAGGACGTTCCCCGTGCCACGAGCGCCGTCATTCCCTTCTGCGACGCCGCGTTCGGCCTTCTGGTCGTACTTGAACTTGGTTGCGAGCGCGCCGACACCGAAGAACGAGACGAGGACGACAGCCCACCCGAATCCGCCGAAGCCGATAGTGAGGAGCAAAAGCAGTACGCCCGTAATAACGCCAGCAATGGAGGCCGTGCCGAGCGCGTAGGCGGCATACCCGATTGCAATCGTAAAGGCAAACGAGACGGCAGTCTGTGTCGGTGAAATCGGCCCGGCAATCGCGTTGAACCCCCACAGTGAGAGGCCGACAGAGAGCATGACGAGCGGGTCGTCACGCTCGTAGAGGGTGGTTCGGAGCAGTGTGGCGACGAGTCCGCCCAGCGCGGCGAGGAACGTGAACTGGGAAATCTGAACCTGATTCAGTTCACCCGTCAGTACCACGATAACCACTTGTCCGGCCGTTCCGGCCAGTACCGCGGCGGTGACGAACCCGGCCGAGCGAAGGAACTCGTCGTCCGTCGTCGACTCCACCAGTCGTGCCCCGAGGTTGCCGTATGCGAGTAGTAACACGGCTGCAACGAACACCGTGAGCGGCATCTTGACCCGGGGGACAGTCGCTAACAGCGCCAGTCCGGTCGCGGCGAGGGCGAATCCAGCCAGCCCGTTGAGGCGGCCGTCTTCCCTGTCACCGGGTCGCGCGAACAGCTCGAAGAGGGGGCCGTCGTCGATGACGAAGGCCGCCAAGAGCGCGACTGCGGCGAAGGGCGCGAAGGCGGCCGTACCGAGACTGGGGGCCGCGAGGGCCAACGTCCCGACGACCGCGAACCCACCCGCTCGCCGTAGTGTGGAAGTCACACCGTTCGGTATCCCCGACTCGCACTTAACCCTCCCGACATCAGAGACCCCCGACAATCGCGCCCACACCCCGGCGCGTCGAACCCGAAGCGTTAGGGGAACCGGCGAAAGACGAGACGGCGTGGGACTGTACGACTACTACCTTGCCCTCCGGTTCCGCCTCGACGACGCTGCAGCACCCGAACACGTCGCGCTCGTCATCACCGAGCGCGACCTGCTGGAACAGGGTGCCTACGACACGCTCGAAGCGTTCATTCGCTGGGCGTTCGAGTTCGGGAGCGAACGCGTTACCATCTCCGTGAGCGTCCTCGACGAGGCAGTCGTTCCGACGCTCGCCCGCGAACTCCGCGACATCGATTCGCCCGCCGAAATCGAGGTCCGAGAACCCGGCGATACCGAGCGCGCCGACGCCCCCGTACAGGTCAATATCGGTCTCGGCGGCAAGCGCGAGTTCGCCGCCGTCGTCCGGTCGCTCGCCGAGGAAGTCGATGCCGGAGAAATCGACCCCAAGGATATCGACTCCGAGGACATCGAAGAACGACTCGTGTTCCCCGACGAACCCGATTTCGTGGTCAAGACGGGGGCAGAGCGCCTGTCTGACTTCATGATTTGGCAGTCCGTGTACGCCGAACTGTACTTCACCGACGTGAACTGGCGGGACTTCCGGAAACGGGACTACTTGCGTGCGTTGCGTGACTATCAGGACAGACAGCGGCGGTTTGGTCGATAGCCCGAATCACGCATCGACGGACATCAACTCCTGCTGCTTTCCGACCGAATCGCGTTTCTCGATAACACAAAGAGCACGTTGACTTAACAGAAAGCACATTGTTAGCCAATTGAATGGTTTCGTATGAATCGCCGTGAGATACTGGCGCTGTCGGGCGCACTCGCCGCCGCGAGCCTTGCGGGTTGCGCTGGCGGTGACGGGTCGCAGACAGAGACCGAGACAGACGAAACACCCTCCACAGACACGCCGACGGAAACGCCAACCGAGACACCGGACGGAGAGCCACCGACTGGTGAGCCAACTGTCGACAACGAGCAACTCGCTGCTCTGGCGGCTGGAAACGCCGAGTTCGCACTCGACCTGCATTCCCATCTCGCGGCCAAGGACGGCGGCAATCAGTTCCTCTCGCCGTACAGCATCTCGGTCGCACTGGCGATGACCTACGCCGGTGCCCGCGGCGAGACCCGCACGCAGATGGAGGAGACGTTGCGCTACACGCTCGGTGACGAGGTTCACCCGGCATTTTCCGACCTGCAAGCCGCCCTCGAATCTCGGGAGACGGCGAAGAATAGAGTAGAGGACGAGGAGGTCGATGCCTTCCAGTTGGCCGTCGCAAACGCGCTGTGGGGGCAAGAGGGGTACCCGTTTTCCGACGAGTACCTCTCGGTGCTGGAGGAGAATTACGGGAGCGGACTCCGAGAGGCGGACTTCACCAACGACCCCGACGGCGAGCGAAAGCGCATCAACCAATGGGTCGCCGACCAGACCGAAGACCGAATCGAAGACCTGCTTCCGGCGGACGCCATCACCCCACAGACCGTCCTCGTCCTCACGAACGCCATCTACTTCATGGCCAGTTGGTTGCACAAGTTCGACCCCAAGAACACCGAAGACGGCATCTTCACCGCGCTGGACGGAACCGAATCGACGGTTCCACTCATGCAACAAGAACTGGAGGCAAACTACGCTGACCTCCCTACTGCGCAGGCTGTCGAACTCCCGTACATCGGTGAGGAGGTGTCGATGGTGCTCATGCTCCCCGACGAAGGTGAGTTCGAGTCGTTCGAGCAGAACCTCGATACGAGTCGCCTGTTCGGCATTTTCCAAGAATTGAGTCGGGCACAAGGAACGCTCGTGTTTCCTCGGTTCGAGTTCGAGACGGAGGTCCAACTCTCGGACGCACTCTCCGAACTCGGAATGCCCATTGCGTTCGGTTCGGGTGCCGACTTCAGCGGCATGGTCGAAGGCGACCAGAGTGGCCTCATGATAGACGAAGTGTACCACAAGACGTTCGTATCCGTCGACGAGGAAGGGACGGAGGCAGCGGCCTCGACAGCCGTGGTTATGATGGAGTCGTTGCCGCCGCAGTGGGACGAACTCCGGTTCGACCGCCCGTTCCTGTTCTGTATCCGCGACAAGCCGACTGACGCGGTGCTGTTCTACGGCCGGGTCGTCGATGCCGGCGCTGCACAGGACGAGAACTAGCACCGCAGAATCTTCGCGCCGCGGAATCGGTGGTCGTTCGTTCCGGTTAGTCCGCCATCTCGTCGCTTCGCTTTGCCAACTCGGCCGACACCTTGTCGGCTCCCGACGAGGGAAGTTGCTTCCGGAGTCGACCCGCAACGGCCCGCGCATCCGCTAATTCGACTTCGGCAACAGCCCGGACGAGCGTAACGGCGCGTTCGGTCCGCGTCCGTTGCCACGATTTCTCACGCGACTCGTAGGTTCGGATACCGCGGAGCAGGTCGACCCGCGAAAACTCCGGCCAGTAGGGTGCACAGAAGTAGACCGCGGCCTCGTTGCCGTTTGCGTGCCACGGAAGAAAGTTCGAAGTTCGTTCGTCGCCGCCGGTGCGGATGATGAGGTCGACGTCGCGGACGGGCTTTCGAGAGAGGCGCTGGTCGACCGCCGACACGTCGACATCCTCTGGAGACAGTTCACCGGACTCGACTGCGTGACAGACATCGCGGGCGGCCCCGAGTAGTTCCGCTCGCCCGCCGTACGCGAGTGCGACATTGAGCGTAAAGCCGTCGTAGTCGGCAGTCCGCGACTCCGCGTAATCGACGGCCTCGCGGAGGCGGTCGGGGAGCATGTCCACCTCACCGATGGCCCTGATGACCACCTCACTGTCGTGGACGCGGTCGGATTCGGCGAACTCGTACAGTTTGTCCTCGATAAGGTCGAAAAGCGGTTCGCGTTCGTGGGGCGGGCGGTCGAAATTCTCGGTCGAGAAGGTGTACAGCGTCAGTTCCTCGATACCGAGTTCCTCACACCAAGTCAGGACGTTCTCCGCCGTTTGCGCACCCGCACGGTGGCCGTCCGGGGCGTCGCCGCCGTGCTTTCGAGCGTAGCGTCGATTCCCGTCCTGAATGATGGCGACGTGGGTCGGTCCGTCGCCAATCTCGCGAGAGAGTACACGCTCGTACGCACGTCGAAATCCACGTCGGACCCACCCGAACATGTACCGTGTGTTGCATGCCGGGGCTATGTGTCTTGTGGGTTACGGAGACCCATGGGTACGTGAACGAGAACCATAGCCCTCGATAGACGGGCGGTTTAGATGGGGGTTCGACCGACAAATCGCCATCCGTTTGTATCTCCCCGAGAAGACACCGACATGAGCGAAACTATCGACGAGGACCTCTACCAGCGAACGCTTGCACTGCTCGAACCCGGCGACATCGAGCTTGTGGGAGCTATCGTCCACACCGACCTCTCCGGCCGCGAGGACCTAGAGATGCAAGAGCTGACCGTCGAAATCAACGAGGTCATTGCCGAACACGCGGGCAAGGGCGACGCGTGGATTTACGCCGGTAACGACGACACGGACTTCTCGTCGAACCAGTTCCAGGGACTGTCTGTCGAGGACGACGAATTCGTCTGGGAGTGCCAACAGCTCATCCGAAACGGCACATTCGACCTCGTATTCTACTACGAGGCCATCGCGGATCAGGACGCCATCGTCGATGGATTGGCGGCGCTCGAACACATCGACCGCGTCACGCCCGTTCCCTGACCAGACTTTTTTCCCCTCGGCGATCGGGTCTGAGCAGCAGCGAATCGAGGGCGTACCGATATCTCGGCGACCGTACCGACCGTTTCGCGGATATGAGAACAAGCGAGTCGTTTATTCCCCTTGCATCCTGATTCACGTCCATGATTCAGGCGGACGCGGACCTTTCTCGTCTCGACCGCGCCATCGTCAACGCCTTCCAAGGTGGCTTTCCTGTTGTCGAACACCCCTTCGAACCTGCCGCGGCCGCGCTCCGAGAGCGCGGGGTGGACGTGACCGAAACGGAACTCTGTGACCAAGTCAAGGCGCTCGATGAATCGGGTGTCCTCTCGCGCTTCGGTGCACTCGTCAACGCCGAGGAGATCGGCGGTACAGCGACGCTCGTCGCCATGCACGCGCCGCCGGAGCGGTTTGACGAGGTAGCCGAACAGGTGAACGCTCACCGCGAAGTCGCACATAACTACGAGCGCGAACACCCCCATCTCAACATGTGGTTCGTCGTCTCGGTCGCCTCGGAGTCACGAGTCGACGAGGTGCTCGGCGAAATCGAGTCGGAGACTGGACAGCAGACGTACAACATGCCCAAGCGCCACGAATTCCACGTCGGTGCGAAGTTCCTCCTCGACGGCCCCGTTTCCGACGGCGACCTCGACTGCTCGCATCTCGGTCCCGACGTGGAACCGTCGGGCGAGCAAACCCTGACCCCCGACGAACGGGACCTCGTCTTGGAGATTCAGGGCGGTCTGCCTATCACGGAGACGCCCTACGCCGACGTGGCTGAGGCGCTTGAACAGGATACCGCGTGGGTCGTCGAGACCATCAAGCGATTCAATTTAGAGGGCAAGGTGCGCCGCGTCGGCGTCATCCCGAACCATTACGCACTCGGCTACTCGGAAAACGGGATGACCGTCTGGAACGTCCCCGACGACCTCGTGATGGAGGTCGGTCCCGAAATCGCCTCACTCGACTTCGTGACGCACTGTTACCGCCGACCGCGACACGAGGGTGTCTGGCCGTACAACTTCTTCGCGATGACGCACGGTCGCTCAGAGGAAGAGAGCCAAGCCCGCATCGAACGCGTCCGCGAGGTTATGAGCGACTACTGGCAGGTCGGCGACGACGACTGGGACACCCTGTTTTCGACGCGCATCCTGAAGAAGACGGGTATCAGACTCGACGAACGCGCCGACGCCAACACGGAGTGAGATGATTCCACTGATTCACGACCTGTCCGGTGAGACTGTCCTCGTGTTCGGCGGCGGCCCCGTCGGCGCACGAAAGGCCCGGCGGTTCGCACGCGAAACCCGAACCGTCGTCGTCAGCCCCGAGTTCGCCGAGCAGGATTTCGGTGACGCCGAACTCATTCGTGCGGCTCCGACCGCCGACGGTGTGTCCAGTTGGGTCGAGCGGTTCGAACCGGCGCTCGTCGTCGCGGCGACAGACGATACCGAGGTGAACGACGCTATCGTCGCGGCGGCGCGTGACTGTGACGCGCTGGTCAACCGAGCCGACCGAAGCGGCGAGCGCGAGGTTGGAAGCGTGGTCGTCCCCGCGACAGTCGAAGACGGCACCGTGTCGGTTGCAATCACCACCGGCGGGGCGAGTCCGGCCCTGTCGAAGTACCTCCGCGAGCGTATCGAGACCGAACTTGAGGGAGCGGGTGCGATGGCCGCGCTGACCGCGGACCTCCGCGAAGAACTCAAGGATTCTGACAGGTCTCCGTCCGAGCGCCGTGATGCGATTCGCGCTGTGGTTCAGGATTCGTCAGTTTGGAAGGCTTTACGTAGTGGCGATGCAAATCCCCGACGAGAGGCAGCGCGCGTGATACGAAACACACAGCGGGGTGATTCATGAGAAACGCAGGAGTCATCTCTGGTGTGAGCGTGGCCCACGACCGGGCTACCGTCCGAGAGATAGAATCCGCTTCGAGTGACGACGTACAGACGGTCGTCAAACGACTCCTCGCCTGCGAGGGCGTCTCGGAGGCGTTCTCCTTACAGACGTGTAACCGGGCCGAAGCGTACGTCGTCACCGACGACGCGACCGACGGCCGTCGCGCGCTGGACGATTTCGCTCCCGACGTCCGAGACGGGAGCGTTCGACACATGGACCACGAGGAGAGCCTTCGCCACCTCATGCGCGTGGCGGCGGGGCTCGAATCGCTCGTCCTCGGTGAAGACCAGATTCTCGGGCAGGTCAAATCCAGCATCGAGACGGCTCGAGAACTCGGCGCAATCGGCCCGATGCTCGAAGATGCCCTGCTGAAAGCGGTCCACGTCGGCGAGCGCGCCCGCGACGAGACGGCAATCAACGAGGGGGCGGTCTCGCTCGGAAGCGCCGCCGTCAGACTTGCTCGGGCGGAACTGGACGAACCAATCTGTGCGAGCACCGCCCTCGTCATCGGTGCCGGTGAGATGGGGACGCTCGCCACGAAAGCGCTCGCGTCCGTCAATGTCGGCGAATTGGTGGTGGCGAACCGGACCGTCTCACACGCAGTCCACCTCGCTCGTGAGGTTCCCGGCGTCACCACCGCTGCCGGACTCGACGACATCAGCGACTTGCTCGGCGAGGCAGACCTCGTCATCACCGCGACGAGCAGTCCGGACTACGTCGTCGACGCCACGCATCTGTCCGGTGCCGAGACGACGATACTCATCGATATCGCACAACCCCGCGACGTCGACCCCGCCGCCGACGAACTCGACGGTATCAGCGTCCGCGACATCGACGACTTAGAGACGGTCACCGACCGAACGGCCGAACGCCGCGAACGTGCGTCCCGTGCGGTCGAAGCCATGATAGACGAGGAGTTCGACCGCCTGCTCGCCGCCTACAAGCGCAAGCGGGCCGACGAGGCCATTAGCTCGATGTACGAGGCCGCAGAGCACGTCAAGCGCCGCGAGGTGTCGACCGCGCTTTCGAAACTCGAAGCACAGGGAGACCTCACGGACGAACAGCGTGAGACGGTCGAATCCCTCGCAGATGCGCTTATCGGCCAACTGCTCGCCGCGCCGACGAAGAGCCTCCGCGACGCCGCTGGCGACGACGACTGGACGACCATCCAGACCGCGATGCGCCTGTTCGACCCGGGATTCGGCGACCTGCCCGGACCGAACGCCGCGGACTCGTCGACACCGCGTGTGGACATTCCCGACGACCACCCCATCGAGATGGACCGTGACGTGTCCGAAAAAGAGGTGTCTCGTCGGATGCTCGAACAGCTCTCGAACGACTGAGAGCGTTCAGAACGACTGAAGACACTCGGTTCGGACCACTGAGAGCGTTCAATTCTGTTTCTGGCGACGATACTGACCGGCCGCAGTCGTGGTGAAGCTTCTTGTACGAAGCCGAGTCCAATCGCCCTCAATGGACGTCCCAGTTCGACCGACGCTGATACTATCGGGAATCCCCGGAGGGAGTGTGTCCCGTCGTCTCTGCGGTTCCCGAAACTTCGGTCGGCGACTCATCTCGCGGTTCCACGTACGTCACAGCCGCCGTCTCATCGAAGGGACGCCCCGACGGCGGGTGTGCGACCTCGCCGATGTCACCCGGGCGACCGTTGTCGGGCGAGTCGTCGAGGTTGCGGGCGACGGCCCCGCAGTCAAGACATGGCGGGAAGGGGGTGCAGAAGGGGAAACAAAAAGCAAGCCAGTTGTGGGTCGGACGACTCGGCCGTTCACCGTCGGCGACGAAACAGGAACCGTTCGCGTTCGCGTGCCGCCGGACGGGCATATCGTCGCCGCCGACGGGCATGGGACCGTCAGCAGGTGTGACCCGCCAGTCGTCCTCGACTGTGGTGACACAGTATCCGTTACGGGGCACGTCGTCCGCGGGCGAGGGACAGACCGACTCCTGACCGGCCCAAGGTTCGTCATCGCAGTTCTGTGACGACCCGGCAGAATCCTTATCGGTTTACCGCCCGACAGATTCGCCATGGCAGATACACTCTCCGCAGACGAGGTCGAGGCGCAACTGAGTGACGGCTGGGAACGCGACGGCGACGAAATCGTCCGCGTCTACGAGTTCGATGATTACCTCGACGGCGTGGCGTTCGCCACCGACGTCGGCGAAGTCGCAGAAGAGGAGTTCCACCACCCGGAGATAACGATTCGGTACAAAGAGGTCGAAGTCCGCCTCACGACCCACGACGCGGGTGGAATTACCGAAAAAGACCTTCGTCTCGCCGACCTGTTCGACGACGAGTTGTGAGCGGCGATGGGACTCACGTACGTATTCCGCGTTCGCTTCTATCTCGAAACGGCGGCGGGCGTCCACACTGACCCCCGCGAGTTCGAGACGGTTGTTCGCGTCACACCGCCGGAACCGGGCGAGTCCGGATGGATGCTGTTCCGGGACGCGCTCTGGCGCGGTGAGGTAAACGACGACGTCTACGCTCGCCAACTCGCCGAGTCGTGGCTCGATGTGTCGGTCGTCGCCTGCGAATTCGCCGAGTTGCGGACGGACGAAGACGCGCTGGACGACCTTCGCGAGGTCATCGCCGCGAATCTCGACGAGTTCAACGCCGAGTCGGTCCGTGAGGTGCTACACAAGTACTTCGGGAGCGCAATTCATATCAAATCAAACGAATGAGAATCTGCAGCGGCAGAAGACATTTATTCGCTCTTGACCTACATAGTTATCCGAATGGTCGCCGATAATTACAATTTCTGGCTGTTCGACCTCGACGGTACCCTCGTGGACGCCGAATGGTCCTACACGCGCGACGTGTTCGACCGGGTCGGCGAACGGTTGGGCCGCCAGTTTACCGACCGAGAAGCAGAGATAATCTGGCACGGACTCGGCGGTGCACGCGACCCGACCCTCCGCGAGTGGGACATCGACCCCACCGAGTTCTGGTCCGCCTTCCACCGTGAGGAAGACCCGCTAAAGCGTGCCGAAGTAACGTACCTCCACGATGACGCCGCCCGACTTATCGACGAAATCCACGCCACGGGCCGCCCCGTCGGCATCGTAACGCACTGCCAGCAGTTCTTGACAGACCCCGTGTTGGACCACCTCGATATCCGCGACTGGTTCGACACCGTCGTCTGTTGTACCGAAGAGACTGGCTGGAAACCCGATGCACAACCCGTAAAGCGTGCGATTTCACAGCTGAGTCGAGACGACCAACTCCTGACCGACGGCGGGACCGCAGGTGTCCTCGCCGGCGACGGTGAAAGCGACATCGGTGCCGCGTGGAATGCCGGTCTCGACGGGATTCACGTCGAACGACACGGCCCCGACCACCGCGGTCGTTGTGTCCTCGGCGAGTACCGCGTCGAGACGTTTGACGAACTCCCGCGGGCCGGAGACTAATAACCGAGTCTACGAGCAAAAGCGTCCCGTGGCTGACAGCAATCCGTCGATTAGTAGAGCGTCTCGGCAGGCATCGGCCGGGCGTAGATATCACCGGCGCTCGTGACGGCGAGTTGGAAGTCGTCGTAGGGGAATCGGATTTCGATACCCGGACGCTCCTCGTCTTCGATGACCGGACGAAGCAGTTCTTCGAGTGCGTCTGCGTCGATAAATTCGTATAGGGGGTTCTCGATAGCTGGGAGTCCGGCGTGGGACTCGATGGCCTCGACGATGACGATACCGAGTTCTTCGTCACCAACCCACTGGCCGATGAGTTCCCAGTCCTCGTTGAGACTGAAGGTTGCTTCCGAAGTGGCGTCGGCATGGTCCGAGAGTGCTCTGGTCACCGCCGATGAATCATCACCTTCGAGTCCGATGTCGACACCGGCGCTGGCGTCCTCGTCGGTGAGGTTTCGGACACGCTGGAGCACCGTCGAGAGGTCACCGGGACCAGCCTTTTGGACGTACTCAGTGACGCCAGCGGTCGAAGCCACATCGGCGACTTCCGGCCACTCCTTCGCCGTGAACAGGAAGATAGGGATGTCGTCGCGCTCCTGTCGAACGGCTTCGACAAGTGAGACTCCGTTGGGAAGGACCAACGAGTCACTGACGACGCAATCGACATGCTCTCGTGAGACGACGTCGAGCGCTTCGCTGGCCGACCCAGCGGTACGGAGAGAAACCGCGTCGAGTTGTCGAAACGCGGCCTCCGAGAGCGCAAGCATCTCGGGGTCGTCGTCAGCATGAAGGACTGTTAGCGGACGATGCATATAGCCTATATTTAGACTACGTCGGTAAAAACGTTCCACATATTTTATACTTCAATGAATCATGAATATCTGAACGTGGAGAGGTTTCTTTTTAAAGCGTTACCGTCGTGTTCGGACCTTCTCGAACCCTGTGAGCGCGTCAAATATGTCGTCGCTTTCGGCGAGTACGTCGCCGAACGACCGCACACTCGGCTTCTCCGTCCGGGCGGAGTTTGCCAGGACTCGAACAGGTTGCTCGCCGAGTGAGACAAAGTCCAACCCGAGCGAGTCGGCCGTCTCACGAAGTCCCAAGCCGACGGCCGCGCGTCCGGACCGGACGGCACGGGCCGGACTCTCGAACGCCTTCGCCCCGTGGTCGAATCCTTCGATTTCGTCAACGAGTTCGTGTCGGGTCGTCCCGCGCGCCTCGGCGAGGGCGGCGATGGCGTCCCCGAGTTCGGTTCGCAGCCCAGAGTTTGTATCGCGGTTGACGAACCGCAGGTCTTCGTCGACGAGTTCTTCGAGACCGGTCACGCCGTCCGGGTTTCCAGCGGGGACGACAAGTCCCCACTCGCGTGTCCACGACCCGAGTTCGACCGCGTCCACGTCTACGTCTCCGTGGGTCTCACCCGCGACGACGGCCACGTCGGGAATCCCGTCGCGGAGTCGACGAATCCCCTCGCGCGACCCGAATGCGAGATACCGCGGTGTCGGTACGCGGTCGAGCAGTCGCGATAGGGCCGGGTCGTCCTCGCCGACGCCGAGCAGTTCCGGCGGACGAACATCGGGTGAGAACAGTTGGACCGTGACCGATTCGCCTTCGGCGAGATACTCGACATCGGCAGGGATTTCGACCACGCCGTCCGCTTCGACCAGACTCGTCGTCGCGCCGGAGCCTTTGTCGACGGGGTAGACGAGCATCTCACCCGCGCCGTCGGACTGCGTTTGGCGGGGTGACGGCGTTCCTCCGATGACGAGACCGACCGGCATGAGTCGCGTCCGGCCCTCGGCGTATCGCTCGCGGACGGCCATCGACCCTTCGACGGTCGCAGTCTGCGGTTCGGGGAGTCCCGCAGCGCTGCGGATGGCTGGTGCAGCGAAGGTTCGGAAAATCGTGAGCGCCGAGACGGGGTAGCCGGGCAAGCCGATGTAGGCGCTTCCCTCGCCGAGCGTGCCGACGAGCATCGGTTTTCCGGGCTTGACGGAGACGCCGTGAAGCAGCAACTCGCCGCGTTCTTCGACGACGCGGTAGATAACGTCAACCGCGCTCGCCGAGGTCGACCCCGACGAGAGGACGAGGTCGCACTCGTCGGCCGCCTGTCTGAGCAGGCGCTCCATCTCGTCGTAGTCGTCGCCAGCGTGGGGGTAGAGTTTGGGCACGCCGCCAGCTTCCTCGACGCCCGCAGCGATGGTGTAAGTGTTCACGTCGTAGATTTGGCCCGCTTCGGGTCGCAGCTCTTCACCCGGTCGGACGAGTTCGTCACCGGTCGAAACGATGCCCACGACGGGCGCGCCGCGGACGGGCACCTCGTCGATGCCGAGCGCCGAGAGAAGCCCGATTTCGCGGGGTGTGAGTCGCGTTCCGGGACCGAGCGCACGAGCGCCTGCGGCGATGTCGGTTCCGGCGGGCATCACGCTGTCACCCGGCGCGACGGATTTGTAGACGACGAGTGAATCGTCTCGCTCTTCGGTTCGTTCGACGATGACGACGGCATCTGCACCCGGCGGCATGACCGCGCCGGTCGATATCTCGACCGCGGTTCCGGGGTCGACTTCCACGTCGGGTTCGGCACCCGCGTGAACCTCGCCGACGAGTTCGAGCGTGACTGGGTCGGCTTCGTCCGCGCCGAACGTGTCGCGGGCGCGAACTGCGTAGCCGTCCATGCTCGCGCGGTCGAAGCCGGGAACGTCCATTCCGGCGTCGATTCGCTCGGCGAGGACGCGCCCGCGAGCGTCGGACAGCGGGACGGTCTCCGAATCGGGTGTCAGGTCGAGCGACGCGATGGTCTCACGCGCCGCTGCTGGAGTGGACAGGTCGCGGAACTGCCGTCTCATGCGGACCACTCCCACCCCTCGACGGTGACAGTTTCGCCTTCGTCGTGGCCCTCCAGGTCCTCGGGGACGACCACCCAGCCGTCGGAGAGTGCGACGCTGGAGAGAATCCCCGACCCGCTGGTCCGGGCAGGTTCAGCAGTTATCTCGTCGCCGGAGTGGTCGAGCCGGACGCGGGCGAAGGTCCGAGTGCCGGGTGAACTCGGGACTTTCCGGGTGAGCGTCGCGCCGACCGTCGGAAGTGGGCGCTGGGGAAGCGAGCCAACGTGTTTGAGCAGCGGTCGGAGGAACTGGAAGGCGTTGACGAGGCAGGCGACCGGGTAGCCGGGGAGCATGACGACTGGCGTGCCTTCGACAACGCCGAGCGCGACGGGGTGGCCGGGTTTGAGCGCGACGCCGTGGACCAGTACCTCGCCGAGTTCGGCGACGACATCGGGGATGAGGTCGCGTTCGCCGACGGACGACCCGCCGGTGGTGACGACCACGTCGTGGTCGAGGTCGGACTCGATGGCCTCCCGAAGCAGGTCGGCATCGTCGACGACGATATCGCGGTAGGTCGCGTCGCCGCCCCAGCGCTCGACCAGTCGGGAGACAGTCAGTCCGTTCGTCTCGATGACCTGACCGGGTTCGGGGTCGGATTCGACGAGTTCCTCGCCTGTCGGTACGACGGCGATTCGGGGGCGCTCGAACACGGTCACGTCTTCGACGCCGACCGACCGAAGGAGTCCGAGGTCAGACGGTCGAAGTTCGTGTCCGACGTCGAACAGCGCGTCGCCTTCGCGTACGTCTTCACCGCGCTCGCCGACGTTCTTTCCTTCAGCGAGGGGGGAAAACACCTCCAGTTCGTCGCCGAGGCGTTCCGTGTCTTCGACCATCACGACGGCGTCGGCACCGTCCGGAAGGTCGCTTCCCGTGTGGACGCGGGCCGCGGTGCCGGGCTCGACTACGCCGTCGACGACGCGGAGGATACTCGGTGACCGACCGCTCGCCCCGAAGGTGTCGGCCGCGCGGACGGCGTATCCGTCGACTGCGGCGCGGTCGTAGCCGGGAACGTCCGCGGGTGCGACAGCGGTTTCGGCAAGTGCCCGACCGTCAGCCTCGCCGAGCGGGCGTCGCTCGGTCCGTTCGTGGGGAGAGACCGCCGCGAGGAGTGTCTCGCGGGCATCCGCCACCCGGGTTCGTTCTTTGAACCCGGCCGTGCGTCGGTCGTCGTGGTTCATAGCGAACCTTTGGCGGCGGGGACAAAAAGCGTCGGCCCCGCTCTCGATTTCGGAGACTGCGCCGGAGGTCGGTCGAACCGCGAGGTGTGCGTGGCGGCCGAACTTCGAACCGCGAGACGGATGTGGGGCGGTCGAAGACGGATGTGGGGCGGTCGAAGACGGATGTGGGGCGGTCGAACCTGCATCTCGAGCTTACACGCGCCCGCGCGGGACCGCCGGGTTTTTCGACCCCGCCTCCTTATGGTCGCTCATGTCAACGCTGCGCGACGCGCTGTCCGAACTCCCGGACGCGGTGTTCGCCGACCTGTTGGAATCCGAGACGTCGTACCTGCTGGTCCTCGACCTCCCGGGTGTGACCGCCGGGACCGCCGACCTTCGGGTCGAGAAGGGTCGATTGGTCGTCGAAGCGCGACGCGACAAAAGCCTCCCTCCGGAGTTCGATTACGTCCGCGAGGAACGCCCGTTGTTCCTCGATGCCGAACTTCCACTTCCTCCGGACGCCGTCGCCGACGACGCCGAGGCGACGATGGAGCGCGGAACCCTCGAAATCCGCCTTCCAAAGCGTAAGGCCGCCACAGAGCGGACCATTCCCATCACCGCTGGCGACGACGAGGGAACCTCGTCGGCCCACCGGAAGACATCCGGCGACGTTGATGAGGGAACCACATCAGCCCGCCAGAAGAAATCCGGCGACGACGCCTGACGAGGCGGGTGGTCACGCTGGTCAATCTTCGCGCCTATTGGCGGTTCCTCGTCGTCCTGTACCAGTTCTTCCCGCTTATCGTCGCGTACACCCGCGACAAGCGGAAGTACATCCTCTTCGGCGGCACACGCCGCGTCTCGACGGAGATGCGCGTCAAGCGTGCCGAAGTCCTCTTAGAGTCGCTACTCACGCTCGGCCCGACGTTCATCAAACTCGGCCAACTGCTGTCGACGCGTCCCGACATCCTCCCACCGCAGTACATCGATGTCCTCGGGAGCCTCCAAGACGACGTGCCGCCTGCGCCGTGGTCCGAGTCGAAAGTCGTTCTCGAAGAGGAACTCGGCCCGGTCGACGAGGCGTTCGACTCGTTCGACAGCGACCCGATAAGCGGCGCGAGTCTCGGGCAGGTGTACGTGGCGGAGTACGAAGGCGAGAAAGTCGCCGTCAAGATTCGACGCCCCGGTATCGAGGAACTCGTCGAAGCCGACCTTCGGGTGATTCGGTGGTCGCTGCCGCTTCTCATGCGCTTTATCGGCCAAAGCCGAGCGTTCTCGCTCGAAAACCTCGCCGACGAGTTCGCCAAAACCATCCGCGAGGAGATGGATTACGACGAGGAAGCGGAGACGCTCCGGCAGATTCAGGAGAACTTCGAAGACGACGACACGCTCGTCATCCCCGAACCCATCGAAGAGCGGTCGGACGACCGGGTACTCACGATGGAGTACCTCCCGGGGACGAAGATAAACAACGTCGCTGCACTCGACGAACTCGGTATCGACCGGACCGAGTTGGCGACGAACCTGCAACGAACCTACCTGCAGATGATTGTCGAAGACGGCGTCTTCCACGCCGACCCGCATCCGGGGAACCTCTCTGTGACCGACGACGGGCGAATCATCTTCTACGACTTCGGGATGCACGGGGAGGTCGACCCGTTCATCCAAGAGAAAATCGTGGAGTTCTACATCGCCGTCGCCAATCAGGACGTGGACGCGATTCTCGACACCCTCATCGAGATGGGGACGCTCAGCCCCAACGTCGACCGACAGGTGATGGGCGACGTGATGGAACTCGCCATCGCGGACGCTCGCGGCGACGACATCGAACAGTACCGGGTCAATCAGATTCTCGAACAGGTCGAATCGACCATCTACGAGTTCCCGCTTCGACTCCCGCGAAATCTCGCACTCGTCTTGCGCGTGGCAGGCGTGGTCGAAGGAGTGTGCGTCACGCTCGACCCGAACTTCGATTTCATCTCGGTGGCGACCGACTATCTGACAGAACAAGGCTACCGCGAAGAGAGTATCCAGAAAATCATCGAAGGCTTCGGACAACAGACCCAGCAGACTGCCCAGTCGCTGGTTCGCGTCCCGCCGAAACTGGAGCGTGTCCTCGACAGGGCGGACCGAGACAACCTGACCGTCAACGTCCGCCTCGAAGACAACAAAGGCATCTTCGACCGACTGGCGAAGCGACTCATCTACGGTATCTTCCTGTCGTTCGGGTTTGTCTCGACGGTCATCATCTACGCGCTGAATCCGGAGAATCTCACTGCTGTCGGGGCCGCCGGGGTGCCGACGGCAGTCGTCGCCGTGCTCCTGTGGCGGTCGTTCCGCGGGCGAAAGGGCATCCGTGCCACGCCACAGTTCACCCGGCAGAACCTCCGACAGCAGCGCGAAGAGTAATCAAAGCTGAGAATCAGGCGCATAATTTTATCCGTATTCGTGAAGTAACCTCCCGCCATGACGGAGTGGCGGCCGGTACTCGTTGGAACGTGCCTCGCCGCGTGTACCGAGGCGCTTGTCTACGCGATGACCGGACAGTTCACGCTTGTCGGCGGGGTCACAGGGAGTGCACTCGCCGGATACGTCGTCGGCACCGACCCTGCCGACGGTGGGTGGCACGGACTGATGGCTGGCGTCGTCTGGGGAAGTCTGCTCATGCCCGTCTCCATCCTCCTCACGTTCCTCAACCGAACGCCGATTCTCTTCCCATTTCAGTATCTTATCCCGCTGTTCGAGTCGCCCGGAGAGCTCACGACAGCCATCATGTTGGCACTGGCGCTGCCTAACGTCGCCACGGGGATGCTCGGCAGTCTCGCCCGCCGCGACGCCAAAGGGACGTGGTTCGACCCGGCGATGGCAGAAGTCGATGCGGTTGAAGACGCCTGAGTGGCGCGGTCGAATCCCTGTGAACTGAGCGGAGCAGTCGAACACCGAGGAAGCGTGTCTGGCCGCCTGCGGAGGCCACGGCAAGGATTCGCGTGCGAAGACGGTTCCAAACCGTTTATACCTTCCATCCGATAACGAGTGGACATGGCGAAAGAGCAGAAGCAGGTGCGCGAGCTCCAAGAAGGCAGCTACGTCATGATGGAAGAAAAGCCGTGCAAAATCTACGCTTATAGTACCGCAAAGCCCGGTAAGCACGGCAGCGCGAAAGCGCGTGTCGAAGCCCGCGGTGTCTTCGACGACAAAAAGCGCTCGCTCTCCCAGCCTGTCGACGCGAAGGTGTGGGTCCCCATCATCGAGCGAAAGCAGGGCCAGGTCGTCTCGGTCACCGGCGAAGACGCCCAGATCATGGACCTCGAGACCTACCAGACGTTCACGATGCTCATCCCGGACGACGAAGACCTCAACCCCGAAGACGAGATCGAGTACCTCGAGTACGAAGGCCAGCGAAAGATCGTCTAAACGGGGGCGAGAGAGATGTTCCCCGGAGCCATCGCAGACCGCGAGGTCGCTGACTACGTTATCGTCGGTGCTCCGCTCGACATCTCCACGTCATTCCAACCTGGAACCCGTTTTGGACCGAATCGTATCCGTCGGTTCGCCGAGTCGTTCGACGATTACGACCGGCGCACCGACCAATTTTTCACTGACTTGCGCGTCCACGACGCGGGAGATATCCGCGCGTGGGACGACGCACCTGAATACAGCGAGTGGCTTGCCGGGAGCGTCCGCGACGCCGTCTGGGACGATGCCGTTCCGCTCATCCTTGGCGGTGAACACACCGTCACGGCCGCTGGCGTCACCGGCGTCGAACCCGACGTGTTCGTCTGTCTCGACGCCCACCTCGACCTCCGGCGCGAGTACGATGGCAACGAATGGAGTCACGCCACGATTACGCGCCGCGTGCTCGACAAACTCGACGTCGACGAGGCCATCATTCTCGGCGCGCGTACCGGGTCACCCGAGGAGTGGGAACGCGCCGAATCGGACGACGTGACCGTCGTCGAGCCCGAGGCGGTCGCCGACTGGAATCCGGATTTCGACGACGAATCGGTCTATCTGAGCGCCGATATCGACGCCGCGGACCCTGCGTTCGCGCCGGGAACCGGGACGAAAGAGCCGTTTGGCCTCACGTCTCGCGAGATGCGTGACGTGGTTCGGGCGGTCGCCCCGTACACGGACGGCTTCGACGTGGTCGAAGTGAACGACCGAGACGACGGACAGGCGGCGTCGTTGGCGGCGAAGTTGCTTCGGGAGTTCGTGTTTTCGCACGCCGCGACGGACGACTGAGTTCACGTCTCACACGCCGCGGACGACCGAGTTCACGTCTCACACGCCGCTGACGACTGAGTTCACACTCGCACCTGCGTTCGGTCGGTCTTCTTCCGATTCGACCGCATCCCGTTTCTTACAAGTCGCCGAACCACGACTGACCAGTATGCAACTCTCCGAAATCGTCTCCCAGCTCGACGAGACGCTCTCGACCGCCGACTTCGCCGACGTGGACGCCAGCGCGAACGGCTTGCAGGTCGGCCCCGACGAGAAATCCGTCGAGACGGTGGCGTTCGCCGTCGATGCCGCGGAAGCGACCATCAAAGCGGCCGTCGATGCCGACGCCGACTTGCTCGTCACCCACCACGGACTGGTCTGGGGCGGTCTCGACCGCCTGACCGGACGGGATTTCTCCCGCACCGAGCCGTTGATTCGCAACGACCTCGCGCTCTACGTCTCGCACCTCCCGCTCGATGGCCACCAAGAAGTCGGGAACGCGGCGGGCGTCGCCGACCATCTCGGTCTGTCGGACCGCGAGCCATTCGGCGAAATCGGTCCGATTCACATCGGCCAGTCCGGGGCGTTCGAGTCGCCGAAGACGGCCGACGAGATTCGAGCGGCGCTCGACGACCTTGACGGCAACGAGGGGACGCAAGTGCTCGACTTCGGTCCCGACGAGATTTCCGAGGTCGCTATCGTCACCGGCTCCGGCGTCGACTGGCTGGACGAAGCCATCGACCGCGGCGTCGACGCGCTCGTCACCGGAGAAGGTAAACAGAAGGTGTACCACGAGGCGCGCGAAGCCGGAATCTCCGTATTCCTCGCCGGGCACTACGCGACCGAGACGTTCGGGGTTCGAAACCTCGAAAAGAGGGTCGCCGAGATGGGATTGGAAACCGTGTATATCAGCCACCCGACCGGGTTATAGGACTGTTTGATTGGCCTTGTTGAATCCCTCAACCGATGATATGTTCTGGGGGGCGTGATAAATACACAGCGCGTATCGGTCAACGTGATTAGTGAACCAGCGCAGGGTCAAGCCAAGGGAAATCGAAGATTACCCGTATCCAACAATCGCGGAGCGGTTTGCGAGACTCTGAGGCACTCGCTTGCTTATCTGTAGATTAGGTGAATAACCAAATCTTTAACACTAAATTAGGCTAGCCTAAACATATGTTGGACGACGTCGCGGTACGCGAGGTACCGACACAGCAAGACATCGTGAAGCACGACGGCACGGCATTGAGGATGGGCCTGCTCGTCGGCAGTACCAACCCGCTTTCCGGTGGCGACTCCTGCAATGAGGGTCCTACTGGTACTTCTAGGAAAAACCGCTTACACTCACGATGTCGCCAACACAATTCGTTAAGCTTGAACCGACGTCAGAAAGCTCCGTACCACACAGTTCCAAGTAAATGACAACAGCCAGCCGCGACGTCGTCATCATCGGTGGTGGTCCAGCGGGATGCGCTGTCGGGGTCTGTACTGCCCGATACGGACTCGACGCCGTGATATTCGACCGGGGGAACTCATCACTTCGCCGTTGTGCGTTTCTGGAGAATTACCTTGGGTTCCCTGCGGGTATCGACATCGAGACGTTCTACAAACTCATGCACGACCACGCCGTTGAGGCGGGCTGTGACCTCGTATCCGACATGGTCGAGTCTGTTGAGCGTACGGATGGTGGCTTCCGTGTTCGGACCCAAGACGGCCGCTCCGTCCTCGCCCCACGAGTCGTGGCGGCGACCACCTACGATGGCGAATATCTCAGGGGACTTGACAGCGACGAGGCGATGTTCGACACCCATGAGCATCACGGTGAGGTTCACGAAGAGTTCGACCGTGAGTACGCCGACGCCGACGGACGGACTTCGGTCGACGGACTGTACGTGGCCGGGGGTCTCGCTGGACATGGCGAACAGGTACTCGTCGCAGCCGGGCACGGAATGACCGTCGGCCGTGAACTGCTGGCCGATGTCCGCCGCGAAGAAGGGTACTGGGAAGAAGCCGCCCCCCACTACGACTGGCTTCGGCGGCGTGCGGCTCTCGATTACGACTGGGACGACGAAGAGACCTGGCACCGGCAATTCGCGGATCACAGGGTAGCTGACGACCACGACATCGATCAGGAGCGACTCCAACGGGTCCGCCAGCGCGAAATCGAGTTCGTCAAATCCAACCACCTCGACCGGTCGGAGATTGACCATCGTCGAGAACGCGCACAACGACGGCTCGCTACTCATCTCGACGAGGAACTCCTCCTCGAGGTCATCGACGACGATCGGTTACGGGAATACATGGCCGAACAGGCGGAGACGGCGGGTAATGGCGGGAGGGACATTCGCGACTAATATCCAATAGAATTGGGAGACGACGCCGTGGCAGTGACGCAAGGTCCACCGCTGGACCGGACAGACCAGGGTGGCAGAGAGCCCTGTTCTCGTAGCTGTCCAGGGTACAGGTAGAAATAGTTATGTGTTTTTAGGTCAGCCTAAAAGCATGGCAACAGAGACCGACGTTCACGAGGTTCCGACACGGAGGGAGATGATAAAGGGCGGCAGTACCATCCTCGGCGGAGGGCTGCTCGCGGGATGTACCAGCGATGGTGATAACCCAACGCCGGCAGATGGGACTGACACGGCGACGAACTCGCCGCCGCCGACGGACAGTCCGACGTCGTACGAGGTGACCATCGAGCCGGCGGGGAGCCGCACGTTCGAGGAGGCTCCAGAAACGTACGCGAGCATTCCCGGAGCGTGGATGGATATCGCGATGGGATTTGGCATCCAGCCGAAGGCTGTCGCGGCCTTCGATCGGCTCCCGTTGAAGTACTACGATGCGCTCCCCGGCGTCGATTTCGATGCCGATGCCGTCCGAACGCTCGGTGAATCGGCCGAATCGCAGTACGATAAGGAGGTGTTCTACGACGTTGACGTTGACGTCCATCTCATGGACCCGCGTATGCTGAAGAAGTACTCAGGGTGGAATGACGAGGACCTCGAAGAGATTGAATCGAACGTCGGCCCGATTCTCGGGTCACTGATTCGGTTCCCGTTCGGCGGACGCGATCCGTACTACACGCTCTACGAGGCGTTCGAGAAGGCGGCTCAGATTTTCCAGCGTCAGGCCCAGTACGAGGCGTGGGTCACCCTCAAGGAGTCGTTCTACACCGACATCGAATCCCGTGTGCCCGTCTCGGGAGACGACATACCGACGGTCGCCGCCTTCAACTTCGGGTTCGACCCCGAGTCTGGGAAGTTCTTCGCGGCGAACATCGACGCGCCGCGGAACGATACACGGAGCTTCCGGATGCTGGGCGTCAACAATGCGTTCCAGGGCGAAGAGTACATCCCATTCAAGCCGATTGGGACCGAGAAACTCCTCGATGTCGACCCCGACTACATTGGGATGATCGGCTCCCTCTCGTATATCGATGACACTCAGTTCCAGAAGATTGTCGAGACGGCACAGGACCACGACACGCTGAGTCAACTACGTGCCGTCGAAAACGGGAACTTCGTCCGGACTGGCGGCCAATACATGGGACCGATTATCGACCTCTTCTCGGCGGAGGCGCTCGCCAAACAGCTGTATCCCGAAGAGTACGGCGAGTGGCCTGGTTCGATTCAGGATGTTCCCGAAGAGGAGCAGCTGTTCGACCGCCAGCGGGTCGCGGACATCATCAACGGCGACGTCTAATCCAGAAACGCATACAGGCTCCGACACTCATTACCTACGCACTCCCATGGCTATTTTCGGGAGCTATCTGAATCCAGCCTCGTATGCAGTAGACCATTCCTCTCAGAATCAGCAGGGAGAACTATTCTATGATACACTCCCAACCGAGCAGTAATCAGTAGCCGTCATTTTCAAATCCCGCCAAGCCTCCACACGGCTTCGCCGGACCGGGGCGTTCAAACGCTCGGCCGTCGCACATCACCCCATGAGCGACCACGACGACGCCCACGACGGCGGGCACGAGGAGTCCCACGGCGACGAGGGACACGACGATACCAACGAGGAGGGCGGCTACGAGATGCCGCACCGAGAGGAGTTCCAGCACGACCCGTTAGGCCACGCCGAGGTTCACGGCGGCATGACCGTCGGCGAACTCGTCGAGCAGTACGGCCACGCCGGAATCGGCGCGGCCGACGTTCACGAGGCGGCCGACATCTACGCCGAGATGCTGGCCGACGAGGACTGCACCGTCTTCATGTCGCTCGCCGGCGCGATGGTTCCCACGGGCATGCGTAAGGTCGTCTCCGACCTCATCCGTGACGGCTACGTCGACGCGCTCGTGACGACGGGCGCGAACTTGACCCACGACGCCATCGAAGCTATCGGCGGCAAGCACCACCACGGGTGTGAGAGCCACGACGAAAAGACCCACCGCGAGCACGACGAGACGCTCCGCGACGAGGAGGTCGACCGCATCTACAACGTCTATCTCCCGCAGGAGTACTTCGCGCTGTTCGAGTCACACCTTCGAGACGAGGTGTTCCCGCCGCTCGAAGAAGAGGGCATCGTCAGCATCGAACGCCTCTGCCGCGAACTCGGCCGCGCCAACAGCGAGGTCAACGAGCGCGAGGGAATCGAGGAAGATGCGGGCGTTGCCGCCGCGGCCTACGAGTGCGACGTCCCCATCTACTGCCCGGCAGTGCAGGACTCCGTCCTCGGCTTGCAGGCGTGGATGTACTCCCAAACCTCGTCGTTCTCGTTGGATGCGCTTTCGGACATGACGCCGCTTACGGACCTCGCGTACGACGCCGACAAGGCCGGTTGTCTCCTCGTCGGCGGCGGCGTTCCGAAGAACTTCACGCTCCAGACGATGCTCGTCACACCCGGTGCGTACGACTACGGCGTCCAGATTACGATGGACCCCGCGGCGACCGGCGGCCTCTCCGGCGCGACGCTCGATGAAGCTCGCTCGTGGGGGAAATTAGAGAAAGACGCCCGGAACACGACGGTGCTGGGCGATGCAACCATCATGCTCCCGCTTCTGGTCGCGGCAGCCCGCGAGCGACTCGACTGAGTCGTTTTCGAATTCGATATTTTCAGTTCCTTGATTCGAGGCGTTGTCACTGGATTGATTGGCAAGTTCTCAACTCCGAGAACTGCGTACTAACATCTAACAGTCGCGACTGGCATCGTCGGGATGAATGAAAGAGCCGTCGCTCGGGTCGATTATCGGAGACCGCTCCGATGTCGAACTCGCGGCCATCTTCGAGCGAATTTGGGAGGCACGAGGATACGAGGCACGGGTCAGGTTCCACGGCCCGGACGTGAACGTCGAAGCCGAGGGCGAAACACCTGAAGGGGCGCACCGTGAGATTCGTATCTGGGTGACGTCGACCAGAGCCATCACTGCAGACATGACGAGCGCGTTCGTCAGGACCTGCAATCGGGCAGATATCGAACCCTACGTGGCTGCAGTCGGCCACGGCCGACTCGAAGCCGACGCGTACCAACCCGGACTCGTCGTGCTCGACGCACCTTCGATTGCCGTCGAAGTCCGCGAAACCGGCGTCGAGTCCTTCGTGCACCAACTCGTCGATGAGGATGACGAATCCACCGCGACGAACTGGTTGGGCGACCCCGTCGACGCCGACGGGGAGGCGGACGAAACTGCGACCGACGAAACCGACGACGAGGAGGACGGCGAAGACGACGATGACAAGATATCCCGCCGCGAGGCCGTGAAAAAGGCCGGCACGTACGTCACCGGCGGTCTCGTGACGTACCTGATTGTCGAGAAGATATCGGACATCGTCCAACGGTCTCCGAAACTTCGGGCGGCCATCTCGCGCCGTGCGGCGTGGGTCGAATCCCACCTCCCCGAGATTAACACCCCTACGGTCGAGTGGTCGGTGCCGACTCCCCAACCGCTCTACGACGACCCGAGGCAACCCAACCGCACGACTACGTCGAGCAAGCCCGCGAACGCGACAGCGATTCCATACGAGACGCTTCGGGAAGACCCTGCGGCATACACCGGAACGGCCGTCACGTACACCGGCCGAGTCGAAGAGACGATGGAGCGAGGTGAGATACGATTTGCGACGATTGCCGTCGAGGACTCGAAAGGCCGCCTTCGCGGTGATGTGGTTGCCCGCTGGCCCGTGGGTCAGTTTTTCGACGACGATATCGGCTTTCGGCTCCTCGATACCGAGCGCGTCCGAATATGGGGTGTCGTTTCCGGTGCAGGGTCGTTGTCTGGGAGCAGGCAGTACCCACAAATCGATGTCTCGGTGCTGGAGAAAGCGTGACTAAACTCGGCTGAGACCGATGGTGATTACTCGATTGCGGGGCGATATACGGGTGGCCGATGACGACGGCACCGTTCCGAACCGAACTAGGCACTCGGTGATGCGGAGCCCTATGAGTGCCGAGGCCGACCATTCTGGTCCCGTTTCAGACCAAATAAACCCAAGAAATCCAATTTCAGGGAGTTTTGTAGCATATTGACTATATAGTCGTTCGGTGGTTGATTTTCATAGGATTTCAGTGGGCCGAGGGAGGCCCGAATGATTATTATCAATCGATGGTGTCGCACAATTGTTCTCACGCCGTGTGAGAATGATGTCTGTCTCGACTGCGACCATTCGACCATATTTCCATACACTGACCGAGATGACGAGATAACATCCGCGCTCTGTGCTCTCCAAGGTGAGTGGATTCATTTATGGATGTACTGGGAATTACGGATACTGTAGGCGTTTTCGCCATTTGCCGTCTGCGGAACCGTTTCGCTCCTCGTCTTTTCGGGGTGGTTAGCCGAGTGTGACCTGATCAGACCCGGATTGCCTGAACTATATTCGACAGACCTTCTATATCTAATACGAAAGATGAACGCACTACGAATTGACCACGTTCACCTCCGAATCCCGGAGGACGAGATCGAGCACGCAGTCGAATTTTATCAGGGCCACCTCGGGTTCCCGCTCGAAGGATTCGACGAGTACGAAGCGGGTGAGACACCGATTTTCCACTTCCGGCTGACACCAGACACGATTATCCACGTGAGACCGACCGACGAGTTCGTCCACCCTGAACGCGAGAACTTCGATCACCTCGCAATCATTCTGAACGAGGATATCAAAGACGTCAAGCAGGAACTCGAGGACGCCGGCGTCATTATCGAGCGAGAAGGGACGCCCTACGGTGCGACTGGTGAAGCCCCAGCAATCTACGTTCGAGATCCGTTCGGCTATCTTCTCGAACTCAAAGAACCCGTCGTGGAAACAGCCTAATCGACGCACGCACACGACCACCAACTACAATTCAGCACATATGGGACGCCTCATCGACGGCCACTGGAAGACGACTGACGAATTGACCGAGAACGACCAGAATCGAAGTGACGATGGATTCCGGGAGCGGGTCTCCCCGGACTCTCGATATCCCCCGGAATCGGGACGCTATCACCTGTACATCGCCCGCGCCTGTCCATGGGCACACGGGGCTACCCTCGTCCGGAAACTGCTCGGGCTTGAGGACGTCATCTCAATGGACATCGTCGACCCCGACCGTGGGGCCGGTGGCTGGCAGTTCACCCCTGACAAACCCGGCTGTACGCCGGATTCCATCCACGATTCGGACTTCCTCCACGAAGTCTACACAGCAGCCGACCGGGAGTATACTGGCGGCGTCACCACGCCAGTCCTCTGGGACCGAGAGGACGGGACTATCGTCAACAACGAGTCCATCGAGATCATGCAGATGCTCGCGACGGCGTTCGCTGACCACACCGACGAGTACGACCTGTACCCGGCGGGCAAGCGTGACCGCATCGACGCGGTCGTCGAGAAACTGTACGAACCGATTCTCAAAGGCGTGTATACTGCCGGCTTCGCGCAGTCGCAGGACACCTACGAGAGAGCAGTCGAGGCCATGTTCGACGCCCTCGACTACTGGGAGGACGTGCTCGATAACCAGCGATTCCTCGTCGGGGATTCACTCACCATCGCCGATCTTCGACTGTTCCCCGCGCTGGTCCGGTTCGACCCGGTCTACTACACGCATTTCAAGTGTAACATCCGACGACTCGTCGACTATCCCAACCTCTGGGGATACACGCGCGACATTTACCAACACGACGGCGTCTCAGAGACGGTTAATCTCGACCACATCAAGAAGCACTACTACCGGAGTCACACGGATATCAATCCGACCGGATTCGTGCCGGTCGGACCGAATATCGATTTTACGGCCTCTCACAGTCGCAAACGAACAGTAAGTAAATGACATCGGCCCAATGAGTCCCTGTATTCGAAGTCACTGGGGAGAGAAGCGGTCCATATGAATCGTTCCAACTCGCCCGAAACAGGATTCATCGATCCGAGTGGGGCTAACGCCGAAGCCATCCGGGATCTCACCGAGGACGTGCTCGATCAGCTCCTCGGGCAGCTCGGAGCGGCCGAAAAGCGGTCGCCGTTACCTGACGAGTCGACCGCCCCTACGGGAACGATTCCAGAATCACCACGGTCCCAGACCGACCTTCTCGACGACCTCGAGACCATCGCTGCTGGGTCGATGAACCCCGCGCATCCGGGATATATCGGTCATATGGATACGATGCCGACGACGGTATCGGTACTGGGTGACCTCGTCGCATCGGCGGTCAACAACAATATGTTGAGCGTGGAGATGTCGCCAGTATTCTCGGAACTCGAGGTCCAGTTGACCGAGACCATCGCCAGCGAGTTCGGCCTCGGCCCCAACGCCGGTGGGGTCCTCGCCAGCGGGGGGTCACTCGCGAACCTACATGCCCTCTCGGTCGCTCGAAACCAAGCATTCGATGTTCACGACGATGGGCTCGCCGGACTGGATGGTGAGCCGGTGCTGTTCGCGTCAGACGTTGCACACACCTCCCTACAGAAAGCCGCGATGCTGCTGGGGCTCGGGACCGACGCGGTCGTCGCCGTCGAAACGAACGCGAACTCTCGAATGAAGCCGAGCGCGCTGAACCAGGCGGTCGAACAGGCCGAACGAGACGGTCGCGTGCCCTTCTGTGTCGTCGCGACCGCTGGCACGACCACGACTGGGAACATCGACCCGCTCCCGGCGGTTCGTGATGTCGTCGATGAACATGACCTGTGGTTCCACGTCGACGCGGCCTACGGCGGGGCGCTCGTCTTCTCCGAAGCCGAACGGGACCGACTGGATGGCATCGAGGGGGCCGACTCCGTGACGTTCAACCCCCAGAAGTGGTGTTACGTCGCGAAAACGTGCGCCATGGCTCTGTTCGCTGATTTGGACATCTTACAGGAGGACTTCCGGGTTGGGGCGCCGTATATGCGCGGTGACGATGCGATTCCGAACCTCGGTGAACTGAGCGTCCAAGGGACCCGGCGGGCGGAGGTTCTGAAACTTTGGCTCACCTTTCAGCACCTCGGCCGGGAGGGACTCGGACAGTTAATCGACGAGAGCTACCGCCTGGCGGCTGTGATTCGTGACCGCGTCGCTGACCAGGATGCGCTGGAGCTGGCCAGCGAGCCAGAGATGAACATCGTCTGTTTCCGTGCCGCCCCGGACTGGTGTCCACCGGACGAGCGAGATGCACTCAACGGACGACTCCAGCGCTACCTGCTCTCCAGACAGGACGTCTTTGTCTCGCTACCGACCTATCGGGACACACGGTGGCTCCGAGTCGTCCTATTGAACCCATTCACAGACAAAACGACGCTTGATCGACTGTTCGACGGAATTGATCTCTTCCTAGAGGCTGAACGACCGTAGCCTACTGGAGATGACTTCATGAGCGATACGTATCCCATCCCGGTTCAGTCATTCCAGTTTACCCTCATCTAAATATAGAAGTCGCGCTACCAATTACGATAAAGGCGCAAATCACCTGTACAGCCGGTACGCTCATCAGTATCTGAGAGGCACAAGGCAATCCAAGACAAATGCTTACATTGGGGGACTGCCGTATAGCCGATATGGTCCCAGCACCCGACGAGGAGATCGATGACAACCTACGAGAGGTTCGGGAACTCACACCGGAAGCATGTTCGGGCGTTCAATCGCTGGATCAGTTCGGCACCAAGTGGCGGCTTCGGATTCTGTATAACCTGTTCGATGGCGACCACCGATTTAACGAGCTGAAACGAGCCTCTGGGGCGAGTTCGTACACACTCTCGCGGGTGCTCGAATCGCTCGAGGAAGACGCAATCGTCGACCGCCGTGTCGAGGAAGGGCCGCCCGTCGAGACCCACTACAGCCTGACTGAGAAGGGTGCAGCACTCCAGCCAGTGTTCGACGCAATCGACGAATGGAATGCAGAGTGGGTGGGTGAGAATGGCGAAGAATGCCACAGAAACGCATGACGTGTGAGTTACTCCTTGAGGGCGTGGGCAGCGACTGCGAGTTTTCCGAGGCCTCCTTGATTGGCGATAACCTTCACCGTCTCGGCGAGTTCCTGCTCGGAAACGCCCTGTGAACGGGCGACGGCAGCGAGATCTTTCACGCCGGTCGTGTTACCATCGGCGGCATCGAGTGCGAGCGTGATGAGTGTCTTCGTCTGTGCTGACAGTTCGCCGTCTGTCCCGGCGGTTCGCGCTCAGAGAGAACGGCTAAGAAACCAGCGTCTTCACCGGAAAAGCTCCACGTCAGGCGGCCACCCCGATAATCCAGAGCAGAGACGCTTTACCCGAATCTCCCCTCATCAAGCAGTTCAGAATCCGCTCGAACCGACGCATACACACGCTCGGCCCACTCGCGGGCGATGGGTGAGTCGGTATCGACGAACACCTCCATCATGCCCGTCGATTCGTCGTAGCCGCCGATGCCGACGCAGTCGTCGAAGAGCACGAGTCCGTACGGAAGCTCCTCGCGCGTCCGGAGGGTCAGGTGCCCGCGTTCGACCGCTTCGGTTGCCTTCTCCGGGTAGGTATCGAACAACTTCTCGACGATGTGCGGCAGGTAGATAATCTCGGTTTCGGTCCCCTCGAAGACGTGCTCGTGGAACTCGCCGAGGACGAGCGGGGCCATGTGGGTCGTATTGAATCCGCGGAAGGTCTCCGACTCGCGGACGAGAGAGATAAAGCGCTCGACCGGGCGGTAGGGATTGTCCGGTTCGGCGACGCTCACAGCCGCATCGACGAACGGTTCGACGACGAACTCCTGGTGGTCTTCGCAAATCACGTCCAAAAGCGGAGCCAGTCGGTGGACAGTCTGGATGTTGGCCTCGAACCGGAGCACTTCGTCGGTGATGGCCTCACCGCGGCCGGTTAGTTGGAACCGGCTGTCGACCTTCTCGGCGAAGCCTCGCTCGTCGAGCCACTGCGTCAAGCGATGGCTCGTCGCCCGCGAAACATCCAGTCGGTCTTCGATTTCACCGCGGTCGAGCGGTTCCTGTCGGAGCGCTTCGAGTACGGGGCCGTGCCGAATGATGTCGCCGAGGAGGTCCGTGTCGATGCGGTCGCCCGTCGCGTCCAGTCGCTGTCCGAGATACTGCCGGTTTCGTGCGTTCTCCAGTACCGCCTCCAGTATCGGTGACCCCGGCGGGGGAAGCACGTCGCCGGAGTCAGTCTCGTCTTCGTGAGTCCCCATGGATACCTTCTTCGTGAACTACGGTGTCGCGGGTCGTAACTGTACGGCCATAGATACCCTACCGCATGAATGGCAACTGTGGTTGCGAGCAACCACTTCATCTCACACCGTGAAACGAGTCTCACGTCGCCGAACGCTTCTCGATAGGTGAGGCCAACAGCCATGCACACGTTTGTTATTCCATGGCACAGAACGCGCTCGACGACAGACTGGCCGAACAGTTCGAAGGAGACCTTCACGGACCACTCATTCGCCCCGGAGACTCCGACTACGACGACGCCCGCGCCGTCTGGAACGGGATGATAGACAAGTATCCAGGCCTCATTGCACAGTGTTCGGGTGTTGCGGACGTCATCAGGTCAGTGAACTTCGCCCGCGAGAACGACATTCCCGTATCGGTTCGCGGCGGCGGCCACAACGTCGCCGGAACGGCAGTCTGCGACGACGGACTGGTCATCGATTGCTCGGAAATGACCGGCGTCAAAGTCGACCCCGATGCCCAAACTGCGTGGGTCCAATCCGGTGCGACGTGGGCCGACCTCGACCACGAAACACAGGAGTTCGGACTCGCGACGCCGGGCGGGGTCGTTTCGGATACTGGCATCGCCGGGTTGACCCTCGGCGGCGGTATTGGCCATCTCCGCTGCAAATACGGGCTCAGCTGTGACAACCTCCGCTCGGTCGAACTCGTCACGGCCGACGGCGAGTTCCTGCGGGCGAGCGCGGATGAGAACCCCGAATTATTCTGGGGACTTCGTGGTGGTGGTGGTAACTTCGGGGTTGTCACGGCCTTCGAATACGAACTCCACCCTGTCGGTCCGGAGGTCGCGACCTGTCTCGTGTTCTACTCGGCGGACAAGTTGACCGAGTTGCTGCAAGCGTACCGCGGATTCGTCGCGACGGCCCCCGAAGAGATTAGTTCCCTCGTCTTCGCCGGTGAACTCCCGGACGAGGAGTTGTTTTCGGGTGCCGACGTTCACAGACAGAAGTTCGCCATCATGGGCTGTTACGCCGGCCCCCCCGACGTCGGCGAAGTCGAACTCGCACCCCTACGAGAGTTCGCAGAGCCGATTGCCGACTTCAGCGGCACTATGCCCTACACCGAATTCCAGCAACTCCTCGACGAGGAGTATCCGGACGGGATGCGCTACTACTGGAAATCGCTCTACCTCGACGGGCTTTCCAGAACCGCCATCGACCGAATCGAGTACTGGGCCGAAGCCGCACCGTCCCCGCTTTCGACGGTCGACGTCTGGCAACTCGGTGGCGCAATCGAGGACATCGGTATCGAAGAGAGTGCCTTCGCCGGTCGACACGCACCGTTCCTCCTCGGCGTGGAGGCGAATTGGGAGGATGCTGAACACGACGAGGCTAACGTTCAGTGGGTCCGCGACTGTCTCGACGACATGCGCCAGTTCTCCGACGGCTCGGTGTATCTGAACTTCCCGGGCTTCCTCGAAGAGGGCGACGAGATGATGCAGACCACATTCGGTCCGGCCTACGAACGGTTAGTCGCCTTGAAAGACGAGTACGACCCGACGAATCTGTTCAACCTAAATCAGAATATCGCGCCGTCCGAGGAGGTGTGAACCGACCACTGTCGGCATCGCACTCGGTTCCCTCACACAGAGCGAACCACTTTTCCGCCGATTAGTAAAACGGACTCTATGCAACAACTCGAGCAGTCTCTGCACGAAGCGCCCATCATCGACAAAGACGGCTACCACTATCTCGTCCACCCAATCAGCAACGGCGTCCCGATGCTCGACCCCGAACTCCTTCGGGAGGTCGTCATCGGAATTTCCCGCGTAGCAGACCTCGACGTGGACAAAATCGTCGCCCCGGAAGCGATGGGAATCCACATCGCCACCGCGCTCTCCCTGCAGACGGACATCCCCCTCGTCGTCATCCGCAAGCGCGAATACGGTCTCGATGGCGAAGTCGCACTCCACCAGACCACCGGCTACTCCGAATCGGAGATGTACATCAACGACGTCGAAGAGGGCGACCGCGTGCTCATCGTCGACGACCTGCTTTCGACCGGCGGCACGCTCGCGGCAATCTGTGACGCGCTCGACGACATCGGCGCGGACATCTCCGATATCGTCGTCGCCATTCGGAAGGTTGGCGAGACAGCGCTCGACGACACCGACTACGAGGCGACGAGTCTCATCGACATCACCGTCGACGGCGACGAAGTCACGATTCACTGACTGACGACGAGGTCGCCAGTTCGTCCGCTTTCTGCCCGGCTTCCGTTTTCTGCTTGTTCGACGCTAGTTGTCTGTCCACCTACGTCGGAATCCCAGTTGGGCGAAAGTATACAAGAATATGTATTGAACGTGTGCTTAGAAGGCCAAAAATGAGCTCGAACGCGAAACTATTATCTGAGGACACTCTGTTCGTGGTGAGTATAGATGTCAGCCGACAAAAGCGGGGAAATCGACCTCGAGTACGAACTCGACGACCGGCCACCGTGGCTGGAGTCGATTCTATTGGGGATACAGCACGTTGCGGTGATGATTGTACCGGCGACTGCGGTCGCATTCATCGTCGCGGGTGAAGTCGGACTCGACGCGGCCAATACCGCGTACATCGTTCAGATGGTGCTCCTATTTTCCGGGCTGGCGACCGTAGTGCAAGCCTACACCGTCGGTCCGGTCGGGTCGCGACTCCCCATCGTGATGGGGACGAGTTTCACGTTCGTCGGCGCGGCGGCGACAGTCGGAATCGACTACGGCTTGAGTGCGGTTTTCGGCGCGATACTCGTCACCGGATTCGTCGTCGAAGGACTCATCGGCTGGCAGTTCAACCGCATCAAACCCTTCTTCCCGCCGCTTGTGACGGGGTTAGTCGTCGCTATCATCGGCCTCTATCTCGTTCCCGTCGGGATGGACTACTCAGCCGGTGGCGTGGGTGCCGCCGACTACGGTGCGGCCTACAACATCGGACTCGCGGCGCTCGTCCTCGGGGTCGCTATCGCGCTCAACCTCTTTACGGACGGAGCGACGCGCCTTCTGAGTACGCTTGCTGGTATTGCCGTCGGCTACGCTGTCGCTATCCCGCTCGGTGTCGTTGACTTCGGGCCAGTCACCAGTGCCGCGTGGGTCGCAATTCCCCAACCCGGTGCGTTCGGGCTTTCGTTCGAACCGGTTCCCATCGTTACGTTTGCCTTCCTCTTTCTGGTGTCCGCGATGGAGACTGTCGGCGACATGTCCGGCATCACGGCTGCAGAGGGTCGAAACCCGACTGACGAAGAGTTCCGTGGTGGATTACTGACGGACGGACTGCTGAGTTCGGTCGCATCTATCTTCGGCGCGTTCCCTGTCACGTCGTTCTCGCAGAACGTGGGTATCGTCAACTTCACCGGCGTGATGAGTCGTCACGTCGTCGGCGTCGCCGGCGTCATCCTCGCGGTGTTAGGTCTCAGCCCGAAGGTGGGTGCCGCCGTTACCACTATCCCGAGTGCCGTCTTCGGCGGGGCCGTGCTCCTGATGGCCGGAATGGTCGCCGCAAGCGGCGTGCGCCTCATCTTCCTCCATACGAACCTCGACCGCCGGAACATGGTCGTCGTCGCCGCCTCACTCGGTCTCGGTCTAGGCATCGCCACGCGTCCCGAAGCGTTGCATGGACTTCCGCAAGCGGCTCAGACCTTCTTCGGCCAACCAGTCATCGTGACCGCCCTGACAGCGCTCGTGCTCAACACGTTCGCACCGGGTGACCAGAGTCCACTGTTCGAGACAGCGGACGACGGCACTCTCGCCGACACCCCGGAGCAACCAACGGTCACCGACGACTGATACACGACAGCGCCTATCTTCAGCGAACGGCGTCAGCCGTGAGCGAGTAGGGTAGAGAAGGGTGGGTAGAGTAGAGAAGGGTGGGTAGAGTAGAGAAGGGTGGGTAGAGTAGAGAAGGGTGGGTAGAGTAGAGAAGGGTGAGTCGAGTAGAATAGTCCACAAACAATTACTCTCTTCTGTGCTATTCCATATCCCGAGAAGTGTTGTTGTCAGCATACGACCATACTGGATATCAGTGGTTTTTTAGATATATCTGCCATGAATTGTTAGATTCCGAATAGCACCCACTATTAGTTGTCAGTTCATCAAGAAAACAGTCAATCGACCAATGAATTAATTTCTGTCCACCACATTGAACCAATCCTAGATGAGTGAGCAGCGGGTCAAATTCAACGGAGATACGAAGGTGTTGTATCGAAAAGCGGTCAGGATACCGCTACCAGATAAAGACGCCGAGCGAATGGTTCACGAGGATATGATGAACGTCGCGGACGCTCGAGAGCAGACAGCGGAGATGCTTGCTGACCCCGATATTCCGTTGGTCGAGGCCTACGAGAAGGAAACAGAACGGGCTGCTGAAACGTACAGACGACGCTGTCGCCACATTGCGGGAGACGACTACGAAGAAATCGCGATGGCGTACAGTCGCGGCGAGCGCAACGACCGAGTCGGTGCGATAACCGCGTACTTCTTCGAGGGGTTGTGGCGAATGCAACAGCGCATCAGCGTCACCGATATGATGTTCTTTCCCATCATTCTGCGGTATCCCGATTGTCTCACTGTTAACATCCGATTCACAAGTAGTGGATACACCACGTCCGAGTCCGTTTTGTACGAGTCTCCGGAGCACTCGCCCGAAGACCTCGAGGGCGAGTACGGCGAGCGGTACTACAACGAGAGTCTCTACTCGCAAAAGGAAGCGGCAAAGCAAATCAAAGCCACCTCACAGATAATCCGCGAAGAATTCCCGAGTCCGGATGAATCGACCTTTGAGGAGCGTAAATACGGCGGGATTGTGACTGCCGGTGGGAAAAAGGGGTCTGTGTTCTCGTCGATGCTCCAGCGCGTCGAACCGGACCCAAACCGGTTTTCGGAACCAGCCACTGAACCGATGCTCGTCGACGAGGGGAACGAAGCAAAGCGAACCGAACGGGAGTTGCTCCCCGACGGCGTAATCGTCCTCTGATGTCGTCTACGCGGATGTATCTGGGCTACTAGCGACTCCTCAACCCGCTCCAATCCGCTCTGAGGAGAGAGCAGGTATTTCTTCGGTCAGTCGGCACTGCTGGAATCCACTTCGACTATTGAGACGACTACGGTCGCCGCCACGGTATAAGTAGCTCACGGGTGAATCCGAAATATGGGTAGCCACGCGCCCGGCTCGCACGGAGGGACTCTCCGAGACGTCATTCGATTTTACCTCCTCGACCACAAGACGATTGTCGGCAAGGCAATCGACATCTCGCTGCTCGTGCTTAATCTCGTGTTCGTGGGAGTGTTCGTCGCCGAGACGTACTCAGTCGCTGCGTCACTCCAGTCGATGTTCTGGGTTATCGAAGCCGGTATCTCGGTTATCTTCCTCGTGGAGTATCTGCTTCGGGTGTACGGTGCCCGGAGCCGTCTGGATGAAATATTCAATTTCTACTCGTTCGTCGACCTCTTGGCCATCTTGCCGACGCTCGCGGTGTTGGTCTTATCGGTTCCGGCTGCCACGGCGAACAGCGGTTTTCTCCGTTCGATTCGCGTGGTTCGTGTGCTTCGCTTCTACCGATTTACGCGGGACGAGGAGTTCTTCTTCGGGACTGTTTCGGTCGGCACACTCCGTGTGATGAAGTTACTACTGACGGTCTTGACCATCTTCTTCGTCGCCGCGGGGATGTTCTACTCGTTCGAGCACGAACTGAACCCCGGCATCAACACGTTCGGCGATGCGTTCTACTTCACCGTCGTCACACTCTCGACGGTTGGATTCGGAGATATCGTCCCTGTCACACAACCGGGGCGGTGGGTCACAGTCGCGGCGATTCTAGCGGGCATTATCCTCATCCCGTGGCAGGCGAGTAAAATCGTCAAAGAGTGGGGTCACAGGGACAAGGTAAACGTCGTCTGCGAGAACTGCGGGTTGGCGTACCACGACCGCGACGCCTCACACTGCAAGTCGTGTGGCCACGTCATCTACCAAGAGTTCGACTCGCGAGAGTAACCCGCGTTCCCAGGGGCGAACATCGGAACACGAGGGAATCAAACAGTCCGGATGAGTTCAACATGAACATTTATTATAGATTGGGATGAACTGCCGGGTACATCATGTCGGTCGTACGTGTACACCCCTAACTCTCATTCGTAACAGTACAGCCGTCCGACCGAACTATCACACCCTATACCCGTGAGCACAAACATACGCCCGACATACGAACCGCAACGACAGCCAAACCGACAGTCGACATCCCGAGCTACCGAGACCACCGAGACCGACTCGTGGGTCGCGCGGTGTCAACAAC
Organism: Haloferax mediterranei ATCC 33500; assembly: GCF_000306765.2. Lineage (NCBI taxonomy): Archaea > Methanobacteriati > Methanobacteriota > Halobacteria > Halobacteriales > Haloferacaceae > Haloferax > Haloferax mediterranei. The sequence goes on from NC_017941.2 coordinate 2,353,717, forward strand.
AGTTCAACGCTTCTCGAACCGAGCGCATCCACAACCTCGTCGACCGCGAAAACCAGTCGATACCGCGGATGCGCCGAGACGCACCCGCATCCGACTAAGCTATTCGTGTCCGACTAAGACACCAGAACCCGGCTAAGCACCCTGTACCCTGCCCCCGACAAAAGCGGGCTGCGCCATCGACTACCTCATCGCTACGTTGGAGACCACTTACAGAGACACGGCGCTTGAAGTAAGTGGCCAACGCACACACGGATGATGCGATTGGCACGGATTCGAACCGACGACGGAGTTCTGGCTGGGGAGTATGACGACGGCGTCGTCGCGGTGGGCACTGACCAGTACGAAGTTGGCGTCGACGCCGAGTTACTCGCCCCCTGTGGGCCATCGGCACTCTACTGTGTCGGGCGGAACTACGCGGCGACGGTCGACCAGATGGAGTACGAGATTCCAGACCAACCGGACTGGTTCATCAAACCACCCGTTTCGGTACTCGACCCCGGTTCGCTCATCGAGTATCCAGCATGGACCGAGGAACTGACCTACGCCGGTGAGTTGGCGGCCGTCATCGACTGTGAGTGCTCGAACGTGGACGAAGCCGACGTCCCGGATGTCGTCCGCGGCTACACGATTCTGAACGACCTCGATGCCCTCGACCAACCGGGTCGAACCGCACGGAAGGCCTTCGATGGCTCAGGGCCACTGGGACCGTGGATAGAGACTGCTGTCGACCCGTCGAACCTCGATATGACGACCCATGTCGGCGGCGAGTTACGACAGGAAGCAAACACCGAGCAGATGCTCTTTTCACCCGCCGAAGTCGTCTCGTTCCTCTCCGAACGCTACACCTTCCAACCGGGCGATGTCGTCTCGTTCGGAAGTCCAGCGAATCCCGGTCTAATCGAGCCCGGCGACGAAGTCGAAATCTGGTACGAAGGAATCGGGACGCTCACGAATCGCGTTGCCGAAAAAAGCTAATCGGAGCCGGCATGGGGTGCCACGCTCGCTCAATTCAACGCGTCAACCTCGTTCGTAAGGTCGGCCGCTTCGTCCACAGGGCCGTTGATGAACAGGCCGTGGCCCATCACGCCGGCAGCGAGGAAACTGAATACGACGAGAGAGGTCGTCAGCGCTATCGGAGTGAGATGACCCACGAGGACGCCGGCGGCGAGGCTCCCGAAGATACCGGCGAGGACGAGGTCGTAATATTGCAACGTGTACCCCATGCGTGGTAATTATATGGCCAACACCGAAGGTGTATTGTTTGTTTACCATCCATTATTGGTTGGGAATAATGGGAATCGTGTCCCGGTTGCGGGAAGAACGGTCACGGAACGGCTATACGTCGCCAGACACTCGAAAGCCTATGGAGTATCAGACTGCGCTCGACCGAGCGCTCGACGTCCTTCCGGAACGAAACGTAGAACAGGAGCGTCTCACAGTCCCAGACCCCGCAGGTGAGACTGACGGCGCGTTCACGCGTCTCACCAACCTCGGCGAAATCGCGGACGCCCTGTCACGGACGCCCGCACACCTTCACAGTACCATCCAGCGTACCCTCGGTACCAGCGGACAACTGGAAGACGACCGCGCCCGCTACAGTGGTTCGTTTTCCATCAACGACTTCGAGGAAGCCATCGACGGCTACGTCGAAGAGTACGTCATCTGTTCGGAGTGTGGCCTTCCGGACACGCGTCTCGTGACCGAAGACGGCGTCGACATGCTTCGCTGTGAGGCCTGTGGTGCCTTCCGCCCGGTCCAGAAGAGCTCCAGCGTGAGCAAGAAACGCCAGCGCGAAGCCGTGGAAGAAGGTCGTACCTACGAGGTCGAAATTACCGGTACCGGCCGCAAAGGCGACGGTGTCGCCCAGCGCGGGAAGTACACTATCTTCGTTCCCGGCGCGCAGGAAGGACAGACCGTCCGTGTCTACATCAAGAACACGAGCGGTTCGCTCGCATTCGCACGACTCGCCTGAAGGCGTTTGGCTCTCATCTAATTTCGTGACTGCGAGACGCAGCCACGTTCGTGGCTGAGAACTGCAGCACAGTCTTATATTCTCTCGTCACGGCCGGGACACGCGACTGAGTAGCGACGGTACTGGAGGCGACAGTACCGAAGCGACGACGCGACGGGCGTGCGTTACTCGTCCTCGTCGCTCCCACGACACAGTCCCCGAAGGCCGAGATAGAGGAACACGGCTCCTTCGACTCGCGTTGCGGTCGTCATCCACGACTTCGCCGTCATCTCGCTTCCGTCTTCGTAAGCAATGCGAGTGAGGACACGGACGAGTTGGTCGGGGAATAGCAATTCAACCAGACCGAACAGGACGAACAGTGCTCGAATCATACGAAAACGTAGGCGCGCAATCAGTGAAAAGCTGCTGTCGGTTCCCACGGTACGAGAGTAGTGGCGGGACGGCCTCGGTCACGATTCGGCTTCATGTCACAACACCACAGTACGTCTTTGACGACAACTCCGGGGCGAACCACATCAGCACGCCTGCGAGGAGTTGATACTTCAGAAGTCCGAGTGAAGTCTCCGCGCCCGAGAGACACGTGATTGAACAAATAAGGCTGTGTGGAAATCAGAGACGAGTGCAACAACAGTGAGAGTGGTTCTACGTGATTTTCGCAACCCCGTTGTCAACCAGAAGTTCCCACCGAGCGGGAACTGGCAAATAGAGTGATAGGCTTCCAGCCTAACATCCAATCGATGTACGATACTATCCTCGTGCCAATCGACGGAAGCGACTCGATGATGCCGGTCGTCGAAGACGCTGCGGCCCTCGCTGCCGAGCGTGATGCCTCCGTCTACCTTCTCTACGTCCTCGACAAACGAGCCTTCCTGACGCTTGCCGATGACCGACTTGACGAAGTGTACGAGGAACTCGAAGCACAGGGCGAGGCCGCCCTCGAAGCGGCCGCAGAAATCATGGCAGAACACGGTGTCGACGCCGAGACCATGCTCCGCCGCGGCGACCCGGCAAACGAGATTCTCTCGTTCGCCGGTGAAATCGATGCGGACCTCATCTCGATGGGAACCCACGCCCGGTTCGAAGACAACATCCTCGGAAGTGTCTCGCGCTCGGTCGTCACTGAGTCGGACATCCCCGTGCTCACGACCCCAATCGAGGCACGCTGACTGCGACTCGGTTCGATGGCTCTCACGCGCAACTGACGTAACGGTAGTTCCCCGCAACTGAGAGAGCGCCGGTCCACCACCGGCGTCTCGGACTGCTTATCGAAGCACGTGCTACAGGCGAAGGAACAACAGGACCAGTCCGTACAGCGTCGATGGCACACCGAGGAGCAGGAGCCCGACGCTTATTACAATCGCTTGGCCGTTTACCCCCGGAATCGACCCGGCCGCGGCGATATACATGCCGGAGAGTCCTGATAGGATGTCGAACGTAAGAACGAGAACAGCGGCACAGAACGCGGCTGCTCCGGAGAAAATGAGTACGAACGAGGTGAACGACGGTTTCTGTCGTGGGGAATGGTGGTGAGTGGAGTAACCACGGGACATATCCCAGAGTACGACACTAACCAAGTTTGTTACATGTCGACTAGCGGCAAATTCTCGTCGTTAGAAGGGTCCTACTGCGCTGAAACGGGGTTTGGTTGAGGACATACCGTCATCGGACTCACCGGGCTGTGTTTGTGACTGAAGTCGACGCCACCAACGTCACTCCGACTGCACGGTGTCGTTGCTGTCCGTCCGACTACGCGTCGTCGCCGTCTCCGTCCGCATCTTCGTCCGGTTCGAAGTCGAGCGCGACCGAGTTGATACAGAACCGTTTGCCCGTCGGTTCCGGGCCGTCGTCGAAGACGTGTCCGAGGTGGCCATCACAGGTCGAACAGACGACTTCGGTGCGGTCCATGCCGTGGCTCCGGTCGCGTCGGAGTTCGATGTTCGAATCCTCGGCGGCGTAGAAACTCGGCCACCCACAGTGGGAGTCGTACTTCGTGTCCGACGTGAACAACTCGGTTCCGCATCCAGTACACCGATAGATGCCGTCGTCGCTGCGGTCGACGTGCTCGCCAGAGAATCGCGGTTCGGTTCCCTGTTCACGGAGGACGCGATACGCCTCGTCAGAGAGTCGTTCGCGCCACTCGGACTCTGAGAGACTGAAATTGTTGCTCATACGGGTTCAAAAGTACTCCGAGCGGAAAGGCACGTCGGCTATTCGAGTCAGAAACGGTAACGTCGGCTATTCGAGTCAGAAACGGTAACGTCGGCTATTCGAGTCAGAAACGGTATCGGCTAGCCGCACACGGAAGAAATCGTCACCTATTCGCGCCGGAGGAACTCGGGCAGTCGAAGCTGAGAGAAGTCATCAGTCCCGGCGTCGAGCACGTCAATTCGGTCGACAGCCTTCGGGATGCCCTGTTTATCCGTGGGCTTTTGCATCGACACGTCGGCACGTCCTGTCGTCGATGGGGTAGCGTTCTCGTCGACGAGGGCCTCCCACACGTCCTGTTTCGAGTCATATTCGCCCTTGTTGCGAGCAACGCGCTGTTTTCCCTCCTCGAATGCGAGTTGGAGAACGCTACGACCGTACGCAGTCCCCGCCTGTCGGCGAATGCGTTCAAATTCCCCTCGGTTCGGGTAGCCGAGAGCGCTGGAGACACCGAGTGCGTACATCCGGCGGATGGCCTCTTCGTCCGAAATCGTCCGCCAATCCGTCCCATAGACCCGTTCGTACATAATTCTCCTCAGAGGTCGACCTTCGAGCGTGGGTTGACCACAAGCCCGTTGTCGGTGAAGTTGAGCGACCGGATGTCGCAATCGATGTTCGTCCCGCGCATCTTGATGACCTGGATACCACGAGTCATCCCCGTCGCTTCGAGATAGTTGTGGAAGAACACGACGCCGTGGGCCAGGAAGTGTTCGTCGGAGTACGACGACGGGTCGGTCATCTCCGAGATGAGAAGTGTCGTCGCGTCACCCTGCTTGAGCGCCGTGAGGAACCGCGTCATCTCCTCGGACCCGTTGGCGAAGAACAGACGGAGAAGCATCGTCGAGTCGATGACGAGACGGTCGACCTGTCGGGAGTTGACGAAGGCGACAATCTTGTCGGTGAGACTCTGGACACTCGACGCACTGCCGCCTTGGGAGAACTGGTTGAGGATGTGTTTGCCCTTCGGACTCACGAGGTTGATAAACCGGAACCCCTCCGAACTCGCGAGCGCCTCGAACCCGAAGTCAAAACTTGACATATCGTTGATTAGTTCGTCTTCGGTCTCGTGCATGGTGATGTACATACACTTCTCACCGTTTCGAAGTCCTTCGGCGATAAACTGTGCCGTAAACGTCGTCTTTCCACTCCCTGGTGGTCCGCTCAACACATACAGGCGTCGCGGAAGGAAGCCACCCTGGATGAGTTCGTCGAACCCGCTTACCCCACTCGGAATCCGCATGTTCGGACACTCCGTGCGTCCTATTATAATCGTTCCGGGACTGGTCTCAAAATTGAGACTTCGTAGGCGCCGATTCCCCCGGGTGACAAGTCATTCCGGAAACAGTTCGACTTCGGCTTCGATGCTATCGATGGCGGCGACATCGGTCTCGTCGAGTTCCAGTTCGACCGCCTCCAAGTTCGTTCGGAGATGGCGCTCGCTCGACGCCTTCGGAATGGAGCACAGACCCTTCGCGGCCAGCCACGCGAGACTCACGGTTTCGGGGGTCGTGTCGTGTTTCTCCGCGACATCGACGACCTCGTCTACCTCGCGGACGCGCCCGCCAGCGAGCGGCGAGTAGGCGACCACATCGTAATCGTGTTCTTCGGCGTGGTCGAGGAGTTCAGGGCGCTGGAACAGCGGATGAGACTCCGTCTGGTGGGCGACAAGCGGCGCGTCGAGTAGGTCGACCGCCTCGTCCAGTTCGGAGACGGTGAAGTTGCTGACACCGACAGCGCGGGCGAGACTGTCGTCGACGAGTTCGTCGAACGCGGAAAGCGTCGATTCGGGGTCGTACGTCTCGATTGGTCGGTGGACGTACAGCAAGTCCACGTAGTCCGTCCCCAGTCGGTCGAGACTCTCGCGGGTCGTCCGAAGCACGTCGTCGTACGCGAGGCTGTCGGCCCAGACTTTGGTCGCGAGAAATACGTGCTTCCGCGGGACCTCGGCGGCCGCGATGGCGTCGCCGACGACGGCTTCGTTCTCGTAAATCTGGGCGGTGTCGATGTGACGGTAGCCCATCTCCAGCGCCGTCGTCACGGCGGCGGCTTCCTCGGGCGTGTCGAGACCCATCGTTCCGAGTCCGATTCGGGGGATAGAGCGGCTCATTGTGTCGTCTCTTCGTCGGTAAGGCTGGGGCCACCCGCAACTGGGACGCCGTCGATATCGAGTAGGTCGTCGAGACCGCCAATCTCGTGTGTCGGGTCGGGCGATGGTGTGTGGTCAGCACGGTGGCCGCGGCGGATGAACGCCGAGTCGACACCTGCGGCCCGGGCCGCGACGATGTCGCTGTCGCTGTCACCGACGAAAAGCGGCGAGTTGACGCCGAGGTCCGACATCGCGCGTTCGATGTAGTACGGTTCGGGCTTCTTCCGGTGCAGACTCGTCATCGACGGTTCGCGGCCGTAAGCAGTCCCGAACAGGTCGGTCGCATCGAGGTGGTCGAGCACGTAGTCGATGGTCGCCTGTTGGTTGCTGGAGACGATTCCCATCGGGGCGTCGATACGCCGGATGGCGTCGAAGTCGTCGTATGGCACTTTTCGCCCGTCGTTGACGGCCTCTTTCTGGGCGGCCGAGGCGATTTCGTCGCGGACGCGAAACAGCGTTTCGGGGTCGAGGTCGTACGCGCCAGCGACGGCGTGTACGTCGGCGGGCGTGACGTGGATGACCATCCGCTCGACGTGGTCTGGGTCGGGGTCCGTGACGCCGAGTTCGTCGAATGCATCCCACGTCGCATCGTGGAGGAGCGAAAGGTCGACGAGCGTGGTCAACACGCCGTCGTGGTCAAAGATGACCGAGTCGTACATACACGCTGTCCGTCGTCGAGAACTGAATCGTTTTCGTCTCCGGACATCGGCTTTCCACAGTGATTCCCCATCCCGCCGCGTTAGGAGCCTTTTAGCGCCTCGAAGTCCACAGGTTCAGACAATGCTGGCTGGACTCACACGCGAGGGGTCAACATGACTCGTGACGTGTGCATCGTCGGAGCGGGTGCCGCGGGGGCTGGCGCGGCGTACGCACTGCGCGATACGAATTCGAACGTGACAATTCTCGAAAAGAGCCGCGGAGTGTGCGGGCGCGCCGCGACCCGCCGAAAAAACGGCTGTCGATACGACCACGGCGCGAACTACATCAAAAATCACGACCAGCGGACGACGCAACTCATCCGCGACCTTGGTGAAGACGGACTCGTCGACGTCGAAAAGCCCGTCTGGACGTTCGACGGCGACGGCGTCATCTCCACAGGCGATGCGCGCGACCAGTACAAGTGGTCGTGGACCGAGGGAATCACCCAACTGGCGAAGCGACTGCTCGCACAAACCGATGCGGCTGTCGAACGCGAGACACAAGTCGCCGCCATCGACCACAACCCGGACACCGGATACTGGTCTGTCGTCGACGCAACGGGAACACGGCGCGGGCCGTTCGACGTCGTCCTGTTGACGCCACCGGCCCCGCAGACGGCCGCAATCCTCACCGAAACAGGGTGGGGCAACCAGTGCATGGTCGGCCTCCGCGAGGCCATCGGAAGCGTCGAATACCGGACGATTCGAACGATTGTGCTCCACTACCCGTTCGAGCGCGAAGAACCGTGGTACGCGCTCGTCAACACCGACAAGGAACACGATATCGGCTGGGTCGCACGCGAGGAGTGCAAGGACGGCCACGTGCCCGATGGCGAGAGTCTCCTCGTCGTGCAACTGAGTCCCGAATGGTCGACAGAACACTACGATGACCCACTCTCAGAGGTTGCCCCCGATGTGGCAGACATGGTCGCGGCCCTCCTCGACGACGACCGACTCCGCGACCCTGACTGGGTCGATGACCAGGGCTGGCGGTATGCACTCCCTAACGGCGTTGCCAACCGCGAAATCATTCGCCGTGGGGAGCCGAACGGACTGTACTTCGCGGGCGACTGGACGGTCGGCGAGGGACGGGTTCACGCCGCCCTCTGGAGCGGTATCGAAGCGGGCGAGCGAATCGCTAACGGCTGATGAGAACGAGTATGACAGTAGCCCTCGGCGAAACCACAATCGTCGTGGCGGTACTGATGCTCACGGGACTGGGTCTCTGTTATCTCGGCTATCGCATCCGGTATCTGAAGGACTATCATCTGATTGCCGGGTACCGGTCGGAGGAGGTCGCCGACGCGGACAGTCTCGCGCGACTGGTCGGCGGCGGGACGATTGTCATCGGTCTCGTCACACTCCTTTACGGGGCCGGAGCCATCGTGCTTCGAGCAGGCGACACCTACTGGCTCAGCTACACTGTCCTCGTACTCGTCTCTGCGGGCTACCTCTCGGTGCAGAGTCGGCAGTACGCGGCCGAGACGTGAGCAAAAGTTGGGTGCCATCTGCTTCAGGTTTCTTCGTGAAGTGAGCGACCGCGCGGCCAGCGTCGTTCACTCGACCCTCCGCGTCGAACGTCGCGGCGAGGGTTTCGAGCCCGGCCGTGGATGCCATATGCAAACAATCGACAGAAGAATTCCTAAACGTTCGCTGAATTGAATTTATGTACGCAGAGGGGACAGTTCGCGGATAGCAGAAACAATTCACGGATACGCGAGAGCATTCAAAACGGTGCTGTCCTCGAAGGCCAGACCCAACAGGATGTTGTCGTGTCGGATGGTACTAGCTAGCACACTTCTGGCATGTCTTTTTCGTTACCGAACTCTAACGAGTGAGTGTGTCCACGCTGACCGTTCGCATCGACCCTCACGTCCACTCGGAAGGTTCATACGACGCACACGACCCGGTCGAGCTTATCTTAGAGCAGGCCGCGGAGATTGGACTGGACGCCGTCGTCGTCACCGACCACGACGTTATCGACGAGTCCATCCGAGCGGCGCAACTCGCACCGATGTACGGTCTCGTCGGTATCCCCGGTGTGGAAGTTTCGACGGCTGACGGCCATCTTCTGGCCCTCGGCGTGGAGGAGCTACCCCCGCGCCGTCGACCGCTCGACGAGACCGCTCGTTGGGTTCGCGAGCGCGGTGGCGTCGCAATCGTTCCCCACCCGTTCCAGCGGAGTCGGCACGGCGTCCGACGCAAGCGACTCGGCCGATACGACGACGCCGCCCGCGGCGACGCCTTCGACGCCATCGAGACGTACAACTCGTGGCTGTTCACCGGGTACAAGAACCGCCGCGCCCGCCGGTTCGCCAGAAAGCGTCAGTATCCCAGTGTTGCCGGAAGTGACGCCCACAACGTCGGATACGTCGGACGTGCCTACACGGAGATGGAGATTCCCGACGTGTCTCGGGCTTCGCTCACGGCCGACCACATTCTCGACGCCATCCGCGACGGTTCGACGCAGGTTCAGGGCCGCCGGACGCCGATTCCGACGAGTACGAAACACTACGCGGGTGCGGCGGGGCGCAAATCCGCGTACTACGCCAAACGGGGCGCGTTGGGAAGCGCCATTCTCGCCAAGAAAGGCGCATTTAAATCCGGGTACTACGCGAAAATCGGCGCGCTGAAAAGCGGGTCGCTCGCGAAGACCGGTGCCGTACAGGCCGCACGAATGCTCTACCGCGTTTCGCCGTTCTCGCAGTAATTCATCGTCCGATTGCTCCGTGGCACGACTACAACAACAGTGACCGGCAGGTCTGGCGGGAAGAAAGCGTCATGTTGGCCGGTATCTCACTCGTCCGGCCCGGTAGCTCACTCGTCCGAACTGACTAACGTTTCGTACTGCGCGCCGGTCTGTTTCAACTTCTCCGTCGAGTAGAGGCGTTCGTGGTCGAACGGCAGATACTCATCGGCGAGTTCGTCGATTTTCTCGTCCACTGCGTCGGGGTCGCGGCCGTGAATCATGGTGAATAGGCTGTACGGCCAGTCTTGGTCGGGTCGGCGCGGGCGGTGATAACAGAGCGTTACGTACGGGAGGCTTCCGACGAGTTCGCCGCGGTCGTCGAGTTCGTCGTCCGGCACGTCCCAGACGACCATGCAGTTGTTTCGAAAGCCGGTGACGATGTGGTTGACGACACAGCCGATACGCTTGATACAGCCGTCGGCGAGGAGGCGCTCGATGGCCGAAACGACCGCGTCGGTGTCGGCGTCGATGGCCTCGGCCACGTCGCGGTACGGTGTCTTCGATAGCGGGAAGCCGCCTTGAATCTCCACGAGCAGTCGGGCGTCGAGGTCCGAGAGGTTCCCCGTGGCGTTCTCGGAGATACGAGTCGCGCTCACCTCGGTCTCGTCGAGACTCTCGCGGGCGAAGCGGTCGTCGTTCATGATGGGAAATTCGAGGTCGATGTAGTAGTCGGTGAGCATCGGGAGGTTCAGCACCTCACACCCGGTTCGCTCCTCGATTTCGGTGAGGATGTGGTCGCGCGTCTCGCGGGACCCGGCGGTGACGACGAACCACATGTTCCACTCGTGGGCGCGGCGGTAGTTGTGGTTCACCTGCTGGTAGCCGTTGATTAGCTCGGCAATCTCGTCGAAGCGGTCGTCGGGTGCCGAGACGGCCGCGAGGGTCGAACTACCGATGACTGGCGGGTTGAGAACGGGACCGAAGCGACGGAAGATACCTTGCTCCCGGAGTCGCCGAACGCGGGCGAGGGCGTCGTCCTCGTCGATTCCTAACTCGTCGGCGACGACGCGGAAGGGGCGTTCTTCGACCGGGAATCCGCTTTGGTACCCGTCGATGAGTGCCGCGTCGACCTCGTCGAGACCGTCCCGCCAGCCATCCGACAACGCGCTCATTGGCCGGGGTTAGGAGTCAAGCGGCCTATCCCTTTCGGACCGCGAGACACCTCCCGAAAGCCGGGACCGAACAGGACGTTTTTTGCACACACAACCGAAGGTATGGGCATGGCAGCAGTCGACAGCGAGTTCGGTGAGTGGCCGCTGAAGCGTCTGATGACCGAGGTTGTCGGGACGGGCACGAAGTCCGCCGAGGACATGACCCGCGAGCAGGCGATGGAAGCGATGCGTCGCATCCTCGCCGACGAACCCGACCACACCACGCTCGGGGCGTTCTGGCTCGCCAACCGCTGGAAGCACAACAACGCCGAGGAACTCGCCGGGTTCACCGACGTGATGGCCGAACACGTCGAGTACGCCGAACCCGAAGTCGACCCCGTCGACTGTGGCGCGAACTACGACGGCAAGGGCAAGACGGCTATTCTCGGCGTCGCCGCTGGCATCACCGCCGCGGCCGCCGGCACACCTGTCGTCGTCCACTCCGGCGACCGCGTTCCGACACAGAAACAGGACGCCTACAAGCACGTCCTCGACGAACTCGGCGTTCGAACGGAACTCGACCCCGACGAGTCCGCCGACATGGTCGACGAGACCGGCTTCGGCTTCTACTACCAGCCGAAATTCAACCCCGCAATCCACGCGCTCTGGGAGCGCCGCGACAACATGGGCGTTCGGACCTTCGTCAACACCATCGAGACCATCGCCAACCCGGCGAACGCCTCGACGCACCTCGGGTCGTTCTACCACCTCGCGTTCGCCAAGAAGATGGTGAACACCTTCGAAGCGAGCGAACACCACGACCTCCACCGCGTCGTCATGTTCCAGGGGATGGAAGGCTACGACGACATCCGCCCCGGCTACACGAAGGTCGCAGAATGGACCGACGGCGAGTTCGACGACTTCGAAATCGAGACCGCCGACTACGGCATGGACTTCGAGTACGACGACCTCGGCGTCGACGAAGACGACGTTGCTGGTGACTCCGCGGAAATTACGGAAGCCGTGCTCTCCGGCGACCGCGAGGACCGCTTTGCCGACGCCGTCGCCCTCAACGCCGCACTCCGCATCTACGCCCGCGAAGACGCCGATTCCATCGACGAAGGGCTTGAGATGGCGCGCGAGGCCATCGACTCCGGCGCGGCCGCGGACGTGCTCGAAGACCTGCGCGCGTTCTAAGGTTCGACCACGTCGAACAGCGCGCCGAGCGATTTTTCAGGCGTCATTCCGGATGCGACGGTCGCATCGCGGTCGAACAAGCGGGTTCAGTCGGTGGATGCGCGTTCAGTCGCTCGTCGCCCCCGCACCCTCACCGACGTTCGTGACTTCGACGCCGCCCGAGAGTTCCGTGTTGGGGTACGGCATATCGATTCCTTCCGCGTCGAAGCGCTCCTTGACCGCCTCGACGAACTGCGCGCGCACCGCGCCGTAACTACTTTCGTCCGGGTCAATCCAGAGTCGACCCGAGAGGACGACCGCCGAGTCGCCCAGTTCCGTGACGGGGGCCGTCGGCTCGGGGTCGTCGAGGACGCCCTCGATGCGCGACCCTTCCTCGACGATGGCATCGCGTGCCTGCTCGATGTCGTCGTCGTACCCGATGCCGAATCCCACCGACACCCGACGCTGGTCGTTCGCCACGTTGTTGACCACTGCCGCGTTAGCGAGGTCGCTGTTCGGGACGGTGACCAGTTCGTTGTCGAACGTGTCCAGCCTCGTCACACGCAGTTGAATATCGCGGACTACACCGCTGTTTCCGTTCCACTCGATCCAGTCACCGACGGTGAACGGTTCGTCTTGGATGATGAACACGCCAGCGACGAAGTTGGCGATGAGGTCCTGTGCAGCGAACCCGACTGCGAGGGCGAGAGCACCACCCAACGTCGCAAACGCCGCGAGGACGACACCGAAGCCAGCGACTGTCGCGGCCAGCGCGACTGCGACGACGGCGGTGACGACGGTGGTGGTGCTCATTGCAAGCCCGATAATCGTCTCGTCGAAGTCGCGACGTCTGAGGCCTTCTTCCACCACCCGGGTCACGAAGGACTTTCCGAACAGATAGATGACGGCGAACACGACGACGAACAACACGACCGTCGTGACTGCACTGACGAGTTGCGGGACGTACTGCTGTGGGTCGAGCGCGAACCCCTGTTGAAGTAAGACCATATTCCTTCGACAATCATCCATGATTAAACATAATAGTGTGGTAGAATCGAGACGAACGAGGCGCGTCAACAGGCACAGGGCGAACTACAACGGTCGACTGCCGGTTCAATCGGTGCCACCTAGGCCCCGACAGTCCGTCTGCTCGAAGGTTCCGGCGGGCGCGTAGTCCTATATGTCAAGCACGTCGTCGTCGTCCGCGAACGGGTCGTCTTCATCCAGGTCAGCGTCCAGTCCGTCGGCCAAGGGAAGCGCGACACCGACGAGCGTCGTTCCGGCCGTGACGGTGGCCTCGCGAGTAATGGAGTAAACGATGCCCGCGCGCTCGGCTTCGACCTCTTGGAGAACCGTGTACTCTGTCGGGTCGTACACCCAGCCGAGGTGGTCGCCGGGGCGGACCTCGTGGCCGAGTTCGACGTCCTCGCGGGCGACGAAGAGACCGGAGGTGGCTGCGCTGACGCGACCGAGGTGGTTCCGATAGGTTTGGCCGTTCCACGGTTCGACTGCGCCTGTGAGAATACTCAGACTGCGGCAGACGTTGAGCAGGCCTTCGACGCCGGCGACGATGGCCGATTCGACGAGTTGCTTGTTATGCGCGAGTTCCGGCGTAATCGAAGGGATATTGGCCGTTGTCGCCGCCACGCGGAGCTTCCCATCGAAGTTTCGCTTCGTCCATTCTTCTTCGGCATCTTCGCCGGCGGCTTCCGCGAGGAGGAGGTCGGCGCCGAACGCCTCCGCGAGTTCCCGCGACTCGTCGTCGTTCTGGCGGTAGACCGTGTGAGTGAGCATATCCGGGCTGCCGGTGTGGAGGTCGACGATGGCGTCGGCCTCGCCCGCAAATTCCCAGAGCGTAGCGGCCATACGCTCGTGGAGAGTGCCTTCGGCATCCCCCGGCCAGACGCGGTTCATGTTCGAGTTGAGCGAATCGAGCGCCTCCGGGGTCGCATACGAGACGCGGTCGAACGTGAGCGGGTCGGCGACGGGAACCGCGACGACGCGGCCCGAAAGGTCAGCACGTTCGAGTTGACTGTGGAGCCGTCGGAGTACCTCGGTTCCGTTTATCTCGCGACCGTGTTGCGCAGCTTGCACGTAGAGCGTCGGCCCGTCGGTACCGTCATCGGGTTCGTAGGTATGAACCGTCGTTTGTACCGGGACGCCGGAAGGAAGGCGAGCGAGCGTCACGGTCTCCGCAGTGTGCATATTCGACGCATCGCGGGGGGATGTCTTGTAGTTAGGGGACGATACAACTCCGAGACGAGCGAATCCGACCGCAGCGAAATCTAGACTGTCGTCGCCGCCGACGAGATTTAGTCGTCTGCGGGTGACGTTCGAACGACTGCCTCTTCAGCGCGCGAGAAGTAACTCGCCAAGAGCGGCCCGGTGATGTTGTGCCAGACGCTGAAGAGCGCAGGTGGAAGTGCTGCCGCCGGGGAGAAAAACGAGAGCGCGAGCGCGGCCGCGAGACCGCTGTTTTGGAGTCCGACTTCGAAGGTCGTCGTTCGAACGCGGTCGTCCGACATGTCCGCGAGTCGTCCCGTGCCGTACCCTGTGCTGAGACCGATGGCGTTGTGGATGACGACGGCGGCGATGGCCGCCACGCCCGCACCGAGAATCGTGTCCACGTTGAGGCCGACGACGGCCGCGACGATAGCGACGATAGTCACGACCGACACGAGAGGGAACACGTCGAGTCCGACTTCGGCCACCTCGGGTGCGTATCTGTCGAGCGCGAGTCGGAGCGCGAACCCGAACACGACGGGGATGAAGACGATTTGAAGGATGTTCACGAAGAGGTCCACGAACCCGACCTGTAGCTGTTCGCCGGCGAGGAGGACGACCCACGCGGGCATGACGAGCGGCGCGGCTAGCGTAGTGACGGTCGTGATTGCGACCGAGAGGGCCACGTCGCCTTTTCCGAGATAGGCCATGACGTTTGACGCGGTGCCGCCGGGTGCCGCACCGACGAGGATGACACCGACGGCGACCGCCGGCGGAAGCGACAGGGCGACGGTGAGCGCGTAGGCGGCCACCGGCATGATGACCCACTGCGCGACAGCGCCGATGGCAACGTCCCGGGGACGCTCTGCAAGCCGCCGAAAGTCGACCGGTCGGAGCGTAAGCCCCATGCCGAGCATGATGACGCCGAGTAGCGGCGAGATGTACGGCGCAATCCACGTGAATGTGCCGGGGCGCACCAGCGCAGTGGCCGACGCGAGAAGTACAAGCCCGACGAAATAGGTGTTTGCGAGGTCCGACAGACGCCGAAGGGCTGACCGAGCAGTCACGCTCAGAAACCTCCATTCGTTTGATACATCATTTCACGAGAATCGGTAGCGAACGACAAATATGTTTATCGGTATGACATCACGGTTCGAGGCGGCACGGTTTTCACCCGTCCGCCCGACGGTGGTACCATGAGCGACAACCCAACGGCCACGCTCCACACCAACAAGGGCGACATCACGGTCGAACTCTTCGAAGACAAGGTCCCGAACACGGTCGAGAACTTCATCGGCCTCGCGACGGGCGAAAAGACGTGGGTCCACCCGGAGACCGACGAGACGATGGAGGGCGAACCGCTCTACGAGGACATTCTCTTCCATCGAATCATCAGCGACTTCATGATTCAGGGCGGCGACCCGACCGGAACCGGCCGCGGCGGCCCGGGTTACACCTTCGACGACGAGTTCCACTCGGACCTCAGCCACGACGGTCCCGGCGTCCTCTCGATGGCGAACCGCGGTCCCAACACGAACGGGTCGCAGTTCTTCATCACACTCGACGCACAGCCCCACCTCGACGGCAAGCACGCCGTCTTCGGGAAAGTTACCGACGGAATGGATGTCGTCGAAGACATCGGTTCGGTCCCGACCGACAGTAACGACAAGCCGGTGTCGGACGTCGTCCTCGAATCCGTCGACGTCGAGCAGTAAGCGAACACACTTGGTCACCGTCTGCTATAGTAGCGGTCGACCCACAGCGGTCGCCTGACCGTCGTCTCGCCGACGGCATCGTATTCGAACCAGACGGTGATGCCGAGTCCGTCGCGTGTCTCGTAGGAGACCCGCATCGAACGGACGAACCCATTTCTTCGCCGACCGCAGTAGCCTCGTAGTCACGCGAGCGCGGGAAATCTCAAGGGAGGAATATCAGCCGCGCCCGACGACCGACAGCGCAAAGTCCGCTGAGTTGTAATCACCGCCGATGAGCGAGGAGTCCGACCGACCGAAGCCGAGCGACTTCGGCACCGACGAGAACGCCCCACCGGTCGAAGAAAAGCCCTACAAGATAATCTTCGAGGCGAACAAGTGCTTCGGGGCTGGCCGATGCGCAGAGGTCGCCGACAATTGGGTGATGGACCTCGAAACCAGTCTCGCCCGCGCGAAATCGTACTTTATCGGCGAAGACGAACTCGACGAGAACATCCGCGCGGCGGAGGTCTGCCCGGCGAAGAAGGACCGTGGCGTCATCCACATTATCGACCGTCGGACCGACGAGGAGATTTCGCCTGACCCTCACGGCGACGGGACCCTCTCGGTCGACTGGTAAAGCGAAAGCACTTTTCACCCCCTCGGTGAACGATAGACTGAGCGGGGGTGGCTGAGCTAGGCCAAAAGCGGCGGACTTAAGATCCGCTCCCGTAGGGGTTCGCGAGTTCAAATCTCGTCCCCCGCATTTTCATCTCCGAGCGACAGCGAGGCGTGAAAATCGAACGACGAATTTGAACTAAGGAGCGACGCGAGCGGAGCGAGTGGAGTTCAAACCTCGTCCCCCGCACTTGTGCCGAGGAACGAAGTGACGAGTGTCAAGTGCAGACAGAGAGATTGGAACGAGACGAGTCGCAGCGCCCGAGTGAAACGAGGGCGACCGTCTCGGCGTTGTTCAAACCTCGTCCCCCGCACTCGTTGCTTCGAACGTCAGTGAGAATAGTGATGCGTCCGGACTCACACCGAAGTTGGTGTTCACCGTGAACCCGCGCACGCAACCGTGAAAAAACGGACCCGACCCAGCACCCACCACGTGCTTACGTCGGGATATCGATGCCGAGTTGGTCGAATAGTATCCCCATGCTCGCCGCGTCTTTGACTTCGGCGATGGTGCCGTCGTCGAATTCGTCGAGGTTGTTCTCGTCCACACCCACTCGAATTTCGTCTGGACCGTGTCCTGGTTCCCTCCGAGAGCCTTCCTGTCGGCATGTGTTCCGACTGGCGTCATCCCCCCACCACCCGGCGCAGTAGCTTGACGCCGTTGCCTACTACAACGAGGACGCACATAGTTTCTTGTTACCATATAGCATTCAAAATCCGGCATGGCTGTGTGTGAGTACTGTTGGTTCACGCCTGCAACCGAGGTTGAGGCGAGTAGTCCCGCGCCCACAAATATTTTGACAGTTCCGATAATTACATCTAATTAGAACGTGCCTCCCAAGTCCCTCCCAAGTCGATTCGACGCCGCTCTCGCCGGAATGGCACTTTGCCTCGCTATCGGTGTCGGCATCGGTGTCACGTCGGGGTTGTCGATGCCTGTCGCCACGGGCGGCGGCGCCACCGGCGCTGCCGTGGTCGCACTCGGCGTGACCGTCAGCGAATTTATGTGAGTCTCCAGTTCGATAGCGACTGGTTTTACCGGCAGGCGTGTCGATAGTTATCACGCCTGATACTCGGCGGGTCAACGCTTTACGTTTCATCTCCATGCCAACGAGTATCATGAGACTCGCCACGCTGGTTCCGACGGTACTCAGGCGGAGTTACCTTCGGAAGTTTCTGCTCGTTCTCTTGGTCGTGGCCGGGGTGATGGGGGGATTCGGCCTCTACGTCTCGGACATGGTCGGACAAGAGGTCAGAGCGGACGCGCACGCCGAACTCGAGATGGTCGCCACGCTCGAAGCCGAAGAATTGTCGAGTTGGATGGACGGGTACACCCAGACCGCCCGGATGCTCTCGGAGTACGAGGACATCCGAACAGGCGACCCCGAGACGATAGACGAGGCACTCGAAACGGAGAAGGATAATCTCCCGTCGGAGGTGCTCGCCATCCACTACGTCAAGCCGTCGAACCGTAAAATCGTCCGAAGTACCGACGGGGTGATAGAGACGAAAAGCGTCTCCGACCTCGACGTATCGTGGACGACCGGTGCGCTGACCATGTACGACCCCGACGGTGTCGCCATCTCGGAAGTGTACCGCTACGGCGGTGGCGAACGACTCGCATTCCTCAGCCCCGTCGAAGGCCGCGACGGTGCCGTGATGGTCGTCGTGGACGCGACCGAACACGCAAAGACCCTGAGCGAACCCGTCGAAGGGTCTCGAACGCGGGTGGTCACCGCCGAACAGGTCATCGCCTTCGACAAGTACGGAAACAACGTGCTCACGAAGTACCGCGACGGAACCGAGACGCCCGCGCTCGACGCCGCACTCGATGGCAACGCGGGCGTGCTCGAACGAGCAGGAGAGAAAGGAACGCAAAACGAGGATTCTGTCGTCGCCTACGCGCCCGTCTCGGGGACGAGTTGGGCTGTTATTATCGAGGCACCGCCCCAGAACGCCTACGCGGTCGCGCAGTTCGTCGAACGGGACATTGCGATTCTCATCGGTGTCGCACTCGGCGGCCTCGCATTAGTCGGTCTCACCATCGGCCGCGGAACCGTCGTCTCGCTCCGTCGACTCCGGAAGCGCGCCGATACACTCGCTGGCGGCGACCTCGACGTTGACCTCACGACCCAGCGTGTCGACGAATTCGGGGTGCTGACCGAGGCGTTCGCAGAGATGCGAGACGGGTTGCGCGACCGCATTGAAGCCGCTGAAGCCGCCAGCCGTGACCTCGCGAACGCGGCGACGGACTACCAGAAGACGATGGACCGCGCCGCAACGGGCGACCTGACTGTCCGCACGACTGTCGAGCCCGACGACGAGGCGATGGCCGCCGTTGGCGAGGGAATCGACGCGATGCTCGCCGACCTCGAAGCGACCGTCGGGCAGGTTGCGACGTTCGCGGCCACGGTTGACGCCGCGGGCGAGCGCGTCACTGCCGGAACCGAAGAAGTGAGTTCGGCGTCCGAGCGTGTCGAGCAGGCGACCGCCGAAATTTCGGAAGGTGCGGCCGAACAAGCGTCGCTTCTCGACGAGGTATCCTCGGAGATGCAAGACCTCTCTGCGACAGTCCAAGAGGTCGCCGCCTCCGCCGACGAACTCGCTCAACTCACGAGTGATGCAACCAAGTACGGTGAAGCCGGCCGTGATGCGAGCGCCGCCGTCCACGAGGAGATGGCGAATATCGACGACCGAGTCGCGTCCGCGGCCGAAGGCGTCGAAACGCTCCGCGAGGAGGTCACAGAGATTGGCGAAGTGGTCGACCTCATCGAGGACATCGCCGACCAGACCAACCTGCTGGCGCTCAACGCCTCTATCGAAGCAGCTCGCGCGGGCGAGGCTGGCGAGGGGTTCGCGGTCGTCGCCGAAAGCGTGAAAGAACTCGCGGGGGAGACCGCCGAGGCGACGACCGAAATCGCCGACTCCATCGCGGCGGTCGAGACGGCCGCAGACGAGACGGTCGAAGAAGTCAGAGCCGCGCGCGAGCAAGTCTCACAAGGCTCCGAAACGGTCGAAGAAGGCGTCGAAGCAATCGACGAAGCGGTCGACCGACTCGACGAGGTTGACCACGGCGTGGCCGCGATAGACGAAGCGACTGCCACCCAAGCGTCGGCGGCGCAGTCGGTTGCAGTTCTCGCCGACGAAGCGGCCGAAATCGCCTCCGAGACGCAGACCGAGGCCGCGGATGTCGCCAATGCGGCGCACGACCAGAACGACGCCATGGTCGGCGTCGCCGGACAGATGCAGGAACTCTCGTCGACCACCGACGAACTGCGGTCGCTTGCCGACCGGTTCGAGGTGCGAGATGAGGCGACGGTCGGTGACGGCGCAGGCGAACGACCCGGCAGTAGTGACACTGACCAAGTAACCGGGGGTGACAACACGGGCGAAGTCGACGATATCGACGAGGTCGACGACGCGGAAGCGGGCGACGAACCGAATGAATTCGGTGAACCTAGTGAGTCCAGTGACCCTAGTGAGTCCGACGAGTCCAACGAACTCGACGAGCCTGACGACTCCGCTGAACCAGACAAACCAACTGGTCCCGACGAACCTGCTGAATCCGCTGAACCCGTCGACTCCGACGAACCCAACAAAAAATCGGTAGACGCGGAGGCCAGAGAGTCGATGTCGTCACCGACGATGGCAGACCTCGCAGCAGACGGCCCGGGCGCGGACGGCGAGTAAGCGTCGGCGACGGACGGTTTTTACGAGTACTTCGCGCCGACGCCGAGTCGAGAGTGCGGCCGCTCGCGCGCTGCGTTCGAGTCAGTACTCGGAAGCCGACGGCTCGTTGGTGTTGGTTCTTCAGAAAGGGATAGGCAGCCGCACGGGAGCGGCCCGCGCGGCAATTGCCGCCCTAGATTGGTCCCCGCTGACGCTTCGGCCCTCCAAAGCGAAGCGTCACCTGAAAGGAGTGCGGCAAGATACTTAAACGTGCCGCCATCGGGTTGATTCCGGCGTTGTCGGCCGATTCAGGGGGTGAATGCGACGCAATGGGCTTTTCTCTCGTCGGAACGTTCACCCTCCCATGAGCGAACACGAGATTCCCGGTCGGGTTCGTCGTGCGTTCGGCGACCATGGGTCGTTCGAACAGGCCGACGACGGGATGTTCGAGTCGGTGACGACGCCCTTCGACGGCACCGTCAGCGTCGCAACACGAGAGAACGGACACGTCGAATTCGATGTCGAGATTCGCGTGCCGATGCTCTCGGCTGTCGTGGCCGACGAAGTCGCCGAAATCGTCGAAGACGGCTGGTACGAGACGTTCGAACTCCGTCTGGAAGACGTTGACGGCGTCGTCGCTGGCGACCACGAACTCGACCCGGCCGTCCGGCGCGTCGCAGATGAGGCGGTCATCGAGGCGACGTTCTCCGACATTAACGAGCGACGCGGCGTTGACGACGCCGGCGCAGTCATCGACTACGTCGAAGGAACGTACGTCGAGGGAATCATCCCCGGCTACGAGTACACGGAACCGGTGACGAGTATCCTGCGCAGCGCACGCGACGCGGCCGGAACTGGATTCTGAGGCGTTGGGGTTTTCTGAGGTGCTGGAGGGCACTCTCAAGCATTAGTTACCGACCACTGCTGGCATTAGTTACCGACCACTTCTGAGCAGTCTTTCGAGAGCCACCGGAACGGTGGCGACACGGAAAGCGGTTCGAAGTGGGCCGATGAAAACGTGTGTCGACAGCCGAGTCGGGGGCGATAGCCGCCTGCGACCGCTCAGTCCATCGTGATGTACGTCTGAGTATCTTCGATGCCCTCGACGGACTGAATCCCACCGGCGATATCTTTCACGTCTGTCGGCGACTCTACATCGACCTTGACAATGAAGTCGACGTCGCCAGCGACGATGTGAGCACTCTCGATACCGTTGTCGACCGCGAGCAAGTCCTCTTTCAGTTGATCGATACCGTTCGTCAGGGCTGCAGCTTTGACCATGATGTAAGCGGTAACCATTATTATGCACCTCCTGCCGCGGCAGCAACTTCATCGCCGACGAGCAGTTGTCGCACCTCGTTGAGCACGTCGAAGTCGGCGAGAACGGCGACACGGTCTCCCGTTTCGAGGGAGTCGTCGGAAAGCGGAATCCCCATCGACTGACCCTTCTTGCCGAACGCAAGAAGCCGGGAATTCGCCGGGAGTGCCACCTCCTCGATACTGTATCCGTTCATTGGCGAACTCTCGGTCACCGTCACGAGAATGACCTGCAAGTGCTGTGCGATGTCCGCGATAGCGCGGATAGACCCGCCGAGCAAGGCATTCTTCGCACCGATTGCACCGAGGCGCTCGGGGTAGACGATTTCGTCCACCTCTCTGGCGTACTTCTGGTAGATTTCTTCGCGGTAATCCTCGTCGACGCGGAGGACCGTCCGACAATCGAAGTGCTTGGCGATCATACACGCCGCGAAGTTCACGTTGAGGTCAGCCGTGAGTGCGCCGAGTGCATCCGAATCCTCGATTCCCGCCTCGATGAGCACGTCTTCGCGGGCACCGTCGCCTTCGATAACCTCGAAGCCCACCTCTCGAGCCCGCTTGACGCGGTCTCGGTCTAGTTCGACCAAGACGATATCGTGGCCCTCCTCGCGAAGGACACGGGCAGTGCGCAAACCGACCCGTCCAGAACCAATGATAACGAACCGCATGGTAATACGGTATGTCGGCGGGAACAAATAACCTTACCCCGGTTTGGGTCAAGTTGGCGCGTTCGGTCGAAGCAAGGCTTTTGCCACATGTGGTAGAATATATCACGCATGGTTCACGCGTTCATCATGGTGAAGACCGGCGCTGGGGAATCCGAACAGTTGCTCGGTCCCATCCGCGACTTCGACGCGGTGGCCGAGGCACACATCGTCGCCGGTGCGTACGACGTTATCGCCGAGGTCGACACCGACGCAGTGTACGAGGTGCTGAAGACGGCATCGAGTCGAATTCAAGGGTTAGAAGGTGTCGCCGACACGAAGACGTATATATCGCTCGACGACTGAGGTGGCGACACAGCGGGCTGCAGTGTTGATGTGGCAAGCTACGGTACCGACGCAGCATCCCACGGTACTGACGCAGCATCCCACGGTACTGACGCGGCGGGTTACGGTGCCATCGCAACGGCACCAGCCGCACCAATCCAGTTATGCAGCGTTCGTCGTCTAGCCTTAGCGCTCGATATCGAACGGGCCGTGTTCTTCGATAAACTCGACGTGTTCCTCGCGCTGGCGGGCGAGTTCAGGCGGCAATTCCTCGTAGATGTGACCGAATAGCTCCTCGGTTCCCGGTTCGGGAGTCTCTTCGGCTATCTCGATGGCCTCGCGTAGCTCCTCGTTGGCTTCCTCGTACATCGATTCGATGAGGTCGTCATCGGCGATGTCATGCTCACGGCAGAACTCCTCGAAGCGTTCGACCGGGTCACGGGTCCGCCACTCCGGAAGGTCCGGGTCGTCGTCGCGGTACCGCGAGGGGTCGTCCGCAGTCGTGTGTGGCCCCTGTCGGTAGGTCAGGCTCTCGATGAGCACTGGCTCGCCGTTGCGTGCCTTCTCCAGTCCTTTCTCGACGGCTCCCCTGACTGCGAGCGGGTCGTTACCGTCAACCTGCATTCCTTCGATGCCGTAGGCCTCAGCCTTCGCAGCGATGGACTCGCTTGCTGTCTGTCGGTCGCGGGGGAGCGAAATCGCCCACCCGTTGTTCTCACAGAAGAAGACGACAGGTGCGTCGAAGACACCGGCGAAGTTGAGCCCTTCGTGGAAGTCGCCTTCGGACGTCGCGCCGTCGCCGAAGCAGGCCAGCGCCGCGTAGTCGTCGTCGCGGTAGTCCGCGGCCATACCGACGCCCGCAGCGTGGGGAATTTGGCTGGCGATTGGGACCGCCTGTGGAAACACCGGCACGTCGTGGTCGGAGGTGTACTCGGCGTGACCGCGGCGGAAGAGAAGCAGGTCACTCGGGGGGACCCCACGGGCGATTTGGAAGGCGTTGGACCGATAGGTCGGCAAGAGCACGTCGTCCTCGCGCATTGCGTGGGCTGCTCCGATTTGTGATGCTTCCTGTCCATGGAACGGCGGGTAGCCGCTCATCCAGCCGCGTCGCTGGAGAGCAAGTGCACGCTCGTCGAACCGTCGCGCTCGAATCATGTCGCGGAGGGCGGTGCGAGCATCCTCGGCGGTGAATCCCGTTCCGTCCAACCCGCGCTCTGCGATGAGTCGATGCATAGCGGTCAGTCACGGTCCTTCGTGATAAACGTCTGCGGTTCGCATACTCCAGTGGGGATGTACTCCAGTCGAGTTATTATTGTTCCGTGGGCGCACGGGACGGCCACCGAGAGCGACAGGCCAAAGACCACCGCCACCGTAGGCGGGATATGGTCTCGGTGGTCAACCTCGTGCTCATGGGAGTGGTCATTATCCTCCACACCCTCATCGCGGCGGTCATGACGCGCTTCTTCCGCCTCCGACTGAAGACGCAGTGGGGGTACATACTGTATGCGCTGTTTCTCATCCCACTCGTGCTGTTCGTCTCGACGCTGGTATTCTCCGGGGTGCTCGGTATCGGTGTGGACCTCGGCAGTGCCACGGCCGCGTTCGGCGTGATGATTGGCATGCCGCTAGCGCTCGGATTCACTATCGACACGCTGTACGTCCCGCCGCCGGAAGAGTTCGAGAACCTCCCCGAATCGCAGTAGCGAAGGTAAGTCCGTAGAGACGACCGACACGTCGTCTCTGACTGGACTGCTCAGTTTGAGCCTCTTCCTTCGAACGTTTATAGCGGGCAAGTTTATGTGGCGGATGTGGTTTGTTTCACTCACCCGGTCAGTGTGTTCACGGACTGTTCTCCATAAGGTATTTGATAGGTCATGTAGATTTCAAAAACGCTTACCACGAATGTCTGTGTGTAATACTACCGTGGGAAAGGATGCATTATGCTTATTGGGAAGCGGTGTACAACATGCCACGATAGCATCGAGACGGACGAGTACGTGTACTGTGATGCGTGTGGGAGGACGATTCACAAACGCTGTGCAGAATACGAGATGGCCTTCGAATGCCCAGAGTGTGCGACCGACCTCGAAATCGGAGTCGTGGAGTTCTGACGGGTGTTACCCGTGTCACTTCCACTCTGGGTCCGCGTCGTTAGTTTTGCTGAAGGGTTTGAGAACGACACCGCCGACCTACATCGAACGGATGTGAGAACGGCTCTATGACGCCGTCGCGTTGTTTTCGAGACAGTATTTGAGTGTCGCTCAGTTCGCGTCGAGAATCTCTTCGAGCGCCGACTCGACGGCATCGAGTACGTCTTCCGGCGGCTGCGTCGCGTCGACGCGGACGAACCGCTCCGGTTCGGCGTCGATGAGTCGCTCGTAGTTCGCCCGCACGTCCGCGAGGTACGCTGCCTGCTCGAACTTATTCGTCGACCCACTTCGGGCGGCCGCCGTCTCGGGGTCCACATCGAGGTAGATGGTCTTGTCCGGCGGACGCGAGAACGCAGAGTGGATACCCATGATGTACTCCATCGGGCGCGTGAGGTCGCTGTCGCGGAGCGAGGCGGCCTGATAGGCGTACCGGGAGTCCGAGTAGCGGTCCGAGATGACGAGGTCTCCCTCGGCGAGCGCCGGGCGAACGACGCGCGAAAGGTGGTCGGCGTGGTCCGCGGTGAAAAGAAAGAGCGTCGCCAGCGGGTCGGCGTCGTCGTCGCCGATTGCACGGTTGACCGCATCTCCGTACCACGAATCCGACGTGGGTTCCCGAGTGAAGACTGCATCCGGATAGACATCGTGGAGCGCCTCCCAGACGGTGGTCTTGCCGCTTCCGTCGAGGCCCTCAAGCGTGACGAGCATACACCCATAGATTCGGCGCTGCGGAAAAAGCACCCCGAACTGCCGCAACGATAATGTCAATTCAGAATTATCTATGCGTGTGCCATCCGCTTACGGACAGCCAGATACCCTCCTCCCGACCGAACAGTCCTACAGTATCGTCCGCTTCGACGAGAGCGTTCCACCTGACCACGAATTGTTCGCAACGAAACTGGCGGAAGTGGACGACCTCGATGAGTCTCCGGACGAATGGAAGCGCTCGAACGAAGAACTCGTCGTATACGACGAAGTCGGTCGAATCATCAAGCGAACCGACGGTCCGGCTGCCCCGTCGGTATTATTCTAAGTTTCCGTCCTTCGTGTCTAGTTATCTCTCAGAGAGACAGTATTGACACTCATAGAGACAGTCATTGGCACCAAATTGTTTCCGAGTGAAATCGATTTTACTTCCCCGTTA
This sequence comes from Haloferax mediterranei ATCC 33500, assembly GCF_000306765.2. NCBI lineage: Archaea > Methanobacteriati > Methanobacteriota > Halobacteria > Halobacteriales > Haloferacaceae > Haloferax > Haloferax mediterranei. The sequence continues at coordinate 2,379,612 of NC_017941.2, forward strand.
GCTTTACCCTGATTCCGCCGAATATTACGGTATGAACGTCCTTGTTGTCGGTGGAACTGGATTCATCGGAAGCCACCTCTGCCGCGAATTACACTCGCGAGGACACGACGTGACCGCGATGTCACGGAGTCCAAGCGGGGCAGACCTTCCGGACGGTGTCGAAACGGCAACTGGTGACGTTACGGACTACAACTCCATGACGGACGAGTTCGAGGGGCAGGATGCCGTGGTAAATCTCGTCGCCCTCTCGCCGTTGTTCGAGCCAAAGGGAGGCAACCGGATGCACGATATCGTCCACTGGCAAGGGACCGAAAACGTCGTGAAGGCCGCCGAGTCCCACGACGTTCCCCGCGTCGTTCAGATGAGTGCTCTCGGTGCCGACCCCGAGGGTGACACGGCGTACATCCGCTCGAAAGGGAAAGCAGAGCGGGCGGTTAAGTCGTCGGGCCTCGACTGGGTCATCTTCCGACCGTCCGTCGTCTTCGGTGACGGCGGTGAGTTCGTCTCGTTCACCAAGCGTCTCAAAGGGATGTTCGCCCCCGGCGTTCCCCTCTATCCACTCCCCGGAAACGGGAAGACGCGCTTCCAACCCATCTGGGTCGGCGACCTCGCCCCGATGCTCGCGGGCGCCGTGGAGGGAGATGAACACGTCGGCGAGACGTACACTATTGGCGGCCCAGAAAATCTCACACTCCGCGAGATTACGGAGATGGTCTACGATGCCGAAGGGAAATCTATCACCATCGTCCCCCTCCCCATGGCCCTCGCTGGCATCGGATTGACGGTCCTTGGCGCGGTTCCAGGGTTCCCGATGGGGAAAGACCAGTATCGCTCGCTCCAGTTCGACAACACGACGGACACAAACGACTGTACTGTGTTCGGCGTCGACACGTCTTCGATGAAGACACTCGGGACGTATCTGTCCGAACGAAACTGACAATTAAAAAATCCACCCTAGCAACATATCTCGGTCTGAACAACAGCAGAATCTGCCGCATTCATCGCTCTATGAACGATAATGTGTGCTTAACACCGCTTCGGCGGGTCCTATTTTTCCGCATAATCTGACGTTTGTCATACACTTACCATCACAACGCTTATGTCCGCGTTCGTACTGCCATTCACGCAATGGCGAGGGGACCGAACCTATGAAGCTCGCAATGATCGGATTCGGGCAAGCCGGGGGAAAAGTAGTCGACAAATTTGTCGAGTACGACCGTGAACGCAACGCTGGAATCGTCCGCGCTGCGGTCGCAGTGAACTCAGCGAAAGCCGACTTGCTCGGATTGAAGAACATCCCGAAGGACCAGCGCGTCCTCATCGGCCAGTCCCGCGTGAAGGGACATGGTGTCGGTGCGGACAACGAACTCGGTGCCGAAATCGCCGAGGAGGACATCGACGAGGTACAGGGAGCTATCGACAGCATCCCCGTCCACGAAGTCGACGCCTTCCTCGTCGTCTCCGGTCTCGGTGGCGGTACCGGGTCCGGCGGCGCGCCGGTCCTCGCAAAACATCTCAAACGTATCTACACTGAGCCTGTCTACGGTCTCGGCATCCTGCCGGGGTCCGACGAGGGTGGTATCTACACCCTGAACGCCGCACGCTCCTTCCAGACGTTCGTCCGCGAGGTTGACAACCTTCTCGTGTTCGACAACGACGCCTGGCGGAAGACCGGTGAGTCGGTGCAGGGTGGCTACGACGAGATTAACGAAGAGATTGTCAACCGCTTCGGCGTGCTCTTCGGCGCTGGCGAAGTCCAAGACGGACAGGAAGTCGCAGAGTCCGTCGTCGACTCGTCGGAGATTATCAACACGCTCGCCGGCGGCGGCGTTTCGACCGTCGGCTACGCTTCCGAGGGCGTTGAGCCTCGGAAGCAGAAGGGTGGCGGCCTCCTGTCGCGGCTCACTGGCAGTGAGGAACCCGACGACAATCTCGATACTGCACACACTACGAACCGCATCACCAGCCTCGTGCGCAAAGCCGCACTCGGCCGCCTCACACTCCCGTGTGAGATTGAAGGCGCAGAGCGCGCGCTGCTCGTTCTCGCTGGTCCGCCGGAGCATCTGAACCGGAAAGGCATAGAGCGCGGGCGGAAATGGATCGAGGAGCAGACCGGTTCCATGGAAGTTCGCGGCGGCGACTACCCGATTCCGGGCGCAGGGAAGGTGGCTGGTGTCATCCTCCTCTCGGGCGTGACGAACGTCCCGCGCATCAAGGAGCTACAGCAGGTTGCCATCGAAGCGCAGGACAACATCGAAGAGATTAGACAGGAGAGCGATTCCAATCTGGAGAACCTCATAAACGATGACGAGGACGAACTGGAGTCGCTTTTCTAAGCTGGCGCTCGCGCTCGTCGTGCTCCTGTCGGTCACCGCGATTCCGGCAGGTGCCGTGAGCGTTGCGTCTAAGGACGTACCCGAGGAGGAGGAAGTCGGGTCGAAGGTGACCACATCGGTCACACTCGACGAACTCTACAAGGACCCACAACTCGAATCGTGGACGCTTGCAGGTGAGACCGAACTCGAAGACGTGACGTGGACCGTCACGTACTACGACCAAACGGGCGCGAAGGTCGACCAGCAGTCCTTCGACGGGCAGAACTTCAGCGGCGCGCAGGTCGCTGCAAACGACGGCACGAGCGAAGTTGAGGTCTCCGTGACTGGAACGACGCCTGCGGTCGAGGAGTACTCCTACGACCCTGAACAGTCGTTCACGCTCATCTCGCTCGACCAGACCCGCGAGGGCGGCTCCAGTAACGATATCGACACGTGGACGGCTCACCACTACACGCAGGAAAGCGCTGCCACACGCGACAAACTCGACAGTGCGCAGACAGCCATCTCGGCTGCCGGTGGTGCCAACACGAAAGACGCACAGAACCAGTTCGACAACGCAGTCGAAGCGTTCGAAGGGGGCGAGTTCGGGCTTGCGTCGAACCTCGCCGAGGACGCAAAGACGAAAGCGAACAAGGCGAAGCAGTCGAGTCAGACGACGCAACTGCTCATCTACGCCGCGGGCGGTCTCGTAGTCATCGCCCTCATCGTCGGTGGATTCCTCTACTGGCGGTCACAGCAGAGCACGTACGACAAGCTGGGCTGATTCTCAGTGCGAGTCGTCGTACCGTTCGGGGGACGCGCCCCGAAGACACGACTCGCTTCATTTTTCGATGCCGACGAGCGACGCGACTTCGCCACCGCGATGCTCCGGGACGTGCTCGACGCCGTCACGGACGCCGGCGGCGACCCATCGGTGGTCGCAGACACCCGCGTCGACGTCGACGCACCCGTCACGGTCGACGACCGACCGCTTTCCGCTGTCGTCGAAGACGAACTCGGAAGTGACGAGCCTGTAGCCGTTGTCATGGCCGACCTCGCACTCGCGACACCGGCGGCACTTACCCGCCTGTTCGAAACCGACGGCGACGTGGTCGCTGCCCCCGGTCTCGGTGGAGGGACGAACGCGCTCGTCGTTCGCCACCCGGATTTCTCGGTCGACTACCACGGTGCGTCGATTCTCGACCATCGGCATATCGCCCGCGACGCCGGCCTCTCGTTCGTCGAAGTCGATTCGATGCGACTCGCCGTCGACGTGGACGAACCGACGGACCTCGTGGAGGTTCTGTTACACGGGACGAGTCGCGCGCGAACGTGGTTGACGGACGCTGGTGTGGAACTCGAATGTGGAACGGGACGAGTCGAGGCGGTCCGACACCGCCGATAGGACCATAACACTCCGAGATAAACATTGGCTGGCGCGGTTGTCCGTCTGCCCGGCGGGAACTGAGGCAACGTGCGCCGCGCGCTCCCGTGCCGCAAGTCGGCGCGGGGATGAAGTGGAGTCCGAACGTCACGGCGACAGCGCGAGTTTCCCTCGCATGCGGTTACAGCGCCTGACATCGCTTCGGACGGACCGGGGAGTGTCTGGCACCAATGTCCCGGTCCCTTTCTCGACTTCTGTCTCTGGAATCGACCGCGAGTGACACGTTTTTAGTGATTCGTTGCGCACCGGGAGGTATGTTCCCGGGTGCCGCTGAGTACGGAGTCGACGTGCATATCGACGACGCCGAAGTCGAAAGACTACTCTCGGTTACCCCGGACGACGCCGAGCCACCCGCATCGCTGTCGTTCTCGCGCAACGTGTTTCTCCCCTTGACCACCGCGTGTCGCTACACCTGTACCTACTGCACCTACTACGACGTGCCCGGCGAAGCGACGCTCATGTCGCTCGACGACGTGCGAGAGGTGGTCCGCATGGGTGCGGATGCTGGCTGTACGGAGGCACTGTTTACGTTCGGAGACGAACCGGACGAGCGCTACACCGAGGTTCACCGCCAACTCGACGAGTGGGGCTACGACGATATTCTCGACTACCTCGCTGCCGCGTGCGAGGTCGCACTGGATGAAGGACTCTTGCCGCACTCGAATCCCGGTGACTTGACTCGCGAGGAGTTCGCCGACCTCGCACCGCTGAACGTCAGTATGGGCGTGATGCTGGAGACGACGGCCGACGTGGTCGCTCACTCGGGCAATCGGCGGAAAACACCGGGACAGCGACTCAACACCATCCGTGCCGCGGGCGAAGTGGGCGTCCCGTTCACGACGGGCATCCTCGTCGGCATCGGCGAGTCGTGGCGCGACAGAGCCGAAAGCTTGCTCGCCATCCGCGCCCTCCACGAGCGGTACGGGCACATTCAGGAGGTCATCGTCCAGAACGTCGTGCCGAACGAGCGGTCGAGCTTCGAGCGCCCGTCGCTCGAAACGATGCGGCGAGTAGTGTCGATGGCACGGGTCGCCCTTCCCGAGGAGGTGTCCGTGCAGGTCCCGCCGAACCTCTCTGCGGCCGCCGAGTTAGTCGATTGCGGCGTGGACGACCTCGGCGGCGTCTCGCCGGTTACCGACGACTACGTGAATCCCGACTACGCGTGGCCGGCTCTCCAGGAACTCGTCGATATCGCCGACGACGCGGGCGTGCCGCTCCGCGAGCGACTACCAGTGTACGAGCGGTTCCTACCCGACGACGCTCGGGCGACAGATAGCGATATTGTACCCGCCGAGAAGGCCGAGATAACTCGGAACGCCGAGGAGACCGATTGCGACTGGCTCGGAGACCCAATCATCGAGCGTCTCCGGTCAGAAGATGTCCACGGTGAGCGATTCCGGAGCGTCGCTCGCGGCGACGGGCCGCTGTCGATTCCGAAGTAACCAGTGGACCGAGTGAGGTGCCGATTGGTCGCCTACCGCCGGCGGACAAGCATGGAGAGAAACGCGACGAGTGCCGGGTACACCGCGGGCGTCCGTCCGGAGAGTTGCGGGACGCGCTTTCGAACGATGGTGTATCCAACGCCAACGAGGAGACTCCCGATGAGCACCGTTCGAGCGCCGTCGCCGAGCGTCGTGAAGCCCGGAACCGAGAGGATAGCCGCGAGTGTGAGGTCGCCGGGCGACCCGTCGTAGGCAGCGATGCGTCGAGGTGCAACCCATCCGCCGGCGGTGCGGACGTAGATTCCGCGGTCGGTTTTCGCTTCCCACGGGTTCGGTTCGCTGCTGCCACCGAAGTAGTCCGCAACGCAGTGAAGCGAAGCAGCGGCAAAGCCGGTCGCAGCGAGAACCGCCACAGGAGCGCGAGTGGTGGCCGCGAGAGCGCCGAAGAGAAGCATTCCGATGGTGAACGCCTCGAACTGGTGGAGCGTCTTACGATGGACGCCAACGACCATATCGAGGTCGGGGAAGACGCCACCGACGAGCGCGACGACGGCGACGAGTGGCGCGACGGCCGGAGCGACGACCGCAACCGCAGCGGCGAGCGCGAGGCTCATCGCCACGTGGGTTGGAGCCATCACGGAGCGGCCACCCCCGGACAATCCTGTCGACGAACCATTATCACATCCTCTCGGCGACCGAGACGTATGAGTCTCGTGGTATTTCCCGTGCTGCCGAAGAAACCGCCGCGTTAGGTGCTCCGAAGAAACACCCGATAGATGCCGAAGAACACCCGTTAGATGCCGAGCCAATCCGGAACCCGTTTTCTGAAGCCGGTGTAGACGAGCGCGATGGCGACGCTAAGTGCGACGACCACGCGAAGCACGCCATCGAAGGCGAACATCGGCGGGACAGAAAACAGCAGAGTCAACACGAGGTCTTCGGGCGCACCGTCATAGCGGACGACATACTGCGGCTGGAGCCATCGCTTCGTCGGGTGGACGTAGACCGCGCGGTTGGACGTGCGGTCCCACGGGCGGAGTTCGTCGCCCGCGCCGAACCAGTCTAAGACCGAGTGGAGCGCCGCCGAGAGGAAGAAAAACGTCAGTCCGACAGTGAGCGCTGAAGTCGAGACGGTGGCGACGAATCCGGTAGCACCCGCGGCGACGGTGTAGTAAACCGGGAAGTGCAGGGTCTTGCGGTGGACGCCGACGAAGAGGTCTACGTCGGGGAAGACGCTCCCGACGAGCGCACCGACCGCCGCGACGGTCGCGAGTTCGGGTGCCACCCACACGAGCGACGCGGCGAGGCTGAGACCCATCGCCGCGTGGGTCGTCGCCATCATCTCAATCGTCGGCCGTTGGGGGGTCGCGGCGGCGGTCGAGGAGGGGCGTACCGTCGGCACGCGGGCCGAGCGTCGGGCCGTGTGAGCCGTCGTCGGGGTCGAGCGGGCGGCGCGTCCGGTAGTCGGTCGAGCGTTCGACCGGCCGGCGACCGATGGCGGTTATCATATCGACGTAGTCGTCGAACGAGCGGAACTCGCCGAACCCGCCGCCCGCGCGCTTCGTAATCTCCTCGGAGAGAATCGTTCCCATCAGGTCGTCAGCACCGCAGTTGAGGAGTTTAAGTGACTTCGCGTTCCCGAACTTCACCCACGACGACTGGATATGGTCGATGTTGTCGAGATAGAGCCGCGAAACGGCAACCATCAACTCGTCTTCGTCGTCGGACGCACCTTCGGTGACGAGACCGCGCTCGTAGAGCGGCGTGTTCTGGTAGACGAACGATAAGGGGACGAACTCCGTGATACCGCCGTAGCGGTCCTGGAGGTCGCGAATCACATCGAGGTGCAGCACGCGGTGTTTCTCGTTTTCGACGTGGCCGTACATGATGGTCGCCGTCACGTCGAGACCGGCGTCCATCGCGCCCTCCATCCCGGCAACCCACTCGTCGGTGCCGATTTTTCCGGGACAGATAACGTCTCGAACTTCAGGGACGAGTATCTCTGCGGCGGTCCCCGGGGCGCTGTCGAGTCCGGCGTCGGCGAGGCGGCGGTACACCTCCACGTAGCTCCAGTCGGTCCCGCGTTTTGCGTGGTAAGCCTCTTCGGGCGTCATCGAGTGGACGTGGACGCCGTCGACCGACATCGCCGCCAGTTGCTCGGTGTAGCTCCCGGGGTCTATGTCGTACGCCGCGGGCGGTTTGTAGTTCACCTCGGCGGCGGGGTTGTTGTACGATTCGAGGATTTCGCGGTGTTCCTCATCGAGAACGAGCGCCGGGTGAAGCCCGGAAACGGACGTGACTTCGTAGATACCCATCTCGACTGCGTCGGCGACGATATCGCGTGATTCGGCCGGCGTCTTCGTGAATCCACCGTGGTCAGCGTCGGAGTCGGCCTCGAAGAGGTGTGCGGTGTTCTTGAAATTACAGAACAGACAGCCCGTGGTACAAGCCGTCGTCACGTTGTTGTTGAGGTTGGCGACGAAGGTCACGTCGTCGCCGACGACTTCGGCGCGGCGACGGTCGGCGGCTTCGAGGACGAGTTCCTTTCGGTGGCGGTCGATTCCCTCGCGGTCGGTCCCCGTCGTCATCAGTTCGACGCCGTCCGCGACGGTGAGGCGCTCGCCCGCTCGCGCCTTTGCTAAGGCGTTCTCGAACGACTGGTCGGTCTCCGGGCGGTGGTCGAACCCGAAGTCGTGGGCGGCACCGGTCATGGTCGATGAGAACGCGCCACGGTCGTAAAAAACGGGGCGGTACAGGAACTACGGGTGGTCAACAACGACTGGTCGAACAGGGGGAGAAAGGATTAGTCCGCAGACGGTGTTATGTCGAGTATGGAACACTCAACGTCCCCAACCACCGAGTCCACCCTCGACGACAACGGGGAGAGCCTCCTGTTTTCGGCACTCGTCGGCGCAATCGCCAGCCTCGTTCTCTCTCCGGTTCCGGGGTCGCCAATCCTTGGCGGCGCGCTTGCGGGCTACCTGACCGGAACCGACCGCACTCTCGGCACGAAATCCGGCGCGCTCTCCGGCCTGTTCATGGGTCTCGTCAGTACCTTGTTGGCCGTCGTCTTCCTCGGGTTCTTCGGTATTTTTGTTTTCGCCAGCGCGCCGTTCGACTTCAGTCTCGGATTTCTCGGGGTCGCCACCGTCGCTATCTTTGGACTTCTTATCGGTCTCGTCTACACCGTTGGCCTCGGTGCACTCGGCGGCTATCTCGGTGCGTACCTAAATGAAGAGTTCAACTGAGCCGATTCGAGCCATCCAAAACCGAATAGTGGTCCCCCGCCTCAAACGAGTTCTTCGACCGCGGGCAGGAACTCCGTGAGGTCGTCGCGAACGACCCGGTCTGCACTGCTGTCGTACTGCGTCTCGTCGAAGTTGACGACGACCAGCGAGCCGTCTTCGGCGGCTCTACCGGCGAGTCCGGCCGCCGGATGAACCGTCAGCGACGACCCGAGCGCGAGAAACACGTCGGCCTTGTCCGCCAGTCGGTTGGCCTTACTGTAGGCGACGCGCGGAAGTCGCTCGCCGAACAGCACGACATCGGGTTTGACGATACCGCCGCACTCGCCGCAGGTCGCTGGCGCGTCACCGGCGCGGACCTGTTCGAGCGCCGTTTCGGCCGCAAAGTGGGATTCGCAGTCCTCACAAACGACCTGCGAGGCGTTTCCGTGGAGTTCGACGACGCGGTTCGACCCGGATTCACGGTGGAGACCATCCGTATTCTGTGTGATGACCCTGTCGAGAATGCCCCGTGATTCGAGTTCGGCGAGCACGTCGTGACCGGCGTTCGGGGCCACGCCATCGGGAAACATCCGCTCGTGGAGGCGAACGCGCTCCCGCCAGAACCCCGCCGGGTCGTTCACGAAGCGGTCGCGGTGAAACGACGCCGGGTCGAACTCGGTGTTCCAGATGCCGTCGTCGCCGCGGAAATCGGGGATGCCCGAAGCGGTGCTCATCCCCGCGCCGGTGAAAGCGACGACGAACTCGGCCTCGCGGAGTCGGCGGGCAACCCACGCGGCATCGGATTCGAGGGCAATGTCCATAGCCAGACGGACGAGTTCCGAGCGAAAAAGCGGCTTGATTTGTCGGTGTTCGAGTTCGTGTATATATTAGGACAAAGTAAGTGCGAGATGCGCACAGAAGTGGAAGGTTCTTAGTGTGAAGAGCGTGAGGGTCGACCATGACCAGCGTGAAGGACTTCCGCGTCGAGGAGGAACCGACGGCGACCGACCTCGGCCGGGGCCGCTTCGTCTTTTCCGACCGCTACTCCGTGTTCGACTGGGGTGAGATGCCCGACCACATCCCGAACAAGGGCGCAAGCCTCTGTCTCATGGGCGCGTACAACTTCGAACTGCTCGACGTGAACCACATTCCGACCCACTACCTCGGGGTACTCGAAGACGGCGAAATCAAGGACCTCGAAGAGTGCGAGTCGCCGCCGACGGAGATGGCAATCGAACTCACGCAGGTGCCTGACCTCCCGCACGACGACGGCGAGTACGACTACGACGCCTACCACGAGACGGCGGGCGACAACTACCTCATCCCGCTCGAAATCGTCTTCCGAAACACCGTTCCCGTGGGGTCGAGCCTCCGGAAGCGCGGCGAACCCGCCGACTACGGTCTCGATGTCGACGAGTGGCCGGACGAAGCCGTTTCACTCCCCGACCCCGTCGTGGAGTTCTCCACGAAGTACGAAGAACAGGACCGCTATCTCGACCGCGAGGAAGCCGACTTTGTCGCTGGCGCAGTCGACCTCGACCGCCTCGAAGAACTCGCGCTCGCCGTGAACCACGTCCTGAACGAGCAGGCCGTACGCGCCGGGTTCGACCACGAAGACGGGAAAATCGAGTGTCTGTACCACGACGGGACCGTGAAGGTCGCGGACGTGGTCGGCACGTTCGACGAAAATCGCTTCTCCTACGACGGCCAGCAGGTCTCGAAGGAGGTCGTCCGCCAGTACTACAAGCGCGTCCAACCCGAGTGGGTCGACGCCGTGTCCGCCGCGAAGCAGGAAGCCATCGAAACGGGCGAACCCAACTGGCGCGAGGCGTGCGAAATCGAACCCGAGCACCTCCCCGACGACATCGTAACCGCACTTTCGGACATCTACTGCGCGGGGACGAACGCCTACGTCGATTACGACTGGTTCGACGCGCCAGATATCGAGGACGCGGTCGAGCGCGTGCAAGAGCTGTAACTCGGTCCGCACTACCAACTCGGTCCGCACTACCCTCCGAAACCGCTGACACGAGACGGGAAGGCACTTGTCTGCCTACCGTCACTATCGGGGCATGCCCTCCCTGCCCTCCCGTCGAGCATTTCTCGCTACACTCGGAACCGCCGCGAGCGTCAGCCTCGCGGGGTGTAGCGGTCTCCGCAGGAGATACTTCCCGCGGTCGCACACGAACGACGCTGACCTCTCGGGTGACGACGGCCCGTGGCCGACTCTCGGCCACGACGCCCGGCGAACCGGGTCGACGCCCGCGAGTGGTCCCGACGAAGGGGCGGCGCTCGGACTCCACGCCGAAGCGAGTCACTACCCAGAACGGCAGGTCGTCGTCGGGTCCGACGTGATTCTGTTCACGGTTCGTCGATGGCGGGAATACGAGCACTCCGACCTGTTTTCGGGAGTCGTCGCCGTCGGCCGACACGGTGGTGAACACTGGCGCTTGGAAGCTAAATCAGATATGGGCGTTCCTACGGTCGTCGGCGACACAGTATTCATCGAGGACAGAGTCGGCACGCGCGCCGTCGATATCGAGACGGGCGACGTGAACTGGACCTACCGAAGTGGCTACGGGTTCCCCCACGTCTCACCCGCAGTGACCGAGGGCCGAGTGTTCATCGGTGGCCGCGAGTTCCTCGCCCTCGACGCGGTGACCGGGAAACGACTGTGGCAGACCGACGAAGAGATGCCCGCCGTACAAACGTGCGCCGCGACAGACGAGTCCGTCGTCGTCTCGAACGGGTACAACGAGAACGGCGGCGGCCTGTTCTGTCTCGATGCCGCAGATGGGAGCGTTCGCTGGGAGTCGTCGATACCCGTCGTTCACAACCCGGCCGCCGTCGGCGACGAGGCGTGTTACGTCGTCGACGACAGGGGCACCCTGCGGGCCGTCTCACTCGCTGACGGCGAGGAGCTGTGGACGCAACACGCCGCCGGAATCAACGGCGGATACGACAGGTACGAACAGGCCGTTCTGGCGGGTGATACCGTCCTCTCCAGTGGTCGCGACGACCCGCTCGTTGCCTACGACCGGAAGACGGGTAACCGAGTGTGGTCTGCAGGACCGGCGGGAGAGCGGTACCACGTTCCAGTCGTCGCTTCCGATGGCATCTACGGCGTCACCCGCGAGGGTACCGTCTTCGAGGTCGGTTTCGACGGAACGGAGCGCTGGCGACGTAGTATCGACCTGACGGTGTCGGCGTCACCGTCACTCGCGGATGGGTCGCTCTACATGGGTGGTCGAACTGGCGAGCGTAGCGGGGAGTGGGAAGGTGGGTTCTTCCGGTTCGGTCCGTGAACGCCGGCCGCGTCTCGGACCGGATTGCTCGTACTGCTCGGTGAGAGGCGGAATCGAGGTCGGAGGCGTGTTTTCGGAGTCGTTCGACCTCGGCATCGAGGCCGCCGGTGGGTTCGCCGAGGCCGACGACAAAAAAGAGACCAGTCTCAGTCTTCGGACGGTTCGAGCGTAAGCGCTTCTCGCTCGCCGCCGAGCCCGTCGATGAGACCGTCGACCGGCCGGTCGGGGTTCAACGCCTGCGCTTCGCGGGAGAGCCCGAGTTGGTAGTCCTCGGCGTCGGTCTCCGAGCGGAGGCTGGTGCGTCCACGGTGAACCGTAATGTCGTCGTTGAGGTGGAGCTTCACGGCTTCGAGGAGCGCGTCGGCCTCAAGCGGTTGCCCGCGCGACTTTATCTCGTCGATGGTGGCGTCGTCGGGCACGTCGAAGGCCCGCTGGGCGATAATCGGCCCTTGGTCGAGGTCCGTCGTCACGTAGTGGGCGGTGACGCCCGCGATGCGGACGCCGCCTTCTTTCGCCTGCCGGTAGGCGGCGGCACCGGGGAAGGCCGGGAGCAACGACGGGTGGATGTTGATGATGCGGTCTTCGTAGCGGAAGACGACGTTCGGCCCGAGGATGCGCATGTAGCGCGCGAGGACGATGAGGTCGACGTCGTACTCTTCGAGGAGTTCGAGCAGGTGGTCTTCGTCCGCGGTGCCCTTCTCGTCGCCGATGTCGTGGAAGGGAACGTCGTAGTGGCTCGCCAGCGGTTCGAGCGTGTCGTGATTACCGATGACGACCGAAATCTCCGCGCCGAGGTCGTCGTTCGCCCACGCCTCGAACAGCGCTTCGAGACAGTGGGACTCCTTCGTGACGAGCACGGCGATTTCGCGCGTCTTGCGGTCCGACGGGAATCGTACCTGCACGTCGACGCCGAGTTCGTCGCCGAGGTCGGTGAGTGCGTCGCGGAGTTCGTCGCGGCTGCAGGTCATCTCCGAGGTGTCCGCGTGAAGCGTCATCCGGAAGATTCCCTCCCGGACCGCTTGGTCGAGGTCCTCGACGTTGATTCCGCGTTCGAACAGCAGGGTGGTCACATTCGCGATGAGTCCGGTCTTGTCTCCTCCGATGACCGTGATTTCGGTTAGTTCTCGCGTCATACCGTCACCTCCAGCTGTTCGAAGCTGAACATACACCGCCCTGAGTGGTCGAACGGTAAACCGCTGTCGTTCTCCGCAACGGTCCCACCTGAACGACCGTGAATTACCGGCGGACGGCTCGAACGGTGGGCAACCGAGTTACGACAGCGGGAACACCGTCGAGACGACGAGGACGACGACGAGGCCGGTTACGGAGATAATCGTCGTCAAGGCGGTCCACGTCTTCAGCGTCTCGGCCTGCGTGAGGCCGCCGATTTCCTTGACGAGCCAGAACCCGGAGTCGTTGTACCACGAGCAGATGTTGCCGCCCGCGCCGATGACCATCACCAGATACGCGGTGTGGACCGGAAGCTGACCGGTCAAGGGAGCCATGATTCCAGCTGCGGTGAGCATCGCCGCGGTCGCGGAACCCTGCGCGACGCGGACGATAGCGGCGATGAGCCACGCCGTCACGAGAAGCGGAATGCCGAAGCCTTCGAGTCCGTTTGCGATGTAGGGGCCGATTCCCGAGGCGGCGAGCAGTGCGCCGAACGCGCCACCCATCGAGGTGATGGCCGCGATGTTACCGCCGCTTTTCAGCGCCTCGGTGAGCTCTTCTTCCCACGCCGACCGCGAGAGGTCGGTCCAGCGGTAGTACGTGTAGGCTGCGGCGAGCGCGGCGACGGTGAGCGCGACGTTCTTGTCGCCGATGAACGCGATAAACGGCCTGACCTGTTCGACCATCGGCGCCACGCCTTCGAGGGCGTTGGCGACGGTGAGCGAGCCGACGAGCGCGACGGCGATGACGATAGGCGCAGTGGCTTCGAGGAAGCTCGGCAGCGACGACACGTCGCGCTGGGCGCGCTCCTGCAGTTCGTCCGTGGTCGTCCCCATCGCATCGCGGAGCGGGATGTCGATGCGGCGGTTAATCCAGCGACCGTAGACGAGTCCCCCCATCGTGGCCGACGGGACGGCGACGGTGACGCCGATGAGCATCGTGGTGCCGATGTCGGCCCCGATTTCGCTGGCGACCGCGAGCGGGCCGGGCGTCGGCGGGATGAACACGTGAGCCGTGGCAGCGCCGGCCCCGACGACGACGAGGTAGAGCGCGTAGTTGTCGCCCATCCGCGCCCGCATCGAACGTGCGAGTGGTGCCATCAGGTAGAAGACGCTGTCGAAGAAGACGGGGATGGCGAGGACCGTACTGCTCCCCCACAGCGCGATATCGCTATTGTCTTTCCCGACGAGAGACTGGAACGACCGGACAATTCGCTGGGCGGAGCCGCTTTCAAGCATCGACTTCCCGATGATTGCAGCCATCAGGATGGGGATGCCGATTCCGGCCATCCCATCCCCGAATGCCGTCGCCGTCTTCGTCGCCGCCTGAGCGAGTGTGAAGTCGGGGACGAACGCCGCGTTGACGAGTCCGACCGCGAACGCGGCTATCGCTAACCCGACGAAGGCAGGGAGGTCCAAGACGACGAGGAGAAGCACGACTAGTGCGAGTCCGACTACGAACGTCAAAAGTGGGCTCTGTGCGAATTCGAGTACCATGTGCGGGACAGTGTCCCAATCACGGGTAGAAAATGATTACTATTTGTTGTATACATGATTTTTATTAACTAGTATTATATTATTATTCTAATTGACCGCAAGCATCAGATATCGTGCGTTCAAAACCGCCTGTCGGGGTCTTCCCGGGTTGTTGACGCCTGTAGACGAGACACTCGCTCTCACCACGACGGGCACTTCACTGACCAGATCGTTTCCCGATCTCTGAGAGAGTAACCGCTAGTCCGCACTGGATGAGCATATTCATGTACAACAAACACGACCCAAAACCGTTTTTGCACATCACCACGCATCGTCACCCGATGACCACCTACACCGCGACGGTGACGGTGCGCCTCAAGCGTGGCGTGCTCGACCCGGAGGCGGAGACGACGAAGCGCGCACTGGAACGACTCGGGTTCGAACTCGACGCGTTGCGCTTCACCGAACGGTACGAAGTCGACCTCGACGCGTCGGGTGCCGACGAGGCCGCCGACCGCGCCGACGAGATGGCCGAACGCTTACTGGCGAACCCGACCATCCACGACTACGAGGTCGAGGTCGCAGAGGCTTGAGATGATTGCAGTTGTGCAGTTCGGCGGGTCGAACTGCGACCGAGACGCCGTGCGCGCGCTGGAGGACCTCGGGTTCGAAGCCGAGCGCGTCTGGCACGAAGACCAACTACCGGAAGAAACGACGGGTATCATGCTCCCCGGTGGGTTCTCCTACGGCGACTACCTGCGCGGTGGTGCGATGGCCGCACGCTCGCCCATCATGAAGACTGTCCGCGAGGCTGTCGACGACGACCTCCCCGTCCTCGGCGTCTGCAACGGCGCGCAGGTCGGCTGTGAGTCCGGTCTCACGCCCGGCGCGTTCACGACGAATGCGAGCGCTCGATTCCAGTGTGAACACGTCTATCTGCGCGTCGAAAACGCCGACACGCCGTGGACCGAAGCATACGAGGAAGGCGACGTCATCGAACTGCCCATCGCACACGGCGAAGGGCGATTCGAAATCGACGACGAAGGCTACGAAGAACTCGAGTCGGAAGACCGCATTCTGTTTCGGTACTGTGACGAAGACGGGAACATCACCGACGAGGCGAACCCTAACGGCTCGCGCGGAAATGTCGCCGGAATCCTCGGTGCGTCCGAGTCAGTGGCAGTGCTGATGCCGCACCCTGAGCGGGCATCGCTCCCGAACCTCGGCAATACCGACGGTCGTGGCGTGCTTGCGGGCTTCGACGGCTGACTGCGATAAAGAGACCGTCCGCTGCGGTGGCGGGCGGTACGGGGTCGGTTGGGCGAATGTAGCGGCGTACACGATGAGCGATGGTTGGAGTTTGGGATTTTCCGACCCGCGTACTGCGTGCTATGGAGCGAGAGCGCAAGGAGCGTCCGTAGCAACCCATGCTTCGGTGTTCTCCTCCTCGCGAATCTCGAACCATCCATCCGCATAGTAGACGGTCTTGTACGTGTGTTTCGTCATGATGGCGGGCAGTCCGGATGGACACGTCCGAACCACCAAATGTGACAATGATTCACATCCTCTTTGATACAAACGCCCTATCGACCCGTTAGGAGCCACTTACCACCGTATAGGAGTCCCTAATGTCACTAGAACCCACAAAATACGGGCCTACTATAGCCTGAGACTGGGCAAACGTACGGTGTCTGTCTCAGCGAACGAGCGGCATATTGTAGCTCGTCTCGTTGTCGAGAACGAACTCCCAGGTCGACTCGCACTCACAGGACACCTGGTCGAAGACGCTCGGGTCCTGTCGGAGGTTGAAGTCCTTGACCGCCTTGAACACGAGTTCGTCGCACTCGCCGCAGTTGTGTGCGCCGCGTTCTTGGCCGCCGCCGACGGGGTCGGAGACGACGATTGCGTCCACGTCGACCGTGTCACGGAGCGCCTCGGCGACCGACCAGAGCCACGGCGGACGGTACCCGCCGTTGAAGAACAGTTCGTCCACCATCGTGTAGCGCTGGACGTTCGTCGGGTTCATCGAGACGGTGTGGCAGTTGTCCACTGCAGCACATCGGCGGATAGAGGATTTCATGTCATCGAGCGCTTCGGGTTCCGAGAGGAACGGCGGCTTCATCAGCAGGTACGCCTTCACGCCGCCACCCGCCGCGGCCGCCTCGTCGCAGGCGTCTTCGAAGTCGGCGAAGTCGAAGTACTTGTTCACGCAGTCGTGGCGGACGCGGTCGGTCGCCGTCTCCAGTCCGATTGCCACGTCCGTTTCGAGGCCGCGGTCGGTGAAGTCAGCGAGTTTCTCGCGCGTGACGAAATCCGGCAGCGACTCGACGACCATGCGGTCGCGGTCCGAGAACGTCTCGGCGATAGCGTCGCGTGTCTCTGCGGGCACTTCGCGCTCGTCGAGGAACGACCCGGAGGTGTAGATTTTGATGAGACCGGCCTTCTCGCCGTCGTCCATGGTATCGGCTTCGTGGTCGAGACAGACCTGAATCTGGTCCATCAGCGCCTCGTGCGAGACGGTCCCGCCTTCGACGGACTCGGCGACGTAGCCGCACATCGTACACCCGCCAGCGCGGGCCCAGCGACAGCCGCCGGTGTTGAGGATAATCGTCAGCGAGTCGTACACGCCGTCGGGCGTGTTGTCCTCGTCAATCCACACCCGCGTCGGTTCGTGAGGGTCGTAGGTCTTCTGCTTCTGCGAACGGATGTCGCGCATCACCTTGTTGTGCGCGTCCATCCCGCGTCCCCGTTCGTAGACCTCGGGGCTCGGCTTACTCATTGGAGACTCCTATCGGATGGGTGCGTAAAGCCGCTTCGTCTGGGCTGCGCCGACGTCGGAGAGTGAGTTCGGGACCGGCAGGGACTCCCCGTCGAACCCGACGGACGTTCATGTGCTCGCAGGCCGTAGACGGTGCTATGGACCGCCGGACCCTTCTCTCGCTCGTCGCGGCCGGTGTCACCGGGGGAGCGGGCTGTGGAACGCCCGAAGTCGAGACTGTAACACCCACACCGGAAGCGGAGACGCAACCGCCGACTGCGACACGAACACGAACGCCTGAATCGCGCGTCGAGCGCACGCTCACTATCTGGAATCCGACGCCGATGCCGGTGTTCACGACGGTCGTCGGCACCCGCAACGACCGCGACGTATTTTTCGAGAATCGCGACCTCCTCGCCGGGGAACGAACCATGGCTACGGTTGCTGTTCCGCTCGGCGACACCGAGGTCCTCGTCGAAACTGATACGGGCGTTCGAGCCCGGTCGACGTGGACCGTCGAGACCCACTTCGACGGGTTTGCGGTCGTGCTCGGGCTGGAGACGACGGCGTTCTGGCACACCGTTTCGTGCGACCCGCGCGGTGAGTGTGCGCTCGGCGCTAGCTCCAACAGCGACATCGAATCAGCAGTCGAACTTCCGCTCGTCGGCGACGGTCTCTCGCGGTGGTACGCACCCGCTGGCGTCGTCGTAGAGAATTCCGGCCCGAAGACGACGGCGAGACTCCGTATCGACTTCCGCGACACGGTACTCGTCGACCGACGATACCGACTCCCGGCGAGAACGCAACTGACCGTGCCGGTGACCTACCGAACCGGAACCTACCGCGTCGTCGTGGAGACTGACGAACGAACTGTCGATACGACGTGGTCCGTCCCCGACGAGCCGACGAAATACATCGATTCGACGAGTGGAAAAACGGGGTGTGGGCCGGCGAATACGACATTGATGGTCGACAACCGCGACGACGAGCCCCACCGACTCAGACTCCGAGTCAACTCGAAAGGGAACGTGTTCGACCGCGTCGACTCCACGGGCGAAGTGTTCGACCGCGTCCTCGACCTCGGCCCCGACGAAACGCGCGAACTGGTTCCTGTAGCCACGTCTGGGTCGTACCATGTCACCGCGACCCTCGAAACCGGCGCGGAAGTGTCCGGGACGTGGTGGTCGTGTCCGCCGCGTGGCCCGGCGAGCGTCGTCGTCGACGCCACGGGGTCGCCCTCGTTGACCGCGGCGGGACCGCAACCAGGATGAGTCGCACAGAGTGCCGCAATGCCGAGACGGAACAGCGTCGTCGCAGTGGGGAGTAACCACGATTGGTTACGGACGTGTGAGAATCACTAACTCAGCAGAATACGTATATAACCATTGAGGATTACAATGACCGAACTTGGTGGCTATCACGACAGAGTCGCGCGTGTGGACCTGTCGGAGGACGATATTCGATACGAGGGCATCGACGACGAGGACGCAAAGAAGTACATCGGGGCACGGGGGCTCGGCGTCAAATACGTGTTCGACCAGGGGCCGGACGTGGACCCGCTTGGCCCCGACAACCTACTCGCGTTCATGACAGGACCGCTAACGGGCACACAGACCGTGATGAGTGGTCGTATTGCGGTCGTGACGAAGTCTCCGTTGACGGGGACGGTCACTGACTCGCACCACGGCGGTTGGAGTGGTGCCCGGCTCAAGTGGTCCGGTCTCGACGGCCTGCTTTTCACCGGGAAGGCCGACCACCCGGTGTATGCTGTCGTCGAAGACGGCGATGTGACGCTCCACAGCGCCGAACACATCTGGGGATGGGGCGTCCACGACACCATCGACGAACTCGAAAGCGAGGTCGACGGCCAACTCGGCAAGAACCTCTCGGTGATGGCTATCGGACCGGGTGGCGAAAACGGCGTCCGCTTCGGCTGTATCGTCAACGAGGACGACCGGGCGTCAGGCCGCGGTGGCACGGGTGCCGTCATGGGGTCGAAGAACCTCAAAGCCGTCGTCGTCAAATCCGGCACGAAGATGCCGAAGCCCGCCGACCCCGAGACGTTTAAACAGGGCTACCAGCAGGCGATGCAACTCATCCGCGAGTCGGAAGTCACCGCTCCGAACGAAGGCGGCCTGTCACTGTACGGAACGAACGTCCTGATGAACGCGACCGAGGAGATGGACGGGCTTCCGACCCGCAACGGGAGATACACGTCTACGTCGAGCGAGGCGGCGGCGAACCCAACAGACCACAATATCGAAGCCGAGAAAGTCTCCGGCGAGAACGTCCGCGAGAACATCCTCGTCGACGAACCGACGTGTCACTCCTGTCCGGTCGCCTGCAAGAAGGAAGTCGAGGTGACCACGACGGTCAAAGGCGAGGAGATGAACGTCCGCGGCGAGTCCTACGAGTACGAATCGGCGTTCGCGCTCGGCCCGAACTCGATGAACGACGACCGCGACAAGATTGCGGTCATGATTAACCTATGTAACGACCTCGGCATCGACACCATCGAGGCTGGCAACATGATTGCCATGGCGATGGAGATGACCGAGCAGGGCAAACTCGACACCCTTGACGAGGATATCGAGTGGGGCGACGCCGACGAGATGATCGAGCTCCTCGAACGCATCGCCAACCGCGACGGCGACCTCGGCGACCTGCTCGCGGGCGGCGCAACCCACATCGCCGAGACGATGGACGCCCACGAGAATTCGCTCGCCGTCAAGGGCCAAACTATCCCGGCGTACGACCCCCGCTCTATGAAAGGCATGGGCATCGGTTACGCCACCTCGAATCGTGGTGCATGCCACCTGCGTGGCTACACGCCATCTGCCGAGATTCTCGGCATCCCCGAGAAGTACGACCCTCACGAGTGGGAAGGCAAGGGCGACCTCGTCGCGCTTTTCCAGGACATGCACGCCATCTCGGACTCGTTCGACATCTGCAAATTCAACGCGTTCGCGGAGGGCATCGAAGAGTACGTCCTGCAGTACAACGGCATGACCGGCCGCGACGTGACCGAGGAAGAACTCCTCGAAACCGGCGACCGCATCTACACCCTCGAACGCTATTACAACAACCTCGTCGGCTTCGACGGGTCGGACGACTCGCTGCCGGGTCGCTTTATCCCCGGCGACGAGGCAGTTCCGGGACAGGGTGGCTCCGAAGGCCAACTGTGCGAACTCGAAGAGATGAAAGAAGAGTACTACGCGCGCCGCAAGTGGGTCGACGGCGTCGTTCCCGACGAGCGCCTCGACGAACTCGGCATCGACATCGGCCCCGGCACGGGCGTCTCCCGCGGCGACTCGTCGGCACCGGCGGACGACTGAGTCGAACGAATCAAAAGGCAGAGCTAGCCAACACGCCGACCCACCTTTTGCGTGTTTCGACAGGAACCACTCGACACGTCGCCGTGCATGGTCTCCTGCGTATCACGGAGCCTCAGACCACGAACCGGAGGAACCAGAGCGCACCCATCCCGACGGCGATGGTGACGATAACGCGCTCTGTGTACCACGCCGCGAGCGCGGCGAGCACGCCAGCCACGAGTCGTTCGTTGCCGAGTGAGACCGAAAGGTCGCCCGCGGGAGCGACGAGAGGCGGGAAGACGAGCGCCGCAAAAACGGCCGCAGGCACGTAGTTGAGAGCTGACTTGGCTCGCGGTGGAAGCTCATCGATACGGCCGAACAGGTAGACGAACGAGCCTCTGATGGCGAAGGTGAGTGCGCCCGCAAGGACGATGACCCCCCAAACGGTGATGGGGTCGTAACTCGTCGTCATCTACAGTTCACCCCCGAACGATTCGACCGCTAGACCGGCGAGGACGCCGACGACGGCGGCGACAATGATGTCGAGGTGGAACGGAACCCCGGCGACGACGACCGCGACTGCGACGACGCCACCGGTGAGGCCCGAGGCCGCCGCGGCACGGTTCTTCAGAGCGGGGACGAGAAGCGCGAGAAACACCAGCGGAGCGGCGAACTCGAAGCCCCATTCGGGTGGGAGTCCCGTCCCGAGGAGCGCGCCAGCGATAGTCGCGAACTGCCAGACGACCCACAGCGAGGCGGCGACGCCGAAGTAGTATGCGAATCGGTCGGTCTCGCCATCGCGACCGTAGCGAGCGATAGAGAGCGCGTATGCCTGGTCGGTGAGGAGATACGACGAGACCGCTTTCGACCGCGCGGCGAAATCCCGGAAGTGCGGGGCGATAGAAGCCGAGTACATCAGCATCCGGAGGTTCACGACGACGGCGGTTCCGACGACGATAGCGAGCGGCGCGTCGGCACCGAGGAGTTCTATCATCGCCAGTTGCGAGGCACCCGCGAAGACGACGCTGGAGAATCCAATCGCGTGGAATATCGAAAGACCCTGTTCGACGGCGGCGACACCCGCGACGAGGCCGAAGGGAGCGATGCCGAGGTGGAGCGGTGCTGCATCCCGAACACCATCGAGAAAGTCAGAGGGGAGTGTTGGCATCTATCGCATGCAGGACATCGCACCCGAAATAGGCGTCTATCTAACAGTGCCCCATTATGTGTTATTTTCCATGATTTATTCCTGGGCTAGTGCACATTAATCACGAGGTTCCGACAAATTATCAGTCTGGGTTGTTAGAGGTTAAACGCGATATTCTTCAGCAGAATCAGCATCCCCTTTGCTCACTGAAGGTGTACAGTAGTACCTTGATTACTGCTCATCACAGACAGTATCAATACGAATTTTATACTCGTATCCACACGTCGCTTTTAGCTCAGATAGTGAATTTCGAACCAGGTCCAGATCTGTCGTCTCCTCCACGTTGACCGTTGTTGGCAATTCGTTGTTCCGGTCAACCAGCTTTGATAAGATAGCCGACGACAGATTTTGGCTTTGCCAAGTAAACCTAATCGTATGATTTTGTTCATTAATATGAATCTCTGATAGGCGGTTAAGATCGATCCACGTTGGAGAGTCATCTTCTTTGATTGGAGTAATGCCGAGTCGAGTCGGTTTGAGGACGTATCGGTACTGTTCACCTTTCCAGTGGGTGATATATGGTACTGGGAAAATGCCAACACCATCGAGGTCTTGAATGCACTCTTCAACTTGGTAGACTATCGACGATGCATCTGTATTATCGCGTAAATCGCGTTCAAACGAACTTTCAGGGAAGACATGGCAGATCCACTCACCCTTATTTAAAACCGCAATGTGTCTTACCCCGTATAAGCGCCAGGCAAGACACGAGTCTTCTCCGTTGTCGAGTGACAATAGGTCAGAAATGAGTGGTTCTCCATCCGGTAGAGCCGCCCGATATTCGACGCCATCCTGTCCAAGGATACGATCACTCTCCCGAACGTGAGTAAACTCGGAATCAAGCCGGTCAGCTATACTAGGCTTGGATGATTGAATTTCTTCGGTCCACACCGAAACTCGGACTTCATCGCCGAAGTGAGAGGAAGTCCTAACGAGACAATTTTCGGCGCGTATTCGCTGTCTGTTTGCTTCCTCATTAGGGGAACAAACAAACAGCCGATGAGTGGCATCATCGGGATCAATTACAGTCATAACTGGTCTCGTATCCGGAAGGAATTATATTTATGTTAGATTGGGGTGCCGGTCGGTGGAGCGAGAATCATTCCGGCTGCGATGGCATAGGCAAGTGCTGCTGCTACGCCTGCTGGAAGTACAATTCCAGCTGCATCTGCTGAACTCTTGATAGCTTTCTCTATTTTGTCTGTAAGCCAACTCACACCGGGCAGACCGTCACCGCTATTTGGACAATGGCGCCAGCAGCGCTGTGTTTTATTTTCTTCTCCAACCCAAGTACAATCACCATCCGTTTCTTGACCATAGTAGAAACTCACGCCTCCATTTGCATTATTGGTTGGGACGACCTCAAATTTCCAAACATTAATTAATGGAGTATGATCTCCTGCAGGAGGAGTACTTTCACACTTCTCTCTAGAAGAATATCCTCCCCGAGCGTTCACGCACCAAATCCCTGCGACTTTAGTATCTACCTTTTTATGGCACCGTTTTGCGCCTTGTAGCGTAATACCCGATTTTTGATCTGCAATTAGTGGCTTAATATCCCGGATATCATCACTAATTTTAGTAGACTGGATCTCACTGGACGATCTAATTTCGGACTTATACGTAGCCCCGTCCATTGAATAAGTCAGGGTAAGCCTACTCGCTTTTTGATCATGTTTTATTCCATGAACTCCAGCATCAGCGTGGGTGAGTTGTTGGGGATCATCAACTGGGACTTCCGCCGAATTAGCCCCTCGTTGAATGTATAGTTGGAAACCATCCCCGAGATACGGGGTAGTGAAAGCAACTGCTGAATAATCAGGAAGAACGATATACTCGGTAGCAATATCACGAATTAATTCAACTACACTTGAGTTATTTTCTTGATATTCTTTATTAGTGGAATTGGATTTAGCACTAGCAAGTGGAACCTGTGTTGTCACTGCTGCTATACCAATACCCTCCAATAGCCGACGTCTATTGAATTTCTTGCCTGACATTAATAACTACATAAACCATGGATAATAATAATGTTTTATATATTATCATATAATTGGAGAATCAATAATGCCGAGATATAACCTTACTATTTGATGAGTTATGAACTATATTAATTAATGTAGTCATATATTTCCGATGAATTTTCCTCCCAAATACTGTATTTTCTATCTGCACTGGTCCAAGAACCTTTACGAGCGTTACCGTCTTCACAACCAGCCCTCGCTATCGGTGAACGACGGCGACTTCACGTATTTCGAGTGCGGTCTCGAACTCGTCGCGGCGGTCCGCCTCCCTGCCGACGCGTCGGAGGTGCTCGGTGTGCGCCCGGCGGACCGCGTCAACCTCGCGGTGAGAAAAGCCGAGGGCGACGCCTTTCGTGTCCCAGTGACCGAGCGGGACGAAGTAGACCGCTGTATCGGCGTCTTTGTGGATACACTCAAACTCCTGTGCGTACTCGTCTGCGTGGTCGTCGAGATACGCCTGCACTCTGTCGAGGAGTATCGGGAGTACCGAGGAAGGCACACTCGCCATCGCGGCGGCAATCATGATGGCGGTGCCGTCAATTGCACTTTCCCGTGGTGTCTCATCGTCCATATCTGAGGCGAGTCTGTCGCTGGGTCGTTCGTGGTCGCGTTGCCGGTCTCCGTCGGTTCCCATGGCTCACCCTCCCGCGCGCATCGCCTTACGGGAGAACCGCTCGATGAGGTCGTCGAGTGTCTCGTCGTCGCCCTCGAAGGTGAGTTGGACCTCGGTGAGTTGGATACTGTTCGTTATCGTGACCTCCTCGGTGTCGAGGTCGACCGTCCAATCGGGACCGACGACACGTGTCTCGCTCTCGGCTTCCCCACCGAGACCTTCGAGGTACTGAATGGCGAGACGTGTCGAGATACCGCGAAACGCCCGCTCTCGTCGTGCCATCTCAACCACCGGCAACAGGTGGGAAAACGCTCACTGCATCCCCGTCTTCGAGGTCAGTTTCGAGACCATCGAGGTGGACCACTTCGCGTCCATTCTTCAGCACGTTCACGTGGGGTCGAATATCACCATTTTCGATGAGTTGACCGGAGAACCCATCGTACTCGGCTTCGAGTGAGTGCAGTACGTTGCCGACCGTCGAGCCGTCGTCGACCCGCCAGTGAATCGTCTTCTGTCCGACCACCTCCCGAAACGTCGCGAAAAAACGTAATTCGAGTTCCATACCCCTTCTCGGCGGTCACGAGACAAAAAGGTACGTCGCACAGATAGCAGTCTGCCGTAATCGTCTCTCCCACCTACTGCGAACCAATATTGTGCTAGGAACACAATTTAATCAGAGGATAGGAGAAAATATATGATAATATTTAACTAACAATAATATGGCTTGGGGCATATTTAATTATTGATCGTAATTCAGTCGCTATCACGCGGTAATGAGATTGAAAGGACATTCGTCACGGAGATGAGTCCGAGACCGCACTACAAACCCAACCAGACGTGGGTTTCACAGCCGCGATTTATTTTGGATTTCGATGAGACCGGCCGAATCGACAGTGACGACGAGCGCTCCGTATGAGAACTCGAGTGTTGCACCAGATAACGAAGGTGCTCCGGGGCTGTTATCCCCGAAAAGCGTGTTGAGCGCGTCGATGTCGGTATACGAGGACAGCGGTGGTAATTCCGACGTATCACAGTCTGCATGCTCACTCGCAGCCGAGAGTACGGCCTCCGAGATAGATTCTGTACGGTCGCAGTCGTACCAGACCCGCGTCCGTTCACGTTCGTCCTTTTGATGTGCGATGGCAGTAGTGATAGTAGACACCTCCGAGTGTCGTCTACTCGATATGTACTCCGAAGTGTTATATCACTTGCGTACTGTCGGTATGTGCTTCCAATATTGTTCTAATTTAGCAATATAATTTCGGATTGATACGGTTGTAGGCCACTCGTCGGGACCACCAACAGGAATGGTCGAAATGAAGTGGGGTGGATGAGATGGCGGCAGTCAAAGTCGATGTCCCGGTAACGATGGTCAGTAGCGGTGGACCAGTATGGTGTAGTCGAGGATTTCGGTGTCGAAAATGTTGTATCAGCAGGAAAATGAGTGAACGCCGGTCGAGGCGTCAGATTATGCCGATGAGGCGACGCCGTCGCCCCACTTGACGCGGTCGTACGCCGAGTCGAGTGCCTGTGCGTCTTCGGGTAAGAGCGCAGCGACGAGGAACGACGGGTACTGTTCGAAGTGGTCGACCAACGCCGCGATACGTTCGGAATCGATGGCTTCCACTGAATCGAGGAGCATGAACGGAACGTCCTCGTACACTTCGTGGACGAGATAGCCCGCGAGTGCGAACACGAGACCGATAACCTCGCGTTCGCTCTCACTGAGATGGTCGATAGAGTCTTCGTACACCGCGCCGGAGTCGGACTCTCTGACGATGTGGAGTTCGAACTGCGTCTGTCGGACCTTCCTGCGACCCTCACGAACTCGGCGTTCGACCTGTTCTAACCAGACGCGCTCGATGTTTTCGTACCCGAGGAGACCGAGAACCGTCTCCATCTCTTCGTTGAATGCCTCGACGGCAGACGACGTAAGCGACTGAATTCGAGTTCTCGCATCTTCGAGGTCGGCGGTCAGTTGCTCGCGCTCGTCTTTGAGCGACGAGCGCTTGTCGAACTTCGCGTCGAGTGCCTCCAGGTCGTCGTGTACCGCCGCGAGGTCGTCTCGCGTTCGGTCGAGGGTGAACTCGACTTCGTTGAGTTCCTTGTGCAGTTCGATGAGGTCCCCTTCGGCCTGCCCACGAAGCTCGGACGCTTCGGTTTCCAGTTCCTCGACGCGGTCGGCGAGTTCCTCTCGCTGGTCGGTCAACGACTCGATTTGGTCGGTTCGACGGTCGAGTTCGTCTTCGAGACGGTCGAGTTTTTGCCGTGCCTGCTGCCGCTGCGTCTGCGATTTTTCTGCGGCTCGTAGGTCACTTTCGAGGTCGTCGAGTTCGCGGCGGAGTTCGGAGCGCTGTTCGCGGTGTTCGTCTCTGACCTCGCGAAGTCGACCCGTTGTCTGCTGAATCTGGTCGCGCTCGACTTCGGTGCCACATGTCCAGCAGGTAATCATGCTCGACGAGACCAGTTGGTCGGTGACTGCACCGGTCTCAGCGTCTCCGCCGAGCGAGTCCTCGACGAGGTCGGCTTTACCGTCCAGTACGTCCTCCGTGTACTGGATAACCGTCTGAAGTTCGGAAATCGTCTTGTTCAGCGATTCGATTTGCGTTCGAATCTGGTCGATGCGCGTCGTGACCTCACTGTGGTCGATGTCGGTCGCTTCGAACGAGTCGAGTTCTGCTTCGAGTTCCGAGCGCTCCTGTCGGAGCGACTCCACGCTCTCGCGTTCGCTCTGGAGACGGAACCGAACTGTTTCGAGGTCCGAGCGCGCCGACTGAAGGTCCGAGAGGACGGCATCCAACTCCGCTTGGTTCTCGCGCTGTGTCTCGACTGTCTGGTCCTCTTCGTCGATACGCTCCGCGAGTCGGTCACGCTCGGCTTCGAGGTCTTCGATCTTCGCTTCGAGTTCCCCCCGCTTGGTTTCGAGCGACTGCTGTTCGGATTCGAGCGATTCGAGCGATTCAAGCCGACCTTCGACCTGTTTCCGCTCGGTCTGCAAGCGCTCGATTTCCGCTTCGATGGCGTCGGTATCGACCGGTGCCATGATGACCTCGTGGAGGTCACGCTTCGTGATGACCGCCTGTCGCGCCTCGTTCGACCCAAGGAGAAACGCGAACAGGTCCGCGGTTGTCGTATCCTGAAGATACGGCGTGCCGTCGAGCGTGACCTGCCCGTTTTCCCGTTTGAGGATTCGTGTGAACGTTCGCCCATTAAGTTCGAGTTCGACAGACCCCTCGTCCGCGTCACCTTTGAGACTGACCGCGTCGCTACCGCACGCACCCATGAGTGCGCGAAGGAACGACGTTCGGTTAGTCGCGTTCCGACCGGTGAGAACGGTTACACCGGGTGAGAGGGTAACAGTACGTTCATCGATCCCCCCAATATTTCGAATTCGAACAGTTCCTGCCTCAAATGCCTCTGAGTTATTCATGTGAAGAGCTGTGTTGTCTGGCGTGGCTACTCGTCTACTGCGTGGTCGCAGTTACAGTGCCCGGAGGAGAGCAGCGCCGCCGGTGTCATTCGTGTTTCGCAGTCTGTACAGGTTACGCGGATGTCCACTTCGACCTCGTACGCGCCGATGACGACTTCCTCGGCCTTGACTAGACGGTCGATAACGTCGATTGTAACCGTCCGTAGTCGAGACCGAAGCTTTCGAATCGTGTTCAGTCCGGATTCAGCCGCGGTCTGGTCGTCATCGCTGGATTTGCGTTCGACGTTCCGATGTCGTTTGAGGTAGTTATAGACCGACTGATAGGAGATGATGTCTGCTTCCAACTGGTCGACATCAACGCCCTTCTCCCGAAGCGTGTTCCGTGCTTCGGTGCGACTACCCGCAGTCACATCGTCGCTCGTCAGGAGTCGATAGAAGTTGTCAACTTCGCCGTCGAGGACGTGTGCGCCTGCTTCGTCGAGGGCGGCCTGGATAACCCGTCTGTTTACGTCCCCTTCGAGTTCACGGAGGCTCCGCTGTTCTCGGCCTTCACCGAGCCATGCGTCGACGAGTTCATCGCCGAGACCGGTGATTCCGTATCGGTCTGCGATTCGTTCGATCTTTGGACCCCGTCCACCGCGGCGGGAGACCTTGGTTCCTGTATCTCGCATCCTGACTTTGCCTTCGAATATTCGGTGTGCAGTACCGTAAACATTACTTAACAATTATCACGAGTGATAAAATTAAGAACACTAGTATTTTACACGACTAGTGGGTTACAAATGTCTAGCTATGTCTATAAATATACGACAATCAGAAGACTCTGTCGCGTTAAATAGCGTATCGAACCTCTCTCCGGAGGTCGAAGTCAGACAGATGTCAGTCTCTGGTAATGGGGAGTCACGCCGCCAGCGACTGAACGTTACTCGGGGCGAACCGTGACCCAGAGGTGAACTTCTTGATACGCATTCTCGATAGTCGGCGATTCCGGCGGCGCTTCCTTGTAGAGTAGGTACGTCAGTCGGAGGCGCTCACCGGTCATCGTCGGCTGAATCTGGTGTTCCTGGTGCCACGTCTCGTTGTGTTCGAGTTGCGGTGAGAACGTCTTGAGTCGCTCTTCTTCGAGGACGGTCGTAGAATTGTTCTCCACTTCGACCCGCTGGAGTAACACGACCGTGGTGTAGTTCACCGGCCGGTGTTCCTGATTACCGATACCGAGGACGAGCGAGGTGGGTTCACCCTGAACGAGTGTTTCAGGATAATTGTCTGCCACGAGTTCGTCTCCGTCTTCGGTGAGAAGGTACAGTTCGCTGAAGGACTCGCCGCCGTCGTTGGGCACTGCAACGACATAGCCAACAGACGTCGTTGCGAGGAGCAGACTCACGACGAGGACGACGTTCAATACCGCGTCCGTGCTGGAATCGGGGTCGAAAAGCTCTCCCTTCGCCGCGTCGATCCACGTCTCGTACGGGACGGCGAAACGCTCGTCTTCGGGGAGTGCGTTCCGACGGACCGACGCAAATACGAGAGTGACAACGGTAAACCCGCCCACTGCGGTGAGGATAGGGACGAGTCGAAGCCCCCACGGCGTGAAGTTAAGGACGAGTCCGATGAGGGGGGAGACAGCGATACTCGCCCCGAACGAGAGTGCGACCCGCTCGATACCGTCGATTCCGCTGTAGTCGCCGTCTGGTTCGTTCGATGTTGGACCACACTCGGGGAAGAGTGCGGCGATGAGTGTGTATCCGGGAACGAATAGAACGAACGGGAGGCCGATGATGTCTCGAAGCGGTGTCTGGTTGAGTCCGGGTGTGAGTGCCGCAATGAGCGTCAGTACGACTGTTGCGAGCACTACGGCGAGGTCGGCCGGAAGGGCTCGAATCGGCTCGGGAAAGTAAAGTCTCCAGTCTGAGCGCGCCGCCATCTATCTGGGGATGGGAAGTAGAGACACAAAAATCAGTTGGTCAACGTGTCTGGTTCAGTTGCATCGACGAGCGCATGCGCCGTCTCGACTAACTGTTCGGCATCGTCCTCACTCACCGAAACACCACTATACGCCGCTGTTTCGTAGCCAGCGGTGAGTGATTCGAGCGACTCGGCAGAGCCGACCTCCGCATCGACACACTGCTCGTAGAACTCCCAGTGGGTCGCGGCGGCATCGATATCGGTTGCTGCTGCGAGTGCGTTCCGTGCTCCCGCGTAGGCGACGACGACAGCATCATTCGGTCGGCCCGCAGAGAGCGAGTCCACCGCAGATTCGAGCGCGGTGGCCACCACGTCGGCCGATTCCGGCTCTGTTTCCTCGTCATGAGTCGAGATGACTGGTTCTGCGGTACCCCCGTCAGAGGCGGCCGTTTCGTTACCTCGTCGAAGGAGAACCGCGGCGACGAGTCCGACGATTGCCGTGCCTGAGACGACCCACAGAAGGTCAAATAGGCCGAACGGAAGCCCGCCGCCCGCCGATTCACCACCACCGCTCGGGCGCGGAATGTCCGTCGTCGCTGACGACGAGTCGAGGTTCGTCCCGTCACCGTCGAACGCAACCGTAACTGTCGCGTTCCTCGCGCTCACGTCTGCCGGGAGGTCGATTGTCGTCCGATACGTTCCCGACTCACCGGTTGTGACCGTATCGATGGTCTGACCGTCGATGCTGACGGTAACAGGTTGGTCGCCGACCGCTTCGCCCTCCTGTGTTTCGAGTTGTCCATCGATGACGACGGTCCGGTTCGCCGATGTGCGGGCGCGCACATCAAGCGCCGTCTCCTCGCTCGTGATGGGAACCGACACCGTTCCCGGTTCGAACCGGACGGCGCGGCCATCACGGTCGGGTGCCACCCGAATCGCTGCGGTGCCAACCGAAGCAGTCGCAGGAATCGTTCCGGTAAGCGTCGACCGGCCGCTCGAATCTGTCTCCGCCGTCGACAGCGGGACGCCACCGAGCGATGCGGAAATCGGGTAGTTCGCAATCGGCGTCTCGTTTACCGACACGGTCGCACGAAGGGAGACCGAATCCGCGTATCCGTACGCCGACTTCGCGGGGCCAGACAGTGCCGTCGTCGCGGTCACTTGCGTAACCGACACGGGAATCGTCTGCTCCGATATCTGGTACACCGACGAGTTCGATGGGAGATACGTGACGGTGAGTTCCGAACTGTTCGCTGGGACCCGTATTGGTCGATACGTGAGTTCGAACTGTCCGTCGGCGTCGACTGCCGTTTGTAGCGTCTGTCCGCCGATGGCAAAGCTCGCATTCGTCGCCTCGACTGGCGTTCCGTTGTCGGTTGCGAGTGAACCGGACAGCACTAACGGGTCAGTAAAGGAGATATTTTGCTCGTACGACTCGACAGTAAGGTTCGTCGCAATGAACTCGCGGCCGATAATCTCGTTTCGCTGCTCGGTGATGTTGGACTGAATCGACGCGAGTTGGGTGCTCGTCTCTGTGAGGTCGCTGTCGGTCTCGTTCGAGATACTGCCGAACATGTCAACTAAACTCCCCGATTGCGTTTCGCCGTCCTCAGCGAGGCGCGACAGTCGCCGAGCGAGTTCGCGAGCGCGCTCCGTCTCGCCAGCCTGTTTCGCCGCTTCGTACTTCCGGCGCGTCTCGTGGAACTCGCGGACGGTGTCGATATACTCGCGCTGTGTCTCCTGGACGGTTTCGTACTCCTCGCGGGAACCGTCCCCATCAGTCTCGCCTTCGACATCGACGTATTTGCTAAGCGAATCGTCGTAGTCGTCGCCGAGCGCCGATTTGGCGGCTTCGTACTCGCCTTGACTGAGTCGAAGCGTACTCGACCCAATCTGTGTGTTCAGCTCGCCGGAGAGATAGGAGATGAGGCGATTGAGGTCGTCCTCGTCGTCGACCTCGTCGGGGTTCTCGTGAATTACGCCGCTGGTGTTGTTCGTCTCTCCCGCAGTCTGTTGCGGCAGCGACTGGTGCTCGCCGAGCGCGGGGGCTACTGGCGCTTTCTCGTCGGCAATCGCCGAAACGGCAGCAACGGGTGCTGTCGTGACGGCACTCACCACGATCAGTAGCGTCCAGAGTAGACAAACCGAACGACTCCAGTCTCTACGCACTACTCGTAGCCAAACGTGCGACCGTAATGGGTTTTCGCATTTGAACCGGTACGGGGTGTGAGAAATCTGAGGAGTGTTGGGGAAAATCGACGTACAGTCGCTCGCAGCGGTTTTTTCGCGTTTAGCAACTGTATAAGGTCGTGAGGGACGTGGTCGTCAGACAATATGATAGTTGGAATGAATCGACACGGCAATAGACAACAACCATCGTAGCCCGGTTACACGTCGGAGAACACAAACATTCAACTTCGGTGCAACGAATCGACACCACGATGCTTCCGACCCGTCGGTGGGCCGTGCTCGCTGGAACTGCGTGCTTCTTCGCCGTCTTTGCAGTCCTCCTCGGCGAGTCGACGCCGCTTTTCGCCGCGGGCGGTCTTGCCGCGTGGCTCGTAGTTGCGCAGTTCGGCGCGCTGCGGACGATGACTAAGGTCGACCAGTCTCTTTCGGCGACCGTTTCGGTCGACCGTGCGACCGCGTTCGTCGGCGACCGCACCGCAGTTACGATGACCGCATCGATGCCCGACGCGCTCGATTCACCCGTCGAAGTCGAACTCGTCGCACCACCGAGTGTGGACGCACCGGAGCGGAGTCGCCGGACAGTCACCATCGAACCCGGCGCGACCGCCGGTTCGACCACGTGCAGCGTCGAGTTCCCGATTGCCGGGCGAATCGCGTTCGACACTGTCCGTGTCACAATCGAAGACCGAGCAGGATACTTCACCGAGACGGTGACGCTGGATGTCGATGCCCGCTGTCTCGTCGAACCGCCGGCCCCCGATGGCGTCCACATCGGGCAGGGCGGCGAGTTAGTCGGTGCGACGTTCGGAGACCATTCGAGCGACCAGACTGGACCGGGGTTGGTTCCCCACGAGACGCGGCAGTACCTCCCGGGCGATACGCTCTCGCAGATTGATTGGCGGACGACAGCCCGGATGAACCAACCGTACATCCGCGAGTTCGAGTCTGCGTCCGACTATCTGCTCTCGCTCGTCGTCGACATGGGGTCGCACATGAACAGCGGGCCGACGGGTCGAACGATGTTCTCGTACGCGCGCGAAGTCGCACTCGGCTGTATCCACGCGGCGGAATTGCACGGTGACCCGGTTTCGGCACAGTTCGTCGACGACAGCGCGACGACGTGGGAGTTCGGCCCGTCGTCGTCATCGAACGCATACCAGACGATTCGGCGGGAGTTGCTGGAGGTCACACCGACAGACGGCGACCGCCGAACGGTCGAGTCGTCGCGACCGGTTGCGCCGGCAGACGCCCGCAAGCGAAGCCAGTCGCTCGTCGGCGACGAGTCGGCGTTTGCGACGACACTTCGGCCGTTCCTTTCCGACGGGACTAGCTACGTCTCGCGGGTTAGCGACCGGCCGCTTTTCGATGCAGTCAAAGCCTCGTGTTTGCGCTCGGACCGCGAGGACCACCTCGTTCTCGTTACCGACGACTCGGCGAAAGTCGAGACCTACGAGTCCGTCGTCGTCGCATCGAAACGAAGCAGTCAGACGACGGTCTTTCTCACGCCGAACGTGTTGTTCGGCGACGTACCGACGGCTTCCGGCGATGGATTCGACGGATTTGTCGACTTCGAGCAGTTCCGAAAGCGCCTCGACCGCTTGCCGAACGTCACCGCCTACGAAGTCGCACCGCGGAGTGCAGTTGAACTGGCGACGGCCGAGACGGCCGCGACGGTGGAGTGATACTCGATGGAAACAACGCTGAAACAGCGCATCCCGACGATTCGAACTGTGTTGGAGTCAAACGAGCTTACCCCCGCAGACGCGGTCGGCGTGTTCCTACTCACCGGCGCGTTAACGCTCACGGGCGGTGTGTGGGGCGTCGTTGCTGGTCTTTCCGTCCTCGGTGGCGCACTCGCTACCGCCGGTCCAGCCGCGTTTATCATTGCGCAACTCTGGGTAATCTCGTTGCTGTCGGCAGAGACCATGTGGTTAGTGACTGCCA
The DNA here is from genome assembly GCF_000306765.2 of Haloferax mediterranei ATCC 33500. Lineage (NCBI taxonomy): Archaea > Methanobacteriati > Methanobacteriota > Halobacteria > Halobacteriales > Haloferacaceae > Haloferax > Haloferax mediterranei. Next base: position 2,413,375 of record NC_017941.2, read on the forward strand.
CACAGGTTGCGACATTCCCACTTCTCGTGAGTGCGGCGTGTTCGTGGCCGCCGGACCGACCCCGACTCACCCGGTTGACGGCGGCGTTCTTCGTCGCGCTCGGGACGGTCTGGGCGCTCTGGGCGAGTCTCAAGTGGGCGTGGCAGTCCGCACTGGTGTTCGTCGTACTCGCGGTGACCATCTCGTACGCGCTGCACCGGTACGAGCGCGTCACACTCGGGTTCGTCTCCGCGGAGGCTGACCGATGAGTGTAGACAAGCGGAATAACCGCAAACTGGCGAACGGGCAGTCACACGGTCCCGTCTCGTCCCCGACGCAGGGCAGTTCCGACACCGAAAACACGTCCGAACTCGCTGCACTCCGCCGCGAGAACGCCCGGCTCAGACAGCGGTACGACAGCCTCAGACAGAGCCAGTACCGACAGGCAACCGCCGTGCTGGCCGCGCTCGGTGTCGCCGGGGTACTGGGTGCTGCGCTCTTCCCACCTGTCCGAGAGGTGCTCGTCGTTCTCGGCGCAATCGGGCTGTTCGCCGCGGCCGTGACGCGATATCTCAGCCCCGAGCAGTTCATCCCCGTTGGCATCGGGTCATCGGTGTTCCAAGCACACGCGGCAAACCACGGGGCCATCGTCAACGAACTCGGGCTTCAGGACACGACTGTATACGTCCCCGACGCTGAGAGGGAAACAGTTCGCCTATTCGTTCCCGAGCACCGGTCGTACACGCTCCCGGACCCGGACGCGCTTCGCGACACGTTCGTCGTCACCGACGACGAGACACAGCGCGGCGTCACGTTCACCCCGAGCGGCGTCGGTCTGTTCGACGAATTCGAGCGGAGCAGCGACGGTCCGCTCGGTGACGACCCGACGACGCTCGCCCGTCAGACCACCGACGCGCTCGTCGAACTGTTCGAACTCGTGGAGACGACGACAACGGAGACAGACGCCGCAGATGGCCGACTCACCGTCCGCGTCGAAGGCTGTCGATTCGCGTCGGCGGAGACGTTCGACACGCCTGTTGCATCGTTCCTCGGCGTCACCGTCGCTCGCGGACTCGACACGCCAGTCACCACCGAGGTGACACCCGGTGACGAGACGAGTTTCGCCGTTACCTGCCGCTGGGAAGTGGGTGACGATATTCCTGAAACGGGTGACGATATTCCTGAAACGGGTGGCGATATTTCTAAATCGGGTGACGGTACCTCTGAGCCGGCTGCAGGAGTCGACGGAATCGAAGATACCGAAAAAGCGAACTGAATCGAATCGAGACCCGGACCGCGCTTAGTCGTCGCTCGCAACCGACGGCGGCTTCGAATCGCCTAACTCGACTTCCGGTGTCGGAACGGTGTCGACGACTTCATCGACGATTTCTCTCGGGTTGCGTCCACTGATATCCGCTTCCGTCCCGAGGACGAGACGATGCGAGAGGATGAGCGGCGCGAGTCGCTTGACATCGTCGGGGATGACGTAGTCGCGGCCACGAATCGCTGCGGCAGCCTTCCCGGCTCGCAGGAACGCGAGCGAGGCACGGGGAGATGCGCCGAAGTCGACCGCGGAGTGGGTTCGCGTCGCAGAGACGAGGTCGAGGATGTAGTCGAACACTTTGTCGGCGACGTGGACGTTCGTGACGACCTTCCGCGCTGCGCCGATATCGGCGTCGCTGATGACGTTCGAAATGTCCGACGGCTTGAGCGACGGTGAGTTGTCGAACCGTTCCAGAACCTCGCGTTCGTCCGCACGCTCGGGAAGGTCGACGACGACCTTGAACTGGAAGCGGTCGCGCTGGGCCTCGGGGAGGTTGAACGTCCCTTCGTACTCGATTGGGTTCTGGGTTGCGATGACCATGAACGGATAGGGGAGTTTGAGCGTCTCGCCCTCGATTGTCACCTGCCCCTCTTCCATCGCTTCCAGCAGCGCGGACTGCGTCTTCGGTGTCGCCCGATTAATCTCGTCGGCGAGGACGACGTTGGAGAAGACGGGACCCCGCTGCAGGTCGAATTCACCGAGATTCTCGCGGTAGATGTGCGTGCCGGTGATGTCCGCCGGAAGCACGTCGGGTGTCATCTGAATCCGCTGGTAGTCGAGGTTCGCGGCGTGCGCAAAGAGGTTCGCAATCGTCGTCTTGGCGACGCCCGGGACCCCTTCGAGGAGTACGTGTCCGTTGGTTAGTAACGCGATTGTAAGCGCCTCAATCGCGTCTTCGTTCCCGACGAGGAGCTGTGATGTCTCGTCGAGGATGGCTGAGTAGACCTCTTCGGGAGCACTCATTCTTACTGCTACTCCGGACGGCGACCACAAATAAGTGCGGACTTTCGACAGAGTTGAGACAAAAAATCAAGTCGTGGACGAGAGGAAACGAGTATTGTCGAACAGCACGACCGCAACAGTCGTTACAACTCGAATCGGCCGCGCCGGGAGATGAGGGCCAGTGCGCCGACGACGACGACGCCGAAGAGTAACTGGAGGCTAGCTGAGTCGCGAAGGGTGCGGAGTGCAATCTGAAGCGGCGGTCGTTCCTTGGTGTGTGAGAAGTCCAGGAAGACGGTCTCGTGTGACCCTACAAGTGACGCTGTGAAGGCGCGGTTGTCCGGTTGTTCGAGCATCGAGTTGATGAAGATACTCGGGTCGCTGACGACGACAACCTCGCCAGCGCCGAGTCGCTCAGTAGTCACGACGGGATACGACTGGAGCGACTCGGACTCGTCGAGTTCCTCGTCGCCGTCGGTGTCGCGGTACGAGAAGTTCGACGAACGGACGAGCACGGTGCTTTCGTTCGCTGCCACCGTCGCCGGGTGGTTTAGCGTGAGTTGGTCTACGTTACTGGTGAGTGAGTCCGATGTCGTCTGCGTCGCTATCGGGAGCGCGCCCGACTTGAATTGGTGGCGGTCGTCGCGAAGCGGCGTCCGGTTGATGCGCGCGCTTGCGCCGAGCCGGGTCAAGAGGGCGTTCCCGTGCGGTCTGAAGTCGTCGGCGACGACGAGTGTCCCTCCGTCGCGGACGAACGACTCGATGCGGGCCGACTCGGCGTCGGTGTACCCTGTCTCAGGAGAGATGACGAATGCGACCGACTGGGACGCCTTAGCCTCGCCGTAGTCGGTGGTGTTGTAGGCAATGGTCGTCTCGGCGGGCGAGTCCGCCGCAACGTCACGAACGCCGGAGCCACCGTCCCACGCGGGGTTGAACGCGCCGTAGGTGGACGAAGACGTGCTCGCACCGATGCCGACGCCGATGAGCATCGTGAGGAGCAAGCCCGCTGCGAGGAGGTGCGGATAGCCAACCTCGCGAGACCCGATACGCACTCAGACCACCCCCGACGGAAGGATGTCGAGAATCCGTCGTATGACGATGTATCCGAAGACCACGAGTCCGCCGCCGATGAGCCACAGGAGTCTGCGCCGCCACGTCGGCGTCACTGCGATGGGCGCGGTGAGTTCGACGATGACGAGAAAGCCGATGAGCGACACGACGAACACCAATTCGTAGGACAGCGAGTCGAGGAGAACGAGGATGAGCGTCGCTCCGAGCATCCACGCGAGTTGTGCACGGATGAATCGCTCACGTCGTGCCGTTGCCATATGCAGTGGTGGTCAGTCCGGGGTAACTAAACTATCGCTTGTGGGTGCGGGTGCGTAAAGCGGTGTAAATCGTCGCCGCCGCGGACAGCCGACGCCTTACAGGTGCTCAAGCGGTCGAATACCGGCAATTTGTCGGCTGACGACGAGTGACGAGATGAGGCTCATCAGGAACGCGATGGCAAAGCCGCCGATGAGGACGGACTGTGGGAGGACGACGATATCACCGAACCCGACGACGAGTTTCGCCAGTCGGTTCAGACCGCGCGCGGCCGGGAAACTGAGTACGACGCCGAGGATACCGCCGACAGTCCCGAGGACGAGCGCCTGCACGACGAGCGTCAACGAGAGCGTCGACGAGGACGTACCGAGTGCCTTGAGCGCGGCGAACTCCCGCTGTTGGTGGTACACGTGCGAGAGCAGGATATTCACGGTGAGCGCAAGCCCCGCGAGCAGCGCGAGGAAGACAAGACTTCCGCCGGCGGCCATGAGGACCGCCTGGTCGCGGAGAATCTCTTTCAGTTGCTCCTTGTTCGTCCGAATATCGTAGGCCGGATACTCCGCTTCGAGGTCGTCCGCAACCGCTTCGGGGTCGGCGTCGTCGGCGACGGTGAGCGTCATAATCGTCGCTTTGTCAGTGCCGGTCGTTCCCGTCACTTCTTGTAGTTCGCTCAACTGGACGACGACGCTCGGCGAGCCGAGGAACCGCGAGAACGTCGGCGAGATGCCGACGACGGTAAACTCGTTTTTCCGAGCAATACCCGTTGTCCCGCCGATGTACAGCGAGTCGCCGATTGAGACGTTCATCATGTCGGCGGTTCGCTGGTCGATGATGACCTCGTGAGTCATCGGCCCGGAATAGTTGCCGTCGGCGTAGTGTACGTCTCTAGAACTGAATCCGGAGCCGTTCGTAATCTGAACCGACCCGCCGTGGGCGGGCGACCCAACACCGATGAGCGTCTGATAGTCCGTGTCGTTCGATTTGACGTACACTGTCTGGAACGCCATCGGAACCGCCACCTGAACGTCTTCGTGGGCCTCTAACTCGGCGTCTAACTCGTGTGCGCCGACAATAGTGTTCTCGAAGCCGCCGACACCGGCTGGCGAGAACCGAACCGGGCCGCCGGTAACCCACACGTCGCGGCCAGCCGCGTCAAACTTCTGTTGACCCGTCTGGATAACACCGATACCTGTTCCGGCGAGAAGCGTCGCCGCGAGCACGGCCAGCGTGATGCCGAGAACGGTCAGAACCGTCCGCCCGCGGGCGTGCGAGAGTTGCGAGAACGCGATGCCCGCCGCGGCGCGAGCGCGAGCGAGTCGCGGGAATCGCGCAGTAGTCGGGTCGGAATCAGTCATGCGACATCGCCTCCAGTGTCGGGGTTCGCCAGGTGAGCCACGCGGGATACACGGACGAGATAAGCCCGATAGCCGCCGCGACGGCGACGCTGTACCCGATGAGAATCGGGTCGAACAGCGCGACCTGCACACCAAGTATCTCCTGTGTAATCGCGTTCGTCAGATGGATGCCGCCGATACCCATGATGACGCCGATGACGCCGCCGATAGTAGCGACGATGACCGTCTCCGCGACGACGAGGAGCGTTTGTGAGCCGGTTCGATAGCCCATCGCCGAGAGAACGGCGAGATTGCGCCGGTCAGCGTTGACTTCGAGCCCCATCATGGTCGCCACGAAGAGGACGCCGACGAGGATGGCGACGGTAAGTGAGACGGCGGCCATCGCGAGCGGGAGACTCGACGTAGACGCGCCGCGAACCGCTAGCCCGGTCTGCGTGACGACCGAAGTTCGCGGATACACCGCTTCGATGTCCGACTTCACGCCCGCGGCGTTCGTGCTTACGAGGAGTTGGTCCGCGAGGTCGCCAGAAGTCGACCCAGTCATCGTCTGGAGTTCCGAGTGGTGGACGAGTGCAACCGGAACGGGACCGACGCCGCTCGAAACGTCGGCCTGCCGAACGTCGGTGACCGTGAACGTCGCACGCGAATTGCCGACCGTTGCGGTCACTTCGTCGCTAGCCGAGAGACCCAACAGCTCTGCACCGGCCTCGTTGAGCACGAGTTCGCCGGTTCGCGGCCCTTCGTAGGTGCCGTTTGCATAGTGGGGGTCTCCCGGTTCGAGCGCGTCCGTCGGGACGCCGACGACTTTCGTCGGCTTTTCGGGTGGGATAATGCCTGCAACCAGGACGTACTCCTCTGTGGACCCGTTTCCATCGCCGGGAGACAACCGGACGAGTTGCGTCTGGACCGGCGTCGCGTAGTCGATGCGCTCGTCCGTGTCGAGTCGCTCGGTAATCGCGTGTGTGTTACCGAGTTGCGGACTGCCGACGTCGACCGCGACCGAAGAGGCCGTACTCGCCTCGGGGACGACCCAGTAGTCGACATCCTCGCTTTGAATCGCGTTCTCCGCACCCATCCCGAGCGCGATGCCGCTGACGGTCGTCATGAGCGTCACCGCGAGCGCGACGCCGAGGACGCTCAACAGGACCTGCTTGGACGAGGTCGTCCGCAGGCGACCGAGAATACGCCGGACAGCAAGTCCGAGGATGCCGAGCAGTCGATGCCGCCTACTCATCGCTCACCACAACACCGTCACGGAGGCGAACGACGCGGTCGGCCCGGTCGATGACGTGGTCGTCGTGCGTTGCGACGACGACCGCACGGTCAGAGGCCGTCTGTTCGATGTAGTCGAGGACGCGTTGGCCCGTTTCCGTGTCGAGTTCGCCCGTCGGTTCGTCGGCGATGAGAACCGCGGGGTCAGAAACGAGCGCCCGTGCAATCGCGACGCGCTGTTGCTCGCCGCCGGAGAGTTCGCCCGGTTTGTGCCCGGCGCGGTCGGCGAGTCCGACCTGTTCGAGCAGTTCGTCGGCGCGCTTGCGACGCCCTCGTTTGGAGACGCCGCGTTCGATAAGCGGGAGTGCGACGTTGCCGCGAGCCGAAAGCGAGGGCAACAGGTGGAAATGCTGGAAGACGATGCCGATGGTATCGCGTCTGAGCTTCGTCCGACCGCGAGCGGACAGGGAACGAACGTCGGTTTCGGCGACGGTCACGTCACCCTGCGTCGGCGTGTCGAGGGCGGCGAGGAGGTGCAACAACGTCGACTTGCCGCTGCCGCTCGGGCCGGCGATGGCGACGAACTCACCGGTCGAAATCGACAGGGAGACGCCATCGAGGGCACGAACCGTCGGCGCGTCCGACCCACGGGAAAAAAGCGAGTCGGGACCGCGTGAGTACTCCCGAACGACACGCTCACAATGGAGAGCAGTCGCTGCGTCGTCTACTGAACGGGGGCGATGTTCGGAGACCGAATCAGCCATTACCCCACGTGATGCGCGACGGAGCATATAGCTGGCGTGTCAATGTAAGAATGGGTCTCGACTGCATAGCCACGGCGAAGCGCTCGATTACCACCGTCTAGTCGGACGCTCCGGTCACTCCGGTCACCCCGGCCACTCCAGCCCAGTCGCTCCGGTCAGCCCAATCGCTACCAATGAAAGCTACATAAAAGAGCCAACCGAGATGGTGGCGTCAGTCAGTTACGGACGAGTCGTCGGCCGACAGCGAAGACGACGAGCACACCGAACAGCGCTTGGGGTGCCGTGTTCGGGACGTCCGACGAAGTCGTCGGTTGCTCGGTCGTCGTTGCCGACTCGTTTGGCGTCACGACGTTGTCCGTCGTCGTTGTTGCCGTAGTCGTGGGCTCCGAGTGGTCCGTCCCTTCGGTGGTCGTCGTGGTCGTCGGGTTGTTTGTCGTGGTCGTCGGCGTCGTCGAGTTGTTCGACGTGGTCGTCGTGGTCTTGTTCGTGGAATCGGAGTCGCCATCCGACGAATCGCCGTCGGACGGGTCGCCACCGGACCCGCCACCGCCGGGCGTCGAGGTTTCGGATTCCTTCTGGTCGACGACTTCGACCGTCGAAGCGTCGCTCACGCCGACGAGTTCGTTCTCGCCCATCGCCTTGTCGTCGGTGCGGACGACTGCGTACAGCGAGTAGTCGCCGGTTGCGAAGTCGTCGGTCGAGACCGACGCCGAGTAGTTCGAATCGTTGACTTTCGAAGCGTCGACTCGGGTGTTCTTGGAGTCGTTCGCGAGGACGACTTGGACGGTTTCGACGGGTTCGCCCGACTCGACTTGGTCGAGTTCGACCGTCACGTCGAGGTCGTTGCCATTTTCGACGGCGTCGTCGGCGTTGACCGTGAGGCGGTACGCGCGAATCACGAGCGGTTCAACGTCGTGCACCTCCTCGGTCGATTGGTTGGTGGCCGAGACGGAGTAAGTGCCCGGTTCGAGTCCGTCGGTATCGAATGACTTTGAGTCGTCGCCGGTGCGAGAAATCGACCGGCGGATATTCTCGTCGGCGTCGTGAATCATAATCGAGTATTCGGCACCGCTCGGTGCGTCAACCGAGACTCCGACGCTATCGCCAGCGTCGGCACGGCCGACCTCAGTGACGAGGAAGTCGCCGCGTTCTGTCGAAACAGTTCTGTCGACGGTGTCGATGGAACCGTCGATGTCGATATCGTAGTTGCCACTCGCCCCAAGAGTTGGGGGTGCGACCGCTGCGAGGAGTACCGCAGCAACCACAAGGGCAAAAATCAAGAAACGGGGTCGAGGCATCGTTGTCCGATTTGGACACCGGTAATAAAAATCTGTAGGCAGTTGCGTCGCTCTCGGACCGCAAAAGATGAAAAAGGAATGAAACGAACCGCGTCGAGCGGTTACTAGTCGCGGCGCACCGCGATGAGTGCGACCGCGAGCAGCGCAATCACGGCGAGCACGGCACCGAAGCCGGGGACGCCAGTACCCGTCGTGGCCGGTTCACCCGTCGTGGTGGGCGATTCGTCCGTCGTCGGCGGTTCGTCGGTCGTCGTCGGCGGTTCAGTCGTCGTGGTCGTCGGCGGTTCGGTCGTCGTGGTCGTCACCTGCTTCGACGTGATGGCGAAGTAGGAGAACCCGGGCGTTTCAGCCTCGAGAACGACCGTGTCGCTGGATTCGTTGACCACGCGCGTGTCGAGTGCTTCCCACTCGCCGGTGTCGCCGTTGAACCGTTGGACCTGAAGGTCCGACGCGCTCAGGTCGAGGTCGTCCAGTCTGCTCTGTCTGACCGAGAACGTGAGCGTCGACGGTTCGTCGCGTGCCGAAGCGGGAACCTGAATCTTGACGTAGCCGACCGCGGTTTCCGCAGGCTCACCGACGATTCCGGGGACGCTGGTCCGTTCTTCCACGGTGACCTGACCAGTCGTCTCGTTGCTGAAGGTGATGTTCGCAGCGGAGACCGACTCGCCACCCTTCAGCGGCGCGTCGAACTGCGTCTCGTGGAAGAGACGGCCGCTCTCGTAGGCGTCGTCCGCGTCGTCACCACCGCCGCCGCCACCGCCACCGCCGGTGGTTGGGGTTTTGACGGTAATCGTTCCGAGCGTGACGCCATCGACCGTGAGGGTGTAGTTCCCGTCAGAGTCAATCGACGTGGAGTACGTCAACGTACTCGAGCCGCCAGCGTCAAGCGTGACGCTCTCGGTTGCGAGTGCGGTTCCGTTCGCCTTCAGGGCCTTGCTGAAGGTTCCACGAGCGGTACCGACGTTGTCGACATCGACCGAGACGGTGAACGTCTCGTCCGGTTTGACCGTCTGCTCCGAGATGGAACTCGAACCGGCGTCGACGCTGAAGGACGGCGCGCGTTGGGAGACGGTAACCGTTCCAACTTCAGCGCCGTTGAAGGTGTAGACGTAGTCACCGGTCGACGGCGGCGTGTCGGTGAAGGTGAACGTCTTCTTCGCACCCGAGGCAATCGTCGTGCTCGGGATCTGGTAGACAGTGGAACCGTTTCGGGTCACGTCACCCGAGATGGTTCCGCCCGACCCACCGAGGTTGCCGAGGGTGACCGTGACGGTCGTCTCCTCGTTCTCAAGGAGCGTCGTCGGACTGACCGACGACTCACTGAGCACCTGGATATCCGCGTTCGGCGAGGTGACCGTCAGCGCGTTGGTCGTGGTCGTTCCGTTGACCATGACGCTGTAGGTACCTGCGTCGTCCGGCGTGATGACGAAGTTCACGGACTTCGATTCGGAGGCGTTGACCTCGACGGACTTCGTGACGCCGAAGTCGGTCGTGCCGGCCTGACTCTCGCCGGTAACGCCGAGAGCCATCGTACCGTCCTCGTCGCCGAAGTTCTCGACGGTGGCGCTCACTTCAACTGGGTCGTTAATCTGTACGTCGGTCGTGTTGAGACCAGCGTTCGTGACCTGGATGTCCGAACCCTGGCTGACCGAGAACGTCGTCTCGTTCGCCGTCAGGTCACCATTGTTGTTGGTGACGTGGACACCAAGTTGGTGCTCACCGGAGCCGATGTCGCTCGAACTGAGTTCGAGCGAGGCACCGGGGTTCGGATGGACGGTCGCGTTCTCAGTGACATCCTCGCCGTCGAGCAGTAGCGTCACCGCGGAGGCGTCGATACCGCTCTCGGGGTCGGTGTAGTTCACTTCGATAGCAAGGGTGCCAGTGCTGTCGAAGGTCTGGTCCTTCGAGCTCACTCGCGTGATTTCCGGCGCGGTCTCGTCGGGGGCAACCGTGAAGTTGACCGTCGACTGGTTGACGTTGCCGTCCGCGTCGGCCGCGGAGACGACGACCGTGTGGCTCGTGCCGGGTTCGAGACCCGTCTTATTGAACCAGATGTTCGAGAGGTCGTCGAGGTTCGCCGCGCTCGTGACCTCCGTGCCGTCGAAGGTGACCGCAACTGAGCTGAGGTTCACACCGCTCTCAGCGTCCGACACGGTCGCCGTGACGTTTGCGTACGTCGTCGTGTTCGAGAGTTCGTCGCCCTCTGCGGGGTTCGTAATCTCGACTGCGGGGTCAGTGTCGTCAGCCGTGACACTGAAGTTCGTCGTTTGTTCGATGCTGTTACCGGCCTTGTCGGGCACGCGGACCGTCAGGTTGTGCGTCTCGGTGTCGCTTACCGTGACGTTGGTGTCGAATCCGCTTGCCGTGACATCGGCCGCGCTGGTGATGTCTTCACCGTCGTAGAGGACGGTGATGTTCCGCGTGTCGATGCCGGTGTCGTTCACCGCATCGCTTGCTTCCTCGTAGGTCGCGTTGAGGCGGAACTCGGACGTTCCGAACGGGAACGTCTCCCCTTCGGTCGGGTTGAACGAAGTGAACGACGGCGCTTCGCGGTCGTCTTCGATGGTGAAGTTGACCTGCTCGGTCGCCGTGTTCGCCGTGAGGTTCGTGTCCGACGCTTCGATGGTCACCGTGTAGTCACCGGGTGCCAGCGCGTGCGTCGTGTAGTTCACCGACTCGTTGGTGATAGCCGCCGAGCCAGTGACGTCCATGCTGTCGGTGCCGTTGTCGAGCGTGACTGTGACCGACGATTCGTTGACTTCGACGTCGTCCGAGAGCGTGGCGTTCACGTCGACCGTGTTCTCGGTCTCGTTGAACGTTGCGCCTTCGGCCGGAGTGTCGAAGGTAATCGTCGGCGCGGTCGTATCGTTCACCATTGCACCGTAGGTGGACAGTCCACCGCGGGTCCCCACGTAGTAGTCACCGTTGAGACCGAACGGGTCGGTCTGGCGCTCAGTCGGGAGGACCTTCGTCCCACCGTTCTCGATGTAGGTGATGTAGAAGCCCTGTCCCGTCGTGTCGAGGTCTTCGCTGAAGCCGTAGGAGACTTCCTCGATTTGGTCGTCGGACAGTCCGGAGTTCGCTTCGAGGTACCGCGTTGCTGCGGTGCCCTGTGAGAGCGCGTTCGGCGGAACGTTCGTATCGGACAGCGTGATGACCGTCTGGCCGTCCGGCAGGTTCGCCGAGTCGCTGGCGTTGATGTGGATGAACGTGTCGCCGCTCGCACTCACGAGGAGGACGGTCTTGTCGTCCGAGAAGTTGTGACCCTCAACCTTCGAGGTGCTGGTGTCGCTCGCCGAGTTGCCGGCGAGGTCGGTTCCGGAAACGTCCAGCGTGTACTCGCCGGACGCGTTCGTGTCGAGTTCGTCGGTCCACGTCGTCGAGCCGACCTTCGTGAGCGTCAGGGCTTCCGTGTTCGAATTGGGGTACGTAACCTCTGCGTCCGGCGTCGTGGCGAGCGATTCCGTGCTCGTCACGTTGACGGTGAGGTTCCCCGTCGCCTCGTTGAAGTCGAGCGTTGCCGCGATTCCGGGCTTCGTCGTGTCGACTACGACCGGGTTGTTCCGGGTGACGACGCGCTCGTTGTTCGCTTCGTCGGTGACCGTCGCTTTCACGCTGTAGGTGCCGTCCGAGAGTGCGGACGTCACGTCGAGCGTGTGGTCCGCACCGGACGTCTGGCCCGACGTTCGCGTGAACGTCTTCTTCACGCCGGTTTCAGACTCCAGCGTGTATACGATGGTGACGTTCTCATCAGTGCTGTACGTGACGTTGACCGAGTCGTTCGTGTAGACCGTGCTGTCGGTGCCGTCGATGGACGCGAGGTCGTACGTCGGCAAGTTGTTGTCGACAGAGACGGTCGCGTTGCCGACCTGGCTGTTGTCACCAGCGTCGGTGCTCACGAGCGTGAGGTTGTAGTTGCCGTTGGAGAGTTTGTTACCGCTGTCGTCAGTGGCGTCCCACTCGACGACGAACGAGTCGTCGCTCGCCTGTGCGAGCGTCGTCACGTCGCGCGTGTAGACCGCATCGCCGTTGGAGTCTTCGACGACGAACTGTGCGGTTTCGAGGTTCGCATCCCCGGCGTCGAGCGTGACGTTAACCGTGTTGTTGGCGCTCACGTGCTCCGAGATATCCGTCGAGAGGTCAGCCGTCGGCTTCGTCTCGTCGTACTCGAAGGTGAACAGACGCGAGGTCGCGTGACCAGCGTCGTCCTCGACCGTGAGCTTCGCGGTCATCTCGCCTTCGGTCAGCGAGACGCCGAGTTCGGAGAAGTCGATTTCGAGCGCGGACTCGGTGTTGGTCGTCGCACCCGAGAGGTCGACGGTCTGCCCGTCGATGACGAGCGTCGTCGCGCTGGCGTTGATGCCCGTCTCCGAGCTACCGTGGCGGTTGTCGGCGAACGTCGCGTTGATAGTGCTCGACGGACCGACGACGTCCGTCGGGGTGACGCTCTTGATACGCGGCGAGGAGACGAAGTCGAACTCGAAGGTCCGCGTGAGTTCGTTACCCTCCGTGTCCGTCGCGGTGACGGTGAGCGTCTTCTGACCCTCTTCGAGCGAGTCGGTCGCGATAGTCGCGGTGCCGTTCGCGTCGAGCGAGAGCGTCTTCGAGTCGTTACCGAAGCTGTAGGTTGCCGAGTCGACGCCCGAGCCATCAGTAACGGAGAGGTTGATGGGCGTGCCGTACGGGGTCAGCCCCTGCGACGGCGTCTGGAGTCGAATCGTCGGCGGAAGCCGGTCGGACTTCGCGACCGTCAGCTTCGTGTTCGCCTCGACATCGTTGACTTCGACGGTGAAGTTCTCGATGTCGTCGGAGCCGAGTTCCTGCGGGGCGAGCGTCGAGACGGTCTTTTGTTCGGTCGCGTCGGGACCGACGACGAGCGTCTGCGTGGTGTTGTAGACTTCTTCCGTACTTTCGTTGGAGACGGTGTACGTCAGGTCGACAACGTCCGAGAGTCCGCCGGTGTTCTCGACCGTCGCGGTGATCGAGTAGCGCTCGGCGGTGTCGATAGTCGACGGAGCGACCGACACGTTGGTCACACTCGAATTTGCGGCCGCGACGACGCGGACGGACTTCGAGATGAGTTCGTCGCTCTCGGTCGAGCGTTCATCGATAGTGACGTTGTAGCTACCGGCGGTGTTGAACGTCTTCGTGAAGCTCACCGTCGTCGATTGACCGGGCGTCAGGTTACCGGTCGACGAGGTTTGAGCGGTCCCGTCGACGACGAGTGTCGCATTGTAGCTTCCTGCGATATCGCCGACGTTCTCGATGGTCGCGTTCACGGTCACGTTGGAACCGGGGAGGACCTGCCGCGGTTCGACGGTCAGGTTACTGTATTCGAACGTTGCGGGTGACTGCACGTCGAGTGCGAGCGTGTCGTCAGCAAACACTTCGCCACCGGCAACCGCTTTCGAGACGGTTGCGGTGAGCGTCCCGGACGTGTCGACAGGGACCGTCGCCACACCGTTGGCGTTCGTTTGCATGCTCGTTCCATCGACCGTGACGTTCGCGTCTTCGACTGTCGCGCCGGTGTCTTCGCGCGTGACAGTGAATTTCACGTCATTGCCTGCGAGCGGGGACGTCGTGTTCGCCGTCAGGTTGAGTTGGACACTCTCTGCGACCTGCAGCGGTTCTCGGTCCGTCACCGAGTTCGTCCCGGACTGGTTCGTCGCGACGTGCATCACGACGTACTCGCCCGCGGGGGCGTCGTCAGCGATGGGGACTTCAACGGTTGTCTGGTTACCCGCAACCTTCGCCACGGCAGAGCCGTGAACCGTCGCCTTTGGGCCGACAACCGAGATGTTGTCGAAATTGGAGGTGGAGTTGTTGAAGCGCTCGAAAACTGACAGGGCCGTCACGCTCCCGGAGTACGACTGCGAGCCGGGGGCGACGCCCATAATATTCGCGTTGGACGGGATGTCACCCGTGCCGTTGACCCGCGCGATTTCGGTCTCGAGCGTGATGTTCGAGCGGTCCGTCGCGTTGATAGTCTGGTCGTACTTCGTGAGGTCGGACTCGTTGAAGATGGCGACCGTGTGAGTGACCTCGGACGCATCGAGCGACGAGGCGTCAACGGAGACTGTCACGTTCTGGCCGTTGCCAGCGAGTTCTGGGACGTCTACTGACGACGAGCCTTCGTGGACGGGGAGGGCGTCGACGCCGACGAAGGTGACGTTCCCGTTCGTTTCGAGGTTACCGTCAGAGTCGGTGTCGGAGAAACCGGTACCGTCATCGACGGTGGCGACCGCGAACATCCAGAGGCCGGACTCGTTGGGCGTAAACGAGAACGAATTCTCGTTTTCGGTTCCAGTTGTCGAGCCGACGACAGACGCGGTCACGTCCTCGTCATTGGTGAGTTTCTGTGCAACAGCGGAGATGTTTCGGGGCACCGAGGCACCCTTTTCCATCTTGGCTGCGACGAGTTGGACTTCTTTCCCGTCGATTAGCTGGTCGTTCGAAACGCCTTCGAAGGTGAAGGGAACCTCCGAACCGGCGTTATAGACGTAGACGGGGTTCTTCTGAAGGTCCTTGTTGGCGACACTCGATTTGACGAACGTGTCGACAGTCTTGACCTTGTACGCCTGGGCCGAATCAAACCGCGAGTCGGACGTGTTCGGCCGAAGCGTGAGAAACGCGCCGTCCCAGACACTGATGTTTTCGGATGCAGTAGTCAGTTGGTCACTGGGAACGGTATCCAGTTGTTGGGCGGGTGGTCCGCCTGGCTGTACCTCATGTGTGGCACTCCCGAGACTTGCAGATACGGGGCCTGCAAAGACCGAGATTACCATTATGAGTGTGAATGCGAGACTCAACCCTTGTTGGGAGAGCCTGCGGTAGCGACTCATATATCTCTCAACTAATAGAATCGTCATAATACTTTTGAATATCAGGGTATTTGAACTGTCTTCATCAGGGCCACTGTATCCGTCAAATTCTGCTAATCGCATGCCGTCACGGTGAACGAAAAATGAACCCGTTGTGCTTACTCTATCTAACAATCATCTATGTTACAATTATGTCGAAGACTGTTACAGAAAGGTAACCAATGGCCCGAACCAATCCCAACGGAGTCCATACCTGACCGAAATCGTCGGAGTTCCTGCCTCTCCAACCAAGTATAACAAACGTACGTATATCATACTAGGCAGGTCGTCGCCCCCGTGACGAGCCTTTTAAATGAATCAACCCCGAGCCGTGAGTGATGTGATTTGAGAAATAATTATGTCAGTGGTGGTTAAAGAGTTATTCGAACTGCTCAAGCAGTACCTCGAAAAGAGGGTGGGTTACTGCTGTGAGTTATCGACACAGGTGTGGGTTGTCAAAGCATGGCCAACAAGAAATTCGATGCAGGGGACGTTGTACCGGTGGAAATCTACTCAGCTCCCGACGGCGAGAGCGAAGTTGAGTTCGCCGTCTCCGTCGAGGTTTACGACGGGTTCGGGAGTGCGAAGCACATCTATCCGACAGAACAAATCGACCGTGCCTCCGACCTGTTCGCCGAGGACAAGTCCGACGGAATCACAGTCAACGATGAAGTAAGACTGTACACGATTCCGCACGACGAACTTCGGTGAGCCTGCGCGGACAGTTTCACGGTCGTTTTCGGGTTGTTCACTCGTCGGCTGCGGGTGTTATTCGAAGGTGTGACGTGAGTCGGTTGCGGTAAACCGGAAGGAATCACGTTTCGCCGCATTCGTGAGCGATGCGGTCGGTCGCTGTGAGAGGACTGTGTAGCCTGCTCTGCAGACAACCTACACAATCATAGTCGTGCTCACAAAACTACTCACTGAGCTATTGCTTTATCCAATGCATTTTCTCAGCCCTCGCTGTTGGAGCGAAGAGGCTACATTTCTCAACGACTGCATCACGATTAATGACACTCGAGGACGACGCCCGAGACTACCACCGCCGACCACCGTCGGGGAAAATAGAGATTGCCACGACGAAGCCGACGAACACGCAGCGCGACCTGAGCCTCGCGTACTCCCCTGGTGTGGCGGCCCCGTGTCTCGACATCGCAGATGACGAAACGGTCGCGTACGACTACACGGCAAAGGGAAACCTCGTGGGTGTCGTCTCGAACGGCTCTGCGGTCCTCGGTCTCGGCGATATCGGCGCGCAGGCGTCGAAGCCGGTCATGGAGGGCAAGGGCGTCCTGTTCAAACGCTTCGCCGACATCGACGTGTTCGACGTCGAACTCGGCCTCGATGACCCCGAGTCATTCGTGCAGGCCGTCGCGGCGATGGAACCGACCTTCGGTGGCATCAATCTCGAAGACATCAAAGCGCCGGAGTGCTTCGAAATCGAGGCCGGTCTCCGCGACGAAATGTCGATTCCCGTCTTCCACGACGACCAACACGGCACGGCCATCATCTCCGGAGCGGCGCTCTTGAACGCCGTCGATATCGCCGACAAAGACCGCTCCTCGCTACAGGTCACTTTCGCGGGTGCGGGCGCGGCAGCGACGGCGACAGCCCGGTTCTACGTTTCGCTCGGCATCCCCCGCGAGAACATCACGATGTGCGACATCGACGGAATTCTCTCGGAGCGTCGCGCCGACGCAGGCGACCTCAACGAGTACACCGAACCCTTCGCCCGCGGCGTCGACGACGGCGAACTCGAAGATGCGATGGAAGGTGCGGACGTGTTCGTCGGTCTCTCTGTGGGCGGCATCGTGAGTCAGGACATGGTCCGGTCGATGGCCGACAATCCCATCATCTTCGCGATGGCGAACCCGGACCCCGAGATTACCTACGAGGATGCCAAGAACGCCCGCGACGACACGGTCATCATGGCGACGGGTCGCTCGGACTACCCGAATCAGGTGAACAACGTTCTCGGGTTCCCGTTCATCTTCCGTGGCGCGCTCGACGTGCGCGCGACCGAAATCAACGAGGCGATGAAGCGCGCCGCCGCCGAGGCGCTTGCAAACCTCGCTAGACAGGACGTTCCTGACGCCGTTGTCAAAGCCTACGGCGACGAACCGCTGCAGTTCGGTCCCGACTACCTCATCCCCAAACCGCTCGACCAGCGCGTGCTTTACGAAGTGACGCCTGCCGTCGCCGAGGCGGCGATGGAAAGCGGTGCGGCACGCCGCGAGCGCGACCTCGACGCGTACCGCGAAGAACTCGAAGCGCGCCTCGGCAAGTCCCGCGAGATGATGCGCGTCGTCCTCAACAAGGCGAAATCCGACCCCAAGCGCGTCGCCCTCGCGGAGGGAGAAGACGAGAAGATGATTCGCGCGGCGAGTCAACTGGTCGAAGACGGCATCGCCGAGCCGATTCTCATCGGGCGCACGACGGAGATTCTCCGGACGGCCGAAGAACTGGGTCTCGATTTCGACCCGACCATCGCCAACCCCCACGACGGCGAATGGAACCACTACGTCGACCACCTCTACGAGCAACGCCAGCGGAAGGGCCTCACCCGAACCGAGGCGGCCGAACTCGTCCAACAGGACTCGAACCACTTCGCCAGCGTGATGGTCGATATCGGCGATGCCGACGCGATGCTCACGGGTCTCACGCATCATTACTCATCGGCGCTTCGACCGCCACTCCAGCTTATCGGCACCGCCGAGGACGCGACCTACGCCGCTGGCGTCTACATGCTGACGTTCAGGAACCGCGTGATTTTCTGCGCCGACGCGACGGTCAACCTCGACCCCGACGAAGAGGTGCTCGCCGAGGTGACGAAACACACAGCCGAGCTCGCCCGCCGGTTCAACGTCGAACCGCGCGCCGCACTCCTCTCGTACTCCGATTTCGGCAGCGTCAATAACGCCGGTACCGCCAAGCCACAGAATGCAGTGAAACGCCTGCATGACGACCCGGACGTTGACTTCCCGGTCGACGGCGAGATGCAGGCCGACACGGCCCTCGTCGAAGAGATGCTCACCGATACCTACGACTTCACGGAACTCGACGGGCCTGCAAACGTCCTCGTCTTTCCGAACCTCGAAGCGGGTAACATCGGCTACAAACTCCTCCAGCGCCTCGGCGGCGCGGAGGCTATCGGTCCGATGCTCGTCGGTATGGACAAACCCGTCCACGTCCTCCAGCGCGGCGACGAAGTCAAAGATATCGTCAACCTCGCTGGGATTGCGGTGGTCGACGCGCAAGAATAGCGTAGACCTCAAATCACAACCCAACCATATTGTGTTATAGTTGAACTACTAGTGAGCTTAGATTGTAGTTACCTAGCTTTATCGATGTGAGCAAACCCATCAGAGAGACGAGTTGTTTGCTCGTTCGACCCGGGCGTGGCGGTTCTTCTCATTCACAAGACACCAACACCCACAGGATGCACAATCGCCGTGCAAGAATCGACTGGCCAACCCTCACAGTGGCAGGGAAACCGCAGACGGACTCACAGAATCGCCGCTGAGCGTGTTGCATATGGGCCGCTTCCTCGTTGAGACTCATGCTCTGTTCCCGGAGTTTCTGATGGAAATAATTGCGTTCTGCTCAAATGAATAGTGATGAGACACAGCACTCCCATCCAAATGATATTCTGCATTTTTCACACTACTATAAGACAGTACGTCCCCCACAAGAGTCCCATTAGGTCCAGCGTCTCACTCCCACGGATTCGTCCCGAGCGCGTGAACGATGAAAATCGCACTCACCGCGATGCCGATGAGGACGACCGCGACGGGAAGCGCCGCATCGAGACCCGTCGAGAGGTACGACACCCAAATCTGGACGGGGAGGGTCCGCGGATAGTACGCCATCATGAGCGTCGCGCCGAACTCGCCGATAGCCCGAGCGAACGTCAGCGTCACGCCGGCGAGAATCCCGGGTTTGGCGAGCGGAAGCGTAATCCGCCGAATGGCACCGAGTCCGTCTTCGCCGAGCGAGCGGGCGGCCGCCTCAAGTTCTCTGTCGACCCCATCGAACGCCGTCTTCGCGGTGACGACCAGAAACGGTGAGGCGACGTACGTCTGGGCGAGAATGACGCCGAACAACGAGCGCGTCAGCGGAACGGTGACCACGCGTCCGAGTCCCGCCGGACCGACGACTTTGAGTAGCAACATCCCGCTTACGACCGGCGGCAGGACGAGCGGAAGCATCACGATTGCGAGCACCACGTTCTGCCCGCGGAACTTCGTCCGCGAGAGCCAGTACGCCAGCGGTACCCCGAAGATGACCGCAAGTAGCGTGCTAAGAGACGCCGCGACGATTGAGTTGGTCGCCGCCGTCAGAACGAACTCGCTCGTAATGCCGTCGACCAACGCGCTCGGCGATTGCGACGTCCAGAGCGCGACGACCGGCAGGAGATAATAGACGAAGAGGACGCAAGCGAGCACCAGCGTGACGCCGCGCCACTGCGATACCGACGTGAGTGAGCCACCGCGGGAGCGATAGCTAGCGTGTTGTTGGGACATCTCCGGAGTAGGTGGGCTGTTCGGCGTGGACGGTAAAGCCGTGCGATTCGAGGTACTCCGTCGCGGTTTCGACGAGGGCGTCGAAGACGGCCGTCGCGGCCTCGGTTTTCGTCCGCTGCGTTGCGGCGTACTGAATGGGTGACCCGCGAACGACGACCCCATCGGGGAGTGTGTAACTGGTCGTCGCGTACGACGAGGCGTGTTCGGGATCACTCAGATTAATCGCCGCCGGGAGGTCGAGAGACGGGTACCCCCGCTCGACAGCCATACTTCGATAGACGAACGCGGCGTCGATGCTCCCGGCGTCGAACTGCGCAAGAAGTTGCGTCTCGGGATAGATTTGCTCGCGAGACAGGAGGTCGTTGCCTAGTGCTGGGCGGTCGTAGTAGTCGGCAGCGAGCGTGAGCGCGAACCGCGTCCGGTAGCCAAGCGGGTCGAGGTCAGGGTCGGTACGGCCGAGTCGAACACCACCGTCGAGTAGTGGAGCAAACCACGTGTCGGCGGATTCGAATCGCTTCCCTTCAGGCGTCGATGGATTGTACGCGAGTACGACTGCGTTGTTGGCGAAGGTCGCATACCACGGAACCGAAAGCGGTGCCGTGAACAACGCGGGGTCCGCGAGTGCGACGATATCCGGGTCACGCTGCTGGTCTGCGACCATGCGGGCGGCCCGAGCCGACCCGTGAGCTTCGACCTCGATGCGGGTATCTGCCGGCGGTTCGAAGCCAGTCGTGAGCGCGTTCTGAAGACTTCCGGCGACGAGGAGCGTGACCGCCGAATTCGACGAGGACCTGCCGACACAGCCAGTTGTCGTCGCAAGCCCGGCGGTCGCCGCAAGAAACGCCCGACGGCTCCAGCCCGGCGGGGACTGATTCATTGGTTCGCCTCGCACGGCGCTGCGATTCGTTCGAGTTCTCGACACGTATTGACGTTCGTCACCGAGGTTCGGACCGCTCGCGGCAGGTCGGCAAACGGCACGTAGTCGACATCGGCGAGTTGCTTCAGCAGGACGCCGAACCCGTCACCCGTCGAGAGCGCGGAAGCAATGTTGCGGACCGCCGAGCACCGATACAGGGCGTGCAGCGGTTCGTGGTAGCCACCTTCCGAACGCGGAACAATCGCGGAGGCGGTTCGGGCGGAGTCCTGCGCAGCTTTGTCGAACAATGCGCTGATGGCTCGCGGTTCGAGAAGCGGCATATCACACCCGGCCACGAAGAGCCACGGCGTTTCGGCTTCCGCACAGGCCGCCGTCACACCGGCGACTGGACCCGAAAGTGACTCCGCATCCTGTACGAATCGAACGTCCCACGCTGTCGGAAGCACAGTCGACAGTCGCGCTTGCTGCTCAGGCGTTCGGACAGCGACGATAGGAGGTCGTCCCGTCACGGCGCGGAGAGTACCGACCACGCGTTTCAAAAGCGGGTCGTCGCCGAGCGTGGCAAGGGCTTTGTCTCCGGCTTCGAAGCGGCGGCTCTGTCCTCCAGCGAGGACGACACCGGTCACATCGAGCGGATGGTCGGTCATGTGAAATCAGGGTTTCTTGAAGATATCTTCGAGCGTCTCGGGGTCGGTTCCGGGGTCAAGCTGTCGGGCCTCGATTGACTGGACATCCTTCGCCGTCCGAGAACCGTCGATACTGGGCGCGATAAATCGGGTTTCGTACGACTTCTCGTCGGCAATCGGCGTCCCGTCGCGGGCGAACGCGAGCAGGCCATCGAGCGCCGCATAGACGTCGATGCAGATTCGATAGCCGTCGTCGCTTTCGACGAGGACGTGGGTCGTCTCGTCCGAGAGGTCGGCTTCCGACAGCAGGTCGAGGACTGGAATCCCGGTCCACGTGGCGGTATGACGCGTCCCCGAGGCACACTTCACCGTCACCGTGCACTCGTCGGTGGGGAACGTCGCAAGGTCAGCACCGGACAGCGAGACCTGTCTGTCACCCCTCACGTGAATCGGGGTTGTAAGCGGAAACGCCTCGTGAGTAGGGAACCGTGGTACAGACATGAGCAGTCACTATGCAATGGTTGGTTGACGCGGACGCTGTATGTAACCGCGAATAATTAAGGGCTTTAATACAAGGAGGTGGAGACGAAGCGCTCCGACCGGGTTCCTAGCAGTTCAAAACAGTGTAGGGGGGAGTCAGTCGTAGGCTGCTGACTGCGGCGATGGCGAAGTTGCGCTGAGCGGAATCGTCACTGGCGTCCACACGACTGTTGTCAGGTTGTCGGTCATCGTCCGGAGTCGGTCGAGACACTGGTGGTGGCTCTCGGCGGTGACGAACGCGTTCCAGTCGCCGAGCGTATCGAACTCGAATCGAAGTCGGACGCTCGGCCCCGGCCCGACCACGGTGTGTTCACACTGAAAGCCGCACACCGTCTCGGCGGTAATCCACTGCGCCGTTGCCGCAGAGAGCCACGACTCGTATTCATCTCGGGACCCGTCGACGACATCGTACGTGACTTCGTAGCTGTATCGGTCGGAAGTCCTCATGACAAACCCTCCACGTTCGGTGGTGCTACCGTCGTGGTCCACCCCGAACGCGAGCTACCGTTGGAGCACCTCGCGCGTCGTCGCTGCCAGCGACGCGTAGAACGGCTCGTTCGTCTCGGCTTCGACCCGGTCGAGGAACGCCGTCGTCCAAGCCCGGGGGTGTTCGTCGAGGAACTGTTCGAGGCGGTCGTCCCTCCCCTCCGACGCGAGGTGGGCACAGAACTCCAGTTCGGTTGCGATGTGGTCCGGCAGGTCCGCCTGCTCGGGAGCGTTTTCGAGACCGAAGGAGCGATACCAGTGGTCGACCGCAATCGTCGCGGGACCCATGACTGGTCCGAAGTCGTCGCCGTCGCCGTCGCGGTAGACGCTCTCGTACGGCGGACACGGCGGGCCGGCCGGCCCGATGAACAATCGGGCGTACTCGCTTCGAAGGTCGCGTCCGTCAACCTCGTCGAGCGACCCGAAAAGCGGCGTCAGCTCGCCGCGTTCGAGGACCGAAACGAGGTGGTCGGTCGGCTCGCGCCAGCACGTGGTGAGGACGGCATACGTCGCCGCGACCTCCGAGTCGAACGACTCAGCAGATTCCGACTGTGTGCCGGATGGGCTGTCGGGTTGGGTTTCAGGTGTTTCAGGGGTTTCAGCCGTTGGATTGCTCATCGTTCTCCCTCCGAGAGGGTCGTTGGTTCGCCGCCGTCAGTCGCGTGAGCCGGTTCGACACCGTGGGTGTCGGGAGTCGACTGCGTGTCGAACTGCTCCATCGGAATGTACCGAAGCCCGAGCGTGACGATTATCGCACCAAGTGCGACGATGCCGAGCGTGATGGTAACTTCGACGAGCGTGGGCGTGTACGTCCCCGCAGTCGCCCAAATATCGGTGGTGACGCCGTTGTATCCAGCACCCACGGAGATACCCGGTGCGGCGTCGATGTTCGCCACGTCGTAGCCCGTGAAGACGAGGCGGATACCCTCGAACATCGTCCCGAAGACCGCCAGCAGACCGGCCGTGAAGATAACCGACACGCGCTTGCGGAGCGACGGCACCGACAGTAAGGCGAGCGGAATCGCCCCGCCGACGACGGTCCACAGCCAGAAGTAGGCCGATTCGCCGACGAGGAAGCCGCTGGTGATTGCCCAGAACTCGAAGTGGTCCGCCCACGCGTGCGGGAGTCGCTCGGCAGCGAGCAGGTAGACCACGTGGAACGCGAGGAAGATACCGAGCACCTTCCCGAGGCTGGTGAGTTCCTCGCGGTTGACGCTGAACTTCGTGAACCGGTCTGCGAGGATGGACACGACCAACAGCAGGCCGAGGCCGGAGACGAGCGCCTTTGCGATGAACACCGGCGCGACGAGCGGGCTAAACCAGTCACCGCGACCGATTTGCGTCGCGAAAATCCACCCGGTGACCGAGTGGAGCGCGACGGCGGTCGGCAGCGCGATGGCTGCGGTCCAGAACATGAGCTTACGGTCGCGTTTGCGACCGGCCTCCGTATCCGAGACGCCGAAGGCTAACTTCGAGCCGCGAGCCGCGAGGTCACGCCGAGTCAGCAACCACAGGTACCAGAGGTTGAGCACCCCGTAGAGGATGACGATGGCAAAGTCCCACACCATCGGCGACCGGAAGTCCGGCGAGGTGAAAAACTGATAGATACGCTCTGGGCGACCGATGTCGGGCAGGATTAACAGCCCGGCGACGGTGATACACGCGAGACTCACCAAGACACCGAGGCGTGCGAATCCTTCGTATCGGTGCGAGTGGAAGAACTTCGGGGCGCTCGAAATGATGAGTCCGCCCGCCGACAGCCCGACGAACAGGACGAACATCATGATGTACAGCCCCCACGAGAACACGTTGCGCATTCCCGTCGCGACCAACCCGGTGGTGAGTTGGTACATCCACGCGGCGACGCCCGCGACCACGAGCACGCTGAGGAGACCTAACCATAGCTTCCCGGTGCTCCCGAACGCTGGAATCGCAAACCGTGATGAGACGGTCTGTCTGGACATTAGTCGTCACCTCCGTTGTTCACGACCGGAACGTGTGGCATCGCATCGGCCGAGACCGAGCCGTGACTTGCGCCGGCACCGCTCGACTCATCCGCCGATGGTTCCTCCGGGGGCGTCCACGTAGAGAGGTCTTCTTCGTCGAGTTCGCTCTCCATCTTGTCCGAGGTCTGCGGTCGACCGGGACTCATCTCCCCGCGGATGTAGTACGTCTTCGGGTCGGTGCCGCGGTCTTCGAGCAGTCGGTGGGTTTCGTACTTCTTGATGTACCGCGAGACGGTGCTTTCCTCGTTGTCGAGGTCGCCGAAGATACGAGCATCGGCGGGACAGTTCACGACACAGGCGGGGTCGAGGCCCTCGTCGACGCGGTGGCTACAGAAGGTACACTTCTCGACGACGCCCTGCGGACGGGCCGGAACGTCACCGGTCCCTTCCTCGGGAATCGTCTTGGATTCTTCCCAGTTGAACACCCGTGCGTTGTACGGACAGGCGGCCATGCAGTACCGGCACCCGATACACTTGTCGTAGTCGATTTCGACGATTCCGTCGTCGCGGGTGTAGGTCGCGTTGACCGGACACACTTTGACACAGGGTGCGTTCTCACAGTGTTGGCACGCCGTCGGCTGGTAGCCCATGTCGAGCGTGCCGTCTTCGCCGTGTTCCGGGTACGTCCCGGCCGGGGTGTCGATTTTGTCGCCGCCTTCCGTGAGGACGCGGTTCCAATACTGTCCCATCGGGACGTTGTTCTCTTGTTTACACGTGACTGCACACGCGTGACAGCCGATACATCGCTCTTGGTCGATTACGAGTCCGTATTTCGTCATGATTAGTCACCTCCTGCCCCAGCGACGGGTTTGTTGACCCCGGTCGGCTGGTTATCCGCGTATTTGCTCGTGTCGATATCGTCCGGGGCCGGTTCGACCTCGACCCGCACGTCGTAGAACGCGAAGTTGCCGGTCACTTCGCAGACATCGGTGTGCGTCAGGTCGTTGTGGTGGCCGCGAACGTAGTCGCTACCCCACCAACCCTGATCGGTGTTGACTAAGCCGGGTTGGATAGCTTCGTTCAGCTTCGCTTTGACGACCATCTCGCCGCGGTCGTTGTGGACGCGGACGTAGTCGCTGTCCTCGATACCGCGTGCCTTCGCATCTTTGGGGTTGATGTCGAGCTGCGGCTCAGGGTTAATCTCACGAAGCCAGTTTTGGTACTCGTACTGCGAGTGGATGCGCCACTTCGAGTGCTTCTGGATGAACGTCAGTGGGTAGTCGTCCGCAGTCTCCCAGTCGTCGGCGGTCCGACTCTCCATCGGTTTCGGGAATTCGAGGGAGACCCCGTTTTCCGTCGGCGCGTCTTCGTCGTATATCTCCAGCCGACCCGACGGCGTGTTGAACTCGCCTTTGAACTTGACCGTCGGGGTGTTGACCTTGACCGTACCTTGTCTCTTGAGCGTCTCGTAGTCGACGACGTCGTCGTGTTTCAACATCGTCTTCAGCGTCTCCGACTTGTCGCGGATGAAGTAGTCGCCGTACCCGAGCCGTTCGGCGAGGCGGACGAGCATCCAGTGGTCGGATTTCGCCTCCCACAGCGGGTCGTGTGCCGGCTGGCGATACATGATGTGCGGGTGGCCACCCCACGTCGTGACGACGTCCTCACGCTCGAACCAGTGCGACGCGGGCAGGATGATATCCGCGTGCTGGACGGTCGGCGTGTGGTGCATGTCCGCCACGGCGATGAGGTCGAGGTTCTTCGCCGCCTCCAGCCAGCGTTGTCGGTCGGGGAGCTGGTTGGCGATGAAGTTCGATTCCTGGGCGTACATCACCTTCAGTTGGTGCGGGTCGCCCGACTCCATGGCTGTGAGAATTTTTGTCTGTGGGAGGACGGTCGTGCCGGCGCCGTCTTCCACCGAGCCGTAGCCACCGTCGTTGTAGGAACCGCCTGCGGGGTGGCTTCCCTGAAGGCTCCCGTGGCGACCGTAGTCGCCGGTGAGCGCCAGTAGGATGGCGTACGCCTGCCCAAAGATATGACCGTACTTGTACCGGTCGATACCGTACCCAGACGCGATTCCGCCGGGGCCGCGGGTCGCAAGCCACCGTGCGGCCGTCCGGATGTTCTGGGCTTGGATGCCGACCTCGCTGGCGATTTCGTCCGGGTCGTAGTCGGCGACGAACGATTCGAGCATCGTCATGGCCGTCTGGCAGGTAACCCCGCCGACGGTGTACTCCCCGAAGAGCGCGTACTCGCCGTACGTCTCGGGTTCGAGTGCGACCGGTTCGCCCGTCGTTTCGTCGATGGCGACCGGGCGGTCCTCGGTGACGCCCTCGACGACCTCGCTCGCGTCGAGCAGTTTGCCGTTGTCCGAGCGGACAAGCGCCGGAGCGAGCGACCGCTCGCGGAGGAACTCGGTGTCGTAGGTCTCTTCGTCGAGAACAGTCTTGATCATCGCCAGCGTCAGCGGCGTGTCTTTGCCGGGTTTGACCGGCAACCACAGGTCCGCTTTGGCCGCGGTGTTGGTGAACACCGGGTCGACGCAAACGAGTTTCGCCCCGTTTTCGACGGCATCGAGGAGCTTCGACGCATCTTGCTGCAGTTGGCTGGCGAAGATGTCCGACCCCCAGACGATGACCGTGTTCGCGTTTTTCCAGTCGGCGACCTCGTTCGTCGGGACGTTGAAGAAACCGCCGCCGGAGAGGCGACGGAATCCGAGACCGACGTTGATGTCGATAGACCACGTCATCTGCGTCCCACCGAAGAGGGACGAGAGACGGCTCTGTATCGTCGCGCTGATACCGTTGTCACCGGAGCCGGTTTCGAAGTAGACGCTCTCGGGACCGTACTGTTCGCGCGCGTCTTCCATCTCCGACGCGATGTGGTCGAGGGCTTCGTCCCACGTGATGCGCTCGAATTCGGCGTCGTCACCGCGGCCCTCCGGGTTCGGGTCGTCCGGCGACCAACCGACACGACGCATCGGGTATTTCAAGCGCGTGGAGTTGTAGACGCGCTGTGTGTGAGACAGGCCGAGCGTACAGGCGCGCTTGTACCGCTCGTCTTCGGGAACCTGCGGTTCGATCTTTCGGACGCGTCCGTCGCGGACGTGCGCCTCTAACGGGCACTTGCCACGGCAGTTAGGGGCGCACGCGGTCTTGATGACCTCGTCCTGCCCGACGAAACTGTCGATGCCGGGGTTTTGCTGCGAGAACGGTTCGTCGCCCGTCTGGGCCAGCGACGAAATGTATCCGCCCCCGCCGAGGCCGAGTGCGACGGCGGCGGCGCTACTCGCCTTCAGGACGTCGCGGCGGTAGACACCATCACCGTCCGCCATCATCGAATCCCTCTGGACGCGTCGGGCGGCTGTCCTCGCCGAACTCGGCGAGGACCTCCTCGTGGTACTTCTCGTGGAACGCTTCGTCGGTTAGCTCGCCGTTTGAGACACGAATCGCGTCACGGGCCATGCGTAATCCTAAATCGGCGTCGTAGTCGACGCCGTCCAGAATCTGCTTGGCCTCGGCTTCCCACTCCGGGAGTGGTGTCAGTCTCGGCTGTTGGAGGTCCCTCATGGGTACACCTGAACTGACGGACTCGGGTCCGGTAGGCCGCTTGCTGCATAATGAAGCGGTTTATATACCGTCTTCGACGTGTGCGAACAATCGTCAGTGGCTTCACCGCGAGAAACGGGCCGTTGCGGTCGGTGAGAGACGAGTCGGTCAACGGCACTGGCACTCGAAGAGACCAGTCGCTCAGGAGAATGGGGGACCAGTCGATCAGGAGAACGAGAGACGACCAGACGACGGGAGAACTCGGCTTGTCTTCGAACGCGTGAATGGGGAGTGAGGAGGGGTGGGAGACGACCAGTTCACTCCCCGACGGCAATGATGCGATGTGTGCCGTTCCGATTAGTCACCTCCCACGCCAGCGCTCGACGCGTCAGCGCCGGTCGGCTGGTTGCCTTCGTATTTGCTCGTGTCGATGTCGTCCGGTGCCGGTTCGACCTCGACGCGCACGTCGTAGAACGAGAACGTCTTTCCGACGTCGCTCACTTCGTCGTGCGTCAGGTCGTTGTGGTGTCCTTTGACGTAATCCCGTGTCCACCATCCCTGGTCGGTGTTGACGAGACCGGGTTTCATCGCGTCGTTCAGCTTCGCTTTGACAACCATCTCGCCGCGGTCGTTGTGGACGCGGACGTAGTCGTCGTCCTCGATACCGCGCGCTTCGGCGTCTTTCGGGTGAATGTCGAGCTGTGGCTCCGGGTTAATCTCCCGAATCCACTGCTGATACTCGAACTGCGAGTGGAGACGGAACCGCCCGTGTTTCTGCATGAAGATGAGTGGGTACTCGTCGGCCCCCTCGTAGTCCTCGGCCGTCCGCGACTCGATGGGCTTCGGTAACTGGAGGTCGACGCCCTTCTCCGAGGGTGCGTCCTCGTCGTACAGTTCGATACGGCCGCTCGGAGTCGGGAACTCGCCGGTGTACTTGACGGTCGGCGTCCCGAGGTGTGCGGTCCCCCGTTCGCGGAGTTCGTCGAAGTCGAACCGGTCGTCGCCATCCGACATCGTCCGGAGGACCTCCCGCTTTTCTTCCGGGAAGTAGTCCCCGAAGCCGAGTTTCTTCGCGAGGTCGCGAATCATATAGTAGTCGTCGCGCGACTCCCAAAGCGGCTCTTGGACCTTGTGTCGATAGGTGATGTGCGGGTGGGACCCCCACGACGAGACGATGTCTTCGGTCTCGAACCAGTGGGCCGCCGGGAGGATGATGTCCGCCTGTTGGACCGTCGGCGTGTGGTGGATGTCTGCGACGACGAACATATCGAGATTCTCGATACCCTTGAGGTGGCGCTGGCGGTTGGGGAACTGGTTCCCCAGCATGTTCGACTCGATGGAGTAGACGGCCTTGATTTGTCGCGGGTCGCCGTTCAGCATCGCGTCGGCGTACTCGTGGAAGTAGAGCGTCTTCGAACCGGGCGCATCGTCCGGCGACCCCCACCCACCGGTGTCGAGCGATGCGCCGAGTGGGTGGTGGGCGTGAACGTTTCCGTGCTTCCCGTAGTCGCCGGTGAGCGCGAGCATAATCGCGTACGCCTGCCCGAAGACGTGGCCGTGGATGTACCGGCCGATTGCGTAACTCGGCGCGATACCGCCGGGGCCACGGGTCGCAAGCCACCGCGCAGCCTTCCGGATGTTCTTCGCGGGCACGCCGCTGATTTCGGCCATCTCCTCGACGGGGTAGTCGGCGACGTGTCCCTTGAGTCGAGACAGCGCCGTCTCGTACGATTTCCCGTCGACTGTGTACGTGCCGGTGAGGACGTACGAGCCGGGCGTCTCGGGTTCGAGCGCGACGAGTTCCCCGGTCTGTTCGTCTACGCCCACCGGTTTCGACTCCGTCACGCCCTCGATGACGCCCTTCGCGTCGAGCATCGTTCCGTCGGGGCCGATGAGTGCGGGCGCTGTCGTCCGCTTCCGGAGGAACTCGGTATCTTCGAGTCCCATATCGAGGACGTAGTTCATCATCCCGAGGATGAGGTGTACGTCCTTGCCGGGGTTGACGGGTAACCAGAGGTCGGCCTTCGACGCGGTCGTCGTGTAGACCGGGTCGACGACGACGAGCTTTCCGCCCTGTTCTTTCATATCGAGGAGCTTCGACGCGTCCATCTGGAGTTGGCTGGAGAAGATATCGGTCCCCCAAGCGATGAACGTCTTCGCGTTCTCCCAGTCTTCGGACTCGTTCGTCTGCGGGAGGTAGTACCCGTGTCCAGTGATTCTGTTGAACCCGCGGCCGACGTTGGCGTCGATAGACCACCCCGGCGTCGACCCACCGAAGAGGTTGGCGAGGCGGGATTCGACGGTGCTGTTAATCCCGTAGTTCCCGGAGCCAGCGTGGAACAGGACGCTCTCGGGACTGTACGTGTCTTTGACGCGGGTCATCCCTTCTGCGACGAGGTCTAACGCCTCGTCCCACGTGACGCGCTCGAACTCCGCGTCCTCACCGCGGCCCTGCGGGTTCGGACTGTCCGGCGACCAGTCGACCCGCTTCATCGGGTACTTGAGTCGCGTCGGGTTGTAGATACGCTGGGTGTGACTCAGACCGAGTAGACACGCCCGCTTGTACCGCTCGTCTTCGGGCACCTGCGGTTCGATTTTACGGACGCGCCCGTCTCGGACGTGGACCTCTAACGGACACTTCCCACGGCAGTTGGGTGAACAGGCGGACTTGAACACCTCGTCCTGCCCGACGAAACTATCGATGCCCGGGTCTTTCTGTGAGAACGGTTCGTCATCGGTCTCGGCTAGCGATGAGATGTAGCCCCCGCCACCGAGGCCGAGCGCGACGGCGGCGGCACTACTTGCTTTCAGTACGTCTCGTCGATACACGCCGTCACCGTCACTCATCGTCGAAACCCTCCGGTCGCGTCGGGCGGCTGTCCTCGCCGAACTCGTCGAGGACCTCCTCGTGATATTTCTCGTGGAACGCTTCGTCGGTTAACTCGCCGTTTGAGAC
The DNA here is from genome assembly GCF_000306765.2 of Haloferax mediterranei ATCC 33500. Taxonomy (NCBI): domain Archaea; kingdom Methanobacteriati; phylum Methanobacteriota; class Halobacteria; order Halobacteriales; family Haloferacaceae; genus Haloferax; species Haloferax mediterranei. The sequence goes on from NC_017941.2 coordinate 2,443,937, forward strand.
GCGAATCGCGTCACGGGCCATTCGTAATCCAAGGTCGGCGTCGTAGTCGACGCCGTCCAGAATCTGCTTGGCCTCGTCCTCCCATTCCGGGAGTGGCGTCAGTCTCGGCTGTTGGGGGTCCGTCATAGGTACAGTCGAGATGAGGTATTCCGGTCCAGTAGGGAAGTCGCTGCATAATGAAGTAGTTTATAACCACGCTATGCGGCGAGAAGCCATAGCACAGAACGATTGAGACGCATACTGACACTCGAATCGTCGTGCAATGCAACTAGGTCTGAGACGAGTCGGCAGAATCGAAGACGGCCCTCGTAAGCTTCGATTCGACGGCGTTCAGTCGCTGTGAGAGCGCCGACTTCGAGATTTCGAGGGTCGCCGCAAGCGTTTCGAGGTCTGTCCGCCGTGGCGTCTCGTAATAGCCTTCGCTGACAGCAATCATCGCGGCCTCTCGTTGTTTCTCCGTGAGGTGCGAGAGGTCGATTGTGGCCGTCGGCGACGCAGTCGCCGCCGTCGACTGCTTGGTCGTCAGACGTCTGAGTGAGACGCGCTCGGCAACAGCATCGAGCCGTTCGATAAGGTCGTTGATAATCGACCGCTCGGAGAGGAACGTCTCGATAATGATACCGGACGAATCGGCACGCTGGATACGAGGGACACAACCGACTTCACTGAACGCGAGGCAGAGACACGATTCGTCGACCGATGTCGTCGAATGGACAACGTGAGAATCGCCGGCTTCACCGTGAATAGTGACTTCCGCGTGGCACGTATCCTGGGTAATCTGATTGTGTACGTCCTCGACGGTCGAGTCCGGATGCGACAGCGGACAAGCGCACTCCTCTGCAAGTTCAATCTCCAACAGAACTTGAAGCGATTGCTCCCGCGAAGGTACTGGCTTTGAACGCGTTGACCCCGTCTCAGAATCCCCCATCGTAACCAGAAGTCGACAGTGTGGTATTAAATATATTGTGTTGATTTGAAAAATACAGTAATGATAGAGTGCGATATGAGCTAGGAACAGAATAAATGTCTACTCTATAACCATTGTAGTTTACAAATTATGAATATCCAATTGTAAACAATATGTGCGTCTATTGGTTTCGTTTCGTGCGTCCTCAGGCGCCGGGTGCTCCGACATACACTTGGCCAATGTATAGAACCCCGAACAACGTCGCGTTGTACAGGCCGTGGACCAGCGAGGGGACGACGATATTGTCGGAGTATTCGTACACGGTTCCGAAGGCGAGCGCCGGGACGAGCAACAGCCCGATTGTCACGAGTCGGGCGCTGGCAGCGCCCGTCAGTGCGACGTAGTGAATCGAGGCGAACAGAAGACTGGTCAACCCGATTGCGAGTACGGGCCCGAATCGCTCGCGGAGCCGGCCCTGAACGACACCCCGGAACAAGAGTTCTTCACCGGGGCCGATTAGCAGAATCGAGGCGGGAACCAACAACAGCAGAATGTGTGGGTGTTCCAGCCCGGTGGTGGCGGCGCTGTTTGCTGCGCCTTCGAGGCCGAGTTGTGAGATTGTGTAGCCAGCAATCCCGATTCCGACGAACGTGAGAACGTAGGTTACAACGACGGCAAGCGCCTCGCGGGTCGAGGGCACGCGAGCGGGGATTCGGAACTTCGACTGCCGGACCCACGACCGGTCGCCGACGACTGTTGCGAGGAACTGGCCGACGTAGTGTCGAGCGCCGGCGTAGGTCAGTGCCGTCGCGAAGCAGCCGACCCCCTGTGTCGTAATCAACCCGATGACGATGAGCGCCGTCGGGGTGAGTTCGTATCCAGCTACCGAAAGCGCCAAAATCGAAATCACCGAGAGGAATGCACCGAGAGCTAATCCGCCAGCACCGAGAAACGTCCCGCTGAGCACGGGCAGCAGAAGGCCAAGAATGCGGTCCAAAAGACCGGGGACCGACTCAGCGTCTCCCGATTTTTGATAGGAGGACATACTAGTCAACACGGACTTACTTGTGAAATATGGGACTTCCGTTTTTCCGGGTCAGAAAATTGCGCTCAGGGTTCATGTGGACCCACGGTATCTGTGTAATTGCCGGGTACGCGTCCCCCCGCTGACCCGACCCCCTCCATACGCCTTTGGATACCTCCCCCCGGTATCCAACCCGTTTTCAGCGTCTGGAGCGACAGTAGCAACACGTTCGCCGGAGATTTCGGAATTCTGTTATCGCATCTGAAGGGACGGGCGCGACGAACCCGCCGGACGCCAAAAAGAAAGCGGGGACCAGAGTGGTGCTTAAATCGCTTCAGTAGTCGCTGCGGCTGACCGCTCGTCCCGGAGTTGGACGAACGCCTCCGCGATGATACCGAGGCTGAGCACCGAGAAGGGGAGGAACACGAGCGCGGAGAGGATAGTCGAGGCGGCCGGAGAGAGCATGGAACCGATGGAGAACAGCACTCCCAGGACCCCACCGATAACGCCGATAACAACGAACAACAGGAACAATCGGAGCCAGTTACCGCGGGTCAGCGACCAACTGTCTCCGAGCGCCGCGACGAAGTTCTCGTCCTCGACGGCGATGTAGACCGTCATGAAGACGAACGCCAGGTACGCGATGATGCCGGGGATGACGAGTATCGAGCCGATGACAACGAGAGCGCTATAGACGATGCCACCGACGAACAGGTTGACGATTGCAAGCGGGATGTTCCGCGTCAACAGGTCGTTCGGAATCGTGCGTTCGTAGCCGCCGACGAGGATTCGGGTTGCGACCAGCGCCATATACTGGAGCACGAGGAATAGAACAAACGTTAGCACAGCGAGAACCCCAAGAGGAAGGTCGACACTTAGCACCCCAGGTGAGGCATCAGCAGCCTCGGGAGCGAATTGCGCAACCCCTTGTACGAAGAGGCTATTGAACGAGACCTGCCAGATGAGCCCGACAACGGCGTATGCGGCTATGAGCAGGAGTCCGTTTCGCGTCGCGACACGACGGAATCCGCCTTTGATGGAGGTTGTAACGTTGAGTGACACAGAAGAATAGATACTGCAATGATAGTTAAGCAGTCGCCCTTTTTTCTGAGTCAGAAAACCGATGAGGATATTGATACCTGTTCACCGCCTCAGGTGGGTTGTTGGCCGTGTTGCCCCACGCTGGCCAACAGCCCCTGCCCGATTCGTTCTTCTCCCTTCTCTCTCCCGTTCTCGACTATCGTCCGTGCTCTCGTACTCATCTCACCTGATTGAGAGTGAATACAGAATCACTCCAAGCCCACACACCTCGACAATCCGCCCCACGATTGGGAGGTAGTATGTGTATACAATCGGTTCTGCGCCGAGGAGTTGCCCGACTGACGCCCCAGCAAGCGAGATACCAAACGGGATGACAGTCAGCAGTGCAAATCCGATTGCGAGATAGAGCATCGGTTGGCTCTGGTTGCGACGATAGCCACGGTACGCCTGAAACACGATGAAAAGCCCCATTGCGATTGCGACGAGCGTGATGCCGAGGAGTACGAGATAGGCGGCGTAAACCGATGCGGAGTCAGCGTGGAGAGGAATCATTAGAGACCCTCCCACATGTCGGTAAAGCGGTCGGCGACGTCGGGCGCGGGCTTGGTTTCGATAGAGAGTTTGAGCTCATCGTCTTCGAGTTCGATGGTGAGTCGTTCGAGGCGGGCCTCGTAGACGCTGTAGTGGTGGCCGTCTTTGACCACCTCCGTTTGTTCCTCGAGGAGGCCACACTCGATGAGGCGGTCGGCACGTCGATAAATCGTCGGCAAGGACGCATCGCATGCGTCACTCAGGGCTTTAGCTGACATCGGTTCGGCGTTGGTAGCAGTGAGAATCGCGCGTGCGTACTCATCGTCGAGGAGTGCGTACACGTCGGTTGCGCGAATATCCTCACTCACAGAAACGCATCTACTGGATTCGAGTTGAAATAGGTGGCTGGTTTTCTCGCCCAGAAAACCGGACGTGAAACACGGATGAACTGACGCAGTACCCTCTAGCGTCTGATAGTGCGTATCTCGATACGGTTAACACCACGACTTGTGTGCCTTCCCAGTATGGCTCTTCACGTCCGCCATGCAATCCGCGAGGGACTCGCTCGCGGAACTGCGCGCAGCGGTATCATTCTCATGATACTGTTCTTTCTTGGAACGGCTATCCAGACGGTATTCGTCTGGCTTGCCACCTCGACGTACCTTCCGCTTGGGACGGTTGCGACACCTCCAGAAGCGATTGGTTCCGACTTACCGCTCGCTGGGACAGAACTACCGAAAGCGCTCGCCTTTCAGGCGTCGATCGTTGCGAGTTTCGTCGGTGGACTCCTGACCATTCCGGTTCAAGTCGTCGCACACCGGACTCTCGTAAGCGACTGGCGTGAGAGCATCCCCGAGGAGTTCGTCCTGTATCGACTCGGTCGAGCGACCCTTCATCTACTCCTTGGGTCGTGGATTACGTTCGTCCTCGGTGCGATTATCTTCCTGCTGTCGGCCGGTATCGGCGTTGCGGGCGCGGCGGCCGTCACGACCGTTACGGCATCCGACTGGCTGGTGGCGACGTGGCCCGGACGCGGCCTGTTGGTGGTCGCCTCGCTCGTTCTCCTCCTGCCGACGGCCGTCTTCGGCATCGGTGTCGCCTTCTTTAGTCAGGAGGTTGCGATTCGCGACAAGGGCGTTCGTGGCGCACTCGTCGGAAGTTGGCGGCTGACCCGTGGGCACCGACTCCGACTGGGCGTGCTCATTTTCGTCCCGCTTGTGATACACGGCATTCTTGGCATGGTCTTGTCCCTGTTGGCGACCGGTGCACTCTCACAGGGCATCGTCGTCGTAGAGACTGCAATCGCGACCGTACTCATACAGGGTATCATGGCGGTTGCGTACCTCGAAATTAGTGGGATTAATCCAGATACGGAACTCACAACCACGCGAGTCCGCTAACCTCAAAATAGAGACCCGCTCCCTCGGAGCACAGAGACGTCGTCCACACAAAGTTGCTATCCCTGGAACACAGACTGCAACGCAACTTTTCATCGGTTCAGAAGACAAAGCCCAACTAGTTCTATTGTCCCTCCGAGATACCCGCCTACCCCACCAAGCACTTACCGGCGGGCCGTGTAGTTCAAGCACACTGATGAACGGCATCGAGCTTTCGAGTCGATTGCTCGTTGGACTGCTCCTCATCCTCGTCAACGGATTTTTCGTCGCCATCGAATTCGCGCTGACGCGGGTCCGTCAGTACCCAGAAGCCGAGTTCGACAAGCCGGGGCTCCGGCGGGCGTGGGAGATGACGAACGACCTCGAAATCTATCTGACGAGCTGTCAGGTCGGAATTACGGCGTCGAGTATCGCCGTCGGTATCGTCGCCGAGCCTGCGCTCGCAGCGTTGTTCGAACCGTACTTCGAGTCGACCATTCTCGCGTCGGTCGGCGCTGGTGGCATCATCGCCTTCGCCATCATCAACCTCCTGCATCTAACACACGGTGAACAGACGCCGACCTACCTCGGCGTCGAACGAACGAAATTCGTCACCCGCTACGGGGCCACGCCGCTGTACTGGTTCGCAAAGCTCATCTCGCCGCTTATCTCACTCGGAGACTCCGTCGCAAAGTGGACGCTCAAACTGTTCGGCGTCGAGATGACCGGCGCGTGGTTGGAAGCCGAAACAGACGCCATCGAATCGCGCGCGGACCTCAGAAACCGAATCGGCTCCGTTCTCGACCGCGGTGACCTCTCCGACGAACGCCGCGAAGAAGTCCTCAACGCCCTCTCCGTCGACGAACAATCGGTCGGCGACGTCATGGTTCCGACCGAGGAAATCGTCTCGCTTTCGACCGCAGACACCATACAGGAGAACATCGACCGTATCGGCGGGAGCCCCCACACGCGCTTCCCGCTCGTCGGCGACGACCACGAGGAGTTCCACGGTATCGTCTACGTGCCGACCGTCGTCGACAACATCGACGAACTTCGGGCGGGCAACGTGACGCTACGCGATATCGCCACGCCGCCGATGACGCTCTCAGCGGAGACATCGATTAGCGAGGCAATCGACCAGTTCCAAGCCGCGAGCCAGGAGTTGGCGCTCGTTCTCGACGGCGGCGAAGTGACCGGGTTGCTGACCGCGACCGACGCGTTCGAGGCCGTCATGGGCGACCTCGAAGACCCACTGGACGTACGCCACAGCGCACCGGTTGCGAGCCATACCTGAGAGTAACAACACAGCTACCGTCCTTACCATGCGCTGGCGACCATCCTTCCATATTTTGTAGCTACACTGAGAACTGTGAACTATGTTTGACCGCCTGCTCTTTCCGACAGACGGCAGTCGTGGGTCCGAGGCAGTCCTCGAACACGTCCTCGATATCGCCGAGATGCACGGGGCTGCGCTCCATCTACTGCACGTCGCGCCGCCCGAACCGGAACGACGCCCCCAACCCGACGACGAGGCCACGAGTCGCCGTGCCACCGAGGGTGAGAAATTCGTCGACGATGCGGCCGCCCGTGCGTCACAGACCGATGTCGAGACGATAACCGAAGTTGTACATGGCGAACCGTATCAGGAGATTATCAACTACGGGGAGACGAACGATATCGACCTCATCGTCATGCCGACCCACGGGCGGAGCGGGCTGAGTCGCCTCTTGCTTGGGAGCACGACAGAGCGCGTCGTCCGCCGCTCGGATGTACCCGTGCTCACGGTACGCCCGGATGAACAATCTGCACTCTCGTATCCGTACGAGCATATTCTCACGCCGACCGACGGAAGTCCGTGTGCGAACGCCGCGGTCACGCTCGGGAGCGAACTCGCGGTGGCGACCGAGGCGGACATCCACGGGCTTTCAGTCGTGAATGTTGCGTACTTTGGTGCGGATGTTCGGGGACCGGTTCTCGTCGAGGAGTTCGAAGAACGCGCCGAACGTGCAGTGAGCGAGGCTATCGACATCGCGACGGAGACGGGTGTTGCGAACGTCACCGACGCTGTCGAGCGTGACGTCTCGATTCATCAGGGTGTGCTCTCGTACATCGACGACCACGATATCGACCTCGTGGTGATGGGAACACACGGTCACACGGGATTCGACCGCTACATGCTGGGGAGCGTCGCCGAAAAGCTGCTCCGCACGTCGCCGGTACCCGTCTTGACCGTTCGCGAACCGAAACGAGAAGAGTAGCAGCGGGCGGTTAGTTTTGAATCAGATTTGTCAGCCCGATTGTTTCAGTGACAATCCACGCGACGAACACGAGGTACGAGAGCATGAGCCCGTAGGCCTCGCCTCGTGTGAGCGATAAGTCGGTTCGGAGCATACCGAACAGGAGAACCGTTGCGAGCGTCAGCACACCCAACATCGGGACAGCGACGGCGAAGTCGACCGGGACGCTGCCGACGATGAGGACGCCCACGGGGATGGCAACGAGCAGGTCGAAGGTGTTCGACCCGAGGACGTTTCCGAGGCTCGTCGCGCTGTTTCCGTTCGTCGCGGAGCGGACGCTCACGAGCGTGTCGGGAAGACTCGTCGCCGCAGCAATGATGGTAATACCAGAGAGGAACGTCGGGACACCGAAGGTCCTGCTGAGCGATTCGACGCTACCGACTAACAGGTCGACGCCGACGAGGATAATCAGGAGACCGACGAGCAGTCGACCCCACTCGCGGGCGATGCCGTCGTCGACGCCCTCGCCGCCGCCGTCGTAGTCGCTCACGTCCTGCCACTGAATGAAGAGGTAGAGTCCGTAGAGAAACAGCGGGATGAGTGCGAGCGGACGGGTGATTTGGCCGGTGAGCGGTGGAGCGTTCGGCTCGGGGAAGTAGATGACGGCAAGCGAAAACGTGACCACGAGTGTAGCGACGGCGACCATGTAGAATTGCGCCTCCTTGTAGACGACGAGACGGCTGGTTTCGAGGTCGCCTTCGGAGGCGAGTCCCGACAGCGCCGGAATCACGAGAATGTTGAAGATGGCGGACCCGACAATTGCGCCGACACCCATGTCGAAGACACCGGCGGCCGCAGCGATAGTGACGCTTGCGAACTCGGGGAAACTCGACCCAAGCGCGACGATAATCGAGCCTTGAACCACTGCTGGCAGGCCGTAGTGGGTCGCGAGGTGGTCCGCAGACTCTTCGAGCCACCCGCTGCCGAACCAGATGAGGCCGGGCGTAAGGAGAACCACGAGGACGTTCACGAGCGGAGACGAGGGGACGAAATCGCCGAGGACCATCGAGGTAGCAATTCAAACACGGAGAAAATGAAGCCACCGACACGTCGCGGAAATATCCGATTGCACGCTGTTCGCTGTTCGCCGCAACGTATTAGTAAGTGACACCCACACAACATTTATGGCAGTGAGAGGTGGGTCCCGGATTCGGCGTCTCCAGCAAGGACTCGCCGTCGGCGTTTTCGGGGTTCTCATCGCACTGTTCACCATTCCGCCTGTGCGTCTCTCGCAGTTGTCGGCGACGACACTGGGAGGGGTCGTAATCGGTGGTGGGATATGGGTTACACCAGCCCTCCTGAGCGTGGTTTCCCTCACTCAGGTTCGTGCCGCCGAACGCAGTATCGCCTCGGTCGTCATCGTCGGACTGAGTTTCGTGACGCTCGGACTCACGCTACTGAACGTTCGGACACTCGTCGTCACCGAGGAATTCCTTCGGTACGGCGGGAAAGGGGCGTTCGTCGGACCATTGATTGCCCTCGTGACTGGCTGCCTGCTCGGCGGTGTGGTGCTCCTCGGTGAGGCGGTCTCGTCCACTTCGGACTGAGGGTTTTCGGCCCTTTAGTCGTCGGCGTGGCTGTGTTCGTGTTCGTGGTCGTGTTCCGGCGTGAACGTGACGCCGTTGATTTCGATTTCCTCGGGGACGCCGCTCGTGTCGTGCGTGCCGACCGGGGGAAGGTTCGCCTCAGCAGCTTCGGACACGTTCAGGTCCGTCTCGGATTCGATTTCCGACATCTCGCCGTCGGCGTCGCGGGCGTCTTGGTCGATGCGCATCGAACAGAACTCGACACCACACATCGAGCAGAACCGCGCTTCCTTGTAGTTGTCGCCGGGCAGCGTCTGGTCGTGGTACGACTGGGCGCGTTCGGGGTCGAGTGCGAGGTCGAACTGCCGACGCCAGTCGAACTGGTAGCGTGCCTCCGAGAGCGCGTCGTCCCAGTCGCGAGCGCCCGGCAGGTCGTTGGCGACGTCGGCCGCGTGGGCGGCGATTCGGTACGCGGCGAGTCCCTCGCGCACGTCCTCTTGCTCGGGAAGTCCGAGATGTTCTTTCGGCGTCACGTAACACAGCATCGCGGCCCCGGAGCGACCCGCTTCGGCCGCTCCGATAGCGCTCGTAATGTGGTCGTAGCCGGGAGCAACGTCGGTGACGAGGGGACCGAGGACGTAGAACGGCGCGCCGTCACAGACCGCCTGCTGTCCTTCGACGTTGTCCGCAATCTCGTCCATCGGAACGTGTCCGGGGCCTTCGACCATCACCTGAACACCGTGGTCCCACGCGGTCCGGGTGAGTTCGCCCAGCGTTTCGAGTTCGGCAAACTGCGCGTCGTCGGATGCGTCGGCGAGACAACCCGGCCGAAGCCCATCGCCGAGTGAGAAGGTCACGTCGTGCTCGGCGAAGATGTCACAGATCTCTTCGAACTTCGTGTACAGCGGGTTCTGCATGCCGTTTTCTTCCATCCATTGTGCGAGGATAGACCCGCCGCGAGAGACAATTCCCGTCTTCCGGCCGTCGGTCAAAGGCAAGTGTTCCATCAACACCCCGGCGTGAATCGTCATGTAATCGACGCCCTGTTTGGCCTGCTTTTCGATGACATCGAGCAGCAGTTCGTGGGTGATTTCTTCGGGGCTTTCGGCGCGTTTGACCGCCTCGTAAATCGGGACCGTCCCGACCGGAACGGGCGAATATTTGATGTTCGCTTCCCGGATTTCGTCGAGGTTCGACCCCGTCGAGAGGTCCATGACGGTGTCGGCCCCGTAGTGAACGGCCGTGTGAAGTTTTTTGAGTTCCCCTTCGAGGCTGCTCGTCTCCTCGCTGTTGCCGATGTTGGCGTTGACCTTCGTGGAGAACTCCCGCCCGATAATCATCGGGTCGAGCGACTCGTGGGCGTGGTTGGCCGGGATAACGGCCTGCCCGTTGGCGACTTGCTCCCGGACGAACTCGGGGTCACGGTTCTCACGCTCTGCCACGCGTTCCATCGCCGGGGTTACCTGCCCGTCGCGGGCACGCTGCATTTGAGTTGACGCCATTAACCACCTAGTTATACCACTAGCTGATAATCTTTATGACAAGCGGCTCTGAGCGTTGTGTAGGTTGCTATCACTGGTAGTGATTGGTTCCCGACCACCCAAATAGATAATTGGTTGACAATACAATCAGTCAGTAATGCCCTCCACACCGCTTTTTGCCCCACGCGAGTTTTTCGAACAGCACACGCCCTCGTTCGCTGGCGCTGTACTCATCCTGTATCTCACCGGGGTCGTCGCCGTCGCAAGTGGTCTCCCCTTCCTGTCGCAGTTCAGCGACGCCGACTTCTCGGTGGGTATCCAAGTCGTCGCGGTCCTGCTCGGCGGCGGAATCGGCGCGGCCGGTATCTGGGTCGTTTCGACCGCCTTGGTGTACATCCTCTCACGAGTGGCCGGTGGCGTTGGCTCGGTTACGAGCACTGTGGTGACTGTTGGTTGGGTTGCGTTGCCGCTGTTACTCGTGAATACGATTTCGACAGCGACGGTCTGGGTTCTTCACCTCACCGGTGGACTCCCAACCACTACGCCGACACAAACGCAGCTTCCGGAGTGGCTCGTCCTGCTCAACACCGTGACTGGGTTCGTTGGATACCTGTGGATTGGCTACATACTTACGTATGCAATTCACGATGTACACGACCTCACAGTCCGACGGGCGGCCGCTATCTCGGGAGTCGTGATTCTGGTCCCTCTGTTGAGTAGCATCTCCACTCTCGTTTCCTAAAAAGCGACCCACCACACCCTCGAAAGCCCGTGAACCCCTCCCTCGGACGCTTCACGTAGATGGGTATGGCTGCCAAAAATGAACGACTCGGGGGACAGTCCCCGCGAGTTATTGCGGTTCGTAGCCCGCGTAGTCCATCAGTTGCGAGAAGATATCGCTCTTCATCGCTTCCTTGTAGACGACGCCGCCGAGCATGCCGCCGGGGTAGAAGTCCCCGTTCATCACGTGGTTCACCTTGTGGCAGTGCATCAGGTAGATACCCGGCTCTGAGTCGGCAGTGAACTCGATAGTATGGCGCTCCGCAGGTGCGATATTCGTCACGTCTTCCTCGTAGCGCGCGGCCTCGGGGATGACCCCACCATCCTTCTCGACGAGTTGGAAGCGGTGGTTGTGGATGTGCATCGGGTGGCTCATGTAGCCCGCGTTGACGTAGTGAAGCCGGACTTTGTCGCCGTGTTCGACGATAATCGGTGAGCCATCTTCGGGGTGGAGCGTCCGCGGGGCGCTCTTCCCGTTGACGGTGAACACGTCGGGCTTGCGGTTACGCGGGTCGTAGCTCACGTCCTCGCCAGCCATCTGCCGGGGAAGCCGCGAATCCCAGTCTCTAACCGTCATGAAGTACTCCTTGTCGGCCGGTTCGTAGCCCTTCGGGTCGACACGGAAGATACCGTACATCCCCATCTCGATGTGGCGATGGGTCTGGTAGTGGCAGTGATAGAGGTGGGTGCCGGGAACGTTCGCCGGGATGGTGTAGGTGTGTTTCTCGCCCGGGTCGACGCGGATACCCGTCGTCGTCGGTACGCCGTCGTCCTTCCACGCCTTTTGCGCACCGTGGAAGTGGACCGTGTGAGGGCGCATCCCGTCGGTGTTATCGAGCGTCACTTCCATGTCGTTGCCCTCGGTCGTCCGGAGAATCGGACCGGGAACGCTCGGGTCACCGTCGTCAGCACTGAATGCCCACACCTGCGGTAACTCGACAGGGCCGCCCATCGACTCGCCGGGGTGGACGGCGTGGCGTGCTGGTGCGCTCTTGAGCGTCACTTTGCCGCCCTGGTCGTCAACCTGAACCACCTCGGGCGGGCTGGTGTACGGCAGCGCCGAGTTGTCAGTTGCCGCCGTCGTTGTATCATCGGTACCGACTGCTGCATTCGAATCTTCGTTCGTGGGCGCAGTACAGCCAGCGAGACCAAAGATACCTGCCCCGCCGGTCGCAGCGAGGAACTCGCGACGCGACATCGTCGAACCGGGTGCACCGACGTATTTTCTCATTACAACCGGTCGTTAGCCCAGGGTATCGGTATAACGCTCGTCTGTTCCCAGGCCTCAGGAATAATTCGAACATGTTCGGGGGCGACGATACATTCCGAGAGGGAAAACAGGTCAAGTGAGATTACCTGTCAGAACCGACGGCCAATCGTTCGGCGTGTTACGCCACTGGACCACACACCTTTCCCACTAGCTGAGGATATACCGACAGCGCGATATGGATTGCGAGCAGAGTACACCCGTACACCCGAGGAACTGAGTCGATGTCTACGAACCCTCTCTCTGACGCGCTCGAACCGGATTTTCAGACCGTGTTCGACGCGCTCACGAGTCAGCAGTGTCGGACAGTCCTCAGACACCTCGACAGTCCGATGACCGCCAGCGAAATCGCGGATACCTGTAACCTTCCCCGGTCGACAGTGTACCGGAAACTCGAACAGATGGTCGACGCCGGGTTACTCGATAAGCGCGGCGACAAACGGGAGGCCGCGCAGTACGCACTCGGGTTCGACGAAGTGGTTGTGACACATACTTCGGGCGAACTCGACCTGTCAGTCTCTTCGCCGTCGCGGTCGGCGTCAGACCAGCTCTCACAACTCTGGTCGGAAGTCAGGAAGGAGACGGGACAGCGGGAGTAGTCAGGAAGCGAGACAACGAAATAGCAGAGAACCACGACTACGGAAGCGTTGGCCTGGCGGCACACTCAATCTAACGTGATGTCGTCCCGCGTGAGGAACGCTTTCATGACTTTTCCCTCGGCACGGTGGAGTTTTTCGCTCGTCGTCGACTTCGCCAGACCCACGGTGTCGGCCAGTGCTGTGAGTGTACACGTACGCGGCGTGTCGTAGTACCCCTCCGAGACTGCCGTTTCGAGGAGGTCGTACTGGTCGTCGGTGAGAAGCGACTCCGTGCTGACCGACTGGTGAATCGAGACGAGGTCGAACGGGATACCGAACTGGGTAAGCTGTTTTCCTAACTCCGAGAGGCTCTCTCGGGGTGCCGTAACCTCGACGATAACCTCGCTATCGACAATCGTAATCGGGAGTTCGAGCGGGATGCCGACCTCACTCAAGGTGAGAATCAACAACGGCTCGGTCGTCTCGAACTGGACCAACGCTTGGTCGGGTTGCGCTTCGAGAATCGTCACCGAGACGACCGAGTCGTACTCGTCGATTGTCGTAACGATTGGCTCGATATCGTCCGCGTGTATCTCGACGAGTCCGACACCCGTCTCTTCGGCGGGCATGGCTGCGAGGACGGTGAACTCGGCGTCGGGGTACCGACTGGAGAGGTCGGAGACCCAAACCACGTCGGGGAGACTGAGAGAAAGTGTTGCCCTGGGCATCTGTATATGGTCCTTTCCCCCTACCGAGACAAAAACATTCGCGAACATGTTCGGGATATTTCCACGTTTCGGGAACAACCGGTTCGGGTATTCATGTATAGCCCAACAGTTCAGGTGTCGAGCGAGGTTGCCCACCATCCTCGCCGCGGTACCATTCATGACGACAAACGACTCCACAAACCCGACGCTCGGACGACGAAACGTACTACGATTATTTGGCGGCGCTGTCGTCACCGGGTCCGCACTGGGGAGCGTCGCGGAGACCGCGCAAGCGCAGGCGAGCGGTGCCAACCTCGACAGTTGGTTCGAGAAGACCTCGAACTACGACGGCATCGTCGACAAGACCGGGTCGTCGTCGGTGACGGTCACTGTCGGGTCGCAGGCGAACAACGGCGCATTCGGGTTTGGCCCCGCGGCAGTTCGCGTCGACCCCGGCACGACCGTCGTCTGGGAGTGGACCGGGAAAGGCGGCGTTCACGACGTGACGGCCGACGACGGCTCGTTCGGGAGTGAACTCGTCGGCGATGCGGGCCACACGTTCGAACACACCTTCGACAGCGAGGGCGTCTACAAGTACGTCTGTTCTCCCCACGCAGCCTTGGGGATGAAAGGGGCAATCGTCGTCGGCAACGCCGCGGCAGGGTCGGCCGCGACGACGCAGTCGAGCGAAGAGACGGAGCAGGAGGAAACTGAAGAGACTGCCGAGCAATCCAGCGGAGAGGACGTCGACCTCAACACATGGTTCGAAAACACGTCGAACTTCGACGGCGTCGAAGGTCAGACCGGACTGAAGCGGGTGACGGTCGAAGTCGGGACCCAAGCGAACGACGGGGCATTTGGCTTTGGGCCGGCGGCGATTCGCGTCTCCAAGGGGACGACCGTCGTCTGGAAGTGGACCGGCAACGGCGGGTCCCACAACGTCGCGGCGACGGACGGGAGCTTCAAATCCGAACTGGTCAGCGACAGCGGGCACACGTTCGAACACACCTTCGACGAGACGGGGACGTACAGATACGCGTGTACGCCGCACGAGACGCTCGGTATGAAGGGCGCAGTCGTCGTGAGCGACGACGAAGGCGGTTCCAACGCGCAGGTCGCCGAACCGTTCGACGACCCGGAGACGGAGCGACTCGGTGGACTGGCACTGGCCGGAACGTTCGGTGCCGCAATCACCTCGCCGGCGCTCTTCGGCGCGTTCCTCTGGTTCAAGGACCGCGGCAACGACGGTGAGTCGTACCCGAAGCAAAAATCAGAGTAAACGGGGACGGCTCGCTACAAAACCAGTGACATAACTCGACACGAACCGTCGAACAATCGCTGACTCAATTCTGCTCCAGCGCAATTAGGCAACGTAGACACGGGTGACGTGTCCACCGCAACCGCACTGTTGGATGTACTCGAACTCGATTGCTGTGTCACAGTGCTGTGAGAGCGCGTCGTAGAGGTACGTCCGGGGGTGGCCGTGGTCGCCGTGTGTGACGAGGTTGACGTGGTTGCCGGGAACCGTGTGTTCGATTGCATCGAGTGCCTGCTCGACGACGAGGTCGCGGTCGGCGGCGTGCTGCGGTTTTTCGAGGTTCGCCGACCACGAGTTGTCGTGTCGCCGCTCCGTTACCGGGTCCGGTTCGTCGTGGTCGTGGCCCGCGTCGGTTGCTTTCCCGCTGCTCTCTCCGTGTTCATCTGGGGAGCTCATCACAGTCTGAAGTAACGGCACACCAACCAAAGAGCGCAAAGGCGAACATGTTCGACCCGCCTGACGGACGACGAGAACTGTCGTATGCACCCTATAGGTAGCCTTCGAACCACATCTTGTATGGAACTCAAGCGTAAGACCATCGCGAAGGTGATCGCCGTCGTGTTCATCTTCAACCTCGTCGTGATGGGTGCCGGTGCCTGGTTTGCATACCAGGAGGCACCGCCCATTCCGGAGAAGGTTGTCGGTCCCGACGGCGAGGTCATCGTCAACGGCGAAGAGATTAGAGACGGAAAGAAAGTCTTCCAACAAAACGGCCTGATGAACCACGGGTCGATACTGGGCAACGGGGCGTACTACGGTGTGGATTACACCGCCGACGCGCTCGAATTGAAAGTCCAGTACATGCGGGACTATTACGCCCAAGAGCGCCACGGCGAATCGTACAGCGCGCTCGATTCCGCGACGCAGGCCGCCATCGCCGATGTCGTCGAAAAGGACCTCGACGGCACGTACGAAGGCGGTGCTATCGAGTACTCCGAAGCGGAGCGATACGCCCACGAACAGGTCCGCCAGGAGTACGTTCAGCGCTACCACGAGGGCGACCACGAGCGCGGCGTCCCCGTCGGAATGATCGACAGTGAGGCCGAAGCCGAACAGTTCGCCGACTTCGCCATGTGGACGGCGTGGTTCTCGCACACCGACCGACCCGGGAGCACCCACTCCTACACGAACGACTGGCCGTACCAACCCGGTGCCGGGAACGACGCAACGGCCGCCTCGATGACGTGGAGCGTCATCGCCATGGTGCTTCTCGTCGCCGGCGCGGGGCTCGGAATTTGGCTCTACAAGTCGGTTGAACTCCCCGAACCGTCCGCGGAGGGGATTTCGGTTCCCGAGCCGGGAGAGGTGAGTATCTTCCCGAGCCAGCGGGCAGCACTCCGGTTCATCCCGGTGGCAGCGGGGTTATTCGTCGCGCAAGTACTCCTCGGTGGGTTACTCGCGCACTTCTACATCGAACGGGCCGGGTTCTTCGGTATCGAGACGCTATTCGGCATCCACATCCTGCAACTGCTTCCGTTCTCGATTGCGAAGACCTGGCATATCGACCTCGCCATCCTCTGGATTGCCGCGACGTGGCTCGGGGCCGGGTTGTTCCTGCCACCGCTCTTGACCGGCTATGAACCACGGAAACAGTCGACGTACATCAACGGCTTGCTCGGTGCTATCGTCGTCGTCACCCTCGGCGGTCTCGGTGGTATCTGGCTCGGCGCGAACGGCTACATCGACGGACCGCTCTGGTGGATTCTCGGCAACGAAGGTCTCGAATACCTCGAAGTCGGGAAGCTCTGGCAGTTCGGTATCCTCGCCGGCTTCCTCATCTGGGCCGGACTCGCGGTTCGCGGGTTGAAGCCACTCTTGGACAAAGAACCGGTGTACGGACTGGCGCACATGATTCTGTACGCCGGTGGCTCGATTGCCCTCCTGTTCACCGCCGGGTTCCTCTTTACCCCCGATACGAACATCGCCGTAACGGAGTTCTGGCGCTGGTGGGTCGTCCACATGTGGGTCGAAGGGGCCTTCGAGTTCTTCATCGTCGCCATCGTCGGCCTGACGCTGGTGTCGATGAATCTCCTCTCGCGCCGGAGCGCCGAGAAAGCGGTCATGCTGCAGGCGCTCCTCGTGATGGGGACGGGCATCATCGGCGTCTCGCACCACTACTGGTGGGTCGGGATGCCCGATATGTGGGTCCCGCTCGGAAGCGTCTTCTCGACGCTCGAACTCATCCCGCTGGTGTTCATCCTCTATGAGGCACTCGGCCAGTACCGCACCATGTCGACCGGCGAGAACTTCCCGTACCGCCTGCCGTTCATGTTCATCATCGCAAGCGGTGTGTGGAACTTCGTCGGCGCGGGCGTCCTCGGATTCTTCATCAACCTCCCGCTCATCAACTACTACGAACACGGGACGTATCTCACCGTAGGACACGCCCACGCCGCGATGTTCGGCGCGTTCGGGTTCCTCGCGCTCGGGATGGTCACGTACATGCTCCAACTCTCTATCGACCCCGCGCGCTGGGACGGGTCGTGGCTCCGCGCCGCGTTCTGGTGTTGGAACGTCGGTCTCGTACTGATGGTGTTCGTCTCGGTGCTCCCGGTCGGATTCCTCCAGTTGGAGACGGCGTTTACCGGAAGCTACGCCGCCGCCCGGAGCCTCGCCTTCTACAACCAGCCGATTATTCAGACGCTGTTCTGGGCGCGACTCCCCGGTGACACGCTCATGATTCTCGGGACGGTCATCTACGCCGCCGACCTCGTCAGAAAACGGTTCGTCCTCCGTGAGTCGTCGGACGACCCGAGCGTCGAAGACATGGCCGTGGCCGAGGGTATCCTCGGCGACGACTGAGAACGCGGTTCGTCAGACTTCTTTTTTCGCTCTTATGTAGAACTGTGGAGTGACCCCGTAGCAAGGCAATCGACGACGATTTCGAGGGATGCGCCGACCAGATTCAGCGAGCGAATGAGCCCGAAGGTGTGAGCGGCCTGCTCCAAGCCCTGCTTGGACAGGCCGCGAAACTTCCGCAGCCACGGTTTGACTAGCGAGAAGAGGCACTCGACTTGGTTGATGTGGACGCCGTCGGCCGAAACGTACCGTTCGTCGTGGATAACGGTTCGGTGGTCGTACTCCATCTCTCGATACGCTTGGAGTCCATCAGTCCAGACCTCTCCCAGCCGCTGGGAGAGGTCTTCAGCCTCTTGCAGTACCGGTTCGAGGTCTCCCTGGTAGCTGATTCCAAGGTGACCGCGAATCACCCGAAGCACGTCGCGGCACGCCGCGACGAGCGTTATCTGGTCTCCGTGACGGCCCTTCCATCGTGAGCGCCCCGATCGGGACGACCCGCCGCGGTACCGACTGGTCCGCGGCGGGTCTTGGCCTTTGTAGCCTGAACAGACCGTGCTCGATTCGTCGATTTGCGTTGGGCCCGAGATGGAGTGTTGGAATTGCTCCCAGACGAGGGGGAAGCCGCGCGTGACCGCGGCTTCCACCTCTCGAATCGCGTAATAGACGGTCTTGTACGCCCTGTCGAGCACAACCGCGATTTGAGAGATACTGAGCAACGTGTCTGCATAGAGGAGGTACGCGAGAAGCACCTCTCCGGTGGTGAGGTGCTTCTCGTGGAAGGGCGTGCCATAGGTGTAGACCGGTTTAAAATCGCAGTTTCGGCAGATAACGCGGTCGGACGACTCCCACGTGTGAATGCTGGGGTGGCCGCAGCGAGGACACGTGGTATACTCCCAGAACTCCTTGAGTCGCCGCTCAATGACGGCATCGAGCGGCTCGGTGTCCAACTCGAACAATCCAAGATCAACGAGCTGGCGAAGCATTCCACCGAACGCTGGCTGAGTCTGAGGCATAACCTCATGATTTCGGCTCGTTCACCGTAACTACACGGTCGTTCCTCAGCTCTACATAAGAGCGTCTTTTTTTGATGCGACGTGGAGGCAAACTCATGCTGAGTGACCGCTATGCCGAACAGCAGTCGGCCTCTATTCTCGCATCGAGAGTATCTTCGGAGGCGCGAGGGGGCCTTACAGAACTAGCACCACGACGTGAGTCTACATTGGCATTGACCAAGAACAGCCGACTGGAGGAGAGCCACTCCACTCACTGAGCATCCCTCACGGGTTGCCGCAGTACCGGCGAACGAGGGTCACGAAAGCAATCCGGAACGCGGAAAACTGGAACGGCGAAAAGAGAAGGGACAGGCCGGTCACTGAAGAGCGACCCTCAGGAACACTCGATTCGGACGCTGCCTACTCGACGACCACCGCGCCTTTCATGCCGAGCGTCTCGTGAGGGACACAGGAGTACGTGAACGTCCCCGCTTCCTCGAAGGTGTGTTCGAACGTGTGGCCCGAATCGCCGACCATCTCGGATTCGAACGCCCCGTCCGTCTCGACGACGTTGTGTGACCCGCCGTCGCCGGTCCATTCCCAAGCGACGGTCGTTCCCTTCGAGACGCGAATAGCGGCGGGACCAAACCCGAACGCCCCGCCGTTGGCCTCCACCCCGACATCGACCGTAACCGTGTCGGAACCGGTCTTGTCCACGACGCCGTCGTAGTTCTTGACGCCGTCGAACCACCCGTCGAAGGACTGTTTCGCTGCGTCCCCGCCAGCGCTGTCTCCGCCGGACTCCGCCGGTTCCGTTGTCGCAGCCGGTTCGGACTCGGCCTGGTTCTGGCCCGAGTCAGCCGATGCGCTACTGTTCGAACCCGTACAACCGGCGAGTGTCGCAGAGAGGGATGCGGTTGCAGCGAGTGCGGTAAAGCGCCGTCGCGTGAGTGTACGTTCGTGCGTCATCGTTTGCTCGTCAGTGTCGACCGATGCAATCGATTATCCCGAACATGTTCGTACCCAGTCTCATCAGTCGCTACTCGCTCGTCCAGTCGGCATAGGACCGGTGTATCCCTCGGGGACGTACGCACAGAGCGGGTCGCTCGCGTGCGGGTCGCCCGTGTGGGCGTAGGCACGTGACCTGCTTCCACCGCAGATGTGGCGGAACTCGCAGGACCCGCACTTTCCGCGGAGGTTGTCGCGGTCGCGGAGCGCTCGGAACAACTCGCTTTCTCTGTATCCCTCGACGAGTCCGCCGTCGCGGACGTTCCCGACCGATTTCGGGAGGAAGCCAGACGGGAACAGCTCACCGGTGTGGCTGACGAACGCGAAGCCGTCGCCTGCGGAGATGCCGAGCCGCCGACCGATGCCGTCGTTCGACGGGGCGTCGATAGAATCCCGCCGCTGTTGAATCGAGACGCGCCGGTAGTGTGGTGCTTCGGTCGTCTTCACGCCGAAGGGAGCGTCGTCGCTCACCGCCGAGAGCCACTCCATAACCTCCTCGGCGTGGTCAGGAGTCAGCGGGTCGAGGACGCGGCCGCGACCCACGGGAACGAGGAAAAACACCGACCACAGCACCGCGCCGAGGTCCGCCACGAGGTCGCGAAGGGCTGGTAGTTCGTCGACCGTTTGGGCACAGACGGTCGTATTTATCTGAAGCGGAATACCGGCGTCGCGGGCCGCCCGTGCCGCTTGGACCGTCTGCTCGAAGCTCCCGTCGACACCTCTGAAAGAGTCGTGTGCCGATGCGGACCCGCCGTCGAGGCTCAACGCGAGACGCTTGATTCCCGCGTCGCCCAGTTGGCTGACCGTCTCCGGCGTCAACGACGTTGTCCCACTGGGCGTCAACGTCATTCGAAGCCCCTGTTTCGTCCCGTACTCGACGAGTTCCGTGAGGTCCGGGCGTGTGAGCGGGTCACCCCCGGAGAGGACGACAAGTTGTCCCGGTCCGAACTCGCTCGCCTGGTCGAGCAGTCGCTTGCCCTCTTCGGTCGTCAGTTCCTCGGGATGACGCAGCGGATTCGCGTCCGCCCGGCAGTGGTTACAGGCCAGATGGCAGGCCTGCGTCACCTCCCAGATGAGGACGAACGGTCGTTGCGTCGTATCGATGTTCGACGGGTCCGGTGCGGCGGATTTCGGTGGGCGTTGTGGTCGAGTCATGAGTCGTTCTGGACAGGGCAGTCGTCACCGCGCTCCGAGCGGAACGTTTCGGACGGTTCTCGCGTTGCCGGTTGCGCCGTCGGTCTCATTATAGGGCTAGTTCATTCCCACAGCAAGAGAGTCGCATCCCGAATATATTCGCCCCCGTGACGGAGACCCCGGGCGAACCAGTTCGGGGTGAACTACCTGCAGGTGCAGGACCATCGATTGAACATGGATACCGATGCGTACCTCGACGAAGTTGGTGCACCGAACAGACGAACAGTCGACTTTCTCGACGCGCGCGAACTCCCCCCACCGGAACCACTTCAACAGACGATGAACCGGCTGGTGGAACTCGACGCCGAGACGGTGTTCGTCCAACTCAACGACCGAGCGCCGCAGTTCCTCTATCCGAAACTTGAGGACCGCGGGTTCTCGTATCGAACCGCCGAACACGACGACGGCGTCGTCACCGCAATCTGGCAGGCAGAACCCGACGAGTGAGTACTGCAAGAAATCGACCGGGCAACCACATTCGGTCACGATACATGAAAATGGAGGTGTTTGAAATATATGGAGAAAATAGCCACTAATCAAACAATCCTTCCGCAGAGTCTTCTCAGTATGTGATTAGAAGTCCACCAGTAGGAAACGTACGTCCAATCTTCACCGAATATGTTCGCACAGCATCTCTCAACGGTGAAATCGGTGTTTGATTATACCCGTCGAAAACTCCTCGATTCAACTGGAGGGAGACGACAATGCTATCAACAACCCGAAGACGGACGTTACAGTTACTCGGTCTCGGCGGTGTCGCATCACTCGCAGGGTGTGCCTCTGAGGCACCGACCGCGGCACAATCGCTCGACCAAACTGAAGAACCAACCCCGGCGCAACAAGAGAGCCCGAAAATCGTGGAGCAAGTCGCAGCTAACCCGACGGATATCCCAGACCCGATTACCCGAAGCGAACCCACCGAAGTGGACGTAACGCTCCGTCCAGAGGAGGTGACAGCCGAGGTGGAAGAGGGAGTCACGTTCACCTACATGACCTACAACGGGCAGGTACCGGGACCGTTTATCCGCGTCCGGCAGGGCGACACGGTCAACCTGACCTTCGAGAACCCAGAAGAGAACTCCATGCCGCACAACGTCGATTTCCATGCGGTCGCCGGTCCCGGTGGCGGCGCGGAAGCGACGATGACGAACCCCGGTGAGACAGTGAAAATCCGGTTCAAAGCGACCTATCCCGGTGCGTACATCTACCACTGTGCGGTGCCGAACATGGATATGCACATCAGCGCGGGGATGTTCGGACTCATCCTCGTCGAACCGCCGGAGGGACTTCCGGAAGTCGACAAAGAGGTCTACATCGGACAGCACGAACTGTACACCGACAAGAAGGCGGGCAAGAAAGGAAAGCACAACTTCGACTTCGAAGCGATGCGGAACGAAGAACCGACGTACGTCGTCATGAACGGTGAAAAGTACGCGTGGACCGACGCCGGACGCGGCCCCGCAGCGACCGTCAACACCGGCGAGACGGTTCGGGTGTTCTTCGTCGACGGCGGGCCGAACCTCTCCAGTAGCTTCCACCCCATCGGCAGCGTCTGGGAGACGCTCTACCCCGATGGGTCGCTGAGTACGGACCCACAGACGCACATCCAGACGCGGCTCGTGCCGCCAGGAAGTACGACAGTCGCGACAATGAGTTCGCCAGTTCCGGGTGACTTCAAACTCGTCGACCACTCACTGTCCCGTGTCACACGCAAGGGTTGTATGGCAGTTATCAGAGCAGAGGGGCCCGAAGACCCCGAAATCTTCGACCCAAACCCTGAGTAGGTGACAACCGCCCGTATCGGGCAGTGAAACTGTTCCTTCGATTCCCACCTCGGTGCTGTTCCTTCGATTCTCGCTGCTTCTTCTCTCCCCATCCCGGTGAACATGTCCGGGGGTACCCATAGGGTCCGTCCGACCGTCGATACAGGTATGATCGGATTCCCCTCACCGTTCGGCGGCGGAAGCGACGACGAACTCTTCGACGAGTACGACGAGTTCGTCCCCGAGCACATCCCCGAACCGGACGAGTTCCTCGACGGACACCGCGTCCTCACCGGCGACGAGCACGTCGCGTTCCACGAGATTACCCGCGACCTGTTCGACGAGCGGACGGTGTACGATATGACCTTCAACTACAACCTCGCCCGATTGAATCTCGATACGCGGCACGAGGGTGCGGGCTACCGCTACGCGGAAGAGCGCGACGACCCCTCGGTGCTGCGAGCCGAATTCACGCCGACGACGCCGTTTTGCCCGCAGACGACTACACTCATCGTCGGGTCTTTTCGAGCGTGGAACGGACTCTCGGAGCGCCACGACTACGACCTCGTCCGCGTTCGCGTCTCGCAGATGCACCACCAAAGCGAGGTAATCAACGAGCAACTCAAGGAATTAGAGACGACAGTCGGTGACTCGGAGTCGGTCGGTTCAGGGTCGGCAGACGAAGACAGACTGTCCGCTACGGACGAGGACGCGATGGAGGGACTGAACGAGGGTGAACTCGACGTTGACGGATTCGGAGAGAGCAACCTCCAATCGCCGTTCTAACACTGAGGTCGGGATGTTTCGGGGACTGGTTCCCACACCAAAAGGCGGTTATTCAGAGGTGGGGGCTGGCGCGAACACGAGAACCGCCGTACTGTCGTCGACTGCGCGGGGCGAGATATCGCGTTCGCCGCTGAATTGAACGAGTTCCCCCGGATGTACGTCGACTGTCTCGTCGTCAAGAGACAGTTCGAGGTGGCCCGAGACGAGGTGGAGGACGATATCCATCCCCGGGTGGGTATGTGCAGGGATTTTCTCACCTTGTTCGAGGGTGAGCCTGACCGTTCGGGGCCTGTGTGCTTCGAAGACCTCTGCGTGCGTCTCTTCTGGAAGTTCGTCGAGGGAGGTATGTTCAGCCATGAGTGGGTTGTAGTCCAGCGAGCGGGTAAGTGTTCAGCCGAACCGGTTCGGAACTGCCGGGCAGGGAAATTGTCACCTCGTGTCGACCGAGTCAGTCGAATCGTGCCCCGGTTCGGCGTCTTCGAACAGGGTCGTAACCAGAACGCCGAACAACGAGTGAGGGCTGTGCGTTCGGATGACCGACAACACGTTGGTGATGAACAACGCGACGCCGACGAGAATGAAGGCGCTTCCCAGTCCGGTCGCCACGGTCGGAAGCGCGAATAAATCGGCCGCGACGAGTACGACGCTCCCCCCGACGAGGAGTCCGAAATCGAGCGTGGCGAGGCGAGTGCTGTACAGGTCGTCGACCATCGGGACCGACTCGTATCCGAGTCGGTCGCTGTAGCGGTGAACCCAGACGATGAACGGGACGACGTGGTACAAGGTGCCGAAGATGACGAAGCCGACGAAGCCGACGGCAAAGAGGTGGACTGTGGCTGGCGCGCCGAATAACGTGTCGCGGGCGAGCGGGTTCGCGAGCCACGACGGAAGCGTGAGCAGTCCCCAGACTGCGAGTGCCGGTGCGGCGACTGCATACCGAGCGAGCATCGGGTTCCAGCCGACCGACGACTCGTAGAGTCGCCGCCCGAACACGACGCTAAAGCCGAGCAGTGAGAGTGTGACGAAAAGCCCGCCGACCCGAGCGAGCGACGCGAACTCGACGAGTCGTCCGGTTGCGAGGAGCAGGACACCGACGGGGTATCCGACTTCCTCGACCCGCTGGAGCCAACTATCGATACGACCGAGTTCCGTCTGCGTGAACATGGGACCGAGTTGGTAGAGCGCGCCGACGATTGTCGTCACGACCGCACCAAACACAGCAAGCGTCGCATGTGACTCGATGACGGCCCCTCGCGTCACGCCAAGTGTCGCAAAGACGGGATAGACGAACCCGAGCGCGAGAAGGAACCCAAACGTCGTGACGAGCAAGAAAAATCCGAGTGCGAGAGCGAAATGTCGCTCCGTCACGTCGTACTCACTGCACCGCCGAAGCGTTCGGCCGATATTGTACGCGAAGACCCAGAAGCCGAGGAGCATCGCGGCACCGAACACGGGCGTCCATGCGAACTCACCCAGAAGGAGACTCACGGCGAACCCGACCAAACCACCGGTCACCAACCACAACTGAACGGTCGAAAGTCGCTGAGAGTAAAGTTCGACGCCGGACCAGACCGGAACGAACTGCGTCATCGCGCCCATGATGGTCACACAAACCCACCCCGTAAGCAGGAGATGAACATGCGCGAGCGTGCTGCCACCGGAGATGACATCCAAGACGATGCCGAGTCCGATGGCCACCCCAAACAGGAGGAGACCGAGGGCGACGAGAAAGTGGCGAAGCGGGACTGTCATCGGCGGTTGCCGGGACGCTTCGACTTTCGCGAGGAGATTGTTCATACACTAGTGGACGAACCGCTGGACTGTACAGGTGCCTCCGAACATATTCGCCACTCACGGTGTGCACGATATACGTCGAAGGAGTACGGTGAAGAGTGTGCGCCGACGGACTGTCTCGCGGCGCTCGGGCCGACGACTGCGACTATTTTTTCGGGAACGTCGCAGCGAATTCTGCCGGGCCGCGCTGCTCGACGGCGTAGTTGTCGGCATCGAATGCATCGACCTCGGCCTGCATTTCGTAGAACAGCGGCTTCGGGTCGTGGTCGTTCAGAATCGTGAGCGCCTCGCCGCTTTCGAGGTCGTCAAACGCGCTGTGAATCTTCGGATGGCGCTCTGCGGGAGGTAACTCGCGAACGTCGAGTGTCGTATCGGACATGCATCTCCCGGTTCTCGACCCTCCATTGAGGGTGTTGTCCCGAACATATTCGGCGACAACCTCCGCAACGTGGTCGACGAGTGCAGAACTACGGAGGCCGACGAATCAGGGCCAGAGCCCGCGCGCGTCGTGTGCTGCCGCAATCCGCGACAGTGCAACGATGTACGCCGCATCGCGCCACGGGACGTCGCGCGACTCGTATTCGTCGCGGACGACCGACCACGCGTTCAGCATCTCCGTTTCGAGTTCGTCGTGGACGCGTTCGAGGGACCACGTCCGCCGGTTGATGTCCTGCAACCACTCGAAGTAGCTCACGGTGACGCCGCCAGCGTTGGCGAGAATATCCGGGATGACCGGAACCCCACGCTCGGCGAAGTTGGCGTCGGCCGCACTCGTCGTCGGCCCGTTAGCACCCTCGACGATGAGGTTCGCCTGTACGTCGTCGGCGTTCTCGGCGGTCAAGACGTTGCCGACCGCCGCCGGGATGAGCACGTCGACGTCGAGTTCGAGGAGTTCCTCGTTCGAAAACGTCTCCGGCGCGTCGTGCGTCATCACGGCTTCGGGTTCTTCTTCGTGAGTCGGAATTGCGTGCGTGTCCAGTCCGTCGGGGTCGTAGATTGCGCCGTTCACGTCGGAGACGGCGACGACATTCGCGCCGTAATCATCGAGCAGACGTGCAGCGGGGGCACCGACGGAACCGAAGCCCTGCACGGCGACCGTGGTGTCTTCGATATCCCAACTGAGGTAGTCGATGGCTTCGCGGGCGATGATGGCAACCGAGCGACCGGGTGCGGTATCACGGCCTTCGCTCCCACCGACAATCGGCGGTTTGCCCGTCACGACGCCGGGGACCGTCTCGCCTTCCTGCATCGAATAGGCGTCCATCACCCACGCCATCGTCTGCGGGTCGGTCCCCATATCCGGTGCCGGGATATCCTTCATCGGCCCGATGATGGTTCGAATCTCTTGTGTGAACCGTCGAGTGAGCCGTTCTTTCTCGTCGAGGGTCAGGTCCTTCGGGTTGACCGCGATACCGCCTTTCGCGCCGCCGAAGGGGAGGTCCATCACGGCGCACTTCCACGTCATCCACATCGAAAGCCCGACGCACTCATCGCGGGTCACACCCGGGTGATAGCGGAGGCCACCTTTGTAGGGACCGCGGACGCTGTCGTGCTGGGCTCGGTAGCCGGTGTAGACCGAAACAGACCCGTCGTCGCGCTCGATTGGGACGGTCACCTCGTGGACTGCTTCCGGGTGTTTGAGACGCTCGACCACGTTTGGGTCGATATCGAGGTGGTCGGCGGCGCGGTAGAGCTGTCGCCGTGCCGTTTCGAGCGCCGACTCCGACGCTGGCTTCGGCTCCGAGGACTGAGACGCTGCCTCCGCGGTGTTAGGGGACGACCCTTCAGGTTCAGATGTCTGCATTACTCGAGTGGCGTTCCTCGGTTCCGGAGTCGACCGCTACAGTCGGGGCAGGTTCCGGGGTTCGATTCTGCGACGATAATCGTCCCGCACTGGAAGCACTCGTACGGCCGTTCGCTATCGGGGTTCGCTGGAACATCTCTCATAGATATCTGAGCGCGCCGAACTCGTGCCGACCGCGCTCTGCAAACAGATATCAATTGTATAAGGGAGTATTTACACGTTGAATAACGAAGTAGTTGCAGAAGTTCTACCTAGTTATTCAACTCTTTTATAAAGAGTCAGTGGATGCCGGGATACTGGCGTCTTCGAACAGCGTCGAGAACAGCTTTCGTTGCACTGTGCGTACATGTTGATAGAACGCTGGCGGCGAGATGTCGAGCATGTCGGCGACGTCCTCGCCGGTGTTCTCTCGCGGGGATTCGAAGAAGCCGCTGTAGTACGCTGTCTGGAGCACTTCGAGTTGGCGCTCGGTCAATCGTTCGAAGAACTTCGGCCCGGCCGTCTGCGCCTTCGACTGGTCAAACGTTCGCTTCGAACGGAGTTCGGCGACCGCGAATGCTCGTTTGACTAAGTCGGTGACGTGGTGTAAGTCGACGCTCTCGGGAACGTCAATGACGACTGTCGTGCGCGTTGTGTCGGCGGTTGCGCTCCGGAGCACCGCGCCGTGGTCTGCGAGTTCGAGCGCCAAGAACGGCTGCGAGAGGCGGAGTCTCAGTACCCCACCGGTGCCGTCGGCGGAGATTCGCTGGACATCGTCAACAGCGAGAATGTCTGCGGCTGCCCGTTCGACCGCCTTGACGGACGTGCCGTCAACGGTGACGAACACGAATGTCCCGTCCGCAGTCTGTTGGACACCCCCCTGATACGAGACCGAACAGTCAGCCTGTGCCGCGAGTCTGGAGAGAACGAACGTCGAGTCGTCGATTCCGAACTCCAGGCGGGTCAAAGACGTTGTGAGGAGTGCGTTTTTCCGTTCGAGTGCACTCGTGGCTGAGGCGATCGTCTCACCGAGTTCGCCCAAGACCGCCTGGGCGGTTTCGTCGAACGCGTGCTGGCTGTCTGCGTAGACTGTCAGCACGCCGTAGGAGAATTCGTTGTACACGAGCGGGATGCTTAGTACCGACAGGAAGTCACGCGAGAGCGCGTGCTTTCGCCACTCTTCCTGTCTGAGTTTGCTGGCGACGTTGGTGACCATCACCATCTGCTGTGTTGCCGCCGTTCGGACCGATGGCTCGCTGCCGGACTGCGCTTGCTGAATCATCACACTATCTAGATAGCCCTGTTCGGCACCGGACCACGCGCGGGGTTCGAGCGTACCAGTCGCCGAATCGGCAGTGCCAATCCACGCGAAGTCGAACCTGTCGTCGGCGGTCAGGAGTTCGCAGACCGTGTGTTCGATTTCTTCGCGCGTCTCCGCCTGCACCAGTGCCTGGTCGATTTCGCGAATGGTCTCGTTGATTCGGTTTAGCGCCGTCAACTGGTCGTTTCGACGTTGCAGTTCTCGGTCCTGCTCGCGCAGCGTGCTCTCACGAGCGACCCTGTCGAGTGCCGCCTCGGCGGTAGCGGCCAACAGGTCGACGAGTTCGCGGGCGACGTCGTCGAAGACCGCTACATCGGGCGACCCGACGACGAACACGCCGTGTTCGCCGAGCGGAACGTACGCCGCGCTTCGGAGGTCAGTCGCTCTATTTTCGAGTTTCTGGGCGTCGTGTACGTCATCGAAAAACAACGCCTCGTCTTCGACGAAACTGTGACTGGGAAGTGTTTCAGTGTCCGCGTGGACGACCGAGAGCGGTCCGTTCACTCGCTCTATCTCGGGCGAACTGGCCACTGGCCGGAGGTCGTTCGCCTTCGCATCGAACAGGTAGACGGCGCTCGCGTCCACGTCGAGTACCCCGGCGGTGTCGTCGACGACGTGCTGGGCGATTTCGTGTTTCGTCTCCGCATAGAGGAAATCGCGCGCCGTCTCCTGAAGAGTCGCCAGCGCTTCTTCGCGTTGCTTTCGTTTGGTGATGTCACGACAGCTATACAGGAGCGTCCCGTCCTGAATCGAGACTTCACGGACGTTCACCAACAGCGTGTGTTCCCGGCCGAGTTTGTCAGTCGCGGTGCATTCGATGTTCTTGAGCACGCCCTCGGACGCGAGTTCGTCGCGGTCGAACAGGTCTTCGCCGAGTAGTTCGTCGATACCGCCCAACTCGCGAATTTCGTCGGCTGAGTAGCCGAAGATAAAGTGAACGTTCGGGCAGACGTAGGTGTACTCACCTGCCTCGTCGGTCATGAGGACGGTGTCGGTCATGTTGTTGAGCGTGACGCGGTGGAGTTCTTCGGACTGTCGAAGGTCCCGTTCGAGGTCGACTCGGTCGGTGATATCGACTCCCTCGACAACGACCGAAACGAGTTCACCGCGCTCGGAGTGAACCGGCCGTGCGGAGAGTTCGATGACCTGCACCGAATCCGCGTCGGGGCGGGTGACGACCGCGTTCCCGAACGTGCCGTTTAGCGCGGGGTCGATGATTTGTTTCACGTCTTCCCGCGTACCAGCGGAGTCGGTCCACCACGGGAGTTCCCAGAACGGCCGCCCGACGACTTCCTCAACGCCACGGTCGACCATCTCCTGTGCGGTCCGGTTCACGCGAGCGAGGTTGCCGTCGGCGTCGAGCACCCACGTCGCGGTTCGCGAGTCGTGAAAGATGGCATCAAACTGTCGTGCTCGCTCGCGGCGGGTCCCAGTTCGCCGGGTATCACGAAGACAGCGTTCGGCCCGCGAGAGAACGTGCTCCGGATCGACCGTATCCGACGACGAGAGTGCGATATAGTCGTCGACCCCGGCGGCAATCGCGTCACTGGCGAGTGATTCACTTCCCCCGGCAGTACACAACACGACGGGAAGCGTGGGAGCGTACTCACGAACCCGCGCGAGCAGTTCGAGCCCCGTCGATTCATCCAGTTCGTACTCCGTGATAACGCAGTCGATGGCCTGCGACCGGACTGCTTCGAGCGCATCCTCGGCGGTCGGTTCCATCCGTACGGTCGCCTCGGTACTCGTTTGCAGGGCCACTGCAACCGGAGCGACCCAACTGGTCTTCCCAACGAGAACGACGCTCGCTGTGTTCAAGGTACCGGCGGATGCGTCCATTGCGGTGGGGTAACAGAGCGGTGAGGTTCAAGATGTCGACACCACACAGAGAGTCTTTTCCGGAAAGGTTGCAAGCCAATCTCAGCGGTGGTCACGCTCACCACGCAAAACTAGCCGGTGCGTTACTGACCAGTAACCATATGGGTACCTTCGTCACCCATTAGTTATCGAGAGTATAGCTGGTTACCAACCTTCCTCTTCATCACCTAGTGGTTAGCGAGAATATATCGATTGATAATACGTACTAGTATATGCTGTTCACAGTGTCTGTAAGCCACGAATCAATGAATTGAGCAATTGTCAATTGCAGCATGATTTGATTCTGAAGCTATCGGCTTCCCGTGAGCAGAGGTGAACACAATGATAACTAAATACCTACTCAAACCTCTCTCCACTCTACTAGTGCTCAGTATGGTGCTGTCGGTGATAGCTGCGCCAGCCGCAGCGAGTCACCGGTCCGACTTCGATGTCGAGATTGGAGACAACCGTGTCGAGCTTCAAGGCGACGACTTCGACATCGAATTTAGAGACGACGGTCGGATCGACATCGAAGGCGAAGATGACGATCTCGATATCGAACTCGACGGTGACCGCGTCGAAATCGATAGCGATGACGTTGACGTTGATATCGACGACAACTCGATCGAGGTCGAAGGCCGTAGCGGTGGCAGCCTCGGGCTCGACGTCGAGTACGACGGCGAGGACCTCGAGGTCGAAAGTGACGATTTCGACATCGAACGTAGAAACGGCGAACACGACATCGAAACCAACGACGAAGACCTCGAGGTCGAGAGCGATGGCGACACCATCGAAATCGAGAGCGACGACTTCGATGTCGAGTTCGACGACGACCGTATCGAGATAGAGGGTGACGACTTCGACGTCGAGATCGACGCTGACGGCGACGTCGAGGTCGAAACCGATGAGTTCGACTTCGAGTACGACGGCGACGAACTCGACCTCGAAAGCGACGACTTCGACGTCGAGTTCGATGACGGTCGCATCGAAGTTGACGGCGACGACAGAGACTTCGAGTTCGACCTCGACTCGAACAATGGCTTCGGTGGCCTCGATATCGATGCCGACGATGACGATGTCGACTTCGACGTGGAGCTAGACGACCTCGAAGTCGAACGCGACGGCGACCGCGCCGAGGTCGACAGCGACGACCTAGAGTTCGACAGCGATGATGGTGAAGTCGACATCGAGGTTCGTTCTGGCGGCGGCGTGGACATCGAAATCCGTGACGGACGCGTCGAGTTCGAGAACGACGACTTCGACATCGACCACGACGGCGACGAATTCGAGTTCGAGGGCGGCGACCTCGACCTCGACCAAGACTGAGCACCGTCCCAGTGATTTTTGATCGCAGTAGAGACGGAGTAGAGACACTGACAGGAACTATCGTGGCTCCGACTTTGGTCCCGTTTTGGCCTGTAATATGTGAGCAATCGAGCCTAAACAGCGCCAGCGGTGTCGGAGCAATTCGCGTGTAGAAACTAATTTAGGCTGCCCTAAATAATACGCTTTCATTCAGATGCCGATAGTAAATTCGGAGCACCGGGTGGGAGGCTGGAACGACGGAGGCCCGTCGCACAGTGCGATTGAATCGGTCGCATTCCTTACTCGCTCGGAACACCGCGTCCACGTTCTCGAACTGCTTGACCAGGGGCCTTGTACCCGCGATAAACTGAAGGAGCGGATGAACGTTTCACGAGTAACGCTTAGTCGAATCCTCGGTGACTTAACGGACCGCGGATGGATTACACGAAACACGTCGGAGAACGTGTACACGCTCACCAACTTCGGGGAACTTGTGTACACGGATTTCAGCCGACTACTCGGGACTGTGTCGGTCGGAAGCGAATACCCCAACATCGTCGAGCGACTGCCGACGGAGTGGTTCGACTTCGACCTTCGGTGTCTCGCCGACAGTGAACTGGTGGCTGGTGAGAGCGCGGACCCGCTGTCTGCGGCTCGTGTCGTTGCGAACGCCGTTCAGAATGCATCTTCCTGTGACTCCTTCCTTGGGACGTTTATCACCCTTCCAATGTACACCTACGAAGAGGCGGTCCGGGCGGGAAACGAGCCGGAGACGACCGTCGTCTTCGATGCCGATGTTACCGAAACCATGCTCACCGATTCGGACTTAGTGAACCGGTGGCAGGAGATCGAGGGCGCCACCGAGTCTGTAGTCTACTACTGTGTCGAGAATCGCGTCCCTTGCAGTATTGACCTCATCGACGAGGAGACGGTGTTCCTGACCGTCGACCGCGAACAGCAAAGCGGCTTTGACATCATACGGTCTACGCACCCTGAAGTGGTCGAGTGGGCACAGAAAGTACTCGAGGAGTACCAAGCGATAGCAACCCCGCTCAAGCAGCGTGCGAGTAACAGCGAGACCTAAACATCCGAATCGAAAACACGACCGGCCAGAGGATACAGTTCTATAGGAGATTGCAGTGAGGAGATTGTAGGGAAATGACATTGTAGTGATAGAAACACACCGTGATACACGTAACACGGTGTGTTTCAACGTAAGCCAGGAATCACTAATACGTTTTAGGACAGCCTAAACCACATGCCGAATAGGCGTCAACTACTCTCTCGTAGCGCAGGTCTGATTGCCGTTGGTCTCGCTGGCTGTCTGGGAAGTAACTCCAACTCGGAGACGACAACAAGCACGAACGAGTCTACGGAGACGGAGACACCGACGAATACGACCGCTTCTGAGACGGAAGAAGGTATCGAACCGTACACCGTGACGGTCGAGCCGAACCCGTCGTACACCTTCGAAGAGGTCCCCGAAACGTACGCAACTATCCCCAGCGTCTGGATGGATATCGGGATGGCACTCGGGATACAGCCCTCGGCGACGGCGAGTCTCAAGCGCGCACCGTTGAAATTCTACGAGCTGCTCCCTGGAGTCTCCTTCGACGAGAGCGAGATTACAAAGCTCGCAGAGGGTTCCGAATCGGGGTTCGACAAGGAGAACTTCTACGCGGCGGACTGCGATGTCCACCTCATCGACCGTCGGATGCTGAAGTTCTATGCCAACTGGGACGAGTCCGACCTCGACGAGATTTCCACCAGTGTCGGTCCGTTCCTCGGCTCGTCGATTCGGTTCGCCTCCACATCGGTGACCGAAAACGAGCCGTACTACGACCTATACGGTGCATTCGAGAAGGGGGCAAAAATCTTCCAGCGACAGGACCGCTTCGAGGCGTGGCAGTCGCTTCACGACGACTTCATGTCTGAGATTACATCGGAGCTTCCGCCCGAAGACGAACGGCCGACTGTCGCTGCAATCTGGCGCGGCGTCAACCCCGATTCCGGGAAGTTCCGCATCGCACCGCTCCATCCACTCCAGAACAACACGCTCACCTACCGTCGCCTCGGGATGCGAGACGCGTTTGCGGGGCGCGTTCCGGACGGTCCCATCGGCTACGAAGAACTGCTCGACGTCGACCCGGACTACATCGGCGCAGTCGGTGGTCTCACTTCGTTGACGCACGAGGAATTCGTGAACACCATCGTCGAACCGTTCGAGAACAACCAGAACGCGAAGAACCTGACCGCCGTTCAAGAGAAAAATCTCGTCCGAACCGCCGGGCAGTTCATGGGTCCTATCGTCGACCTCTTCGCAACCGAGGCGCTCGCCAAGATGGTCTACCCCGACACGTTCGGCGAATGGCCGGGGTCCGCAGCGGAAATCCCCGAGTCAGAACGGCTCTTCGACCGCCAACGAGTCTCGGACATCATCAACGGAAACAACTAGGCCGTCAGGAATACTCGACCCCCGCACTAATTGTATATTTTCATACAATAATGCCATAGTAGGACAAACGACTATATCGAGATGTACGACAGTCTTAATGTACATAGTAACGGTATATCGAATATGAAAGGTGCAACTGTTGACAATATAGAAACATTACTAGAGGGGGTCCTTGCGGAGGCGGACGATTCGGAGATTCACTTTAAAATTAGGACGGCGCTTCAGTTCCTGTCGGCCCTCAGAGTCCAGCACCAAGACGAACTCGAAATCATCGAGGACAGCGGTGAAATCGACTCGGACGTGTTCGAGAATCTCCGCAAGATGGGATACATTGAGTAGCGGTATTGACGTTGGCCTTCTGACATCAAGACCAGCTTATTATTCAAACGACGATGGACGTAACCAATTACGAATACGCGTCCGCGAGGACTACCTCAACGCTAATTCGGGAATACCTCAACGCTAATTCGGGAATACCTCAACGCTAATTCGGGAATTACCGTACTGGGTACCTGTCTTACCCATTAGTTATCGAAAGTATAGCTGGTTACCGACCTTCTTCTCCCTCACCCATTGGTTAGCGAGAGTATATCTTCTAAGAATGCTTACTAGTATACGCTGTTCACAGTGTTTGTAGCCCCAACTGTGGCGAATCAATAATTTGAGCTGCTATCAGTTGCAGTACATTATTGTTCTGAAACTGTTTCGGCTTCCCGTGAGCAGAGGTGAAAAACAATGATACCTAAGCGATTAACCAAACCTCTCTCCACCTTGCTAATTCTTAGCATGGTTCTGTCGATGATAGCTGCGCCAGCCGCAGCGAGTCACCGGTCCGACTTCGACGTCGAAATCGGAAATGACCGTGTTGAGGTCGAGGGAAACGACTTCGATATCGAATTTAGAAGCGACGGCCGCATCGACATCGAAGGTGACGATATCGAAATCGAACTCGACGGTGACCGGGTCGAAATCGATAGTGATGACGTCGACATTGATATCGACGACAACTCGATTGAAGTCGAGGGCCGCAGCGGCAGCAGCCTCGGGCTCGACGTCGAATACGACGGCGACGACCTCGAAGTCGACAGTGACGACTTCGATATCGAACGCAGAAACGGCGAATACGACGTTGAATCCCACGGTGGCGACCTCGAAATCGAGAGCGACGGCGACAACGTCGAGATAGAAGGCGATGACTTCGACATCGAGTTCAACGACAACCGTATCGAGATCCAGACTGACGAATTCGACATCGAAATCGACGCCGACGGCGACATAGAAGTCGAGACCAATGACTTCGAATTCGAGTACGACGGCGACGAACTCGACCTCGAAAGCGACGACTTCGACGTCGAGTTCGACGACGGCCGTATCGAAGTCGACAGCGACGACCAAGACTTCGAGTTCGACCTCGCCAGCGGCAGTGGCCTTGACATCGACGCCGATGACGACGGCGTGGATTTCGACGTTGAACTAGACGACCTCGAAGTCGAACGCCGTGGTGACCGCGTCGAGGTCGACAGCGACGACCTGGAGTTCGACAGCGATGACGGTCGCGTCGACATCGAGGTTCGTTCTGGTGGCGGCGTGGACATCGAAATCCGTGACGGACGCGTCGAGTTCGAGAACGACGACTTCGACATCGACCACGACGGCGACAAATTCGAGTTCGAGGGCGGCGACCTCGACCTCGACCAGGACTGAACACCGTCCCAACAATTTTTGGCCACAGTAGTGATTCCGTGGCTACTTTCGCCCGCAGTAGTCCCATCAAAATAGATATGAAACTATCGCTGGACTACCACAAATATGGTTGCTTTCGGACCGGACGAGCGGGAGGCCGTCTACAAATCCATCTATACGCGCCGGGATATCAGACGTTTTAGCGGGGAGGCGATTCCCGAAATAGCGCTCGCGCGTATACTCGATGCTGCACATCACGCCCCCAGCGTTGGGTTTTCGCAACCGTGGGACTTCGTGGTCATCGAAGACGACGACACGAAACGCGAGATTGCAGGAATTGCTGAGCGGGCGATTGCTGCCGCGCGTGAGGGCTATCAAGAACCGCGAAAGTCCGACTTCGGTGAGCTGAAATTAGAGGGTATTACCGATGCGCCGGTGAACATCTGTGTAACCTGCGACCCGACTCGCGATGCCCCCCACGTCCTCGGCCGCAATACGATGCAGGAGATGGACCGCTATTCGACGTGTCTCGCGGTCCAGAACCTCTGGTTAGCCGCTCGTGCCGAGGGTATCGGTGTCGGCTGGGTTTCGTTTCTCTATCCCCACGAAGTCCGTGACGTGCTGAATATTCCGCACCACATCCAACCAATCGCCTACCTCTGTGTTGGCTATCCCGAGGACGGATTCCCCGACGAACCGGTGCTTCAAAAACAGGGGTGGCGAGAGCGGATTGACGGAGACGAGTTAGTTCACTACGGGGAGTGGAACCACACGCAGACGCCAGCAAAGCAACCGCACGACTGCGTCTCAGTAGACGATTGAAAGGGTGTATCGTCGCAATGCAAGGATTTCCCGCTTGGGAATCGAAACACGGTGTCGGCTCCCAGAATGCGAAACGTTCGGTCAACTACGATACTCCCTATGAGACGCCAACGAACGAAGAACTATGAGACGCCAACGAACGAAGAACTATGAGACGCCAACGAACGAAGAACTATGAGACGCCAACGAACGAAGAACTATGAGACGCCAACGAACGAAGAACTATGAGACGCCAACGAACGAAGAATCTCGAGTTAGCGCCCGTTCGACGAATCGTACTCTGAGAGGCGAGTGGAAACCTGGTCGTTCATCTGCCGAAGCACGCGGTCGAGGTCGCGTCCATCGAAGAGTTCAGAGAGTCCCTCGGAGATGATTGTCCGGACGGTCGTAAACGGACCGACGCGAGCACCGCGCGTCGCCGGTGTGTCCTCGCTCTCGGCCAACTGTTCGAATGCGACCGCAAACTCGGGTTGTTCGTCGAACCAGCCGTCCCGGTCGAGAAGCTGTTTCGTCTGCTGGTGAACCGGGAAATAGCCCGTCTGACGGTGCCACCGGGCCTGCTGCTCGGGCTGTGTCAACCACGCAAGGAACTCGCCTGCGGCGGCCTGCTGTTGGTCCGGCACGTCGTCGGCGACCCAAAGCGAGGCTCCGCCGACGACGACTCCCGAGCGCGACCCGGGTGCCGGGAGCTTTCCGACCTTGGCGGTGAATCCGTTTGCGTCCGCTCCTTCGATGACCGACATGGTACTCGAACTGGAGTCGATGAGCATCGCCGCCTCCCCGTTGAGGAATGCATCCCGCGCATCGCCACGCGCCTCGACGCCGGGGTCGTAGAGAAGCCCGTTCTGTTCGAGGTCGCGCCACCACCCGAAGATGGTCGCCGCAGCCTCTCCATCGAAATTTGCGTGTTTTGAAGCCCCGTGTCGTCCGTTTTCGGCGTCGAAGAGACACTCGCCCGCCGCTGCAAACCACTGTTCGATAAACCAACTGTAGTTCGCCCACGTGGCTCCGTACTGAGTGGTTCCGTTCGTCGTCAACGTCGCCGCAGCATTCGTCACGTCGTCGAACGTCTCGGGCGGCGAATCCGGGTCGAGTCCGGCACGGCGGAACGCATCCGCATTGTAGTATAAGACAGGGTTCGACGCGTTGAACGGCATCGACCAGAGCGTGCCATCGTGGCGGTAGTAGTTCGCTATTTCGGGGACGAGAGCGTTTGCCGATGCGGTTCCGGGGAGAACCGATTCGACGGGCGTGAACTCCCCGCTGTCCAGTGCGCGCTGCGTTCCGATTTCGTAGAGTTGTGCAATCGTCGGCGGCATCCCCGAGCGTGCGGCAGCAAGGGTCGCATCGAACGTACCGCGATAGTTTCCTTTTGCCGCCGCTTCGACGCGGATATCGTCGTGCTCGGCGTTGAACTCCGACACCAACGAATCCAGTAACATCGCCTTCGACCCGGACATCGCATGCCAGAACTGGACGACCGTCTGGCCGCTTTCCGTCGTCCGCTCCGAACGTAACTGGTAGTCGTCGATTGTCTCTTGGAGCGCATCGGCTTGCTCCGTGAGGCTGTGTATCTTGCTTACCGCTTCGGAGAGCGAGACGGTCTGTCGCCGGGCCGAGCCAGCAACCTCGGTCGCCTGAGAGGCGGTCTCTTCACTGATTGCACCGACGTTGTCGGCCTGGGTCACAACCTCCTGCGACGTGGCCGCCTGCGAGTCCGTCGCATCACTAATCTCGTGGACGCTACTGTTGGTTTCGTGGATGTCTTCGACGACGCTATCGAGCGCGAGCAACGCATCTTGAATGGTCTCGCTGCCGTCTTCGATGCGACGTTTGGTGTCCGTGATTTCGTCGACCGTCTCGACCGACTGTGATTGGACCGCGTCAATCGTCGTCTCGATGTCTTCGGTTGCGGACTGTGTCTCCTCGGCGAGCGACTTCACCTCGTTCGCGACGACTGCGAATCCCTCTCCTGCTTCACCGGCGCGTGCTGCCTCGATTGAAGCGTTCAGCGCGAGGATGTTCGTCTGTTCGGCAATATCGGAGATTTTCGAGGCGATACCCGTAATCTCCCCAATGTGGTCGTTGAGCGTCTCGACTTGTTCGACCGTCGCGTTGGTCTGTTCGCCGATTGCGTCCAGTTCTTCGATTGCCTCCTCGGCCGCTTGCTTCCCCTGTTCACCCCGCGTGACTGCCTCGTCGGTGGAGTGTCTGATTTCGTCCGCCGACGCGGCGACCTCTTCAATCGTCGCCGACAGGTTCCGCATCTCGTCTGCGACTTCGTCGACGCTCTGACTCTGCTGGCGCGCACCAGTTGCGATATCGTCGACCGATTCGGCGACTGTCCGACTTTCGCTCCGACTCTCTTCGACCGAATCCGCGACGACCGCAGTCGAGGCAGCGACCTGTTCTGCGAACGCATCGACGTTGCGTATCGATGCTTGCATGCCCTCGAACAGTTCGTTGAGCAACCGCGCATGGCGTTCGAGCGTCGGGTCGTCCGGGACATCGA
This sequence comes from Haloferax mediterranei ATCC 33500, assembly GCF_000306765.2. Classification (NCBI taxonomy): domain Archaea; kingdom Methanobacteriati; phylum Methanobacteriota; class Halobacteria; order Halobacteriales; family Haloferacaceae; genus Haloferax; species Haloferax mediterranei. The sequence continues at coordinate 2,482,844 of NC_017941.2, forward strand.
CGCGAACGGTCAGGTCACCGTCGATACACTGTGCGACTGCGTCAGAGAGTGCTTCGAGTTGCTCCCTCGACGCAACTGCATCGTCGCGTTCGCGTTCGTGCGGATCTACTTCAGTCTCGCCTGTGAGAACTGTCTGCCCGTTGCTCGACGAAGGTGACGGTGGGTCGTCATCCTCGACCCGTTCCGAAGCATCTGTTTGCTCCGTGCCATTCGTGACGAGTGCTGTTTCGAGGGCCGCTCGGACCGATGACAATTGTTGTCGAATTCGGTCATCGCTGTTCATTATCTGAGTTCATTTATCATCGCTAATAATCACTCGGCTCCGAGTATCAGGGTTGATATCTGATGAGAAGGCCATGTGGTGTCGGAGGGGTAATTCGGGCAAATATAACAATTTATAATCATTGATTGGAGAAGGACTGCGTTCGCTCGGGGATTCTTTAAGTAGTAGTATATAAAACACAACTATGATGTCGCACGAAGCTCGTCTCGAGTCTCTTGAGATTCAGAACGTCGTCGCCTCCACGGCCGTTGGTCAGGAGTTAGACCTGGAATCGCTTTCGATGGACCTCGTCGGCGCGGACTACGACCCGGACAACTTCCCCGGACTCGTTTACCGCACGCAAGAGCCGAAAGCAGCGAGTCTCATCTTCCGCTCGGGTAAGATTGTGTGTACTGGCGCGAGCAGCGTCGACGATGTCGACCGAGCGCTCGAACAAGTCTTCGGGGAACTGAGTAAACTCGGTATCCCAACTGAGGACCGCGAAGAAGCCACGATTCAGAACATCGTCTCGAGTGCCGACCTCGGAACGACACTCAACCTGAACGCGCTTGCTATCGGACTTGGTCTCGAAGACGTCGAATACGAACCCGAACAGTTCCCCGGTCTCGTCTACCGAATCGACGAACCGAGTGTGGTTGTCCTGATGTTCGGCTCCGGTAAAATCGTCATCACGGGAGCCAAACAGGTCGAACACGCGCGCGAGGCGATTAACGTCGTCACCGACGAAATCGACTCGCTCGGTCTGCTCGGCTAAGCGCCGGTCGAGAGTGCACAAAACAGAAGTAACGTCCGGGGGATGGGCCGCCGTCCCCTCTGTCAATCGAGGTATGCGAGGTGTTCTTACGACGAGGGGGTGGACACCTGCACCACCTGTTTTCCAATATTATCACCGGAGAAGAGACCAAGGAACGCATCCGGTGCGTTCTCCAGTCCGTCGACGACGGTCTCGCGGTGGGAGAGATCACCGGTCGCAACCCACGTCGCGAGGCGCTCGCTTGCCTCACCGAATCGTGTCGCATAATCGCCGACGAGTAGTCCCTGAACCTTGGCGCGCGGAGCGATGAGCATGGGGAGCTTCCGCGGCCCCATCGGCACGTCTTCGTCGTTGTAGTGGGCGATTTGTCCGCACACTGCAACGCGGGCGTCGACGTTCAGTTTCGTGAAGACGGCGTCCGTAATCGGGCCACCGACGTTATCGAAGTACACGTCGACACCGCCAGGTGCAACCTCGTCCAGTGCAGTGCGGTAGTCGTCGGTCGTTTTGTAGTTGATCGCGGCGTCGAAACCGAGGTCCTCGGTGAGCCATTCGGTCTTTTCGTCCGACCCGGCGAACCCGACGACACGACAGCCGTTCAGTTTCGCAATCTGGCCGACGACCGAGCCGACAGCACCCGCCGCACCGGAGACGACGACCGTGTCACCGGGCTTTGGCTCACCGACGTCGAGCAGGCCGAAGTACGCCGTTCGGCCGGGCATTCCCAGAACTCCTAGATACGCCGGGAGGTCGGCGACCGTCGGGTCGACTGGGGCGACATCGTCCGCATCCACGACGCTGTAATCTGCCCACGTCCCTTCGCCGGTAACGAGGTCGCCGGTGTCGTACTGGTCGCTCTCGCTCTCGACGACCTCGCCGACGATACCGCCTTTCAGGATATCGCCGACATCCCACGGCTCAGCGTACGATTCGGTATCGCGCATCCGGCCGCGCATGTACGGGTCGACCGAGAGGTAGTTGACGCGCACGAGGAGTTCGCCACTCGTCGGCTCTGGACGTTCGGTTTCGCGCAGTTCGAAGCTGTCCGCGTCTGGTTCGCCATCCGGTCGCGCAGCGAAGTACCACGCACGGTTCGTATCTCGCATACCGCCCTTCCGAGTGTCCTATAAAAGGGCCTTCGGGCTTCGGCACGCATTTCTGCCATTTGACAACTCATTCGGCGTTTTCGAGCGTTGTCGTCGACTCGCAGCAGCCGTCGTCTCTGATATTCGATGGTTTGTCAGAGTCGTAAGAGTGCCGCTGTGAGGAGGTAACCGTGAGCGTGCTGCTACTTCGTAGTACATATGTCTGTTTAGAGACAATTTTCGAAGCATGGTTGAGAAACTACCCCGAAACCGACGGCGAGACGGGTTCTTCACTCTCCTCGGAATTACTGGGTTGGTGTTCATCGAAGCCATCGTGCCGTCAGGGTCACTCGTTGCTGGACCGCTAACGGTCGACGGCACCGCTCCTCACGAGTTCGTATTCGGATGCTCGCTCGGGATACTTTTCTCTGGGATATTCCGGAGACCCAACAGACAGGCGCTCATCTCGACCGTTGCGACTGGGGTCGGCTTCGCCGTGGGTGCGCTGCTATAGACTCGAACAACTGTACCTGTATTCAGGAGTGTGCATCTCGGTGGATTACCGAATGCGCTACCGTCGCCGAAAACCGTTCGAGGGAGGGGACTCAGTTCATCCGCGACTGTGCGACACCGACGACGTTTCCGACGGCCGTGTCGAGAAGGTCGATAGCGAGGTCGAGTTCGCGCTCGGTGACGTCGAGCGGCGGGAGGAGTCGGAGCGACCGCTTACCGCAGCCGAGCGTCAGCAGGCCTTCGGCCAGCGCGGCATCGACGACGGCATCGCGGTTGTCTTTGGTATCGAACTCGATTGCGGTCATCAGACCGAGACCGCGGACATCGGTGATGCAGTTGGTGCGCTCGGCGAGGCGGTCGAGGTGGGTGCGGAGGTACGTCCCTTTCTCGGCGGCGTTCGACATCAGGTTCTGCTCTTCGATGATTTCGAGCGTCAGTGCGCCCTGAATCGAAGCGAGGATGTCGCCTGCGCCCCACGTCGAGGAGAGTCGCGCTTCCGTATCGGGGAACATCTCGTCGTTCGATACCGTCGCGCCGACGCGGAGGGCCTTTGCACTCGTAATCACGTCCGGTTCGAGGTCGTAGTGGTCCGATGCCCACATCTCGCCGGTACGGCCAACGCCCGACTGGATTTCGTCGGCGATGACGGGAATGTCGTGCTCGCTACAGATATCCTGGAGTTCGCGCATGAACTCCTCGCTCGGTACGCGGTAGCCGCCTTCTCCCTGCACCGGTTCGAGGATGAGGAACGCGACTTGGTCGGCAGGGACGTGGCCGTGTTTGGAGTCCAGTTTGGCGCGGAGTTGTTCGAGTCCCGCCATCGAATACGGGACATCGTGAATCCCGCTTATCTCGGGGAATTTTCGTCGGTGAACGGATTTCGACCGGTTCAGCGAGAGTGCGCCGAGCGTCCGACCGTGGAACGCTCCTTCGAACGTGATTCCGTACTTCGGTGTCTCACAGTGGTCGTAGCAGACTTTGATTGCGTTTTCGACCGCTTCAGCCCCGGAGTTAGAGAGGAAGACCGTATCTAGCCCGTACTGGTCTGTGGCGTCGGTCAAGAGGTCCATAAGGTGGGACGGGCCGGGGAGCGACGTGGTCTCCGGCGTTCCGCCGGTGCTCACATAGAAATCCTGCCCGGCGATTTTCATCGGGTCGACGAGGTCAAGTCCATCGAGACGCGCCTTCAGTTCCGGGTTGTTATACCCGAGCGGGGCCGCAGCGACGTGGCTGGTGAAATCCAGCAACACGTTGCCGTCCGGGTCGGTACAGAACGGACCAATCGCATCCTTCGTGATATCCCAGACGAATTCGTAAACGTACGTACTGGTTGCGGCCGTCTGTTGGTGATATTCAACCCACTCTGTCGCTTTGGGACCGGGAAGCGACGTAACACTCGGCTCGACTGTGTCTCGATCCATACTAACACCGTACTTAACAATCATACATAAATTTAGCTGATAAACTATCTATCTACTCGAATTGCTGTGTTGAACAGACGATTGTCAGACTCTGTTCGGACTCAATTCGATAATACCAAACAATATTGGAGCGTGTGAACACTCACCAGATTATGGTATCGCTCGTAATCCTGCGATAACATCGTCAATCCTTCACAGTCAGGGGACTATTCACCGACAGATGGGTTTGGAACTATCAAACAGATGCTCTCGATTAGTGCTGCTGTTCGAAAACAGTCGTTTCAAGATTCACTTCGATAATATTCGCTGTTTGCATCACGAGTTCTGGAATCTCCGTCTGGAAGCGCTCCCCGGAGAGTCGACTTGTCGGGGCCGTCACGCTGACCGCGCCACAGATATCGCCGTCGACGCCGCGGACCGGAGCACCAATCGACCGCGTGCCGCGTAGCTCTTCTTCGTCGTTGACAGCGTACCCCCGTTCACGAATCTGTTCGAGTTCGCGAAACAGGCGGTCCGGGTCGGTGATGGTGTTTTCAGTCCGCTTGGCGAGACCCTGCTCGTCGATGATATCGCGGACGCGGGCTTCGTCGAAGTTCGCGAGCATCGCTTTCCCAGTCGACGTACAGTGGAGGTACTGAGGTGCCTCGCGCATGCGGAGGTGGTAATCCATCGCGACGGCGTTGTCACCGCGACTCTCGTACATCGTCACTTCCTTGCCACGGTAAGCAACAGTCAAGTGGACGTACTCGCTGGTCTGTTCTGCGAGTTTGTCGACCTCGACTTGGCCCGCCCGGTACAGGTCCGTCTCGTTGCGGACGGTCTCACCCATCGTAACGAAGCGCAAGCCGAGCCGGTAGTGTCCATCCGACTTCGCGATGAATCCCTCATCTTCGAGCGTCGCGAGGTAGGTGTGGACGGTCCCCTTCGATGCATCGAGCACGTCACACAGTTCACTGAACGTCGGTTCGGACTGCTGTTGTATCGTGTCCAATATCTCACTCGCAGTCTGTACGGACTTGATTCGACGGGGGGCGTCTGCGTGCCGATTGTCGTCCATACCCCTCTTTCTCGACGGCCGTGTAATAGTTCTGGTATATCAAACAGTGAATCAGTGGCGTGTTTCATATGTCCGCTTTCGGCACCCATCTGTTTGAGATTCCCAAACATATCACGGCATAGTGTCCGAATAAAAAATTTATATGCGACGTTCATGATTGTTTGAGTGGTATGGATTGTCAACCACACCACCGCCGTCGGCACGTCGACGCGGGGGACTGGTTACGAGTGTTCGCGCATCGGCTTTCAATCTCTCGCAGCAGAAGCGTTCTGATGGCACGGGGAGACAACAGGCTCACTCCCACCCTTGTGGTTGACTCTCAACGGGAGACTCCGGAGGTACCCCGATGGGACTAGCATTCGAACCGCAACTGTATGAGGAAATCGACCCAGAAAAACGACCATCGCTGCTTGAGGCGTTGGTACCGGTTGTCGGGATGCTCGTGTTCCTCGGAGCAGGCATCGTGGTGTACGGGCTTGACCCGCAGTTCCCCCTCTTTTGGGGCATTACGTTTACTGGACTCTTCAGTCGGTACTGGCTCGGCATCACGTGGGACGACCTCTACAGCGGTATCACGGACAGTCTCCACATGGGGATTCAGGTCATCCTCATCATGTTCGTCGTCTACACGCTCATCGCTACGTGGGTCGCCGCGGGGACGATTCCGAGCCTGATGTACTACGGGCTCGAACTGTTAACACCGAAGATTTTCCTGCCCGTCACGGCGGTGCTCGCAGCACTTGTCACGTTCGCCATCGGGTCGTCGTGGACGGCCGCCGGGACGCTCGGAGTCTCCTTTATTGGTATCGGGGCTGGACTCGGAATCCCCGAACCGATGACCGCCGGTGCAATCCTCTCTGGAGCGTACATGGGTGACAAGCAGTCACCGCTGTCGGATACAACGAACCTCGCGGCGGCCGTGACGAACACGGACCTATTCGACCACGTCAACGCGATGCGCAACGGGTCGCTCCTCGCGTTCGTAATCGCGGTCGCGCTGTACGCCGTCCTCGGATTCCAGGCGTCCGGTAACATCCCAGTGGGTCGTATCGCCGAGATACAGGGCGCACTCACCGGGTCGTACGAGATTTCGGTGCTCACGTTCGTCCCGCTTTTAGTTACGTTCGGACTCGCCATCTACGGCGTTCCCGCGCTGCCGACGCTCGGGGCGGGTGTGTTCGCGGGCGCGATAACGTCGGTCGCGATGCAGGGAACCAAATTCGCCGCCGTGTGGTCGATTGCCCAGTCCGGAACGAGCCCCGCGACCGGCATGGAACTCGTCGATGGTCTGCTGGCGAGTAGTGGCATGATCGGCGGTGCGTGGGTCGTCACCATCGCCATCGCCGCGCTCTCGCTCGGTGGCATGCTCGAACGGACCGGTATTCTTGCCGTCCTCGCACACCACCTCGGTCGGCTCAGCCGTGGCGTCGCCAGTCTGACCGGCGTCACTGCCATCTCCGCGGTCTCGATGAACATCCTCGCCGCAGAGCAGTACATCAGCATCGTCGTCCCCGGAATCACGCTCCGGAACCTCTACGAAGACCAGGGACTCAGCAGTGAGAACCTCTCGCGAGCCATCGAGTCCGCCGGAACGACCACGAGCGCGCTCATCCCGTGGAACAGCGGGGCGCTCTTCATGGCCGGAACACTCGGCGTCGGCACCCTCGAATACGCGCCGTACTACTTTTTCGGCATCCTCTCGCCGGTGGTCTTACTGCTGATGGGTCTCACCGGCTGGCAAATCACGTACAAAGCGGGTGCGGCCCCCGCCGGTGCCGAAACGCACCGCGGGCCGGCGTCGACGACCGACGACTGACACCAGTCGTGGCTCAGGGGTCGAGCAGTTTCGCCTCGGCCTTGCGGAGATGTTCGAGAAACGTCGTTTTCGATATATCTAACGCGGCAGCGAGTTTGCGGGTCGAAGTGTCACGTGGCCAGTTGTAGTATCCTCGTTCGCGGGCCAGTTCGAACACCTCGCGTTGTCGCGGAGTCAGTGTCTCCAGTTGGTGTACTTCCCGCGGACCACCACTGACGGCCCCGATGCGTGCGATTTTGATATCCGCGTTCGAACTGTCGCGGACCGCATCGAGCGCCGTCTCGATTTCACTTCGCGTCCCCGTGTAGCGAACGTCCCAATACTCGCGGCCATCTTCGATTTTGCCCGGCGCGCTGTGGACGAAGCCGTGTTTTCGCAACTGGGGGAAAATCAGGTCACTGGGGTCGTATTCGACGAACACCTCCCGGGCGACGGCCCCCGGAGCGATGCGTTGTCTTCGGGTGTCAAACTGCGTCTGAATCTCGTCAATCGCCCCGACCAGCGGTGAGGCCCCGATAGCCTCGATTAACCGCGTCAGCTCCCGTTCCGAATCGGCGTATGCAGTGTACAGGCCCGTCACCGTCGATGACTCCGTGCCGTACGTCGGGGTTTCGTACACCGCGTGAGCGATGATGCCGCCTGCGTGCTCGGCAGTCGCTTGGATGGCCCAACAGTTCGGATGCCAGAGGTCGAGCGTCAAGTGAGTGCCAGTGTCCGTCGACGACGCGCTCATGGGGTCGGTGAAACACACGTCGTCGTAACTGTATCAATTTTTCCGTCGGGTTCTTCGGGAGGGCAGCGAGTGACCATCTCCCGATTCAGTCACTCGATTCTTCGGGCCGGGGAACGAGCACGACCGGCACCGGTGACAGTCGCGCGAGTCGGTCCGCAGTGCCTCCGAGAATCGCTTCTGGAAGCGAAGTACTGCCGTGTCGACCGGCGACGATGAGGTCGGCATCGACCGCCTCCGAATGCGCAAGAATCCCATCGTAGGGGGTCTGTGCCCGCCGGACCTCGGTCTGAATCTCGACGGTAGTCCGCTCACGGGCCGCGACAGCCGCCTCGACGAGGTCCTGAATCGCGGCATCCAACTCCGCGACATCGTTGGAAGCGAATCCGAGTCCGCCACCGGATGGCTCGACCACGGTAATCACGTGGACGGCTGCGTCGAACGGTTCCGCAATCGACAGTGCGTGCTGGAGGGCAGCATGTGACGCGTCAGTGCCGTCAATCGGAACGAGAATAGACTGGTACATGGTAAAAATTGCGTTGGAATCGAGAAAAAGCCTCTGTCGAGGGGGAGTACGGCCGAATGTAGTTCAGACAACTACCACACCCCTGTTAAAAAGTGAAAACAATTCACATACATAGTCTATAGAGAATATTTATATGGTGTGCGTGATGAGTGCACAGCGAATCACATGCTTGGAAGAGATGAACTCGCGGCCCACTCTCCGTGGAGACGGCCGCTGACGGGGCGACACGTCGCCCGACGGAGGCGACCATGATGCAAGTCGATGTGACGGTCCTCCCGATTAGCCCTCGCATCACGCAGTTGTTTATCGCGGCGGCGTTAGGGATGTTTCTCGGTCTCGAACGTGAGTGGTCACAGAAGTCAGCAGGGATTCGAACCTTCGCACTCACGAGTCTTATCGGGGCGATTTCGACGACAATCGACAACAACGCGCTCCTCATACTCGGCGGGGTTCTCGTCTTGCTGCAGACCGTCCTGCTCGGTGCTGATGGTCTCCTCGACGATGACTCGCCGCGAAGCCTCTCGTTGACCACCTCTGCCTCGCTGTTCGTCGCCTATAGCGCCGGGGTGATGGTCGCCGCAGATTTCGTCCTCGAAGCGGTCGTGCTCGTGATTATCTCGTCGCTGCTCTTGGTGCTCCGGCGAGAGCTACACCAGTTCGCGTGGGGCCTCTCGAAAGAGGAGGTCAAGAGCGCGGCCGAGTTCGCGATTCTCGCGTTCGTCGTCTATCCGCTTCTCCCGTCAGACCCGGTTGGCCCGTGGAACGCCATTCAGCCCCAACTCGTCTGGTTGCTCGTCGTCGCCGTGAGCGGGCTCGGCTTCGTCAACTACGTCATCATGCAGCGCTACGGGAGTCGCGGCATCGCGATTACGGGTTTTTTCGGCGGTCTCGTGAACTCCACAGCGGTCATCGGCGAGTTCGCAGACCGCGCGGAGCGAAACAAAAACATCCTCTCGCTGTCGGTCGGCGCGGTGTTGCTCGCGGACGCGGCGATGGCCGTCCGAAACCTGTTTCTCGTCGGGGTGTTCATCCCGGAGGTCGTCCCTGAGGTCGGAACGCCACTCGGCGTCATAGCGATTGTCGGTGTCGGTCTCTCCGTCTACCTTACCGACTGGGATACCGAGTTGCAACTCGATTTCGACTCTCCGTTTAGCCTGTCGAACGCGCTCAAGTTCGGCGGGCTGTTCTTGGTGATTCTCGTCGTTTCGGCGGGCGCACAGCAGTTCTTCGGTGCAGCCGGATTGGTGACGACCAGCTTCCTGAGCGGTCTTATTTCCAGCGGGTCCACGACCACGACCGCTGTCACGCTCTATCTCGCCGGGAAGGTGTCCGCCGACGTCGCTGCAGCAAGCATCCTCGCCGGGACGAGCGCGAGTATTATCGTGAAAATCGTCCTCGCAGCCAGCATCAACCGCTCGCTCTTCCGACCCGTCGCAAAGGCGAGTGGCGCACTCATCGTTGCTGGTCTCATCAGTGGCGGACTATTAGCCGCCATCTAACAGCCCAATATATACATATTACTATTTTCGGGTATTTCCACGATATACTACTATATAATCATTCATAACATTTATACCGAATGTCCGTTTCAATGGCGGTACACCAATGACTAGGTTCGACCAATCGAGACGTTCACTCCTCGCTAGCGGCGCAGCAGCCATGTCTTTCGGCTTCGCAGGCTGTATCCAAAGTGGCGGTGAAGACGGTAACGCCACCGAGTCGGCGACCGACTCAGAGGGCGAGTCCGGCAGTGAAAGCACGGATAGTGGCAGTACGTCGGACTTCGATCCGTCGAACCCAGAGTTCCCACAGCCCATGGCGGCGCTCATCAACGCCGGGTTCGAGACGGGGTCACTTTCGGACCTCAATAACATGGAAGAGCGGGACAAGCCCCGCTACGGGAAACCGGTCAAGGAGACGCCGACCAAGGAAAGCGAACTCCTCGACCCCGACAAACTCGCGTTCGCGATGACGCCATCCGAGGACCCGGCGGCCTACCGGACGACCATGAAGCCGCTCATGGACAACATCGCCAAAGAGACCGGCAAGGAAGTCGAGTACTTCCCACTGCAGTCGTACGCGTCGCAGGTCGAAGCGATGCGCTCCGAGCGACTCCACATCGCCGGCTTCTCCACGGGACCGACGCCGTTCGCCGTGAACCTCGCCGGTGCCGTGCCGTTCTCGCTGCAGGTCTCCGGCGAAGGAGACTTCGGCTACCGGCTCTGGCTGGCAACGCAGGCCGACAACGACGAAATCGACTCGCTTTCGGACCTGAAGGGCAAGCGCGTCGCCCACTCCGAGCCGTCGTCGAACTCCGGCAACCAGGCTCCGCGCGCACTCTTCGCCAATCAGGGCGTCGTGCCCGGTGACGACTACGAAGTCGCCTACTCCGGCGGGCACGAACAGAGCGTCCTCGGCGTGGCAAACGGCGACTACGACGCCGCCCCCGTCTGCAGTACGTGTGTGACGCGCGTCGCAAACGCCGGCAACCTCGACCCCTCGAAAATCAAGGTCGTCTGGGCGAGCAACCCCTTCCCGACGACGAGCTTTACCTACCGCTACAACCTCACTCCCGAGATTCAGGAGGGAATCCGGGCTGCGTTCGTCGACTACGATTACTCCGACACGCAGATCGCAGAGACGTTCGAAGGGCGTGGGAAGTTCACAGAAATCGACTACGCGACCGTCTACGACATCATCCTCCAGATTCAGGAGAACAACGGCGTCGAGTACCAGACGGAGAACCTCGGCGAATAATCTACACTACCCAATCCCATGCTGACTGTCAACGACATAGAAAAAGTATACGACTCCGGCGACCGGGCCCTCAAGGGCCTCTCGATGGAAGTCAGTGGCAACGAAATCGTCTCGATTATCGGGCCGAGCGGAGCCGGTAAGAGTACGCTTATCCGCTGTATCAACCGTCTCACGGAGCCGACGGACGGTGAGGTCTGGCTCGGCGACACCGAGATTACGGGGCTATCGAGCACGGAACTCCGGGACGCCCGCCGCGACATGGGCATGATTCACCAGGAGTTCAACCTCATCGAGCGCCTAACCGTGATGGAAAACGTCCTCTCGGGTCGACTCGGCTACATGAGCACGTGGGACGCGTTCCGCCGCAACTTCGACAGCGAGGACATCGCCAAGGCGCGAGAGGTCCTGCACCGGGTCGGGCTCGAAGGCGTCGAAAACGACCGCGCGGACGAACTCTCCGGCGGCCAGCGCCAACGCGTCGGCATCGCCAGAGCCGTCATTCAGCGCCCGAAAATCCTCCTCGTCGACGAACCGACGAGCGCGCTCGACCCGGAAACGTCGGTCGAAGTGATGGACCTGCTCACCGAAATCGCGCGCGAAGACGATATCCCCGTCCTCATCAACATCCACGAAGTCGACCTCGCGACCGACTACGCCGACCGCGTCGTCGGCCTGAGCGACGGCGAACTCGTCTTCGAGGGCGACGCGGACGACCTCGACGAGCGCGCCAAAGACATCATCTACCGCGGCGGCGAGTCGCGCGAAGAGCGCGACGCCGCCAAGGCAGAACAGACAGCGAGCGCGGGGGAGTAAGCGATGGCGACCAAGTCCGGCTCGGTCGATGGCAAATGGGAGCGCCCAACCGCCTTCTACAATCGGACGACCAAGTACCTCGTGTACGCCGTCATCGCTGCGTTCGTCCTCTACAGCATCTGGAGCATTCGCGTCCCGCCGGACCGCCTCCTTCGAGGTGTCGGAGAGGGGATAGCACTCGTCTCGAACATGCTCCCACCGGCGCTGACGCCGGTGCAGTTCGACCTGATGGTGCAGGGTATCTTCGAGAGTATCCTCATGTCCATCGTCGCCACGACGCTCGGCATCATCGTCAGTGCACCCGTGGCGTTCATGGCGGCCAACAACCTCGCTCCGCGTCCCATCTACCTCGTCGGACGGAGTATCATCGCCGTCACGCGGTCGTTCCACGAACTCATCGTCGCTATCGTCATGGTGAAAGCGGTGGGTTTCGGCCCGCTCGCGGGCGTGCTCGCGCTTGCATTCAAGACGGTCGGGTTCTTCGCAAAGCTCCTCTCGGAGGAGATCGAGGATATCGACACGGGACAGATGCAGGCTATCGAGGCCGTCGGTGGTAGTCGCCTACAGGTGTACCTCTACAGCGTCCTGCCGCAGATTATCCCGCGAATCATCGGGCTGTCCATCTACCGCCTCGACATCAACCTTCGACACAGTACCGTCGTCGGTATCGTCGGCGCGGGTGGTATCGGTATCACCCTGTTGAACTCGTTCCAGAAGTACGACTACCAGTACAGTTCGATGATTATCCTCGTCATCGTCGGCATCGTCATGATTGGCGAGGCCGCGAGTGCGTACGCCCGACGGAGGGTTCAGTAAATGGCGAGTAAATCTTCGAACGGCACGGCAGAGTGGGAGCGGTTCGAACCGCGCGAACGCCTGCTTCGGTATCTCGTCACGCTGGGCGTGTTGGTCGTCCTCGCCGCCTCGTGGCGGGCAATGGACATCAACTACGGCTACGTCGCGTCCGCGCCGCGCGAAGTGATGGACCTCTTCACGCGGATGTACCCGCCGAACGTGATGTACACGAGCGAGATCGCCAGGCCGCTGCTCGAGACCATCAACATCTCGATTCTCGGCACGGCGCTCGCCATCGTGATGGCGCTTCCGGTCGCGTTCCTCAGCGCCAGCAACACGACACCCAGCCGCGCGACGTACCTCCTCGGGAAGTTCATCGTCTCGTTCACGCGCTCCGTGAACGTCATCATCTGGGCGCTCATCTTCGTCGTGGTGTTCGGCCCGGGCGCACTCGCCGGCGTACTGGCGATTGCGGTCCGCTCGGTCGGATTCACCGCGAAACTTCTCGGTGAAGCTATCGAGGAGATCGACCCCGGCGAAGTCGAGGCCGTCAGAGCCACCGGTGCGTCGACGCTTCAGACGTTCATCTACGGGATTGTCCCGCAGATCAAGCCAGCGTTCATCAGCGTCGCGACCTTCCGCTGGGACATCAACGTGCGCGCGTCGACCATCATCGGATTCGTCGGCGCGGGCGGCATCGGCGTCCCCCTGCAGACGAATATTAACTACTTCAAGTGGGATGCCGTACTCACGATTCTGCTCGCCATCCTCGGCATCGTGCTCATCAGCGAGGGCGTCTCCGCGTACCTCCGCGGGAAGGTGAGCTAACTTCACCTTCAGTCGAGAACACCGTTCTCGACGCGCAACCTCGTTTCCAACCTCGATTTTGTCCCTCGCCATCGGCGAGGGATTACTCGTTACTCGTTGATTCGCAATACGGTAGCCATCGAATTCGGTTGCGAACCAACTGGTGCAGTGCGTGCTGAATTATTCGTCAGTCAGAAGTCCCACTGCTGGGGATGGCCCACTTAATGTAGATTGTGAGTCCGCAGATGTACATCCCACTAACAAGCAGTGGAACGGCCAACAGTGACCATTCTTCGGGCGTCAAAAGTTGAAACTGGTAGGCAACCGAGCCGAGAGCGATGAATGACAGTGCCCCGAATGTAGTAATCGCAAAGAGGGCAATCCGAGCAGATGGAGGCAGGTTCCACCAGACTCGGCGAATGAGCGACATGTTTTCTCGTTCATGGTTGTATTCAGTTGTCTTGAAATTTCGGGTTTCTAACAGTACGGCGTTCGTTGGAACGTATGGAAGCAGTATCACTCGCGTCAGGCGACAGTATGGACCATCGTAAGTGTGTGCTCACGAGGAGAGGGGGAGGGAGATGCAAGCCACTGCTCCTCGGCAGTTCCGTGGAGCGGAAACTGCTACACACACGGACAGCGGCCTGCGCTATCTATGAACGCCGCACATTACGTGCCGCAGGACCAGACAGCAAGTCCTGCGCGTGGATATGTTCTGGTGCAAGCATGGTAGGTATATTGGTTCACCCCTCAAATTACGGTGTTCTTAGTGGATTTCGAGGCAGAGACAGAACTACCGAAGTGGGGGACGCTCCAACCCTGTGTTGAGAACCACGAAATGTGGCGTCTTCTCCTATCAGCCTCAGTATTAGCCTCATAAACCCCGAGATAGCTACCCCCGATATTCCCGAGTTACCCCGCTTTACTGGCTGGTAATGGCCTGTTAACGGTAGTTAATATACTAGTTACATTATCAGAATAAAACAAATTCATAGATGAAATCCTATGGTGTCCCTCAGAATAGTTTTGGTACTCTTCATCGCCGGGTTGCTCCTGGCGGCAACACTGGTTCCAACCGTCGCGAGCCAGCCCCCAGGTACCCCGCCTGTCGAGACCGCCGATGGAACGGATACGGCAGATAGTGCAGGTGCGTCCGGTGCCGCGGATGATGCATCGAACGACAGTAACCAGACCAACAAGTCCGAGCGAGCCGCTTCGAACTCCGATACGGCGACGAATGGCAGTTCACGCGCTAGCGACAGGTCCGCGTCCGAATCAAACACTACCGAAGCCGCCAGCGAGAGGACCGAGTCCGGCGCGAACACGACGCTCGAAGCGACTCCGGCCCCTCAGCAGTCATCGAATCACTCCGAAGTCGCTGTCGTTCCGGCAGCAGAGAACGACTCCACCGACCCGAGAGCGGACAATCGGTCTGCCGCTGGAAGTTCCACACCGTCCATGCCACATGCTGATCCGAACGACTGCCAACTTGCGTCCAACGACTCGAAGACGATTGGACAGCACGTCTCCGAGTTCGTCGGTGGTCTTGTCGGCGCTGACGAGCGGGCGAATAACCACTCAAACTGTGGGTCAGCTTCCAATGCATCTCCTTCCGGTGTTCCGGCCACGCCACCCGCGCACCAATGTGACCAGCCCACCGAAGACGACGACGACGACGCACCGACCAGCATCGGTGAACAGGTCTCCCAGTACGTCGCTAGCCTTCTCGGCGGAAGCGACCGGCCTACAGCACCCGACTCACAGCCATCTCACCCGGTGGACTGCGACGACGGGGATACAGATAATGGCGACGATGCGGGTGATGGTGACGATGGCGACGGTGCGGGTGATGGTGACGATGGCGACGATGCGGATGATGGAAGCGATGGTGACGATGCGGATGATGGAAGCGATGGTGACGACGCCGGCACCCCCGACGATGGAGACAGCACTGGTGACGCTGACAACTCTACTGATGAAGACAGCAGTGGAGATACCACGTCTGGAGACGGCGATAGTACTGGTGACGACGGTACCAGCGATGGTGATAGTACCGAAAACACTACCGACGACACCAGCGACTCCAACGAAACCGGCGAGGTAGAGAACGAAACCACTACTTCGACATCCAGCGACGACACGACCCAATCTACGGAAGACGAGACAACCACCAGCAACGAGATCTCGTCCAGTAGTGGGTCATCAAGTCTGGATAGTGGAGATTCGAGTTCGTCGACGACGACTACCGACGCGACCTCCGAGGCGGGGAGTTCTGAGACGGAGACGAATGTCACCGATGGGGCTGTCGTCGGAGGCGACACCGAAGGTGACGACGGTGATGGGCAGTCTGCGGACGATTCGGTGAGCACTGAGACGGAAACGACGGATGCCGCTGTCGCTGAGATGGGTCAACCCAGCGGCCCATCCGGTGGTGACAACCTTACATCGCCCACCGACCAATCCAGCAGCATCCTCCCCCTCCTGTTGGTACTCCTCTGGCTCTTGGTCGTCGTCGTCATCTACCGACACTACAAAGAAGAACTCGCTAGCCACGCTGGCGGCGTAGAGTCGCCAATCCAGTCACCCTCCCGCTGACTGTTCGGGAGGATTCTACCTGTTTGGGAGACAACGTTTACTACGCCCGAAGCGAAGAGGTATCCTACTGTCCCGCCCCTGCTTCTCGACCATATGACCGCTTTGGTTGGAATTCGAACTGCGCACCACCAGCCGAACTTTCGGTCACTGACGCAGTCCACCCGTGAGCGTCGGCAATTTCTTTGACAATCGAGAGCCCGAGGCCGGTCCCCTGCGATGCAGTCGAGTATCCCGGACGGAACACCTGCTCGAACTGTTCGGTGGGAATCCCACACCCGTTGTCGGCGACGAAAAAGCCACCACTGTCGAGTGGGCCGACGGTAACTGCCGTCGCGCCGCCGTGTGTGATTGCGTTCCGAAAGAGATTCTCGAAGAGGTGTCGACTCCGCATAGCATCCGCCTCGACGACGAGGTCGTCAGTGTCGGCCGTCTCGACCGAGAGCGTTGCAGCCTCCGTCTCGACGTAGTCCCACGATTCCGTAGCGAGTGCCTCCATATCAACAGGGGCCGGGTCGACGACACGTTCGCCTTGCCGTGCGAGCATTAGGACACCTTCGATGACTTCTTCCATGCGTTTGTGCGCGCGCGTCATTCGGTCGAGTTGCTCGGTGAAGTCGCGCATCTGTCCGAGTGTGCCTTCGGCGACGTTCAGCGGGTTTCGCAAGTCGTGCGAGACGGTCTGTGCGAAGCGTTCGAGTCGCTCGTTTTCGTGGGCTAACTCCTGTTCGTGTTCGAGCATTCGCAACGCCGATTCGGCGTTCATGCCGAGAATCTCGACGAGTTGCGTGTCGGTCTCCGTGAATGCATTCGGGGCGGTCTGGCCAACGCTGATGATGCCGTAGTCACCGAGTGGGACGTAGAGCCACGACCGGATCGAACCGCGGGTCTCGGTGTCGGTGTCGGTGTCCGAAAGTGCCTGAATATCGTCGTAGACGCGTGGCTCGCCCGCTCGGAAGGCCTCGCCGACCAGACTATCGTCGATGTCGTAGACGGGGCGGTCACCGAGGAGGTCTCTGGTCTGGTCGTCGACGTGCACCGGGACTAACTGGTTGTCGTCGCGAAGCCGAACTACGTTGATGGGAAACCCGAGAATGGCCGTAATCGCCTCTCCAACACCGGTCGCGACACCATCGAAGCTCTCCGCCTGGAGGAGGTCTCGCGTCGCGGTGTGCAGTGCTTCGATGCTTCGCTCGCGTTCCCACTTCTCGGTGATCTCGATATTGATGGCGACGTAGCCGTGTCGCTCACCATCCTGTGTAATCGGGGCGATAGTCTGCTCGATGACGTAGGTCTCGCCGTTCTTGCGTTTGTTGACCAGTTCACCCTCCCAGACATTCCCCGACGAGATGGTCTCCCACATATCGGCATAGAGTTCGTCGTCGTGAACCCCCGAGCGGAGCATACTGGGATTGCTCCCGATGGCCTCCGATGCATCGTAGCCAGTCGTCTCCTCGAACGTCGAGTTGACGTACTGGATTGTTCCATCCAAGTCGGTGAACATCACGACGTGCCCGGAGCTTTCGACCGCTTCCTGGAAATACATCTGATCGACCATGTCGTGGTCCGAGGGCGGAACCCACCCGCCATCGAAACAGACGCGCCTATCGGCGCAGGGTTTCTCGCACGAGAGAGACCACCTATCCATACGCTTCGGTGCACCCTCCGCGCGCTTGAAGATGGCGTTCCACCATACACATGTAAGAGTACTGGATTTTCTATAGTCGGTCGTAGACCGGAAGTTCGAGCCAACACTCAGAGAGTTCATATGTTTTATCCGAATACAAACACTTTGAATCGACATGTGAGTTGATGTATATTCTGGTGGTGTGCAGGCGACAGGTGACGTGTTGCTCGCAGTTGGAAGAGGAATCAAGTGAGTAACTGGTCGTCGGCAGGTGAATGTATAAGCGAGAATATCTAATATGTTCATATTATCTCCATGGCACCTACACCCATGCCTCGACGTCACTTGGCGCGGGCGCTCGCGGCGCTGGTGGTATCCTCGCTGTTGGTCTCAGTGGGAATATCCGCGCTGACCCACACGCCGACGGACTCCCGAACTGGCACGGTCGAGTCGCCCGCTGATGGCCCGACGGTCGTTGGCATCCAAGGATTCCACTTCCGTGGTCAAGGTGCCACGAAGAAGCCAGCGCGGCTCATCTCCGTGGGGCCGAAGGCTAGTCTGCACCGGTCGTTCGACGGCTCTCGCGTCGGCGCGCAGTGGTTCTACGATGTCGACCCAGTGGGCGATAACGACATTCTGGTCAGCGCAACGATTCCGCAGGGGACCGTCGTCGTCCGATTCGACCGCCTGACGGGCAAGGTCGTCTGGTCCGAGCAGCTGCCGTATCACGACACGCACGATGTCGACTCCCTCGGCGACGGCAAACTGCTCATCGCAAACATGCGTCAGTACAACGAGACGACGAGCGTCAGCAACGACCGGCTGCTCGTCTACGACCGTCACGAGGACGAAGTAGTCTGGGAGTGGCTGTTTCACGAGCACTACCCCAACTCGACGGACGGCGGCTTTGCTGGCGACTGGACCCACGTCAACGATGTCGACAAGGTTGGTGACGGGCTCTACTTGGCATCGCCGCGCAACTTCGACCAGGTCATCGTCGTCAACCGCTCTACGGGAGAGATAGAACTCCGGCTTGGCGAGGACGACACCCGTGAGATTCTCCACAGACAACACAATCCCGACCTTATCCGAGGGCCGAACGGTTCGGTGTCAGTCCTCGTCGCCGACAGCGAAAACGACCGCGTCGTGGAGTACACCCGGCACTGCGAGGATGGGAAAGTCGGCGTCGTCGAGGCCGACCCCGAAGACTGCGAGTGGGAACGCACGTGGACACTCGCGGGCGGACTCAACTGGCCGCGGGACGCCGACCGACTCCCAAACGGTAACACACTCGTGACGGACACGCTCAACCACCGCGTCATCGAGGTCACCCCCGAGGGCCGCATCGTCTGGGAGTATTACGCTACCTGGGGTCCCTACGACGCCGAGCGAATCGGCACCGGCGACGGGTCGAACGGCCCTCCGATGGTCTCTATCGACGCACCCAAACACGCCACTCTGTCGAATTCAGTGGGGGTGACGCCGGGGACCGGCGACCGTCAGACGTTCCACGGCTGGCTCACCGAGACTACTGCCGGAACACCGCTTTCCGGCCCTGTCGAGAAGTTCGCCCTCCGCTGGGCGCACGTAACGCCGTGGCTGACGCCCGTCTGGATGACCGGTTGGGACTTCGCGCGGACCATTCTCGCGATGCTCGTCCTGCTCGGCTGGACCACCGTCGAGACCTATTACCGCCGGGAACGCCTCTGGGACCGCGTCAACAACTTCGCCGAGCGGGTCCGTGCCGCAAGCGATGACTGGTAGTCAGAAGACTGGGCACTGTCTAGTCCTCTTCTGGACCGTCCTCTTCTGACCCGAATCTAACTCAAGGAGAGCGTTCAGTCGGTTACGGTGTTGACGAGACCACCGCCAAAATAACGGCGATTGTCTTGTCTACAAACTACAATATCGGTCGGAGGGATTACACTGTCCTATCGTAGTTTTAAGCGACACGTGACTGAACCGTCGAGTGCGTTCCTTCACAACCGTACCGGGACACACGATTATCTACAAGCAATATATCATCCTACCCATATCAGTTGTTGAGGGTATAGGGGTTTTACTCTGGATAAACAGACAAATGTTAGACACTGACAAAAATATGATTGGAATCGATTTTAAACGTGAACAGAGAATCAGCTGTTCCACGATTTGTGGGTCGGGAATCGGTCAGATGTCCACCATAGTATTGTGGTTTTTGTTCAATACTATCGAATTCAATGTCGAGTTCAACAAAGTTCTCGACTGCTCGATAGACGAACGCCAACTCAGGAGTGGTAAGGCGAGTTTAAACGAGATACCCGGTCTGAATCACATTCCGTTTTCGGAGTTGCAGTGGCCTACTAGTGTAACATGAATATGTCCGTTATATCTTCAATCGCAGCGCCTCGTGACAGCTGGCGTGGAACCCCCGTTTCTGTGGGGTGGCTCAGTTCTCTTCAGCCGCGGTTTCCCGCAGTTCCGTCCGCCGAATCTTCCCCGTCACAGTCTTCGGAAGTTCGTCGACGAACTCGATTTCGCGGGGGTACTCGTGCGCGGAGAGTTCGGATTTGACGTGCGCTTTGATCTCCTCGGCGAGCGAGTCCGACGGCGTCGCATCCGCACTCGGGACGATAAACGCCTTGACGATGTTCCCGCGTTCGCGATGGGGCTTGGGGACGACCGCGGCCTCTGCGACCGCCGGGTGCTCGCCAAGCGAACTCTCGACTTCGAACGGGCCGATGCGGTAGCCCGACGAGAGAATCACGTCGTCGGCGCGGCCTTCGAACCAGAAGTAGCCGTCTTCGTCCATGTGCGCGAGGTCGCCCGACAGATACCACTCCCCGTCAGGGCCGTCGATGAAGCAGGCACGCGTCTTCTCGGGCTTGTTCCAGTACTCCGCGAAGAAACAGGGGTAGTCACCGCGTTCGGCGATTTCGCCCGTCTCACCCGGCGGCAGAACCTCGCCGGACTCGGGGTCGACGATGGCTGCCTCGATGCCGGGGAGGGGCTTGCCCATCGACCCCGGTCGCACGGGCATCGTCGGGTAGTTGTTGATAATCATGTTCCCCGTCTCGGTCTGGCCGTAGGTGTCGAGAACGGTCACGCCGAGGGTGTCTTCGGCCCATTCGACGACGCCCGCACTGAGGGGTTCGCCGATGGAGAGGGCGTGACGGAGGTCGGAGTCGGTGTCCGCGAGCACGTCTTCGTGTTCGCGGAGCATGCGGTAGGCCGTCGGGACGGAGAAAAGGACCGTGATAGGATAGGTGTCGAGCAGGTCCGCCCACATTTCGGGGTCGAACTCGCCTTCGTAGGTGAAGAGTGCCGACCCCCAGAACCACGCACCGAGGGTGTTGATTGCCCCCGTCAGCCAGCCGAGGTCACCGGTGCTCCAGTACACGTCGCCGGGTTGGAGGTCGACGGCGTAACGCTGGGTTGCCGCGACGCCCGCAATCCAGCGGTGTTTGTGCAGGACGCCCTTTGCGAGCCCGGTCGTCCCGGAGGTGTAGTACAGAAGCGCGTTGTCCTCGCCGCCGGTCCGTGCGGGTTCGTAGTCCGTGCTGGCGTCGTCGAGCGCCGTGTTGAAGACCACATCGTCGGTCGGTGCGCCGTCACCGCGGTCGACTGTGATGACGTGTTCGACGCTCGGCGCGTCGGTGAGTGCGTCGGCGATGGTCTCGCGGTTGTCCGTCGTCGTGACGACGACCGAGGCGTTACAGTCGTCGAGTCGGTAGGAGATGCCGTCGGGACCGAACCGCTCGTTGACGCTGCCCCACACTGCGCCGTGTTTGAGCGTCCCCACGAGGGCGACGTAGTGTTCCGGAATGCGCGGCATGTACGAGACCACGCGGTCGCCCGCCTCGACGCCGAGGTCGTCGAGGACGTTCGCGAACTGGCTCGAACGGTTTGCGAGTTCCCAAAAGGTCAGCGTCGTGAGTTCGCCGTCCGTGTCGACCTGATAGAGAGCGACTCGGTCGCCGTTTGCCGCATGTCGGTCGACGGTTTCGTGAGCGATATTGAGTTCCTCCGGGGCGTTCCACGAGGCTTCAGTGTAGATGTCGTCCCACGAGAAGTCGGCTCGCGTCGCGTCGTAGTCGCCGAGATTGTGTGTCATCATTTCGACCTGAGAGACGATATTTGGGTAAATAATTGTGAGGGATGGGAACAGGGAACGTGTGGTTGGTTGGCGCCCCAAATAATATCAATATTATATTATTTGAAGCCGTTCGATTTATGTTCTAAGTGACTGAAAACGGACCTGTGAAAATACCTGAGTCAATTCACGAAAAAATGACTAGTGCGCTAAGACTCCCGTACTATAGCTATCTTTCCTGTTGGTTCGGAGTCACATCGCGGCGGCCTATTGGTACTAACATATTTTCCCGGGACTGGGATGTCCTAATAGTATTAGATGCATGTCGAGTAGATGCACTTGATCAAGTGAAAGAAGAGTACGACTTCCTTCCTGATAAGATCGACAGTATTTGGTCTCTTGGAAGTGGCTCTGCAGAGTGGATTGCACAGACATTTTCAGAGGACTATGCCGATGAGATTGCTGACACGGCATACGTATCTACTAACGGCTTCACAGAATGGGTGTTAAACCATAGAGAGATGCCTTCTGAAAAAGGTTGGTTTGATATATCTAAGTGGGACACGGTTCATCCAGAAGACTTCAAACTACTACACTATATCAAAGACGATGCACCAGAGCTGGATTTCTACCGATATGTTCCTACAAAATATATTAATGAAAGAGCGATAGCTGCAAAACAGCAAATTGATCCTGAACGGCTGGTTATTCATTACCAACAGCCTCATGACCCTTACGCTCACGAAGCGCTGAGTGAAGGACGTGAACTCACCGAATATGAGAAAAAGCCTCTCCGTCATCTTGCACGTGGCGAATGTAGCCGAGAAAAAGCGTGGGGGGACTATATTCAGGAATTGCGAGCGGGCTTAGATGGTGTGGAAGACTTATTAGAATCAATTGATGCCGATAAGGTCGTGATTACAGCTGATCACGGCGAAGCCTTCGGAGAGTACAATATCCATCGACATCCATTAGGAATACCAATTCCAGAATTACGTAGAGTTCCGTGGGTGGAAACGTCAGCAGAGCGTATGAAAGACGTAGATGTAAACTACAATTTCGAATCTGATAAGATGGGGACAAAAGATGAGATTCTAGACCACCTTGCTAACCTCGGTTATCGATAGCGGACAGGGTATTACAAGATGGTAAGAGCAATTCGAATAAGATACAATAGGACATGAAAATGACAAAAAATAACAAGACAATAACATGGTTAACCCCACATAGTTCTCAAACTGGGGGGAACTGGGTGACAAAAAAAGTTCAGTCTGAGCTTTCCGAGAACTATTCGATAACAACAAAAACATTTGAACACGGTTCATCACTAATAGGCCATGGATTATCTGCAGCTCAATTTGCAACACATAACAATGATTCAGTTGACCTATGGGTTGAAAATCCATTCACTTTCTCATTTAAAAGGCCAGGAATTAGAACAGATGACATAGTTGCGTGCCATCACATACATTATCCACACCCATCAAATGCATGGTATCAACCGTCGGAAGTGGGACGTCGAATCAAAAATGAGTTGTTCTTAAAGAGAGCAGCACATGCTAGTCGCGTAGTTGTTGTTTCAGATTACTGGAAACAGTTCTTAAATAATCACGGAATAACGAATGTTTCCAAGGTACATAATGGACTTCCAATAGAAAATTTTGACTTTGACCAGGAGAAAGTAGACAAGTTAAAGAAAGAGCTTTCGCCAGATGATAAGCCGATCATTCATCTTGGGATACCAGCTAAACTAAAGGGTACAAAAAAAGCCTACCACGAACTCAAAGGGATGGATGCAAAATTCATTACGACAGGTCGAAAGGACTACCATTTGCCGGTTGAACATTTAAATCCAGACTACGAAGGCTATCTCAGGATTCTTGCTGCAGCAGATGTTGTCGTATCTATGTCTCAGTTTGATGAAGGTTGGGGGTTATTTGTTCACGAGGCTCTGCTAGCTGGGACCCCCGTCGTTGGTACTGGTCGAGGAGGAATGAGTGAGTTACTGAACGGCGGAGATCAAATCGTGTGTGAGGAATTTTCAGACCTAAAATCATCAGTTAGGAAGGCGCTGGATATGAAAGAGTCACTTGGAAAGTCGGGTCATCAATTTGTGAAGCAATTCTCAGTTGAACGGATGGTCTCTGGCTGGGATCAGATATTCAAAGAGATTCCATAGATCTACTGTTGAGAGAATCGTTAATACAACTATTTCCCAGAGCCCACATAATATAGTCTAAATGTGCTACTTGAATATACTTTATTAATATCTCGGTCACGGTTGAGGTAATTAAAGTCGGTGGAGTTGAACCTGAAGCCACCATACAATTTAGTTTCACGTACTGTGTCTCCTTCTGTTACAGCAAGATAGTGTGGTTCGGCATAAGCGGAGGGTAAGTCGTGGTTATTGAAGTGGTCAGGTGCCATTGACTTTCTGAGCCATGCTCTTCTGTCAACACCCTCAATTGCATATCGATATCGAAATGCCTCAGCTCGAATCTCGTTATACTCAACCGACTCCTCTTCGAATTGGAAGATCCAACTATACCCGTCCATATTTGTTTCGGGTATATGTTTATTTGGCCTAAGCATATCTGAGGAAGCATAAGCGCCGGATACGGATACTGTCAGTCCTATTACCAAGAACAACGTAACTGCAACCGAAGAGGCGTTGACATCTAAAATTGAGTATTTGGGACTTGTGTCAATTAGCACAGATACGAGTCCAGAGACCACGACTGTCGAGAAAAACACAAATATAGAAATTAAACGATAACTGAATTCACCATAATCAATGGCTACAAATATAGCAAATGCTACGAACACGAAAGATAGTCCAAACCCTAATCGGAGTACGTCTAATTCCAGACTATTTACGGACTCTTGTCTAAGTACTTTTTTAAGTGACCACAGTCCATAGAGGCCGGCAATAATACACAGTAAAATGTCAAATCCATAAATGTTCAGAATAACCGAAGACACAGATTGCCCAGTTGAATTCACACTTGATGACTGAGACGAAAAATACCCATAAATATCAATGGAGTTTATTTTTGCAAAAATCCCCGATGCTGCACGTTGATACATAAATTGATTCATGATCCGATAAAAGAACGCCAGCAGTACAATTATCACACCTCCAATTGCTGATGAGCGAATCCCAATTGGAAATCTGCCAACTAGAACGGAGACTATCAGTACACAACCAATGAGAATTCCTGCAAGAGGATGGGCCAAACAAATGACGACAGCGCCACACAAACCGATAATGGAACTTCTCCATCCGTTTACCGATGATCGATCCGCAGAATAAAAGTACGCGAGACTAACAAACGGCAAGGACAACATTGCTAGACTAAATGGGTGAGGGGTTAGTCGAGTGGAAAAAGCGTCTACAACACCAAACATTACTGCAAATATTGCACCGCCAACATACCCAATTCGGGTTCCAGTGAAATGCCTAACGACAATAGGGAGAGTAACCATATACAAGATTCCATAAACAACCACCGAGAACATAAGTGCCCGACGTAAACTAATGTTCAATATACTCGATATAACCAAGGAAATCAATTGTAGACCCATATATCGAAGTCCAAAGATGGAGAACTCACCATCTTTTATTGCTTTCAACCAACCTAACTGAGTGAGTCCATCACCTCCAGCATGGAAATAGAACCCTAGGAGGGTCGGTGCAAATAAAACAATTACTCCAACCAGGTATAGGACCCCAATTGATAATCTTCTACGCGAGCCTAGAACGATCGTAACGATACTAAGTCCACCTGCAATAGTAACACCCAACCAAAAAAGCGGGTTCTCGGCGTAAATACTTAGGCTGTACTTTGATGACGGATTGAAACTCGCATATACAACTGTAAGGGAAAGACATACAGTCGATAGTGTAATAGCAAATTTCTCCCAATCCATATTTAATGGCCGTCTGACTAGACAAAATGGTTTTCGGTACAGACCCTTTCAATGGGATAGTTTAGTATTGTACTAGTGACAGGTTTAGCTTAAACTCTCAAATAATAGCTGATCTCGTTCTGAGAATAGGAACAGATAGACTACCGAGATGAAAGCTAGGCTCCCAACAACTCCTGCACCAAGAGCAGCAATTAAGCTGGATGGGTAGATGAATTTAATAGAAACAAATATAATTCCTGACACCATGATCCCCGGGACGATTTTAATTATGCTTGAGAAACCGGGCCGGATTCCGAGTAGATAGCTCGCCTGAGAAACTCGAAGGGTATTCAATAGAACTAGAGACGTTCCAGTAGCAACTGCCGCACCGATAATTCCATACTGGCTAATCAAAATATAGTTTAAAACGATATTTGATAGAGCAGTTACTATTGTATTAGCGGATTCAACCCTCTCGTATTGAGACATTGAAAGTAGATACCCTGCAGGTCCAGCGACTGCATTAGCAATGTACCCAACACACAAGACGGCAATCATTGGTTTGACTCCATCAAACTCGTTTCCGAATATGGACATCACTTGGCTAGAATAAGTGACCAGATATAGTGATCCAAGTATTGTGAACCCGCCAGTCCATTTCGTGGTTGATTTGTAGATATTTGTTAAGCGTTTTCTATCACCATTATGATATAATCCAGACGCGATAGATGGGAAGACGGAGTTTACTGAATATAGTATAAACCCAAGCATCGCTGTCGTCTGGAAAGCTGCCTGATACTGGCCAATTTTTGCATTATTTGAGAGTAGTGCCCCTAACATGAGAATATCTGTCCAAGTTACGAGATAATTTGCAACAGCAGATAACATGAGGGGAAGAGAATACACAGTGATTTTTTTCAGTTCGAACTTTGGCTTCATGGAGAAAGACAAACCACTCAGTTTTAACAGATAGTACGAAATCACAATAGCACCGAACAATAGTGACAGACTGTATCCAATAACAACAAATTCTATCGATTCGAGAACAAATGCTGCAATCCCAACTAAGATAATCGCCGACCCTGATTGGACGATGTCTTTTGCATAGACTGCATAAGTCGTGTTGAAAAAACCTCTCGAAGCAGCCATACCAACGCTCAACACTGCTAAAAGCGGGACTCCAAATAAAAAGAAAGTCGCCTCATCTGGTATTGAGACCCCAAATGTAGACCTAATAGTCCCTAAGAAGACAAATATGAGGAGAGAGATAATTGACCCAACTACAAACGCACCGCCCAGTGATGAGATAACAACACCAACTAGTCTCTCTTGATCTCCAGACTCTCGATAAACGGGAATGAACTTACGCGCAGCATTGTCTAATCCTAAACGACTTACAACACTGGCAATATTGAGGATAACGTATCCAATTGAGAAGACACCCAATGCCTCTGCACCTAAGCCCCTAGCAATTGCAATATATACACCGTACTGCAAGAGTCGGCCAAGCGCACCACCGACAAATGTGATTGAAGCTAAATCCGTGATTGATTTGTCACTCATTGTTCATCCATACTACCAATCTGTTCAAGAATTATCGATGTTGTATCAGTCTTCTCAGCTAGTAATTCTGCTCTCTGCTCCTCGATGCCAAGGTCAGATTCCAATATTTGAACTGCACGAGAAATTGCATTCTGCTGTGCATTTTCTCCAGTCATATGATGCACCAAGCCATACTTGGATTCCAGTTCGTCAATATAGCCTAATCTCAAAGAGTTCACGTAAATCGCCGGGGTCCCCAAGACAGCGGACTCAGCCGCCATTGTTGAACTTTCGCCGATGAATACGTCTGCAAACGCCATCACGTGATGCATCTTCTCGGGAGGTACTTCCAAGCAGCGGGCTTCGAGTACGTCCGGAAGATCACCCTCAGCACTAACAACGACCGAAGCACCGGTTTCCTCAAGACTCCCCACAACATCAGCGACACTGTTGAACCCTTTTTGACCAACGTCGTGGGCAGCTTTCCAAGCGACTGACCGAACGATGGCATACTTCTCATGAGGATCAACACCAGCCTCACGAACAATCTGTGGGTCCGGTTCAAACCGGTTTGGGTGTAAGTAGGATAATTCGTGATACCCCGGATAAGAGACTTGCTTCGAGCCAATAGTATCATAGTAGCATTCCGGAGTACAAATTCGGTGAGCAAAGGGGAATGCCAATCTATTCTGGAGCGTCGCGTGCTCAGTATCGACGAATATTACGCTCTTCGAATTAATCAGCCGAGAAACATGTGTGACTGCCGGTTCTGAGATGGCAGTCATCACGTCTGGCTTAAACTTGATCGCACGCGCCAACAATTTACTCTCGTAGACAGCTTGTGTTTTTACAAGTTCACTAAATGTTGAAGAGTCGCCGGCGAGGATTTCGTACTCAATGTCGTATGCATCAAGCAACTCGACAGCTATATCTTTGTTCCGACAACACACCTTCACCTCGTGGCCACTATCTAATAGTTCAGAAATTGCATTCCGAAAGAAATGCACGTGTGCTGGATGCTGAATAGTGACGAGAACCTTCATTCATACACCTGCGTTTCGAGATCTCGGTTGACCTGCATATCGAACAGCATACCGAACATGAGGAACATGCTCCCGATACTAAACAGGAGCAGACTCGACACTGCCGGGACAAACAGAGAGTCTCCGTAGGTGAACTTTGCGTAGGTTGCCCACCCAGCACCCAATAACGCGAATAAGGACATTATCGAACCAAACACGTAAAATAAAGCGAGAGGATGGAAGTCAAGGACTAGGTACTTGACCTTCAACCTCCAGAAGAAATTGCGCAACAGCATCAACGAGACCTTACGGATATAGGTTGAATATTGGATACTTGATTCCTCGTCTCCATAGACAGCAGGCATCGCAACGTCTGCAACGCGGATTCCTTTCGCGTTCATCTTTACGAGGAGGTCGTTGCAGTAGCCATAGTACTCATACATGTCCTCAATCCCTGCATTCTCAAGTGCATAGAGGGAAATCGCAGTGTATCCGTTTTGAGGATCCATTGTTTTCCAGTAACCACTGGATATCTTTGTGAGGAACGTCAAGATAGAATTGCCAAAGAATCTGAATTTTGGCATCTCAATACGATAATCCTTGTACAGAAGCCTATTCCCCTTTGCATAGTCAGCGTCACCTTCTACAATAGGATCGAGTAGCTTCGGTAATAAGCTGAGATCCATCTGACCGTCCCCATCCACGGTCGCTGTTATATCGATCTCATCTTCTCGTGCTGCGAGGTACCCTGTTTTGATGGCACCACCTGCACCGAGGTTCTCAGTGTGTTCAATTGGGACTACGCGACCAATCGTATCATGCCTCTTCGCCCGGTTAGTGAGCGACAGACCACCATCTGTCGCCGTCATAACTCCATCAGCGGAGTTATCCCCGTTTGGGCTTTCGCGGGTTTCACGCGCAGATGCTAAAATCTCGTCCCAAGTACCATCAGTGGAACAATCGTCGATCACAAAAATCCGATCGACATATTCGGGCATGTCACGAATGACGTCGCCGATAAACCCCTCTTCATTGTAAGCAGGGACGACAACGCCGATTGAGTGTTCACGATACATTAGAGTCGATAGTATTTGATGTTGGTTTCTTTGAGATCCCCTTCGAATATGTCTTCAGTATCGATGAAAACAGGGTTTTCACCGAGTTCTTCTGACATCGTCTTTATATCTATGCTCTCATACTCATCGTGAGCGGCACCGAGAATAACCGCATCAAAATTGTCGAAGTCAAGCTCGTTTTGGACTGCAATCTCGAACTCGCAACGAACTTCATCATTGTCCGCTTGTGGGTCGTGACCGGTAACCTCGATACCGAACTCCTCAAGACCTTTGATTGTCCCGCCAATCGCTGATGTCCGAATGTCTTCGACGTTTGGTTTGTAAGTAAGACCCAGAATCAGTACCTTGCTTTCTTGCAGAACCTTCCCTGACAGATTCAGACCCTTGATCGTCTGCTTTGCAACATGCTCTGGAATGTATTCATTCACCTCACGCGCAGTTTCGATTAAATTCGGATTGAACCCCTGTTTTTTAGCCTTGTATATGAAGAAGAATGGGTCAACTGGTATACAATGACCGCCAACAAGACCTGGGCGGTAGTCGTGGAAATTCCACTTTGTTCCTGCTGCCTCGAGTACTGCATTCGAGTCAACCCCAAGATAATCGCACGCAATGGCTAATTCATTGACAAGGGCGATGTTTATGTCTCGTTGAATGTTTTCGATACATTTCGCGGCCTCGGCAACTTCTAGTGATGGTGCTTCATGAATACCGGCGTCAATAACCGAGCTGTATAATTCAACTAGATCATCAAGGGTTTCCTTGTTACAACCACTTACAATCTTAACGACGTTTTCTAAGCTATGTTTCTCATCTCCAGGAACAAGACGCTCAGGAGAGTACCCAACAGAGAATTCGTCACCAAGTGTGTAGTTCGATGCTTCCTCTATCACTGGTGCAAGGACTTCCCGAGTTGCACCAGGGAACACAGTTGACTCAAGGACTACAGTCGAACCGGGGCTCAAGTTCTCGCCTACTGTACGGGCTGCACTCTTAACATAGTCAAGGTTTGGGTCTTTCTCATCGGAAACTGGTGTCGGTACGGTGATGATTACATACTCGGCATCAGTGATCAATTCTGGATCGGTTCCAAAATTAATATCTGAGTTTTGAATTGTGTCATCACCGAGATCTTTGGTGGGATCTTCTCCCTCTTCAAGCCGACTTATTGTTGCTTTCGATATGTCATAACCTCGTACGTTATGGCCTGCTTGGTCGAATCCCACTGCTAGGGGGAGACCCACGTATCCGAGCCCCACAATACAAACGTTTCTCGTGTCTACGGCCTTGTACCTCTCTGACTGTCTATTTAGTTTTGTATCTGACATTGATATCCCCACCAAGACAGAGGCCGGTAGTAACTCAACCACAGGCACGACACACTGGAATTATTACAAGTGTTATTGTAGCCGTGATTGCGACACTCTGTGAACTTGATATTTTCTTTCTCACTATGTCCATACTCGAACCAAAACATAAAATTGACGGCTATTTATTAATGAATAAACAGGAGAGTAAGTGAGGATGAGAGTGGCATAATTAAATTTAGCTCACCTAGAAAAAATCTGTGACGTAAAAATGAAATGGACACACGCAAAAAAATATTACAATGAAAGCAATCATTCTCGCTGCTGGTGAGGGAACCCGGCTTCGCCCACTTACCCAAGCACGACCCAAAGCGATGCTCCCAATTGGAGACAAACCATTGCTGGAGCACATCGTCGAAGCAATCAAAGCCGCCAGTGTTGACGAGATCATCATCGTGGTCGGCCACAAACGCGAGCGAATCCAGAACCACTTCCAAAACGGTGACGACTGGGGAGTCGACATCCAGTACGTCGTCCAAGAGAACCCCCGAGGCACCGGTGACGCACTACTAGAGGCGGAACACGCAGTCAGCGGGGACTGTATCGTCATCAACGGCGACCGAATCGTCGAACCGGAACTCATCGAGCGACTGATCGAGCGCCACCGGACGACCAACGATGCCTGCCTCGCAATCACCGAGGTCGAAGACCCGACTCAGCACGGTTCTGTCAGCGTCCAAACCGGCCACGTAACCGACATCAAAGAGAAACCGGAGGAACACGAGGTCCAATCGAACCTCATCAATGCGGGCGTGTACGCGTTCGGCCCGGAAATTTTCGCGGCCATCCGGCGGACCGACCACTACGGCGAGCTCAGACTGACCGACACGCTCAGAGAGTACATTCAGGACCACCCACTCCACGCCGTCCACTACGATGGACTGTGGCTCGAACTCTCTCGACTGTGGGACCTGCTGTCGGTCAATAGCGGCGTCCTCGCCAAGAATAACTCGATGGTCGCTGCGTCCGCGAGTATCAGCGAGGATGCAACGGTCGGCGAGCCGGTCGTTGTCGGCGAACACTCCCGTATCCAACCCGGCGCGCGGGTCTTCCGCGACGTCGTCATCGGCGATAACGTCACCATCGGGGCAAACGCCGTCGTCACGAATGCCGTCATTCTCGAAGATACGGTCATCAAGCCGGGAGCGGTCATCTCCGACTGTATCATCGGCGCAGGCTCCGAAGTCGGACCACTGACCGCAATCGAAGGCGGCCACAGCGACGTCCGCGTCGACGACGAACTCTACACCGACGTTAGATTCGGCGGCCTCATCGGTGACAACGTCCGAATGAAAGGCAACGTCACTGTCGAACCGGGGACGATTGTCGGCAACAATGCCCGCGTCGAAAGCGGGGCGACACTCACCGGACAAGTCCCCGGCGATGCGAATGTCTTCCGAGGCTGACCAAGATCTAACGAACATACCTCTGTTTTACTACCCGAATTATACAACGAAAATGTGTATTCAGGTTTGTACTAGTTAAGCCATTAACACTAAATAGATTCATCCGAATACAATGATATCAACGACTACGTTGGCGTTCGCCAGCGATTAGCAACAGGAGTTTACGAAAACAATGTGTGGGATTACCGGATACATCGGTGTGGAAGAGAGTGCGTCGATCCTTGCGTCGGGGTTGAAGAATTTGGAGTATCGTGGCTACGATTCGGCTGGGGTCGCCCTCGTCGGCGACCAGATCAACGTGCACAAACAGGAAGGGACGATTGATGGGCTAACTATCCCGAACGAGACGAGTGCAACTCACGGCATCGGCCATACGCGATGGTCGACCCATGGGGAACCGACTGACGAAAACGCCCATCCGCATACGGACTGCAGCGGTGATATCGCGGTCGTACACAACGGTATCATCTCGAATTACGACGAACTGAAGCGGCAACTCGGTGGGCACATCTTCGAAAGTGAGACCGATACCGAGGTCATTCCGCATCTTTTGGAAGAAGAAATGGCCACAGGTGCAGACCTCCGCGCAGCAGTCATGCGCGTGCTCGACCGCCTTGAAGGGAGCTTCGCCGTCGCCGCAACGCACGTGGACTACGAAGGCATCGTCGCGGCACGCCAGGACAGCCCACTCGTCATCGGTCACGGTGAGGATGGGATGTACCTCGGAAGCGACGTGACGGCGTTCGTCGAGTACACCCGACAGGTCTCCTATCTCGAAGACGGCGACGTGGCGCACCTGTATTCGGATGGTATCACCGTGTTCAACGAAGGCGAGCGCGTCGAGCGCGAGATTCAGACGGTCGACTGGGATGCCTCCGCCGCAGGCAAGGCCGGTCACGACCATTACATGCACAAGGAGATTCACGAGCAACCCAATGCGCTCCGACAGGCCATCTCCGGACGCATCGACGAACTCGCCGGAAACGCCTCGCTCGATATCGACCTCGACGACCGCTTCCTCCAAGCCATCGACGAGATTCACATCGTCGCGTGCGGAACCTCGTATCACGCTGGACTCTACGCGAAAGAGTTGCTCGAAGAACTCGTCGACATCACCGTGCGCGTCGACCTCGCGAGCGAGTACGAGGTCTGTGACGGCCACGATACACGACGGACGCTCGTCGTCGCAGTCACCCAGAGTGGTGAGACAGCCGACACGCTGTCGGCGATCCGCCGTGCGAAGGCTCCGGGAATGACGACGCTCGCTGTGACGAACACGGTCGGCAGTACGATTACGCGAGAAGTCGACGATTCGCTGTTTATCAAAGCCGGACCGGAAATCGGCGTCGCGGCGACGAAGACGTTCGTCTCGCAGGTGACGGCACTCGCGTTATTCGCGACATACCTCGGTCGCCTCCGCGGGACGCTCACTGCGGGCGAAGGCGTCGACATCCTCGGGAATATCCGCCAACTCCCGAACGCCGTCCAATCGGTTCTAGATTCTGAGTCCCGGATTCGCCGACTCGCCGACCAGTACACCGGCAGTGACGCGTTCTTCTTTATCGGGCGCGGTCCCGCCTACCCGGTCGCACTCGAAAGTGCCCTCAAGCTGAAGGAAATCTCGTACGCTCACGCAGAGGGCTTCGCCGCGGGTGAGCTGAAACACGGTCCCCTCGCGCTCGTCACCGAGAACACGCCCGTGCTCGCGTTCCTCAACCAGAGTGCGTCGCCCGAAGAGACGCTCAACAACGTGAAAGAGGTAGAATCACGCGGTGCGCCCGTCATCTGCCTCTCAACGCCGGGTGAAACCGCGTCGTTCTGCAATCACACCATCGAAATTCCGGATATCGGTCGCCTCGAACCGCTCGTTGCCAACGTCGCCCTCCAACTGTTCGCCTACCACGTCGCCCACGAGATGGGACGCCCTATCGACAAGCCGCGAAACCTCGCGAAGTCCGTGACTGTTGAGTAACGGACTTCGCTTCTTCTGACCAACTGCTAACCAACCGTTTTGGTGGGTTTTCTTATCTAGTTGGCCGCTACTGCAATGTAATGAAAGTCACACCGGGTCGCCGTCTCATTGGGATTTTCCTTCTATTAGGGTGTCTTTTCGGGCTACTGGTCTGGTTTGGGTCTCTTGCACCTGCCCCTGCTGTGGGGGCGTATCCTGACGACACGAACTTAGGGACAAACTACGATGCGTGGGTCGGTGAGAAAGCGAGTCTGACCGGCGAGGTGGTCGAAACCGACCCGCTCACGATTGTTGCCGAATACAGTGCTGGTGAGCGTATTCGCCTCCGCGTGACCGGAACAGACCTCCAGCCAGCACCGGGAGACCGACTTACCGTCTTCGGCGTCGTCAAACCGGACCGGACACTCCACGTGCAGACAGCCTATATCGTCCCCAGTTCGGGGTACACCTACATGTACACCGTTTCGTTTATCGCCGGTCTCTGGGTCCTCGGACGACTCGTTCGAACGTGGCGAATCGACCGGCAAACGTGGTCGTTGGAACCGCGGTCGACACCCCTCAGGTTGAGTAACGTCATCCGTAGCCAAAACGCGGAGGACCGCGATGCCTGATCTGCTCGCACACGCGCTGTTGGCCTACAGCCTCGCGACGGTTGCCTCGTGGCGCTACGAGTGGATTTCACGGCCCTACGTGACCGTCGCGATGGCCGGGGCATTCATCCCCGATATGGCGAAGGCTGCACTCGTCATCCCCAGTGCTCGAGTCGAGCAACTGCTCGGTGTTCCGTTCGATTGGTTTGGACTCCACACGGCGGGGGCTGTACTGTGCTCAGTCCTCGTTGGCGTCCTTCTCGTCACCGAGTCCGAACAGCTCCGTGTCTTCACCCTCCTCGCAGTCGGTGCTGCATCCCATCTCGTCGCAGATGCACTTCTGTTGAAACCCACGGGTGTATCGTATCCACTCCTCTGGCCACTCACCAGAATATACCCACCAACGCCGGGATTGTACCTAAGTACGGACATCGAGCCAGCTATCGTCCTCGGTGCAGCCGCACTTCTCGTGTCTGGGGTGACTCGATACCGAACTGGACGACGTGAGTCGAGTCGAAGTATTCAGGAATAGGCGTTGTCAGCCTACCTGCGCATCGGAAAACCTCTCGATTAGACTCGAACTACTACCCAACTTCAGGAGCTACCACAACATCTCACTTCTCAGTCGTCGAATCTCGAACCGACTGACCCCCACCCCTCGCAACGAGTGACAGCGGGGCGGGAGACAGTCTCGCTTGGAGTGTTGAGAAACCCCTCATACTCACCCCTCGTACCGAGTGACAAACTGGCTTGTTAGAGCCTTATACCCGTGATTTGGTAGACCGTGGAAATCTGACTGTGCAGTAGTGCATCTCCTCTGTGACGAATGTAGTAACGAAGAGAATAGAAGTGATTTATATATTTACTTGTGTGGGCAATATGTGAACTAATATTACTGCTAACTCGATGTTCTGGTACGTCTCTCAAAGAGATTGAGTTCACAGTTGAGTCCGACAACTGACCCGCGATTCGATGATTGCTGTCACTCGTTGCGAGGGGTGGGCGTAGCTGTCGACTCTCGATCCAGACGACCATCGTCACTCGGTACGAGGAGTGGCTAGGTCGTCAACATAGAATCACAAAAGCATAGATTCAATGACTGTAGATAGATGATATCGACGTTTGTCACTCGGTGCGAGGTTCGGTAGCTTAATGGTACTCCGCCCTTCTCTTCCTTCAATGAGTGAGGGCTACTCTGACGCCGACCTCTTCTCGACGGGCGATATCTTTGCTCGCCGGGAGCTCCTCCGTGTCGGCCACGTCCCTGACCGGGACCGTATCGTCGGTCGTGATAGTGAAATGCGACAGGTCGGGTCAGCCTTGGGGCCGGCAACGAACGGTGGGCCACCGCGGAACCTCATCGCCTTCGGGAAGACTGGAACCGGAAAGTCACTCGTCTCGCGACACATCTGCCGGCGTGCGCGTAAACACTCCAAAAAGAACGGTGTCAACCTTCGGCACGTCTACGTCGACTGTAGCGACGCCGACACCGAGACGCGCGTCGCTCGCGAGTTGGCACTCCAAATGCGCGACGAACTCGCTCCATCGACGGATATCCCGGTGCAAGGGATCGGAGCCTCAGAATACTATCGCTACCTGTGGACGCTTCTCGACGACGTGGATGTCTTCGTGGTCATCCTCGACGAAATCGACAAGCTCGGTGATGACGACGTTCTCATGCAACTGTCGCGCGCAGAGGAATCAGGGAAGACCGACACCTACGTCGGCGTTATCTCGATCTCCAACAAAATCGAGTATCGCGAGCAACTCAACGAACGCGTCAATTCCTCGCTTCAGGACCGGGAGCTGACGTTTCATCCGTACGACGCCCCGCAACTAGAGGAAATCCTTGAAAATCGTCGTGATGCGTTTCTCGACGGTGTGCTCCACGATGACGTGATTCCGAAAACCGCGGCACTCGCCGCTCGTGAACACGGCGATGCTCGTAAGGCCGTTGACATCCTCTTCGAGGCCGGCTCGCTTGCGGAGGAACATGGTGACTCGGAAGTAACGAGTCAACACGTCGACGACGCCCAACAGCGTACAGAAGTCAAGCGTTTCCAAGACCTCGTCTCCGGCTCAACGCCACACGTCAAGTACATCCTGCGAGCACTCGCGTTGCTCACACTCAACAGCGACGATCAGCAGTTCTCGACAAGTGACATTCACCGACTCTACGAACGCCTCGCAGAGAAGGAAGGCTCAGATCCACTCTCACATGACCGTGTTTATCGCTTACTCAAAGAACAGTCATTCCTTGGAATCACCGAGAGCTACCATACCGGCGGCGGCGCATCGAAGGGAGCGTTCCTCCAACATCGGCTGATGAAAGATCCCGAAATCGTAATCGAAGCGCTGGATTCCGGCGAGAAAAGAAACTAATCCAGACCCTCGAAGGATGGTTCGCTGAATACAGGCGGTTTGGAACGCTCCCCATACACCGTAATCGGAATTGGTTCTCCTGGCCGCTAGTTGACCCTCTTTTCGGCTCTTCTCATATACATCCGGCCGACGGTGTAAAGTATGGTTCTTCGAGGTCGCCGACGACCTCGACGAAACCACCCACCCCCACGACTTCATCTGTTTTCGCGTGTCTAACGGCCCAAAAAGCCGGATATCGACCGGGGACACAAATCGAAACCGAACGTCCTATGCAAAACCTTCTCACATCCTCTCACCCCCCACGACTTCATCTGTTCTGCAGAGACGCGCAAGCGATGTCGTGCAACGCGCACGCCGTAGCCTGTCGGACCACCGTCAAATGTGTTCCAAGTGTTCAGGTTGCATATATACCGCCCTCACACCGTTTTGCAAGTGCTATTCTCATATCTCTGTCTGCTTCCCAAACAGAAACACTTGCAAAACGGTGTGTCTGACACCGTCAATACCACAACAAATTTTGGCTGTTCGAGAAGCACTGTATTGCTCAAAGAACACTTGCAAAACGTGTCCCCCTCTCAAACGCACCGACTGCTGTCTTACAACGCGAAAAGCATACGAAATCTACTGTCCTTCACCCGAACCAATACCCGACCGTCGTCGTAAATCCAAACACCCTTCAAAAACCCATATGGATTGACAATAGCGCATGATGATTTACATGCCCTATCTCATTGCTGGACTTCTCACAGTGCTGTTGTTCGTCGGGCTTGTCACTATCCACGCGACTCGACGAGGGCTTCCTGCAGGAGTTCATCGGCTGTCGTCGGTACTCGTCGCCGCGGCCGGTGTGTTCGGCTTTGCCATCCCGTACGTGTACGACCGCCAAATCGGTTATCTGTACTTCATGGTCCTCAAGCCGAGGCCAATTGCGGTGTCGCCGTACGAGGCGATTGTCATGCAATTTACGGTCGGGTTACTGATCAACCTCGTGGTGTTCCTCTTGTATATCGGCTACACTCGGAGGGCCTCCTTCGAGAGCGCCAGTACCGACCGCTAACAGCCCAACAATTAAGCGTGACTGAGTACTCGTGGCGTTGGGATAGCCGAATCGTACTTTCCGCGTAAACGAACGGTTCCCTGAGACCGATACCTGTGCCGAGCTACTGGTCTTCGAGGTAGGGTTCACACACTCGCTCGACACCCTCCTCGAACGTAATCTCGGGTTCCCAACCAGTATCCTCCTTCATCTTCGAGTAGTCAGCCTTCGTGTCGTGCACGTAGATCTCGAAGGGATTCTCGATGTATTCCGGCTCTACGGCGGTCCCAAGCACTTCGTTAATCATCGCGACCATCTCGTTGAAGTTGTAGCTCTGACTGGTGCCGAGGTTGTAGATACCTTGCAGTCGCTCGTCAGCAGCCATCTCCAACCCACGGACAATGTCGTCGACGTGCGTGAAGTCACGCGTTTGTGAACCATCACCAAACAACTCCGGTGACTCGCCGTTAGCAATCTTGTCGGCGAACTGCGCGACCGTATTCGCGAACTCTCCTTTATGCTCTTCTGCGCCGCCGAAGCCCTGATACACCGAGAAGAAGCGCATCCCGGCGAGTTGCATGTCGTAGTGGTTGTGGAAATACTCGGCGTACCGTTCACGAGCCAACTTCGATGCCTCGTATCCCGTCCGGGCTTTGACGGGCATATCTTCGGGCGAGGGTTCCGTCCGCGAGCCATAGATGGAGGATGTCGTTGCATAGACAACGGTGTCACAGCCATCCTCGCGAGCCTGCTCGACCGTATTCACGAACCCTTCGATGTTCACACGTGCACCCTTCGTGGGGTTCTCTTCGTGCATCTTGTACGACGACAGCGCTGCAAGGTGGAACACTACGTCTACATCCTCGGTCGGCAGGTCGTCGTCGAGAACGCTCACGTCGTGGAACTCGACAGCATCATCAAGATTCTCGGGCGTCCCGAGATAGAGGTCGTCAATCGCAACCACGTCGTTGTCCGCAGCGAGGTGATTTGCGAGGTTCGACCCGATGAATCCGGCACCGCCAGTAACGAGGACTCGTTTACCGTCCATAGTTCGACCCTCTCGTGAAATGATATGAAGGTATCGGCGACCGTGACAGGCGTGAACAACCGTGGAAAACGACTCAAACGGCCGAAATCAAAATATGCCGGGGATGACAAGTACGTACTGCGAATGGATACGCGAGAGAAGATCGATCAGAAGCCAACCAGCGAACAGCGCGCAAAACTCGCCGAACAGGATACTCGCGACGATTCCGAAACCGTCGCTACGACCCCGAGCGGCGCATACACGGGCGGCTACGCGTACCACGAACTCGACGACGAGGGCGAACTCGTCTGCGGCGGCCACAGCGAAGGCCACTTCGTGGAGATGACCCGCGGCGAAGCCAAAAAGAGCGGAAAGACGCCGTGCGGGAAGTGCGAGTGGATTCTCGACCTACAGCAGTCCTAAGGGCATACCGTAGCTGACTACGTACAGAACAACCAGTGAGATATCCGTCTATTAGTATAACATACGTACATCCATTATACCGACCACACAGTTGAGACCATACCGAGATGGTCACAACCGGCCCAAGCGTTCATACTTTCGCAACCACATTCTGAAACCCACATACGTGAATCGAGACACCGTAACAATGACTCTCAAGAAGAGAAAGACCCATAACGAATACTCATCACACGTCCGACATGGGATTATTTGATCGCCTCACCGGTGGGAGTGACGACCCCCGCGTCGCCTTCCTCGGTATCGACGGTGTACCGTACTCGCTTATCGACGAGAATCCGGACGTCTTCCCGAACCTCACCCGAATCGCGTCGCAAGGAACAGGCACTCCGATTGACTCAATCGTGCCGCCGGAGTCCAGCGCCTGCTGGCCCGCACTCACGACCGGCGTCAACCCCGGTGAAACGGGTGTGTTCGGTTTCCAGGACCGCGAGCCCGGAAGCTACGACGCCTACGTTCCGATGGGGAGCCACGTCGAAGCAACCCGCGTCTGGGACCGCGTCACCGACGCCGGCCGCAAGGCAACCGTGATGAACGTCCCCGTGACGTTCCCACCGCAGCGAGACGTCCAGCGCATGGTCTCTGGGTTCCTCTCGCCCAGCGTCGACAAGGCTGCCCATCCACAGTCGCTTGCGGACACCCTAAACGAGGGTAATTACCGAATCGACACGGATGCAAAACTCGGTCATAAAGACGACAAGTCGGGGTTTGTCGAGAACGCCGAACAGACACTCAAACGTCGCTACGAAGCGTTTAAACGGTATATCGAACAGGACGACTGGGACCTCTTTTTCGGCGTCTTCATGACGACCGACCGCGTCAACCACTTCCTGTTCAAGGATTACGCCGAAGACGGCACCTACAGCGAGGAGTTCATCGAGTTCTACCGCACGGTCGACGAATACATCGGCGACCTCCACGACTCGCTCCCCGAGGACGTGACGCTCGTCGTCGCCTCCGACCACGGCTTCACCTCGCTCGATTACGAAGTCCACTGTAACACGTGGCTCGAAGAGAACGGCTGGCTCACCTACCAGAGCGAGGACCACGACTCGCTTGGCGATATTGCCGCGGAGTCGAAGGCGTACTCGCTCATCCCCGGTCGCTTCTTCATCAACCTCGAAGGCCGTGACCCACGCGGGTCGGTCCCCCAGGACGAGTACGAGGAAGTCCGCGCCGAGCTGAAGGCCGAACTCGAAGCCCTCGAAGGCCCGAACGGGAAGAAGGTCGCCGACCGCGTCGTCACGAAAGAAGAGGGGTTCCACGGCGCACAGGACCATCTCGCCCCGGACCTCGTCATCATCCCGAACCACGGGTTCGACCTCAAATCCGGCTTCAAGGGTCACGACGACGTGTTCGGCGTCGGCCCCCGCAACGGCATGCACTCGTTCGATAACGCGACGCTGCTTATCGACGACCCCGAGGTATCGGTCAGTGACGATATCGACCTCTACAACATCACGCCGACGATTCTCGATCTCATGGAGATTGATACTGACGCCACGTTCGAAGGTCGGAGTCTCATCTGAGCTTCGGCTTAGCAAGTCCGAGGAACGCCTGTGCTCTCAGTAGCCTATGGACTCGGTCTCCAGAAAGAGATGTACGTTCCTCA
Source organism: Haloferax mediterranei ATCC 33500 (assembly GCF_000306765.2). Taxonomy (NCBI): domain Archaea; kingdom Methanobacteriati; phylum Methanobacteriota; class Halobacteria; order Halobacteriales; family Haloferacaceae; genus Haloferax; species Haloferax mediterranei. The sequence continues at coordinate 2,523,913 of NC_017941.2, forward strand.
GTGGAAGCAAGCGAACAAAAGGCTCACAGATACTGTTTGCGAGGAGTGTCACCCTCGTCAAAAACCACAGAACGGCTGCAAACTGTGTCCTATTTTCGCTTCTCCACCAACCGCCGGAAGCTGACCGCGAGGGAGATAGATGCCACCGCGAGCCCTAACACAACCAGCAGACTGTAACCGGGGTCATCCGTCGCTCCAGCGTCGCTCTCACCAGCGCTATCCGTGGGTGGGGTTCCGAACTTCGAACTGCCCTCCTTGACGGTCACGTCGACGACTCGGTCGTTCACCCTGAGGGTGTACTCGCCGGGTGACTCGATAGTCTGTTCGAACGTAACGACTTCCCGTTGTCCAGCGGGAACGGTGACCGTTCTGGACTCGGTGACGCTGTCGACCCCTTCGAACGTGAGCGTCGTCGTCTCCTCACCCTCGCCAGTGTTGGTGACGGTCGCGATGAGCGTGACGCTCTCGCCCGGCCCGATGGTCGATGCATCCACCGTTAGGTCGGTGAGCACGGCGGTAGACTGTTCACGTACGACGGTGTCGACGCGTTCCCCATTGAGTGCCACAGTGTGCGACCCGGCCGTATCGAACTGGTGGTCGAACGTGACGGACTGCGTGTCTCCGGATTGGAGTGTCACCGACTGGTTCGAGACTATCTCACCATCGACGGTTAGGTTGACTGTGACGACACCGTCGACGTGGCCCGTGTTGGTCACGTCGGCGGTTACGGTGGTTGTCTCGCCGGTCACGATGCCCGGTTCAGTGGTAACGTTCGAGACGGTCGCGACGGGGTGCTGGATTCCGAGCGCGAAGTAGGACGTTCCCGGTGATGTCGCTTGCATCAGGTACTGTGACTGCGTGTTCGTCTCTTTCAGTTTCGTATCGAGTTGTTCCCACGTTCCGTTGTGGTATCGGTAGAATGCGACGTTCTCTGGAGTCGTCCCGCGGGCACTGAGGTCGTCTTTCGCCAGGGAGAAGTCCACGGTCGCCGCGTCGAGAGACCGGTTCATCGTCTCGTCGCCCTCGATCTCCAGATACAACGGCACGTCGTCGGTGAGAGCGACTGCCCCGACGCCCTCAGGCCGCTCCGTGTATCCCTTCACGTCCATCGTGAACGTGGATGCGGGCTTGGACAACGTGACTGTAACCTGGGTGACTTCGACACTGGATTCGGCAGTCACCGACGAGGGGAGTCGGACTTCGATTGGCGTCTCGGCTTGGGCATCACTCACAGTGTACCGAACGTGGGTGTCCGTTACCTTCGTGGTCTCAACTTTGGTTGTCGGCTTCGGGGAACTGTAACTCCCACTGCTAGAGCTACTACTGCTTGAACTCCCACCGCTTGAACCGCCGCCACCTGAGCTACGCGTCGGTGTAGGCTCGGGCGTTGGTGTTGGAGTTGGTGTTGAGGTCGGCGTCGGTGTCGGGGTCGGTGTTGGAGTCGGCGTCGGTGTCGGGGTCGGTGTTGGAGTCGGCGTTGGGGTTGGGGTCGGCGTCGGAGTCGGTGTTGGTGTTGGGGTCGGCGTCGGAGTCGGTGTTGGTGTTGGGGTCGGCGTCGGAGTCGGAGTCGGTGTTGGTGTCGAGGTTGGCGTCGGAGTTGGTGTCGGCGTTGGGGTTGGCGTCGGGGTCGGCGTCGGTGTTGGTGTTGGGGTCGGCGTCGGAGTCGGAGTTGGCGTTGGTGTTGGTGTTGGCGTTGGTGTTGGTGTTGGCGTTGGCGTCGGAGTTGGTGTCGGCGTTGACTCCTGGCACGAACCGGCGGTAATCGTGAGTTCCGACTCCATGTCGAGGGTGACAGTACTCTCGTTGGCGTGGATAAGTCGGAACTCGGTGATTTGGTTGTCGCCGGTGCTCCAGCGCCAGTCGTCATAGTGGTCCGCCTGTTCGTTGAAGCCAGGCGTAATCGTGACGTTGTCGCCCGTCTCGAGGTTCTCGAACCCGCGGTAGGCACCCCCATCGGTTCGGTTAGGTGCCCATTTCCAGTCGATATTCGCTGTCGAGTTTTCTTCAACCCAGTCGTCGTCCTGCGTCCCGTTGCCGTAGTAGTCGTCTCGAACGACCCAGCCGTCGCCCGACGGAAGGCCATCGAACGCCATCGTCACGGTCCCGCCGGATGGACTGTCACCGAGTCTGTCGTGAAGAATGACGAGACTGACACCCTGCGAGCCGTGATAGAAGAACAGATTACTCGTCTGATTCTCCTGCAGGTAGCCTGTCCCGTACGACGAGAAGATACCAGTCGGCGAGGTCTCGTTGTTCCGGTAGTCGTAGAACGAACCGACGGGTGTTGTCCCGTCACCGAGTGCCTCGACGGTATAGCAGACACCGCCCTGACTAACGGAATAGACCGGAGTCTCGCCGTGGTGGGCGAATGTGCCACTCATCATCGAAGGCAGGACCACCAGCAGGGCTATCCCGACGACGAGAAGTCGTTGCAGAGCGGTCATCAGTCACGCTTTACCGTGGCGGTCGATGGCGACTGCTGGCGCGAACTGTCCCATTCCATAGCAACGGACGAACCACAAACCGCAGTCCGAGAGGTGTTGGATGGAGTCATATTACCAGTAGTAGTTGACTAATACGCTCGCAGGAGTTTCGTTATGAATGTTGTACCACCAATTAAGCTGAATGAGACTGGCGACTCCCCCGACACTAACCACGACCAGTGCGTCGAATCGGTCGCAATGGACCGCGATGGACAGCCTCCGAAAAGTCACAACTCCACGGGTCGATGGCCGAGAATACTCTGGAGAACGCCACATGAACTAAATAATCTGATGTATTAGGCATGGATAGAAGGAAGTACCTAACCAACGATTCCGTTCACATACTGGCAGTACATACGTATACGTACCCAAACTACTGGAACTGACGAAAGAAATATAGACTGTCCAACACGTCTGTGAGACGATGACTCAAACGCTCGAGGTCGCCCCACACGTAATTACGGAGGGGTCGACGATTCGGCATGCGACGTTATGTACGGAACAGACGGTGGTGGAGATTGCAGAGGAGACGATTCGAACGACACAGGGCGACGAAGAGTTCGTCTATCCGCGTGAGCAACTCGCCCTTGACCTCTCTGTCGGACGGTTTGAAGTCATCTCTTAGGACGGTACCGACGCCACAGAGCGTTGGCATGCAGGCGAGTTGAACGGTGTCCCTGTACTGTCGAACCGTAGACTCACCCAATAGTACAGACGAAGACCGGAGGCTGGCCTTTTAAACGCACCAACTATATTCTGGTAAACTGTCGAAGTCGAAACTGTTTTAATGCGATTTGGTATATAGCTGAGATACATGTGGGTAGTGGGTACTCATGGCATACCATGAGTAAACGCGGTAGACCGCTCTCCGCTATTCGCTGTGAGTAAATCATACTATGACACAGGATAACAGCAAACAGATGCGTGCGATAGTCCTCGCGGCGCTGATGGTGCTTTCCGTTATGGGAGGCACCGTCGCGTTCACGGGGGGGACTGTTGCCGCTCAAGCCGCCGGCCCTGAGGGGGCCTCCGATATGGGAACGGACGCGGGGGAACTCGCGGGCGGCGACACAGCAGTCGTACAGACGATCAAACTAACCGACACGGACCGTAACGACACGAGCACGGTCAATCTAACGGCGGTCACGGTCGCCGGCAGTAGCGACAACACCGCCTCCGCAGCAGACCTCTCGTCGGTCCGTATCCTAGACGCGGACGGGAACGAACTCGCCAGTGCTGCTCCCACTGACAATCTGTTCGGCACAGGGCAGACGTTCGATATCTCGGATGTCACTATCCCGGACGACGGCAGTACCACGCTCCAAGTGTCGGTCACGGTTGCCGCCAACGTCTCCGAGTCAGCAGTTCTGGGACTTGAGACGAATGCCGACTGGAAAGAAAACGGGAGTTCCGGCCAGACAGCGTTCGTTTCTGACGGGAAGCCTGAGTCGCTTGGAACGGCCGCGACCAACCTGAACGGAAACGAGACGGTCGACAGCGGGAACCAAACGGCTGACAGCGACAACCAGACTGCCGACAGCGGAAACGAAACAGTCGGTAGCAACGAGACGACCGACAGCGGCAACCAGACCGTCGACAGCGGCAACGAAACAATCGACAGCGGCAACCAGACCGTCGACAGCGGCAACGAAACAATCGACAGCGGCGACGAGACGGCCGAAAACGACACCGTCACCACCGAACCGACCGGTGAAATGACGACGACCCCAGACGAGCAGAACGCAACGACGAACGAAACGGAACAAAACACCACGTCGTCCGATTCGGCGACTGCGACGCTCAATAACTCGTCTGCCGCGCCGGACCTGCAAATCGTCTCTCCTGAAAACCAGACCATCGTCGAGTCCGACGACCTCCTCGATGTGACCTACGGGTACGTCGAAGACGTCCCGGACGACGTTGTGTCCACGAGAGTCACGCTAACCGACGAGCAGGGAACGTCGTACGACTACACGGTCGACAAAGCCGACTACGTCGCGGGTGCGACCGTGACGGTACCGCTTGACCTCGACAAGCCCGCCGACAATCTCACTGACGGCGCATACTACGTCGAGGTGGCGGTGACAAACGCCTCGGGTGATACCGAGACAACCCAGACCGCAACGCCAGTCGTCGTGGTGAACGACGAGGCCCCGACGGTGGGTAACGTCTCTATCACGAGTAATACGACCGACCTCGCGCGCGACGCGGCGCTGAATCTCACGTACGACTACGGCCCGGCACCGAACGCTTCGAGCGTCACGGTATGGGTCGTCGACAGCGAGGACACCGCGAACTTCACGTCCGGCGACCTCGCGAACGCATCGTACACGACCTACGAACAGTCCGTCGACCACGGCGTCGTCGCTGACCGCAACCTCACCGTCGGTCTCGGCTACCGGCTTGCGGACAACGCCAACTACAGCGTCTTCGTTACCGCGACCGACGCGACTGGGCTGCAGAGCAACGCCAGCGCGACCGGAACGCTCGACGTGAACGCCGAAAAGCCGAGCATCGAATCCGTGGAAGCGACCATCGGTAGCGACACGGTGACGGTCCACTTCACCGAAACCGTGGTCGCCGGTGACGGCGACGACAATATCTCCCGCGCCGACTTCGCGTTCCAGAACGGTAACGACGGTGGCGCTGGGTCGATTACGTCCGTCGTCGTACACAGCGGCGATACGGTGACGCTCGGTCTCGACGCCAACGTCACGCTTGGGGACCTCGATAGCGACCACGTGAGCGTCCGCAGTGGCCAACTCGTGGACACTCACGACGACGACCCCCGAGCGGTTGGTACCGGTTCGGTCGCACTCGACGATACGATTCCTCCAGGGTTCGGGTCAATCACAGTACCCGACATCAACGCGAGCAACACCGACAACTACAGGGTTGCAATCGACACGTACAGTGATGCGACCGACGTCACGGTGACACTCACTGGGTCTGGTGGCACGACAGTCACCAAAAGCAAGGACGCGGTGACGGGCGAGGCGAACTTCACGCTGAACGCCACCTCCCTCGACGAAGGCTACGCGAACGTAGAATTCAATCTGACGGATAGGGCCGGAAACAGCCAGATTGTTGGGCGTGACACCGAGAAGGACACTGTCGCGCCGACACTCGAATCGGTAACGACGAACGCGGGAACCAAAGAAATCGAATTACAGTTCTCCGAGTTCGTTGCTGACCCGTCGACGTCGGACTTCGAACTGTCCAACCTCTCTCACAAGGTCAACACGACAAGAGCCGTGGGCGGGGACGTGTTGCTGACGCTAAACGAGTCCCTTCCGGCGAGTGCTATCAACTCCAGCGACGTCGTGATATCTGCGTCTGGTGTCACGGACATCGCCGGGAACCCAGCCACGAACGACCACACGCTCGATGACGTTGACGCACCGACCCTGTCGGGTGTCGCCGCCGAGCCAGGTGACGAGCAGATTGTCGTCACGTTCTCCGAAGATGTCACGCCCGGAGCCGACGAGACATTCACCGTCGACGACTTCGGATACACGGAGAACAACAGCTCTGGTGTCACTGCTCTCGAGTCGGTCACCCAGACCGGCCCGCAGACGGTCGTCCTCGAAACGAACGGTCCGCTCACGCCCGACGACCTCGAACAGGACAACGTTACCGTCGCAGCCAACAGCGTCTACGACGTGGTCGGACATTCGGTTTCGGAGGCCAACTACACGATTGGTGTCGAATCCGAGCTCAAAGTCTCCGTCAACAGTGGCACAATGACCGTGACCGTCGTGTCGCTGAAAAACATCACTAACGCGACTGACTTGGGGATTACGATTAGTGAGATGAACCGTGAACTCGACTCGCTCGAAGGCTTCGAACTCGACGACCGGTTTGTGACGACGCTGAACGCGTCTGACTTCGAGCAGACGGAATCCGACGTGTTCGAAGCGACTGTTACCGTTCCATCGGACGGCGACTACGCCGAAGACGGCGAGTACAGGGTCACTGGCAGCGTTGACGGTCAGATGAGATCCAAATTAGTCTCCGTCGATACGACCGCACCGCATCCGACCGACGCGGTCCTTCTCGACGTGACTGACGCTGCACAGCTCGACGACACCCGGAATACCACCGAGATTCGCGTGCTGTTCAACGAGCCAATCAACGCCAGCAACATCATGCCGAGCGACGTGTCCATCGAAGGATTCGATGGAGAAATCATCGCAGTGCAGAATGCTGGCCCGTTCGGCTCGGTTACGATTATCACCGAAGGCAAGGTCCAGACAGGGACTCGCCCCACGGTGACAATCGACGGTGACAGCTACGTCGACGCCGCCGGAACGAACGGCAACGCCAACAGCCAAACCGTCATCCATACCGATGTGCTCGATCTCGAAACGGGCCGGAACTTCGTCTCCGTGCCCGCATCGAGCGGCGACCTCTCGCTCGACGAGGTGAACCTGTCCGCCGTCGACGCCATCTACGCGTACGACGCGGAATCCGGGTCCTGGGATGCCTTCGACCCTGATGCCAGCGAGAACGACATCACGGCGCTGGAGGGCGGTAACGGCTACATCTTCGTGATGGACCACGCCACGACGCTCACACTGAACGTCTACAACCGCCCCGGAAGCGAACAGAATGCGAGCGACATCGCGCCTGCACCGACACAACAGGAACTGACCGAAGGCTGGAACCTAGTGGGTCACTATCAGGAGTACGACCAGAACGTCTCCACGGCGCTCTCGTCGTTAGATAGCGACTCCGTCTACAACCTCCTCGCACACGACGAGTCGGCCGACAGTCTCGCTTACCGCTCTTACAACGCCGGTGACTTCGAGACGATGGACCGCGGCGAAGCCTACTGGGTCTTCGTCCGTAACGACGAGGTCTACACCGAAGCGACGAGGAACACGGCGGACAGCTAACACACTCCCCCATCTTTGCGTAACCTACTATGAGAATACGACAGACGAACTGGCGAACCGGGCTGACGGCCGCAGCGGTGGCACTCGTCACGCTGCTCGTCGTCACCGGTGCCGCGGGCACAGCAATGGCGTCGCCCCCGTCGCCGCCACATCGGTTCTTCGGGACCGTTGAAGACGACGGCGAACTAGTCTCCGGTGCCACCGTCGAAGTGGTGTACGAAGGTTCGGTCGTTGCGTCCGACACGACCGACTCGGACGGCTACTTCGACCTGAAGGTACCTGAAGAACACATCAACACCAGCGGGGAACGGACTGTGACCGTCACCGTCCGTAACCAGTCGAAGCAGTTCGAGTGGCAGTCGACGGGGTCGACCGAAGTGAACTTCGCTTTCGGCGACAGCGACGATGGCGATGACAACACCGACGGTGGCGGCGATGGTAACACCGGCGGTGGCGGCGACGGTAACACTGGCGGCAACGGCGATGGTAACACCGGCGGTGGCGGCGGCGGTAACACTGGCGGTGGCGCGGAAACGACAACGTCCACCTCCACGAGTACGCCCACGACAACCACAACGATGTCGCCGACTACGAGTGAAACGACGCAGACTGCGACGGCGTCACCCACCGCGAGCACGACGGCGGCAACCACGACGGAAACCACAGCGGCCAACGATACACCGACGACAGGGACCGGCGTCCCCGGCTTCGGTGTGAGCGCTGCGCTCATGGCCCTCCTTGCGGCCGCCCTGCTCGCGCTCCGAATCGAGTAGTTCGCCGGCTACCCCCGACCGATTTTTTCGGCCGACGGGGCCTTAGTTAAGTGATTCTCTCCCATGTTCTTCGGTAACAATATATATGATTGGTATATGCTGGTATACATGGAGCAGACACGTCGAAGATTTATCAAGACAGCTGCGGCCGCAGCAGGTGGCCTGTCGATGGCAACGTCTCCGGTTGTCGCAAACGGCGTCCGCGAGAACCACTTCCTCGTCGATACGCGTTCGGCAGATTCGGAAGCGTGGCGTGAACAAGTAGAGATTGTCGACGAAGCCGACGCGGTTCAATTTGCATCGGTGAAAGGAGACGAAAGTGACCTCGAAGGCTTCGGGCTCGATTTCGCACCGGAAATCGAATTCTCTATCGAACCGCCGGAAGTCAAAGGCGTCTCACCCGACGACGTTCCGGACAAACTCCCCGAAACCGGACAGTTCGACGCCACACAGGAGGCCGAAGACGGGATTCCGGAGCCACACCCATACCAGTGGTCGAAACGCAGTCAGAACGTCAAAGCGCTCCACGAGGATGGCATCACGGGTGACGGGGCGACGATTGCGATTGTCGATTCCGGTATCGACCCAGACCACCCGGACCTCGTCGTCGACACGGAACGCTCCGGGAATTTCTCGCTGGACGATTCTATCGGCACCAGCGACGACAGCAGCCACGGAACGCACTGTGCCGGAATCTCCGCCGCAAACGGGAGCCGTGCTTCTGAGGGCGGTCCGTACGTCGTCGGCGTCGCACCCGATGCCGTCCTCTTGGACATGAAGGTGTTCCCGTTCAAATCCAGCGCCTCGATTCTGAGCGCCGTGACGACGGCCGTCGACAACGGTGCCGATGCGATTAATCTGAGCCTCGGCCCGGGCAGTCCCGTGGGGCCGAGCGTCAGCCAGCATCTGAGTGTTAAATCGTACCGTCGCGTCGGCGAGTACGCACGCAAAAACGGCGCGATACTCATCGAGGCGGCCGGAAACGACGACACGAACATCGACGAGTTCGAGCCCCAGATTACGAACGCCGGAAAGGGCAGCCAGTCCGGTTGGGTGACGGTGTCTGCGACCGGACCGTACTCAGAGGCGCCCTCGTACATGGATGCACCGAAGGACCTAGACGAAAACGGGAACCCCGACTACGGTACGATTTTACCGGTTCACACGCCGTCAGATTACACGAACTACGGTCCCAAATCGCTTGACGTGAGCGCACCGGGCGGGAACGCCGGATACCGCGGGACGCTGTTCGACGGCGTCATGAGTACGCTCTCACCGAAGGTCGACAACTATGGGTTCGTCCGTATCGGTCCTGGCGGAGGGTCGGCGGGCCTTGTCGGCTCCGGAATGTACGGGACGCTCCACGGAACGAGCATGGCCGCCCCGCACGTCACGGGGCTTGCTGCGCTCATTATGGCCGAATACCCAGATGCTGCCCCAGACCAGGTGAAAGCACACATCAAGAATACGGCTAAACACATCGACGCGACCTACTCGAATTCGAATTACTTCACGGACGAACCCACCGACAGGGACGACTACGACGACGGTATGCTCGAAGACCCGTACGACTCGAAGACGTTCCGCGGCGCTGGACATATCGACATCGAGCGCGCGGGAAGAAAATCGATTCCCTTCCCCGGTGGAGTCGAAGTCGACGGCCAGACGGTCTACCCCGCCGACCCTGACGACGACGGTCTCTACGAAGACGTCAACGGCGACGGGGTCGTCGATATGAAAGACGCCGAGTTGCTCTATCAAATCGCACTCGAAGACGCCGTCGATTCCGAAGCAACGGCGTTCGACTTCGACGGTAACGGCCGGTTCGATATGAACGACGTGCAGGAACTGATTCGCCGAGTCGAGTAGCGTAATTGAGTCGGCGGGTTAGTGGTACATCTTTTTTAGAGAGCCCGGACCACGAGTTCCCGGAAATCACGGTAGTTACCCGCGCAGTATCTCCACAAGTATTTTGACCTAATTCCAGAACATATCGGTATGCAGACTGTCATCCTCGCTGCCGGACAGGGAACGCGAATGCGGCCGCTCACCGAGCGCCGTGCGAAGCCGATGCTCCCCGTTGCGGACAAACCGCTGGCCGCGCACACCGCCGCAACCGCCGTTGATGCCGGCGCATCGCGTCTCATCATCGTCGTCGGCTACGAATCCGAAGCCGTGCGCGAGTACTTCGGTGAGGAGTACGCGGGCGTCCCCGTCGAGTACGCCGAACAGACCGAACAGCGAGGAACGGCCGATGCCGTCCGCGCCGCCGAACCACACCTCGACGACGGTCCCTTCGCCGTGCTGAATGGCGACGCCCTCTACGACGAACCGTCGCTCACACGGCTGTACGAGTCCGCCCCCGCAGTCGGGTCGTACCGCGTCGACGACCCAACCCAGTACGGTGTCCTCTACACCGACGAGACTGGCGACGATACCCGCGTCACGGGCGTCATCGAAAAGCCCGCAGACCCGCCGTCGAATCTCATCAACACGGGAGCGTACGTCTTCCCCGACGATGCACAAGCGTGGTTGGAGGTCGGCGAAAGCGAGCGTGGCGAACTCGAACTGACTGACGTCCTCGAACGCGCGTGTGAGGAGTCGACTGTGACGGCTGTCCCGTTCGAGCGCTGGTTGGACGTTGGCCGGCCGTGGGAACTCCTCGAAGCCAACGAGTGGAAAGTCGGCGAGGTCACTCGCACGCTCACCGGCGAGGTCCACGACGACGCCGACATCCGCGGCGATGTTGTCGTCGAAGCGGGCGCAACCGTCGATGCGGGCGTCGTCATCGAGGGACCGGCTCTCATCCGTCGTGGGGCGACCGTCGGCCCGAACGCGTACATCCGCGGGAACACGCTCGTCGCGGAAGACGCGAAGGTTGGTCACAGCGTCGAAATCAAGAATAGCGTCCTGATGGCGGGTGCAACCGTCGGTCACCTCTCCTATGTCGGCGACAGCGTCCTCGGACGCGACGTGAACTTCGGTGCGGGAACGACCGTTGCGAACCTGCGCCACGACGACGAACCCGTGAAGACGCCCGTCAAAGGAGACCTCACCTCGACCGGCCGTCGCAAGTTCGGCGTCGTCTGCGGCGACGACGTGAAGACCGCGATTCAGACCAGCCTCAACGCGGGCGTGAAATTAGACTGCGACGCGACGACAACGCTCGGGGAAGTCGTGCTTCGGGATAAATCCGAGTAGCGACGTCGGCAACACAACGTACTCGGCACGGAGGTTGGGAACGAGAACGGCTAATGGTACGTGGAGAGTCCAATGGGAATGGGAACTGGGAGCCGTTCTCAACTGCCATATCGGCCGGCACGAGCCTGAATCCAGTGGTCACTGCAATTTCGACCACAACGTGATAGGTTGGGTTGGAATATAGGTACGGTGTACACCGATTTTTCAGCCGCCACCTGTGTCGACCCGGCAAATTTCGTGGACATCTGATATTGTGATTCTCAACGGGAATATCACAACGCGGTCCGTGAAGCCCACTACTGGCAGTCTCGTAACGGCAAAAAGATTAATTAGAAGCTGAGTGGTGGTCGGTACCATATGGGAGTGGTCAGAAACATCCAAGAGCTCACCCAGGTGCTCGAGGAGTTACATAGTATCAGTGGAACACTCACTGACGTCCAACTTACGAGCGAGGGGTCGAGTGAAGACGGCATCGCGACCGCAAGCGGCACACTCGAGTTTCCGGTAGCGGCAGCCGTCGGTATCGACGCCGACCGACTGTCGTTTTCGACGCCATCCGGACAATCGTCCGAAGACGGACATCTCCGTATCGAACTCGATATCGAGCTTACGCCAGCCGCAGAGACGACTGTCGATGCAAGTACAGACAGAGATGCAGACACAACCGGCAGCGCCAACACCGCACAGGTACATACCGATGGGGGTGGAGTCGGTGTGCATCCACCGGGCGTCCGACAGACGCCGCCACTCGAAGCAGCTGAGTCTCCATCCGCATCGTCGACCGACGCGACGAGCGTCGATGATGCAGTCGAAGCCGGTACTGCGACCAATACCGCCTCAGAGACCAGTGTAGACACGTCAACCGAGTCGGCTGCGAGCAGCAATTCTGGTGGGAGTGCTGACGCGACAGGCGTCTCGACAGCCGACACCGAAGACACGGGCACGGATACGGACGGAGCCGAAGACGTCCCCGCACATCGCGACCCTGCACAACTTCAGGCGGTCTACGACGAACACAAGACGTTCAAGGAAATGACCGACGCACTCGGCGTGGACGTCACCCCGCAGACCGTCCGTAACCAGATGATTCAACACGGGATTCACCAGCCAAACTCCTACGGCGAAACCTCGTCGTCGGAGTCCGACGAGCCGTCTCCGTCCGACTCGCAGGGAGATGCGACCGATATGGAGTCCCAGTCAGATGTACGGTCAGTTGGTGTGAGCGAAAAGCCGGATACGACGTCGGCGACGAGGGACGCAGAGAGAGAGGATAAGGCGGACAGAGACACAGAGTCAGAAGATAAGGCAGACACAGAGGGAGAGGATGAGATAGACACAGAGGGAGAGGATGAGATAGACACAGAAACAAAAGAGAAGACAGACACAGTGACGGAGACGACCGCAGGCTCCGACGCAACCGAGCGCGAGACTGACGAAGCGACAGAGACACAGCCCGAGTCAACGACAGCGTCGCTTCCACCGCTTCCGGAGGAGTTTGCACACCTCGAACTCACCACCACCGAAGTCTGCGACGCAGTCGAAGGCGCGAAGACACTCTACGAAGTCGAGCGCACCCTTGGACTCGACCGCGAGCCCGTTCGCGATCTCCTGTCGACGCTCGACCTCCTCGAACTCGTCACGGGACGGATGGTACGTCGCGACCAACCGTCTGCCGCCGAACCCGAGATTCACGAGCGGGTTCACACAGCGCTGGACGCATAATAGCCAGTACAACCCGTCCTTACATGCACCCTTCCCAACCTGCACAGTTATAGCCTAGTATCCCAAATTCACTATATGGTGAATATAGAAAATATAAACGAGACGGGAACCCAAACACCGGTCGAAACCCCACGAAGCGGTCCACTCGGACTCTGGGACCGGCTCGTTGGACCGAGCGCGAGCGTCACGGAACAGGCACTCGTACTGGCGTTTGGGGTCGTGTTCACCGGCGTCGTGTTCTTCTACGCCCGTACGAAAGCACTCGATTGGACGGTGATTCAGCAACTGCTCGTCGCGTTTCTGGCACTCGACATCGCGGGGGGTATCGTCGCCAACACGACTACGAGCGGGGTCGAATGGTGGCATCGACCCTCGCAGCGCCGCCGCGACCACTTCGCGTTCGTGGCACTCCACATCTACCCGTTCGCGCTGGCGCTGGTCTTCGAGACGGTTTCGTGGGCCGAAGGCGCGCTCGTCTACGGCTATCTCCTCGGGAGCGCGGTGATGATTCTCCTGAGTCCGCGGCACCTTCGACGACCGGTCGCGATGCTGTTCACGGCAGTCGGAATCCTGCTTGCACTCGTTGGTGTCTCGTTCGGTCCCGGCTTGGAGTGGTTCGTCCCGTTCCTCTATCTCAAACTCCTCGGGGGACACCTCGCAGCGGAGTGAGGGCGAGAAAACGACCGAGTGAAGGATAGCAGAAAACGACCGAGTGAAGGATAGCAGAAAACGACCGAGTGAAGGATAGCAGAAAACAAGAACCCTTCAGCTGAGGTGACGCTACGAGTCGTCGCCCGTCGAGTCGCGCGCCTCGACTTCGGCGGCGACGGCGAGGAACTCGTCGAGTGAGACGTTCGTGAAAAACGAAAGTAGCTGTTCGGACTGGTCGTAGAAGTGTTGGAGGTCCGCAATCCGCGCTTGCGCCTGTGCCGTCTGTTCCGTCTCGGGCGCGTTGTCGAGCGTCTCCTGTGCCGTTTCGAGCGCCCGCGTCATGATTCGAATCTCGCGGCGACCCTGCTGTTCGAGAAATTCCTGCATAACTGTCCAGAAGTCCGTCTCGGCCTCGAAGTACACTTTCCGGCCCTCACCGGGACTCGACTGCCGACGGACGAGGTGATACGGTTCTAACGCGGACATGGCGTTGCTCACGGTCGATTTGGCGTAGCCCGATTCGGCAACTAACTCGTCGAGCGACATGGGTTCCCCCACGAAGTACAGCAGTCCGTAGATGTGCCCGTAGCTCCGGTTGAGCCCGTACATCTCCGCTGTTCGGGCCATCGCATCGGCGATTTCGACCTTTGCGTCGTCGTATGCGTCGGCGGTCATGACGCGGTGTTCGCGCCGGAATAGTAATACAGTATCGAGACTATATTCGGTATATAGTGAATATAGAAAACATAAGGTCGGAGCGAACGGGAGCAGAGCGATGACGCGTGTGTTGGTCGCCGGGGCAACCGGCTATCTCGGAAGGCACGCCGTACAGGCGTTCAGCAATCGGGGATACAGCGTCCGGGCGCTTTCGCGACCGCAGTCGGTGGACAAACTCTCGACCGCGGGGAAGTATCTCGAACCGGCAGTCCGCGACGATATTGATGACCTCTTTGTCGGGACTGCGACCGACCCAGACACTCTCGGGGGACTGTGCGACGATGTGGATGTCGTGTTTTCGTCGCTCGGAGTGACTCGTCAGCAGGCGAGCCACTGGGAGGTAGACTACGAGGCGAACCGGACGATTCTCAATCTCGCGGCTGCGGCGGCTGTCGACCAGTTCGTGTTCGTCTCGGTAGAGCGTCCGGACCTCTGGGGGTCGCTCATCGAACCGCGGGAGCAATTCGTCGCGGAACTCCACGAGTCGGGACTCTCACATACCGTCGTCCGCCCGACGGGCTACTTCTCAGATATGACCGAATTCTTCGAGATGGCACGCCGCGGCCGGGCGTTTCTCGTCGGCGACGGGACGGCACAGATGAATCCCATTCACGGGGCTGACCTCGCCGAGGTGTGTGTCGATGCCGTCGGCGACTCCCGAAGCGAATTCTCCGTTGGCGGTCCGGATGTCTTCACCTACGACGAGATTGCCGAACTCGCGTTTGATGCCCTCGACAAGTCGCCGACGGTGACGCACCTCCCGAAGTGGCTCGTCGATTCCCTACTGACGGCGGTCCAACCGTTCAATCGACGCTATGCAGCGCTGGGAAGTGCGTTCTCGGATATTCTCACGACCGACGTGGTTGCCCCGAAAACGGGGTCGCACTCGCTGGCGGAGCAGTACGCGAAGTTGGCGGCGCGTACGTGAGAGAAAAAACGCGGAAGATTACCGGGCGTCGTCGACGAACTCCCGAGCGTCGGCCAACAACGCATCCGCACGGGCCTCGTCGCGGGCTTCGGCAGTCAACCGAATCAACGGCTGTGTCCCGCTCGCGCGAACGAGGAACCAGCCGTCGTCCTCTTCGACGCGGACGCCGTCGAGCGTCGATACGGCGTCAGGGTCGTAGGTATCTAAGAGCGCACTGCGGACCGCGCTCATCACTTCGCGTTTCCGGTCGGTTTCGACACTTGTCCGTCGCAGTGGGTACGACGCGAGTTCTTCGCGCTGCGCTGCGAGCGGGCCGCGTCGGTCGATGAGTTCGACGAGCTTGCACGCCGCCAGCGGACCGTCGGGGCAGAGCGTCTCCGCGGGCCAAATCCACGCGCCGCTCGGTTCGCCGCCGAAGACGACATCGTCGTCACGGGCCGCCTCCGCGACGAACACGTCGCCGACTTTCGTCCGGGTGAGCGACGCGCCCTGCGTGTCGAGTACGTCGTCGACGACGAGACTCGTGTTGAGCGGGGCGGCGACGCGTTCGCCGGAGGATACGGCCTCACGACCGAACAGCGCGAGGAGTTCGTCGCCTTCGATGAACGACCCCGTTTCGTCGACAGCCATCATGCGGTCGGAATCGCCGTCGTGTGCAATGCCGAGGTCGGCGTCCGTATGTGCGACGACCGAACACAGTGTCTCGCAGGTTTCGGCCGTTGGCTCACTCGGCCGGCCGGGGAAGCGACCGTCGGGCGTGGCATTGAGTGTCTGTACGTCACACCCCAGTCGACGGAGGGCCTCGACGGTCGCGCCACCCATGCCGTTTCCGAGGTCGACGACGACCGAAAGGTCGCCTTCGATATCGACTGCCGAACAGAGCGCATCGACGTGTCGGGCGGTGAGGTCCGGTGCAGTCGACTCGTCGCCGACAGCGTCCCACGCCGCGTATGACCGCTCGTCGGCGTCGAGCGCGGCTTCGATTTCCGTGCGCCGGTCCTCGCCGAACGCTTGGCCGGACGGGGCCCACAGTTTGAATCCGTTATCTTCCGGCGGGTTGTGCGAGGCGGTAATCATTAGTCCAGCGTCCGAGTCGGTCCACGCGACACCGCGTGCGAGCGCCGGCGTCGACACTTGACCGGCGCGGACGACTTCCACACCAGCACTTCGGAGCGCCGCACTCGCTGCATCGGAAAGAAGCGGGCTGGTCGTTCGTGCGTCACGGCCGACGACGACGCGGTTGTTCCCACAGGCTGCGAGCGCCTGTCCAAGTGCTGTCGCAAACTCGGGCGTGATCAGGTCCCCGACGGGTCCCCGCACACCACTCGTTCCGAACATGTGCGACGATTTTCTCATTGAACAATGAACGCTTCGGCCTGCAAACCGACCACGTATCGATAGACGAAATCAGGAACTAACAGGATTGTGCCGGGGAACATCGGCTTTCTTCCCGAGATTGACCTGAAGAGATGTGCAACAGAGATAACTACAGAACACCCCAGTCTTCGGGACAATATACGTAGAGGCCCCTAATGGGGCAGGAACAGCCAGCGGAGCCAATAGTGTGTAGTGGGTGTACACAGTATCAGCGCTGACCATTCACCCAGACACGGTTCTCCAAGAAAAAATATTTGGTTGGCATGTACTGCTAGTACTTTCAGAGGCAATTTCGAAGAGCCAGTCGTGAAACGGGCATCGGTCGGGTCGCCCGCGACAACGGTTCAGATGTTGACTCCGATACGACCGCTCAAGTGGTGAGTAGTAGACAATATATATGACACTATACATACATTCTCTCCCCCACAAATAGACAGTTTATCAAAATATCACATCATCTATGTACTACAATTATTAGAGATTATCAACCACCAATCGGAGCGGACAGGTGTGTCTTCGCACACACCGAAACAGTCAGCACTCAGTCGCACTGTAACGGTGCTATTGGTGTTAGTGCTCACAACCGCAATGCTCCCCACAGGCGTGGCGAGCGCGGCGGCGGACACTGACATCACTGCACTCGAAACCACCAATCAGTTCGCGATGGACGAAGCCGCCGGACCAGCCGACGTGTCCATCACCGAACTCCAGTCGAATACGACCGATGGCGACGCCTCGGCCTACGAAGGTCAGGTCGTCAACACCTCGGGAACCGTCACAGCAACCAACGCCAATGGCTTCTTCTTGCAGGACGCGTCCGCGGACGATGTTCAGCACAGCGGCGTGTACGTCTACACCGGCGGCGCGCCGAGTGTCGCACCCGGCGATGTCGTGGACGTGGAAGCTCCCGTAAAGGAGTACAACGGACTCACGGAACTCGACCTGACGGGCGACAACGCCACGGTGTCGACGACCGGCAGTGAGTCCGTCCCTGAAGCGACGCCCATCTCCACGGCGGACGCCGCACAGGAAGCCTACGAGGGCGTCTTCGTCAACGTGACCGACCTCGAAGTCACGAAAACGCCCGGCCAGTACGGCGAGTGGGCAGTCACCGACGGCTCGTCAGCCATCGCCGTGGACGACAAGACGACCGGCGACGAGACCACGCCGAGCGAGAATGGAAGCACCATCGACGCCATCGAAGGCCCGGTGTTCTACAGCTTCGGCGCGTTCAAGCTTCAGCCTGCGACCGTTTCGAACCTGACCGCCCCGGGAACCGGCGGCGGCGATGGCGGCGACGGGGGAAGCGGAGACGGTTCCGATAACACCACGAGTCCGAACGAGACGACGATTACGCTCGTCGGCTACAACGACATCGGCAAGGCCGCGGCCGGTTCGGGCGACGACGAACTCGGCCGGATGATTACGCTCATCGAACAACAGCGCGCCAACGCGGACGGTCCCGTGTTCGTCGCCGGCGGCGGCGACGAACTGAGTCCGCACGCCCTCCGCAACTACGACGGCCTCGACAAGCCCTACGAACCGCCGGTAACGGCGCTGAACCTCATCAACCCCGACGCTGAGGTCGTCCAGAATCACGAACTCGACTACGACGAAGACGCCGGGGCCAACGACTTCGCCGTCTTCGAAGCAATCTCCAACGAATCCACCTACCCGTGGTTGCTCGCCAACGTGGTTCACGAGGACACCGGCAAGAACCTCCCAGGAACCCAGAACTACACCGTCGTCGAGCGCGACGGTGTCCGCGTCGGCTTCTTCGGACTCACCGACGAGGCTATCAACGCCAAGACAGACGGCGTCATGGAGCGCAACGGCTACAAAGTCCTCGACCCGACGACGGCCGCACAGCGGACGACGAACACCCTCCGCAACGAGGAGAACGTCGATGTCGTCGTCGCGCTCGCGCCGCTCGGCATTCCGGACTCGAAGCAACTCGCACGGGACGTCGACGGGATGGACGCGCTCATCTCCGGCGACGACCACCAGCGTTACTCCCCGCAGCAGACCGACGGCGTCCTCATCGGCGAGACGAGCGGGAAGGCAAGCGCCATCATGTCGATGAAGCTCACCGTCGAAGACGGCACAGTCACCGATTCGTCGGGCGAACTTGTCGACGTGACGACCAACACGTCCCGCAACGAGACGTGGAAGAACTACATCAACCCGCTCCGCGAGGAGTACCTCAACACGAAGCTCGCAACGGCGGTCATGCCGGAACACACGGGTGTCGGCTCTAGCTACACCGACGACTCCGCCACGGGCCACCTCGTCACTGACGGGGTTCGAAATTACACCGGCGCTGACGTGGCCGTGACGAACGCCGGCGGCATCCGTGACACGCTCTACCCGACCGACAAATACGGCGCGGGTGAGACGTTCAACATCACCCGCGGGATGGTCACCTCGACTCACTCGTTCGGAAACACCATCGTCGTCGTGGAAGTGACGGGCGCGGAACTCCGCGAGGTCGTCAAGAGCCAAATCACGCCGCTCGGTATGGAGAACCAGTACGGCACACAAACCCAAGAACAGGTAAGCGGCGTCACCTTCGAATGGGTTCCGCACTCCGACAGCGCGTCCCCAAGTGAGGGCGATGCGACCGTACAGGACCTCACGGTGAACGGCGAACCCGTCAACGACTCCGAGACGTACACGCTCGCAGTCAACTCCTACATCGCCGACGGCGGCAGTAGCTACCCACTCGCCGACGCTCCGCGCGTGAAGGTGTACAACGAGACGACGATGGCCGAAGGTGTCATCGGCTACCTCCAGAACCGAAGCACAATCGAAGCCGTCGAAGTCGATACCGAGTCCGACGACCGGATGCGCCGCGTCGACACGGTCGTCGACGCCTCAGCAGTCGACATGTCCGCATCGAACGGCCAGACGCCGTTCACCATCGACGCCCCCTCGCGTGTGACCGGCGTCGACGGCGCGGCAGCGTTCGCCGACCGCAACGGTACGTACGTCACGACGACGAACGTCACCTACGACGGCCAGTCCGGTACGGTGACTGTGACGGTCCCGACTGACGAATTGGCCGCCTTCGAGACGGCCCCGCTCGCGCCTAACTCGGGTATCGACCTCTACGTCGACTACACCGACAGCGAGTATTCGAGTCAGTACGAGAACTTCGACACCGCAGTGTTGAATGTCGACCTCGAAACCGGGTCGCCGACGCCGACACCGTCGCAGTCGGTCGCGCTCGCCATCGGAGACAGCGACGGACCCGTCCCGCTCGGCGACGAACGGGAATTCGAAATCACCGCAAGCGACGTCGAGCAGGGCATCGGTGCCTACGAAATGACGGTGACGGTCGGCGACGCCGAGGTTGCTCGCATCACCGACGTTTCGTTCGCCAGCGAACCCGGCTTTTCGGAAGTTCACATCAGTGAGAACGGAACGAGCGCGGACATCGCCGTCGCAGGTGCCGAAGCGTCCGCATCGGACGAACAGGTTCTCGCAACCGTCTCGGTCGAGGGCGTCACCCTCAACGAGTCGACGACGCTCGAACTGACGCCGACCGCCGGGCCGTACGCCCAAAACGGAAGCAGTTACGGGGTCTCGGAAATCGACAACCGACAGGTGACTGTCGAACCCGGTGACGTGACCGGAAACGGGCAGAAGATGGCCGACCCCGACGGTGACGGCACGTTCGAAGACATCAACGGCGATGGCTCCGTGGATATCATCGACGCACAGGCGCTGTTCGTGAACCGCGAAAGCGACACCATGCAGTCGAACGTCGATGCGTTCGACCTGAACGACGACGGGAAGGTCAACGTGGGCGACGTGCAGCGACTGTTCTACGGCGCAGATGTCTAAGCCAGTGACCCAACACATGTCGACAGCGACGACGCGAATCACGCGGGTGCTCGGCCTTGCAGTCTGTCTCAGTGTGGTCTGTCTGGTCGTGGCTGCCCCAGTCACACTCGCGGCCACAGCGACCAGCGTCGGCTTCGAGACGGGACAGACGACCATCGAACCCGGTTCGACAACGACTGTCGACATCGTCGTCGACAACGTCGATGCCGGCGTCGGTGCGTACAACCTGACGGTTGCGCTCGAAGACGAATCTGTCGGCGAGATTTCTGAGGTGACGCTTCCGGACGGTGCTGAAGTCGCACCGAGAAACGTCTCGTACAGTGATAACCGAACGTCGGCGACCGTTCGAGTGGTCGGTCTCGACACGGCTGAGACGGGAACCGTTCCGATTGCCAGCGTCACCGTCGAAGTGGCTGATTCGACCGGCGAGAGCACGCTGGACGTTGCCGTCTCCAAACTCGGTGACAAAAACGGCAACGCCTACACGGTCTCCGATACCTCTGGAATCGACCTGTCGGTCTCCGAGTCTAACGGGTCGACAGGCGGTGGGGGTGGAGGCGGCGGAGGCGGCGGCGGTTCGGACAACGACGATTCCGACGGCGACGGTTCGGACAACGACTCGCAGACGACCACCGCGAGTTCACCAACGCCGACAACCGACGCACCGACGACGACCGCGTCGGCGACGCCGACATCCCAATCGACGACCGTGACGACACAGGATACCGCGACTGGCGAACCAACGACCGAAACCGGCGTGCCCGGGTTTGGAACCGTGGCTACGCTCGTCGCGGCGGGCGTCTTCAGCCTGCTGCGTGTAACGCGACGGCGTCGCTAGCGACGCTCGGCTATTTTTTTGGCTGTCGCAGAGAGTGTTGTATCTGTGTCTGTGCTCCCGACCCTACTCGAAATAGAGGAGTAGTATGCAAACCGGAGCAATCACAGCACCCCCGAGTAGTATCCCAGCGATAGACGATAGCAAGCCCAACCCTCCATCGGGGGCGAAGGTGAGTCCAGCGTAGATTCCCACTGTGATGCTGATAAGCGTCAGCGTGAAAACTAACGCCGGTGTCAGAACCGGGCGGTTCAGTTCATCTTTCCCGAAGAGTCCGTTTACAGTCGCTTCGAGGTCAGACGCCATGCGATAGTGTTCGTCCACGTCCAGATATAGATGTTGGGCAGACGAGGGTCGGGTACGAAAAAGTATGTCTTGCAACCGCCCTCAGGTCGTATCGTGTGGCACGTACGCGCCAAGGTACAGAGCACGTACTCACTAAATGCACACCGACAGTCTGTGTACGCCAAGACACCTAATCACGATGAATCGAAACGAAACGTCTGAAGGGAGGTGGCGGATTTCGGATGCAGTTGTCGGAGGTTTTTCACTGCTAATCGCGTCCCGGATGGGATTTCGTTCGCATTTTTTCAGCGCAGTTAGGATTGCGATGTTTAGTGTCGTTGCCGCGCTGCGATTTCGGTCACGGCGTGTTCGCGCGTGGATGGACGAGCACACATGGGGCTTTGTTGACGATTCTGACCGTGTTTTTCCTCATTACGGTCGCCGGAGTGTATCCATGACGACCGCTGCCCGCGAATTAGTCGCCGCTAGTCGAGGTAAACGGGTGATTGCCACCGAGGAAGGGAGTGGTCAGACTGCCTCAGTAGTGTGGTGGTGGGGGGAAGAGAGGTACCGAGGCGGATGGGCATCTGACCAGTATCCGATTTTCACTGAAGTATGAAAAACATACTGGTAGTAGTTACCATCGATAGCGCCCAAGTCAGCCAATAGATGAAGCCTACAAACGAGACATAGTTGGTGTAATCGGCACGAAGCCTCGTTAACGGTGGTTCGATAGGTTACAGCGACTATATTCAACCGCAACCACATTGTTTTTCATTGATAGGTTCGATAGCTACCACTATGGCCCTCCATTCAACGACGAGTGTCGAACCGATTCCGAGCGTCGACGGACTCCCTGTGTACGCAGCGTCGGGGAACCGCATTGGTGAGGCAATCGACCTCTGTGTCGACCTCGAAAACGACTGTGTGACGGGGCTTCTCGTCTCGATGGACGAGCCACTGGCGAACGTCGAAGCGGGGGAACGCGGCGTTCGAATCCCATACCGGTTCGTCGATGGCATTGCAGATATCATCGTCCTGACGAGCGACCCCATCATCGAATCCGTGGAGTGATGGTTCTCCCGTTTCCGACGGATGTAGACACGTTGATAGTTCGCAATCGAGAACAAGAGGTATGAGTCTCTACGAGTCGATACATAAGTTCGTCGGCGACCACGAGACGCTTCACTCGGTCAGCCAGCATGAGCAGGCGACGGTGCTCCTGACGGACACGCGTCTCGTCGAAGTTCAGTATACGGCCGGTGGGGAGAAGCCGGAAGACCTCACAAGGTTGCGGTCAATCCAACTCAATCGCTCACTCTTTGCCGGATACTCGGCGGTGTTCGATGAGGACCGGACGGTCATCGAGTTCCACGGGGAATCCGGCGATACGGTCGAATCGGTCACGTTACCCGCCCGAGACCACGGATTCGTCGCCACGTTCTCGGCGGTCGTCGGCGATGCCGAAGCGGCCGAAGTGGCCTCACAGTAGCTGCCGTGGTGTGAATCTGTGCCAGTACGTGACAATCTATTTATGAAATAGACACTGAATGTGAGGTGTCGTGAAAAACGACCCTCGGTGCGCCTACGAGCACGTCTACCGCGATACAACCGACGAGCAGGTGGACGCCAAAGAGGGCCCCACCGTCTGGCAGTGTCCACATCCAGCGAGCGGCGCGACCGAATACTGTCTCTTTCACGCGCCGATTGAGGGGAAGAACGCGGAGGCGGTGACGGAGAGCCTTCTCGACGTTGTTAACGACCCCACGAGACCGTCTGTGTTCATCGGCGGGAAGTTCGAGACGCTCGGGTTGGCGTCGGCGGACCTCGAAAGCGAGGAACCAATCGACCTCCGTGGAGCCATGATTCACCACAACTGCGACCTCAGAGATGCGACCGTTGATGCTCCACTACGACTCGACGGGGTTTCGGTTGGTGGGGCGATGTGCATGCAACGATTTGAGGCGCGTTCGACGGTCTCCTGCCGAGGACTCCAAGTCGGCGGTCGATGGGCACTCTGTGAGGCGACCGTCGACGGCCGTCTCGATGCGACTGACTTTAGCACCGAGTCGCTTATCGCGACAGATGCGCACTTCGTCCGTGGTGCCACGTTCAGGAGAGGGACTGTCGAAGCCCAGTTTGCCGCTGCTCGTGCCACGTTCGACGGCCCGACATGGCTCTCACATACGCGAGTCGGAGGACACCTCGACCTCGGGAACGTCACGTGTACGCATCGACTCTCCCTCGCACACTGCCACGTCGACGAACACGTCAACATCCAGTCGGCGACAGTCGACGACGGAATATCTCTCGACCATCTTCACGTCGGTCACGAGTTCGATGCAACACGGCTCACGGTCACGGGCGGAATCGACGCAACCACCGGACAGTTCGACGGCACCGTCGACTGTACGGGACTCACAGTGACGGACGGACGAGTCGACTTCGGACACTGCACGTTCGAAGGCCCAGTGTACTTCGACGGCGCAACAATCAGTGGCCGGAAACTCCGGTTCCACGATGCGCAGTTCGAATCAGGAACTGTATCGTTCGTCCGAACTGCTATTTCCGGAAACCTCGACCTCTCGGGTGTGACGTGCTCGACCACAGCTACAGTACGTGTCGTAGAAGGGTCAGTCGGGGGGAGCATCATCTGTGACCATGCGACGTTCGAGGACGAACTGTTCTTCTCGAACGTCCGCGTGAAACGCGACTTCGACTTCTCGGACTGTACCGTCGGAACACTCACGTTCGGCGTCGAAGTCGACGGCCGATTGGACTTCGCGTACACACACGTCACTGATAGCGCCGAGTTCAGAGCGACAATCATACACGGCCCCGCTCGATTCACCAGCGCACAGTTCGATACCGACCCGTCGCTCACGGATGCAACGCTCGACGGGACCGTCGCGGCGTACAACCTCTCGGTCGAGTCTCCCGACCAGTCGTGACTCCTCGTCGTCGCCGGACGAACATTATATGTCACGTGAGCGAATCCTCTGACATATGACGAGTGACGGGCAGAACAGACTCCTCGCCCTTTATCGGCACTACGTCGGCTCAGACCCCGACGAGACGACCGTCTATCTGGGCTTCGCGCTGTTCTTCACGGCAATCGGACTACTCGCAGTCGCACTGGCGACGGTGATCTGGAGCGGTGGCGTCCCACCCGAAAACATCTTCAAATACGAACTCCGCGAGGTCGCCGGCGTTACGGGCGCAATCGGGATTCCGTTGTTGCTTACCTCGGTCGTCGTGTTGTTGCCGACGAAGTATCGACTGCCGACGATTATCGTCGCCGTCGTTGGCCTCATCATCTGCGCTGTTGGCGTCAACCAGTTCGTCACCGCGTACCCGCACAACTGGAACGTCGGGGCGGCCGCAGACCAGAGTGGGGAAATCGTCGGTATCTACGCCATCGGCGCGGTCGCCGTCGTCGCCGCGAGCGGAACGACGCTCGTCGGGTTCCAACTGGCGCGCGCTCGGACGCCGGAACCATCGGCGGCGGACAACAATGCTGACGGTGACGATGGCGTCGACGAGGAAGCCGTCTCGGAGCAAGTGCGCCGCGACATGGACGAAGCGCTCTCGAACACCGAACTGTCGTGGGGCGGCGTCCGAAAGAAAGAGACGACGCGCCTCAAACTCGACACGTCGTCGGTCGACGACATTGACCGGTCCAGTTTCGAGAACGCGAAGGTAACCGAGACACGTGGAGGCAGCGTCGACGATGCGGTCTCGGGACTCCAAGGGCTTCGTGGCGGTGAAAAAGAGACGGCCGTCGGTGAAAGCACGGACGACCAAGCCACCGCACTCTCCGAACTCCGTAAGCAACAGCAGGCCACAGAGGAGGCGGAATCGACCGGCCTTCTCGACCGGATTCGCGGGCTGTTTTCCTGAACGCCGCGCGCTCGCGCAAGGTTATTTTGCAGGTTCTGGGGCCGACTGACTTCACAACATCAAGCGTGCCGCGAAACAGTGAAACCAACCGCCGTATAGCGATTCACCAGAGCCTAATTTTCAGCGACCGCATCAATCGCTCAACGGACGACCGCCAGCTCAGGAGGTTAACTAGACAGTGTCCACGAAACTATTGTGTCACGGGGTATAGCTCAACCTGAATTCGAAGGGGTATCCTATTCGTGGGGTCCGGAGAAATGACAGCGGTTGATACGTGTTTGCCCTGCATTAACCGGCAGTGTTCAGATAGGGATGAGCAGTGAGGCTGCGCGTTTTCTGCGTGCACTATGCTCGAAAACGCCTGACACAGTGGCTTCGCCTTCGCGTAGCATCAGCCAATCAGAACCTACCGAAATGAAGGGGATAGCCTGGCGGTTCACTGCCCCCCGGACATCAGCGAGGTCGGGTAGCGAAGTAGGTCAGCACGACCAGGCCACCGATCGGACCAAGTAACTCGGCCCCGAATCGCGAGAAATCGCCCGTGAGATAGCCGAACGCGAGGCCAACAATCAATATAGCGACGAGCAGGCTGACGAAGCCCCAGACGTAACTCGGTGACTGATTGCTGTCACAATGGTCGATGCCTGAACTGGTCAGTTCACCCAGGGCGGCGACGATACCAGACACCCCCCACAGCAGACCAACAGTCAACTCTGGCACCCACGCGATCGCTGGGGCGTTCGCAGCAGATTCGACCGCGGGAACAACCCGCATAAACGACATTGATCCGCTAATGACGAGGAACGCCACCGCCTTCTGGGTACGCTTTTCCATCGTATTACAGGTGTTCTTGGCCTTGGATGTAATGGTACGGGGGAAGGTTGTCTGGTGCCGGGTCGACGTAGTCGTTGACGATGAGGACATCGATCGCGACGCCATGCCCGTCGTTCGATATCTTTACCCAAGAGAGTTCAACAGCGATGACGGCAGCAAAGGCCGCAATGATGAGTGGCCCAATCGGGCCGGTGACGCCGGCAGAAACCAGGGCCGCTTCGGCTGCCACCGCACCGACCCCGCTGGCCGCTGTGACCGCTTCAACTAGGTCCTTCGTCAAGTTGTCGTCCATGAAGATCCGGTACCTGTCGCGTAGGGGACCCTGATGAAGGATTTCCAGTTTGGTTTTGCCGCTGTTGCCTGAGTTATGCGACAAGGTACCTACTTGGTCATTACTCTTAATGTGCCACTCGGCTTCGACTTGGTCGCCGTCCTCGCTGAACGTCACGTCGCCGTCCTCAGAGGCCTTGTTGAGGCCCTGAATGCCCTGGTTCATCTCGTTGTAGCTGAGACGCTTGAAGTGGTCCGGGACGTGATCCACTTCGGAGGCGTCCGGCGCGGACTCCCACTCTCGTTCGGAGACAGCCATGTTGAAACGGCCATTCTGGAACTGTGCCCAGTCAGGCGGACCTCGTCGCCCTCTCCCTTGACCGTCGCCGCGACCACGACCGGGGTTCGCAGATGCGGCGCCAGAGGCACCAACGAGTCCGACGAGAGTCATTCCGGTAGTTTTCAAGATGTTTCGTCTAGTCGAATTTGAATCATTTGGTGACATGATTCAAATCATATTTCAAACAAGTAGATTTAAAACATTTTCATATGCTGGGATGCGGGAAACGACTACTGTGTCCACCAGCGCCGATTCCCTGCAAGATGAGACTTGTACCAACGAGTCCCGCGATCTCGTTGTCCGTACCCATCGTGTTACCGAGAATTTCGTGAACTCGTCGTAAAATGTGTTGTTCATAACATCAAGCGTACCGCAACATAGCCGGATCAACCGCTGTATGGCGATTCACCAGAGCCAAATGCCACAGACCGTGGTTGCCATCAAAGTGATTTCGCCGGAGACAGAACGCAGACCCAAGTTATCACTCATTAATACATAACGAGAGTGAATGTAATCTCTGTATACAGATTTATGCGAGGGCCATACGAGGTATTACGTATGGCGAAAGGCCTTGACGTAGGTACGATGAACATCCTGTCCGCGAGTCAGGATGGAAACGAGACGGTTTTTGTCCAGCAGCGAAACTCGTTTGTCGAAATCGACTACAGCGACATGGCGGAACAGATGCTCTCGCGGAGCGACGTTCTGCACATCCGCAAGGACGACAAAGTGTACGTCGTCGGCGACGACGCACTCAACTTTGCGAACATCTTCAGCAAGGAAACGCGGCGGCCGATGCAACACGGCATCCTCTCCAGCGAGGAGTCCTCCGCGATTCCGATGATTAAACTCATCATCGAACAGGTCGTCGGCGCGCCCTCCCGCCCGAACGAACGCCTGTTCTATTCGAGTCCCGCAGACCCCATCGACTCCGAGCTTTCGACGCTGTATCACGACAAGACGCTCGAATCGATGCTCGGCGATATGGGGTACGACCCCGAACCCATCAACGAGGGGATGGCGGTCATCTACAGCGAACTCGCAGACAACAACTTCACCGGTCTCGGCATCTCGTTCGGCGCAGGCATGACGAACATCTGTCTGTCGTACTACGCGGTCCCCGTGATGCAGTTCTCCATTGCCCGCGGTGGCGACTGGATCGACAACCAGACCGCACAGGCGACCGGAACAGCCGTCGACAAGGTGACCTCAATCAAGGAAGACGGCTTCGAACTCGACTTCCGCACCGACGTCGGCGGCGTCGAGGGCGCACTGTCCATCTACTACGAAAACCTCCTCGACTACGTTATCGAGAACATTGAACGCGAAGTCGACGAAGAAGACATCGAAGAAGGACTGGACGTACCGGTCGTCGTCACCGGCGGTACGTCGAGTCCCGAAGGCTTCGAACAACTGTTCGAACACCACCTCGAAGACTCGACGATTCCGTTCTCCGTGAACGAGGTCCGCAGTATCGAACGCCCGCTGTACAGCGTCGCTCGCGGGTCGCTCGTCGCGGCACGGTCTGAAGAGGAATCCAACGGTGGGTCCGGAAGCGGGTCCCGCAAAAGCTCGAAGTCGAAATCTAAGTCCAAAGCGAACTCCAAGTCCAAGTCCAAGTCCAAGTCCAAGTCCAAGTCCAAGTCCAAGTCCAAGTCCAAGTCCAAGTCGAAAAAGGAAGCCGAAGCGTCGAGCGAATCGAACTAACCAACGACGCCAGACGAAGTGTCGAGCACGCGGCACCGACAGCAGCGCGGCGGTGACCAGTCGGAAGCGCCGAAAGCGGAAGCGACTCGTTTAGCAGTCGTCGCCGCCGTCGCATCGCGTCTCCGCGGCCTGTTTGCGAAAACGCGTTATAGCGTCGTCCCACGACTCACTTGCAGGGGCGTCGCGCTCGTGCGATGCTTCGATATCAGCGAAACCGCAGCGCTCGCAGTACAGCGCTGCATGTCCATCGAAAGCAAGCGTAGACAGGTGCTGTGAGCAACGCGGGCAAGGCATACGGTATCCGACGCCCGATACTCACTCACGTCGTATAGAACTAACCCAGTTGCTTCAGCGAGAGACCGGTCGGTGAAACCTCCATATATAAATAATGGATATCTAACAGAAGATTCACCACGACGTGGGTCCGAACGGGTAGATGATGAAGGTCCTCTGCTTTGGTATGGGGCAAGCGGGCGGGAACGTCCTCGACGCCCTCATCCAGTACGAAAAACGAACGAACGCCGATTTCCTCATCGACGCGGTTGCCTACAATACGGCGTCTGCAGACCTCCGTGGGCTCGAACACGTTCCCGAGTCGAACCGCATCCTCTTCGGTGCCGACGAGGTGAGCGGACACGGCGTCGGCGCGGACAACGAACTCGCCGCGGAACTCGCAGAGCGCGACAGTCGACAACTGCTCCGCGGTACCGACGGAACGCCGACATCGCAAGCGGACGCGTTCATGATATTCGCTGGACTCGGCGGTGGAACCGGCAGCGGCGCAGCGCCGGTCCTCGCAAAGCACCTCAAACGCATCTACAACCAGCCCGTCTACGGCGTCGGCATCCTCCCTGCGGCGGACGAAGGCGGTCTCTACTCGCGGAACGCCGCTCGCTCGCTCAAGACGTTTGTCGACGTAACTGACCACGTCTTCGCCTTCGACAACGGCGCGTGGTCACAGAGCGGCGAAGACGTCGCACAGGCACACGATTCGATGAACGAGACGCTCGTCCGGCGGCTGGGTATCCTCCTTGCATCCGGCGAAGTGAGCGACTCGGGAACCGTCGCAGAGAGCGTCGTCGACTCGTCCGAGATTATCAACACCCTCCGCGGCGGCGGCATCTCGACGATTGGCTATGCGGCGAGCGAACTGCCGACCGACGCCGACGACAGCAGTGGGTTCAGCATCAAAGGGTTGCTCGGCAAGAAGTCGTCGTCGGTGGACGAACTCGACTCCATCAACCGCATCACGACGCAGACGCGAAAGGCGGTTCTCGGCCGACTCACCCTCCCGTGCGACGTTGACTCGGCAGCGCGTGGACTCGTCATCGTGAGTGGCCCGCCCGAATGGTTGAACAGAAAAGCTATCGAGCGGAGTCGAACGTGGGTCGAAGAACAGACCCAGAGCATGGAAGTTCGCGGCGGCGACTACCCGGTGCCGGCGTCGAACCACATCGGTGTGTTGGTCCTCCTCGGCGACGTGGCGAGAAGCGACCGCATCAAAGAGATTCAATCGACCGCCATCGATGCACAGCGAAACGGTGAGTCGACCCACGAAGCGACGGAGCAAGTCGTCGACGAACGGCTCGACACGCTCTTTTGAACGCGTTCGGTTTCCTTCGCTTCTGAGAGGTGGGGAGTGCTTCGGTGACACGGAGATACGGGTAATATTCCGCAGTTTGAGAATGTTCTCTCAAACTGCAGGTCGACACCGAACTAATGGCTCGTCCGGTGGACGGTCGACGACAGCGGAGGAACAATCGACGTTCGGAACAACGACCCAAGAGGAGCAGTTGTTGAGGTCCGGATACCGCGGAAGTCGCAGGATGACCCGAACTAACACATTTTGACCGGGACACAGTGAGACACATCGAAGAAGAGAGCAGATGGTGCACTAGGACTGACAATTCGTCAATGGGCCGTTACACCGGTTTATCACCGTCTGAGTTGGCATACTACTAGACAGTATATGAGAAAATATCATATAGTCTCGTTGAGAACTCTTGAATGCGTGTCCCAGATTAGCATGGTGTCGACACCACGCCTCCTCGTTTATGGACCACCACCGGACCAGCAGCCGCCCCAAGGAGTTGTGGAGGTACAGTACGTGAGTTCGAATCAGGAGTTGTCCGACCAATTGACCGGACAACCAGCGCATTTGATACTCTGTCTACACGCACCACCGCAGTTCAACGGTGTCGAGGCGGTGAAGGCGGTCCGCCGCTTCGATGCGTCGGTTCCGGTGGTGTTAGCAACGCAGATGCAGAATGCGAGAGTCAACATACAGGCGATACAATCACAGGTCACCTGGAGCGTGGGTCTTCCGAGCGATGTGCCGGCAGAGGAAGCGCTCTCTGAAGTCGTCGTCGACGCGGCCGAGTGGCTTGACGGTCAAACCGAGTAAGAACTCCCGTGTGTAGCGGAACCTCGCTTAGTCGTGAGTCGGCGTATCGGCTGACTCCAGCGATACGTCGGCGTCAGTCGATGGAACCACATGTTCCAGTTCGTACTGTGCGCTCCACAAATTGTCGAACAGTCGGTCGAACTCATCGGGGGTTGTATCGGTGGGGCGACGGCGCGAATACTCCCACAGAAGCACCTCCGCCTGTTGGAGATACACTTTGGCCTGCAGGAGCGTATCGTCAACGCCGTGCTCTGGATAGTGACGAGACATATCATGATACACGCTATCAAACAACATGAGTGTTTCAATTACTGTGACGGCAGTATGGTTGTTTTATCACTGATTTTTCCATACATGTGTCAGGCTCAAAACCAGAATCATTAATATGTCGTCAGTAAGTGTATGCTAGTGGATGCAGTACCGCACAGTGTAACCCCTCGGACGCATCCGCTGACCGAACTCATCCCCCCTTCCCCCTTCCCATTAGGTTCGGTCACCCACCTTTATAAGAAAATTACCTGCACGAGACAGTTCCGTCCGCGCTGAACTCCAGAACTACGTCGAAAAGTGAGGCGAACGTTCGAATCGTCTGCTCGTCGTGGCGAGTCGGGTCGAGATAATACTGTGCACGGGCGTCTGCGGCCCTAACCTGTGCAGTAAGGGCGTGAAGGAACCGGAAGACATGCTGGTCGTTATCGACAGCCTCGAGAAGACTCGATAGTGAGTGGATAGACACGTTCCACGGTGCGTCGGTCCACTGAGTCAGAAGATTGGTTACTTCGGTACCGAGACGGGGGAGGTCAGTCGGTCGCTCGACGTTCAGTACGTCGACCTGTCTCTCCGACATCTCGATGGCGCGGGTCCGGTCGTGAGGCGGTGCAGTGATGACCACGCGTTGTTCGGTTACTTCAGTACGAGAGGTACGGAGAATGTCGAGTTGTGCGTCGAACGGTGTCTCGATACACATAAGAAGTTGGTTCGTTGCTGTCGATTCCGTCATTGACTGCCGTATGGAGCGACCACACGCGACTGCAGACGCAGCAGGGCCGACGAAGAGTACGTTTGGCTGGTCCGTAAGACGGTCGAACGCATCAGTTGCCGGTGTGCCGAACCCAATTTCGGAGGCAGTATCGTCGCTCCCCACAGGCTCGGTTTGCTCGGGAGGATTCGGGGGAGTTGCGTCGCTGGTGCGGACCCCCGCACGACTCGTCTGTCGTGATGCTGCGAGGCCCACTTGAGACGACGAGGGTTGCATCTCGGAGTCGGAAGTCGACGTGGGAGGCTCTAGCTCGTCGTGTTCGTCCATAGTTCCCAATGTTGTTCAGAGAGAATAAAAATATATCGGGATATATCCCAACTATCTGGACAACAGAAGATAAGTAGCCTAGAAGAAACACTATAAGACAATCTATATCCAATATTTGTAATCAATTGTAAACCAACAGGTGCTGGAGCCACCCCAGGAGGATTGGGGATTGCATAATGGTATCTACCTCGGTTACTAACTGCCCTGAGTCATGGTAGATACCAAGCAAATTCGGGCATAAGAGATATATCAAGACTGTGCTATATAAAATCCAATACTACTCCAAGTGGGTCAACAATGGGAATGAGTATCTCGGGGCACGAAAGCCCCAAACGAACGCGGGTGTGGTACGACTGTGAACGAGACGAATCAGTGTCCGAGGCGATTCTGACAGCGACAAGCGAGCATAAAGCGTGTGAACCGACCGAGCTCGCACCGCTCGGCGAGTACGCCGATACAGATGCACTCGACACGTTATTCGGTGCCGAGAGTTCGTTCTCGCCGTCGCTGTCGAACGGGAACCTCGAATTCGAATACGACGACGTGGTCGTCAAAGTCGATACGATGGGCGTAGTCGAAATCATCGACCCCGACTGAATTAACACTGGAGAAACGGTGGGCAGTATTGCTCATATTACAAAATTTAACTCCGCGCCCACAAGTAGACCGGTATCAACAGAAGTGCCCCAGATAGCAATATGCGTTATTCTTTCGCTCATCCTACTCAGTATTCTTCAGAGAGTGTGAACCCCACACTATAAAAAGAATAAATCATACCTGTATGGTGCTTAGTGCCTCCTAATATAGGACCTAAAGTCAGGATAAACCGCATACTGCACGATATATTGGCTGAAGGTGTGTTATGTCGAATTTTGAATATTGTATATTTTAAGCAATATTATTGGACCATACCAGATCACTATAGCCATAGAATTGCGTCGACAGCAACTGCGACACGGAAAAGGCAATCGGGCGAGCGTTCGGTCGGACGCAGTTCTCAATTAACGCTTCCCGAATCGAATCCCGTCTTCGACGAGTCGGAGGTTTCGTTCGCGGTCGACGTATGGTTTCAGCCAGTCGTACTCCTGAAGCTGTACGATGAGGTCGGCTTGGAGGTTTCGCCACGCAATCGCGTAGATAGGTGATTGTCCCCACGCGCGGAGTTCAGGGACGAACTCGTCGTACTTCTCGTAGTGGGCTTCGAGTCGTTCGATTGCGTCGACGACGTATTCGGCTGCCTCCGTTTCCGACTCGGCGTCGGCGATAGCACGGTTCAATCTCGTCTCCAGTCCTTCGACCGCTCGCTGCATGTCCTGTGCGGCCGTCCCCTCCGGTTCCGGCAGTGCGTCGAGAATCGGCTTCGGAACACCAAGTGAGAGTTCTTCGATAGGCATATCGTGCAGTGAGTGACCAGATAGCAAAAAGGCGGCGACGACCCAGTACGAGCACGAGAACCAGTGCGCCAAATACGGTCATCAGAGTCCGAGGCCGGTTTCGTATCCACTTCTGAGAATGAAGCTGGCGTTGTAACTCGTCGTACGGTTCGTCCGCAGAAGCGCGCCGGGGTGCCTCCGAAGGCCGTCCCAGACCTTCGGTTGTGGCGCGTAGTTGTCTCGCTATTCTGCTGCAGCGTCGTCGCCGGTCCGTGCCCTAAGTTCGGACTCGACGAGGTCGTCGAAATCGACGCCTTCTGTACGATACTGGTCGCGGTTGTCGAGGACGACCAGTCCCTTCTCGGTAATCTCGTACAGACCGGAGTTCGGCGCGGGCCCGACTCGCGCCAGCAGTCCGTAGTCTGCTAGTATCGGCAGTCGCGTGTTAATGTACGAACGGTTCTTGTCGAGGATATACGAGAGGTTTACAGCAGTATTCCGCCTCCCATCAGAGAGTGCCTCCAGTATATCGAAGTCAGTTGGGACGGCCAACTTCATACACGGTTGTTTTCATCGCATGTTAAATAAACATCTTATGAGTAGGTCACATACAGATATTAGTAGGTAGACACGATTGGTGTCGGAGAAAACGGGAATATCGGCACCAAAAGTGGGAGTAGCCTGGTCAAAGTGTCTAGTTTGGGAAGCTGCTACTTGTGCTCGAGTGCGTCGCGAGCGAATCGAAGGTCTTCGAGAATCTGTTCGTGTCGGTCGATAGCGGCATCGATGTGTGCCCGAGGCGAAACCGCCTCGTGGTCGTCGTGGTTGTGGTACTGTGCCTGTATCAGATGCGCCTCAAGTGCGCGAGACGTCGAGTCACTCGCGGCCAAGAGCGCCTGCGTAATCGTCCAGTCGATCGAGTTGTTGTCGGGGAGTTCGTCGAATACCGCTAGTTCCCCCTCGTGTCGATTGTCCATCATTGACCACGTTGTGGCGTGATAGTATTTAAAACTATAGAGAACTGATAATTCCAAGACTCCAGAACCTCCATAAAACCAGCTATATGGCTGATTAAGGCCGTTATGACCTATCAAACTGTCCTTGTAAATTCATCAAATAAAATATAATTTCGTTAATCAGATGTTGTCGGCCGCTGGTTTACTGCCGGAAAAGAAGGTTTTCCTCCCCCACTTCGGTACCGTGGGGAATCGTCGCTACTTCTCTTCGACGTGGCGAATCTCGACGCCGATACCGCGCGTGGAGTCGACCATCTCAGCACCACTCATCTCCGCGCGCCCGATAGCGAATGCCTTCGGACCCTCGACAATAACCTCGTCGCCCGAGCGAATCTCCGCGTCAGCGTCGACGACACCGGGTGCGAGGACCGAGCCGTGCGGAACGAACCCGTCGATTTCGACTGTCTTCGTCGGCGCGTCGCTGTCGCGCCAGACCTTCGCACCTTCGAGCGTAAAGGAGATGACGCCGTACTGCGGCACCATCGTCGCTAACTGCTCGCCTTCGCCGTTCCACACCTGCAGTTTGGGGTAGCGACTCGTCATCTCCAGTTCCACATCAGAAAAGAGCGCGTCGCCAGCCGCCGGGCCGAGTTGGTAGTCGGCGATAGCCTTTACCACGTTGTGCTCGCGTTCCTCCCGGGTGAATTTGGGTTCGCCGTCGAGCGTCCGCATCAGGTTCCCGATGGATTCACTCGTCGTCGGGTGTTCCGAAACCGTGTACTCGACATCGAGGTCGAGGTCGGCTTCGACGCGTTCGACGATTTCGGTGTACGCGCCCGGCGGCACGTGCGCGATGATGCGCGGGTAGTCGTTGCGCTTCAGGTACCGACGGAGTACCTCGGCGACGAACGTTTTCTCGTCTTCGGACCAGTCACCCGTGACGACCGAGTCGTAGTGCTGGGCGGGATACGTGAGTTCCAACTCCTGCGGAACGACGCCGATAGGCGAGGTCATCGACACCATGTGTCCACGGTATTGGACGGCCTCGTGGAACTGACGGTGACTCTGTGACTCGCTGTAGGGCTTTTTCGCCGAACACGGAAGGAGAACGAGCGGGTGGTCGAACCGGTTTTTGTAGCGCGTCGTCACGCGGTCGGCGAACCGCTGAATCTCCACGCGGTCGATGGATTCCTCGGATGCGGCCGTGAGTTCCGAGTCGCGGATGACGGGAATCCGCTCTTCCATGAACGAGTACTGCTGGTCGAACCGGCGGAACGCGGCGGTCAGCCACTGGTCGTTTCGGGCCTGCCCCTCGATGTAGTCGCGGAGGCGACCGTCACGAATTCGGCGACGGACGCGGGCGAGTTCCGCCCGAAGCGCGTTGGCGTTGTGGTCGGCGGCGTCGGCGCGGGTGAACTCCGAGGCGGGTTTCTGGCAGGCGGTACAGACACACGGGAGTTCGTCGAGGTCTTCGAGGAAGTATTCGCCGTCGGTCGTGAGATAGAAGCCGTCAAGGCCGCGGGCACGCGCGAACGTCTCGTCGACGAGGTCGACGCCCGCGTAGGCGAGAAGCGAAACGTTCCGCGGCGTGGCAACGCCCGAGAGCATGAGCGCCGTGTCAGCAGGCAGATTTTCTTTCGCCTCGACGATGTTGTCGCGGAAGGCTCGCGCGTGGCCGACGAAGCCCTGCGCGTCCGAGAGGATGTACGCGTCAGCGCCGTAGTCATCGGACGTATCGGCGGTGACGGTGGCCGCGGACGGAAAGTCCACATCGGGGTAGTCGACGGAGAACGACTCACGAATCTCGTCTGCACTCCCGGCAGGGAGCGAGCGGTGTGGGAGGACGGTCAGCACGTCGTCTGAACCATCCGGCATCTCGCGCTCGGCGGCCCAAAGGCTACCGGCGTCCTCGATAACGTCGTCCACGACCGCCGGCGTCGTCACCGAGTCGGAGAGGCGCAACTCCCCGATTCGGGCGGCACCGTCGCGCGCGTGAACCTCGAAGTAGTCGGTCATACGGGTTCGTCAGCCCCCCACGGGCAATTATCTTCCCTTCCGCGGGCGCAAACCACAGGGCTATTCACGTCGATAATCCAACGTGTTGGTGATGCGCACGCCCTCCTCGCTCTCTCGACGACGCGCCCTCTCGCTGCTTGGAGGTGGTCTTTGCGTCGGCGCTGTCGGTGGCTACGTCGTCCGCGACACTCTCGGTAGGAACGCCGAAGCCGCGCCGCTGGTTATCACGCCATCGGACTGGAGCCATCCGAACTACGACGCGACCAACAACCGGCACCCGCCGAAAGCGAACGCGCCCGACGACCCCCATGTACTCGATGTCGTCTGGACTGCGTCCATACCGCTCAAACAGGGGTATTTCCCGGACTTGCCAGAGCCAGTAACTACGAACGGCCTCGTGGTCGCCAGTGAATCCACCGTCAACCCGGATGGCGTCCAATTCGATTTCCTCACCACTCGAAATGGGACGTCCTCCCAACGCTTCTCCAAGGTCGGTCCGGAGCACGTCGTAGTTGCCACGAGCAGCCGACTATTCAGCCACTACGACGGAACAGACGGGATGCAACTGGATGCGTGGAGTCTCAGTGGTGGCGAGAAATTGTGGTCGTGGAGCGAAAATATGTCAAGTCACCCACCGCTGCAACCCGTCGTTGCGGGAGGTCTCGTCCACGTAGCAACACCGACGAGTCATTCGACCTCGATGGCGTACGGGTTCACGCCGGATGGGAAGGTCGAGTGGAAAACACGGTTTGGGGGGTCAACACTCACTCTGGTCCCCCCGGCTGCAACGGCCCGCACGCTGGTCCACCCGAAGTCAGACGGGTTCACCGTCTTCGATACGCAAACCGGTGAGTATCGGTGGGAGACCGACTGGACCGATTCGACCCACTGGTCCGGGTCGTCCCGGACGATATCCGCCGCCCCGGTCATCTACGACGAACTACTTTACACATCGGCCCACGGTCGGGTGGCCGTCTACGACCTCGAAGAGAAACGAGACCCACGATGGGTCAACGAACAGGGCGACAGCAGGAGCGTCCGAATCGCCGCCGTCGATGAAAATCACGTGTATCTAACGCAGTTCGGAGGAGCACTCACCGCCCTTCACGCTGACGACGGAACCATCGACTGGACGCTCGGGTTCCGTGACCTCCATCCTGCTGCGACCGGACAGACGGCGGCGACACTGTGTGATGGGAAACTCTACGTCGGCGTCTACGCGGAGGAAGACGACCACCAACCCAGACTCGCCATCGTCGACGCTGAGTCCGGGGAAATAGACAAACGAACAACCCTTCCTGCCGTACCCAAATCCGGTCCGATACTATCCAACGGGACAGTTGTCCTGCGGACGAGAGAAGGATTCGTCGGCCTCCGGTAGCCCGGGCTCGCGTGGGCGGCCTAACAGGCAGACAGCCACCGTACCTTAGCCCCTGGCCCGCGAACATCCCACTATGAACGGTCCTGAGCCATCCGGCCCGTGGTCGCGCGAACGCGTCGAGGAGTTCCTGACGATGACGACGATTCCCGTCAGACTCTCGTGTCGAACCCCGGCGGACGACCTCTGGATGCTCTCGTTGTGGTACGAGTGGGACGCCGAGCAGTCCGAACTTCGATGCGCCACCTCGGCCGACGCCGACGTGGTTCGGTTCCTTCGCGCGTACGACGACGTCGCCTTCGAAATCTCGACGAACGACCCGCCGTATCGCGGCGTCCGCGGACGGGGAACCACGACCGTCGAAGCCGACGAGCAAAAGACGGTGCTCCGGCGGCTTATCGGCCGCTATCTCGGTGACGACGATACCCCGCTGGCCGAGCGACTGTTGTCGCCCGAGCGCGACGAAGTGACGATTCGAATCCGGCCCACGAAGTTGCATACGTGGGACTACGCGAGTCGAATGAGTTCATCAAAATAACCCCAAACGGGGCCGGTGCCGCGCGGAGAGGGGCTTTGTTGCCCGCGCGGCGTACGAAAAGTGGGTGTTTGGAGGGTTGTACGAGGGTAGGTCAGCGGAACCCGATTACCGACGCCGGGCGGCGATAAGTGCCGCCGCGACAAGGGCGATGAGGGCAACGACGAGACCGAATCCGGGCGCTTCGGCGGACGAATCGGTCGTCGGTTCGTCGGTCATGTCGCCCATCTCGTCGTCCGTCATTTCGTCGTCTGTCATCGTCTCAGTCTCCATCGGCGTCCCGGTGTCCGTGCCTTCGACCGTGTAGGCCGCCGTGTCGACGACCGCGCTGCCATTCGCCACGTACGGACCGTCGTCAGCGCCTTCGCTGGTCAGGAAGTCGTAGGCCTCGTTGCCGTTGGTGTCTCTGTGCGCCATCGGAACGAGCGTGCCAGACTCTTCGAGCGGCGTGTCGAGGGTGATTTCGACGTTCTCGTGCGTGCCGGGTTCGAGGTATTCGGACGTTCCGCGGACGCTTTCGAAGACCTCACCGTCGGTGACCGTCGCGTCGTGAATCGTCACGAAGCCGCCGTCGTGGAGCGTGACGGACTCGACCGTGACGGTCGTGCCATCGCCGGACTGATCCACCGCGGTCACGACGGCGCTAACCGAGGTGTGGGCGCTGGCGACGACCGCGCCGCCGTCTGCGGTGTACGGGCCATCAGCCTCACCATCTGACTCCTCGAAGGTGTACATCTCGTCGCCGTCGGTGTCCATGTGCGCCATGGGAGTGAGCACCTGCGAGGAGCGAATCGGTTCGTCGAGCGTCACGACCACGTCCTCGTGGACGCCGGTCGAGAGGTATTCGGACGTGCCGATGACGCTGTCAAAGACTGCGCCGCCGGAGAGCGCGGGGTCGTGGATGACGACGAAGCCGCCCTCCGAGAGTTCGACGCGGTCGACCACGACGGTCGTGCCGTCGGACGATTTCATCGTGTAATCGACGCTCGCGGAGACGGTCGCGTTCCCACTATCGATGACTGCACCGCCGTTTGCGGTGTACGGGCCGTCGTTCTCGCCTTCCGATTCGGGGAAGGTGTACGTCTCGTCACCGTCAGTATCCATGTGTGCCATCGGGACCACGGTGGTCGTCTCGTTCAGCGGGGAATCGA
The DNA here is from genome assembly GCF_000306765.2 of Haloferax mediterranei ATCC 33500. NCBI lineage: Archaea > Methanobacteriati > Methanobacteriota > Halobacteria > Halobacteriales > Haloferacaceae > Haloferax > Haloferax mediterranei. Next base: position 2,563,799 of record NC_017941.2, read on the forward strand.
GTGTGACCCGCACGTCGCGGTGCAGACCGGGTTCGAGGTACGCGGACGTGCCGCGGATGCTCTCGAACACTTTGCCTTCGGTGACGGTCCCGTCGTGGACGGTCACGAAGCCACCATCGGGGAGGTACGCGGACTCGACGACGATGGAGTAGCCACCGGTCGCCTGCGCGCTGTAGTTGACGCTCGCGGTGTCCGAAGGCATCACCATCGCCGTGTCGACGACGGCGCTCCCGTCAGCGGTGTACGGGCCGTCCGTCTCGCCTTCCGACTCGGGGAAAGTGTAGGTCTCGTCACCATCAGTGTCCATGTGCGCCATCGGGACGAGCGTCGTGTTCTCGGTCACGGGCGCGTCCAGTTCGACGCGGACGTTCTCGTGAACGCCTGCTTCGAGGTATGCCGAGGTGCCGCGGATGCTCTCGAACACTTCGCCTTCAGTGACCGTCGCATCGTGAATCGTCACGAAGCCGCCCTCCGAGAGTTCGACGCGGTCGACCACGACGGAGTCGCCGGTCGTTGGCTGGTCAGTCATCGAGACGGACGCGCTGGCGTTCACCATCGCGTCGTCGACGACTGCACCGCCGTCTGCGGTGTACGGCCCGTCGGCGTTGCCGTTGGCGGCGACGAACGAGTACACGCGGTCATCGTCGGTATCCATGTGGGGCATGGCGACGAACGTTCCCGATTCGTCGATTGGGTCGTCCAGATGGACGGTTACGTTCTCGTGCGTACCGGCGTCGAGGTACGTCGACGAACCGACGACGCTCCCGAGCACGCTCCCGTCTGAGAGCGAGGCGTCGTGAATGGTCACAAAGCCACCCTCCGGAAGCGTTACGGAGTCAACTGTGACAGTCGTTCCACCCGTTGCTTGGTCTTCGAAGGAGACGCTCGCGGCCTCCTGCTGTGCCGTCACGGCCACCGGGACGCCCCCGGCGACCACGACGAGAGTCATCAGTACTGCGAGTGTTCGTCGCATACCTCAGTTGGGGACGAGTATTTAAAAGAAGATTTTCCGAACTCTCACCCAAATCTATCCCCGATGTGCCCCCAGTCTCCCGATTTCGGCTGCCAGAAGCGTTATCATACGGATAGTCGAGCCGACGAGGGTAGTTGATCGACCGGATGGGACGCGCTTCCAGAATGATACGAAAAAACGACAATCGAAAGCAATGAGACGAGATTAAATAGCGTCCGCCCACCAACTATCGCTATCGAATGTCCTACACGTACTCGGGCGACGTTCACCAGAGCCTCATAGCGTCGTACCGCGACGACGAACCCCCGTTCCCAACCGATACGTCGCTTTCCTTCCCGCGGCGGAACCACCTCCGGGAGGACGTGGACCTCCTCAAGCGACTCTTGTTCCCGCGATGCTGGAACGCCGGGAACTGGGTCGAAGACGGAGAGACACTCCGTGACGGCGTTGCAAACTTCGCTTCACTCTGTTATTCTGGAATCAAACCCTACAACGGGAACGACGCGCAAGTGGTGGTCGATACGGTCGTCGAACGCCTGCCGTCGATTCGAGAGACGCTAAAGAAAGACGTCGAGGCGGCTTACAAAGGTGACCCCGCGGCGCGAAGCTACATGGAGATTATTCGGTCGTACCCCGGCGTACAGGCGGTCGTCGTCCACCGAATCGCCCACGCATTCTACGAGGCTGGCGCACCGGAATACGCCCGTGAACTGGCTGAATACGCAAAGATGGAGTCCGGCATCGATATCCACCCCGGAGCCACCATCGGCGACTACTTCTTTATCGACCACGGCACGGGCGTCGTCATCGGCGAGACGACGACCATCGGCGAGTGGGCCAGAATCTATCAGGACGTGACGCTCGGCGCGCTCCACTTCGAAGAACAAGAAGACGAAGAGCACACACTGAAGAAGGGATACAAACGCCACCCGGATATCGGTGACAGCGTCGTCATCGGTGCGGGAAGCAAAGTTCTCGGCGCGGTCGCAATCGGTGACCACGTGAGCATCGGCGCGAACTCGTGGGTCACAGAAGACGTGCCGGACCACACGAGCGTCTTTATCTCCGAACATCCGACCCACGAGCGAAAACAGCGAGACTGAGCGGGAGACGGGGCGACCGCGACGCAGGTAGTTTAGTCGACCGTTACCCACGCGAGGAACGCAAGCCCAATCGTCTCGAAGACGTGGAGGAGCATCATGAGTCGCCAGACGATGACGGGCACTTTGGTGCTGAACCATCCCGATAACGTGGGGTCCAAAAGGTACATGTAGAACGCGAGCGCGTTCTCCGCGAGGAGGAACACCCCGAACACGAGGAGGCCGACGGCGTGTTTGGACCTGAAGGTCAGGTAGTTCCGGGCCCAAATCGCCGACAGTGCGAGAAGCACGACGACGTTGATTCCCGAGGAGACCTTCGCAACGTCCACCCAGATACTCATTCGTCCACCTGTTTCCCCGTGAGCCTCATATACACTTTCCCAAATCTCTCCATAGTCAGTCTATCCTGTCGACAATCGTCTCGACGGTTTCCCAGTTGGCGCGGCATCGCTGCGACGGGAGGTAGACCGCGCCGTAATCGTCGCCGCTGCGCTGGACGACGTCGTTGTCCATCAGTACATCGAGGTGGTGTCTGATGGTCTTGTAGTCGAGGTCGAGCGTCTCGGCCAGTTGGTTCGCGTTGCGTGGCTGTTCCTCCACGGTCTTGAGAATACGCACACGGTTTTCACCCCCGCGAGTTCCCGTGAGTACGTACCAGAGGACAGCCTCCATCGTATGCGGTGACACGTCGGGAGAACCTAAGACCATCGACCGGCAGACTGCGGGGCGGTCGAGAAGGGAAGAACCCGACTCATCGGCCGAGATGTCAGGAGCGAATTCTACTCGTCGGCCGAGATATCGTGCGAAGTTGCAGAAGCGTCTTCTTCGTCCGCCGCCTCCTCCGCCAGTCGCTCGGAGACCGCCGACAGCGCCTCCAGTTCGACCGACTCGGGGACGAGTTCGAGCGCCGACGCGGGCCAGTCGTTGTGGGCGAGCGTGAACGTCGCATCGGGGTTCTCCTCGACCAATCGGGACACACCGGTCGCGGCCTGTTCGTAGGCGTCGCGGTCGAGTCGCTCCGGCACTTCGGCGGTGAGCGGGTACGTCTCCGAGAGTGCACGCGGGAAGGGGCCGAACGGCGGGACGACCCGCCACGTCGCGTCGAACTCGTCGCCGGAAGGCGTGCCGCCTTCAGTGAGGAGAACGTGACCCTCGGCGGTCAGGCGGTCCATTCGGTCGTGGTGGCGCACAACCTCGGGCCGGTGAGCGCTCTCGTTGGAGACGTAGAAGAACGCGCCCTTCGAGGCGGGGTCCTCGCGTTCGAGCAGGTCGGCGTGGTCGAGTAGAGCGCGGTAGCCATCGAGCATCGCGGGGTGCGAACGGGCGCGCTCCTCGACGAGTTCCATCAGGTCGCCGTCGCGGATGGCCTGTTTGATGCGGCGGAGTTCCGCGAACGTGACGTGGAGGTTGTGCTCGGCGAGCAGTTGTTCCTGTTTTTCCGACCCCTTCGCCCGGAGGTCGTCCGGCGAGTATTCGGTACAGATGGGACAGGTACACGGGAGATAGTCGAGGTCTTCGAGGTGTTCGGTCCCGCGAACCGTCAGATAGCGCCCGTCGCGAGCGTAGAGCGCGTAGGCGGCCGAGTCGAACAGGTCACAGCCGAGGGCGACCGCGAGAGCGAGCATCATCGGGTGGCCCGCGCCGAACAGGTGAACCGGCGTGTCGACGCCGAGACCCCGTTTCGCGGCGGCAACAGCGTCAACCATGTCGCCGTAGCGGTAGGCGTTCATCATCGGCACGACCGCGCCGACAGGGAACACGTCGAGGTCGGACGCCGAAGCGTGACGACCGGCCTCCTCGCGGAGGTCGGGATACGTCGACCCCTGGACGGGCGCGTTGACGAGCATTTCACCCGTATCGGCGACCTCGGCGTCGGCGATAGCCTGTTTCGTGACTTCGAGGTCCTCTTCAGCCTGCTCGCGGTCGGCGTCCGGCGGAGTTGGAATATCGACCGGCGTGGCGATGTCCGTGCCGATGTCGTGTTGGAACTGCAGAATCTCCTCGGTGGTCGTATCGATTTCGCCGTACTCCGCAAGTTGGAACGACCCGGAGTCGGTCATGATGGCCCCGTGGAAATCAAGCATCTCGTGAAGCCCCACGTCGAGTGCCTCCTCTTGGAGGTGCTCGTTTTTCTTGATGATGTAGGAGTTGGTGATGAGAATCTCCGCTCCGAACTCGGATTCGAGTCGCTCCGGAGGGATAGTAATGATATTCGGGTTGACGACCGGCAGGAGGGCCGGCGTCTCGACAGTGACCCCCGCGCGAGGGACGGTCAAGCGGCCGATTCGGCCGGCGAGGTCCCCATCGCGGATTTCGAAATGGTCGCGCATGGGTTGGCGTTCCGCGAGCGCGGCGGTAAGGGTTGCGTTCGCACCTGAAGATGACGGCGCACATCGAGACACCCTATACCGTAATCGATTGCGGCAGATACTGTCAGTTCTTAAAAATAAGTTTGCATATGTCTAGCTAGTGGGCGAGAGAATTATCAAAATAGATTATTTGGGCGACTAATTTAAAAACATTTTAGCAGAACTAGGAACTCAAATGTTGGCTGAGCTATCACCACTCGAAGTAACTGGACTGGTCGTGTCCCTCGTCGGGCTCATACCAGTCGTTACGCAGTACAGAGACGAAACGAAACTGTTCACCGCAGGCTACGTGTTGCTCGTCGCTGGAATGGTGGCGACGAACGTCGAAGTGTTCCTCTTAGAACCACTGTTCAACTTCGTCGAACACGGTCTCGGCATCGGCATGGCTGGTATCACGTTCCTCGCAGCGGCGTACGTCCGCCGCCAGCAGGTCATCAATACGGAGTGAACAGAGATGGTTACACTCGCAGCACTCTTCGACGCAATCGGCACGCTCGGCTTCATCGGTGCGGCAGGACTTGGATGGCTCAACTACCGCGATAGCGACGCTGAATCACCGTTTTGGCTCACGTTCGCCTTCGGTTCCATCCTCGGCGTCATGTGGACGTTCAGCCTCGCACTCGAAAAGGCAGGGATCTACGCAGAGGTGTTTGACCTCGTGACCGGGCCGCTTATGACCGCGACGGTTGCCGTGTTCGCAATCGGCGGCACCGCGACGCTCGCAATCGTCGAGGACATGAAGGACCTCCTCGCGGACGCGGAAGCAAAGCGCGAGGAACTCGACAAACAGCGTTCAGAACTCGACGCGCTCACGTCTGACCTCGAACGGCAGGCCGAGGAATACGGCGAAGCGATGGAACAGGCCGCCGCCGGCGACCTCACCGTCCGAGTCGACGCGCAGAGTCAGAACAAAGCGATGCAGCGTATCGGGAACGGATTCAACGAGATGATGGACGCCATCGACTCGGTGATTATCCAGATTCAATCGTTCGCAGAACAGGTCGACGACGAGAGTTCGGAAGTCACCGCGAGCGCGAACGCGGTGAAGGTAACGAGCACCGACGTCGCCGACAGTATCGAAGAAATCTCCGCGGGGAACGAGACGCAACACCGGAATCTCAACTCCGCGGAGTCGGAACTGAGTAACCTCTCTGCGACAATCGAGGAGATTGCATCCTCCTCCGAAGAGATTGCTCGGCAGTCGCGGCGAACCGTCGACCGCGCAAAAGAGAGCCAGCAGGCGGCCAGTTCGACTATCGAGAAGATGGAGCAGTTAGAATCGCGGTCGACCGAGACCGTCTCCGAAGTCGAAGACCTCCAGCAGTCGGTCACGCAGATCGGAGAGGTCGTCGAACTCATCGACGACATCGCCGAGAAGACGAGTATTCTCGCGCTCAACGCCTCCATCGAAGCGGCCGGTGCTGGCGATGCGGGCGAAGGCTTCGCTGTCGTCGCAAGCGAAGTGAAGACACTCGCCGAAGAAACCGCAGAGGCGACCCAAGAAGTCGAGTCGCTCATCGGCGATATCGAAGAGTCAACTGAGAACGTCGCGGAAGACACCTTCGAGACGCAATCCGAAGTCGAAGCGAGTCGCGAAACGGTCGGCGAGACGGTCGAAGTACTCGAAGAAATCGTCCACAAAATCGAAGACAGCAACGACTCCATCCAGTCGATTAGCAGTGCCACCGACGAGCAGGCGAAATCGACGCAGGAGGTCGTCACGATGATGGACGAGATTACGAATCTCAGCGACAAGACGGCGACAGAAGCACAGAACGTCTCGGCGGCGGCCGAAGAACAGACGGCCGCGACTCAGGAAATCGCGTCCGCGTCCGAATCTCTCTCGGACCGCGCACAGCAACTCCAGTCACTCGTTACCCAGTTCGAGTCCAGCAACTCACCAGCGGGGAACGCTGGCCAGCAGTCGACTCACTCGGACTCGACGGGTCAGCCGTCGGTGTCGAACGGCGCAACTGAGACCAGACAACTGAACTGAAAACAGAATCGAACCAGACCGGACACCGGGACAGAACAGGGCTGAACGTCCCGCAAGCCCACGAATGTTGATTCGTGGTGAAACGCTTCGTTCTCCCGTCTGCCCGCCAACACCTTTTATCGCACCTCCTGAATGCCCGGTATGCAACCAGTCAACGAGACAGACATCGAGTGGGACGACTACGAGGGCGTCGAAGGCGAGTTCAAACAGAAACAGTTGGGTGGGACCGCCGGGAGCGAGCAACTCGGCTGTAGCCTCTACGAACTCCCGGCGGGGTGCCAACCGTGGTCGTACCACTACCACGCGGCGAACGAAGAGGCGCTGTACGTCCTTTCTGGTACTGGAACGCTCCGCCTCGGCAGTGAAACGTACGAGTTACAAGAGGGAGACTACGTGCCGTGTCCAACCGACGAGTCCGGCGCGCACTGCGTCGTCAACGACTCCGATTCCACGCTCCGATATCTCGCAGTGTCGACCATGCGCGAACCTGACGTGACGGTCCACCCCGATATCGGGAAAGTCGGAGTGTACGTCGGTGCACCGCCGGGAAGCGACGACGACCGAGCGATTTCGGAGTTCTACGACCACGCGAGCGGCGCGGAGTCGGAAGAGCCGTAACCCCGCCTCACACGCCCAGCCCCCAGAAGAACGCGATTCCGAGGACGGTGACGATCGACAGGAGAAACTGCAACGGCGCACCCACACGCAGGAAGTCGGAGAACGTGTACCCGCCGGGGCCGTAGACGAAGAGATTCGTCTGGTAGCCCACCGGCGTCATGAACGCTGTCGACGCGGCGAAGGTCACGGCGAGGACGAACGCGAACGCATTCGCACCGATTGATTCGGCGGCGCTGGCGGCGACGGGAATCATGAGCACGACGCTCGCGTTGTTCGAAATGACGCTCGTCAGCAAACCGGTTGCGAGGTAGAATACCCACAGGACACCGAGCGCAGGGAGAAACGTCGCCGTTGAGGCGACTGCCGACCCGAGGAGTGACGCCGCCCCCGTCTGCTGGAGGGCGATACCGAGCGGGATAACCCCCGCCAAGAGGAAGATGACGTTCCACTCGACGGATTTGTACAGTTCGTTCGGTTTGAGGACGCCGGTGAGAATCATCGCAACCACGCCGGCGAGCGCCGAGACGACGATAGGCAGGATGTTGAATGCCGGAAGCCCGACGACGCCAGCGATGATAGCGACGGCGAACGGAATTTTCTCGTTTCGGTAGTCCACGTCTTCGAATTCGTGGGCGACGATGAAGTCCTCGTTTTGAACGAGGCGGGTGAGGCTATCCGGTGGGGCCTGTACGAGGAGTGTGTCGCCGACGCGAATCCGAATATCCTCGAAGCGGTCGCGGACGACTTTCCCGCGGGTGCGAAACGCGAGGACATTCGCGTCGTAGCGCTGGCGGAACGTCGAACTGGAGAGTGTCTCGCCGACGAGGAACGACCCCGAAGGGATAACAACCTCGACGAGAACCGGCTCTTTTTCACCCGGGTGGAGGTCTTCTGCAGTCCGAGGCCCGCCGACGAAGGTGAGTCCCTCGGTCCCCATGATTTGTTCGAGCGTTTCCCGGTTCGTCCGGAGCCTGAGGGTGTCGTTCTCGTGAATCTCTTTGCGGGCGAGCGGCTCGGAGAACTGCTCACCGTAGCGGATGAGCTGTAACACATCGATATCGAGGGTATCGTCACCGAGCGCCTCCTCGACTGTCTGCCCGATGAGCGTCGAGTTGGCGGGGACGACCACGTCTGCGAGATACTCTTGTAGCGCGTACTCCTCGACCAGGTCGTCCTCGGCCGGAACGCGCTCGGGAAGCAGTCGGACGCCGACAGTCATCAAGTAGAGTGCACCGACGGCGAAGACGACAATACCGAGCTTGGTGAACTCGAACATCCCAAACGCGTGCAGGCCGAGACCCGGTGACTCACGTCCGATTTGGGCCGCGATGTCGCTCGCGAGGATGTTGGTGGAGGTCCCGATGACCGTCAGCGTCCCCCCGAGCATCGAGGCGTACGAAAGCGGGATGAGAAGCTTCGACGGCGACGTTTTTCCCTTGTGCGCGATGTCAGAAACGACGGGAACCAGTATCGCGACAACTGGCGTGTTGTTGACGAACCCCGAGACCGGACCGGTGACGCCGATGGTCGCGGCGAGTTGTTTCTGGCGGTCGTTTCCAGCGAAGGCGGCCATCTTTCGCCCGATGAGTTGGACGATTCCGGTTCGGTTGATACCCGTGCTCAGAATGAGCATCGCCAGCACCGTTATCGTGGCGGGACTGGCGAATCCTGAAAGCCCTTCTCGTGGGGAGATTTGCGTCCACGGTTCGAGTACCATCAGAAGAACCATCACCACGATTGCGGTGACGTCGATGGGGAGCCATTCGGTCGCGAACAAGACGAGAGAGAGAAGAATCAGCGCGAAAACGACAAGCATCTCGCCTGTGATGGCAGTCGGAACTACACCCTGGGCTGCCAACATAGGTTGCGAAAAGAACACAATTACCCGAGGTGGCAGCGAAAGAAAAAAGCTGGTATTGTCGTCGGTCAGAACAGCAGTTCGGTCGGAATCTCACCGGGGTTCATCTCGGCGAGCTTGAACGTGAGATACGCGATGGTGAAGAGTGTCGCGTTGTACGCGCCGTGGATGAGCGCCGGGACGGCGAGGTTGTCGGTGAGTTCGTACGCTGTCCCGAAGACGACGCTCGGGAAAAAGAGGATACCGATGGTGACGAGCCGACCACCCGCGCCGCCCGTGAGCGCGACGTAGTGAATCGCAGCGAAGATGGCGCTGGCGAGGGCGATACCCGGGACCGGACCGAACGCCTCGCGGATGCGATTCTGGACGACGCCGCGGAACAGTAGTTCCTCACCGGGGCCGATGAGGAGGAACGACGCCGGAACGAGGAGGAGTAACACTTCGGGGTCCTTCGCAGCGATTTCCGTCACCTGATTCGACCCGGGTTCGACGCCAATCGCCGAGATGATGAACGCGCTCACGAAGACCGCACCAAGCGCCGTCATGTAGCCGAGAACGACGGCAACGATGTCACGAAGCGACGGGATTGATACGCCGAAGTACGACCGGTCGAGACCGCGATAACGGGAGTACAGGAGGGCGACGCCACCGAAGGAAATCCCCTGGATGAGGATGAGCGAGGTGACGATAAGCGACAGCGGTGTCAGTTCAACGCCTGCGCTCACCACCGCAAACTGGGTGGTGAAGACGAGTGCCGTCCCCACGATGAGACCACCAGCGCCGAGGGCGATAGCGGCAAAGAAGGACCGGATTGGGTCAGAAGAGCGCGTCGTAGTAGTCACAGGCGAGTAATACGAACCCCGACGCCAAAATCCTTCCCGCCTGCGCCCCCGAATTCGACCGCTCGACTCGCGTCCTGACCCGCCTCACTCACCGGCGAGTTCGTAGTAGAGAACCCCGAGAACCGTCCGGGCGTCCCGAACCTCGCCCGCGAGAATCGACTGCCGGAACTCGTCGTAGTCGACCGTCGTCGGTCGAATGCTCTCGTTGAAGTCGAGGTTCTGGTCGGCGCGCTGTTCGCACCCGCGGGCGACGAAGTAGTGGTGAATCGAGTTGGCGATGCCGTTGGCGGGCTCGACGGTCACGAGCGGTTCCATCGACTCCGCCTCGTAGCCCGTTTCCTCCACGAGTTCGCGGTGGGCGGCGGCCGCGTAATCGTCGTCGCCCTCCTCGGTGCCACCGGCGGGGAGACCGCGGTTCGTCCGCCCGACCGCCTGTCGCCACTCGTCGATGACGACGAGTTCGCCCGCGGACGTGAAGGGAAGGACCACGACCGCCGGTGGCTCGTCCACGTAGTGGAAGTCCGTCTCGGTCCCGTCAGGAAGTCGCACGTCGTCCATGCGGATGTCGAAACCGGGACACGAGTAGTCGATTCGCGTGTCGGTTGTCTCCCACGCGAGGTCGTCATCAGCCATAGATTCACGTGGCGGTGGTGAGTGCAAAAACGTCGCGGTCGGCGTACGGGGCCCTCCAAAGACGACGAATCTCAGTTCGTGCCGTCGAACGAGACCTGCGCAAGGTCGGCTTCTAACTCGTCGACGTACTCGTTGTACGCCTCGACGAATCCGACGAAATCACCGGCGAGTTCCCGAACGTCCGGGGCTGACGGCGGTTCGTACTGCGAGAGCAGGTAGACACCACCCTCACCGCCGACGCGGAGATACGACACTTGCGGGCCATCCCACTTTAGCTCCCAGCGGGTGCCGCCGACGCGCTGGGTGAACGTGCCGTACTCGCCGTCGAATCGGTTCAGTTCACCCGCGATGGTGTTTGCGACTTCGCGGATGGTGCCGACCAGTTGGTCCCGCTCGGCGACGATTTCCTCAGTCGTCGTGATTGCCGGGAACTCGGTCGGCACGTCGTCGAGAACCCCGTCGAGCGACTCGACGTGTTCGTTGTACGCCTCGACGAACACCGGGTAGTCCTGCATCGCCGTCGCCAACGGCTTCGGCTCGGGCGGTTGCTTGGTCGAGACGACGTACGTCTCACCACCTGATTTGCCTTTGAACCGGAGGTACTGCAGCGCGCCCGCCTCGTACTTGAGCGTCCACTTCCCGCGGCGCGTCTTGAATGTCTCTTGACCGTAGTCGCCGCCCTGGAGGATAGCGAGTTCGCGCGCAATGGTTCCGGCGTGGGATTCGACCGCCGCGACCACTTCGTCCCGATTTTCGGCAACGTCGTCGACGCTCGTAATATCGAACGAGAGGGCGTCTGTCATTGAGGGGAGGACGCTACTGGAAGGGATAAGTGCGTCCGTCGCCGGGGGCGAACCGGTGTGTCCGTCGCCGACCGCGAGCCGATGTGTCGCCGACCGCGAACCGGCGCGTTCTCAACCGCCGGGAAGCGGCAAGGCGACATTTACTCTCGGTAGAGTATCTTCACTCGGAGCTGTAACGTATGTCCACACGCCCCTCCGAAGCGTCCTGGTTCGCCGTTCCAAACAGCCGTCGGGGGACAACCCGGTTGTTCCTCGCCGTCTTCGCCGTCGTCGGCCTGCTCTATCTTTTCACTTTCACTGTCGTCGTCAACCCGTGGGTAAAAGCGAACGTCAATATCCCTTTGTACGAGGCGACGGGAGGGTTCCTCCGGCCAGAGCTTTTGGTCTATCTCGGTGGGCTCGCCCTCGTCCTCGCGATTCTCAGGCGCGAATCGCTCCGGCCGAGTGACGTCGGGTTAGATAGCACGAAGACCCGGATGGCACTCCGGAGTATCGTCCTCGTCTGGGTCGTCGCACAGGGTATCATCGTCGCCGCGGCGTACGTTTCGACCGGCACGATTCCCGGACCGTCTCCCACACTCTCAGGGGGTCCCGTCGTTCTCGCGGGGCTGGTGGTCACCGAACTGGCAGGTAACTCGCTGTTCGAGGAGGTCGTCTATCGCGGCTTTCTCGCGGAGCAGGTTCGTCTGTACGTCGAACAGCGAGGAGACTTCCCTGCGACACCGACGCTGGGGCTCGCACTGCTCGGGTCTCAATCTGTATTCGCCCTCGTTCACGTACCCGTTCGTCTGTACCAGGGTGCGACGCCGACGCAGACGCTCCAGAGCGTGGGCCTGTTGTTCGTACTCGGAGTGTTGTTCGCGCTCGTCTACTACCGAACCGGGAACCTCCTGCTCGCAGTCGGGGTCCACACGCTCAACAACGTCCCGCTGTTCGCGTTGGGGGGCCCGGTCAAGTGGCCAATCTGGGTTGCAACTGGGGTTGTCCTGTCCGTCTGGCCGCGGTTGGAGACGGCGTTGCTGGCGAGCGCAAGCGCCGAGTCGACGACACATTCATAACAGCCTCGTTCGTCACTCGTCTCGTCTGAACACGCGCAACGTGTCGTGTTCGCCGCGTTCCGACTCTACTTGGACGAATCCGTACTGAGTAAAGATATCTCGCCAGTTCCGATAGTAGAGTGGGAAGTCGTACTGGGTGTCGTTGACCGACCTCCCGTCCGTCGACTGGTGTTCGTCCCCCTCGTTTTCGACGGTGATGAGCACATCACTCGTACACCGAGCGAGTTCCTCAAAAACCCATTCGTCGTCCGGGTGGATGTGCTGAAGCGTCTCGATGGAGTAACTGGCGTCGAACTGCTCGTCGTCGAACTCGGTGACGATATTCTCGATAGCGTCGGCGTAGAACGTGCCGTCGGCGGCGAGGTCGGGATACGTGTCGGCCATTACCTCGAACGAGTCGGCGTTGATATCGACGCCGGCGAGGTTCTCGAAGCCGTGTTCGTGGAGGTGCGAGAGGTGGCGTCCCGGCCCACAGCCGAGTTCGAGGATTACCGCAGTCGGGTCGAGAAATCGCTCGAAGAGTCGACGTATCGATTCACTCGCCTCGTTTGGTCCGTAGTACGCGTAGTATTCTGGCGAAAACTCTCCCGACCGGCCTTCCCACTTGCGACGAACGTCGTTAGCATCCACAGGTATCGACACGGCCGCTCCACGGGTAAAGCCTCGTCGGAGACGGTGGCTGTCTTTCGAACCACAGAATTGTCAGCATGACAGAATAACTCGCAAATCTTTGAAATACGAGACAAGCGCGTGTATAACCGAAACATCATTCAATACAGACACCACATATAATAAATTTCACATCTTTTTGGCCCACCTAAATTCGGAACGTTTATCAAATATTAGGTGGCCCTAAAAACACATGAACCGACGGCGTTTCATCGCGGCAGGCGGAACAGCACTTGGGGCGATATTGGCTGGCTGTACGGGCCAAACTGAAAACGGGGGCGAATCGACGCCAACAACAACGTCCACATCTACTTCGACCCAATCGGAGTCGACAGAGACAACGACGGCAGAATCACAGTCCTACACTGCCTCGATGGAACCGGTCGGTGAGGTCTCATTCGACCAAGTGCCAGAAACGTGGGTTGCGAATAATGGGAGTTGGGCCGACATGGGTATCGCGCTCGGACAGGAACCGCCCAAAGGAGTCTGGCTCACTTCGCGCTATCACACGCACTATTACGACGACATTCCAGGACTGAGCGTCGATAAGAGCGATATGGTGTCCCTCTCACAGGGCGGCAGCGTCAGTAAGGAAGTACTCTACAAACTCGACGGGGACGTCCACATTATGGACCCCAACTTCCTGATGAACCGCTTCAAGGGGTGGGAACAGAAGGACATCGACGAAGTGCGCGAGAACATTGGCCCGGTGTTCGGTAATACGGTCTTCTCGACGGATTACCCGTGGCATGAAGATTACCGGTACTACACCCTGATGGAGGCCTTCGAGAAACTCGCGCAGGTGTTCCAGCAACAGGAGCGCTACGAGGCGTTCGAGGCGGTCCACGATGAGTTCCAGACGAACCTCGCTCCAGTTGTGCCCGGCCGAAGCGAACGCCCATCGGTGGCTGTCACCTGGGCCAGCGGTGACGCACCGGGGAAATTCTATCCCTACACAATCAGCTCTGGAACGAGCTTCAAACATCTCCGCGACCTCAAAGTAAAGGACGCGCTCGCGAAGACAGACGTTAAAGACTTCCACAGTAGCCGCGGGGCAATCGACTACGAGACGCTGTTGGAGGTCGATCCCGAAGTGTTGCTCATCCGCGGGCAAGAAGCCAAGACCGCCGAGGAATTCCAGAACACGGTCGTCAAGCATATGAAAAACCATGAGGTGGCAAGCAGCCTCACCGCAGTCAAGAACGATAACGTCTACCGTGCGGGTGGTCTCTACCAGGGTCCGATTACGAATCTCGTGGTGACCGAACGTCTGGCGGCCGACCTGTACGGCGCTGATGCAGAGCTATACGACCGTCAACGCGTTGCCGACATCGTCAACGGCGACTTCTGACGCGACGGCCGAAGCAAAAACGAACCACGCGCCATCGTTTCGTTCGGTAGATATTTTGGAAATATTGAAATTTCGAGTATTCGGGTCGCACCCCGGCGAGACACCTTCTGCGCGGCCGTTGCTCAAGTGAGATTTCGTCGGAGACAGCGACCGTCTTTCGAGCCTCAAAACTGCTGATACCACAGAAGGGCGTGCAATCCTCTTCGAAGCACTAGGTCAGCGCGCACAGAACCGACATACTAGAAACAAATGTCTACTGATACCGCTGTTTCAGAAAAGATTCACAGAAAAATGCACCCATGACACTACGACCCTCACAAGTCTTATCCGTGAAGGGCGTGTGTGTTCAAAAGCAATGGCGAAAGGAAACGTTGATTTCTTCAACGACACTGGCGGCTACGGTTTCATTTCGACGGACGATGCTGACGACGACGTGTTCTTCCACATGGAAGACATCGGCGGCCCGGACCTCGAAGAAGGCACGGATGTGGAATTCGATATCGAGCAGGCCCCCAAGGGCCCTCGCGCGACGAACCTCACGCGTCTTTAAACTAATTTAGTACGCCGCACCTCGCGGCAGAACGATAACACACACTTTCTATAGCAACTCAACCGGTGAGCGACGCGTCGCGTCGACACTGAGAGACTGAATTTCCAAACAGCACCTGCTGGCGCAGTCGCGACCTCAGAGTTTGTTTGCGTTCTGCGCCTGCTCAGAGCGACGACGGGACTGGGTAAGTCGACGCTCGGTCGCCTGAAAGAGTTCGTCCGGGAGGTCCGAACGAGCCGCGGCTAACCGCTCTGCAACTCGTTCGAGCCGCGAAACGACGGTGTCGAGGTTTGCATCGGCCTGCCCGCGGTCACCCGCGTCGGCGCGTTCCGCTGCCCGCCGAGCAGCCTCGGCGACGGCACCGAGCGCCTGTGCAAGCCCCTGAACAGCATTTGATGCACCACCGTTGTCGGTCTGCTGGTTGCCAGTCGATGTGTCTCCGTCGTCGGTCTGCTGGCTGTCGGTCCCGTCGGTGCTATCGTCTACGTTGGCGACCGCCGCCTGCGTCTCTTCGGCCACGTCGGCGAGGTACGACGCCAACGACGCCTTTCCGGTTCGGGGGGTGTCGATGCGGACGGCGTCGGCGATATCCGACCCCGGCTCGGAACTGTCCGAATCGACGTTCGGGTCCGGGTTCACGCGGAAGGCCCCAATCTCGTCGTCGGTGTCGCGAACCTCGACGGTGTAGGCACCGCCGCGGTGGACGTAGACGGCATCCGGACCCGAAAGCGGAGCATCGTACAGTTGGCCGGCGAAGTCGTCTTCCAGCGCGAGGACCGTGAGGTCGCTGTCGGCCCCGTCGGCGTCGACCTCCAGTTTCGTCGCCGACTCGCGGGCGACGAGCGGAATCTCGCCGTCGACACCAGCCGCCACGAAGCCGTCTTCGGACTCGCCGACGCGAACACTCTCGCTGTGCGGCGCGACACCCGCCCCGTTGACGGTGATTCGATGCTCCCCCGCGGGTACGTCCTGTACTATGCCGATGCCGCCGAACGTCGGAGCCGCCTCGGGGTCGCTTTCCAACAGCAACACCGACTCGACGGTCGGTTCCTTCGTCGTTAGCCCCTCACCGTCGGGTGCGTCGTCGGACGTGACCGCATCTGTAACTTCCACGAAGACGGTGTTCAGCGTCGATGGCCCGTCGATACTGTCGTAGCGCTCGGCCAGTGCGGCCCGATGACTCGGGTCGGAGATGTCCGCCGCGGGATTCTCATACCGCGATTGGGTCCACGGCGTGCTCGTCGTGGTGATGTGGCTGGCGATGGCGTCCTCGGCGAACGACGGCACGGCGAACTCGAAGCTCAGTTGCGGCCCGACGAAGTCAGCGATGTGTTCGACCTCGCTCGTCGGGACGAGCGTGTATTCCACGTCGGCGTCGGCGGCAGTGGCGGTGTTAGTATCAGCGTTCGGAGCGAACACCAATCCCGTCGAGCGCTCCGGCAGGTCCGCCGGCGGGGAAGTGAGTGCGTCGAACGACCGGACGGTCAGCGCCTGGTCAACGAGGTTGTCCCGAGTCACCGAGGGGAGTCGCTCGTTCTCGTACAGTGGAACGCCGTCGAGTTCCGGAACGACGTACGGCAATCGCGCCCCTTCGTCCCGCGGCAGTCCGTAGGCGACCGGAATCTCCTCGAGGTCCTCGAGGCGGTCGAGTGCGCGGTTTGTGATGTCCGCGAACGTCTCGCCGGTCGGCAGTCGCTGGAATCGGTCGGGCCTGTCGTTGAGCGAGAGCGCACTCGAATGCGAACCGAGTTCGGAGAGGATACGCGGCGGTCGCTCGGGGTCCGGGTCGAGGAACTCGTTGTTCGGCACCTTCCGCGAGTGCGAACTGGCGACGTAGAGTTGCGGCACGCCGACGGACTCGCCGGCCTCCGTGTCGACGAAGACGTGCAGTACCTCCCAGTCGTGCCAGTGGAAGTTCGTCGAGAACTGGTCGAACGCCGAGTACAGCCAGTACTGGACCACCGCGAGCGGCGAGTCGTCGTACTGGACCACGTTGTAGAACACCGTCGGGTCCGGTGCCTGCTCGCCCGTCTCGTGTTTCCGTTCGTGGTAGCCGTTGAAGGCGTCGAAACCGGAGACGACCGTCTTGCCGTCCTGCTCTGTGGTGTACGGACGCGGGTCCGTCGGGAACCACTGTTCGGCCGCGTCGAAGTACAGCGTCGGCGCGAACTGGGTTGCGAGTTCGCGGGCAGTTTCAGACCCGACTGCGGACGTATCTCCATCTCGGTTCTCGGTGCCGCCGCCGAGGGCCGAACACCCCGCGAGCGACCCGAGACCGGCAGTTGCGAGTGCGCCGAGGACGGTTCTGCGGTCGAGTGGTGGACTGTCCGTCATTGCATCACCGTTGGGAGGGTATTCGCGTCGGATGACGGTCGCTCAGCACCGTACCGTGTCTTCGTTGCCACACGGACAGGGCGTATCATACCGGGTGCAACCAAGGCCGGGACATAGCTCTTTTGTCACGGGAGTTACGAGATGGCAGCTTTCTAAGGAGTGTTTAGCCCGCGATATGCACGAAGAATCGACTCACATACGACGCATAGAATACCTCTCTTTCGCCTGCTTCAAGTGGAACTCCAACGCCCGAGACAACCCTTCTGTACTTGCTCGGACCACCAGCGTGTGCCTCCAGACACGCTTCCGAAGGTGCCGTACCACACAACGGAAAGACGGCCCGTCTGGCGGATTCACCCATCTGCTCACAGGTTAGTCTGAGCCATCACTACCGCAACTACATTCGGATCGCAGCCGGTTGGTATGTAACTGGAGGTGAAAGACACGGGTTGGTGGAGAGTGTTGCCACTCACACGGAGCGAGCTATCTTCTTTCGGTGGGAGAATTCCACAGTTTACGGCGGGCGTGAATCACTGCTGACACATCGGCTGAACCAAACCAACCTACTCTCGTTGCCAGTCTGCTGAATAGAATCGCTTCACCCAGTTCAGCAGCCGAAGTACAAGACCGAGGACTCCGTTACCGGCTGTGACGCTCCGTGACTGTCACCGATTCGTTCGAGGACGCAGTCACCGCGACCGAGTCGAGGAACGTCTCGTTTCCTGCCAGCAGAACCGTCGTCTCCGGTGCGACGCGCTTGAACCGATATCGGTACGCATCGGTATTCGCTCGCTGCCGGTCGAGATGGCGTTTCGCCGCATCCTCGAACTGGTCCGCCTCAGTTGGCGAATCCCACCGGTGGGCCCACACGACGCCAACTGTTTCAGCACCCTCCGGACCGAACTGATAGTACGTGTCGTTGCTCCAGCCCGCTGTGGCACGGGTTGCCCGTTCTTCTCTCAGTGAGTCCCGTAACATAATCCGGGTAGCGAGTTCACCCCACGTCTGGGTTCTCGTGACCGACTTGTTCACTGAGGCGACGACCGAAAGCGGGGCCGTGCCGGAACCGTTCGCATGCAGTACTTGTTCACTCGTCGCCCGCGGAGTCCGAACCACCGCAGGAAGCTCCGATGGGGAGTCGACTCGCCGGTCGTAGTATTGCATCCCATAGAAGTACGGGGCAAACGTGTATCGTTCCGCCGTCGACGACGTATCGTACCTGGTCTGGCGACGGTCGGATGGGAGGTCGAGATAGCGGCGTTCGTACGCCTTCTGCACGTACTCTGCCATCCCCTCACGAAGCGTCGTCGCTACCATCCAGTCCTTCGAGGAAGGACCGGAGCCGTTCCGACGGAATCGCTGGTCTCGGCTTTGTATCGCGTGCCCGTATTCATGGACGAGTATCGCTTCCAACTCGTCAGGTGTCGACTGGTTTACCGTCCGTTGGTAGATAACGACGGTGTCGTTCAACGGGAGGTACGCCCCACCAATGCCAGATTGACGCTCTTTCGAGACGTTCGTGAAGACACGCAGATATCGCGGAAGTCCAAAGTACCCAGTTGACTCGACTTCGATGACCTTGATGGACGGACGCTGTTGTATCTGTGTGCCGACCATCTGTGTCGTTCGATTCCACGCCTTCGTCGCATTCACACCAGCATCAGCCAGCGGTCGAACTGAGTCCGAGGCACTCGTCGTGGGTGCTGACTCCGAGGGAGAGGGAGTGGGTGTGGATGTGGGTGTGGGGGAGGTGGTGGTAGTCGTTTGGGCTCCGCTACAACCAGCAAGCGCGACGAGGAGAACCAGTATGATCGTCGCGGTAGACCGGCGGAATTGCCGGTCACAAACTCGTTGCAAGAGGTTGGGTGGCTTACTTGGGGACATACGATTCAAACATAAACCGTCTGTCACATAAACCCCGGAACTAATTCGACAGACGCTAAACTCACAGTGGGGACCGGGTGATTGTGGTGTCGAGTCCGAGTCCAGTCGGTGAGTCTCGTCTCTGTACTGAGTGGCTGTTTCAGAGGCAATTCCGAATACAGAATCCCTACTACCAGCGTCTACCACGGTAAACGAGTTCGGCGTCGAACTCGCGATGGAGGACGCCAAGCACGGTTCCGACATCAGATAGTTAGATATGGACTCCGGTTCCGGGAACCTCAAAATGTGAGGCCCGAATTCTCAGCGGGTCTACTTGGGGGTGAGAATATTTGTTCTCTCGACTTGGGTTCTAACATCATCCCCAGATACCTAGTCTTTAGACCGGGATTTATCTGTATGTTCGCTTACACTTGCGTCTAAACAAGCCCCAAGGGCGCGTATTGATCACAGTGTGTCGATGAACTGGCTCACGACCCGATTGAACCGTTCGGGTTCCTCGAAGCACGGTCCGTGGCCGCTGTCTTCGAACAGTTCGAACTGGGCGTCTGGAACGAGGTCCGCGACGTTTCTCACTGCCGCGACGGTCCCCCGTGTTGTTTCTTCGTCTGCCCCGGCGCACACCAACATGGGGACATCTATCTCGCGGAGGACGCGTCGGTAATCGCGTGTGACCGCATCGATCAGAATAGCACTTCTGATTGAGGCCGGCGTCCGAGAGATCTCGTCGAACTGTAACGTTTTCGTCTCGGCGCTGGGGTTTTTGAAGACCTGCTCCGTCATGCGTTCGATGAGGCTCGTCCGGTCTCCCTGCGCCAACGCGAGCGTGTCCTGAATTCCCTCCAAGTCGGTGAGTCCGTGATCGTAGTCATCCCACTGAAATCGAGATGCCTCCATGTCAACGTCGACCAGTCCTCGTATCCGTTCGGTGCCGAATTGATCCACGTAATCCCACGAAACGAGAGCGCCCAACGACCATCCAACGAGGACGACATCCTCAAGGTCTCGTTGTTCGACGAAGGTGTGAATATCGCGGGCATATTGGGCAACTGTGTGGCCCAGTTCCGTCTTCTCCGACCGGCCGTGACCCCTGAAATCGACGGCGACCGCGCGGTACTTGTCCGAGAGACCAGCTAACTGCGGCTCGAAAAAACGCAGGCTGTGCAACACACCGTGGAGAAACACGATTGGGGGGCCTTCGCCGTGATCTTCGTAATAGAGGTCTGCCCCGTTACACTGGACGTATGCCATGGCAGATTGTACATTGTATTTAATGATAAATCCGCTCTTCAGACCAACGAGAGGTGGAGAAGTCTCTCTATTCAGCAGCCCATGCCTGTCAGTATCACTGTGGCTCACTACCGTTCATGGAGACTGTAAGAGCCTTTTTGATATTGTGAACGACACACTGATAACGAGTTCACGGAACTGCTTCCACCAGATGCGTGACCGCACGAATACCCCAAATTTCTGTTTAATCGCCGCCGGAGACGTGCCGTATCTCTGTGTGGTGTTGTAGAAGGGTTGTTTCGACGGTGTCTCCCGCCTTCCGAGAGGGCGCGAGACTCATGCCGACCACCCCCAGCAGTGGCTGGAAAGTGTAAGAAAATGCGGGAAAGGGGTATATACAGTATGGGCCGGCTCAGATTCGAACCACGGTCACTCACTGCGTTCGTTCCCTGATTCGAACCTTCACCGGGTGAAATCTCCCACACCTCTCAGACCACTCGCTGTCGCTCGTGGTCTGTGAGAGGTGGGGAGAATATGGGCCGGCTCAGATTCGAACTGAGGTTACGGCCACCCGAAGGCCGAAGGATACCAAGCTACCCCACCGGCCCGCATTCTCACGCAAGCCACGGCCGCGTTTAACAGTTATGATTGGCAGCCACTGAACGACTCAGTGGCACACCTCGACCCCGATTCAGTACTGCGAATAGCCTTCTGTATCGAGGTAGTTGTGCGCCACCGTAATCGAGTGGTCGGCGTGGAGAATCTCCGGTCCGAGGCGAACCCGCTCGTCCGCTGCATCGGCCAACAGGTCGGCCTCCTCGTCGGTGAAATTGTTGTGGTCCGAGAGGACGAACAGGGGATTCTCCGGGGGTTCGACTTCGACCACTGCGTCGCCGTCTTCGTGGAGTTCGACGACAGTCGCGTCGCGGGCCGCTTCGTCGAGCGTCTCCTCGAAGCCCATCCGCCGGATGGAGACTCCCGGTGACGACTCGGCGGGCATGTGGCCGATTGCTTCCTCGCGTTTCTCCAGCGCTTTTCGGACGAGGGCGGCGGTAGAGCGCTCGTCGGGATTGAGTCGCCGAAGCTCCGAACCTTCGAACCGGACGGTGTACTCGTCGCCGAGGACGAGATGCACGCGTACATCCTTGCGGATATCGTGCGAGAGGAAGAACGCGGAGTTGACACAGCGACAGAGGACGTCGAGGCGACCGGCACCACCGGCGATGTCGTCGAGCGAGAAGTCGGGTGTCGTCGGCGCGTCGTGGCCGAGGACGATGAATTGGCGCATGGAGATACCTCGTTTCGAGGTCATCTTAGCCCTGTTCACTCGCGGGCTGAATAGAGACCCGAGACAGTGCTGAAGGAGACACCGGAGGGAGCGTTAGTCCGTCAGCCCGTACCCGCGCCGGAACAACACGACGTTGACACCGACGACCCCGAGCGTGAGCGCCGTCAGCACGCCGAGAGACAGGTTCGGATCGACTTCCGTAACGCCGAGGAAGCCGTAGCGGACGCCGTTGACCATGTAAATCATCGGATTGAGGAGCGACGCCTGTCGGAACAGTTCGGGAATCTCGTTGAGCGAGTAGAAGACGCCGCCGAAGAAGACCAGTGGGCGGAGGATGAACTGGTTCATCATCGTCAAGTCGTCGAAGTCGTCGGCCCAGAGACCGCCAACGACGCCGAGACCCGCGAAGAGCAGGGTGATGACGAGCATGAACGCGACGAGGTAGAAGGGCCGGGCGACGCCGACAGCCGTGAAGAACGCGCCGATGAGGGCAACGAGTGTACCGACGAGAATGCCGCGGGTCGCACTGGAGAGGACGTACGCGCCGACCATCGAAGTGTACGAAAGCGGCGAGGTGAGTGCCTCCTCGATGTAGCGGTTCCAGCGGCCGTGGAAGATGGAAAACGACGCGTTCTCGAAGGCGTTCGAGACGGCTCCGAGGACGATGAGGCCCGGGAGGATAAACAGGATGTAGGGCACACCCGCAATCTCGTCGATTCGCTCGCCGAGGATGACGCCGAAGACGGAGAAGTACAGCACGTTCGTGATAAATGGTGGGACGAACGTGTTACGCGGGCGACGGACGAAACGGAGGATTTCGCGCCGGAGCAGGGCGTAAAAACCGGTTACGTCGAGGTTCATTGTGTCACCTCCGCCGTCGCGCGGCCTTCGCCCTGTCGCGTCATCTCGACGAACACCTCTTCGAGCGACGTGCGCGAGATTTCGAGGTCGACGATTTCGTGGCCCGCGCGGTCGAGTGTCTGGACCACGTCGGGGGCGACGAGTCCCCCCTGTTGGGCGGTGACGACGAGGCGGGTGCCCTCAAGGTTGACTGCCTCTACGCGGTCGTCGTCGGCCGCGAAGTCGGGGACTGCCGTCGGCGGGTCGCGAAGTTGGACGACGATGTCGTCGGTGCCGCGGTCCATCAGCTCCTCGGGGCTGGCGACTTCGATGATGCGCCCGGAGTCGAGGATAGCCACTTCGTCACAGAGTCGTTCTGCTTCCTCGATGTAGTGGGTGGTCAGCAGGATGGTCGTCCCGCGGTCGTTGAGGTCGATGATGGTCTCCCAGAGTTCGTGGCGGAGTTGCACGTCGACGCCGGCGGTCGGTTCGTCGAGGATGAGGAGGTCCGGGTCGGTGATGAGCGCTCGTGCGAGCATGAAGCGGCGTTTCATCCCGCCGGAGAGCCAGTCGAACCGGGTGTCGCG
This sequence comes from Haloferax mediterranei ATCC 33500, assembly GCF_000306765.2. Lineage (NCBI taxonomy): Archaea > Methanobacteriati > Methanobacteriota > Halobacteria > Halobacteriales > Haloferacaceae > Haloferax > Haloferax mediterranei. Next base: position 2,586,779 of record NC_017941.2, read on the forward strand.
CTTGTCGTAGATGCCGACTCGCTTGAGTACCTCGTCAGCCCGTTCCCGCGCCTCCGACTGCGGAATTCCGTGATAGCCAGCCTTGTGTTCGAGCACTTCTCGGATGGGGAAAAAGCGGTCGACGTTGAACTCCTGCGGTGCGAGGCCGATTCGGTCGCGGGCCTCGCGGTAGTCGTCTTCGACGTCGTAACCGAACACGCTCGCCGTCCCGCCGGATTTGCGCACGAGACCGACGAGGATGTTGATGAACGTCGTTTTCCCGGCACCGTTCGGCCCCAACAGTCCGAAGAACGACCCTTCGGGCACGTCGAGGTCGATACCGTCGAGCGCCGTGACGTCGCCGTAGGACTTCGTCAGGTCGCGTATCTCAATCGCAGATGCCATTCGCTGGTGCGTCGTCGGGTGTGAACGCGATTAAGCGTGGTGTACGCGGAATGCACTGTTAGCACGTGCCATAACGAACGACGGAGGTGAGTCTGACCGGGTGCGCACCGGCACTAGTTTGGTATGCTATAACACCACAATTTATGTCATAATATGCCACCGTACTAAAGTAAATCATTAATGAATATTATCATTATAAATGATTAACTTTTAGTGTCGGACCCGACTCGGACCATGTGAGGCAACGCACAATGGTAGTATCCGCAGCATCTGACCTCACACCCACCGCCACACGACTGGACCGCTATCGACCACCGACTCCACCAACGTAGACGATGACAGACCAACCCAACACGACCCGAACCGACACGACCCGAACCGACACGACAACTCGCCCTCCCCAGATCCCTCGGCGGTACCCCAACAACGAGGAGAACATGGACGCGCCGCTCGTCCCCTTCATCCAGCAACCGGGTGAAGAAGACGAGCTGACGAACGTCCGGCGCGAACTCGCCGCGCTCCGTGCCCAACTGAACCGTATCGAGCGAGCTATCCAGAATCCTACCGACACCCAATGAATCCGACCGAACTCGACAGCGACGTCTTCGTCCGCGATATCGACAACCCGAAAGGCCGCGAACTCCGCGAGATGCTGAACACGCAGGACTTCGTGTTCGCACCCGGCATGTACCATGCTCTCGACGCGCGGCTCGCCGAGATGACCGGCCACGACGCTGCCTACATGTCCGGGTATTCGACCGTCCTCGGGCAGTTCGGCTTCCCGGACCTGGAGATGGTCACGATGACCGAAATGGTCGAGAATGCAAAGCGCATGGTCGAGGCGACGAACCTCCCTATCATCGCCGACTGTGACACGGGCTACGGCGGCATCCACAACGTCCGTCGCGCCGTCCGCGAGTACGAGAAGGCCGGTGTCGCCGCCATCCACATCGAAGACCAGACGACGCCGAAGCGCTGTGGCCACATCGCGGGCAAGCAAATCATCTCCCGCGAGAAGGCTCGCGCCCGCTTCGAGGCGGCCGTCGACGCCAAGCAGTGCGACGACACGGTCATCATCGCCCGCACCGACGCCTACGGCTCGGCCAACGGCGACTGGGAAGAACACCTCGAACGCGGTCGCATCTACGCCGACGCCGGCGTCGACCTCGTCTGGCCCGAGATGCCGAACCCGTCCCGTGAAGATGCGGTCAACTACGCCGAGAAGATTCACGAGACGCACCCGGACCTGAAGCTCGCGTTCAACTACTCGTCGTCGTTCGCGTGGTCCGAAGAGGAAGACCCGCTCACGTTCCAGGAACTGGGTGACCTCGGCTACAAGTACATCTTCATCACGCTGTTCGGCCTGCACTCGGGTGCCCACTCGGTCTACGAGGACTTCAAGAAGCTCGCCGAAGAGGACGAACAGGGGCAGTTCGACCTCGAACAGCGCTACCTCGGCCACCCGACCGAGAGCCACCACGAACTCTCGTTCGTCTCGCGCTACCAGGACATCGAGACGGAATTCGACCCCGAGGCGCGCCGCCGCATCGAGGAGTCGGAAGGCTTCAGCGAAGACGAAGCCGACCCCATTACGAGCAACGCCAGAGCCAACGACGATGACTGAGCGACGCCACGACCGCGAGTTCGTGCGGACGTTCTTCACCTCGCCGACGGCCGTCGAGGGCGAAGACGACTCCGCGAAGATGCTCCGGAGCGCCGCCCAACTCCGCGGCATGCAGGCACCGGACGTGTGGGTGCCGGACAACGAGGATGCAACAGCACCCTCGATGCGTGACGAGGGTGCCGAGAACATCATCGAAGTCGTCTCCGAACACGGCGCGGACTTCCCCGGCGAGATTCACCCCCGAATCGTCTGGCACCGCGACAGCCCGACGACTCGGTATCAGGGCTTCCAGCACATGCTGGAAATCGCCGACCCCGAGCGAGGAGCCATCGAGCACATCGACGGATTCGTCGTCCCCGAAGTCGGCGACATCGACGACTGGAAGAAGGCCGACGAGTTCTTCACTATCGTCGAAAACGAGCACGGTCTCGAAGCAGGCAGCATCGCCATGTCCGTCATCATCGAGAGCGGTCAGGCCGAACTCGCGATGGGGACACTCCGCGAGGAGATGGGCAAGCCCACGAACAATCTCGAACGCCTGTTCCTCCTCGTCGACGGCGAAGTCGACTACACGAAGGACATGCGCGCGATTACGCCGACCGGCGAGTTGCCGCCGTGGCCGGAACTCCGACACAACACCTCTCGCGGCGCAAGCGCTGCGGGTCTCATCGCGGTCGACGGTCCCTACGACGACATCCGCGACGTGGAAGGCTACCACGAGCGCATGACCGAGAATCAGGCGAAAGGGATGCTCGGCATCTGGTCGCTCACGCCCGGACAGGTCGTGGAGGCGAACACGTCGCCGCTTCCGCCGAAGACCGGTAGTTGGCTGCTCGATATCGACGGGCAGCAAATCGAACTCGAATCTGAAGACGGCGTTGAAGTGTACGACGGCGACCGCTTGTCACTCGAAGCCACGGGCGACGGGTACGAACTCCGTATCGGCGGAGATACCCGAGAACTCGACGAGGACGAACTGCGCGAGGAACTCCTCGATATAACCTCGTACGTCCCGAGCATGGACGACATCGTCGACTCCATGGAGGAGTTCGAGGCGGCCAAAGAGGCCGGGCGCGGTGCTATCGCCATGGAGCAGTCGGCGACGCTCCGTATCGGTGGAACCGAGCTCTCCATCTCTAAGGACCGAATGTGGGACGAGGCGACGTATCAGGCTGCGATGACGCCGATTAGCCTGTTCCAAGACGTCTACGAGAACCGTCCGGACCAACACGAGGAACTGAACGAGCGCTACGGCGCGAGCGTCGTGTCGCGCGCGATGGAGGTGGGTCTCTAAGGAGAACCATCGACACCTGAGCAATCACCGTCGGTCTCCTCACCACCTCATCCGACGGTGCTTCCCTGGTTGTAGCTCTTCTTCGGCGCACCGCCCGATACCGTGGGGGCAGTGTGCCACACCCGTTTTTGACACCGTATCACCGTCGTTGCCGCCAAAACCATCCACCGTCGTTGACACCACGCTCAAGTCCGAGCCACGTGATTCGTCGCGTGTGAACGATTCGACGGATTCGGCCGGAGCGACCACCCCCGCGGGCGACGACGACGAGCCACTGGAACCAGACACCATCGTCGACTTCGACGATAGTAGAGTCAACGCCAGTGCCGACCTCGACACCATCGCGTCCGGTTCCACACCCGAAGCCACACTCGACCGACTCCACACCGTGAGTTTCTATCTCGACGAAGCGTTCGAGATTCCGGGGACGAACTATCGTATCGGACTGGACCCGTTGTTGGGACTCGTTCCGGGTATCGGCGACGCGACGGCAGCGGCGCTCTCCGCGTACATCCTCGTCGAGGCCGCGATGCTTGGCGTTCCCAGAGCGACGCTTGCCCGAATGTTCGGGAATATCCTCCTTGATTCGACCGTTGGTTCGTTGCCGCTGGTCGGTGACGTGTTCGACGCCGTCTGGAAGGCGAACGCGCGGAACGTTCGACTCCTCGAAGCACGCTACGAAGACCCATCACGCGAAGCCGTCGAAGCAGACCGTCGCTTCCTCATCGCTGCCGTCGTTTTGATTATGATTCTGTTAGTGGCACTGGGTGTGGCCACGACACTCGCCGCGCTGTGGATACTCGGACAGGCCGGTTTACTCTAAGTCCCCATTTTCGATATTGATAAAATTGTCCGTGTTGAGGGTTATCATCAACCAAAATATAAAGTATAAGACATTTATACATCCTCGAAAGAGAGACTGTATGGAACGACGAACTTTCCTCAAAAGCGTCACTGCTGCAGGAGCCCTCCTCACCACCGCTGGCTGTCTCGGCGGTGGGTCTGGGCCCGGAGCCGGGTCGGAAAATAACTCGTCGGCGACGGGCACGAGCGAGTCCGTGCCAGTTCCGAATCCCGACATCAGCTTCAAGACCAAAGACGGTGTTCTCCGCGTTGTCCACATGGGCGGCGACGAAATCAAAGATGAGAACACTACGGAAGTGTACGTGACCGTCGACGGCGAGCGAGCCACGACGTGGGTCGCGGACGACAAGGAAACGCAGGCGTACCCCATCTCGGTGGGTAACTTCATCGAAACCGAATCCGCCGAAGCCGGATCGACCGTGGAGGTCGTCTGGGTCGACAAAGCGGGCACCGAGTCCGTCCTCGCCACGCACGAGGTTCCCACCGAGGAGACCACCACCAACGAAACGACCACGTCTAACGAGACGGCGACGAACGAAACCGTGACGACGACCACCAACGAAACGGCGGTCAACAGCACGACGACGACCACGTCCAACGAGACGACTACGACAACCGGCAACGAGACCACGACGACGAACTCTACGACGACCGACAGCGAGTAAGCGACTCTCTCCGTCGATACTTGGTGACGTTTTTTCTGCGAAGATTGGAATCGATACGGTTCAGTACGACCAGTCTATCCAGTTCGTTCGATAACGACCGCTGAGACAGCAGCAGTGAACCCACCCCGAGGTCAAGCCTCGGGGCTTCCTGCTTCTACGACGCGCTTTGCAGGAACCGAAAGGGGTCCCGTAGGGAGCGCAGTCTGCACAGGCGTTGATTCGGAGCGTCCCGCCCCTATCTGTGAGCGACCGCGAGAAAGGATGTTCTTCGCCGCGTTCAGGTCCCTGTCCTCGGTGTGACCGCACGCCGGACAAGAGTGTTCTCGAATCCAGAGTGGCTTTGACGTTTCCACACCGCACTCCGAACACTCTTTGGTCGTTCCTGCTGGTTTGACTCGAACGACGTGAGTGCCATGCAGGTCGGCTTTGTACTCCAAGAGGTCCAGAAACCGCGACCATGCGGCGTCCTGCTTGTTCTTGGCATTCTGGCTGGTTTCCAGCATCGGCTTTACGTCCAAATCCTCGACGGCCACCAAATCGTACTTTCGGACCAGCCACGTCGTGAGTTTGTGCTGATAGTCCAGCACTTTCCGTTTGATTTGCCGCTTCGCCGCAGCGACCTTCTGCCGTTGTTTCTCCCAGTTGTTCGAGCCGTGCTGTTTGCGGTCGAGTTTCCGCTGTTCGCGCCCGTAGCGGTCGTACTCGTCGGACAGGTCGAGCATATCCACCGCCGTATCGTCGCTGGTGTGGATATACGAGAGAATCCCGAGGTCTACCCCTACGCAGTCGGCAGGGTCGAGCGTACTGGGGTCGGGTTTTTCGGGAAGGTCCTCGTCCGGGCGTTCCGTGACGAGACAGACAAACCAGTCGCCAGTTCGCTCCTTCTTTAACACGACGCGCTTGATGTTCTCGGTCGCGGGAAGCTCTCGGTGCGCTCGAATCGGGATGTTGCCGATTTTCGAGAGTCGAACAGTGGCGTACTCGTCTTGGCCCGTGGTGTGATTCACGTCGAAGCCTTCGGTCTGATACGCGACTGACCGACAGTCGCCGCTTCCCTGCCACTTCAACCGCCCCGTCTTGTGGCCGTTTTCCCGCCGACCCTTCTGTGTCTCGACGTTCTTGTGTATCTCCGAAACAGTCTGTTGGGCGGCGTGTGCCGAAACTTCCGAAAAGAGCGGCCACCGCTGTTTCCAGCCGGTGAGTTTGCGGTGCTGGTCGTAGGCGGTTGGCCGGTTTCCGTAGTCGTGTGAGTAGTAGTCGCGGATGGCGTGGTTTCGTATCTGTCGATGGATTTCGATGTGACGCCACGCTTCGCTGGCGGTTTCCTCGTCGGGATACGCACGACAGCGAAGCGTTACGTCCATCTGAGTTAGTCCAGTCGTTCGACAGTGAGTTTGATTCGGTCGCCCGGCTCGATACCGAGCGGTTCGCGCACATCTTCGGGAATCGTGACCTGTCCCCGGTCACGGACAGTCGGGTAACATTCCATCTCTGTCTGACCCATACACACTCATTCTGATTCGCTCGAAGTGAGTGTTTCGATACCGTGGGCCTGTGGGAAGGGAGAAACAACCCGGCGGCTGGTCGGCCACTGTCGGCTTCACCCTCGGGGTCAAGCCCCGAGGCACTCGCCTTGAACCGCCTGTAGAATCAAATCCAGAATCCGAGTTAGGTCCGAATTAAATCGAGGCCGGAACAGAGATTTCTTCAGTCGTCAGCGGGCACGCCGTCGGGGTTAAACACCGAATCCGGCGTGATGATGCCTGCGCGGATGCCAAGGCGGTAGACGACCGGCTGGAGGGAAGCGCGTTTCATGAACGCGAATCCGGTGAGGATGAGGAAGAATCCGGAGATGGTTGCGGGACCGATATGCTCGTCGAGGAACACCCACCCGCTGACGGCGGCGACGATGGGGACGGCGTAGTTGACGAGGCTGATTTCTACCGCGCCGATGCGGTCCAAGAGGACGAAGTAGATGATGAAGCCGACCGCGCTGCACAGCACCGCGAGAAAGAGCAGCGAGCCGACGACGAGCGGTGACCACTCGACGGTCGAAAGCCCCGGTTCGCCGAGAATCGGGCTGACGATGTGGAGCATGCCCGAACCGAGGAGCATCATCCACGCCTGCATCGGGACGACCGGCGGATTTCCGGGGAGGCGTTTGACGAGAACGGAGCCGAACGCCCAACTCGCAGCGGCGAGGAAAAGCAGTACGACGCCGATGAGTTGGCCGCCGACCGACCCCGATGAGAGGGCGATAACGACGGTGCCAGCGAGACCCAAGAAGACGCCGAGGAAGCCGAACGCGTCGAGTCGCTCTTCGGGGAGCATCGAGAAGGCGAAAAGCGGCGTCAGAACCGGAGACAGACTAAGGACGATTGCGGCAACGCCACTTGTCACGTAGCGCTGACCGGAAAACAGGAGCGCGAAGTGCGCCCCGATAAGCAACGCGCCGCCGACGGCGACGACAATCCACTCGTCGCGACCGCGGGGTCGCCAGTCCTCTGCGGCGAGCAGACCGTAGACGAACAGGACGGCACCCGCAACGTCGTAGCGAAGCGCGGCGAAGAGTGCAGGTGGAAGCACATCAAGCCCGACTTCGATAGCCATGAATGATGTCCCCCAGAGAACCGCGAGCGTAGCGAACAATGCGAGATTCCGATGTGTTTGTGTTCCGATAGACACGAGATATCGACCTTGGACCCAGGTGTTGAAGCGCCTACCACCTCTCCGTACATGAATTTTCTCGGAGTCGAGATAGCACCTGACTTGGTGTTCGTTCACAAATGCCTCATGGACTGAACAAGCATTTCAGATTATTGACTTCCATCACACCAGCAAGCGAACAAAGTAAGGTAGTTACGCGCGCCCCGATAGACACCGAACATGAGTATCCTCGAGGACGCGCGAGCGCTCGCCGAGAGCGGGCCGGTCTGTGACGCCTGTCTGGGCAGGGTGTTCGCCGACCGCAGTTTCGGATTGACGAACGCCGAACGAGGGAAGTCGCTTCGAATCGCTGCCGCCCTCGACGCGGACGAACCCTACGAAGCGGTCGAGACCGAAGCCTGCTGGGTCTGCGAAGGCGCTTGTGCACACTTCGACGAGTGGGCCGAACGCTGCGCCGCGGCCATCGAAGACGTTGAAGTCGAGACGTACCAGGTCGGGACGCGAGCGCCGCCGCTGGTCGAAGAAAACGAAATCCTCCTGCGCGAAGGGGCCGGACTTCCCGAAGACGCTGGCGAACTGTTCAAATCCGAGTTCAACCGCGAAGTCGGAAAGCGCGTCGGGCGACTCACCGGCACCGAGGTGGACTTCACCCGGCCGGACGTACAGTTCCTTCTCGATATCGAAGCCGACACCGTGGAGGCGCAGATTAACTCCGCGTTCGTCTACGGTCGCTACCGCAAACTCGAACGCGACATTCCGCAGACCGAGTGGCCCTGCCGCGAGTGCGACGGCTCCGGCTACAAGGGCAAAGAGCCGTGTGACTACTGCGGCGGGTCCGGCTACCTCTACGAGGACAGCGTCGAGGGCTTCGTCGCCCCCGTCGTGATGGACGTGATGGACGGTGTCGACGCGAAGTTCCACGGCGCGGGCCGCGAGGACGTCGACGCCCTGATGCTCGGAACGGGCCGCCCGTTCGTCGTCGAAATCATGGAACCTCGCCGCCGAAACGTCGATGCCGAACAACTCGAAGGCGACATCAACGCGATGGCCGAAGGCGAAATCGAAGTCGAAGGGCTTCGCCTCGCTACCTACGACATGGTCGAGCGCGTGAAGAAACTCGATGCATCGAAGCAGTACCGCGCCGCCGTCGAATTCGACGACGACGTGACCAACGAGGACCTCCAAGCCGCGCTGGACGAACTGACCGGCGCGACCATCGAGCAGTACACGCCGAATCGCGTCGACCACCGGCGCGCGAGTCTCACACGCACGCGACACGTCTACGACGCTACCGGTGACCTCGAAGACGAACGACACGCCACCGTCGAGATTCACGGCGAAGGCGGACTCTACATCAAAGAACTCGTTTCCGGCGACGAAGGCCGAACGAACCCGAGTCTTGCAGGTATCCTCGATACGGGCGCAGTCGTTACCGCGCTCGACGTGATTGCGGTGGAAGGCGAGGACGAACCATTCGAGGACGACGAGTTCTTCAAGGACTGAACAGCAAATCGCAGACCGCAATCTCTAATCCCTCACCCCAACACCCGACGAAGTATGCGAATCGGCGTCGACGAGGCCGGAAAGGGACCCGTATTGGGTCCGATGGTCGCCGCAGCGGTCCGGGCGGACCCGGAGGCGCTACCTGATGGAATCGCTGACTCGAAGCGACTCACACCCGTCCGGCGCGAGGAACTCGCCGCGAAACTCCGCGAGCGGGACGACATCGCGGTCGGCGTCGCATTCATCGAACCCGCGACCATCGACGACCCCGAGACGGATATGAACCTGCTTACCGTTCGGGCGCAGGTCGAAGCGGCCGCCGCAGTCGCGGCCGACGACGACGAACTCGTCTGCGACGCGGGCGACGTGAGCGAATCCCGGTTCGGGCGACGCGTGCGCGACGGGGTGGCCGAAGCGGGCGCGTCTGTCGAGGTCCACGCCCAGCACCGTGCCGACGACGAACACGCTATCGTCGGCGCAGCGAGTATCGTTGCAAAGGTCGAACGCGACCGGCGCGTGGCGGCCATCGCCGACGAGTACGGCGAAGTCGGCAGTGGCTATCCGAGCGACCAGACAACCCGCGATTTCTTGCGCGAGTTCGTCCGCGAACACGGCATTCTCCCGGACTGCGCTCGGAAGTCGTGGTCGACGTGCGCCGACCTGTTGGCCGCACACGAACAGTCGTCACTGGGCGATTTCTGAACCGAGTCCGCAAAAACCAGAATCGTGGTGGGTTGCGCTACGCGAGAGCGGAGAACTATCGCATCGCTTCGAGTGAGACGTACGCGCCCTCCTGTGCGGAGACCCACGTCGTCATCATCTCGGCCTCGGTGAGACCAGCGGGGAAGATGGTGCATTCGTCTGGGGCATCGTCGTAAGGTGCGACGATTGCCGTATACTCCACGTCGTCTGTCGAGAGGTTTGCTCCCGGGTTCTCCGTCCGCGTCGTCGTTGTCGCGTCCGAGTCGTCGTGTCGAAGAGGAGTGTCTTCCATAATTGGAGTATGTACACCGTGATTACCGACGGGCGGCGGTTTTTCAATGGTCGCTTCAATCAATAGTTTTGGGACGCTCTATATGATTCTGTCGGAGAGTATACCAATGTTAGAATAATCAACACACGATACCTATGTAGAGTCTAGAGGCCTGCCAGTCACGGTTTTTGAGTACGGAGCGGAGAAACGGAGAAGTGAGACGTTCGAAAAGGGTCTGATGCCGCTGAGCGGCGTTAGCGGTCCTCGGTCAGGAGGAGACGCAGAATGTCACCGTAGGCGGGGCGCGTGACGAGCACACCGACGATGACACCGAGGATGGTGAAGATAGCGAAGCCCTGCAGGTCGCCGAGCGAGAGCACGGCGAGCGGACTCATCGCGATGATAGTCGTTGCTGCAGCAGCGCCGATTACCCAGAAGGCGCGACGGAAGCGAGACCGGAAGACCTTGCGTGACTTCACCGACCCTTCGGCCATCACCTCATCGGCGATAATGATGAGGTCGTCTACACCGGTCCCGATGACGGCGATGAACCCGGCGATGACAGAAAGGTCGAGCGGGTAGCCGATTGCCGCGGCGAAGCCGAGGAGGACGTACACCTCGGAGAGGCCGGTGACAATCATCGGGAGTGCGACCTGCGGCTTGCCGTACCGAATGAAGACGACGCCGGCGACGGCGAGGACGGCGACGATACCCGTGATGAGCGAGTCGGTCTTGAAGCTCTCACCCTGGCTCGGGGAGATGTACGACGAGGTGCCGCCGTCTTCACCCGAGAGGTCGAGCTTGGCCGGAAGCGCACCGGCGCGGAGGTTGATAGCGATTTCCTGTGCTTCGGAGATGTTGCGCGTCGAGAGTTGGAAGCCCGGTGCTTGGGCCCACTCGCCGGAGCGCATACTGTCGGCGAGGCTGGCCTGCATCCCGAACGCGTTGACGACTTCGCCGTTGACGACGAGGAGGAGGCACGGCTCAGTCGAGTTCTTCCCGCCCTCTTCCATGTAGGTACACCGCGACCCACCGGGCTGTGCGACGCCGGTTTCGACAGTGGCCTGCTGGAAGCCGGGTGCAGGTTCGTCACGGACCGAGACGGGAACGAACGCGCCGCCGCCGGCCTGCGGTTCCTGTGCGGTCCCGATGGACGTGAAGTCCGACTGCGTGAGAACTGCTTCGCGTGTCTCGTAGACCCGCGAGCCGTTCTGCGTGGTCGGGTAGTAAATGTCTATCTGGACAGTCCCACGCTCGCCGACGAGGTCGATAACGTCCTGTCGGTCGCGGTTCGGGACCTCGACGAGGACGAAGTGGTCGTTCGTCGCCGTGGTCACCTGTTGAACCGTCCCGCCGGAGAGACCGGCTTCGTTGATTTTCGACTGGAGGACACGAACCGTCTCGGCCCGCGTCGTCTCGGTGACGCCGTCTCTAACTTCGCCGTGGGCATATCCCGCGGCATCGAGGGCGCTGCTCAACTCGTCGGTCGTGACGTTCTCGATGGTCACTTCGACGGTGTTGGATTCCGCGCCGAAGCGAGCGATAACGTCGGCCGCGTCGGCACCGTCCAATTCGGCGGCGACCTGCTGTTCGATGACGCGTTTAGACTCGTTGTTGAACTCGACATCTTCGGCTGTGATACCGACGAGCGGGGCGCGGATGCGCGTCCCACCATCGAGTTGCAGACCGTATTTGAGGTTGGTCATGCTATTGTCCTCGCCGACGGTGGGTTGGGAGCCAATCGTCGGTGAGAACAGGGCGAACGTCGAAACCAGGATGGCCACGACGAGGAAGATGACCCGCCAGTTGTCTCGGAACGTGCTCATCGGGCCACCCCCTCGAACTTGTACCAGCGAAGGAGCGTCACGTTGAGCATGTAGGTGTTCATCAGGTCGGCGGTGAGACCGAAGACGAGGACCGTCCCGATAGCGGCGAGCAGCTGAATACCGAACAGCGTCGCCGTGATGGTCATGACGACCATCGCCGCGATAGATGTGAGCGTCATAGTCACACCAGTTCGCATGGCGCGGGCGGTGGATTCGTAGAAGTCACCGGACCGACGAAGGATGTGGTTGTTCAGGAGAATGTCCGAGTCGACCGAGTAACCGATGAGCATGAGCAGTGCTGCGACGGTCCCGAGCGACAGTTCGATGCCGAGGAGATTCATCAGCGCCACCGGAATGACGATGTCGGAGAACGCCGAGATGACGACGGCGATAGAGGGAACGAACGACCGGAACATCGCGAACACGAGCACGCTCATGCCGACGAACGCGACGGCGACGCCGCCGAGTGCGAGCAGTTGCGTGTCGGACCCGAAGCTCGCCGAAACGGCGTCGATAGAGCGGACTTCGTAGCCCGCTGCCTCGGCTTGCTGTTCGAGTTCGGTCGTCGATGCACTGCCGGACTGGAAGGTCACGACGTACGTCCCGTCTGCGGCGACAGAGCGAATCGACTCAGGAGGGGTATTGAAGGCTGTAGAGACTTCCTCTTGCGGGGCATCCGTTGCGATACGGAGTTCAGTGCCACCGGTGAAATCGACGCCCGGGTCCACCGGTGCACCAGTCGCAGCGTACCACCCTCCGATGACCAACAAGGCCACCGCGAGTACCGCGAGGGGGACAGCCGCGAGTTGGCGATTCGTGTACCGGGTGTAGTCTACCTCCGGTACCGTAAACTCAACCATGGGTTGCGGTCCTGAGCGATGCCGAATAAGGTTTCTTATCCGCGATAGGATTTCCCCGAGGGTCGGTCTGACGAGGCGGTAACGAACCCGCGACAACCCCATAGTCATTGAACAATAATCGTGAGCTATGGCGACCGAATCGACGGCGACGAACGTCGTCGTCTCCTTTCCGGACGAACTCAGTGCGTGGGGTTACGACCAACTGACCGCCGACCGCTTCGTGAACTACCTGAAACGGGTCCACGAGGAAGCGGTTCCGGGCGACGAATGGGAGGAGTTCCTCGATGTCGGGTGTTGTGGTGACGCGCTTACACTGACACTCCGCGTCGAAGCACTCGAACCGGAAGGAGCGACGACACTCGGCGAGGAAACCGAAATCGAGTTCGTCGAACGCGAGGGGACCGTCAACGGCGGCTGGTGCGTCCAGAGTGCCGACGGTCCCAAATCATCGACCGCAAATCAGCGATAGCGAAGCGTTAGACTGGCGTTCCGACGCGACTTAGGGCATGTATCGAACCGCGACGACACCCGGTTGGGAGCGAATTTCGACGCGATTGACTTCGAGTCTGGCGGCCCGCGAGAGCAGTCCCTCGCGGTCGTCGAGGATGTCTTCGACGGCCTGTTCGGTCATGTCGTCGGGGACAGAAAGGACGTGAATCTCACCGATTCCCGCCCGCTCTTTCCGGACGAGTTCGCCGTCGGGGTTGTCGCTGGCGATATTTCGTGAGTTGGTCGTCGGCGACTCCGACGAGTGCTCTACGGAGAGAGACCAGCGGGATTCGACCTCCACGAGTTGCCACGAGACGTTCATCGGCGGGTCGGGTGCGACGGTACCGCGGACGGCTTCCTCCTCGGAGACGCCGGGGTTCGAAGAAAGCGCGTGTACCTGCCCGGACTGAACGTCTTTCAACACTGCCGACTCCTCGTCGGCCGCAGTTACGAGATACGTTCCCGTTCGTTCGGACTCGGTCATCACCCGGTGTATGCCATCGTGCCTTTTCCCCGTTTCGGGCGCTGACGACGGCCTTTGGCACTCGTGTGCACGCCGGCGGTGCGCTTTTCTCGCCCGCCTTCGACCCGACGAACGATGCCCGCGCTCTGGCGGTTGACCCGAACCGAGACGGCACACCGCGTCTACGACGCACTGAAGGCACACGGTCTGACGGCGACCCAGATGGACGAATACGTCGTCCACACGAGCGAACTAGAGGCGACCCGCGACCCGCCGACCGGCGTCGAAGTTCGCGCACTCGACTCCGATGACGCACGCGTGCACGAACAGACATACGACGCATTCGCCGAACTCCGCGACGACGAGCGGGCGGTGTGTGCGTTCGACACCGATACGGTCGACAGTGACTCGTTTGGTGGGGACTCACTCGGTGACGACTCGGTTGATGGCGACTCGCTCGTCGGCTACCTCTTTCTCGGCGACCCGGGCCTGACGTATCGCATCCACCCGCTGGAGACGGACGTGACGTTTTCCGGCGGGTACATCCGAAGGGTGTTCGTCGCGCCGTCGGCACGGAATCGCGGCATCGCCACGACGCTCGTCTCGGAGGCGGTTTCGCTGGCCGACGAACAAGGCGCAGAGACCGTCCACGCACTCGTCGCCCGCGACAACCGACCATCGCAGTGGACGTTCGAGTCCAACGACTTCCGCGTGGAGCGAACGCGGTCGTACTACCGTATCGGGCCGTGGCGTCGACAGCGCGTCACCGAGCGCTAACCAGCAGTATAGAGTCCTCTATGCGTAATCGACCACTCTGAGTGGCACAGAACACTCTGTTCACCACAGAGTGCTTCATCCGGGGACATTTGTATATAGATTTCAATTTTATATATACTATAGCGATTAACTTTATACTCTATCGGCCGGGTATGTCAGGTAGACAGGCATGACGGACGAACTCAGGTCAACGCTTCGTGGCGGGGTGAATGCGATTGACGCGCGAGCGAGTGAGATTGTGCGGTCCTCGACGGGAGAGAACATGATTTCGCGGCTCGGCACCGCGGACTGGTTGAGTTTGGGCGCGCTCTTTTGGGCGTGGGTCGGGGCAATCCTCTTCGTGTCGAACGAGCCGAATTGGGCGATTATGGCCGTCCTCGTCGGATTCGTCTTCGACAAGGCGGATGGCTACTACGCCCGAAAGACGGGAACCACGTCGGCGTTCGGCCGCCAAATCGACTCTTTCATCGACATCTTCACGTACCTCGTGTCGGCGGCGCTTCTGTACCATATCGCGCTCGCGCCGAACGCGGTCGTGAGCGCCGTCGTCGGGTTCGTCGTCCTCTCCTTCGGCGGCCTTCGCCTCATCCGGCACAATAGCGAAGGGTTCGGCGACGAGTCCGGAACCTCGTACTACCACGGGACGACCGTCGTCCACACGCATCTCGTGGTGCTGGCGAACTACTTCCTCTTTCAGTTCGTGCCGATGTGGAACGGGTGGGTTGCCGGCGCGACTATCGTCGCCGTCTGCCCGCTCATGACTTCCGACTACAAGGCGTACAAAACCGACGCTGGTCACGTTCTCGTCGGCATCGCCGGTTCCATTGCGGTTGCAGGCTGTCTCGCGCTCGAATTCGGCGTGCTATGACAGGACAGAAGCCCGACGAAGCGGACAGCAACAGCAGGGAAGACAGTGGTGGACGCGATAAGACAACTCTTGCAGTCGACCTTCACGTCCACACTGACGCGTCCTACGACTGCGAGATGTCGGTCGAAACGGTGTTGGCCCGCGCTTCGGCGGTCGGTCTCGACGCCGTCACAATCACTGACCACGACTCGGTCGGGTCGCTCTCGCGGGCGTTCGAAATCGCCCACGAATACGGCGTCCGAGTCGTACCCGGCGTCGAAGTCACCACGGCGGACGGCCACCTTCTCGCGCTCGGCATCGACGAACCACCGGAGCGAGGACGGCAACTTGTCGAGACGGCACGGTCAGTCCGCGAGTCGGGGGGACTCGCGGTCGTTCCGCATCCGTTTCAGACGTTCCGACACGGGGCGTCTCGCCGGGATATCCGCGACGTTGACGCCATCGAGGTCTACAATGCGCACACGCTCACCGGATTCAGAAACGGGCAGGCGCGACGATACGCCCGACGGCAGGGACTTCCGGGCACGGCTGGGAGCGATGCGCACAGAGCTTCGCTGGTCGGACAGGCACACACGATGGTCTCGGTCAAGCCAGCGAACGAGCCGATTTCGACCGCCGACATCTTGGACGCGATTCGCGCCGGGCGAACCGTCGCCCGCGGGACACGAACGTCCGCGCGACAGTACCTGAAAAAGTACGCGACTAACGCCCGTCTCAAGACCTTCTCGTTACTGTGACTCGCCGCGTGTTCGACTCCGCGAGAGCGCGGACTGCGGCGCTCGTCCGACTCGGGGTCGTTGCGATTCTGCTCGGTGCAGGTGTCCTCGTAATTGCCGAGTTCGCACCCTCACTTACCGACCCGGCGTGGATTCAGTCGGCCGTTTCCGCGGCGGGGCCGTTCGCCCCGCTGGTGTTTGTCGGTATCCAGACGGTGCAGGTGATACTCGCACCCATCCCCGGACAGGCGCTCGCGGCCGTCGGCGGCTATCTCTTCGGGACAGTCGTCGGGACTGTCTACAGCATGGTCGGCGTCGTGACCGGGAGCGTCGTCGTCTTCCTTCTCGCGCGTCGGTTCGGCCGCCCGGCCGTCGAGCGCTTCGTCGACGACGCGATTCTGGAGAGGTTCGACGACTTCGCCGAGCACCGCGGTGTCGCCGGTCTGTTCGTTCTCTTTCTCTTGCCGACGTTCCCCGACGACGCGCTCTGCGCGCTCGCCGGTCTCTCCCCGATTCGACTGCGGACGCTCGTCGTCCTCGTCGCCGTCGGCCGCCTCCCGACGTTCGCGTTGGCGGCCGCCGCGGGGCAGAGCGCAGAGGCGGCGAACTACAGCACGATGGTCGTTCTCGTCGTCGCGGGACTCGGCGCGTCGGCGGTCGTCTACCGATACCGCGACAAACTCGCGGGCGTGGCTGGCTGAGAAGGGGAAGGAGTCCGTTTCAGACAGCGGCGCGAGGATTCAAACAGAAAGACGGCTCCACAGCGTCCTACGACTCTCACCGGAGCAGTCGGTGAACGCCGTAGATACCCAGCGCGCAGACGACCGGCGGGACGAGACCGTAGATGGCCGGAAGGTCGTAGAGGAAGTTGACGAACAGAACGGCCACCGAACCGGTCGTTTGGCCGACCGGCGTCTGCAACTCAGCAGGAACCGACGCAACCAGACCGACGTATACCGACGCCATGAACACGAAGCCCGAAAGCGCGAGCGTGAGGTCGTACCGGCGGTCGGAGCCGGTTTTTCGGTGTCGCCGCGCGACGAACAGTATCGGGGCGATGAGCGGTGCGACGATAAACAGTCCAACGAGGATGTAGAACGACCGCGAGAGGGTGAGCGAGCCACCGGGAACGCCCGCCGTGGCGCCGATGAGGACCACGAGTCCGAAGACGACGAGCAACGAGACGATACCGGTCGCGACGGCACCGGCGAGGACGTAGCACTTGAACAGCCACGACTCGCTGTGCCGAAACGCGTACGGAAACGCGCCGATGACGCCGCCGTAGTCGTCTGCCATTGGTCGCCCCTTGGAAGCGGCCGCGATTAAAGCGACCGGTGTCGTTTTGACGCCGGGGGACGCGCCATCCAGTATGCAGGTAGACCTCGGGAACGTTCTCGACACCGCAACGGTCCACGGTGTCTCCCGCGAGACACTCGAACGACTCGACGCGCGCGTCGCGGACGCTCACGACCGAATCGAACGCGGCCGCGAGGCGAGCGAACACGGCTACGAGGCGCTGAACCTCCCGAGCCGAACCGACCCCGACGCGATTCGCGACGCAGTGAGCCGGTTCGACGACCCATCCGCCGTCGTCACGGTCGGTATCGGCGGGAGCGCCCTCGGCGCGGCCACGCTCACCGACGCTCTCGAAAGCGACGTGGACGCCTACTACCTCGACAACGTCGACCCCGAAGCGGTCGAAGAACTCCTCGACTCGCTCGACCTCGCTTCGACCGTCGTCAACGTCGTCTCCCGGTCCGGCACGACCGCCGAGACGCTGGCCAACTTCCTCGTCGTCCAAGAAGCGATGGCCGACGCCGGTGTCGACTGGGCCGACCGAACCTTCGTCACGACCGGCGAGGAAGGCAACCTCCGCGACCTCGCCGAGAAACACGACCTCCCCTCGCTTTCCGTTCCCGACGGCGTGCCGGGACGCTTCTCGGTGCTCTCGACGGTCGGTCTCGCCGCCGCGGCAATCTGCGGCCACGATATCGACGCGATTCTGGAAGGCGCGGCCGCACAGGAAGCCCAACTCTCCGACTCGCTGTTTGACTCGCCCGCCTACGCCTACGGAGCCGTCTCCTACGCCCTCGCCGAGCGCGGCATGCTCCAGAACGCGATGATGCCCTACGCGGAATCCCTCGAAACGTTTTCCGAGTGGTTCGCGCAACTGTGGGCCGAATCGCTCGGCAAGGACGGTCTCGGCCAGACGCCGCTTCGCGCACTCGGCGCGACCGACCAGCACTCGCAACTCCAACTGTACCGCGCCGGGCCGCGCGACAAACTCGTGACGCTCGTCCGCGCGACCGAACGCGAAGACGTGGCCATCCCCGAGACCGACCTCGACGGTCTCGCGTACCTCGGCGGCTCCTCGCTCGGCGAACTTCTCGACGCCGAGTTCGAGGCGACCGAAGCCAGCCTCGCCGCCGCCGGTCGCCCGAACGTCCGCATCGAAATCGACCGCGTGGACGAGTACGGCCTCGGCGAACTGCTCTACGCGATGGAAGCAGCCTGCGTCCTCTACGGCGAACTCGCTAACGTGGACACCTTCGTCCAACCGGCCGTCGAGTGGGGCAAACGCGCCGCCCGCGGTCTCCTCGGCGGCGGCGACTTCGAGGAAGCCGACGCAGTTGCCGAGAAAGAGCGACTCGTCATCGAGTAGACGAAACCGCCGGACGCGACATCGACGGGCTGTTTTTCGGCGACGGCCGCCTGCCAATCCACGAGCGACGACTGCCGGCTACTCTACGAGCGACAACTAACCGAGCAATCCACGGGTGGGACTGAAAGGGGCCGCGACGAGCACGAAGGCGGCCGACAGTAGCACCGCAGGCCGAAGGCCGAGGAGCGCACGGAGGCCCCCGAGCGCTCGTCGCGGGGGCTTTCGAGGTGTCGTCGTCAGCTCTCGAACCAAAGCCAGCCATAACCACGTCTCCAGCGGTCAACGGGGTTCAAATCCAGAGGTGCCGAATGAAAATCGTAATCGACCCGAATCGGTTATCCGACACGATTACGAAGAAAGGCCAATGGCACACGACTCCGCCCGTGCGTCCGGGTCCTCCGGAGACCACCTCCAGACGTACGGTGGCATCATCATCGTCGTCGCCCTCGCGCTCATCGTCGGCGCGACATTCGGGTCACTCGCAAAAGGATTTGCAATCAACTTCCTCCCACAGACGGACCCGCTCGTCGGCGCGCTCTCCAGCGCCGGACAGTTCGTCGGGTTCGGTGTCGTCGGCGTGGGTTACCTCGCGGCCCGTGACGACTGGCGTCTCGTCCGCTTTGACTGGCCGACC
This sequence comes from Haloferax mediterranei ATCC 33500, assembly GCF_000306765.2. NCBI lineage: Archaea > Methanobacteriati > Methanobacteriota > Halobacteria > Halobacteriales > Haloferacaceae > Haloferax > Haloferax mediterranei. The sequence continues at coordinate 2,606,048 of NC_017941.2, forward strand.
CGACGTGACCTACTCTGGATTGGCGGCGGCCTCGTCGCCGTCGTCGGCGTCTATCTCGGTGCAACGGCGCTCATGAACGTCCTCGGTATCCAGAGCGGTAACAGCGTCATTGCGCAACAAGGCCGAGAAAGTCCGGTGTACTTCCTCTATCTCACCGTCGTCACTATCGTCCTCGTCGGCCCCGCCGAGGAACTCATCTTCCGCGGCATCGCCTTCGGCGAACTCCGCCGACTCTGGGGTCCGATGCCGGCCATCGCCCTGTCGAGTCTCGTGTTCGCGTCGATTCACTTGTGGTCCTTCTCGGGCGAAGGGATGTACGTCTCGCTGGCGATGGTGTTCCTCCTCGGAAGCGTGCTCGCGGTCGTCTACGAGAAAAGTGGGAACTTGCTCGTGGCCGCGGTCGTCCACGGCCTGTTCAACGCGGTGCAGTTCCTGGTGAGTTACGCGCAGGCGACCGGGCTGGCGTAAAACGCGCGAACGATAGGTTACGCCGGATTCTTCCGCGACAGGTCCATCCCGCAGATGGGACAGCGGTCTTTGTTCTCGTCGAACTCGCGTCCACAGCCTTGGCACTGGAACTTCCAGTTTCGTTGCTCGGCGATGCCGTCCTGTGCGATGACTTCGACGGCGACGTTGAGCCGTTCGGCGACGTTTTGCATCGCGTAATCGTCGGTGACGAGCGTCGCATCGAGTTCGAACGCGGCGGCGATGAGACGCGCGTCGGTCTCGGAGAGCACATCCCTGTCGCCGGTCTTGCCAGCGGCTCGAAGTACCTTATCGACGGTACCCTGTCCGGGGATGTGGACGTACATGCCAGCGCCTTCGAGGGCGTCGAAGCGGAAGGCATGCTCGCCGGTAAGTTCCTCCTTGACGAGCGGAATCGAAGCCGTCTCGTCTTCGGTATGATACTCGTGGATGAAAGCAGAAGCGTCGAGGATCCGCATTGAAAACTTACCGTTGGACGACGATGTAGTCTTTGACTGCCTGCACGCGATTCACCGGAATGCGGAATCGACCATTTTCGTCTTGGTCGAATGGGACGCGGCCGGGGGCGACTTCCTCGTTCGGTCGGACGAGCAGGTCGTCGAGTTCTCCCGACTTCATGTTCATCGTGATGTTGTACAGCATCCCGAGTTCCGTTCCGTCCGACCCCATGACGGCCTTTCCGGAGAGGTTCTCGGCGAGTATGTCGGCCATACACACTCCTTCCTCGCCAGTTCACATAAACGACACGGGCACGTCTGACGAGCGACCGACGCGTCAACAGCGAGCTATTACGATAACAATTGTCACACTAGAATTTGGTTTCCATGCGTACGGGCGTGACGATGGACTTAACTTGAGTCACCGACTCGATTCCGGTAAGAGCTTTCTCCGGGGCGATTCTCCATGTCCGACACTGATTCGACGTCACAATCCGATACGCTTCGCACACCTATCGTGGCCGTCCTCGGCCACGTGGACCACGGGAAGACGAGTCTTCTCGACAAGATTCGCGGGTCCGCCGTCAGCGAGGGTGAAGCCGGTGCCATCACCCAGCACATCGGCGCGACCGCGGTCCCGTTAGACACAGTCTCGCAGATGGCAGGCAGCCTCGTCAAGCCCGAGGACTTCGACCTGCCGGGACTGTTGTTTATCGACACGCCGGGACACCACTCGTTCAGCACGCTTCGTTCGCGTGGTGGTGCCCTCGCCGACATCGCCATTCTCGTGGTCGACGTAAACGACAGTTTCCAGCCACAGACCGAGGAGGCAATCGACATCCTCAAACGAACGGGAACGCCGTTCATCGTGGCCGCGAACAAAATCGACACGACACCGGGATGGAACCCACAGGAGGGAGAACCCATCCAGAAGAGTTACGAGGCACAGTCCCAGCGCGCCCGGTCGAAACTCGACGAAAAACTGTACGAGATTATCGGCGAACTCTCCGATATGGGCTTTTCGTCCGACTTCTACTGGCGCGTCCAGAACTTCCAGTCGAACATCGGTGTCGTCCCCGTCTCCGCGCTGACCGGCGAGGGGATTCCGGACCTCCTCGGCGTTCTCATGGGCCTCTCGCAGCGGTACATGAAAGACGAGATGGCCATCGACGTGGCCGGTCCCGGTTCCGGGACCGTCCTCGAAGTCAAGGAAGAACGCGGATTCGGTGCAACCCTCGACGTGGTCCTCTACGACGGGACGATTCACGCGGGCGACACTATCGTCGTCGGCGGCGCGAACGACCCCATCGTGACCGAAGTCCGCGCGCTCCTCCAGCCTCGACCGAACGCCGAAATCCGAACTGAAAAGCGGTTCGACAAGGTCGACGAAGTCCGCGCCGCGGCGGGTATCAAAATCGCCGCTCCCGACCTCGAAGACGCGATGGCCGGTGCGCCGGTTCGCGTCGTCGGCGACCGCGACACCGACGAGGTCATCCGCGAGGTCGAAGCCGAACTTGCCGACATCGAAGTTACCACCGAAGAGGAGGGTGTCGTCGTCAAGGCGGACACGCTCGGCAGCCTCGAAGCAATGGCGAACGCGCTCCAAGAGGCCGAAGTCCCCATCCTCCGCGCCGAAGTCGGCGACGTCGCCCCGCGCGACGTTGCCGTCGCATCGACCGCCCGCGAACCGGAGCACGAGGTCATCCTCGGATTCAACGTGGACGTGCTCTCGAACGCCGAAGACGAACTCGACAAAAACGACGTCAAACTGTTCGAAGACGACGTTATCTACCAACTCGTCGATGAGTACAAGGAGTACGTCGACGAGATGAAGCGCGCCCAACAGGAGACGATTCTCGACAAAATCGTCCGACCGTGTCGCTTCCGCATCCTCAAAGACCACGTCTTCCGCCAGAACAACCCCGCCGTCGTCGGCGTCGAAATCATGGCCGGGACGATAAAGAACAACATGAACGTCATGAAGTGGGAAGACGGCGAGCCGACTCGCGTCGGCCAACTCTCGGGGATTCAAGAACAGGGTGAAGACGTATCGAGCGCCCGCGCCGGCTCTCGCGTCAGTGTCGCTATCGACGGCCCGACCGTCGGCCGCCAGATAGACGAGGGCGACGAACTCTGGATCGAACTCCCCGAAAAGCACGCGAAGATTCTCGAACAGGAACTCCGCGACGACATTCCGACCGACGAACTGGAGGCACTTTCGGGCTATCTCGAAAAGCACCGCCGTCGCGACCCCTTCTGGGGCAAATAACGACTCACGCGTCCAGTCTGCACCCCACACATCCAGTTTGCGACCTACGCCTCCGATGTACGGGGTTAGATGGCTGTGCGCGCCGAAACGAATAATATTCTCACGTTCGTACCTGTCTGATGGTGGTATCATGCGCAGACAAACAACTCATAGCGACAGCATCGTCTCGGAGCCAACGCGGTACGACGCCATCCTCGCGACGCTCCCGCTCCCGCTTTTCCTCGGCGTCACCGTCGGGATGCTCACCGAACTTCCGATTTCGCTCGTCGTCGGTGTGAGCGGTCTCATCTCGGTCGCCGTCCTCGCCTACGGATTGTTCGTCGCCGCGCCGACGACGCCGACGGCACCAGCATCGAGTGCGACCGAGGTGTCACTCGATGGGCGGAAATCGCACACCCGCGACAACGCTCGGCGAAATCGTCGCCGCGGAAGTGTCTAACGAACCAGTTGTCCTCGGCTGTCGATTCAAGGGCGGTTCCACTCCCAGAACCAGTACGCCACGCCGAACAGCATTAATCCGGCGCCGAAGGTGGACGTTGCCGGTTCAGGGATGAGGACCAACACGAGGCCGACAATGATGATAGCCGTTGGTCCGATTTCGTCCGCGTAGTCGACACGAGAAACCATATCACACCTACGGTCCCATCCGTAAAGTGCATTGTTCTGATTCTAGTACGGTGATAGCGCGCCAAAGCGGCGACAGAAAGCGGTAGCCGAGACTCGGCGTGGGGAAATCAGCCGGACGAACAGAAGTCAGCCGGCTGGCAGGGACGGGCAGAAGTCAGCCGGCTGGAAGTAATCACCGCGTGCGCTCGGGGCGAGGCAAACGTTGTTATCGAGCTGCGGGCGTGAGGTCGTCGCCGACGGCGCTCATCACCTGGAACGCGGCGCTGGCGGCGAGACCACGTGCGACTTCGTCGCGGTCCTCGTCAGTGAGTCCAGCGTCGAGGTCGTCGGCGTTCGGCGAGAACCCGGCGCTGACGGGGTGGCCGACAGGAGGATGTACGGCGACGGTAGCTAGTGGGCCGGCCGACCCGGTCGAAAGTTCGGACCCGACGGCGAACCCCTCGGGGAGATACGACTCCGTCCGGGAGACGATACCGGCGACCGCTCGCCGGAGCGAGTCCATCTGTTCGACGGTCAGTTCGCGGTCTTGCGACGGCTGACCGGCACCAGGTACGCCGGGAGCGCCCGCATATGGGTTGTTCCCGTTCATCAGTCGTCTGGGCTACGGGAAGGACGTGTAAAAAGGCGTCGTCGGTCAGGGTCGGGTGCCGCACGTCGAAACTCGAAGACGGCGTGCCTACGACGGCGAACAGGGGATCGAGACGGTCACAACTGTGCCCTGGTCGTCCCCGGTCTCGATATCGAGGGTCCCACCGGACGCATCGACGATGGCGCGAACCAACCAGAGGCCAACGCCACTCGTGTGACTCAGTTGCGTTTCGGTCCCCGAGTCGAGCGCGTCGCGTTCGGCTCCCGGGATACCAGGACCGTCGTCAACGATAGTGACGTGCGCCGTTTCAGCGGTTTTTTGCACGGTGACATCGACGGCTGTCTCGTCGCCATTCGAGTGGATGGCGGCATTTTCGAGTAGTTCCGTGATACTTCGTGGCAGCGCCGGGTGTGCCTGTACCACCAGTGTTGCCGGTGCTGTCACCGAGACATCCACACGTGGATGTTCAGTTCGGAAGTCCTTGACGGCATCGCCAACCGCACAGGAGAGGTCAATTTCGACTTCGGTCCCCTCTGCTAACTCGACGCTACGGAGGAGTGCGACTTCGTCGCTCACCTCGACCAACCGGTTCGCACGCGCTCGAATCGCTTCGACAGGGTCGACACTTTCGGGGGCGTCCGCCTGCGGTTCGATGAGCTCGGCGTAGCCCAAAATCGACATGCAGGCGTTTCTGATGTCGTGTCGGAGGATTCGGTGGAGGACGCTCGTATGCGAGAGCGTCGATTCGAGTCGCGAGGTCGTTCGGCTCAGTTTGGAGTGGCTGCGGTCGACGAGGACATAGACGAGAACCGCGGAGATAGTGACGAACAACCACCCTTTCACCGTCTGGAGAACGACTTGGTTGGGGAGCTTCGCGACCACCTGGTCGCTCGTGGCGACCCACAGAAAGCCGAACGCGGCATAAATAAGTGCTACTCGACCGGGTGAGAGGTCGGAGCGTGTGTCCCCACTCATGAGTGAGGATTCTCACACCGCCTGATGAGTACGTCGGTCAACGCTCGAGAATGTCAGGGAGAGAGACACATAATTCGAGGTGGGGACTCAGGGCGGGAACTGGCAGAGAATCCTGACTCAGAAGATAGATTCGCTCTGCCCGTAGGCTGCGACCGTAATCGCGGTCGTGTAGCCGTCGTCCTCGTGTTCCGCCGTGGTGAGTGCGACCTGTTCGTCGTCGAACGACCAGTCACGAAGCCCTTTCCCGGCGTCGAGTCCGTCGACGACCGCTTTTCGAACGGCAGATTCGTTGGTGCCGGTCGCCTCGTAGAAGAGTCCCGGACCGGAGCCGGTCGCCCAGCCGAGACCGGCGACGGCGGTCTCACCGGGGGTCGAAGTCGTCTGGCGGGCCTGCACGACGGTTAGTCGGTTCCCGGCGGGGCCGAGGTCGGGTGCGACCTCGACTTCCTCGACGGTTGCGTCGCCGGGGACGACCGAGGAGACGGCGACGAGATTGTAGTTGTGGATGTTCGCCGCGGCGAGGGCGGCATCGTAGGAGGCCATCTCCGTCGGGGCGGTTCCGACCCCGCGGACGACGCGAATCGTGTTCATGCCCGAACTCTCGCGTCGGTGGAAAAGGGGGTTACGAATGAGCGCTCCCGGAGTGAGAGTAAAGCCGCGAATATCTCTATATAGAACGGTTCTGACGGACGAAACTCCATAGATAGGTGGCGCGGCACCGCCGACCCAATAACAGCGGCAGTTATCTGACGAGTTACCGAAACACCGACGAGCGAACCGAAACCGGTGTCGAAAACGCAGACGCAGACGTGTTAGTACTGGTAGTCGGTGAATCCGGTGATGGGACCCGTTCCGGATTCTTCGACGTTCGTAAGTTTCTCGTGGGCCGCATCGAAGTCAACGCCGGTGACTTCGGTTCGGCCGTCGCGGATGGCGAACATCCCCGCTTCCGTGGTGAGCGACGCGATATCGGCACCGGAGTAGTCGTCGAGTTCATCCGCGAGCGCGTCGAGGTTCACGTCGTCGGCGACGTTCATATCGCGGGTGTGGATATCGAGAATGCGGCGACGTCCTTCGACGGCGGGCTTGGGGACCTCGATGAGACGGTCGAACCGACCGGGGCGGAGAATCGCCTCGTCGAGCATGTCGAAGCGGTTGGTCGCCGCGATAATGCGAATCTCGCCGCGGTCGTCGAAGCCGTCCATCTCGGAGAGCAACTGCATCATGGTCCGCTGGACCTCGGCGTCGCCGGAGGTCTTCGAGTCGGTCCGCTTGGAGGCCACGGCGTCGATTTCGTCGATGAAGATGACAACTGGTTCACGCTCGGCCGCGAGTTTGAACAGGTCGCGGACGAGTCGCGCGCCCTCGCCGATGAACTTCTGGACGAGTTCGGAGCCGGCCATCTTGATGAACGAGGCGTTCGTTTCGTTGGCGACGGCCTTCGCGAGCATCGTCTTCCCGGTCCCCGGCGGACCGTAGAGGAGCACACCAGCGGGCGGGTCGATGCCGACTTCCTCGAACATCTCGGGGTTTTCGAGCGGTTGTTCGACCGCCTCGCGGACTTCGCGAACCTGTTCGTCGATGCCGCCGATGTCGTCGTAGCAGACGGTGGGCGACTCGACAACTTCCATCGCCTGCGCCCGCGCATCCGTCTCGTCGTCGAGGACGGTCTGGACGGCAAACGAGTCGTTGATGGCGACGCGGTCGCCGGGCTCGATGTCGTCGTAGCGTAGGTTCGGTGCGAACTCGGTCAGAACTTCCTGGTTGTTGCCGTGTTGTTTGATGATGACGCCATTGTCGGTCAACTCCTCGACCGTGGCGATGTAGTACGAGGCCGTCTTCAGGGCCTCGTTGCGTGCTTTCATCTGGTCGACCTCGTCGACCAACTCGGCGTGCCGGTTGTCAGCAGTCTGGAGACGCTGGGTGAGTTCTCGGTTGACCTCGACCATGCGTTCGAAGTGCTGGCGGAGTGCAGAGAGACGCTCTGCATCCGACATCTCGGGGTCCAGATCGAGATGAGGGCGTTCCGGGAGAGATGGACTCCGTGACATCAGTGATTGGACGCACTTAGGTGTGCGCGTAAATGTGCCTTTGGGTCAGGGAACATTGGTACGCCTCTCGAAAAGGCCATACGTACCGGAATGGCGCAGCACGTCTACTCACCGAATGAAAAATGCAGTCGGGAGGAAGGTGCGGAGGTATTGGTCTTCAGGTCGCCCCTCGCTCGGCCCGGACACTACTCCTCCGCAAGCTAATAATAGACCGGCCAGTGACTTGAAACAAATTCGTCATTACCGAGAACGTCGGGAGAACTAGTACGTTACTACTTCTCCCGTATTTTTGGAGCGAGATGGTGGCCGAGAGGCGGGACTGTCCGTCGTTCGGTTCGTTAGGGCGTCGGGTCGGTTCGTTCGCCCTGATAGCTCCCGTCGTACGTCTCGTTGTGGTTCGCCTTCGTGAGTACGATTTGCGCGACTCGCGCGCCGCGTTCGAGTTCGATGGGGTGGTGTACTTGCAGCAGTCCTTCCCCTTTGCCCTCGTAGCCGGCGTCCCAGACGGCGGTGTTGAGCATACACGAGTTCCGCATCAGCGACGAGCGAGGATAGATGAACCCAACGTGTCCGTCGGGGATGTGGACCGTCTCGGCGTATTGGAGGACGTACCCACCGGGTTCGAGGTGGTACGATTCCGTATCGGCATCGGCGAGGTCGAGTTCGCGGCGCTCACCGATTGTCTTCCCCTCGCGACCGATGCGGCCGGGTTCGACCTGTTCGAGCACCGAGTCGAGTGTCAGGTCCACGCCATTGGGTTGGACCTGTTCGTCGGTGACTGGCGAGATATGCTGTGCGACGAAGGAGCCAGCGCGGTACATAATTGGTCAGCGTTGGGGGGGCCAAAAACAGTAGCGAAACCCGAGTCAACACATAAACCTCGGGGACGGTTATCATGGAAGAACCACCAAGGAGTTTAATGGTCCTTAGACGCTAGAAACCCGGAGACGGCGGTATCCTTCACGTTCGAAGATAGGGAAGTACGCGGGATTTATATCCGAGGGCCATCGACATTCGCCTGTTATGGGACAGACGCTCACGGAAAAGATTCTCTCGGACCACCTCGTCGAGGGCGAACTTACCCCCGGAGAGGAAATTGGAATCGAAATCGACCAGGTCCTGATGCAGGACACGACTGGGACGATGGTGTGGCTCCAGTTCGAGGCACTCGACCTCGACGAGGCCCAGACCGAACTCGCAGCCCAGTACTGTGACCACCAGACCTACCAGTTCGACTTCAAGAACACGGACGACCACCGCTTCCTCCGTTCCGCGGCCGGGACATACGGTGCCCACTTCTCCCGACCCGGTAACGGTATTTGTCACAACGTCCACAAGGAGAACTTCGCCGCACCCGGCAAGACGCTCCTCGGCTCCGACTCGCACACGCCGACTCCCGGTGGTCTCGGCCAGCTCGCCATCGGTGCAGGTGGTCTCGACATCGCCGTCGCCATGGGTGGCGGCGCGTACTACGTCGAGATGCCGGAAGTCGTCAACGTTCGCCTCGAAGGCGAGCTTCCCGAGTGGTCCTCTGCGAAGGACGTTATCCTCGAGATGCTCCGCCGCGAGACCGTCAAAGGCGGCGTCGGCAAGGTCTTCGAATACTCCGGCCCCGGTGCTGAATCGCTCTCCGTGCCCGAGCGCACGACCATCACCAACATGGGGACGGAACTCGGCGCGACCTCGTCCATCTTCGAGACGGACGAAAAGACCAAAGACTACCTCGAACGCCAGGGCCGCGGCGACGAGTACGTCGAGCTGACGGCCGACGACGACGCGGAATACGCCGACGAAATCGTCATCGACCTCTCGGACCTCGAACCGCTCATCGCCTGCCCGTCGATGCCCGACAAGGTCGTGCCCGTCCGCGAAGTCGCCGGCAAGAAGGTCGAGCAGGTCCTCGTCGGTTCCTGTACGAACGGTGGCTACGAGGACATCCTCCCGGCCGCGAAGATGTTCGAGGGCCGCGAAGTCGCAAAGCACCTCGAAATGATTGTCGCACCCGGTTCGAAGCAGGCCGGCGAGATTCTGGCCCGTGAAGGCTGGACGGCTGAGATGATGGCGGCCGGCGTCAACGTCTCCGAGGCGACCTGTGGACCGTGTATCGGTATCGGCCACGTGCCCGCCTCTGACTCCATCTCCCTGCGTACCTTCAACCGCAACTTCGAGGGTCGCTCCGGTATCGAAGACGACAACGTCTACCTCTGCTCGCCGCAGGTCGCCGCCGCCGCGGCACTCGAGGGCGAAATCATCGACCCGCGCGACCTCGCCGACGAACTCGACGACCTCGAAGCGCCCGGCGTCGAGCTTCCCGACGAGTACGACGGTTCCAAGACGGACCTCATCTACGCGGAAGACGCCATCGACGACGACCTCATCAAGGGACCGAACATCGGCGAAGTCCCACTGCAGGACCCACTCGGTGCCGACATCTCGGGTGAGGCGCTCCTGAAGATGGAGGACAACATCACGACCGACCACATCATCCCGGCAACGTCCGACATCCTCAAGTTCCGCTCGAACATCGAGCGCCTCTCGGACTTCACGCTCTCGCGTGTCGACGAGACGTTCGCACAGCGCGCCAAGGAAGCCGGTTCCGGTGTTCTCGTCGCTGGCGAGAACTACGGTCAGGGTTCCTCCCGCGAACACGCCGCGATGTGTCCGATGTACCTCGGCATCGAGACCGTCCTCGCGCAGTCGTTCGCCCGCATCCACAAGGCGAACCTGTTCAACTTCGGTATCGTCCCTCTCGCCATCGACGAGGAGACCTACGAGAAGCTCGAACAGGGCGACGACATCGAAATCGTCGACGACGTGGCCGAAGGCGTCAAATCCGGCCAGGAAGAGTTCACCATCCGCGTGAACGGCGACTGGGAAGCGACGGCGGACCTGCACGCCTCCGAGCGTGAGCGTCGTATTCTCACCGCCGGTGGTAAGCTGCCTCTCACGAAGCAGCAGGCCGAAGGCGGCGCAGCGCCCGCGGACGACTAAGTCCACACCCAATATTCTCACGTTTTTCGGCCGGTGAGCGGCCGCACCGTGAGCGCCATTCATTCGACTCGGTGAGCGCCATTCATTCGACCCGGTGAGCGCCATTCATTCGACCGATTACAAACGATATTCGACCGTAACTCACACACGAGCGAAGCCGCGTGCTTTTCCATCACCGTCACATACCGCCGAATGTGAGGGAGTTCGACGACGCACTCGCCGACAACGTGGTCATCCGGCAAGCTGACCGCGCCGATTTACTCGACGTGCTCCGCATCGAGCGGGCGTGTTTCTCAGAGCCGTGGCCATACTCGGCGTTCGAGCTATTCGTCGACGAACCCGCATTCCTTGTGGCGACTCGCGAAAACGAGGTCCTCGGCTACGTCGTCGCCGACGTGATGCCGAACCACGGCAACGATATCGGCCACGTCAAGGACCTCGCGGTCCGAGAAGACGCCCGCGGAAACGGACTTGGACGGCGACTACTCGTACAGTCACTGGCGGCGATGACCATCGCAGGAGCGACCGTCGTCAAACTCGAAGTTCGCGTCTCTAACGACCCGGCGATACGGCTCTACCGGAGCGTCGGCTTCGAATCCGCCCGTCGAATTCCCGGCTACTACGGCAACGGGGAAGACGCCTATATCATGGTTCTGGACCTCAGCGAGTGGAAATCTGACTGACACAAGCGCGGTGAAGTTCGTGGGAGTCCTTATCATGGACACGGTCGTACTTCGATTGTGTCACCGCCAGCCGAAGTTCTCTGTGTAAGTGACGACGGCGGTTTTGTGGATTCCCTCGAATCGTCGTTCGACTCACGTTCCGAGGACACAACCATCCGCCACGTCAAAAGCGGATTCGCTGCCTACGTGGAACTTCTCGATGCAGCGTCGGTTATCCACTGTGTCGTCCTCGCTGTCCCGCTCGCAGACGGTGACGAAGCCGAATTTACCCGCAATATTCGCGAACACGGACTTGACGTTCCAGTCGTCGTTGCGACCGACGACGAGCGCGTCGCCAAGCGGGTTCTCGACGCGGGCGCGACGGATTATGTCGTGTACGACGACCCCGAAACGCTGTCGCGGGTCGCCACTCGTGTCCAGCGAGCGCTTTCGGAATACCGCTTTAGACAGTCCCATCGCGACCGCCTCGAACAACAGGAACGAGAAGCAGCGGCCGAGCAGTACGTCCGAATGGTGGACGCCGTCGCCGACGCGGTATACGCGATCGACGCCGACGGACGGTTCACCGCCATCAACCCCGCGTTCGAGCGTCTCACGGGACTGACGCGCGAGCAGGTCATTGGCTCGCCTGCGAGTCACATCGTCGGAACCCACGACCCAACCGACGGCGGTGACGGCGACGACCCAACCGACAGCAGTGATAACGCCTTTGTGGCGACATCGACGCAGATAGTCGAGTTCGAGCTAGAGACGCCCGACAACGGCGTGGTTCGGGTCGAAAACCACCGGACACCACTCGTCGTCGACGGCGAAAAAGTCGGGTCGGTCGGCGTGCTTCGCGACGTGACGCAACGACACCGCTACGAGCAGTTACTGGCGACACTTCACGAACGAACACGTGAGATGATGAGTGCAACCAACCGGGAGGCGGTTCTCGACGCCGCCGTCGAAACCTGTGACGAGGTACTCGGCGACGCTCGAACTGAGTTGTTCGTCTTCGACGAGGACCGAACCGCTCTCACTCGCGTCGGCGAGGAGGGGTCGGGTCTGGGTGAGAAGCCGCCCAGTAGCGGTATCAGCGACGGCGGCGTCTGGGAGGCGTTCGTCACCGGCGAGGTTCGCGTTGTCGAGGTGATACTGGGCGGGGATGTCGTCGATGGCGCAGAACAAGTTATCGCTGCGCCACTCGGTCGACACGGCGTCCTCGTCACCGGCCATCCGGGAACCGTCGCCCCGAACGAGGTCGACGTCGAACTCGTGAACTTGCTGTCTGCCACCGTCGAAGAGTTACTGGAGCGAATCGACGCAGAAACCGAGTTACGCGAGCGCGACAAGCGACTTGCCAGACAGAACAAGGCGCTCACGAAACTCAACCGGATAAACACGACTATCCGAAACGTCATTCAGTCGCTCATTCGTGCCCCAACCCGTGGCGAGGCACTCTCCGCCGTGTCCGAGCATCTCGCCGATGCAGCCCCTTACAGCGTCGTCTGGCATGCCGAAGCGAGCGAGGTCGACGACGAGTTCCGGCCACCGCCAGACACCGTACACGGAGCGGATGCCGCCTACATAGATAGACTCGGTGAGGTAGCGACGAACGCGCCGCTGTTCGGTCTGCTCACCGACGCCATCGAGACGGGCGAGATACAGACCGTCGACGACGTGCTCGACGACCTCGCATGGGCGGACCACCGGGGCGATGCGCTCGCCTACGGATTCCGGTCTATTGCAGTCATCCCCGCGGTTGCCGACGACCGGGTCGAAGCGTTGTTCGTCGTCCACGCAAACGAACAGGAGACCATCGCGAACGAAGACGGCCTCCTCACGGAACTCGGAGAGACCGTAGGCTACGCCATCACCGCGACGAATCGCGCCGATGCCATGCTGACAGAACGACAGACACAACTCCAGGTCCAACTCGGTGGCGACCGACTCTCACTCACCCGTCTCGCTCAGCGCGTCGGCCACGAGGTGAACCTCACTGGAGTCATCCCGCAGTCGGATGGCTCCGTCATCGCGTTTATCGTCACCGACGCAGCCCCCGACGACGTGGCCGATGCGGGACGGGACGTTGCGACTCGTGTCAGACAACTCTCGACGGATGGGTCAGAACATCTATTCGAACTTCGTCTTCCGCGAGAATCGTTATTCGAGACACTGTACGCCTCCGAGGCAACGCTCTGCGCACTGCACGCGTCAGGAACACAGACCACGCTCACAGTCGAAGTTCCGGAGCGGATTCGCGTCCGGTCGTTCGTCGACGCACTCGATACGAACTACCCCGGCACGAGCCTCCTGTCTCGTCGGACCTGTACCGAAGGAGCCACGTCACCGGCGACGTTCGTCTCCGAGATACGCGATGCGTGGACGGACCGCCAGTACGAGTCGATTCGGGCGGCACACCTCGCGGGATTCTACGAGTGGCCGCGTCGCAGTACGGCGGAGACGCTTGCCGAGACGTTCGACATCAGCGCGCCGACGTTCCAGTACCACCTTCGCGCCGCCGAACGGAAGCTTGTCGAACACGTCTTCGAATGAGGCGTGTTACCAATTGTTTCTCAGTCAGGACTCTAGGTGAATAGAGTCGTCACAGGAGACACCACTAGTTGGATAGCAGGGAGCGATATATCCACAACTGCCGACAGGGTAGATGTCGGCATCTCGCCGACGCGAACCGAACCATGGACGAAACTCGCGTATTACAGGGCAATGATGTGGGATGGAACACTGGCACGAGCGAAGAGGTTGTCGCTCGACATGATTGGGATGGACAAGACACACTCGCTGTGACTGTCGTTTCGGCGACCGCCCAACTAATTGATAAAGACGTTTCTGAGCTTCCACCACTCTCCGAAACCATCGACCCGGATGCGCTCAGTCGACTGTTCGCCCCGCTGTCCCGGGAACCAGCGTCGGGCGAACCGATTGTGCGTGGATCGAAGGGCTCTGCACGCGGGCGAGTCCGGTTTCGGTACGCTGCCTGTGACGTGACCGTCTGGGCCGACGGGACGGTCATGGTCACGTCTACCTAACAGCATCGCGACGCAATTACCACCACCACCATAGGACACACCACAGAGGGGTGCGCCGTGGCCACTCGTCGGCAGTCCGCACACCACAACCACACCACACCGCACCATTGCGGACGCCACGACCGCTTCCTCCCTCTTTCGAGTAAACTGCGACGGGTTTTGGTACACTCAGCCACTACCGGCCGGTATGGGATACGCCTGTCCGGTCTGCGACGCACCGCAACGCGACGAGACGCATCTCGCGAACCACCTCGCGTTGCAAGCCATCGTCCACGGTGACGACCACGAGACGTGGCTGGACGAACACGCGCCCGACTGGGATTCGATGAATCCCGATTCGCTCGGGCCAGTCGTTTCCGACTTCGCGGAGGAACACGAGTTCGACGAAGTGTTCGAAGACACGGTCGACCGCACGCAGCGCCACAAGCACGGACACGGCCACGAGCATGGAATCGGACACGAACACGGACACGGTCAGACACCCCAGTTCGGCGGCCGAGACGGGTCGGAACCGCTGTCCGGTGACGCGGCACGCATTTTCGAGGAGGCGAGGTCGCTCACTGAGGAGATGCAAGACGACGAGGGAGGAACGAATGACGACGAGAGTGGAGCAAACGGCGACGAGAGTGGAGCAAACGGCGACGAGGGCGGTGCAAACGGCGACGAAGTCGGGACCGAGGATGCCGACCAGCGCAACTCGGACGACGACGCCGACGAGAAAGAGTCGTAAGCCCGGCCCTCGAATCGATGGGCGATGGAAACCCACGGGACGATTTCTCCGGAGTCGCTCGCTGACGCCGAAACGGCCTTCGACCGCGTTGGGCCGACAGCGCAGGTGGTCGTCAGAGAGACAGCCAAAGCGATGGACTTCGACCGCGACGAGTACCGAGACCGCGTGACCGGCGAGGTCGTCGAGACCGTCCGCAACGCGCTGTTCGCCGAGTCACTGGCGGTTCGCGTCGGGTCGCGAGCCGAATTCGACGACTGGCGTTCGGACCACCCGGACTACGAGGTGGTCGAACTGGGCAACCCCGATGTCGAGCGCGTCGCGTGGCACGCGATTCCGTTCGCTGAGACGGTCATCGCGACGACCTTCCAGAACGAACGCGAGGCCGCGGTAAGCACGCTCCGCCGCAACGCCTTCGGACGCGTCTACCGTGATGCAATTCTTGAGGGAGGAGACGAAGACAACGACGACACGGGTGACGGTGAAGAACACGAAGGCGACACAGGTAGCGACGAAGACAACAGAGACGATACAGACGGCGACGAAGACAACAGAGACGATACAGACGGCGACGAAGACAACAGAGACGATACAGACGGCGACGGAGGCGACCAATGACCGACGACGGCCGTCGGCACGAACAACTTCCTGACCCCGAGTGGCCGGTGCTCGAATCGGAGACCGAGTACGAAACGGGCTGGTTCACCGGCGGGTACGACCTCGTCAAACAGCCGAACGGCACCACGAAACGCTACTACTGGGCCGAACTGGCGACTGCCGTCGTCGTCATCGCCGTCGCCGACGACCACGTCGTCTTCGTCGAGCAGTACCGTCCGACCATCCGCCAGACGCAACTCGAACTGCCCGCGGGAATCGTCGAACAGGGCGAGTCTTTCACGGATGCCGCAGTGCGCGAACTCCGTGAGGAAACCGGGTTCGCCGCCGATTCGGCTTCGGTCATCGGCGACGTGTGGTGTTCAACTGGCGTGCTCCGTCACCGACGCGGCTTCGTCTTCGCGGAGGGACTCACGCCGGTCGAGCGCGACTTAGACGACAACGAGTTCCTCTCGGTTCGTGCGGTCCCAGTCGACGAAGTCGTCGAACGCGCGACCGAGTCGCCGACAAACGACGCCACGCTCGAAGGCGTCCTGCTCGCGTACGAAGAGGGGTTATTGTAACGTGTCAGTCGAAGAAATCCCGCCCGCGGAAGTCCAGTCGCTCCTCGACAGCGACGACCCACCGGTCGTCGTCGACGTGAGCACGGAAGCGGAGTTCGAGTTGGGTCACATCCCCGGAAGCATCAACATCCCGCTCGTCAACCTCGTGTCGCATCTCGGGCGCGTCGCGGGCGCGGACCACATCATCACCGTCTGTCCCCGGGGAGAAGCGAGTATACAGGCGGTCCGACTGCTATCGTCCTACGAGGGGACCCAAGACGCGCAAATCGAGAGTATGGCCGGTGGCCTCAACGAGTGGGAGGGACCACTCGAAGAGGGCCTCGACGAAGCGACTGCTGGTGGCGAGTAGTTCAGACTGTCGGCTGTAACTGGTTCAAGATATTCGGCACCCCAAGGTGCCGAAATGCTTCACGGACTTACAGCCGGTAGTATCAACGCAACGCGCAGTCGAGCTAGTGCAGTCGCTCTCGACGGCTTGGTCACAAAAATAACTCGACGTCGGGCTAGTTTAGAGGTCGGTCACGCGACGTTGAACCCCTTTTCGCGGAGGAAATCCCCCACTCGGCCGCGGTGGTTGCCTTGGAGTTCGATGGAATCGTCTTCCACGGTCCCACCACAGGCGAATTTCGATTTCAGGTCCGACGACAGGCTATCCATGTCGACGTCCTTCGGATCGAATCCCTCGATGACTGTAACCTCTTTTCCGTAGCGGCGCTCGTCGATGCGGATGACAATCTCCTGAGACTCTTTAGCGACGTCCTCGCAGACGCAGAGCTCTTCAGGGAGCCCGCACGTCGAGCAGACTTCCGACATTACAGTGTGGACCTACAGGATGGGGATATTAAACAGTATCGGGAGAAAGGGTGTGGTCGCCCGAATTAGGTATTCGAATCGTCGGTGGACGACGTTTCGCTATCGGCGGTGGTCGTCTCCGTGTCACCGTCTGCTGTCGCCTCCGTTCCGTCTTCAGTGGACTCGTCGTCCGTCGTCACAAACGGGTTTCCGTGGTCGGCGTCTTTGGCTTTCGCGTCTCGGCCCGGCGGCGTGTCGGGAGAGTTGGTGCGGTCGTCGTCAGCGGGACCATTTCCAGACTTCTTGTTGGAGGAGCTAGTGTCGCTGGCGTTCTCTGTCGAGTTGTTCCCTCCCGAATTACCATTTCCCGGGACAGCACCCGGACCAACGTCGTTCGGCCTGCCTCGGTTGTCGTCGGACTCGTTTTTATCGTCGCCCGACCTTGCTCGTTCGAGACCCTTTCCGGGGTTGTCGCCCGTGAGGCCACGGGCCATCTCGGCCACTTCCGGTCCGGTGAGTTCGCTCGCCCGAGTACGGAGTCTGTCGAGGTCGGCGGTATCGACCCCGCGCTCACGCAGGGCTTCGGCGGGGACCGACGAAGCGGCGTCCGAGGTCCGGTTCAACATCGACTTGGTCCGTTCGATATCCGCAACCGTCCGAGTCATCTTAACCCGGTACTGGCCCTCAGGAATCGTCCCGTTCTCACGACGTGCGTCGAGTCGTGCTTTGCGCTGTTGGAGGTCAGTCAGTCGCCCGCGGACCGTCTCGACCTGTTGGGCGACGACGGCCGCCTTTGAACTGTTAGAGTTCGCCTTGGAGAGACGTGTCTCGAACGCTCGGCGTTCGAGTTCACCGTCTGTCTCGGACCCCTGAACGCCGATAACAGCGGCGAGTTTCTGTCCAGGTGGCGTCTGTGAGGCGGCGGCGTTGGCGGGCGGGGATTCGGTGCTGTTGTTCGTTGAACTCTGGGCAGCAGGAGCTGTGAGTGGCCCGTCAGAGACAGCGGCAACTGTCTGTGTCGGACTACTCGGGGCGGCAATAGCGAGCGGTGCACCCACCGTCGCCAGCAACACGAGCGCAGCGACAGCAAGTGCAGCGGTTCGTCGGCTCATCACGCCACTGTTGGACTCCCGATTCAATATAAGCGTGCGGTCGTGGCCGCGAATCAACTCCAGTTAACGGCAGTTTGGGGGTTCCAAACCAACACGCCTCCGTCTCCCGATTAGCAGGTACTGAGAACCGTGAACGGTCGTAAGCCTTTTATTGGTCCTCGGAATCGTCGTCTTCTGGCAGCCTAAGTACGTTTTCGCGGCCGAGGCGGAAGCCTTCGATGGTACCCTCGTCGCGCATCCCGCGAACGACCTTGCTCGTCTTCGCGTCGGTCCAGTCGAGCGCGCCGGCGACTTCCTGTTGCTTGACGCGGCCGCCGCGAGACTCGATGAGGCGAAGGACGCGCTCTTCGTTGCTGAGGAGTTCGGACGGTGGACTCGGGGTCTCGTCGCCAGCCTCGTCGGCCGACGGTTCGGGACCTGCCACGCTCCCCTCGTCGCCCGAATCCGCTTCGGCGGCTGTGTCGCTGGCAGCGCCCGGACCAGCGGTTGGCCCTGTCGTTTCAACGCTATCGGCTGACGAGGGTTCGCCGCCACCGAATACTCCGCGTGACCGGAGGTACATAGCTGCACCACCGACAAGTATCGCCACGAGGGCAAGTGCGGCGAGCGCGCCTGTCGTGGAGAAGGGACTGTCTGCCGTGTCCGGCGTCGGACTCTGCGTCGTCCCGGGTCCACCCGCGCCGCGTTCGAGGACGACGCTGGGTTCACCCGAGACGAATTCGGTTTGGGAACCGCGCCAGATAGCCGTGTTTTCTCGCGTATCGTCGGCCGACGGTTCGACCGTCACCGCGCCGTACTCGTCGGGCCACGAGACGATAAGTCGGGAACTGCTATCGAGGAAAAAACCCTCGATGGAATCGCCGACGACGATTCGGTCACCGTCGACCGCCGCGAAGTTGGACCAGTCGAACGAGTAAGTGACGACGCCATAGCTGTCGGGAAGCGACCGCGTTTCGGCCGAGACAGAGATGTTCGTCTCGGCCATCTCGCGACCGGTCGCGTTCTCCGCGGCGGTGACCGTCGAGTTGATACGGTCCGCGAACGCGGCCGTGTAATCGCCCGGGTTGGCTCGTACGTCTTCCTGTAACGACTGGAAGGCGTCGGTGGTGTTCTGGTCGTCGAGTCGGGTCCAGTATTGGATTTCCCAGCGAGCATCGCCACTCGCGTCGACATCGACGACGATACGCGTGCTGTCAGGCTCGACGCCCTGCTGGACGAGAGGCTCGACACCGGGGCCGGTTGCTGACCCCTGTGCCGTGACTGGTGCGGCCACGGCAAGCACACAGAGCACGGCACATAGCAGTGCGGAGACAGCGTGTCGTGTCGCCATTGGACGTTCCTGTGTGCGCACACAGAAAAAGTGACGCGATTCAGTTCGTCCAGCGTCTGACAACCGGCAGACGCGACCTAACGGCAGTGTTCGCCACAGCGATTGCTTCATCAGCGTCCGCCCGGGTGACGCCGTGGCCGTACCGGGCGCGCTCGTAGATTCGACCGACGTGCCGAGTTCGTTCGTCGAGGCCGACCCGAGAGAGTGCGTCGAGGTAGTGCCGAACCGTCTCGCCGGGGCGGCGCGGTCGATATTCGCGTTCGAGTGCGAGTTCCAGACGGTCGTACGCGCGGAACACGTCGTGTGCTGGCGAGTCAGTTCGTCGCTGATATGCCGCGGTGGTCACAAAGCGAAGTTGGTCCGGGAACCGAGTCCGACGGACGCCCGCGACGAGACCGACGAGGGCGGCAAAGCCAACAAACAGCGTCTCCCGCGACGGTAACGTCGGATTGAATCCGCCGCCCGTGTCATCCGTGCCCGTCGTGTTACTGGCGGTTGGGGTGATACCGAGGCGCTCGTCGAGGCTGGGAGGGCGGCGGTTTTCGGTCGTCGTGTTCGATTCCGTCTCGTTCGGCGTCTCGGTGGGAGTTGGCGTAACCTCCTCGAACGTGTTCTCCTCATCTTTCGTCTCGTTGGTGTCGACTCCCGCAAGACCCTCGGTTCGGGCGTCGTCGAGCGCCGTCGATTCGGCGTTCCGCCGGGGGCCTGTGGGCGTCGGGTCGAAGCGAACCCATCCGGTGTCCTCGAAGTACACCTCGACCCACGCGTGCGAGTCGAGGCCGCGAACGACGTACCGGTCGTCACCAACGCGTTCGCCTGTCGTGTAGCCGGTTACGAAGCGCGCCGGAACGCCCTCAGAGCGCAGGAGGACGACCATCGTCGAAGCATAGTAGGTGCAGTATCCCTCCTCCATCTCGAAGAGGAACGATTCGGCGATGTCTCCGTCCGGACGCGACACCTGCAAGGAGTAGTTCTTGTTCGTTTCGAGCCATTTCTCGACGGCGACGGCCTTGTCGTAGGGTGTCTCCGCAGTGGCTGTTATCTCGGCGGCGTGCTCGCGAACGCGGTCAGACGTGCTGTCGGGGAGCACAAGATAGCGCTCGCGAATCTCGTCCGGGTAGTCGGTTCCGGTTCGCCGGAGTGATGCCGGGGTGTACTGCGGGACGGCGCTCGTCACGTTGTAGGTCTCGTCCGTGCCGATAGTCCGACTGGGTCGGATATTCCCTTGCTGGGTGACGAGCGTCTCGGATGCAACATCCCCGTTGACGGCGACCGGTCGCCACGCCGCGGGCATCGCATCGAGCGGTGTCGCCGGCGAGACAGTCTGTTCGACCAGCCGTGACGGTCCCTTTGGGCCAGTCAGTCGTCCGCCTGAGTAGGGTTCAGCATCGCCGGTACGAACCCACCCGTCGCCCGTATATCGGTCGAACGAGGCTGTCTGCCAGTACGACGGCGACGTGCTCTCGACCTCGAACCGAACCTTCGGCGAGAGACTGATGCTCCCGATGACGGAGATGCGGTCGCTTGCGCTCACCAGACTGGCTTCGACGGTCGGTTGCTCGGCCACGCCGCCGCTCGGGATGACGGGCGACGCGCCCGCACCGGGGAGCACCGTGACACTGGCCGAGAGGACAATCATCGCGGCGAGAACGATGGTAAGGACGTCGAGTTGGCCGCCGTCGCGACCGAATCGGTCGATACCGTCGAAGCCAACCGCCGCCATGCCCGCGGCGATGCCGACGAACGTGAGCGTTCCGGTCGCGTCGGTCGTCAGAACGAACAATCCGAGGCCGCTCCCGGCGATGGCGACCGCGGGGGCGATACGACCCCGGACAGCGAGGTACCACGCGAGAAACGTCGGACCGGGCGTTACTGCGAGCGCCCATACGTCCGCAGAGAGCAGGCGGAGCGCCGACAGGCCGCTGAGCAACGCCAGCGAGTCGGCGAGGATTCGCTCCGGTGAGAGCAACGCGAGTTGACTCGGCGGGAGTGCAAGAAAGTACGCAGCGAAGCCGCCACCGGCGATGAGTGCGCCGAGAGCGAGTGCGACGCGCGGTCGAACCGTGCGCCCGACAATGGTCGCGAGGACGAGCGTTCCGGCCGCGAGAAGGACAAACTGGGTGCGTCGACCGACCACGTCGGTGATGTCGTAGAGTACGGTGAGGAACGTCCCGAGGAGGACGAGCGTTCCGGCCACGGCCAACAGATTCGCGGGGATTCCAAAGACCGTGTGCTGCGCCGTCGAATCGGTCGCTTCCGTCGAAGACGACCGTCTGCGGGGCGATTCGGTACTCATGCTGTCACCCCGTGTCGTCCAGACTGACCTATTCCACCGTCGCCGGACCGGCCATCCGCAGAGGCACCCGTGTCCGTGGTCTCGCTCACCCGAAGTTGGTCGAACGTCGTCTCGCGCCCGGCAATCCGCACGTGTGTCCGTCCGGCGTCACCGCGGACGACGACTTCAGCGGTCTCGTCCGGGACCACGCCCGTCCGCATCCGCGAGAGGTGAGCGAGGATACGCCGTCCGTCGCCGGGTGCCGCATCGACGATGCCAGCGGGCGTCGTGAGACGGACCGGGATGCCCACATCGAGGAGTGAACAACAGAGCGTCGCGGCCGCCTCAGCCACATCGTCTTCGTAGCCGTCCGACGTGCCGACCGAGACGGCCACTGCGTCGGATGCAGCGCGGTCGTTGTACGCCTTCACCACGAGGTCGCCCGATTTGGCGCTCGATTTCCAGTGGATATCGCGGAGCGAGTCGCCCGGAACGTACTCGCGGAGACGGTCGAACTCGTCGCGGTCGTCGGTTAGTTGGCGCGTAACGAGCGCCGAGAGGTTGCGCCGAGCCGTCGCGGTGAGCGACCGAACGCGGGGAAAAACGAGTACCTCGGTCGTTTCGCCGACAGTGAAGGACTTCGAGAACAGGCTGAGGAGGTCGTGTGCGACGATAGTCACCGGGCCAATCGTCGCCGGGCCGCGAGCGCGGTACGTCACGTCGTACGAACGTCGCCCGTCGCCGACGACCGACTCGATTGTCGCCTCTCCCGAGAGACCGTCCGAGAGCGCGTCCGTCGTCGTCGCCGGAAACGCCCTGTCGGCCTCAATAGTAAGTGAGACTGTGTGTGTTTCACCCGGGAAACCGTCGTCAGGTGGGTCACGAACGACTCGCGGCGGGGAGGCCCGCCATACCTGTACCGCCCCAACAACGAGGGCGACGACGACCGGGATGACGACGGCGTTGAGCGCCCGCGGTCCGAACGCGACGGCGTTCACCACCCCGAGTACGACGACTACCAGCGCGACCCAGCCACGGCGAGTCAGTCTCATTCGACCGGGGTGTACTCGACCGCTCGTTCGACCACATCAACCCCGGATTCGCCACTCGTCGTCCGAATGCGGTGCGCCCAGACGCTCCGAACCTCGCGCTGTACGTCGTCGGGAACGACGTAGTCGCGGGCGTCGAGCGCGGCGCGGGCCTGCGCGGCGCGGATGAGCGCAATCGAGCCGCGCGGACTCACGCCGAGATGTGCGCGTTCTCGGGTGTCGGCGGCGAGTCGCGAGACGTAGCGCCGAACGGGTTCGCTCACGGTTACGCCGAGGATGGTCTCACGGGCGTCTCGAACGTCGGCCGCTGTTGCGACTGGTTCAAGCGACTCTATCGGATGATGGCCGGAAACGCGGCCGAGTAGTTCGGTCTCTTCGGCTTCGTTCGGATAGCCCAGATGAATCTTCTTCATGAACCGGTCGAGTTCGGCCAACGGGAGGTCGTAGGTTCGGTCGGGTTCGACGTCGTTCTGTGTCGCGATGACCGTGAAGGGGTCGGGAACCCGTCGTGTGACGCCGTCGACGGTGACCTGCAACTCCTCCATTACTTCGAGGAGCGCGGCCTGCGTCTTCGGCGGTGCGCGGTTTATCTCGTCGCCGAGGACGACGTTTCCGAACACCGGGCCTTCGCGGAATTCGAACTCACTCGTCTGTTGATTGAAGACGTTCACGCCGGTCACGTCCGACGGCAGGAGGTCGGGGGTAAACTGAATGCGCTCGAACGAGCCTTCGATGGAGGTGGCGATAGCGCGGGCGAGCATCGTCTTTCCCACGCCCGGAACGTCCTCCAAGAGGAGGTGACCGCGGGCGAACAGCGTCACGATGATATCTTCTATCGCGTCGTGGTGGCCGACGATGACGCGTTCGACGTTCTCGGAGATTCGCGTTGCAAGGTCCGAGACCGCCTCGGCCGACTGCGCGGAGTCGAAGTCGGAGTCTGCATGTGCATCAGTCATTGATAATCCGGATGTCCCGCCGACTGGACTGCAAAGCCGGACGGGTCTCTGTTCAGTATTATTATCTCAATCTACCTAACCTTGCTGGGTGTGCGCACACATCACCCAAGAGAACCGCCGGACGGGTGAGGTGCCCCAAGAGAACGCCGAACAGTCGAGATGACCCAAGGAAACGCCGGACAGTCGGAATTCTTACACGAAACGGGTGACTCCCGAGCGGGCCGTTCCCGGGCGTTTTTATCGCTCGGCAACCCGGTACCGGGTATGAATTCGGACGCCCAGCGCGAGGCGGTGTACGGCGCACCGCCGGAGATGCTGGAAGTGCGAGACGACCTGACGCCCATGCTCTCGCAGTACGCCGACCTCTGTGAGACCCACGATGACGCGGTCGTACTGTTCCAGGTCGGCGACTTCTACGAGGCGTTCTGTGGTGCGGCGAAAGCGGTCGCACGAACCTGTGAGGTCACGCTCACCAAGCGCGAGGACTCGACCGGGACGTGGCCGATGGCCGGCATTCCCATCGATAACGCGGCGGGCTACCTCGAACGACTGCTCGACGCAGGCTATCGCGTCGCGCTCGCCGAGCAGGTCGAAGACGCCTCGGAAGCCTCCGGCTTGGTGGACCGCGCCGTCACACAACTCATCACGCCGGGGACCGTCGTCGACGAAGAGCTACTGGAAGCGGGACGGGCGACCTACCTCGGCGCAGTCGCAAAGAGTAGCAAGAACAGAAGTGACGACGAATACGGCATCGCCGTCGTCGATGTCTCGACCGGTGAGTGTCTCGTTACGGGCGCTGACAGGGCCTTGGCACTCGAAGAACTGGAACGCCTCGCGCCCGCCGAACTCGTCGTCGGGCCGAACTGCGACCTGCCGTCGCTCTCGTTCGACCCGATGCAAACGCCGTTCGAACCGGAAGCATTCGAGCCGGGAGCAGCGAGAGAGACGCTTTCTCAGTACGCGCCGCGCCCCGAGGCCGTCGTCGACTCTGATGCAGAACTCCGGGCGGTCGGCGCGCTCCTCGCCTACGCGGAGTACGCACAGGGCGATTCGAAACTGGAGTACGTGACTCGGGTGACGCGCTTCGACCCCCGTGAGTTCCTCCAACTCGACGCGACGGCCATCCAGAGCCTCGAACTGTTCGACTCGCGGAGCACCCGCGCCGGAAGCACGCTCTTTTCGGTCCTCGACGAGACGGCCTGCGCACTGGGTCGCCGCCGACTCGAAGCGTGGCTTCGTCGCCCGCTCGTAGACCGCGAGGCCATCGAGGCGCGACTGGACGCGGTGGACGCCCTCTGCGACGACGCGCTCTCGCGGGCCGACCTTCGAGACCACCTCTCGTCGGTCTACGACCTCGAACGTCTGGTCGCCCGGGTCTCGCGCGAGCGAGCGAACGCCCGCGACCTTCGCTCCCTGAAGACGACGCTCGACCGCGTTCCCGAAATTCGCGAAAGTCTCGCAGAGACCGACTCCGCGCTCCTCTCCAAACTCCGTGACTCGCTAGACGAACTCGAATGTGTTCGCGACCTCGTCGGTCGCGCAATCGTCACCGACCCGCCGCAGGAGATTACCGAAGGCGGCGTCATCGCCGACGGGTTCAATGCCGAACTCGACGACCTCCGCGGCACCGCCGAAGACGGCCGCGAGTGGGTTTCGAACCTCGAAGTACAGGAGCGCGAACGAACCGGCATCGACTCCCTCGAAGTCGGCTACAATCAGGTCCACGGCTACTACATCGAGGTGACGAATCCGAATCTCGACCGCGTGCCCGACGACTACGTCCGCCGCCAGACGCTGAAGAACTCCGAGCGCTTCTACACGCCCGAATTGAAGGAGCGCGAAGACGAGATTCTCCGGGCCGCCGACCGGGCCGACGCCCTCGAATACGACCTCTTCTGCGAGGTTCGCGCCGACGTGGCCACGGAATCGGAGCGCATCCAAGCCGTCGCGGACGTGTTGGCCGACCTCGATGTGTTGCGCACCCTCGCCGACGTGGCCGTCGCCAACGACTACGCCCGGCCGGAGTTCCACGGCGGTAGTGCTGGTGGCGGCGAGAACACGTCGAACGCGAAGTTCGACGGAGAAGGCATCGAGATCGACGCCGGAAGACACCCTGTCGTCGAGCGCGCCCAAGGCGAGTTCGTCCCAAATCCGGCGTCGATTCCACAGGGCGGCGTTGCGCTCATCACTGGACCGAATATGTCCGGCAAGTCGACGTACATGCGGCAGGTGGCGCTCGTCTGCATCCTCGCCCAGATGGGGAGTTTCGTCCCCGCCGATGCGGCCCGGTTGCCGGTCGTTGACCGCGTGTTCACCCGCATCGGTGCCTCTGACGACATCGCGGGTGGCCAATCGACGTTCATGCGCGAGATGAGCGAGTTGACCGAGATTCTCCACAACGCCACCGACGACTCGCTCGTCCTCCTCGACGAGGTCGGCCGCGGCACCTCGACGGCCGACGGGTTGGCTATCGCCCGCGCCGCAACCGAGTTCGTCCACGACGAAGTCGGCGCGATGACACTCTTCGCCACACACTATCACGACCTGACCGACGCCGCCGCCGACCGCGACGGCGTGTTCAACCTCCACTTCACCGCCACCCAGCGCGACGGCGAGGTCACCTTCCTCCACAGCGTCGCCGACGGTCCCTCGTCGTCCTCGTACGGGGTCGAAGTGGCTCATCTGGCGGGCGTCCCCTCGACCGTGGTCGACCGTGCGCGGAACCTCGTGGAAGAAGACGTATCTAACGAGGCCGAAATGAACACGGTCGGTGCTGCCGCGAATGGAAAAGCCGGAGCAACCGACCATACCGAAACAGCCGGAGACGGGACGCTTGCGGCGTACGTCGATGGACTGGAGAACGGCCACAGCGAGGGAGAAACTCGTGACGTGGCGAAATCGAATGCCGAGCCGGCTCCCGAACTCGAAGTCGTCGCCGACCGACTCCGCGAGGCTGATTTGGTTGATACCACCCCACTGGAGGCGCTCAACCTCCTCTCGGAACTCAAAGGCCACCTCGAATGATTCACCGACTCGACCCACAGACCCGCTCGAAAATCGCCGCCGGAGAGGTCGCTACCCGACCCGCGAGCGTCGTGGTCGAACTGGTCGAAAACGCCCTCGACGCGGGTGCTGGAACCGTCGAAATCGAGGTCGGAGGTGACGGAACCGACCGAATTCGCGTTGCTGACGACGGCCACGGAATGTCCGAATCGGACGCCGAACTCGCCGTCGAGCACCACACGACGAGCAAATTGACGGAGGCTGACGACATCGAAACCGTCGAGACGCTCGGCTTCCGGGGCGAAGCCCTCCCGAGCATCGCCGCGGTCTCCCGCCTCGAACTGACGACCAACACCGGCGGACCGCGAGGAACGCGAGTCGTGGTCGAAGACGACGAAACAACTGTCTCGCCCGCGGGCCGCGCGAAAGGGACGACCGTCGAAGTCACCGACCTCTTCGCCGACCGCCCGGCCCGGAAAAAGGCGCTCGCCTCGCCGAAAGCAGAATTTGCCCGCATCTCGGCGGTCGTCACGCGGTACGCGCTGACCCGTCCGGACGTTCGGTTCGTCCTTCGGCACGACGGGCACGAAACCCTCACCACGCCCGGAACGGGCCGGTTCGCGGACGTGATGCTCGCAGTCTACGGACGCGATGCGGCGAGCCACGCGTCCACTTTCGACTCGGTGCGCGAGGTAAAAGCGGGCGGCGAGACGGCTACCGTCGAAATCGACGGGCTACTGTGCTACCCGGACGTGACGCGCTCTCGCCGGGACCACGTCCACGTCTCGGTGAACGGCCGTGCTCTCGCCGAGCCACGAATCAGGCGGGCGGTTGTCGAGGGCTATGGAACGCTGCTCCCGGACGGCCGCGAGCCAGTTGGCGTCGTTCGCGTCAACCTCCCTCCCGAATGGGTCGACCACAACGTCCACCCCGCGAAGGACGAAGTGGGCTTCAGGGACGCAGACGCGGTGGCCGAGGCCGTCGAATCGAGCGTCCGCGACGCGCTCTCGACCGCCGACCTCCGGCGGAGCGGCGAGTTGGCGATGGACCTCGACAGTTCGCTCGAACCGGTCTCTGCCGAGTCGGTCTTCGACGAGATTCGCGTCATCGGTCGCTTCCGTGAGTTGTACCTGCTCTGTGAGGCCGACGACGACCTGCTCGTCGTGGACCAACACGCCGCCCACGAACGCATCAACTACGAACGACTCCGTGAGGCCGTCGAAACCGCGGGAATCGACTCTGTCGCGGTCGACCCACCAGCGACCGTCTCGCTCTCGTCGACCGACGTAGCGCTCCTCGAAGCGAACCGGGGCGTTGTCGAGGCCCTCGGCTTCCGTATCGCCGAGTTCGGTGACGGAACATACCGCGTCGGGGCCGTGCCAGCACCGCTCGGACGGCCATTTAGCCCGGATGCGCTCACTGACGTGGTTGCCGATGTCGCAGCAGGCGATGTCTCCGACCCCCGCGACGAGTTGCTCAAAGACCTCGCGTGTCACCCGTCCATCAAAGCCGGTGACGACCTCACGGACGAGGACGCGACGCGGTTAGTCGAACGCCTCGGGTCGTGCGAGACGCCCTACGCCTGCCCGCACGGTCGGCCGACGGTCCTCTCCATCGACGAAGAGACGTTCGTCCGCGGCTTCGGCCGTCGGAGCGGCCGGCGCGGGTAGATTCGTTTTGTGTGCAGTCTGCTACCGAATGTTTGCTAACTAGTAGCAAGATGGTTGCGCATAGACACCACATATATACCAATTACTTACCAACTGAATACCACACGGTTGCTACAGCACCACAACCGGAGAGCAGCGACTACCAGTCTTTGCAGTCGATACAGACGTACTCGTCGCCGTCGAGCCACCGCTTTTCGACCGATTCGCCACATTGCGGGCACGGTGTCCCGTCAGGGTTCCAGCGGTAGGTTGCGAGTGTGTGTACGCTGTTCTCGGAGTCTGCTTCGGCGTCGCCTTTCGTGTCACTCCCCATGTCGGCAACGGTGTCGCTCTCGGAGTCCGCTTCGGCATCGTCCTCTCCGTCCGTGTCGGCAGTCGATAACTCGGTAGACTCCGTCTCTTCGTCGTCCTCAGCGAAGTAATCGTCAAGCGAGCGGTTCGGCATGGCTCTGAGTCGGTGGGCGCGGCCCTTATCGGTGCCGACAGTCGCCGACAGAGTGTTACTCCGCCACCACCGCCGCCGTGCGAAACCCACACAATCAATATCCCCGAATCCCGAGACTCGCCTATGGCAACACTCACGGATTTCGTCGTGGCGCTCATCCAGAGCGTCCTCGAACTTGTGGTGACGTTCGCCGATGTGGCGCTGAGCGACCCGCTTTCGACGATAAACTTCGTCTTCGGGAACCTGTTTATTCTCGCGTCGGTGGGCGCGTTCGCGTACCTCGTCCTCGGCGCACTCGGCGCGGAGATTGGCATCGGCGCTACTGCTCGGTCACGCAGTATGCCTCCGCAGCAAGAGTAATCGCTTCTTCGAGGTCGGGACCGATTGGTGACCCGACCACGATACCGTCCGCGTAGTCGCGCACTGCGGCCATCTGGTCGGCCACATCGTCGGGCGACCCGGCCATCGAGAAGGCGTCTATCATCGCCGGCGTGACGAGGCCGAACGCCTCGGAGAACGCCCCAGCCGAGATTTTTTCACCGATGTCGCTCGCACGCTCGGCGTCGATACCGTGTCTATCGAGGACCGGCGGGGCCGCTCCCGCAGTGATGAACGCGACCGGCGGCCGGGCAGCCTCGCGGGCCGCGTCCTCGTCTTCCGAGATGGAGACGCTTGCGTAGGCAGCGAGTGTAAACTCGCCACGTTCGTCGGGGCGGTCCTCGCGGCCGATATCGACTTGCTCGCGGGCCCACGCGAGGTCGTCAGGGTGAGAGCCGTTGAACAGCAAGCCATCGGCGTGCTTGCCCGCCATGCGACACATGTGCGGGCCTTCGCCGCCGACGTAGACCGGAATCTCGCCGGGCACGTCGAAGTTGAGTCCGGCGTCGTTGGCTTCGAAGGTACCGTCGTGAGAGACGCGCTTTCCGTTCCAGAGGTCCTGTGCGACTTTGAACGCCTCCAAGACGGAGCGGAGGCCGCGTTCGTCCTCCAGACCAAGGTTTCGGAGCGTCGATGGGTCGCCGGGGCCGATGCCGAGGAGGCCGCGCCCGCCGGAGGATTCAGCGACGGTCGCGACCTTCGCGGCGAGCGTCACGGGGTGCATTTCGTAGGGGTTGGCGACGCCGGGTCCGAGGCGGATATCGTCCGTCTCGGCGGCGAGTCGCGCGAGGACCGCGAAGGGGTCGCGGTTGTTGTAGTGACACGAGACGAAAAGCGAGTCGTAGCCCTCGCGTTCCGCCTGCGTGCCCAGTTCGACGAGGTCGGCTACCGGGTGTTCCGGGGTGAGTTCGAGTCCGAGCATGGATGTGATGTGATGAAGGAAAGAGGGTTCTTAGGGTTCGTAGCTCCAGTCGCGGAGCGCCTGTCGCACGAAATCGCCGTCGATGTCGCGGAAGTGGGCCTCGCTTTCGCCGTGGTCGCCCCACTCGAAGTTGCGGACGACGACGACCGGCGTGCCGTCGTCGCCCTCGCCCTGTACGAGGTTGGCCGCGGCGGCGAGTTCGTCGACGACGCTTTCGACGGTGACGCCGAGTTCGCGGCCGTCGCGGTCGGTTTCGCCGCGCCAGTCTCGTGACGCGCTCAGTCCGGCCCAGCCGAGAGCGACGCCGCGCTGGCCGTGTCTGAAGGGTCGACCGCAAGTATCGGAGACGATGACGCGGTCGGCGGTGATACCGGCGCAGATGCGCTCGGCCGACTTGTTCGGGCGCTTGGGGAGCAACAGCAAGTCGTGGTCGGGGACGTTCGACCGGTCGATGCCGGCGTTGACGCCGACGTGGCCGAATCGCGTCTCGGTCAGGAGGAACGGTTCGTCCATCACGAGGTCGACGCTCTCTTCGAGGACGGCCTGCGCGAATCGCGGATCCTTCTCGTCGTCCGTTAGTTCCGAGAGTCGGGCGGCGAGTTCGCGGGCCCGCGGACCGGCGGGGAAATCGTCGAGGTCGGCGAACCGCCCTTCGGCCTTCGAAACGACCGTCGACGCGACACAGACCACGTCACCGGGGCGAAGGTCGACGCGCTCCGAGATGAGGGCCGCAAGGTCGTCGCCCTCACGAATCTCGGGGACGTCGGGGACGGGAAACAACTCCATACGGGACGGGAGGAAGACGGCAGTGAAAAACAACGGGGTGTTGGCGAACCGGGCCGGTATCACAGTTGGGGTCGAAGTCTGAGAACCCGCGGTACGATTAAGCCATTGTGAACAAACCACATAGTATGCACGACCGGCCGATCGACCCGATGGGGGAACACACAGTCGAGGCGTACCTCGAATACGTCGGTCGCGTTCCGCAGTCAATCCGCGACCGAATCGAGAGGGATGTCCATCCGTTGACTGGAAATCGGGGTTCGTTCCGGTTGAACAATCACGTCCTCTTCGCGGAACTGTATCTCCTCGCCGAAAAGACGGGGACCAGTCCGACGCCGGTCGATATGACGCGGTTCGGAGCGTTTCACGTCTCGTTCTATCGGGACCGGTTTGGGGCGTTCGCGTGCGGGGTCGAGTTCGCCGGTCTCGAACCGAATTTTCACTCGCCCGAAGAACGCGTTCGATACGAGGAGTACGACGTACGCGAGTTCTATACTGAGCCAGTGACGGACGACTGACAGGGAGTATCGTAGCCATCGACAGGGAGTATCGTAGCCATCCGTCTGTTTCGGGTTCCGGGAGTCGACACCGTGGTTCGAGTCCCGAGCAGGAAATCGCTGCACTACGACGATATGCCCCACGAGCGAACAGCAGCAACTCGCCACGTCACCCGCCGCGAACGACCTCGACTGAAAGCGACCCGTCGACGACCGAGCCGACCATCATCGTCGCGTCGTCACTCGGGTTCGCAGCCGTCGCAGTACCCGGATTCAGGATGCGGATACCATCGACGACCTCGTCAAGCACTTCGTGGATGTGGCCGGCGATGCCGACCGCGCCGGTTCCCGCGGCGTCTCTGACGACCTCAGCGACGCGAGACAAGTACCCCGTTCTCGTCCCCGTGCCGTGCGTAACGACGAAGGTGAGTCCATTGAATTCGACGACCTCGACGAAGGGGAGGTCAATCTCTGGTGGGTCGACGTTTCCACAGACGCCGACGAATCTCGACGAGAGGGAACGGAGGTGTTCGAGCGTTTCCGCCGAGTCGAAATCGCCCGCGTGAATCACGAGGTCGGCCGCCCGGACGCGGTCTTCGACCCACATCGGAATGGCGTCGACCCGGCCCGGAACGTGCGTATCGCTCAAAATAGCGAGTCGCATAGTAACACCACAACACCAGTCTGAATAGGCGTTTTGTCAGTTGCCGACGTAGTTCACGATATGACGCACGTCGCCACCGCGTTCCTTCGACACGGCGGGCGCGTTCTCCTCACGCGCCGGAGTGACGAAGTCGGAACGTACCAAGGGCGCTGGGCTGGGGTCTCAGGCTACGTCGAGGGAGACCCCGAAAACACCGAGGTCGACGCTCGGCGAGAACTCAGAGAGGAAGTCGGCGTCACCGATGCCGAACTCGTCCGCTCGGGCCAGCCGCTGTCCATCACCGACGACGGCCGAGAGTGGACCGTCCACCCGTTTCTGTTCGACGTGGCGGACCGCACAGTCGACCCGAACGAGGAACTCGCCGAAGTTGAGTGGGTCCACCCGACCGAAATCCCGAACCGCGAGACAGTCCCCGGGTTATGGTCGACCTATCGCCGCGTTGCGCCGACCGTCGAAACCGTTCGTGACGACGAGACGCACGGCTCAGCCTGGATTTCAATCCGCGCACTGGAGGTGCTGCGTGACACCGCAGTCGAGGCAGAATCGCGAGATGATTTGGTCTCGCTCGCCCGGGAACTCCGCGACGCCCGTCCCAGCATGACCGCCGTCGGCAACCGCGTTAATCGGGTGATGGCGGACGCCGACCGGAGTCCGGAGGGAATCCGCCGCCGCACCGAAGCGGAAATCGACAGCGCGGTCGTCGCCGACGAAACCGCGGCGGCGGAGGCGGCACAACTCCTCCGCAAGCGCGACTTCGACCGGGTTGCGACGCTCTCTCGCTCCGGTACAGTCGTCGCGGCACTCAAAGATGCACAGCCAAGTGTCGTCGTCGCCGAATCACGACCCGGACTTGAAGGCGTCACCGTCGTCGAAACGTTGGCGCGAGCGGGCATCGAAACCACACTCACCACCGATGCGGCGCTTCCGAACCTCGTCGCGTCGGGCGAGGTCGACTGCGTGCTCGTCGGTGCCGACTCGGTTCTCGCGTCGGGTGCCGTCGTCAACAAGGTCGGGAGTTACCCCGTCGCGCTCGCGGCCGACCGCGGCGGAGTTCCGTTCTTCACGGTCTGCGCCCGCGACAAGATACGCAGTGATGACGAGTTTGTTGGTGAAGACGACGGTTCGTTGTACGACGGCGAGGAGTCGGTGAAGACTGAAAACCCGCTTTTCGAGGTCGTTCCCGAGGAGTTCGTGGCGGGCGTCGTCACCGAAGACGGGGTTCTCGACGCTGAAGGCGTTTCGAAGGTTACGGTGGAACACGCCGAACTCGAAGCGTGGGACGACCAAGACGACGACACCGGTCGATGAAAACCGTGAAATGTGCCACCGGCCTAGTCCCTCACGGGCGGCGGTGACGAAGGTTACCCCCTCCGAGCCCCTTGTGACGATGCTCAACAACACCTGAGCCGCCCTTCTAACGACGATTGATTGCTGAGATACATCGTTCCTATCCCTAATCCGTGCGACACTGACACACAACCCCAGTGCGGTTTCAGCCTCCGCGACCCCAGATACCGCATGGACCGACGGGCATTTCTCGGCGTTCTCTCGGCCGCAACTGCCGGACTCGCGGGCTGTACCGGCGGGAATATCCGACCGCCGATAGCGGGCTTTCCCGCGCCCGAAAACCCCGACCCGGTGGTCAAACACGGCTTTCCTGGAACCGTCTGTGGCGACCCGCCGAACCCGTTCGTCGGTATCGAGGCGATTCTCGAACCAGCAGTTGCTCCGGATTGGGAGGGCCGGAACATCGCCGAGAAGTACCGCCTCGGCTACGAGGTTGGACCGGGTCTCGACGACGACGGCTACGTGATTGGTATCGAACGCGGGGGCACGGCCCGCGCGTATCCGCTTTCGATTCTCTGGTGGCACGAAGTCGTCAACGACACCCTCGGCGGCGACCCGGTACTCGTGACCTACTGTCCGATTTGTCAGTCCGGAATGGTCGCGGAGCGCCGCGTCGACGGCGAGGAAACGCGCTTTCAGGTTTCCGGACACCTCTGGCAACCGCCCGAAATCTACGGGTTCGCCAGCGTGCAGGAGGGCCGGGCGTTCGGCGCGTCCGCGTCGTCCGGCGACGCCGACGTTCGAAATTCGGGGAATCTCGTCCTCTACGACGAAGCGACCGGAAGCTACTGGAGTCAACTCTTGGCGAAGGCCATCTGCGGGCCGCAGTCGGGCGAACGAATGCGTATTCTTCCATCGACGGTAACGACATGGGGCGAGTGGCGCGCGGCGCACCCGGGGACTGACACGGTGCTTCCGCTGCCGTGGTCGGAGACGGCGTAGCGTCATTTCGAGGGGCGGAGTTCCGCGGTGAGAACCGGTCACCGACGCCGCCGGCACAAGTTCCTTCGTCCATCGGTGTGACACGCACCCATGCATATCGAACGTCTCGCGGTGGACGAATCGGTCGGTCGCGCAATGCCGCCACAGCGATTCATCGAGGCACTGTCCGACCTCGGCGTGCCCGTCGAATTCGCCGGCGAGGACGAACAGTTCGGGCCGGGCGACGCGGTGGCCTCGTTCGGCCACAGAGACGCCTTTCTCGATGCGGACTGGGTCCACTGCATTCGCGCCGGATACGACGAGTTCCCCGTCGGTGTCTACGAAGAAGCGGGGACGTATCTCACCAACAGTACTGGAATACACGGCACGACCGTCGGCGAGACGGTCGCAGGGTACATGCTGACGTTCGCCCGCCGTCTCCACGCCTACCGCGACGCCCAGCACGACCACGCGTGGGACCTGCCGCGCTACGAAGAGCCGTTCACCCTCGCGGGAGAGCGCGTCTGTGTCGTCGGTCTCGGCACGCTCGGTCGGGGGGTCGTCGACCGCGCGGCCGCCCTCGGTATGGAGGTCGTCGGCGTCCGCCGCTCGGGCGACCCGGTCGACAACGTCTCGACGGTCTACACGCCCGACCGATTGCACGAGGCCATCGCAGATGCTCGGTTCGTCGTCTTAGCGACGCCGCTGACGGACGAAACCGAAGGAATGGTCGCCGCGCCGGAGTTCGAAACGATGCGCGAAGACGCCTCTCTCGTGAACGTCGCTCGCGGACCGGTCGTCGTCGAGTCGGACCTTGTCGCGGCACTCGACTCGGGCGACATCGCGGGCGCAGCACTCGACGTGTTCTCCGAGGAACCGCTCCCGGAAGACTCGCCGTTGTGGGATTTCGAGGACGTGCTCATCACACCGCACGTCAGTGCCGCGACGAGCAAGTACCACGAGGACGTTGCCGCACTCATCCGTGAGAATATCGAGAAGATAGCTACCGGAGACGAACTCACAAATCGCGTGGTGTAATCACCGGGCGAGCGAGGGAGACGGAAAGAACTCCGCGAGAACCGCTAGAGGAACTTGAACAGGTCGTCGCGACCCTGTTCGTGGAGATGCGACCGGAGTGCCTCTTCGAGGTTCGTGATGTCGCCTCGCTTGGCGGTAATCGGGGCGATGACGTTCCGCCACTGCTTCCACGGCGGGAAGAGACCGAGACGGTCACAGAGGTCGTTCAGGCGCTCGTCGCGGTCGTCGACTTTGTCCATCTTGTTCACGGCGACGACGGTCGGAATGTCGAGTTCGTCGAGGAAGTAGAACATCTCCACGTCGTGCGGAATCGACTCGTCTGTGGTGTGGCGGTCGATAATGTCGATGACGCTCTTGCCATCGACGACGAGAACTGCCGCGAGGATATCGTCGGCGTTCTCCTCGATATACTGGACGATATCGGTCTTGATGGCCTCGCGGGTGTCGCTGTTGACGCCCGACATGAACCCGAACCCAGGAAGGTCGGTGAACATGAATTTCTCCGAGGTCCAGTCGAAATGGTTGGGTTTGCGCGTGACGCCGGGTTTCTTTCCCGTCGTGAACTTGCTGTGACCAGTCAACTCTCGCATCAGGGTCGACTTGCCCACGTTCGACCGCCCGACGAGGACGATTTCGTCGCGGTTCGGTCGGTCTTCGAACATACCCGGGGTTCGCCATCACGACAGATAAGCGGGACGGAAGCGACGCGGTAGGTGCTTGGCTCGGTCAATCGCTGGAGAGCGACGAAGGAGAACTCAGATGCGTCTGACGAGTTTGAGCGTCGCCGCCGGAAGGTCGTCGTGTGGTTGCGAGTCGGCGACATCGAACCCTCGTGCCCGATAGAACGAAAGCGTGTCTTCGTCGCCGTCGAGACAGGACGCCCACTGCTCGCGCGCACCGCTGACGACGTGTTTCGCCGTCATCGTCCGGAGGAGCGCAGTGCCGGCACCCGACCCCCGCACATCCGGGTGCGTGTGGAGCGAAAACACCTCACCGCGGCGTTTGTCCGTCATGCCACCGCCGCCAGCCGCGACGACTTCGCCGTCCTCGACAGCGACGACCCACCCATGTATGTCGTCCGCCTTACGCACTTCTCGGTGGAGACGTGACTCGCTGAACCGCGCGTCGACGACCGACCCGACTTCGGTCGGTGCGACGATATTCGCCGCCGCGTCGCGCCACCCTTCGGCGCAGATATGGGCGATGTCCGATACGTCGGCCGCTCTCGCAGTTCGGACGAACATACGCATACGTTCGGACAGATATTGCAAAATCGTTTCGCGGGAGTGAAAGTCAGACTACGGGGGTGAACCAACCAAGACGGGGAAGCTATTCACCCCGTCTGAGATACTGAAGACGAGACCGATGGACAAAGCAGCACTCCGAGACACGGTCTGGGACGAACTCGAATCATCGGGCGAAGCCCGCTTTCCCTTCCCGCCACACGGTCGCATTCCCAACTTCGCCGACGCACGGGCAGCGGCCGATAGGCTCGCCGGGACGCCCGAATGGGCAGACGCGACCGCAATCAAGGCCAATCCTGATGCCCCACAACTCCC
This sequence comes from Haloferax mediterranei ATCC 33500, assembly GCF_000306765.2. NCBI lineage: Archaea > Methanobacteriati > Methanobacteriota > Halobacteria > Halobacteriales > Haloferacaceae > Haloferax > Haloferax mediterranei. The sequence goes on from NC_017941.2 coordinate 2,642,834, forward strand.
GGTCAGGCGGCGCGCCCTCCGCGAAGGTAAAGTCGTCTACATGGCCGTCCCGCGACTCCGCGACGAGCGGTGTTTCTACGAACTCGACCCCGCCCGCATCGACGACGACAACCTCGATAGCGCGCCGACCGTTTCACACGTCGAAAGCTACGCCGAGCAGGTCGCCCCGGACGAACTGCCGGCAATCGATTTCGTGGTCTCCGGGTCGGTCGTCGTCTCCGAGCAGGGTGTCCGAATCGGCAAAGGCGAAGGGTTCAGCGACCTCGAATACGCGGTGTTGCAGGGCCTCGGGGCGGTCGACGACGAGACGACCATCGCAACGACGGTTCACGAACTGCAAGTCCGCGACGACCTCCCGGAGCCGGATTCCCACGACGTGCCGATGGACCTCGTCGTCACGCCCGAGCGGACGGTTCGAACCGAAACGCCGTATCCGCGACCGGAAGGAATCGACTGGTCGGCGCTTTCGGCCGAGCGACTCGAAGAGATGCCCGTGTTGCAGCGGCTTCGGGACAAGCGGGACGCCGAATAGCCCCTGCTTATTTGGCTGTCCGGAGTGACGTGAGGCCGTGCGACTCGTACAGGTGATGGTGCCGACCGGCAAGCGCAAAGCGGTCCTTCGGACACTTGACGAGGAGGGTGTCGACTACGCCGTCTCCGAGGAGACGTCCGGGCGCGACTTCGTCGCCGTCGTCACCTTCCCGGTCCCGAAGGAAGCGGTCGAGCCAGTGCTGGCGCGCTTGCGAGACGCGGGTGTCGAACGCGACGCCTACACCGTCGTTGTCGCCGCCGAGACCGTTGCGTCGAAGCGGTTCGACAAGCTACAGAAAGAGTACGAGGAGGAGGATGAAAACGGCGATAGAATCGCTCGGGAGGAGTTGGCGTCGAAAGCCGCCAGTCTGGCCCCGTCGGTGCCGACGTTCGTCATCATGACGATTATCTCGGCGGTCGTCGCCACCGCCGGGTTGCTCCTCGACTCACCCGCAGTGGTCGTCGGGTCGATGGTTATCGCCCCGCTCGTCGGGCCCGCGATGTCGGCAAGCGTCGGCACCGTCGTCGACGACGACCAGATGTTCGCCCGCGGGATTCGACTCCAAGTGTTCGGCGGTGTCCTCGCCGTCGGGTCGGCGGCCCTGTTCGCGCTTCTCCTCAGGGAATCGGGTGCAGTCCCGCTTTCAACCGCGGAAGTCCTCTCAGTTCCCGAAGTAGACGAACGCCTCGCACCGGACGTGCTCTCGTTGGTTATCGCTCTCGGGGCCGGTGCAGCGGGTGCGATTTCGCTATCGTCGGGCGTCTCGACGGCGCTCGTCGGCGTCATGATTGCCGCCGCGTTGATTCCGCCGACAGCCGTGGTCGGGATTGGAATCGCGTGGGGGTCACCCGAGGCGGTCGTCGGCTCTGCGATTCTCGTCCTCGTGAACATCCTCTCTATCAATTTCGTGGCAATCGGCGTGCTCTGGCAACAGGGCTACCGCCCGGAACACTGGATTCGACGCGACGAGGCCCGTCGGGCCGCCCTGTACCGTATTGCAATCATCGGGATTGGACTGCTCGTCCTCTCGTCGTTCCTCGGGACGGTCACGTACACGACGTACCGAAACGCGGGATTCCAGAGCGATGCACAGGAAGCCATCGAAGGCGTGCTCGCAGACACCGACGCGCAACTGCTATCGATGGACGTCCGGTACGATAGCGGACCGTTACAGGAACCCGCCAGAGTCGTCGTTACGGTCGGGTACGACCCGTGGTCCGACCCACCGGAAGTAAAAGATGAACTCACACAACGAGTGAATGCGGTCGCACCTGACCCGCTTTCACCGTGGGGGACAGACCGGATTGCGGTCGAGGTTCGCTACGTCGCCGTCGCAGAGTAGGTCGCCGTCGACGAATCGGCCGCTGTCACCGAGTCATCGTCGTTGCGAATCGGCCGCTGTCACCGAGTCATCGTCGTTGCGAATAGACCGCTATCGTCGAGTATCACACCGCTACACAGTCAGGGATTCAGTAGTTTTCACTAAAGGGTACAGTCGCTCTTTGTCTTTAGCGCGACTTGAATAGCATCGCAGACGTTTCAGCAAGTATGCAACGACGCATCATCGCCCCACTACTCCTCGTGGGACTCGTACTCCTCGCAGGGTGTCTGTCACCGTTACAGGCGGCACCTGGAGAGAGCGCAAACAGCACAAATGCGACGACCATCTCCGCGACCGGAACTGGTGAGGTCACCGCCGACGCCGACCTCGCCGTCGTCAACATCGCGGTGACCCACACCGCAGACTCCGCCGACGAGGCGCGCGGGACGGTCGCTGACAACGTTTCAGCTGTTCGCACCGCCCTCACTGACGCCGGTATCGCCGAGGACGACATCCAAACGACCGGCTTCACTATCCGTCCCGAATACGACCACGGCGGTGAAAAACGCGAACTAGTCGGCTACCGCGCTGTCCACACGCTGAGCGTCGAAGTCGCCCCCGACCGTGCCGGTGAAGTCATCGACCTCGCCGTCGGTGCCGGAGCCAGCGAGGTCCAGAACGTGCGCTTCACGCTCACCGACGAGACGCGCGCCGAACTCCGCAGTGAAGCCCTGACGAAGGCCGTCGAATCGGCAAAGGCGGACGCTGACGACGTCGCCACCGCATCCGACCTCACTGTCACGGGCGTCCAGACCGCCACCGTCGGCGGGAGCAACTCGCCCGGTCCGTACCCAGTCGCCTTCGAAGACGCCCGCACGACTTCCGGAGCACCAACTGAACTCACACCCGGTCCCGTAACCGTCTCGGCGACGGTTGAGGTCGTCTACACGGCCGAGTAACGAGCAGTATCACGCGAACACCCGCTGACCGCCCTCCAATCGGCCCTCCACCGCATTCAGGCCACCCCGCACCCTCCCCCTTCGGTCCACACACTCCCAACGCCTGCCTTCGGCCCTCCCCACCCCCGCTCCCGCTTCGACCCTCCCCGCTTCCGAACCCAACCCCCCTACCTCGGACTACTCGACTCCTCACATCAGTCGCTACACGCTGAGTTCAGTCACACACTCCCCGCTCCGCGTCACTCTTTCAACAGTAGAAAACAGACCAAAAGCCGAGCAGTTACTCGTTTCGCGACGGCGGGATGTCGGGTTCGAACCCGATGGCGTCGGCCGCGGCGTCGAGGACTGCATCGACGTTTTCACCCGTCTCGACGCTCATGTAGAGGTCTGCCTCCATGTCGGTCGAGCGGTCGCTCTTGTTGCAGACGGTGAGGACCGGAATGTCACGTTCCTCGAATCGGGCTTGCACCGCGTCTCGGAGTTCGAGTTGCGATTCGATGGGGTAGCCGCACTCCGCGCTGGCGTCGGCGACGAAGATGACGGCGTCCGCGAGGTGTTCGAGGGCGCTGACGGCCTGTTTCTCGATATCGTTTCGCTCGTCTTCGGGACGGTCGAGCAGCCCCGGCGTGTCGATAATCTGGTACCGGATGCGCTCGCGGTCGAAATGGCCGATTTGGACGCCCTTCGTCGTGAAGGGGTAGCGCGCGATTTCGTTCGATGCGCGGGTCACGTCGTTGACGAACGAGGACTTCCCGACGTTCGGATAGCCGGCGACGACGATTGCCGGTTCGTCCGGGCGGATGTCGGGGAGGTTCTTCAGTGCGTCGCGGGCCTCGCCGATTCGGAGCAGGTCGTCTTCGACCTCCTCGGTGATGTTTGCCATACGGGCAAACGCCTGTTTTCGGTGCTTGCGAGCGAGGTCGGCGTCGGTTTTGCGGAGTTTCGGCTGGTACTCGCGAGCAATCTCGTCAATCTGCCGCGAGGCCCACATAATCTCCGAGAGGCTCTTTCGAACCTCGTCGACATCGACGATTGCGTCGGCGAGTTCGTAGTAGAACGGGTCGACCGTCTCGAAGTCGGGCCACTCGACGACGACGTTTTCGAGGTTGTCCGAGAGGATGTTCGACGCCGTCTGAAGCATCGACTGCTGAGCCTCCAACTTGTTCTGCTTCGCTCGCCCCGTGCGCGCGGCCCGCGAAAAGGCCTTGTCGATGAGTTCGTCCGACCGGGGCGTGGTCGGGAGAGACTCGAAAATCATTGCAACCCGCTACACGGTCGAGGCGTAAAAGCGCGTTCGTTTGGGGCTTGGCGCCTCGAACGCTGAATTAAGCGTGCTTGTCACCCGCACGGTTCGCCACGAGGTTCTTACCCGAAGACGATGAACCTCAGCACATGACAGACTGGAAAGCGGTCGCCGTCGGCTTCGTCATCATCCTCGTCATCGGCACCGGCGGGCTGTCAATCCCAATTATCGGGCAAATCGGAGCGGGCCTCGTCGGCGGGTTCGCGGCGGGCTATCTCGCCGGTGGCACGCTCGGCAACGGCGCGTGGAACGGACTGGTCGCCGGGTCGCTGTCCGGTATCGCCGTCACCCTGCTTGCAGCGCTCCTCGGCGGACTCGTGGGACTCGCGGGCGGACCGCTCGGTAGTCTCCTCGGCGGCGTCGGCGTCTTCGTCGTCGGTATCGTCTTGACGCTCATCTTCGCCATCGACAGCGCCATCGCCGGGGCAGTCGGTGCGTGGGTGAAAGGTTGAGAACGTTCGAATCCCAGCTATTCGCCGCGTTCGAGGTACTCGCGCTGAACTTCGACGACCTCGGTCGAATTCTCGCACTCGCTGTAGCGCCGCAGCGGTTCCTCGTTGAGTTCGAGGAAGGTGTGACCCCAGTTGAATTTCGAGAGAATTTCCTCGGCGTGCGGCTTCTCGCCGAAGATGACGAGCGCGGCGGCCAGTGCCTCGACGGTCGTCAGTTGCATCGGACGACCGAAATTCACGGGGTTGGCGGCGACGAGATACGGGAGCGCGCGATGCTCACCGGGAAGCGAAAACATCGCCTCCTCGGCGGACTCCCACGAGCAGTCGAGCGCGACGAGCGCGCCCGTGTCCTTGTCAGCAGGCGAGAGCGCCCGCTCGGCGTGGGGATTGAGCACGACGCCGTAGGGTGTCGCCCGGTCCGTGCCGTGGAGGGTCGCCATCTCGAACCGTTCGAGCTTTTTCGCCGTGCACTTCTTCGGGTCGTCGTCACCCTCGTATCGAACGTGCAGGTCCACATCGGCGGTACGCGACTCCCGGAGAAAAGCGTCCCGAACGAGACAGTGGGGTCGGTACAGGGTCTATCCGAGCGTGCCGACGGCGCGGGCGGCGGATTCTTCCGCCCGGCCGACGAAGGGGAACCGTGCATCCCGACGCAACGTATCTGGCTCGACAGTATTACACGGCAATCGACCACCATGGATACGACATGCTTCGGAACCTCCTCGACCCCGGGTTCGTCCAGCAGCGCGAGGACATGCGACTCGACGGGCGCGAGGAGTTCGTTTCGTTCATGCGCGACGGTCGGCCGCAGACGGATACGAGGCACGTCATCGACCGCTACATCCAGTCGAAATCCGACGACGAAGTCGTCGTCCGCGGTCACCTCGAAGACAGTGGCGGAAGCGAGATATTCGTCTTCCTCGACCGGTTTCGAGCGCGGGACGGAAAGCTCGCCGAGTTGAAGACGTTCACGCGCCCGCCGAACTGAGCGCAGTCGCCACACAAAAGAGAATAGAGAAACGAACGCGTCAGTCCTTCTTGCCCGCGCCGACTGCCGATTCACCGACCGGCTCGTGACCCTCGATGACTTCGCGGCCGCCCATGTAGGGCTGGAGGACTTCGGGCACGTCGACCGTGCCGTCCTCGTTCTGGTAGTATTCGAGCAGCGCGACCATGATTCGGCCGACGGCCGTCCCCGACGCGTTGAGCGTGTGGAGATACTCGGCCGACTCGTGGCGCTCGGGGCGGTAGCGAAGCCCGGCTCGGCGCGCCTGGAAGTCCTCGAAGTTCGAGGCCGACGAGACTTCGAGCCAGCGACCGCCCAGTTCCGGAGCGTCGTCCGACTCGGTGCCCGGTGCCCAGACTTCGAGGTCGTACGTCTTCGCCGACGCGAAGGTGAGGTCACCGGTACAGAGCGAGAGCACGCGGTACGGCAGGCCGAGTCGGTCGAGCACTTCTGCCGCCTCGTCGACGAGGGCTTCCAGTCGGTCGTACGACTCGTCGGGTTCGACGAAGTTGACGAGTTCGACCTTGTTGAACTGGTGGACGCGGACGATACCGCGGGTTTCGGTCCCGTGTTCGCCAGCCTCGCGTCGGAAGTTCGGCGTGTACGCCTGATGCTTCAGCGGGAGGTCGTCCTTCAGGAGGATTTCGTCGCGGTACATGTTCGTGACCGGCACCTCCGCCGTCGGGCAGAGCCACAGGTCGTCGTCCTCGTAGTTCTCGGTCTCCGACCCGCCAATGCGATAGGCGTCCTCGGCGAACTTCGGAAGTTGGCCGGTGCCGACCATCGAGGTCGTCTTGACCGGAACCGGCGGGAAGAGGTCCACGTAGTCCTGTTCGCGGTGCACGTCCAGCATGAACTGGATGAGCGCGTGTTCGAGCATCGCGCCCTCGCCCTTGAGGAAGTAGAAGCCCGACCCGGTCGTCTTCGCCGCGCGCGCCTCGTCGATGATGTCGAGTTCCTCGCCGAGGTCGTAGTGCGGCGTCACCTCGTCGGGGAGGTCGCGCAGGTCGTCGAAGCCGACGCGGCGAATCTCCTCGTTGTCCGACTCGTCTGCACCGACCGGGACCGACTCGTTCGGGATGTTGGGGAGTTCGAGAAGCGCTTCGTCGAGTTCCGCTTCGAGTTCGTCGGCGCGGTCTTCGAGTTCCTGTAGTTCTTCTTTGAGTTCACCCGAGCGGTCGATGGCCGCCTGGGCTTCCTCGTCTTTGCCCTCCTGCTTTAGCTGGCCGATTTTTTGGCTGACCTCGTTTCGCTCGTGTCGGAGGTCGTCTCCCTCGGCTTTCAGCGTACGCCACTCGTCGTACACGTCGATGATGTGGTCGACATCCACGCCCTCCATGTTTCGGGCCGCGAGCGCGTCGCGGACTCGCTCCGGTTCGTCGCGGAGCAGTTGCCTGTCAATCATTGGTCAGTGATTCCCGGGCGGGCGGGAAAATCGTATCGCATCACCGGGGGATGGTACAGTACGGCGAAAAACAGAACCCGGGGGTACCCGCCACCCCGAAGAGTAGGTTACAAGCGGTTACAGGTCCACCCGCTCGAACCGGCGATAGCCGAGGTACAGCGGGAGCGTCGTCGCTGTTAGAACGACGACCGCGCTAAAGACGAAAAGCGGGACAGACCCTGGAACGGGGTCATCAGGAATCTGTAGAGGGAACAGCATTCGTCCGAGCGTTGTGTGCGCTCGGAGCGGGCTCAGGTGGTTGATGAATTGGGCTGGCGGTGTTGTCATACCAACATGAAGACCCCTAGTATCGGTCCCAGTGAGAGCTCCGATTACTGGCCTTACCACGTCCCCCCAGAACAGCAAAAAAAACAGAAACGTCGTAGCAGTGCCCGCAATCGAACGGTATGGTGACGAGGTGGCCGCGGAAAACCCAAGTGAGATTGTAGTCCAAAGGAGCGTGAGCGTGGTAACACTCCCGACCACGGTGAGGAATAACACAGGGTAGCTATGGCCGAATCGAACAAGCACGAGTAGTTCAGCGAAAACGAACAGCGGAAGCAAAACAAGAACCGCCGTGGTCAATCGAGAGACGGCTTTGGCGACGAAAACGTCCCGACGAGTCGCCGAGTTGCCAAGAACGACACGGAGCGTTTTCTCCGCTCGCTCGCCGACGATGGCTCGATATCCGAATAGCGCTCCCAGCACTAACGGGGCAAAAGAGAACGCACCACTGATATCAGCCACCTGTTCTCTTGGGCCGAACGCAGAGGACGGGTCTATCGACTGTGAGATACCAGGGAGTACAAACAACGCCGTCACGGCGATACCGCCAAGTACCAACCGGTTCCGGAACAGTTGTCGAACGTCCTGAACCAAAAGTACCCACAAGCGCGAGTCGCTCCACCGAGTGGGTCGTAGCAGTTGTCTCGCTGGCTTCGTCACGCGGCCAACGTATCGGCGGAGACGCGTCTGTCCCGACGACGAGTCGTCACCGAGATCCCTTCGAGTGAGGCGACGATAACCGAACAGGAGCGGGACCGCGCCGAATCCGAGAAACACGAGCGTCCCGAAGAGGTTCAACGCGAGGGTTTCGCCGAAATCACCCGAAGGCGTTCCGGGGCCGACCACGCGAACCGACCAACTCGCGGCCTTCCAGAAGGCGAGTAGCGGGTTGAACCGCTCGGTAACACGGTACCACAGCGGCATTTCGGCCAATACCTCGTACGAGGCCGTGGACAAAGAACCGGTGAAGATAAACGTGAACGCGGGACGGAACGTGGACCCCCACACGGAGTAATCAGGCGAGAAAAGAAAGAAGGACCCGGCGATTGCGAGTAACGTTCGATACGCCGAATCGAAGGCCGCTGAATAGCCGACGGTGACCGCAGTCCAGACGACGACGTACAGGAGCATCCACGCGCCAATCGTCCAGTACGGGAGCAGATACGGCCGTCCGTATCCTTGAGCGAGCAAGAAATTCCCGATTACGAGTATCGTCGCGGTCGCTACGAGAGAGATTACGACCCGCGACAGCACCTTTGCGAGAAGCAGGTCACGACGCGTACTGGGCAGACCGAAGATAAGCTTCATCGTTTTGGCCGTTCGCTCACCGACGACGGAGTTGTAACCGACAGCCGCGACGACGACTAACGTGTACGTCTGCAACTCGTACGGGATGAGAAGGGTGTACTCGGCAATCGGCCTGTGACCGCTCGCCGCGATAGAGCCTGCACTCGGCAAGTACATCAGTCCGAGCAGAATCACCGCACCCCAGACCAGTCGGTCCCGGAGCGCGTGACCGAAGTCGTGCCGTGCGAGCAAGAGAACCCGCTTCATGCGCACGGACCCTCGACTGCCGTCTCCATGAAGACCTGTTCTAACGACGGTTCACCGGTCCTGACGTCGAGTATCGCCGCTTCGGTGTCGTCGAGGAGCGTGATAACGTCGGCTTTCGCACTCGCGTCGGCGCAACCGACACGCAGGACGTCGTCATTCGTCGAGACCGCTTCGACGCCGTCGAGACACAGCAAGTCGTCCTGTATACGGTCTGGAACCGTATCGAGCGTGACCGATAGCTCGAACGGGACCTCCGGCATCGTCCGGAGCGCTTCGACCGTATCGACCGCGACGAGACGGCCGTCGTTCATGATACCGACGCGGTCGCAGATAGCCTCGACTTGGTCCATGATGTGACTCGAAAAGAAGACTGCCGCGCCGCGGTCGCGCTCTTCTCGGATGATGTTGCGGAAGGTCTGGGCGCCGGTCGGGTCGAGACCGCCGAGGGGTTCGTCGAGGATGATGAGGTCCGGTTCGCCGACGAGCGCAATCGCCAAGCCGAGGCGCTGACGCATGCCTTTCGAAAAGCCCCCGACAGCCCTGTCGCCGGCGTCCGCGATGCCGACTCGTTCGAGCAACGCCTGCGGGTCGTCGTCCGCGCGCTTCATCGCGATTGCGAATTCGAGATGCTCGCGGGCGGTATCGCGTTCGTAGAAGCCGGTCGCTTCCGAGAGCACGCCGAGGCGTTCACGAGCGGCACGCGGGTCTTCCTGCGGGTCGATACCGAAGATAGAGGCACGCCCGGCTGTCGGCCGCACGAAGTCGAGAAGGATATTGATAGTCGTTGATTTTCCGGCACCGTTCGGGCCGAGAAAGCCGAACACTTCGCCTTGCTCGACAGTGAGACTGACATCCTCCACTGCACAGATATCGCCGTACCGTTTCGTGAGAGAGTGTAGTTCGATTGCCACTACTGACCGGGTTTAAAGAAACAGAACTAAAATATTTATATTTATTTGATATTTTGTCCCACCGGCTGGCGTCGAGCGGGTACCGAGCGGATGTCGAGCGGGTATCGGGCGGGTGTCGGGCGTTTCGTCTCTCGGTCGTAAACTGAGAGTCGGAGCGGATGGCGATGGCCGAACGCTTTTGCTCCCCGGAGACGGCCCTCAACTATGGCCATTGGCGATGTCGAAGCCGTTCCGAACAGCACGGACGTGTACTACGTCGATACCGGAATGTACGAAGTCGAACACTACGGTTCTGTCTATCTCATCGACGCGGAAAAGCCGGCGCTCATCGATACCGGCATCGCGGCCGACAGAGAGCACGTGTTCGGAATGCTCGACGAACTCGGCGTGGACGACCTCGCGTACATTCTGCCGACGCACGTCCACCTCGACCACGCGGGCGGCGCGGGCTACCTCGCCGAGCGCTACCCCGATGCGACCCTCATGACCCACGAAATCGGCGCACCGCACCTCGTGGACCCCTCGCGTCTCGTTGCGGGCACGAAAGCCGCCGTCGAAGACCAGTGGCGCTTCTACGACGAACCACTCCCAATCGACGAAGACCGGGTGGAGTCGCTCACCGACGGCGACGAAATCGACCTCGGCGACCGGACGCTCACGGTGCACCACGCGCCCGGCCACGCACCGCATCAGGTGATGTATCACGACGACCGCGACGACCTGCTATTCACGGGCGACGCGCTCGGAATCTGGGAACCGCGGTCGCGGACGCTGCTCCAGACCTCGCCGCCCTCGCAGTTCCACCTCGAAAAGGCGCTCGACGACGTGCGAACCATCGAGGACATCGACCCCGAAACCATCTGCTTCGGCCACTTCGGGTCGAGACCGTACGACGATGACCTCGCAGCGGAGTACAAGCGCGTTCTCGTGGAGTGGGTCGAAGCCATCCGACAGAAGCGCGAGGAACTCGACGATGACGAGGCGGTCATCACGCACTTCGTAGAAAACACCGAGATGGACGAGGTTTGGGGCGTGCGGAAGGCTCAGGACGAAGAACGATTGAACGTGCGAGGCGTACTCGGCTACCTCGACTACATCGAAGACGACGAGTAGCGACCCGCAGGCGAGACGCCTAGCGGCCCTGTATCTGCGTTTTCCCGTGATACGTCGGGCTTTCAATTGTACGAACGTACATAGTTTTAAATGTTGAATCTGTACTAACAGGATATGGACTGGCGGGACGCAGAGGCGACTTTCGACGACCCCGTTATCGCTCGAACGACCCTCCCACGAATGTTCGAAGAGAGCGCAGCGCGGAACGCCTCACGAATCGCACAGCAGTACAAAGGTGGTATCTACGAGCGCTCACTCGTCGGCGAGGGTGTCGTACCGGCGGCACCCAACGGCGTGTTCAGCGACGTGACCTACGAGAAGATGCGAGATATCGTCCGGAACCTCGCCGCGGGGTTCCGTGACCTCGGAATGGAGACGGGTGACCGAGTGGGCATCTTCGCACACACACGCATGGAGTGGGCACAGACCGACTTCGCCGTCCTCGGTGCTGGCGGTGTCGTCACCACGGTCTACACGTCGTCGTCGGAGCGGCAGGTTCGGTATCTCCTGTCGGACCCCGGTGCAAACGCCGTCGTCGTCGAGAATCAGGAACTCTTAGAGCGCGTACTGGCCGTCGAAGACGACCTCGACTTACGGTTTATCGTCGTCATCGACGAGTACGAGGGCTACGACGACCGCGACGACATTCTGACGCTCGGTGAAGTACATCGCCACGGCGAGGAGGTGTTCGACGAAGCGGAGTACGAATCGTGGTTGGATGCGCGCGACCCCGACGACCTTGCCAGCCTCATTTACACCTCCGGAACCACGGGACAGCCAAAGGGTGCCCAACTCACCCACTGGAACTTTCGGTCGAACGTCAACGAGAGTTATCGACGGTTCGGGCCGCGTCCGAACAAGAGCGACGCACCCGCTGTCAGCCCCGACTCCGTGTCGCTGTCGTTCCTCCCCTTGGCACACGTCTTGGAGCGCATGGCCGGTCACTTCATGATGTTCGCTGCGGGTGCGACCGTCGCCTACGCCGAGAGTCCGGACACCTTGCGCGAGGACTTCCAACTCGTCCAGCCGACCGCCGGGACGAGCGTCCCGCGCGTGTACGAAAAGCTCTACGACGCGATTCGTGCGCAGGCGAGCGAATCACCGGTCAAAAAGCGCATTTTCGAATGGGCCGTCGACGTCGGACAGGAATACCACACGACGGACTCGCCCGGCTATCTTCTCAGTGCGAAACACAGAGTCGCTGACCGCCTCGTCTTCGACCAGGTGCGTGAAGCCCTCGGTGGCAACATCGAGTTCTTCATCAGCGGCGGTGGAAGCCTCTCGGCGGAACTCTGTGCACTGTATCACGCCATGGGACTACCGATATTCGAGGGCTATGGACTCACCGAGACCTCGCCTGTCATCACGGTCAATCCACCGGAAGCGCCGAAAATCGGGACTATCGGCTACCCGCTTCGGGAGGTTGAAATAAAACTCGACAAGACGGTCGTCGGCGACCAGCTTGGTGATGCGGGTGGCGAAGTCGGGGAACTACTCGTTCGCGGGCCGAACGTCACCCCGGGATACTGGAACCGCCCCGAAGAAACCGAGGAGGCCTTCGTCGAAGACGACGAGGGCAACCGCTGGTTCCGGACCGGCGACGTAGTCGAACGCCGGCCAGACGGGTACATCGCCTTCCGCGAGCGTGCCAAACAGATTCTCGTGCTTTCGACGGGGAAGAACGTCCCTCCTGGACCCATCGAAGACGCCTTCGCTTCGTCGACAGTGGTCGAACAGTGCATGGTTCTCGGGGACGGCCGGAAGTTCATCTCCGCGCTCATCGTCCCAAGTTTCGACGGCCTACATGCGTGGGCCGACGAGCAGGGAATCGACCTCCCCGAAGACCCCAAAGACATCTGTCGCGACGACCGGGTGTACGAGCGCATCGAGGAGGAAGTCGAGAAAGCAAACGAGAACTTCGAGTCGTACGAGCGAATCAAACAGTTCCGAATCGTCCCCGAAGAGTTCTCCGAAGGTAACGACCTCATGACGCCGACGATGAAAAAGAAGCGTCGAAACATTCTCGACCGCTATGCCGACGAGGTCGACCTCATCTACGACGAGGCCAATCAACGGACAGAAGAGCAACGGAGCGGCAGACAAACAGCGGAGCGATAGAATATAACAGGATAAACTTTTTTCGAAATATTCTGAACATACGTTTCCGTAAAACGGCGGAAATGCCGTCCGAGATGTATGGTTTTATCTTCCGTCGTCACATGAACCGAATCTATGGAGGCGATATAAGTGGCCGCAGCTGGAGGGGCGAATCTCATCCCGCTCGTCGCCGCAATCATCGGCATCGGCGTGGTCTCGCAGGTGCTTTCGGACCGGTTTCAGGTCCCGAGCGTCGTGTTCCTCATCGCGTCGGGTATCCTACTCGGCCCCGAGGTTCTCGGCGTCATCTCTCCCGATTCGTTCGGGAACGCACTACAGGCCATCGTCGGTCTCTCGGTCGCTATCATCGTGTTCGAAGGGGCGTTCCACCTTCGAATCGATAAGCTCCGGGAGGCACCGTCGGCGACGTTCCGCCTCGTCACGCTCGGTGCGGTAATTTCGTTCATCGGAACGAGTGTCGTCGTCCACTACGCGCTCGACGCGCCGTGGGCGGTCTCGTTCCTCGTCGGAGCGTTGCTCGTCGCAACCGGGCCAACGGTCATTGCCCCGATTCTCGAAGTCGTCCCCGTCCGTGACCGGGTCGGGGCGGCACTCGACACCGAAGGGATTGTCAACGACGTGACGGCTGCCATCGTCGCCGTCGTCATCTTCGAGGCTATCCTCGAAGGCGTCAGTAGTCCCAACGCGCTCGTGACGCTGTTCGCCGAGCGACTCGGCGTCGGCGTCGTCGTCGGGGGTATCGTCGCGGCGGCGCTGTACTACGTGCTTCGGTACGTCGACCTCTCGCCCGGAAACGCGCCGCAGAACGCGCGACTACTCACTCTCGCAGGGGCGCTCGTATCCTACGCGGCCGCCGACTTCGTCGCCACCGAAGCGGGTATCGCCGCCGTGGCGACCGCCGGTATCCTGCTCGGGAACGCCGAGGTTCCGTACGAAGAGGAGATTTCGGCGTTCAAAGGCGACATTACGCTGCTCGTCCTCTCGTTCGTCTTCATCGCCCTCGCGGCGTTGCTGGAGTTCGAGAACCTTCTCAGCCTCGGCGTCGGCGGCATCGCGGTCGTCGTCGCGGTCGCCCTCATCATCCGGCCGCTTCTGGTCTTCATCTCGGCGAGAGGCGACCGATTCACCAGAGAAGAGAAGCTCTTTATGAGCTTCGTCGGCCCGCGCGGTATCATCCCCGCGTCGGTTGCGACGCTGTTCGCCATCGCATTCCGCGAGAAGGCGACAGAGCTCGCCGCTCAGGGGGCGACACAGCAGGCCGTCATGCTGAACCAGAGCGCCTCGATTCTCGTCGGGACGGTCTTCTTGGTCATCCTCACGACCGTCGTCTTCGAAGCAGGGCTCGCTCGGCAGATTGCAGAATACCTCGATGTCATCCCAATGCGTGTACTTATCATCGGAGGCGGAAAGGTGGGCCGTGCGCTCGCCGAACGCCTCGCAGACCGTGGAGAGAACGTGGTCCTCATCGAACAGGACCTGGAAGTAGTCCAGACCGCCCGAAACAAGGGCTTTACCGTCCATCACGGTGATGGAACCGACACGGATGTCCTTCGGTCGGCGGGGGCGGATAACGCCAAAGTCGTGGTCGCCGCGACCGGTGACGACGACGTGAATCTGCTCGTCTCGCAACTGTCGAACTCGAAGTTCGACCCCGAGAGTGTCCTCGCGCGGGCGAACAACCCCGACAACGTCGAGGCGTTCGAAGAACTCGGTGTCCGAACTATCTCGTCGACCATGGCTACCGCACAGGCGATGGACAACTACATCGAGCGACCGACGATGTCCAACTGGATGGGCGAAATCGGTCGGTCCGGCGACGTTCAGGAGGTCGAAGTCACGGCTGAGGAACTCATCGGTCGGACCATCCGCGAGGTCGGTCCCGAACTCCCCGACGGGTGTCTCATCACGCTCATCTCCCGAAACGGCGACACGACCGTCCCCAACGCGGAGTTCACACTCCAAGAGGGAGACCGCATCACCATCATCGGTGAGCGGGACGCCGTTCGCAACGCCGAAACGTTCGTCCACCCGAACTAACCGTACCCACCCTCGTTTTCGGACCTTAGCTCCGTGCCCACCGCAGGAAGACGGTCCAGTAGCCGACGGTGATGGCGACGAGTACGTACCAGACAGGTGCGCCGAGGTCGGGACTCGGAACAACGCCCGACGACGCGACGCCAACGGCCGCGAGCAGCGCGAAAACCCCCGTCAGTACAGTCGTCGTGAGATTCATCGTCCGCTATTCTCTGGCTGTACAGTATGAACGTGACGGAAGCAGCATATACATTCATTACGGATAACAATATTACAGAAGGTGTCAGTAAAGACCACAGTATATTTGGTTTATATAATGTGGCGTCGAATTCCATGTCCATTGTGAACATACGAATCATTATTCGGCTGGTGACCGAAACATAACTATGCGACACGCGGAGGGCCCACTGTGCTCGGTCGACCTCACGGCGTGGACAGTCGGGACGACCGACATCGACGACGTACTCGAATCGTACCTCGGGGGTCGAGGCGTCGGGACGAAACTCGTCTACGACCGCGTCCCGTTCGACGCCTCTCCACTCGGTCCGGAAAATCGGTTGGTCCTCGCCGCCGGGCCGATGCAACAGTCTCGGATGAGCTTCACCGGCCGGACCAGTCTGACCGGCGTCTCACCGCTAACCGACGGGCTTGTCTCGTCGAACGCCGGAGGTTTTCTCTCGCGGAACCTCGTCGGGACGGGCTACGGCGCAGTCGAATTCACCGGCGCGGCCGACGAACTCCTTGCGGTCCACGTCCGACCCGATGGCGTCGAGTTCGAACCCGTCCCGGACTTGGAAGGGGAAGAGGTCCCTGCCGTTACCGAGTACGCAGACACGGAGTGGGACCTCGACGCGGAACAACTCATCTGCATCGGACCGGCGGGCGAAAACGAAGTCCGCTTTGCGGCCGTGATGACGACCGAAACGCGGGCGTTCGGTCGCGGCGGTCTCGGGGCTGTGATGGGTTCGAAGAACCTCAAAGTCGTCACCTTCGAGGGCGACGACGCGCCCGACGTCGAAATCGAGTTCCCGAGCGAGGCGATGGATGTCCACCGCAAAGCCGCCACCTCGGACCACGCGATGAAGCGACAGGGAACGAACGCCGGTACCGACTACGCGAACGAAGTCGAGGCGTTGCCGACGCGGTACTTTTCAGAACGTGAGTTCGAGGGTGTCGAGGGAATCAACGGCGACGCCGTCGAATCGAAGAAGTACAAGAAAGGGACCTGCTCGCAGTGCGCCTTCGCGTGCAAACTCCCGACCAAAGACGAGGCGGCAGACATCGAAACCGAGGGGCCGGAGTTCGAGACGATGATGGCCTTCGGGTCGAACTGCGCCGTCGACGACATCGTCGAGGTGATGAAATCCAACGACCTGTGTGACCGCCTCGGCATGGATACCATCTCCTGTGGCGACACCATCGCGGCGTACCTGATGGCCGAAGACGAGTTCGGCAACGTCGACCTGATTCACGAACTCGTCGAGCAAATCGGCTACCGCGAGGGCATCGGCGACCTGCTCGCGGAAGGGACCCACCGCGCACACGAGGAACTCGGCGTCCACGATTGGACGGTCAAAGGCATGGACTTCCCGGCCCACGACGGTCGCCATCTCCACGGACAGGGTCTCTCCTTCGCCACGGCGAACCGCGGCGCGGACCACATGTACGCCTCGTTCTACGCGCTGGAGTACCCCTACGTGGAGAAGTCGAAAGCGGTCGAACCGCACGGTCTCGACGGCAAGCCCGAACTCCTCGTGAAGAAAGAAAATCACAACGCCGTCCTCGACAGCGGCGTCGTCTGTAAGTTCTCGCGGGACTTCCTCGACGAGGAGACGCTGGCCACGCTGTTGGACACGACCTACGACCGCCTTCAGGACGTCGGAAATCGCATCGTCACCCTCGAACGCCACTTCAACAACCAGCGCGGCTTCGACCGTGACGACGATAGGCTCCCGTACGACCTCCCCGGATTCGAACACGCACTGTCAGAATACTACGAGATTCGCGGGTGGAGCGACGATGGAGTGGTTCCGGAGTCGGCAGTGGGTGGGACAAGTGGGGCGGCACCGGCGGACGACTGAAGCGACGGTCCATATACAGTTGGGCTGAAATGTATGCCCAGCTATGAAACGAAACGCGAAGCTCACGTTCGTCACGAGCGCCCACCTCGTGTTGCTGTCGCTGTTTTTCAAACTGGAACCGGCCAACACCGATGCAGCGGGCTTTCTCGCCACGGCCGGGGTGGTCGTATTCCTCGCGGGACTGGCCCTCGAAACGTCGGTTATCTCGTTTAGCTCGTCGGATACTGAGTCGTCGTGAGCGGTCGCTGCGTGGCAGTTCTGGCAGTCTAAAATCAGGGTAAAGAGGCCTTACCGGCTGAACTCTATTGCCGCACCGCTGCCACCTTTTTCCGGGATTCGCTCACGCTCATCCCGCAAAAATCTGGACCAAAAACCGCTTAGAGAGGCCTTACCGGCTGAACTCTATTGCCGCACCCTGACCGAACCCGACACAGAGCGAGGCGAGACCGCGGTCCACGTCGCGCTTAATCATTTCGTGGATAAGCGTCACGGGGAGGCGCGCACCGGAGGCACCGAGCGGGTGACCGAGGGCGATTGCGCCGCCGTTGACGTTGAGTTTGTCCTCGTCGATACCGAGTTCGCGACGGGAGTATTCGCACTGGCTGGCAAACGCTTCGTTGATTTCGACGAGGTCGTAGTCCTCGATATCGCTTCCGGCGCGTTCGAGGAGACCGCGGGTGGCCGGAACCGGACCGATACCCATCACGGTCGGGTCGACACCAGCGACGTTGTTGGTGCCGACAGATGCGAGTACCTCGAGGCCGTGTTCGTCGGCGAACTCGCGACTCGTGACGAGAACGGCGGCCGCACCGTCGGTAATCTGCGAGGAGTTACCTGCGGTGACAGAGCCGTCGCCGGAGAACGCCGGCGGAAGGCCGCCGAGCGCTTCCAGCGAGGTGTCGTGGCGAATTCCCTCGTCTTCGGTGACGACGCCGTCGTCCGTCTCGATAGGGACGATTTCGTCGTCGAAGCGACCGGTTTCGGTTGCCTCGGCAGCTCGCTCGTGGCTGCGGAGCGCGAAGGCGTCCTGGTCCTCGCGGGAGACTTCGTGTTGCTCTGCGACCTTCTCGGCGGTCATCCCCATCTGGAGTTGGAAGACGTTGTACTGCTCGCTCAGTCCGGGGTGGAGGTGCTGGTAGGAGTCGCCGTCCATCGGGACGCGAGACATGCTCTCGACGCCACCGGCGATGATGCACTCGCGGTTGCCCGCGGCGATGGCGTCGGACGCCGAGATAATCGCCTGCATGGACGAGGCGCACCAGCGGTTGATGCTCGTCCCGGGCGTCCCCTCGCCGAGTTTCGAGAGAAGCGCGATGACGCGAGCGACGTTGTTGTCCTGTTCGGCTCGCTGCTGGGCGACACCCCACATCAGGTCTTCCACGTCGTCAGCCTCGACATCGTGTTCGTCGAGGATGTGGTCGATGAGCGCGACCGAGAGGTCTTCGCTTCGAACGTCTTCGAAGACGCCGCCCGCCTTCCCGAACGGCGTTCGATATGCTGCTGCGATGACTGGTTCTGGCATGACACACTATCGGGGTTCAAACACCATAAATAGTTTAGAACCCATAATACGTCGTAAAGAGTTGTTTTGGGAGCAGTACGTGAAAAGCAGAAAAAATCGAGGAAAGCGGGAAAAGCGGGTCGAACGAAGTCGGCTCCCGTTAATCGGGTTCGACAGCGTGTCCTGATTCGTCCGCAGAAGCCGAGTCCGAATCGACCGTACTCACCGGGAACAGCTCAGGTGCGACATCGGCGGAGGCGTGTTCACGGACCGTATCTCCGAGGTCGAAATAGTCATCCGACATACTCAATCACTCGTCATCGGTTGCTCCGTCTTCGGGGGTTCGTCCTCGTCGGCGAAGGGGTACCAAGACTGCTTCGCGTCGTGCATGTAGGGGGCTTCGAAGTCCGTCTCAATGGGTTCGCAGTACTCGGCGACGGCGTCGGGTCCTTCGGCTTCGACCCACTGCCGGAACGTCTGTCCGGCGGTTCGGTGGGCGGCGAACGCCTCGACTAACGATGCGATGGCCCCGGGAACCTCGTCCGCGGGAACGCGCTGGTGAATCCACTCGACGAAGGAAGGTTCGTCACCGATACCGCCGCCGACGCCGATATCCATCGCCTCGACCATCTCGCCGTCTTTCTGCGCGCGCATCCCGAACAGGCCGATATCGGCCGTGTTCGCCTGTCCACAGTCGGCGGTACAGCCCGAATAGTGAATCTTCAACTGGTGGACGTCGTCGGGAACCTCGACATTGTCTCTGAGCCAGCGAAGCATCCGGGCCGTCCGCGCCTTCGTCTCGGTGAGCGCGAGTGAACAGAACTCCGTCCCGGTACAGGCGACGGTCCCGCGCTGGAACGGGTTCGGCTCCGGCGTGTGCTTCGAGAGGAGCGGTTCGGCAAGCAAGTCGTCGAGAGCACCTGCCGGAACGTCCATCACGATTGGATTCTGTCGGCGAGTGAGTCGTATCTTGCCAGAACCGTACTTATCGGCGAGGTCGGCTAGTTCGAGCGCGTCCGCCGCAGTAAGTCGGCCGACCGCGACGCTGAGTCCGACGTAATACCGACCGTCAGATTGCTCGTGAACGCCGACGTGGTCGGACTTGCCTGCCGACTGCGGTCGACCCGCATTGTAGGTGTACTCGTCGCGGATGTCCTCTCCTGCCGACTGGAGTTCGAAGTCGAGGTACTCCGATTCGAGTCGGTCGCGTATCTTTTCCGTTCCCCAGTCGTCGACGAAGAATCGACTGCGGGCGCGGGCGCGAACGTCCCGGTTCCCGTGGTCGTGGTAGAGTTCGACGAATCCGCGAACCACCTCGTAAGCACGCTCTTCGTCGGCGACGAACACGTCGAGGCTGCGTGCAACGCGCGGTTTTCGAGAGCCGAGACCACCACCGACGCGGACGTTGAAGCCCGTGATAACCTCTCCGTCGACCTCTTTCCGGGCGGGTTCCAGTCCGATGTCGTTTATCGAGTCCTGTGCGCAACCCTCCCGACAGCCGGTGACGCTGATGTTGAACTTTCGAGGCATGTTCGACAGCGCGTCGTCCTCGCGGAGTTCCGACTGGAACCGGTCGAGAAGTGGTTTCGATTCGACCAGTTCGTGGGTGTCCTTTCCGGCGACCGGACAGCCGGTGATGTTCCGCATCGTGTCGCCACCGGCGGACCGTGAGGTCACACCGACGGATTCCAGCTGCTCCCAGATTTCGGGGATATCTTCGAGTTCGAGCCAGTGGAGCTGAATCGACTGGCGCGTCGTCAAGTCCACCCACCCGTTTCCGAACTCGGGGTTGTCGACGGGGCCGGTGGCATAGTCGCGTGCCACCTCGGCAATCGTCCGGAGTTGTCCGGGTTCGAGAACGCCGTTCGCGTTCGTCAGCCGCATCATGAAGTACGACTCCTGACCCGTCCGCTGCTGGAAGACACCCCAGAACTTGAAGCGAGTGAACCACTTGTCACGCTCGTCTTCCGGAATCGACTCGAAGCCCTCCTCGGCGAACGCCTCCAGTTCGTCGCGAACCGCGTCGCCGTAGAGGTCCGATTTCCACTGTTCCTTCTTACTCGCCATGGCCGACCACCAGTGGGCATTCGTCCACTAATCGAGCGCATCTAATTCCGAACACAGTCATGTTACGTGATAACACTGCAGACAACGATACATAATACTACTCGTTGTCAAAACACACAAATGACCTCAATTTCAGAATATTTTCCAATTTATAACCATATATTCCGAATATAAGGTTGTATTCTGACCAAGTATTGGTTCTTTTTCTTCACAATCAGAACTCAAGTTCGTGGACAATCATTACCATTCTACGAGGGAGCAATCAGCGCCGGGAGGAGAGCGCGCGCAGGTCGTCGATAGTATTCACGTTGGAGAACGCGTCTAAACCGGCGTGTGCCTGCACTTCGCGCCCGTCCAAGACGTTCACACCGAGCGTGGACATCACATCCTTGAGTCGGTCGCTTCCCGCCCGAATCGTCTCGGTACAGGCGACTTCCCCGGCGCGACAGTGAACGACCGAGGGTAGCGGGACGGGAGTCTCGGAGACAGACGGAATCACGCCAGTTCCGCCCTGAACTCGGCCGAAGAGGTGCGAGATAAAGCCGGTCGGGACGAGCGGCATGTCACACGGGAGAATGGCCGCGTACTCGGCGTTCGAAGCTCGTACTGCGGTCCTGAGGCCGAAGACGGGACCATGGTCTGGGTGAGAGTCCTCCGCGAACCGGACATCGAAGTCCGACAGTGCGGCGGCAAACGTGTCTCGTTGGTCGGCGCGGCAGTTGATGACGAGTTCGTCGACGGCGGGGTCGAGAGATGCCGCAACACGGTGAATCATCGGTCGTCCGCCGACCGGTGCAGTCGCCTTGTCGATGCCGTCGAACCTTCTTGACCGACCACCCGCGAGGATGATGCCGGCGCGGCCCGTGTCGAGGTTGCGGGAGGACTGTTCGGCCATTGTTCAGTCGTCGCTCTGACTGGACTCGAAGCGACTCCCGTCGAAGAAGCCGTCCACGTGGGCGCGACTCGCGATATGCGGACGCGAGATGAACGCGTTCAACGCGAGTATCGGAATCATGAGCGCCGCCACGATGACGTAGCCCGTGTGAATCATCCCTTCCGCGGCGGCGAACGAGTAGACGAGCGGGAATCCGATGCCGCCGAAGGTTCCGATTCCGCCCACGATACCGGCGGCAGCGCCCGACCGGTTCGGGAACATGGCAGGGACTTGCGCGAATATCGCACCCTCCGTGAACGCGCAACTCATCCCGACGAGGAAGCCAGCTGCGACGGTCAGGAGGACGTTTCCAGTCTGCCCTGCGAAGGTGAGTCCGGTCATCGAGACGACGATGAACGTCATGCAGAGGACAGTCCACTGCTCCCGGTAGCGACCCGCGAAGAACGGGAGAATGTCGCGCTGGTCGCGAACGAGGCGGTCGGAGACGTAGCCGCCGATTGGCCGAAGCAACCCGGCAGCGAGCGAGAACGTCGCCGCGAAGGTGCTGGCGATGACGAGGTTCGAACCGAATCCTTCGCGGAAGTACGTCGGAAGCCAGCCGTTCATCGAGATTTCGAGCCCGAAGCTCATCACGTAGCCGAGTGCGAGCGCGACGACGCCGTAGCGGGTCGCTGTGTGGACCCACGTCGAGAGCGTCGCCGACTCGCTGGTGGCCGCTGCACGGGCTTTCGTGGCGGCGTCCTGTCCGAAAACGACGTAGACGATGGCCATCAGGATGGCGACGACACCGGTGTAGAAGAACGCCGCGCGCCACCCGGTCGAAAACAGCGGGCCGCTCCAGTTCCCGAACGCCCGCGGGAGGATGAGCGCACCCCCCGCGGCACCGGCATTGCCGATACCCGCGTAGATGCCCTCGGCAGTCCCGAGTTCCTCCTCGGGGAACCACTGGGAGACGTGCTGGATACCGACGACGAAGGTGATACCCGCCGAGGCGACGACGACCCGTTCGACGAAGAACACCTCGTACGAGGTCGCGAACGCGCTGGCCATGCTGAATATGCCGACGTAGGCGAGGACGATACCGAACACCGTCGAAGCGCCGAAGCGGTCCGAGAGCCAGCCAGTGAGAATACGCCCCGGCGGTGCCGACCAGATGGCGGCGCTGGCGAGAATGCCGAGGTCGGTGAGCGAGAGTCCGAACTCCGCGGCGATTTGCCCCGTGAACGGGGCGAACGAGAACCAGATGAGAAACGAGAGGTTGAACGCCGCGGTGGCGAGGACGAGCGTCCGCCACCGAGTCATCTTGACGAGACCCATCAGTCGCTCACCTCCGCCGCGAGAAAGTCAGCTTTGGCGGGTGCATCGGGATGCACAAAGCGGACCGCACACTGTTTGAAGTTCGGTTCGTTCGACTGCGGGTCGACTGCGGGGCTGGTGAGTTGGTTGGTCATTGGGTGGTGAATCGAAAGCCAGACGAGTCCTGGCGGGACAGCGTCGTCGCGGTCGAGCGTCACGGAAACGGACGCGCGACGCGAGACAACGGTAGTTCGAAGCTCGCCGTCCGTGTCGGCGACTGCGTCGTGATACGTGTCGACGGTCTCGGGGTTGACGCGGGCAACCGGCTCTTCCGGCGTGTCGCTCCGTGAGCGAACGCCGGTGTTGTACCCGTCGGCCTCGCGGCCGGTCGTAAGCGTCAGCGGGTAGTCGCCGTCAACCGGCTCGGGCAGCGGTTCCCCATCGAGTGTGCTGAATCGAGCTTTCCCCGATGGCGTCGGGAACGTCCAGCGCGAAGTGCTGGGGTCGTAGTACCGGTAGCCCGCGTCACTGTTCGGTTCCGGAGCGGGCCAGCGGACGGCACGCTCGCCGTCGAGCCGGGTGTACGAGATGCCGGAACAGTCAGCGTCGGTTCCCTCCGTGAGCGCGGCGAACTCGTCGAATATCGCGCTGGGGGAGACGGGTGGCCGAGGGAGGAGACCGGGGGCAACCCGAGCGGCCACATCGGCAATAATGTCGAGGTCCTGTCGGACGCCGGGAGGCGTCTCTGTGGCCGCGCGGATGCGCGAGACCGTCCGCTCCATGTTCATCGCCGTCCCCTCGGACTCGCCCCACGTCGCGGCCGGAAGCACTACATCGGCGAGTTCAACCGTATCCGACCGGAAGGCGTCTTGCACCACGAGGAACGAGTCGCGGAGAACCTCGCGAGCAGCCGTCGCATCCGGGAACCCGGCGAGTGGGTTCGTCGCAACAGTCCAGACCACGGATGGCGACGAGTCGAGGATGCCCACCGGACCCGGTCCGCTGTCGTCGGGGAGTCGAGAGACAGGAACGTCCCACGCCTCGGCGACCGCTCGGCGGTGGTCGGGATGTTCGAACGGTCGGTGACCGGACCACGTTCCTTTCGAGGAACAGACTCGCGTCCCCATCGAGTTCGCTTGACCGGTGAGCGAGAACGGACCGGTTCCCGGACCGAGGTTACCCGACGCGAGACAAAGATTCACGAGCGCACCGGCGGTTGCGGTACCGCGGACGCTCTGATTCACACCCATCCCCCAGTAGATGAGCGTCGGCGCGTCGAGCAGTGCAGCCAGTTCCTCGACTGTGTCGAGCGAGACGCCAGCGCGGGCCGCCGCGTCCGTGACCGACGGGAGTGCAGAGACGACGTCGTCGAACCCCTCGGTGTTCGAGCGGACGAACGACTCGTCGATTTGGTCGGTATCGACGAGGTGCCGGAGGATGGCGCGGGCCAGCGCGAGGTCACCGCCGGGCGCGACAGAGACGTGGTCGTCTGCGACCGCCGCAGTCTTCGTCTCGACGGGGTCGACCACGACGAGTCGACCGTCTGTCGCCGACTGCCGTATCCAACGGAACATGACAGGATGGGCAACTGCGGGGTTCGCACCCCAGACGAGGTGTGTCTCGGCGTTCGGGATATCGTCGTACGTCGGTGGGGGCGCATCGCTCCCGAACGCCCGATAGTACGCTGTGACTGCGCTCGCCATGCAGAGTGTCGTGTTCGCGTCGTAGTTTCGGGTCCCAATGCCGGCACGAGCGAGTTTGCCGAGCGCGTACGCGGCCTCGTTCGTCTGCTGGCCGCTTCCCAGAACCGCGACCTCGTCCGGGTCGGTCGCCACCGCTGTTCGGATGGTAGCGCCGACACGGGCCATCGCGTCCGACCACGAGGTCTGTACCAGTTCGCCGTCCTCCCGGACGAGCGGCCGAGTAAGCCACTCGCCAGCAGGGTCTGCCGACTCGCGGATGCCACGACCGCACGCCAGTCCGTTGTTTACCGGATGTGAGGGGTCGCCACGAACTGTTTCGAGACCGTACGCGTTTTCGGACCCAAGGTGAACGTGACCACACCCCACAGCACAGCGCATACAGGTCGTCGGGACTTGTTTCGTCACGTGGTTCACCACCGACAAGAATCGGAGATTCCGGGGCATTTGTGCAATTTTTCCATGTATGATGAACACATCATTTCACTATCTTGGCTCATACTGGTGAAAGGAGAACATAAAATACCAATCGTTTAATAAATCAAATTATTCCGCCCAATTCCCCCATATCGTGCAATCTACAAACGTATACTAAGAATATAGTCGCGTAATCCCGGTGTTTTTAGATATTTATTTGAAAATGTTTTTCGGAATTAATTCGTCGTGCGGTCCACCGGGGCGTCCCTGTATACCCGGAGCGCGCGGTGAGAAGGTTTCTCTTGGTCACGCGCGCTCCGACGCTCTTATGCGTCTGCCCCGGCAATTTCGGGGGGATGAGTGAACGGGCGCTCGAGGTTGTCGAGTTTCTGCTGACGGCTCACCTCTACACCGACGACCGAACGCTTGACGAGAACGACCTTCCCCCGCGGTATCGGCGCGTCTTCTGGGCGGACACCGGAGACGACGAAGACGATTCGTCGGCGGGCGGCATCGAGCGACCGCTCGTGGTGACCGATTCCATCGCGCGGAAGGCGACAGGAGTCGAACACCCATGGGACGCGATTTCGGACCTCATGTTCACCCAACGTGAGGACTTCTCCGGCCGCCTCTCTCTGACGCAACCCGAGATGGCGCTGGAGTGGTTTGTCAACCGTGCCAACTACGACCGGTTGGTGACGAACCCGACTATCGCGAAGGCGGTCGAAGGACACGACGACGTGGACGTAACCCACGAAGAAGCGAGAGAGCAAACGCGACCGATTCACGCCGACCGGGTCTGGATCGACAGCCTCCTCGACGAGTACTTCGACGACGAGGACGACGCCGAGATGCTCGACCTCGTGCAGGTCCGCGCACCCGAGGAGATAGAGATGACTCTCGACGACCTCGTGCTCACGACGGACCAGGAAGGCGAAATTCACAAACTCATGAAGGCTATCGAGCACCGCGAGTACCTCGCGCAGATTGGCCTTCGCGAAATCGGGAAGATTCTCTTCGTCGGCCCGCCGGGGACGGGGAAGACGACCGTGTCGCGGGCGCTCGCCCACGAACTCGGTCTTCCCTTCGTCGAGGTGAAACTCTCGATGATTACGAGCCAGTACCTCGGTGAGACGGCCAAGAACGTCGAGAAGACCTTCGAGGTCGCAAAGCGACTCTCGCCGTGTATCCTCTTTATCGACGAGTTCGACTCGGTCGCAAAGACGCGCCGGTCGGACGAACACGCCGCGCTCAAGCGCGCCGTCAACACGCTCCTCAAGAGCATCGACGACATCTCGCTGATTCGCGACGAGGTCATCCTCATCGGGGCGACGAACCACCCCGACCAACTCGATTCGGCGGCGTGGCGGCGCTTCGACGAAATCGTCAACTTCCCCAAGCCGGACCACGGCATGCGCGCCGACATCCTGCGCGTCATCACGAACCGGATGGACATCAACGAGTTCGACCCCGAGGCCATCGCCGAAGTAACCCAAGGCCTTACCGGGTCCGACCTGCGACTCGTGCTCCGCGAGGCCGTCCTCGAAGCACTCACCGAAGAGCGAATGGAACTCAAGCAGGACGACCTGCTGGAAGCCGTCGCCGACTTCGAAGAGCGGGACAACCTGAAGAACCTCGACATGATGTCGGATTCGTCGGAACTCGTCGCCGGGTCGGGAGATGGGCACGACCACGGCCACGACGACCACGACCACGCGGACGAACACGAAGGCGAGACGCAGAAAGACGCCGGCACGGCGCAGTAACTGCGCTCTTTTCTGAGAAAGTTTTCACCAGTTGTCAGTGCACGTCGAGCCGATGCCTTCCAGCAGACGGCGGTTCGTTCAGGCGCTTGGGGCGACTGGACTGTTCTCGTTCGGCGGCTGTCTTACAGACGAACGTGGTGCAGAAAAACCAGCCACCGAGACGACGACTTCGCGGACGACGGTGAAGACGACAGCACAGCGTTCGCCCACAACCGCCGAGCCAACGAGCGAACAGACACCTGCAGTTGCTCCCACATATGAGAAGGTTCGCGGCGAAGCCGCCCCCGTCTCGGCCAGTCAGAAGTTCACCGAGAACGATGGATACGAGTACCTCGAAGAAGAGGACGAAGTTCGGTACGTCGCCGCCTACCGGTCGAGTACGGGCAACGAGACGCGCGCGCCGGTGTATGACACTATTTCGTTCGACGACTGGGCGACATCCGAGTGTGCCAGCGTAGCAAGACAAGCGGTGATGACTGCCCTCTACCAAGCACTCGGGGAATCGAACCTCGACTCAATTGTTGCCAGTGTCCGCGGGCGAAACACGGGGAGTGCTACAATCACTATTCTGCATCAGACAGTTCTCTCACGTTCGGGGAGTGTCGTGAGCCAGCCTACTATCCCATTCGACGAACTCGTCGCGACGACGCCACGAAGTGCAACTGGGACGGTGAACCTAGACGGTGCAGAGCCCGCCGAACGAACCTCCGAAGTCTGGGTCGACGACTGGGTGATACAAGAAGAGTGACTCACCGCCGTCGGCCACGTTTAAGCCGCACCATCTCCCTTCTCTGAATCGATGCGCGTGACCCTCCTCGGCACCGGCGACACGACCGGGACGCCGACCGTCGGCTGCGACTGCGACACTTGCCGCGAGGCCCACGAGCGGGGTATCGAGCGGACACGCTTTTCGGTCCACGTCGAAAACGAGCGAACCGACGAGTCGCTGCTCGTGGACTTCAGTCCCGACTTTCGCCACCAGTTTCTCACACAGGAGGTGCCGCTCCCCGACGAAGCGCTCGTGACCCACATTCACTTCGACCACTTAGACGGTCTCGGGAACGTCTACCGCCTACTCGACGACCTTGACGTCCACGCCACAGACGAAGTCGACCCGGTCACGGGCGAAAGCGTCGCCGACACGATTCGCTCGAAGTTCGACTACCTCGACCGAATCGCGGTCGAAGACCAGACGCCCTTCGAGTCGTTCCGCGCCTGCGGGTTCGACGTGACGTTTGTCCCGGTCGTCCATCCGCCGCTCGTCTGCTACGGCGTCGCCATCGAGGACCCGGAAACCGGGGCGAAGCTCTCGCTGTCGGGCGATTCGACGTACGCGATTCCGGCGGAATCCCGCGACGTACTCCGCGGCCCGGACCTCCTCCTCGCGGAGGCCATCGTCCCCGCGTCGGTCTGCGAGTATCACCCAATCGGCGGCGACGATTACGACGAAGACGGTGTTGCGCGGACGTTCGGCACGAAGCATATGACCCGCGAGGGAGCCATCGCACTCGGCGAAGACCTCGACGCCGACGTGACCCGACTCGTCCACGTCGCGCACTACTACCCGCCCGAAGAGGCCTTCGAAGACCCGCTAGCCGTCGACGGCGAAGTGTACGAATTGTAATAGTTTTTTCACGGTCGCGGGGGGAGCGTTGGTATGGTCCCTTCCCTGCGAACCTCCCGAGGAATTTCGTCTGTCGTTTCGCTCGGAATCGTGGGTACCGTCGGGTACACGCTCTTGTCCCCCCGACCGCCCACAGAGACGCAACTCGCGATTCTGTTCGTCCTCTCGGTCTGTCTCGGTGCGGCGAGTCTCTGGATGCTGTCGGAGCCACCGGAGGGTGACGCGTGAGTCTCCGAGCGATTGTGGAGGACAACGCGTTCAAGTATTTTCTCCTCGTGGGCGGTCTCGCCGCCGTGATTGACCTTCTCACGACCTACTTCGAGACGGGAGGAGTCGATTTGCTCGTATCAGCACTCCATTTCGTCGTCGTCGTTATCTTCGCAGTTCCGCTCATCGCGTACTGGAACTACATGGACAGACGCGCCGAAGCCGAGTGACCAGCGGTGCGGAAATTTGTGCTCGCGCAGTAACAGCTTCTTTGAATTTAGCGCCGTACCGGTCTGTTGGTCGCCCGCAGACAGATTAGGCAACCTTATTTGTCATAATTAAATCTCGCTTGTATATGAGAGAGAATCCGGGTCGAGCAAGTATCGCAAAAGTCGGACCCAGTCGTCGACGAGTACTACAGGGGGTAGCCGCTGGAATCGGAGGAATTGCGGGGTGTATCGGAGAATCTGACCACGGACAGCGAGACACGGGTCAGTCGGCAGACGATACGGTGACGTTCCGCGTCGGTTCGCCGTGGACGCCTGACGCGCTCGACCCGATTATTAACGGCTGGTTGTGGCGTCGAATCAGCGTCATCGAGCCGCTTCTGACGGTCGATTACGACACGTCAATTACCGCTGGTCTGGCGACGTCGTGGGAACTGGCGGACGACGGAGAAACGTGGCGGTTCGACCTCAGGGAGGGCGTAGAATTTCACGACGGAACGCCGTTAACCGCGGATGCAGTCGTCTTTTCGTTGAAGCGGGCGTTCGACTCGAACGCGCTGGCGGCGCTGCCTATCGAGTCGGTATCGGCGCTGGATGAACAGACAGTGTCTATCACCACAGACGGCCCCTTTGCCCCGCTCCCGGCGCACTTGACTCGTGGGAGAACCAGTATCATCGCGTCGAGTTCCGTCAACTCGGACGGAGACGTTACCAAGCCAGTCGGAACCGGTCCGTTCCAGTTTGCGTCTTGGGAGCCGGGGATGAGCATCACGGCGACTGCGAATGGGGACTATCACGGCCCCTCACCCAAGATAGACCGCTTGGTCTACGAAGGAGTCGCTGATTCACAGACACGCCGTCTCAAGCTCCAAAACGACGAGCTCGATATGGCACGGATTTTGCCGAATCACACGGTTGAGCAGATACAGCAGACAGAGAATCTGAAGGCGTACACCTACGAGATTCCTCGCTCGCGGTACCTGGTCTTCGATACGACCTCGGAACCGTTTGACGACCGACGTGTTCGGCAGGCGGTCATGCACGCCATCGATGGGCAAGCGCTTGTGGAATCGATTCTCGAAGGGCTCGGGTCGGCGGCGACCGGCCCGTTCCCACCCGAGATGACCTCGTGGGCGAACGACGACCTCGAACCATACGAGTACGCGCCGGAAAAAGCGGGCGAACTCCTCACGGAGGCTGGCTGGCGAATGGTGGATGGGACACGCCAACGGGACGGTGTCCCGCTCGACGTTGATATCTGGACGTACGAATCTCGGCCGCTTCTTTCCCCTCTCGCGCAGGTTCTCCAGGCGAAATTAGGCGAGGTCGGCTTCGACGTCTCCATTCTGACGATGGAGCCAGCAACGATTAGAGAGCGGGCAAATTCCGAAGCGTTCGGGATGGTGCTGTGGTCGAACTCGGTCCTGTGGTATCCCGACCCTGATCGGTTGACGGATTTCGTACACTCCAGTGAGGCGACAATGTTCAGCGGCTACGAAAACCCCGAAGTCGATGCGCTCCTCGAACAGGGGCGAAGGACGCCGAAGTACGAGGAGCGCAAGCAGATATACGACGACGTACAGGCGATACTTCAACGCGACGTGCCGATTGGGTGGCTGACGTACTACACGAACGTCGTCGGGACGCGCGCAGACGTGACAGGATATCGGCCGCATCCGACAGAGGCGTCGTATCATCTCGAAACCGTGAACAAATAAGGACACGAGAGAGCAGTCACCAAAACCGGTCCAAACCCGACTGTCGCCGAGTGATGCCGGTTGGGTCTGCAACCCAGCCGGTTCGAGCCTCGCGAAGTTCCGCGCGGTCGAGTTCCGGCGGGTCGGCCGGTTCGAATGCGGTACACTCGGTTCCGCACTCCGAACCGGGGTCGACCACGCGACCGAAGTGTTCGCAGACGGGGCGACCGTCGGCGTCGACGCCGGCGTGAGTGCACGCCGGTAAGTCGTATCCTCGCCACCCTTTGCCGTAGGCGCGCTCGGCGAGTCGGAGCCGAGCGGTTCGCTTGTCGGCGGGCGGCACGAGGGCGACATCTGTGTGAAGTGAGTGGTATTCGACTGGTTCGACACCGGTCGCATCGGCGGTGAGCGGTTCGGCGTCGCGGACGACTTCGCGCTCGCCGGTTTCGGGGTCGAATCGCCAGACACCGACTTGGTCGGGAATTCGGTTCAGGTGCGCGCCCGTGACGTAACTCTCAGTGGCGAGAACGACCTCGTCGAAAAGTGCGAGGCTCACGTCGAGTCGGAGTTGCCGGAGGAGGTCGCCCGGTTCGCCGAGGTCGGGTTTGTTCTCGATACCGACGAGGCGGGAGAACCAATCGCCGGGATAGCGAGTCGCGCGGCGGACGTACTCCCGACTACGGCGATGCTCGGACTCGAAGAACCCGACTTCGACGGCGCGGTCGGTGGCGCGACGGGCGCGGGCAGGGGGGCAATCGAAGGCGTCGCGCCAGAAGACGGCGCGTCCGACTCCGACGTCGCTCTCGATGGCTGTCGCGGGGATATCACGGTCGGTAATACGAGTTCGGTCGGTGAACGCTGGGCCCGGAACGACGGCGCAGATGTCGATAATCCGGCTCCCCGGCGAGGCGACGGCAGCGCCGAGTTGCCGGGCAGGGAGCCAGTCCGTCGTCTGTTCGAGATGCGAACACAGCGCCAGTTCGAAGGCGAACTCCGAAGGCGACGACACCGGAGCGGGCACATACGAATTCGGGAGGCGAACGGCAAAAGTCTCGCTTTCAGAAATCTCGACCGAGAGGAGGTGTGTTCTCGTATTTGATTTTCGGGGAGATAGCTATTTGGGAGAGAACGCGGCAACATCGACCGATGAAGGGGAAAGACGACGGAGCCGACAGAATCGGACGGCGAACGTACCTTGGGGTTGCGGCTAGTGCGGGACTTGCCGGCCTCGCCGGGTGTACTTCCGGAACCACCGCGAGCGCCGGGCGGGCACCTCCGAAAGTACCGAAGGCGATGCTCGAATCGGGCGGCTGGGAGCACATCGGTGGCCAGACACTCGACCCGGCCTTCGAGCAGTCGGTCGGGCCGGTGAGCGTCTCCGCCGCATTCGAGACGCTCGTGTACGAGGACACGGCACTGGCGGCCGAGATAAAAGAACAGACGCTCGGGCAGGCCGAAGGGCAGTTTTTCCTGTTTTTCGCCACGCGCGTAACGCTCGAACCGAGCCTCTCGAACATCCCCAAAGCGGCTCGCGGGACGGTCGTCGACCAGATTGAGACGCAGGCACGGACACAGTACGAAGCACAACTGAAAGACGTCGGGGTCACGAACGTCGAGCAATCGGGGACGGGGTCGATGACGGTCGACACCGGCGATTCGGCGCGCGTGACCGAGTACGCGGCCACCATCCCGTTCGAGAGCATCACCTTCCCGTTTACCGAGGAGAAAAAATTCGAAATCGAAGGGCGCGAAGTCGACGTTAGTGGGCTGCTCGCCGTCTGGGAACACGATGGGACGGTCCTCGTCGCGGGCGGGGCGTATCCGGGTGAGAACTTCGAACTCGACGTCACCAAGGAACCGACCGACGCCATTTCGGTGTCGGTCGACATCGACCTCGGACTCACGCCGGACGCCTACCGGGAAGAACTCCGAAGTATCATCAAAGCGGTCGAGTAACGCCGAACGAAGACCAATTTTGTACGCACCTGGAGATTCGTTTCGGACCGACCGCGTCTCGAAGGTCAGCCTCAGTCACGGAGCATCGAGTCGCGAGAGTCAGCCTCGGTCGCGGAGCATCGAGTCGCGAGAGTCAGCCTCGGTCGCGGGGCATCGCCGTGAGACACCGATAAACGGCACTTCGTGGTGTGTGACCGGCCGACGTAGCGGCAGCGTTGCCGCCCCGAGAACAGCACCTTTATCAGTCGTTCGGAGCCAAGTTCACGCAAGATTACTCTCAGGAGGTCAATGGTGACGAAAAACCCACAACAACCGGAGGTGAACATCGGACTCGTCGGTCACGTCGACCACGGAAAGACGACGCTCGTCCAAGCGTTGTCTGGGTCGTGGACGGACCAACACTCGGAAGAGATGAAGCGCGGTATCTCCATCCGACTCGGATACGCCGACGCGACGTTCCGTCAGATTCCCGGCGCCGATGCGCCGGAGTGCTACACAGTCGAAGAAGAGACCGAAGACGGTGACGAGACGGACGTTCTTCGTACCGTTTCGTTCGTCGACGCGCCCGGTCACGAGACGCTCATGGCGACGATGCTCTCTGGTGCCGCCATCATGGACGGTGCCATCCTGCTCGTGAGCGCGACCGAGGACGTGCCGCAGGCCCAGACGGCCGAGCACCTGATGGCGCTCGATATCATCGGTATCGAGAACATCGTCATCGCGCAGAACAAAGTCGACCTCGTCGACCGCGAGCGTGCCCTCGACAACTACGAACAAATCAAGGAGTTCGTAGAGGGGACGGTGGCCGAAGACGCCCCAATCGTGCCCATCAGCGCACAGCAAGAGGTCAACCTCGATCTGCTCATCGAGACTATCGAAGCGGAGATTCCGACGCCCGAACGCGACGAGACTGAAGACAGTCAAATGTACGTCGCGCGCAGTTTCGACATCAACCGTCCGGGGACGACCTGGGACGGTCTCATGGGCGGCGTTGTCGGCGGCAGCGTCGTCGCCGGAAAGCTCGAAGAAGGCGACGAACTCGAACTTCGCCCCGGCCGCGAAGTCGAAGAGGAAGGCCAGACCGAATGGCGCTCCATCACGACCGAGATTCGCTCGCTTCAGGCGGGCGGCAACATGGTCGACGAAGTCCGCCCCGGCGGGCTCTGCGGTGTCGGGACCGGTCTCGACCCGAGCTTCACGAAAGGCGACGCCCTCGCAGGGCAGGTCGCCGGCGAACCCGGCACGCTCCCGCCGACGCGCGAACGGTTCACGATGGACGTGGAACTGCTCGAACGCGTCGTCGGTGGCAACGGAGACGAGGGTATCGAGGAGATATCCACCGGCGAACCGCTGATGCTCACCGTCGGCACCGCGACCACCGTTGGCGCGGTGACGAGTGCGCGCAGCGGTGAAGCCGAAGTTTCGCTCAAGCGACCCGTCTGCGCCGAGGAAGGTGCGAAGATTGCCATCAACCGCCGCGTGGGCGCTCGATGGCGTCTCATCGGTATCGGGACGCTCAAGTGACGTGACCGCCACCGTAGTCGTCATGGACACGAACGCACTCATGATGCCGGTCGAACTCAACGTTCGCGTGTTCGACGAACTCGACCGGCTTCTCGCGGCCGACGCGGACCTCGTGGTCCCCACGGCCGTCCTCGACGAGCTGGAGAAGCTCTCGACGGGCGGCGGGACCGAGGGCGTCGCGGCGAGTGTGGGTGCGGACCTGGCGAACCGGTGCCGGGCGGTCGAGACGGACGAATCGTACGCCGACGACGCAGTTGTCGAACTCGCCGAATCGGGCGAAGTCGACTACGTCGTCACGAACGACAAGCCCCTCCGTGACCGGGTGCTCGACTGCGGGATTCCCGTCGTCGGCATCCGGGGGCACGCCACACTGGCAATCACGGAACCTTAACGAAACTATGTACAAACGGGTACGACTCAAAGATACAGTCGAAGTCCCACCCCGACACTTGGGCGACGTGACGCCCGAGCGGGTCAAGCGACTGTTGCAGGACAAACTGGAAGGACGGATGGACGAAGACGTGGGGAGCGTCGTCAGTGTCGTGAACGTCAACGACATCGGCGAGGGCACCGTGTTGCCCAACCGCCCCGGCGTCTACTACGAAGCCGACTTCGACGCCATCACCTACGACCCCGACATGCAGGAGGTCGTCGATGGCATCGTGGTCGAAGTGGTCGAGTTCGGTGCCTTCGTCGGTATCGGTCCGGTCGACGGACTGCTGCACGTCTCACAGATTTCCGATGAATACCTCGCCTACGACGGCGAGAACCAGCAACTCGCATCCACCGAGTCCAACCAGACGCTCGCCGTGGACGACGAGGTGCGCGCCCGCATCGTCACAAAGAGCATCGACGAGCGCAACCCGCGCGACTCGAAGATTGGACTCACCGCCAAACAGCCGGGGCTCGGCAAGCACGGTTGGCTCGAAGCAAAGCGCCAGCAGAGCGAGGCCTCGGCGGAGGGTAACTGATGGCGAAGCAGCGTCTCGCCTGCCGCGAGTGTCACTTCGTCAACGACCCGAACAAGCAGACGTGTGATAACTGTGGTTCGACGAGTCTCACCGAAGACTGGGCGGGCTACGTCGTCATCACCCACCCCGAAGAGAGCGAAATCGCCACCGAGATGAACGTCACCGAACCCGGCGGCTACGCGCTCAAGGTCCGCTGAAGATGCTCACCCTGCCGACGGACCTCCGCGCGGCGTTCAAAGAGCCGTTCGGCCCCGTCTACACCGAGGCCGAGGCGCTCCTCGCAGATGCATCCAGCGAGGAGACGGACGCGCCACTCGTCGCCGTCGGCGACGTTGTCACCTTCCACCTCCGCCGCGCCGGTCGCCCACCGGACGTAGCCATCATCGACGGCAAGACGAAACGTGAGGCCGTCGACGAGGAGATTCGTCGAGCAATCGAAACCGGCCGCCTCGTCGAAGTCACCAACGAACCGGGCACTCTCTCTTTCGATCTCGTTTCGGCGCTCGTCGAGGCGCTCGACGCCGAAGAACCGACGACGCTTCTCGTCACGGGCGAAGAGGACCTCGCGACGCTTCCGGCGGTCCTCGCCGCGCCGCTCGGGTCGACAGTCGTCTACGGCCAACCAGACGAAGGAATGGTCCGTGTGACCGTTACAGAGGCCGCTAAGACCGAAATGCGCGACCTCCTCGCGCAGTTCGACGGCGACATCGAGACGGTTCTTTCCCCCCTCGACACCTGATTCAGACGCCTCTTCGTCCCTTCGAAATCCTTTTACTTGCTTCGCGGGGAATTACTGGTAACTGAACCATGGATATCGAAATCATCTCCGAGGAGGAGAACCCCATGTTGCACCGGACGGACGTCCGATTCGAGATCGTCCACGAGGAAGCTACGCCCTCCCGTCTGTCGGTCCGCGACTCGCTCGCGGCCAAGCTGAACAAGGACTCCGACGAAGTCGTCGTCCACGAACTCGACACGAAGTTCGGTATGCGCAAGACGGCGGGCTACGCGAAGGTCTACGAGAGCCCCGAGTTCGCACGCGACGTCGAACAGGAACACATGCTCGAACGCAACAAGATCACCGACGCCGAAGCCGAAGCCGAAGAGGCCTAATTTCGGCTTCGAATCGCCGTTTCTTCACACTCGATGCGCATTCTCGGAATCGAAGGTACAGCGTGGGCCGCGAGCGCCGCGGTTTTCGAAACGGACGACCCCGACGCGCTCAGTACTGAAACGTATCGAACGCCGGACCCGTCTGCGGACCACGTCTTTATCGAATCGAATCCCTACCAACCCGAAAGCGGCGGCATCCATCCGCGCGAGGCCGCAGAACACATGGGAAACGCTATTCCCGAAGTGGTCGACACGGCACTCGCACACGCCGCCGACAGACACGACGGTGACGGCCCGATTGTCGACGGCGTCGCCTTCTCTCGCGGCCCCGGGCTCGGCCCGTGTCTCCGTATCGTCGGCACCGCGGCCCGTGCTGTCGCCCAGACGCTCGGTGTGCCGCTCCTCGGCGTCAATCACATGGTCGCCCACCTCGAAATCGGGCGCTACCAATCCGGGTTCGAATCGCCCGTCTGTCTGAACGCGTCGGGCGCGAACGCCCACCTGCTCGGCTACCACAACGGTCGGTACCGCGTCCTCGGAGAGACGATGGACACCGGCGTCGGCAACTCCATCGACAAGTTCACCCGCCACGTCGGCTGGACTCACCCCGGCGGCCCGAAGGTCGAACAGGCCGCGAAAGACGGCTCGTACGTCGACTTGCCGTACGTCGTCAAGGGGATGGACTTCTCGTTTTCGGGCATCATGAGCGCCGCGAAGCAGGAAGCGGACGCCGGAACGCCCGTCGAAGACATCTGCGTCGGATTACAGGAGACCATCTTCGCGATGCTCACCGAAGTCGCCGAGCGCGCCCTGTCGCTGACGGGGACGGACGAACTCGTCCTCGGCGGCGGCGTCGGGCAGAACGCCCGTCTCCGCGAGATGCTCGCCGAAATGTGCGAGCAGCGCGGTGCGAAATTCCACGCACCCGAACCGCGGTTCCTCCGCGACAACGCGGGGATGATTGCGGTGCTCGGTGCACGGATGCTCAATTCGGGCGACGCGCTTTCGGTCGAAGAATCCTCGGTCGACCCGAACTTCCGCCCGGACCAGGTAGCGGTGACGTGGCGCGGGGCCGACGAATCGGTCGCGCGCGCGTACACCGACGACGGCGCAATCCGCGGGGCCGAAGCGACAGTCGATATCGGCACCGACGAGGTCGTAAAGCGGCGCGTCCCGAAGACGTATCGCCACCCCGAACTGGACGACCGACTCCGGCGCGAGCGGACGAAAGCCGAAGCGCGCCTGACGAGCGATGCGCGGCGCGCCGGCGTCCGAACACCAATCGTCCGCGACGTAGACCCCATCGAGGCCGTTATCACCTTCCAAAAGGTCGGTGATGCGGACCTCGCAGAGCGCCTCAGTCCCGAGGCCGCTCGTACTGTCGGCGAGTATCTCGCGAAACTCCACCGGGTAGGAATCGTTCACGGCGACCCGACCACACGGAACGTCCGCGTCGAGAGTGGGACGCACGGAACCTCTCGCGTCTTCCTCATCGACTTCGGTCTCGGGTTCCACACGGACCACGTCGAGGACCACGCGATGGACCTTCACGTATTCGCCCAGAGCGTCGAAGGCACCGCTGACGACGCCGAGCCGCTGCTCGACGCCCTCGAAGCGGGGTACGAATCTATCGGCTCCGACGAGGTCATTACCCGACTTCGCGAAGTCGAATCCCGCGGCCGGTACCGGTAGTCGGCGGTCGGTGATTCCATCGTAAGGCCAAAACGATTTATCGCCCGCCAGCATATTCGTCTCATATGGTAGACAAACCGCAGAGCGGAACTCTCTTTGGCATCCCATACAACTTCGAGCGCCCGAGCGTGGGCCGACTACTATCATCTTACTGGCAACCCGGTGAGGGGATGCTCGTCGAGAAGCCATTCGGCATCGGTTACACGCTGAATCTCGCGAGTTGGCGGTCGTGGGTCGTCCTTCTCGTCGCCGGTGGCCTGCTCTGGAACGAGCGCCAGAAAGCGGAGGAAAAAGAAGAGGTAGAGGCCGACGAAGGTCCCGTCGAGGTCATCGTCGACTAACTCCGAGAACGAACGAACTACCAGCGGACGGACAGACGAACGACACACCGACGACTTTTCGATGCCCGCCCCCGGAGGGGCGGACATGCTCAGATACGTTACGACGAACGAGGGAAAGGTCCGCGAGGCACTCGACTACCTCGACGACGACGTGACACAACTCGACTTCGACTACACCGAGATTCAGGCGGCCGAACTCGGTCCAATCGCGGCCCACGGTGCCCGCGAAGCCTACCGCTACGCCGACGAGCCAGTCCTCGTCGACGACGCCGGCCTGTTCATCGACGGGTTCGACGGTTTCCCCGGCCCGTACTCGTCGTACGCCGAGGACACGCTCGGAGTCGAGGCGGTCTACCGACTCGCCGCCGCCGAACTCGACGAACCGCGGCGCGCCTCCTTCCGCTGCGTGCTCGCGTACTGTGACGGCCAGCCATTCGAAGCGAGTCCCAACCCAATCGACCGCGACGACAGGACGGTTGCGGCCGCCCGTGGCGCGGAGCAGGACGAAGAGGAGACGGACGTGCTTCCCGTGAAGTTGTTCGAAGGCGTCGTCAACGGGCGTATCGTCCCGCCGCGCGGTGAGGGTGGATTCGGGTACGACCCGATTTTCGAACATGACGGAACGACGTTTGCCGAGATGAGCGCCGAAGAGAAGAATTCGATTTCCCACCGGGGGCGGGCGTTAGCG
The DNA here is from genome assembly GCF_000306765.2 of Haloferax mediterranei ATCC 33500. NCBI lineage: Archaea > Methanobacteriati > Methanobacteriota > Halobacteria > Halobacteriales > Haloferacaceae > Haloferax > Haloferax mediterranei. The sequence continues at coordinate 2,681,629 of NC_017941.2, forward strand.
AAGTTTGCGACGTGGTATGCTGAGCGAACGGCGTGAGCGAAGCATGCCTCGTCGGGCGCGAAGCGTCCGACGGTGGTACGCCGAACGCTAGTGAGGCGTACGTCGAGAACCGTTGGTTTTCGGGAGTACGCCGAAGGTAGTGAGGCGTACGCTGGAAATCAGAGATTTCCAGAAGTTCGCTGAAGCTAGTGAAGCGAACGGCGTGAGCGAAGCAAGCGGCACAACCCCTGACGAATGAGAACGATTCACGCGAATTAGTCCGTCTCAGGCCGAAAAGCGCACTACTGACCCGAGAATTTGATATGGCCGGGCGTAGCATGTCAACTATGATGTTCCCCGACCGTGACCCTCCAGTCGCGCTCGTTACCGGGTTCGGTTCAACCGGTGACATCGGCCGCACGCCCTCCCCAGGACCGGCCACAGGCTGGTGCAACCGAGCGGCCGTCCGAAAGACGGTACGTCTCGTCCAGCCACGCCCACAGCCAGATGTGTATCGACTCGTGAATCCGCTTCAACAGTCCAACTGACGATGGAACGTATCGAAGCTCACCGATTCGGTTCAGGAGTACACACAGTCGCTATCGACGCACACGGAGGAACATGAATCGAGCGACCGCCGTCGCTGCCGGCGCAGCGAGTGGCTATGGCGTCGCCGTCTTCGCAGCTATCGCGGTGTTCTTCCAGGATATGTCCGGAAGCGTCAGCGTCGCGGTCGCATTCGGCGTCGTGACCCTGCTCGCGACGTTCGCCGTGACGCGCGTCACTCACGACAAGTGAGCGACCTGCTGTGACTGTTACGCCCGCGGGTCGCGGTCCGGACCCGGATAGGGGTCGTCCGCGACCTCGGCGTAGAGACTTTCCGGCGCGAATAGCGACGCAAACGCCTTCGGGTGACGAATGCTGACCGGGAAGCGTTCGCCGAGCGACACGCCCGCCTCCGCGGAGCGAAGTCGCTCGTCGAACGTGAGCAGATGCATCGCACCGCCGTGATAGGCAGCTGCGAGTGCGGGATGGTCGCCTTCTGGATGGTCGACGACTTCGGCCCACTCGTCGACCTTGGTACGCCAGTCCGCGGCGAGTTCCTCGTCCGAGAGCGTCGAAATGACCGCCTCGGCGTCGTCGAGAAGAGCGTCGCTGGCGACGAGCGTCGTCCACGAATGGCCCCGAAGCTGGTCGAGTGCGGCTCTGGACGGCCCGTCGACGAGAAGGTCGGCGGCGAGTACGTCAGCGTCGGCGACGACTCGCGTGGGCGACGGCTCGACCTCAGGCATCGTCGCCTCGGTGGGCGCGAAGCGCCTCAGTAATCTCCGTTTCGGTCGTCTCGTACGCTGCTGCGCGGACGAAGAGTGACTCCCAGTTCATAGACGAACAGACGTATTCGTTGGAGATGAATCCGACGCAACCACCCATGGGTTCGAAGTGATTACGCGGGGCGAATATTTGAACCATTAATAATTACATCGCGTGGGAAACAGTTAATTCCCGTTCAGCACAGGAGACAGTCATGACGATACAGCGACGGCGCTTCTTGCAGGCGGCGGGGGTCGGTGCGATTCTCGGACTGAGTGGTTGTACGGGCGAGTCGAATCCGCAGCAGGCAGACGACGGAACACAGACAGACACCGCCTCCGGCGGTGGTTCGGGCGAGGGTGACAGTGGTACGAAACAGGAGTTGACGCTGGCAACGACCACGAGTACCTACGACACGGGGCTCCTCGATGCGCTCAACCCGGTGTTCGAAGAGAAGTTCAACGCCCGAGTGAAGACCATCTCGCAGGGGACCGGCGCAGCCATCGAGACGGCTCGAAACGGGGACGCCGATGTTATTCTCGTCCACGCTCGCGGCGCGGAAGACGAGTTCCTGCAGGAGGGCTACGGCGTCAACCGCCGAGACGTGATGTTCAACGACTTCGTCATCGTGGGACCGTCGAACGACCCCGCCGGAATCAAGGGGATGGAACGTGCGACCGAGGCATTTGCGACCATCGCCGAGTCCGAATCGACGTTCGTCTCGCGCGGCGACGACTCCGGGACGAACAAGAAGGAACTGCTCATCTGGGACGCCGCTGGCGTGGACCCGAGCGGAAAGTGGTACCGCGAAATCGGCAAGGGGATGGGCGACACACTCGTTCAGGCCGACCAGTCGGGTGCGTACACGCTCTCAGACCGCGGGACGTACCTCGCGACGAAGACCAACATCAAATCAGAGATTCTGGTGCAGGGACCGCTCAAAGGCGGCCCGACCATTCTGAAGAACCCCTACGGCGTCATCCCGGTCAACCCCGCGAAGTACCCCGACGTGAACTACGCGCTGGCGATGGCCTACGTCGGATTCCTCACGAGTCCCGAGGGACAAAACATCATAAGCAGTTACACCGCAAACGGCTCGCAGTTGTTCTTCCCGAACGCGCTCTCTGAGTCCTCACAGTTCGGTCAGTACGTTCCCGAAGAGTACGAGGGTGGAAACGCTGCAAACGCCTCGACGGCAGACGCCTCAGCGTCGGTCTCCGACGCGCAGTTCGAACAGTGGGTTACGGAGAACGTCCCCGAGGACTTTTAGTCCGGTCAGCCCCCATCACATCCCGTGTTCGGCCTTGGCGACCTGAATCTCACCTACCTCGTCAGCATTACTCTCGTCTCACTGTACGTGAGTACCGTGGCTGTCGTCCTCAGCGCCGCCATCGGCCTTCCGATATCCCTCGCCGTCGGCTTCCGCGACTTTTACGGAAAGTCCGTCGTAACCTCCATCATCTCGACGGGGATGGGATTTCCGAGCGTCGTCGTGGGTCTCGTCGTCCTCCTCGGACTCTCACGGTCGGGACCGCTCGGCACGTTCGACCTCCTGTTTACGCCCGAGGCCATGATTATCTCGCAGACGATTCTCGCACTCCCCGTCCTCGTGAGCGTCTCGCTTTCCGCGGTCCAATCGGTCCCACAGGACCTCAGAGACGCCGCGTTCGCCGCGGGCGGAACCTCGACTGACGTTGCCTTCCTCGTCGTCCGTGAGGCTCGCTACGGTATCGTCACGGCACTCTTAGCCGCGTACGGCCGCGCCATAAGCGAAGTCGGGTCCGTGCTCATCGTCGGCGGTAACATCGTCTTCTCCGACAGCACGTCGTTCACGCGGACGCTCACGACCGCCATCACGGTCGAAGCGCGGAAGGGGAACATCGAGACGGGTATCGCCCTCGGAACGATTCTGTTGACGCTCGTCCTGACAGTGAACGCACTCGGCGCGCGCTTCCGTGACCGAACGCCGAGGGGAGGCAACCGATGACGAGCGAGAGGCGGTCACCGGATACGCACGAGTCGGCAGCAACAGGCGAAAAGCGGGCAGGTACCCGACTGGCCGCCCGCAACCTCAGTCACGGCTTCGAAAACGGTGCTATCCTCGAAGACATCTCCATCGCCGTCGAACCCGGCGAGATTCTCGCCGTCGTCGGCCCCTCCGGAACCGGAAAGACGACGCTCTTTCGACTGCTCGCGATGTTCGAGCGACCGACAGATGGGACGGTCGAAGTCGACGGCGACGACGTGTGGGAACTCCCCGAAGAGCGTCGGCTAGCCGTTAGACGCCGGGTTGGAATGGCGTTTCAGAGTCGGAGTCTCTTCTCTTCGACTGTCGTCGAGAACGTCTCGTACGGACTGCGCGTGCGGCGGGCGTGGTCGGCTCGGCTCCGCGATGCGGTCGAGAGCGCCTTCGGCTCCGACGAACCGTCAGAGACCGTCGTGACGGCGTTGCAGACTGTCGGCATGGCGGATAAGATACACCGCGACGCTGCGTCGCTCTCAGCCGGTGAGGCCCAACGGGTTGCCATCGCGCGGGCGCTCGCGCCGGACCCCGACGTGTTACTCCTCGACGAGCCGACGTCGAATCTCGACCCGCGAAACACCGCCGCCATCGAGTCGGCGATGCGAGCAGCGCGCGACCGCGGCATCGCCGTCGCGTTGGCGACCCACGATATGCAACAAGCACAACGAGTGTCTGACCGGACGGCCGTCCTCCTTGATGGGACGTGTATCGAATCGGGGCCGACTGCGCAGGTATTCGAATCGCCAGCCGACGACCGGGTTCGAAGATTTGTCGAAGGTAAACTCGTTTACTGATGGCAAAATACCGCGGTTTGCTGGAAGGCGAAAGAGCCGAATATGGGACGTAACCAGCGTGTGACTGCCGTCTGACACAGCTTTAAGGTCCGAGGAGCGTACCCCAGAATAGGGCGCGCATTTCCGGCCTCAGTTCCCATCCTCCCACCCGCGCGCCCGGCACACACCACCACCTTCGTCGTTCTGGTTCCCCCGGTACGGCGTGCGGCGCCGCCACCACGGCGCCATTTTCGAGTGACCTACTCAGTGAGCGAATGCGCTCTGCTCCGAGTCGTGTCATCAGCCGAGGAGCTTCGACCGGACCTCTTTAAGCGCATCGCGTTCCGCAATGAGTGCCAACTGGTCACCGGGTTCAACAATCGTCCCTGGAAGCGGAATCGTCATCGATTCGTGCTTCCGCCCGTGAGCGTAGACGCGCCCACCCGACCCGAGGTCGATGTTAGCGACGTGTTCGCCGATGATGGGTGCACCTTCGGGAACCCGAACCGTTGTGAGACTGAGTTGGTCGGTCAAGTCGCCGATGGCGTTGAAGTCACCCCCGAGGAGTGCCGTCTTCGCACCGGCCGCACCGAGACGTTCGGGATAGACGATTTCGTCGACGCCGTCGGCATAGCGCTCGTAAATCTCCTGCCGGTAGTCTTCGCTGATTCGCATGACCGTCCGGCAGCCGAACTCTTTGCCGAGCATACACGCCGCGAAGTTGATGTTCGGGTCGCCGGTTAGCCCACCAATCGCGTCGGCGTCTTCGATGCCCGCCTCTTTCAGGACACTTTCTGTCCCGCCGTCACCGAGGATGGCGTCGAATCCTTCGTCGCGGGCGCGGTCGACTTTCCGTTCGTTGTTGTCGACGATGGTCAGGTCGTGTCCCTCCTCTCGAAGCACCCGCGCGGTCCGGGAACCGACGCGACCATATCCTACGATAACGCACTTCATGGTATTACTATGCACACCAGGTGGCTAAAAGATAGTCCCCGGTCAGGTTCGGGTGCGTTCGAGGTGTTCAGTTAGCGAGTCGATGGTCTCTGTGAGGGGCGAGGTTCCGAACAGAGCCACGAGGGCCGCGCCGACGCTGTCGAAGACGAGGTCGATAATCGTGTCGCCGAGTCCGTACTGGACGAGGATGGCCTCCATCCCGACTGCGTCGGCCGCGAGGCGTGCACCGAACTCCAACACCTCCCAGAAGACGCCCGCTGCGAGGGTAAAAAGTAGGATGTAAACGAACATAAACCGGTCAGGAAAGTAGACGGCGTCGGAGTACTCGTCGATGGCCCGCGCCGTCGTGTAGCCGACGGCAGCGACCACCGTCGCCGAGAGCGTGTGGGTAACGTGGTCCCACCAATCGATGTAGTGGTACGGCCCGAGCATCCCGATTGCGTGGAGCAGAACCGCCATCGCCAGCCACATGCCAAGAAACGGGTGAAGTCTAATCTGCCAGTCGCGACGGAGTATCGCGGGGAGAAACGTCGCACTGAGCGCGACGACAGCGTTGACGAGGACGCTCAGATTCCGCGTATACACGCCCGCGAAGAAGATGAGACAGATAGCGAGCTGTATCGCTCGGCCTACCACTCGCTCGCTCTGCTGTGACCACATAGATACCGATACGTACGCCATAGACACGCTAAATCCCGGTGTGGCAAGAGCTAGCACAACCACCGACATTGTTTTTCCTTCTGGTTACATACGCCCCACCGATGATGGCCACCACTCACGCCCTCGCGGGTGTCGTCCTCGGCACCGCCGTGTGGGCGTTGGTCCCCGAGGCCGGGATGCTTCCGGTCCTCGCGGCCGCACTGGGCGGCCTGTTCCCCGACTTCGACTTGTACGCAGGACACCGGAAAACACTCCACTTCCCTGTGTATTTCAGCGCACTCGCCGCTCCAGCGAGTGTAATCGCCGCGTTGAATCCGACTACCACCAGCCTCGCCGTCGCACTGTTCCTCGCGGCCGCCGCGCTGCACTCCGCTTCGGACGTGCTCGGCGGCGGCCTCGAACTCAAGCCGTGGCTCGGCACGTCCGAGCGCGCCGTGTACGACCACTGGAATGGCCGCTGGCTCGCCCCGAAACGGCTGATTCGGTACGATGGCGCACCTGAAGACCTCGCGCTAACGCTTGCCTTCGCCGTTCCACCTGTCGTCGCCTTTGACGGACTCGTCGAGATGCTCGTCATCGGTGCAGTCGCTATCTCGGGCATCTACGTGCTGCTCCGGAAACCGATGGTCACGATTGCCGAGAAACTCGTCGATGCGATGCCAGACCACGTTATCGACCACGTCCCCGAACGATTCGTGCAGGACCTCCGGTAGTCGGTCCCGTCGTCCAGCCCGGCCGTCACAACTCCGAAAAAGGAGAAGACGAAGACGCGTAACTGCTCACACCAGACAGTCTTAGTCAAACAGTAGGTGGTTGAGAGGGAGTCGGTTAGTCAGGAATCGAGTAGTCAGGAGTTGGCTAGTCAGGAATCGAGTAGTCGGCCAGTCAAGAGTCGGTTAGTCAATCGGTCACTTCGGCACTCTTCGTCGGTGTTGCCTCGGTCCGTGACTCGCGTCGGTGGAGCAGATAGGCACACAGCACCGCGATACTTCCTGCAGCGGTGGCAATACCGAACGCCACGCGATAGCCAGCGGGTGTGTAGACTCGTGCGCCGGCGACGGTCTCGCCCGTCCAGTAGGCGTCGAGCGCGAAGCCCATCACCGCGGGGAAAACGGCCGCGCCGAAGTACCCCATGCTGTTTATCGCACCTGTCGCCGTCGCACTCGCGGTTGCGTCGTGTCGCTCCTTGGCGACGGTGAAAGCGATGACCGCCCCTCCCATGACAAACAGGGCGGCGAAAAGCAGGACGCCGACCACGAGCAACGGCGGCGTCACGAGGAGGAAGATGAGACTGTAGGAGACAGTAAACACCAGACAAGACGCGAGGATGAATTCGGTTCGGTGGCCCAGTCGGTCCGAGAGCGTCCCGATGACGGGCGACCCGAGGAGAAACCCGATGTTGCCGACGAAAACGAAAAGCGAAGCCGTCTGAACCGACACGTCGTAGAGGTCGGCAATGTACGGCACCCCCCACAATCCGGTGACGGTGAAGTTCGTCCCGATGACCAGAAAGAGCATCGTCCCCATCAACCACGTCTCGAACTCCCCGAGAACTCGTCTGGTGTTCGTGACGACGGTCGAGAACTCGACGTTCGACTCCGGTGGCTGGACGCCGTCGAGTGGGTCGAACCCGGCGTCACGCGGTCGGTCTCGAACCGCGAGATACGTCACCACCGCGAGGCCGACACCGCCGACACCGATTGCAAGGAGGACGGACCGCCACCCGGCGCTGTCGATTGCGATAGCCAACGGCGTCGTGGCGAGAACACCGCCCATGCCCGCCGCCGCGACGGTCCACCCGGTCATCGTGGCGAACTCGTCCGGTCGATACCAGTTCGCGAGGAACCGCAACGTCGCCGTGTAGAGGACGCTTCCGCCAAGCCCCAACAGTGCTCGTGAGGCGAACGCGATGCCATAAGTCGGTGCAAGCGCGAATCCGAACACCCCGACTGCCATCACCCCGAGCCCACCGGCGGCAACTCGACGCGACCCCGTACGGTCTACGAGGATTCCCGCGGGTAGCTGTAGCCCGGCGTAGATGTAGAAAAAGGAGGCGTGCAACAGACCGAGTTCCGTTCCGGTCGTGTCGAACGCCCGCGAAAGGTCATCGGCGAGGACGGCCGATGTTACCCGATGGAAACTGACGAGCAGAAACCCGGCCGTGAGGAGCGCCCAGAGGACCCATCGGAGGCGTGTCGGACTGGTCCGAATCGAGAACCGTGTCATGAGTCACGAAACAGAGCGTGCGTGTAAATGTCTATCGAGGAGAACGATGGAAAGCAGGTACCGGTCATCGGGAGAAAAGCTCCCAGTCACAGCCACCCCTCCGGGTTTATGGCAGTGTGTCTTCAGTTCATCTGTGATGGTTACCTTGGAAGACCCAGAACAACTCCGCGACCGAGAAAACATCGCGTTTCACGAGGAGACACACATCGTCGGGCACGAGGAGTTCGAATCCTGCCGCGACGACTTAGATAGTCACGTCGCAGTCGGTGTCACCAACGACGCGAGCGAGGTTCTCCTGATGGACGACGGGTCGCACGGGTGGACACTCACCGCCTTCCCGGCCGAACCGGGCGACGATTGGGTGGCGACTGCCCGCGAAGGAGTGCAGTCGTTGATTGGCGTTCCCGTCGAACTCGACTGCCCGGAGCGAGTCCGCCGTATCGACTTCCAAAAGGAAGGGACGGACCAGCAAACCACGATATACAACGTCGTCTGCCGAGCGGTGCCCGTGGAAGGGTGTCCAGTCGCTTCGAACCCTGAACTCGACGGCGAAGCGCTACAGGACCTCAGATGGTTCGACGAAATTCCGACGGAGTGTGAGGGACCGATTGTCGAGGATATCCGGTTGTTTGTCGAGTGAAAATCCCGCAGGAATGACGAAACCGTCTCCTTCAGTCAGTTCGACGAATTAGCGACAGCCCGGTCGTACCACGATGGCTGTTCCACCATCGTCGACCCGATATCTGAGTAGGTGGCCTGTTCTGTCACGTTCACCTCGTCGCCGTTCAGCGTTCCCTGAAATGATAGCTGATACGTTTTGACGAGTCCGTCCGCAGTGACCGTCGCTGTGAGATTGGCGGCCGTAACGTTCGTCACCATCAGTCCGTCGACTTCCAGTAAATCGCTTTTAAACGACGTCGCAGTGACGCGATAGGTCGATTCGTCCTGCTTCGTGACTGAGTCGTTCGAAAATCCCGCAAGGAGAACCGGGATCCACCCATTGTTGAGCGGTGTACCGCGAGAGACCTCCGACGGGGGGACGGTTTGTCCGCTCGGGCCCGCAATGATTCCGTACGTGCTATTCTGTCCCGTCTCGATTTTTCGGAACGCGACAGACCCGTTTGAATAGTGGGCGACCGTGCCGTTCGTTTCGTTGCCGAACCGCGGGAACGACCCCTCCATAGTCGAATTGAACAGGAAGCGGTTCTCAGTCGATGAGACCTGTGTCGAGACCGTGTTACGGGTGTATACCGTTCCGTTCTCCGCATAACGGATTTCGGAAACTTCCTGCACTGAGTAGGACGACTCTTGGAGAATAGTTTCGTGGGCACCCGATACTGTAAACGGTTCTTCGACACCGTCAGCAGTTATTCCCGGCGGGAATTGGGCGGACTCCTCTGCTGTAGTCGTCGCAGTCGTGGTCGTCGTTGTAGCTGTGTTGGGAGTTGTCGTCGAAGTTGTGTTTGCGGGTGTCGCCGTGTCTGTCGTCGGTGAACCGGGACCGAAGCCAAAGCCGGAACAACCGGCAAGGAGGACGATACTGAGGGCGGCGAGTGCTGACCAGCGAGAGCACATAAAGACAAATTTCTAACAACTCAAGGAATGTCTTGTGGCTACCTCAACACCGTGGACGCAAAACGGACTCTCGTGTCGTTCTCGGGTGAGGTTCCTCAGCAGACAGCTGCCGGTTTCGATTGGGTCTCCGACTCTCCGCGGGTGAGGAGCGCGGTCACGAGGAAAATCGCCGCCGTCGGCAGCATGACCAGTCCGATGGTGAACTGCCAGAAGCCGAGGAGGAACAGCCCAAGAGCACTGCCGACAGTTAGGGCGAATCGATTCCGGACTGCGCCAGCGGCACCAACCCATCCCAACCCGATAACGACCGCGAACAGAACGAGTCGCGATGTTTGATAGCCGGGTTGTGGAAGCAGGGCCACGAGAAATATCGTTTGGAGTGCTGCGGCTGCGACTGACGCTCCTCTGAGGATGTTCGCTTTCGAGTAGGAGGGCATCATATGTTGTGATACGTCTGTTGGTTAGTTAATAGTTTTCTCAGAAGTGGGCCGGTCGTGCAGTCAAACCGTTGAGATGGGGTATTGACACCTACAAAGAGAGACGAGGGTCACGTCTCCGTTCGCCAGTCCTCCGCTAACAGTCCGTAGTGGTGCAAGTCGAGGTGTCGCCCGTTGTGGTAGACGTGGTTACGAAGCGTCCCTTCGTGTGTGAAGCCGAGTTTCTCGGCCAGCCCACGCGAAGCCCGGTTCGAATCGAAGATTCGAGCTACGATTTTGGTAACTGGCAAGTGGTCGAATCCGTATCCGATGAGCAACTGGCAGGCTTCGGTGGCCAATCCTCGACCGTGGAACTCCGGAGCCACGTAACACGTGAGTTCGGCGTTCCCCCAGTCTTTGTCAATATCTACGAGTCTGACTCTCCCCGCTGGCGCTTCATCGCGGCAAATGAGCAGTTCGACGTCCGTATTTTGTTCCTCAAACTGTTGGGCTACTGTGTGTCGGCTTCGAGGGTTCGGAGCGCCGAACCCCTGCCATAAATCGGGGTTGTTGATCATCTCGTGGAGGAAGTCGATGTCCTCCCGTTCGATGGTTCGAAGCGTGACTGTGTCCCCGTGAAGAAACGCGGCTCCGGGCATAATGGAATTTGTTTGATAGAACTGAAATTTGTTTGGGAGTTCGGAGGTTAGTGGGGAGTTGCCGGTGTGCTGTGCTGTCGTCGGGAAGAGGACGTCGGCGAGCAACGCGATGGCGAACGCCGCTGCGAAGACCAGCCCCGCTAACGCCCGTGCTTTTCGAAGTCGCATTCATGAGTCTCTGAGGGTTGGTGGTCGGCCGCGAGGGCCCCTCTTCACGTCGCGGGGCCGGTGATGTCAGTTGGGGGCTCGCTCCGTGAGTCGACGGCGTCAGGGATGGTGACGGTGCGGGGGGTCATCGCGGGTTAATTACAGGGGTGGGGAAAGAGAATCAGCCGCTAACTACGCGCCTAAAGCGTTCAGGCCGATCTCGGGACTTTGTAAATCTTGAATGTGAGTTCTACGCTGGCATTCGCAGTCTGCTCGATGAACGCAACACGGGTTTCGCCACCGCCGTAACGCATCTCGTGTCGCACGTCGACCGCGGCCGCCGGCTCAGTTGCGAATGACCACACTGGCAAAACAGGCTCTGTCGGACCAGTATCCACGGTCACCACTGTCGAACTCCCGGCCGACACAGTCACAGTCCCCTCGTTGACGACTTGACCTCCGACCAGTTCCTCCCATTCGGAACGTGTGTCGGAGTAAAATCGCGGGAACTCCGTGCTAAGGTTGTAATAAAGCCGACCATTCGCTGGTCCGGCTTTTATGAATGTCGTGGGGTCGGACGACATTTTAGGGAGTGTGGTAACCGTCTCGCTGGTCGTTTCATCGGTGATGATTGAGAGGCCTGGGGCGTCGATGTCGTGAGTTAGACTATTCTGAGCAACGGTCGAGTAGTCAACTGTCTTGATCGTACATCCACGCCTCCCCCTTGCGATGGCGTAGGCGTTCTGAAACGTCGTGTTCTTCCCGATTTTTAAATCTGAGCTGTCGGTGACGACTATACATGGCTCATTATCTCCGTTCGCATCGTAGAGGCTGTTAGAAAATGCTAACACCACCGATTCCTGTTTGGCTTTGATCACGGAGTTCCCGCCACCGGTCCCTACAATCTCTCCCTCACACTCTAGCATCGAATTGATTAGCTCGATGTTATTGTCCGCGCCGGTTGTCCCGGTAATGTCCCATTTTGAGGCAGCGTCGATACGAAGGACAGAGTTCTGACCGACGCCTGCATTTCTGAAGCCTCCGTCAATCACATCACAGTTGATTGTTTTGCAGTAGACGAGATTCCGCAGGAGCAGATTCCGATTGTCGGCGTTCTTCAAGACAACGTTTTCGAGAGTTACCAGCATCGGACCCCACGCGTCAACACCGTACTTGTTCCCACTCGCGTCGAGAACGCCAGCAGGATTCCCGCTCCCGTCGGTTGCCCCAACGATATGGAGGAACGGAACGGACGCCTCTCGGAGTTCGACCAGGTCGGTTGCGGTGTCGCTAATAGTGTCGCTTCCGATGTCTATAGTGAGTCGAGTAGTTCGGTCGCCGTGGATAGGCGCGTCTGCGATGGCGGCATTAATCGTTTGCTTGGGGTTGTCCGCAGAGAGACCGTCGTTCGCGTCGTCGCCGGTCGACCGAACGTACATTGTCACGCCCCCGACATATGCGGATTCTGTAGTTAGCTCTTCGACCGGGACTGCAACCTTGTTTCCAGTGTCTTTGTCGTACGCGACGATCTGTCCGCCTTCGTTTTTGAGTTCGATATCCGTCATTTAAGCCTCCGTGTCCGCAAGTCCGAGTCCTGTGTTTGCTTCGATGACGAGCCGACCGCCATCGTGCCATTCGATACTGTCGAACCACTCGACGCTCGTCGTGGTCGTCGTCGTCTCCGCCGGGACGACGAGCGTTCCGTTCGCGGCCGTGGCCGTCGCGCCCGGCGTCTCTGTGTTATCCTGCGGTTCGTTGTACCCTGCGAGCCCGGCCGTCGCCCCAACGACGACCAGCAACTCCCTTCGCGTGAGACCTGCACCCATTGTGTTACTTTTTCATACATTACAATTGGCATAAATTTTGTCGTGATTATCACGCTGAAGTGTCTGGGAGCACGAGGGAGTCCACCGACAGTGCGCCGGTCCCATCGAGTGTGGTTTGACAGGTACGGTGTGCTGAATATAGAGGGCGTATGCAGCAACTGCTGCCCTCTCTTTCACCGGAGGTCGGTTAGATTGTCTGATAGAAAGAAACTGTGTACGCCTCAGATTGGACAGCACGTGTCTGAGTAAGTACGCTCGTGAGTTACAATCCGCCGATTGCGATTCCACCACCGTATAATATAATCAGCAGACCGGCGGCTCGGCCAAGCATTATGGACTCTTGACTCATCTCGACATCGGTTGCACTTTGTTTGGTCCCCATCGTTCTCGAGGCGCGCCTGATTTTGTCTACAAGAGGGTGGGTGATTCACAACGGCTAACGCACCCATCGCCGCGATTGCAAGCCCTATCCCGACCCGGAGAAGATCGGTCATAGAGGTACCCAACAGACAGTCGTATGAATATTTTGTCACTTAGCATATACTTCCACCCCTTCCGTGAGGAGTACCTACTCTCTATCCACCACTCGATACAACCAATGATGGCAACGTAGTGATAGCCGATACGCGCTCTGTATTCAGCACGGGGTTACTAAACCATCAACGACTGAGGATTTCAGCGGGGCCAGATAGCATAAGGAATGACCCCGGCTAGAACACGCCGAAACGCTGCGGTCCCGAATCAACGTAACCCGCCGCGAGAAAATTTGTGGATTTTGAATATAGCATAAGGCCGTCCACTAAGCCCTGCTGAAATGTCAACTGCTGTTGTGTGCTATCACTCGCGCGTTCCCGCGTTTCACCGCCATTTCCAGAAAACCGCCTACGGCACAGGGTGGTTGCGCACGCGGGTGTCCTTTCACAGGCCGATTCATCGCAAATCAGGCCGAAAAACGGGTGTCCTTCTCGAATCTAATCGGTTGAAAACTTATGCTAGAGGACCACTGTCTACGAATTACAATTTGCTTCGAAGAAGCAATCCTAGGCCGGGATTTGAACTCACTCGCAAATCGAAGATTTGCTCGCTGCTCAAATCGCCGGGGACGGCATTTCCCTCACCCCGTCGCAGCGCGACAAGACGCGCTGCTCGGGAGTTGGGTTCGGAAAAAGCCTAGGCCGGGATTTGAACCCGGGCTCTCGTCCTTACCAAGGACGCGCTTTACCGCTAAGCTACCCAGGCGCTCTATGGGTGAATATCCCCATTGACGCGCTTTCTGCATCCAATTTTACTACAGGGCTGTATAAGAATGTGATGAAACGCTTCGGGTGTGTCTCAACGTACCGTGCCAAAACAATCCTCCTTTGTTTCTCGGCTATCTGACCCGCGCTCAATGAATTAAACTGGTCCATCAATATTATAAGGAGTGAATCAACGGTAACCGCCGATGATTTCGATACATTTGTTGAGAACAAACGTTTGATTGGAATTCGACGTTCAGAAATAGTTCCTACTTGCAGTTCGGAAACTTTTGTTTACCTCTTCAATAGAATTGAAATTGGTGACGTGTTCCATCTGATTGAATAATTCCACTACGTCGTCATCATCTAGAACCTCAGCATCCTCTTTCCCACTTATTTCTTCTATCGCCTCAGGCGTCCCTTTAAATTTCACTACAAAGCCTGGTTCACAATCTTCGAACCGATTCCCGCTATGGCCTGAGATGCCCGGTAAGTCCCCATACTTTGGTCGGAAAGAATCCCCATGCTTCCCACTACCAATTGTAGGTACTCGGAACCAGCCAGTCTCTATCTGTTCCACGTGCTTTACCCAACGGTCTATTAAATTAATATAGACCCCACAGATGTCAACAACAGAAACAAACGACATAGAAAAAGACCCTACTTCTTGAGTGAAGTGTTCATAAACACTCTTTGGAAGGTCGCCAACAGCAAAGCAAACAGTACCTTCTACAACTACCATTCTACGTGAAATTCCGGAATACGGTTCATCAATCCACTCGTTAGGATGATGTATTGGATTCCGAAGGCTGGTTCGTAGGAAATTATGTAAATCTGCTTTCCATTCTGAATCAGTCCATTTGTCAAATTGTTTGACACTCTGCGATTGATAAAATGCCTTGATGCTCATTATCGAACCGATATACCCGTCGAAGTAGTAACGAAACTCGTTTGCCTCATCACTATCAGAAGAAAGAGGTTCAAGTTCCGCCATTTTATCTTTGAAGAACTCAGCGGCGTCCAGTTTATCTAATAGCAATTGTTTTGGAAATGTTTGTTTATTTTCTGTGTCGTGTATGTCAGAAACGCTAATTCCTTCGCCTAAGCCCTCGGGGGTTGATTCTCGCACGTTTTCTTAGAGGTATTTGACAAAAATAAGTTGACCGGGGAACTAATCCTCTACCAGATTTGTTCCACCGCCGTAGACCGCATCTCGGTGTCCGAGTGTAGGTACTTCATCGTCGTCGTCACGCTCTTGTGACGAAGTTGCTCCTTCGCATGATGTGGGCCGACGTGGTTCGCCCAATGGGTCGCCACACCGTGCCGAATCGAGTACCACGTAATCTCCTTGTGTTCTGGAATCGGCACATCTCCCTCCTCAATGAGTCGAGTCAATAGGTAGTTACACGACTTCGAACTGTACGGAGTCGCCTTCTTTGTCAACCACAACTCGTCGCGGTCTTGGTACTTGTCGTAGGTGGCACGCTCATTGAGCCAGCGACGAAGCACCTTGACCGTTCGGTTCTTCAGCGTACAGTTCCAGTGAGCCTCGTTCTTCGTCGACTCATCCTTCGGGATGTTCAACTCGTGAGCCTCCAGATTCACCCAATCCACGGTGGCCCGTCCCGCCTCGATGGGTCGAAGCCCTGTATCGAGCGTTACGGCGAGAAGCGATGGAACCTTCCATGAGTTCGCGGCCTTGAACTCCTCCGGGCCGATCTCGTCTTTGGGAACTCCATCTCGCCGGGCGAGGTACGTCTTGATTCGGTCGCGCTCCTCGGGCGTCATCGAAGAACTGTGATAACTCTTGACCGTGCCGAAGTCAAGCGCGGCTTTATACAGTGCCTTGAACGCCCGTCGATGAAGGTAATCACGCTCGTCTCCGTTGGATTGGCTCAACTCAACGTCTGGATTCCAGTCGTAATCCGTTCCGTGGACGTGGTTGTGGAACTTGAAGTACCGTTTGATGACCTTGAGATGGTGGAGAACGCTGGAGTCAATCATCCCATCGGACATATTCAGGAGATGGATGAACCGGTCTGCCTTCTCCGGGGTTAGATCAGTCGTGTACTTCTGCTCGTAGTCCCACAGCCAGCGGAAGACTGTCTCAAGTTTGTAGTGGGTGGATTGGAGCGTGCTTTCTGCCAGTCCTTCTCCCTTCTCGGGGTGCTTCCCATAGTTGGCGAGCCACGACAGGACTTCCTCTTTGAAGTCATAGTAGTCGCCAAGCATATTGACCCCAAATTTCTCCAAGTCCTCCTTGGAACGCTTGCTCACGAGCGGGGACGAGAACTCGACCGGCTTGCGAGCCGGAGGAAGATTTGGAGTCTCCTCGGAACTCGATGCGGGGATATTGTCGAGTGGGTCGTCGCGGTTCATACCCACACCCCCACACGTGAGGTATGTGTCGTAGTCAGAATGCTAATTGCTATACAGCGGCCTGCTTGTGTTGTAGCGTAATCGTACACTTGAACGCACCTTATTTCTCTTGGTGAGAAGGCGCAAAAACGGGCGTGAGAGCCTGTAGCCGTCGGATTCGAACCTCGTAGTCCGAAAATCGCTCTCGTCCTTACCAAGGACGCGCTTTACCGCTAAGCTACCCAGGCACGCATTCCTTCGTTGTCCGGGTTACTCTTTAGGGGTTTCGATTCGAGACGGCCCGGTACCGTGGTAGCGTATGTCGATTAGCGGTCGGCCATCGACGTAACTGGGTCGTCGCCCGCGCCGCCGCGGTAGAGTGCTGCGATACGCTCGACGGTCGATTCGGAGACCGTCTCTGCAGCCGGGGGGAGGTCCCCGTCGTGCGTCTCCGCTAAGCCAGCCGCGTACTCGACGAGCGCGGTCGGCGGGGGCGACCCGACGGCAGTCGTTCCGGCGACGACGGCGAGCGTGCAGATGTTCACCTCTAAGTTGCTGTCGAGCGCCGCTTGCTCCGACTCCGGAAGGGACTGAAGTCGTGTCTGGTCGCGACCAAAGGCCCGGACCGTCTCGACGGCGTGGTTGGCCGCCTCGGTCCGAGCGAGGAGATAGAACCCGCGCGAGACCAGCACGTCCGCGGCGAGGATGTCCAGGTCGGCGTCGGTGTCGTCCTCGGGAGAGTCGAGGTGCGCCCACGGTTCGTCCTGAGAGAGCAGGCGAGTGAGCCGAAGCCCCTCGTAGATGAGTTGCACTCCGGCGGCTCGGGATGCCATGCCGTTCAGGTCAACCTTCGGTTCGACAGCCCGCGCGCTCACGAAAGTGAGCACCGCCGGCGTCAGGGAGGCGGCGTCGAGGCGTTCGTCCAGCGTCGCACGGAGGGCTTCGGGTTCGATATCAGAGAGGGCCTCACGCGCAGCCTCACGGGCTCGCACGGCGTCGTCCATCGGCCGAGACTTACGGTTGGGAGGGCAAAGACCTTTGGAAAACCACGGCACAACGGTCGTATGATACGGACGACGGACGACGGCGACCTCCGGGTCGTGACTATCGACCGACCGGGACGACGAAACGCACTCAGACCGACCGACCTCGAAGCCCTTGGGGACACAGTCGAAGCGACCGACGCGCCGGTCGTGCTGCTCCGCGGGAGCGGGGCGGCGTTCTGTGCCGGTGCCGACCTCGACAGTGTTGCCAGTCTCGACAGCGACGCCGACCTTCCGGACCCCGAGGCGTTCGCCCGGTTGGGCCAGCGCGTCGCCAACACTATCGAGGCGTCCGATTCGGTTGTCGTCGCCGGTATCGACGGCGCGGCCCGAGGCGGCGGCGTCGAGCTCGCGCTCGCCTGCGACGTGCGAGTGGCGACCTCGCGGGCGACACTCGGGGAACCGGGTGTTCGGCTTGGTCTCTTCGGGGCGTGGGGTGGAACGGTTCGCCTCCCTCGCATCGTCGGCGAGGGTCACGCCCTCGAATTCTCGCTGTCCGGGCGCGTCGTCGACGCCGACGAAGCCCTTCGGATGGGTCTCGTCTCTCGAATCGTCGACGACCCGCGCGAGGTTGCCGCTTCGATGGCCGACAACGACCACCAGTCACTCCGCATCATCAAAAAACGGCTCCGGGACCGCGGCCCAGACGACGAGCAATTCGAGGACGAGGCGGCGGGGTTCGCCGAACTCCACCGGGCGAACGTCGACGACATCGCAGCATCGAGAGAAGAATAGCCGACCCGGAACGGGGAGCCGGGAAAGGCCCTAAAGATTGAGCGGCGACGGTGCGGGGGGCATCGAACGCTTGTGGGCGCTGCGCTCGTACAGCTCCACGACGCGGTCGATTTGGGCTTCGGTCACGTCGAGGTGGCGAACGGTTGCGGATTTCGAGAGCGGGCCGTCGATATGGAGCGCGAGAATCGCGTCGAGCACGTCGTACGTCAGGCCGAGTTCCTTCTCGTCGGTCTGTCCGGACCACATCTCGGCGGAGGGGGTCTGCATCACGAGGTCTTCGGGCACGCCCACGTGGGCGGCTAGCTGGCGAACCTGCTGTTTGTAGAGGTTACCGATGGGGTTGCAGTCGACCGCTTGGTCGCCGTACTTCGTGAAATAGCCCGTGAGCGCTTCGGAGCGGTTGCCCGTCCCGAGGACGATTCGGTTCTCGTGGTTGGCGACGAAGTAGTTGAGGACACCGCGAGCGCGGACGTAGATGTTCCCCGCGGCCATGCGGTCGTTCGCCGCCTCGGGAAAGGTATTGAAGAACGTCTCCGCGATAGGCTGGACCTCGACCACGTCGTATTTGATGCCGAGCATTTCGGCGACGCCCTCGGCGTCGCTCATCATGTCATCGGCGTTCGCTACGCTCGGCATGATGAGTCCGTGGAGGCCTTCCTCACCGAGTGCTTCGACCGCCAGAAAGGCGGTGAGCGTCGAATCGATGCCGCCGGAGAGCCCGAGAACAGTACCGTCGGCACCCGCGGCCTCGACGGCGTCGCGGATGAACGTCGTGATGTGCTCGCGGTGTGCTTCGAGTTCGGCGTCGGAGAGACGAAGGTCGAGTGGTGCGTCCTCCGAGAGAACGTCGACATCTGTCATGAAATCCGATTAGGACTCGGAGGCCAAATAGTCACTCGTCGCGCAGGGGCACTGGACAGGTGTCCAGTTCGGGTCGCACCCGTCGGGTGAAGCGCTATGTTCAAGTGTCCCCGCAGTCTACGGGTTTTTGCTTCAGTTGGTCGCACGGGGCGAATGTAATGAGCGCCGATGGTCCAGTGGTAGGACACGAGCTTCCCAAGCTCGAAGCCCGGGTTCAATTCCCGGTCGGCGCATTTCTACCGAGACAACGGACGAGCAACCGCGAAGCGTGTTGCTCGTCCCTGTCGAGTGTGTATGCGACCAAAGAGGGAATTGAATCAAGGAGCGAACAAAGTGAGCGACTGAGGTTCAATTCCCGGTCGGCGCATCTTCTGAACAGAACCAGACGAGGAGCCGTCAGGTTCCGAGTCCCGTGAAGTGAAGAGATGCGACACGAAGGGAATCTGAACCAGCGAGCAACGCGAAGCGTTGCGAGTGAGGTTCAATTCCCGGTCGGCGCACTCCCTCCGGTCGGTTGCCGACCGACCTTCGCAAACCTTCGGTTTGCTCAGTCCCGGTCGGCGCACTTCCGGCGAGACTTCGTTTCGCCGACGCCCCACTCGCGTTGCTCGTGGGACTCTCAGCGAGACATCGTCTCGGTGGGGAAGTGGAACAACAGAAATTGATATTTTGAGGAGAATGCTTAAGCTAGCGTCGGCCGCTACCAAAATCCAGTGACTCAGTCGACTATCTCTCGCTTTGAAAAGTTGAAGCGGACTTTCTCAGAGCCGATTTTCGTGCTCATCGTATTCACACCCATAACAGTCCCCGTCTACCAACTTCTATCAACGATGAGCGTCGGCGTATTGTGGGAGACACTCATCCAATGGGGAATCTGCGGCGGACTGGTACTGTTACGGCGGAAACTTCCCCTTCCACGACCGGCCCAGTCAGTGAGTATCTACTCGGCACGCTGCGAAGCGGAGTCGAGTACGGAAAGCCTGGTGCTGTGGAACATGAGTCGAGGACCTGTAGTAATAGGATTCCTACTCTGGCTACCGCTATTCATCGCGATACAGAACCTAACAGAAGCGATATACGGCATAGAACTTGATGCGACTGCACACAGCGGTTTTTTCTACGGATTTGGGATTGGGTTTCTTGGCTTGTGTGTATGGATCTCTGATAGATACGTGTCTCAGTACTGCGTGCTCCCTGAGTACGGGGATCGGCTATTAGACGAGGAGACTGACGAAAAAGAGGAGTAGAGAAACACGTTACGGACCGATTAGCGCCCACTCAGTCGCACGGCGAGCTTACGATTAGAAAAACAGCTCCTGTACGTCGTCGAACTCGACCGTCTCGGAGCGAAAGACCGGCTCACGGGCGGTCTGCCGAATCCGGTCGTGGCGTTGGAGGGCCGAGTCGAATTCCAAAATCGCCCGCTCGACGTCGCGGGCGAGTGCGTCGATTTCCCCGTGGAGTGCTTCGTCGTCGGCCATGATACATGTAGGTTGTCGAGGGTGCGGTAAAACGGACTCGGCCGAGACCAATCAGCGTATGCGTCGGGTGCAGTTCCAACAGAGGTCGAAGGTCGTGTCAGCCTCGTTTTCAGCCCCGCAGTTCGGACAGATGCGCTCACCCGTCGGCGTCGTCTGCACGCCAGTCCGGGAACGCTCCTCGAAGGAGGCGGCAATTTCGGGGTGAACGTACCGCTCCGAGCGGTCGGAGTCACGGCCGGAGCTATCTCCGATTGTTGGTTCCCCGCCGTTGAGGAGGTAGCGGTAAACCAATAGCTGGAGCAGGGTCAATCCAAGGGCGTAGATGACAATCCAACCCCAGACGTCCATCACACATTGTTCTACGTTAGCATGATATATCGGTTCTTCGGTCGTTCCCAGCGTTTGCTGTACCGAAAGCTACTGTCGCGACGAATAGAACACCACGACATCAGCCCTGTTAGTGGGTGTAAAGAATTCGTACGACTTCGAACAAGCGAAAGGGAAAAGAAAGGTAGTCAGTTGCCAACCGACTTCAGCATGCGAAGTGACGGGAACCTACTCAGTCCGGTGCGGCTGAACCGGCTTGCCAACGTCACGGTCGAACTCGTCGAAGGTATCGATAGCATCCGGCAGGTCGTACGGGAGTTCTCGCTCGTCGGCTCGGCGTTCGCCGCCGGCATCGAGCGGCTCGGCCACGTCTTCGAAGCCGGGTTTGATTTTCACGCTCTTGGCCGGCGACCCGACCGCGATGTGATGCGCGGGCACGTCCCCCTGAACGACGGACCGAGCGCCGACGATTGCGTTCTCCCCGACCGAGACGCCGGCGTTTATCATCGCGTCGTAGGTGATGCGCGCGTCGTCGCCAATCGTCGTGTGGTAGTTTCGAACCTCGGTCTGATCGACGATGTCGTGAGAGTGGCTGTAAATGTGGGCGCTGTCGGAGATGGAGACCCGGTCGCCGATGGTGAGTTTCCCGCGGTCATCGAGGTGAACGTCGTCGTGGATGACCGTGTTGTCGCCGACGGAGATGTTGTGGCCGTAGGAGAAGGTAACGCCCTTGAAGATACGGAGGTTGTCGCCCGCCTCCTCGAAGAGGTGCTTGGCGAGCAGCTGTCGGAACCGAAGGGCGAAATCAACGTTGTCGGCCATCGGCGTGGCGTCGAACTGCCGCCAGAGCCACTGGAGGTGCTTCGAGCGTTTGAACTTCTCCGCGTCCTTTTCAGCGTAATATTCGGCTTCGAGCGTCGCATTGCACGGATCGTAGCCCTGCAGGCGGACGCGAGTCGCCGGTGAAACGGGCTTCCCGCTCTGCCACCGTTCCCACGCTTCGCGGTCACCAAACAGGTCGATAAGCGTGTCTCGGACGACCGAACACGTGTCTTCGTCTGAAGCAAGACGTTCGTCAACCTCGTCGATGAACGCCTGTAGCCCGGCTTCGGCGTCCTCCGGAAGCGAAACGTGGACCTTCGTCATTGCACCACGATTGGCCATCGACGTTCAAATGAATTCGGTTGTGCACAGCCCGACACAGGCGCTATACGAGCAATATTCACTGGTTTTGGGAGCCAGACAGGTCAGAATGTGGTTGGTGCGTGAGTTGCAGCGGTTCCCAGTCTACGGGAACAAAACACACGGAATAAGTCACCCCAATTCGTAGGCCCGCCCATGCACTACCGCGAACTCGGCACCTCCGGTATCGAAGTCAGCGAGGTCGGCTTCGGTGCGTGGGTCGTCGGGACCGACTGGTGGGGCGACCGCTCCGACGAAGACTCCATCGAGATGCTCCATTACGCCATCGACCAGGGCATCAACTTCTTCGATACGGGCGACGTGTACGGCCACGGCCACTCCGAAGAGGTCGTCGGCGAGGCGCTCGCCGACTACCGCGACGAGGTCACCGTCGCCACCAAAATCGGCTACGACTTCTACAACAACCCGCAGGCCGGTCACGGCGAACTCCCCAAGGAAATCACCGGCGAGTGGGTCCGCGAAGCGACCGAAAAGAGCCTCGAACGACTCGACATGGAGTACGTCGACCTCCTCCAACTCCACAACGCGAACGTGGACGAGGTCACACCCGACGTACTCGAAGCGCTCGATGAGCTGAAAGAAGAAGGTCTCATCAAGGCCACCGGCTGGGCACTCGGTCCCTCTATCGGTTGGCTCGCAGAAGGCGACATGGCCATCGAAGAGGAGTTCGACGCCCTCCAAATCGTCTGGAACGCCTTCGAACAGGACGTTGGCAACCACTTCCTCGACACCATCGAAGAAACCGGCTCGCCGACGAGCCTCATCGCGCGCGTCCCGCACTCCTCGGGTCTCCTGAACGAACAGGTCCGTCCCGAAACCGAACTCGGCACCGGCGACCACCGCGGCTTCCGCCCCGACGAGTGGTACGAGACGGGGTGGGAGAAACTCGAAGAACTCCGCTTCCTCGAACGCGATGGAGAACGCACCATGGCGCAGGCGTCCATCGCCTACCTCCTCGGCTTCGACGAAACTGCGGCCGTCACGCCGACGTTCCGCACGAAAGACGACATCGACGAGTGGGCCGCAGCCTCCGACGTGCCGAAACTCACGGACGAAGAGATGCAGCGCGTTGCCGACCTCTACGAGGATAACTTCGGCATCGACCGCTTCGACGGGATGGACTCTCTCCGTTCCTCCGTCGATGGCGACGACATCCGCGCCGCCGGACTCGACAAGCGCGTCGCAGAAGGCGCACGCAACGAAGCCTGATGGTTCGACTGCGAACCGTCCTTGGGATTACCGCCGTCGTGCACATCGTGCTCGCGTGGCTGGTGCGTCTCGACGCGAAGAAGCGGGGCGACGATGCCGGAAAGTGGGTCGTCACGACGCTTCTCACTGGAGTCTTCGGCGTCGCGAAATACATCCAAGACGGGCGCTGACCGGTGACCCCTCCGTAGCGCACTCACCCGGCGTTACCTGACGCAAGCCGCAGAATAGACGGGGAAAACTGCTTTTTCGGCCGGGTTCAACGTGGAACCGAACCGATAGCGACGGGGACCGAGGGAACTGTAGACCGCTCTGAAGTAGTATATACCCTACATATAAATCTACTACAGGCGTGGCCGAGAACGTCACCGATACGGTCGCCTCGATGCACCGCCCGTGCGTCGGCGACGAACTATCACAGAGCCATGTCGCAGCCAGAACAAGCCACGACCGGTGAGGACTCAGAAATGCTGTACGAGGAGTACGTCCTCGGCGTTCGAATCGTCGAGTACACCGCGCCAGACACAGGTGAACGGCGATACCGGTTCCACGCGCCGGAACACGAGGGTATCGAGTTCGACGACCCGGAACTCGCAACGCTGTACGCAGATGTCTACTTCGATGTAAATGGGTTCGTCGAGGCGGGAACGGGAGAGCGGGGGGTCCCACCAGAGGTCATTCAAGCCGGACGCGACACGCTGGCGGCGTATTTCTTGACCCAACCGTACACGGACATCAATTGGGTCGCGTCGTTCTATGGGAAAAAGCGAGCACGCATCGAGCGCTACATCGCGGCCGTTCGCCGTCGCGCACAGGAGATTCGGGATGGTGTCGAAGAACTCGAACGCGACGGCCAGTCAGTGACTGAATCGAGGTAGCAGGACCGTATCGGTATCCTGTGGGTTTGACACGAGTGGTCAACAGACGGTATATATTCCATAGACTGCTCTAGTCGGGACAATACATCTTATTTTGAATAATATAAAATTAAAGTATAGATGATTCCGAGTACACAATTGCATGGTCGAGTTCACTCGACGAAATCTCATGGCAACATCGGTCGCTGCTGCGCTGGGGGCGAGCGTGGCCGGTGTTGGAGGAGCAACGCAGCCTGAAGACCCGGACACACCGCGAGCACCGCTCGTCCGGGGCGAACTCAAGCGGTTTTCGACGACGGCGTTCGGTGCCGAAGTGACCGGCCCGTTCGTGTTCGACGACGGGACCCCGTTGTACAGTCTTCAACATCCAGACCGCGAAAATCCGGCACCCTACGACAAAGCCGCTATCGGCTACTTTTCCGGCTTTCAGTTCTCGTTCGACGGCGACGACGACTTCGAGGAGTTATCGACGCCGGGGACGAACGAAGAACGACGGATGGTCCGGTCCGCCGCCGGCGACTACGAGATATTGGCCCGCGAGCGTGACCGGATAAATGACCGGACCGAACTGCTCGGCGTCCCGCAAACGCCGGACGGAACGAACATCACGAGCGGAAACTTCGACGGGTCGCAGTACGCCGATGCCGGCTACACGCCCGACTGCAACCAGTTCGTCGCCACGAACGACGACGGGACCGAGGGCTATCTCTTTACGAACTGGGAGGCAAGCCCGGGGAACATCTCGCGGATTCCGCTCAGTCAGAACGGCGACGGGTCGTGGGAGGCCGACCTCGACGACGCGCTCAACCTCGCAAACACCGAGGCGTTCCGCGAACTCGGTGGGACTCGTATCAACTGTTACGGCGACCTGAGTCCGTGGAACACGATGCTCTCCGCCGAGGAGAACTACAGCCATCCGCGAATCTCCCTGACCGCGTCGGTCGGCGATATCGTGGAGAAGGGGACCGGGAAAGGACTCCGCGGCGCGAACGAGTTTTGGAACCGTCCGAACCCGAGCGAGATTCAAAGCGCGGTCGACGAGTACTACGACGACTCGTGGTACGTTCAGGGGAACTGGGCACTCACCGGTGTCGAACTCCTCGCGTACTACCTCGGGGCCGAACAGGTCGACCAATCGAGCGACGGTAACGACCTGACGCCCATCGGTGACGAGTATCCGAATCCGTACCGCTACGGTTACATCGTCGACTTCCGCGAGCCCGCCGCCGAGACGCCCGACCCCGTCAAATACTACGCGATGGGCCGGGCCGCGTGGGAGTGCCCCGACGTGCAGTCCGACGAGCGGACGGTGTATCTCGCCTCCGACGGCGACAGCAAGGGAATCTACAAGTTCGTCGCCGACAGGCCGATTCCGAGCTACGACGACCCGATGAACGTCGCCGGCACGCTCTATGCACCCTACGTGACGAACCGAGACGCCGCGGTCGAACGCCCGGCGGCCGACGTGGACCTCGAAATCGAGTGGGTCGAACTCGGTTACGCGAGCAACGCCGAAGTCGAGTCGTGGATTGCGGAGTACGACGACATCACGCAGGTCGACTACCTCGAAACGCACACGGACTGGGAGGAAGGCGACGAGGTCACCCCCGAAATCATCGAAGCCGCCGACAGAGCAGTCGTCGAAAACGGCAACCGTGACTACGTCACCGACGAGGAAATCGTCGAGTGGGCCGACCAGTACGAAACGCGCGGTCCCGACGGTGTGGACGAAGACCTCCGCCGTGTCCCGTTCATCGAAACCCGTGCGGCGGCAAAGGAAATCGGTGCCACCATCGAGTTCAACAAAGCCGAGGGTATCGACAGCATCGACGAGGCTGGCCCCGGCGACTACGTCTACTTCGGCATCTCGGAACTCAACGACGACATGTCGAACGAGACGGGCGACATCCAACTGAACCGTGTCGACGGCGGCGTCGTCTACCGCGGCCAACTCGAATCCGATTACAACGTCTCGACGCTCGAACCCGTCATCGTCGGCCCGGACGCAAGCGACCCCGCATCCGTCGCCGACGACGCGCTCATCAACGTCGACAACGTCTACGTGATGGACGACGGCCGCGTGCTCTGCTGTGAAGACGCCGACCAGTTCGGCCGGTCGTACAAAAACGACTGTCTGTACGTCTACACGCCGGAAGACGGTCTTGGAGGCGGCGACGACCCGGGTGATGACGACGACTACGACGATGACGACCGAGGCCACGGAAACGACCCCGACGGTCACGACGACGACAATCCCGGTCGGGGTCGGGGCCGAGGGCAGAATCGACTACTGTAGCTATCAACCAAAACCCACGAACGCTCCAGCGACGCTTTTTGTTGTTTCGTGGACATCTTCTGAGTAATGGTCCTCGAACGAATCGGAGCGGTACTCTCCAAGGAGGCCCATTCGTCGCTCGATATCCTCCGTGACTACGGTCTCAGGTCGTTCGTCTACGCGTATCCATTACGGTTCGGCATCAGTCTCGGCACCTTCCTCGCGGTGGTCGCACTGGCTAGCGGTTGGTCCGTCGCCTCGACGTTCATTTTCTTTTCGGTCATCGGCAGTGTCCTCGGCGTCATCTACTCCTACGCGGTCGATTTTGTTGTGGCGCGCCAGGAATCCGGCCAGCGCGAGACGCACGAGGGCCACCACGCGTCCGCCGAACCCGACGCGACCCGGTCGCTGCACGCACTCCGCGAGCGGTACGCCAACGGCGAGTTGACCGAAGCCCAGTTCGAAGCGAAGTTGTCGAAACTGCTGGAGACGGAGACAGTCGAATCCGCGCAGGAATACGCCTCGCGGCGAGAACAAGAACTAGAATCCGAGTAGCGACCGAAAGACCCACAGGTTTCCACCAAGTGACGGTCGATAATGCGTCTCTCAATCGTCGAACTACTCCCTGACCTTCTCGAACTGTCCGTTTTCGGAGTCGGGAGTGCGGGGCTCTCGGTCGCCGGCGCGTACATCGAACGGTTCGGCCTGCTCACGGTCGAACACGGAAACACCGAACTCGGTGCGTGGGCGGTCGTGATGGGACTGGCGGTTCTCTACTTCGCGTATCTCCTCGGGACCGACAAGTTCTGGCCGAAGTTACGAGCCGTTCGTGCGGACCTCACATAGCACCGAAAAAAGCGATTTCTGGCCGTTTCCTTACGCCAAGAAGACGTGTCGCGGCCGGTCTGCCAGCACGTCACGGCCCCACTGCACCGTGTCGCGGAACTCGTCGGAGCGGAAGAAGCCCATGGCGTCCTCCTGCGAGCGCCACTGACTGGCGATGAACATGTCGTTTTCGTCTTCGAGGTTGACCATCAGGTCCGTGTCGAAGTGCCCGTCCATGTCGTCGAGGAGACCGCCGACGACGCCGAACTTCTCGACGAAGTCCTCGCGGTGTTCGGGCTTGACGGTGTAGAACATCCCCATCGTCCCGAATCCGGACTCTTCGCCGGCACGTTCGACGATGCCGGGGAGTTCCGAGAGGAATCCGGCGGCCGTCTCGGCGGCCGAAGCCGTCTCCCAGATTGAGACGACTGCGTTGCGGTCGCGGTCGTTGGCCTCGTAGACGGCCGTCTTGACGTGCGTCGGGTAGTGGTCGAAGTTCCCGCGGAGACCTTCGACCTCCTCGAAGACCTCGTCGGCGTCGGCTTCGGAGTAGAGGACCGTCGCGTACACGTCCTCGCCGTGCGGCTTGCCCGCGTAGATGTTCAGGTCGTCGAGTTGGCCCCGGATGTCGGTCTCGTCGGCCTCGTCGTCGCTGTCTCCACCGTGGTGGCCGCCTTCGCCGTGGCCGTGTCCACTCTCGCCGTGATGGTGACCGTCTTCACCGTGGGCATGTCCGCCCTCACCGTGGTGATGGCCACCCTCTCCGTGCGCGTGTGCGTGGTGGTGCGATTCATCGCCGAACTCGCTCGTCGGGACGGCGTCGCCCGCGAGGAACGCGCCGAGGTCGGACGGCGGGAAGCGGCGACCGACGTAGAACTCGCCGAACTCGCCGTACTTCGCCGACACCTCGTCGAAGCGCATCTCGTAGACGATGTCCTTGATGTCGGTCGGGTCGTCACCGAAGAGCGTGACACCCCACTCGAACTCCTCGAAACCGACCGAGGAGGCGATGACCTGCTTGATTTTCCCGGCGTACTTGCGGCCCGTGTCGCCGTGGACCGACATGAGTTCGCGGCGCTCGTCGAACGGCAGGTCGTACCAGTTGTGTTTCTCGCCGCGACGCTTCGACATCGGGTAGAACGACATGTAGGTGTCGTCCGGAATATCCGGCTGGAGTTTGCCCTCGATGTAGCGCAGGAGACCGGTGTCGATGTCCTCCTTGTTGCCTTCGAAGTAGTCGTCCGAGACGTAGCCCGAAACCTCGGTGACGGAAACGTACGAGGTGGGTTGCTCGGTGAACTCCGCAAGCGCAGTCTGTTCGAACTGCCGCTCTGCGCGGGAGATGTCGTCCAGCGTCGGACGGAAGTGGACGACCATGAAGTCGGCCTTGTGGCCGAGAACGGAGAAGATGGCCGAAGTACCCTCCGCCGCGTCTTCGACCGCTTCGTGGGAATTGAGATAGGCGACACCTTCCTCGATGGCACGGCGGCGCTCGTGCTCGGGCGCGTCGCGCCACGCGTCCCAATCGACTGTTCGGAAGTCGTGCAGCGCAAACCAGCCCTCGTCGGTCTGTGGGGCCTCTACCATACCCGGTGATAAGGAGGCATCCGGTATTGAAGTTGCGAGTCGTTTTCGTGATGCGGGAAACGATTGCTTCGCCGGTGAACCGGCGCTACGTCAGTCATTTTCGTTCAAAAAGAGCAGCAATCGGAGTCAGAATCGAAGGCGGGAACGCGACTAGCCGCCGAGGACCGTCGGCCCGAATATCATGAGGAGCAGCGACGCGAGCATCGTGAGGCCAATAGAGGTCGTAATGGTTCGGACCACGGTATGCGGGTCGTCGACCGGAAGCCGCGAGACGACGGCCTCCGCCGCAGTTCTGAGGATGCGGCCGCCGTCGAGCGGGTAGCCGGGGATACAGTTGAAAAGCCCCAGTTGGAGGTTAATCCACGCCGTCCAAAACAGGAGGTTGGCGAGGAGGAAGACGCCACCACCGAGGAAGCCGAGCGGTCCACCGACCTGGTAGAAGTTGATGATGTCGCCAGTGAAACCGGGGAAGTTCGGAATTCCGAGGACGACGGATGCGAGGGGTAACAGGAGCGACACGTAGACGAGTTGAAGAGGCGAACCGGTCAATCCATTAGCGACGCCGCTGGAACCGTCGCCGCCGTCACCGCCGAGGAGCGAGAGATACGTTCCCGCGGGGTACTCCTGCGTCCCGAAGTCCGTCAGGAGAAGCCCGCTCGTTCCCGGGAAGATGTTGACCCCGAGGAAGCCGTTTCCGTCCTGTGGGTTCTCCCCGAGCGTCACGTCGTACGTCTGGAAAGAGCCATTGCGGTACACTTCGACGGGGACAGTCTGAGTCGGTTCGGTCCGGTCGAGTGCCTCCTGTAAGTCGGTCGACGAGGTGATTCGCGCACCGTCGAGCGCGGTGATAATGAGTGGGTCGGTCGTCCCTACCGCGTTGAAAAGCGATTCGTTCTTCGCGATGTTCGTGATGTACGCGCCGACCGGAATCGTTCGTTCGCCGACGGACGTGTCGAGACGGACGAACCGAGAGTCACCGACAGCCGCCTCGAACTCCGCTTGGGTCGAGACGGGCGTCCCGTTGACGGCCGTGACGCGGAGCGGGTCACCTCCCGACTCGACCGTGAGATTCGCCGGATTTCCGGAGACGGAACCGGCGACGACGAGTTCTCTCGTGACTGAGACTGTTCGCTCGCCGTCCAGTTCGACCGTGACGGTCTGGTCGTCGGCCGAGAGAAGTGCCGCGTCGAGTTCCTGTGTCGTGTTGACCGGCGTTCCTTCGATGGCAGTCACACGGTCGCCGCTGGAAATACCCGCGACATCGGCGGGTGACCCCGAGTACGCACCGGAGACAGCAACCCCCGGTGCGACGGAGATTGAACCGATAACCGGGCCGAACAAGAGAGCGAACGCAACGACGGTGACAGCGAAGTTGTTGGTCACGCCGGCGGCGAACATTCGAGACTTCCCGCCGCGTTCGGCGCGACGTTGGCTCTCTTCGGACGGTTCGACGAATGCACCGACGGGGAGAATCGTCAGAAGGACGACCCCCATCGACTCCACGTCGATACCTTCGACACGGCTGAGGACGCCGTGGCCTCCCTCGTGGACGACGAGACCGACGAGGAGACCGAAGAGAATCTCCGGGGCGACAGACAACGGGAGGAAGTCGTTCACGCCGGGGATAACGAGGAAGTTCTGCGGCTGGTTCACCTGCGTCGGGGCGGGCGGATTGGAGACGATGAAGACCGCCTGATAAACTAAGAGCACGAACGACCCGACCATAATGACGAGGGCGACACCGAGGCCGATGTTACTCCACGCACGCCAGAACCGCTTTGGAGAGGCGAGTTTGTCGAGGAGTTCGCGGCCGCGACGGGTGTGAACCGTCATGAGGGGACCCTGGACGCGAATGTACTCGGGGAGAACCCCGCGAGCACGCAACAGCGCCGCAAGGAGAGAGTAAGCGATGAATCCGGCGAGGATCCACTGCAACGTGTTCATCGCCCGGAAGGAAGCGACGCGCGCCAAAAGGCGTTCGGGTTATCTGCGCGGTGAACGCTAACGCCCCGTCTTCAGGATGGGGAGAATGTCACTCCTTCAGAGCGAGAAAGATGTCACTGTTCCAGTCCAGGAATTGGAAACGAACGCAACTCGGCTGCGACGTTACGCGTCGTCTTCGTCGCCGTCGGTACCGTTGTCACCGGACGACTCGATTTCGACTTCGACGCCACCATCGTCGTCGGACTCGGTAGACGTAGATTCGGTAGACGCAGACTCGTCGGATTCATCAGACTCGCCGAATTCACTGGACTCGTCATCCGAAGCAGCCTCGTCCGTCTCGGCGTCTCCCTCCGACTCTTCGACGGCCGCATCCTCGTCAGGGTCGTGCTCGACGGTAACTGTCGCGTCTTCAGCAACGTCGACTGTTTCCTCTTCGAGTTCGATGTCGGTGAAGGAACTATCAGATGACGAGCGAGTCCGGTAGATAACGTAGGCGACGCCAGCAAGGAAAAGTCCCCCGAGGAACAGACGACCGTAGGAGCGTCCGCCGGAAGATTCGTCGTCCGCAACGTCAGCCTGGGCGGATTCGGGGTCTAACTCCTCGAGTTCGACGTCTGGTTCGTCTTGCGATTCCTCGGCAGACCGGATGAAGTCGATGAGAGACATGTGAAATCACTGCGGCGAGGCCGCGGCGGGTCGCTCGCGGGGAGCGAACCTGCGTTCCAGTACGCAGGACACAGACATAAGTCGTCCCCCAGAAAGGTTTTTATCCAATACCGGGACCACCACAACCCATGTTCGAGAGTTCCCGCTACGAAGTCCGTCAGAAAGTCTCTATCGGCACGAAATACGTCGTCTACGAGAATGACACGCCCATCCTCTCCGCGAAGAAAAAGAAGTTCAAACTCAAGGAGGACTTCCGACTGAACGACTACGACAGCGGCGACGAGCGATTCCGCGTGAAGGCGGACAGCGTCCTCGACGTGTCCGCAGCCTACGATATCGTCGACAGTCAGACCGGCGAGCGCGTCGGCGCGGTCAAACGCGGCGCGTTCTCGTTCGCAAAACACACCTACCAACTGCTCGGCCCGGACGGGTCTGTCGTCGGCCGAATCGTCGAAGACAACGTCCCGATGGCCATCGCCCGGCGTGTCCTTACGACGCTCATCCCCTTTTCGTACCGTATCGAGAACGCGACGGGTAAGCCGGTCGGCTCTATCGACGAGGCGTTCTCGTTCCGGGACAAGTACACCATCGACATCGACACGGAACAGATAGACCCGCGTCTCCTCGTCGTCGGTGCCGTGGTGATCGACGCCATCGAAGAGAACTAACCGAGCGGGACGACGACTCGCGACGTATTTCGTCGAGACACGGAGTTCTTCGAAGAAGGTGTGATATCCGTCAACTATTTTAGTTCCCAGAATGGGACTTTATTTGACATGTGCACACAGATTAAAGACTCATTCCGCCTGCTCTTCGTCACTGTCGTCCTCGTCGGGGCGGTGGTCGGTGGCACCGGAGTTGCCGCCGCGGAGAATTCGTCGGTTTCATTCGTGACCGAAGACGGAAAGGTGACGGTGCAACCAGCGGAAAACCAGACGATTCGCGCGACGAGCGACCTCGAACCGGGAACCAACGTCAGCCTTCGCGTTGTGTCAGCTGACGACACGGAACCACGGTTCCTCAAGACGACAGAGACCACCGTTGGCGAGGACGGAAACTTCTCTGCCGCATTCAATTTCTCCGAGGCTCCAGACGGGGGAACGTTCACCGTTACTGCCGAGATTCTTCTGCCGTCCACGGACGATGACCAGGTTGAATCCGAGGGTGTCGTCGTCGAAGATACCGAATCGACGACAACCGAAACCGCAGACTCGACGAACGAAACGGCGGCCGGGACGGAGACGACAGAAAAAGACGGCATCGGAATCATGGTTCCCGGATTCGGCATCGGAACCGCCGTCTTCGCACTTGCTGCAGTCGGTGCGGTCGCGTTCCTCGCCGGGCGACGTTCATAATCAAAACGGCCCAAGTAAAACGAACGAATAGCCGAACGTCGGCGTCCGAGACCGAGACGGGCGAAACCCGGCGCGTTCGGTCTTTTCAGTCCTCGCGACGGAGACGCGTCACGACGAAGTCCTGTTCTAACTCACCGAGGAACTCGCCGAGGCGCGGCCCCTGCGTGTCGTCGAAGAAGAGGCGGTACCCAGCGGCGAAGAAGTCGCCCATCTCGATATCGTGCTCGCGGGCGGTCTCGTATATTTCACCCTGAATCTCCTCGCCGTCGTGGCCTTCGGCGACGAAGTCGGCGAGGTCGTCGAGGGCCGACTCGACCGCAGGCTCGAAGTCGAATTCGGGGAGTTCGACCTGCAGGCGGTAGTTGTACTGGTTGTCCATCTTCTCGGCCCAGCGGCGGGCGCGTTCGACCCGGCCGAGTGCCTCGTCGATAACGTCTTCGGGCGTGTCGTCGTCGAAGAAGCCCTCGTTGCGGGCCATCTTGACGCGCAGGTCCTCGTCGTCGGTCATGCCGAGGACGGCCGCGAAGGTGTACGGGAGGCGGATACGGTCCTCACGAACGTCGTCGACGACGAACGGGTAGGCGCGCTTTGCGAACCGGGTGAGGCTTTCGTCGTCGACCTCGCCGAAGTACGCGCGTTCGAATCGGTCGAAGTCGTCGACCAGTTGGTCGAGTCGCGTCAGGTCGAGGTCGCGGGCCTTCCGCGGGTTGAGCGCGAAGAAGTACCGAAGCACCTCGGGTTCGAGCAGTTCGAGCATCTCCGGGACGGTGACGATGTTTCCGGCCGACGAGGAGAGTGCCTTCCCGTTGAGCGTGAACCACTCGTAGACCATCGGCACCGGCGGCTCGATTTCGAGGACGTTCTCCGCGATGTCCTTGCCCGAGGGCCACGAGCCTTCAGCGTGGTCCTTGCCGAAGGGTTCGAAGTCGACGCCGAGAACCTGCCACTGGCCGGGCCATTCGAAGCGCCACGGAAGCTTACCCTCGCGGAACGTCGCCGTTCCGTCGTGTCCACAGCCGTCGATGGTGTTGTCGCCGACAGTCATGTCGGTACAGGTGTACTCGATGGTGCCCGCTTCGAGATCGATGTCGGTGACCGTCTCCGTAATCTTCCCGCACGCTTCACAGACGGGATTGAACGGGACGTAGTCGTCGTCGACCTTCGACTGGTACTCGCTGAGCACCTCGCGCGCGGTGTCGATGTGTTCGAGGACGTGCTCGACGACGGGGTCGAAATCGCCGTTTTCGTACAGTTTGGTGTTCGAAATCATCTCGACCGGCACGCCGAGACGGTCGGCGTCGGCCTTCAGAAGGGCCGCGAAGTGCGCCGCGTAGGAGTCGGTCTCGCCGAACGGGTCCGGAATCGAGGTGTACGGCTTGCCGAGGTTGCGGCCGAGTGCACCGGCGTCGACCTCGCCGAGTCCGACGATGTTACCGTCGGCGTCGGCAAGTTTGCGTGGAAGTTTTCGGAGCGGGTCCTTGTCGTCACTCGTGAAGACCTGTCGGACCTCGTGACCGCGCTCGCGGAGTACTTCGGCGACGAAGTAGCCGCGCATAATCTCGTTGAAGTTGCCGAGGTGAGCAACACCGGACGGAGAGACGCCGCCTTTGATGACGACGGGTTCGTCGGGGTCTCGGGCTTCGATTTCGTCCGCGACGTCGTCGGCCCAGAAGTCGTGGTGGTCGTCACTCGATTCGGGCGTGCCGTCGGGAACATCGACGGAGGAGGCTTCGTCTGTCGTCATCTCACTGTGCCCAGTAGGTCGGTTCGTCGCCGCCCTCGGGGATGATGTCGGTGCCCGTGTGTTCACCGCGGAGGACCGCCGGTTCGATTCTGTCGGGGTCCGTCCCATCGAGGACGATAGTGCGCATTTTCGCGCGCTCGATGAGTTTCGCAGCGAGCAGGTCGACCGGCGCGGACGACCCGGCGTTCATCTCGATGTCGCCGATGACATCGACGAGTTCGCCAGCGGTCATCTCTTCGAACTTCGTCGCGTCGGGGTCGCTTTTCGGGTCGGCGCTGAACACGCCGTCGACGCTGGTCGCGTAGATGAGCAAGTCGGCGTCGACGTACTCGGCGAGCGCGGCCGCGACGGCGTCCGTCGTCTGGCCGGGCATGACGCCGCCCATCACGGAGATGTCGCCGCGTCGGATGGCGTCGCCAGCGGCTTCGTAGTCGTGGGGGACCTTCGGGTCGACCTGCGAACCGAGCGCCGCGATGAGGAGGCGCGCGTTGATTCGCGTCACGTCGATACCGATCTGGTCGAGTTGTACTTCGTTCGCGCCGAGGTCGCGGGCCGCACCGATGTAGTCGCGGGCGACACCGCCGCCGCCGACGACCGCACCGATTTCGCACCCGTTTCGTGCAAGGGTCTCGACCACGGACGCGTGGCCTTCCACGCGGCGAGCGTCGAGGTCCGGCGCGAGCACACTTCCGCCGATAGAGATGACGACTCTCATTGCACACGCATATCCGTGAGCGCATCTTAAGGGTTATCAAGTGCGAGACACCCGTGTCGAGGGCTTTAAACCACGCTCGCGGCGAGTATAGGTATGCGACTCGTCACCGTGGAGACGGTTACACTCATGGTCGTCGGATGGGTGCTCGCCCTCGGCGCAATCTTTCTCCGACACCGACGAGGCGAGTTCGACCGCCGAACCGGACTCAACTGGGTGCTGGTGGCGTGTTTCTCCATCGGGTGGGCGCTCTGGCAGTACGACACGCTTCCGGCGACCGCGGACACGCCCATCGGGACGCTGGCACCGTGGGTCGCGACGCTCTTAGGCTTCGTCGGCGTTGGCGTCGCCGTCTACCTCTACCGAACGCGGCCAGACGCGTCTGGCGAAACCGCATCCTCGTCCTCGGAGCAATCTTAAATCGACACGGGCCGTCAGTCCGGATATGCAAGTATTTGGGATCGTCGGCGCGGGTGCGACGACACTCTGCGAACGACTTGCCCCGCAACTGGATGGACGCGTCGCCACTATCGAATCGCTCCCGAGCGGCGCGACAGAGGCGGAAACGCCCGAATCCGTCTCGGAGACGGACGCAGTCTCGGTAGCCTACGGACTCGCACCGAACGGAAACTGGGTCGGTACCGGTGAGGGCCGCGACCTCGACGGACTTCTCGACGACCTCGCGTCGCAGTGCGACTACGCACTGCTCTCTGGATTCCCTGACGCGCGCGTTCCGACGCTCGCACTTGACGGCGCAGACGCTGCAAACGTCGTCGCAGAGGCTGAAACCGCGGAAGCGGTCGATATTAACGACCTCGCGGCCGACGTAGACTCGTGCGAACCCCACATCACTCTCGAATCGCTGGTCGACCGGGTGAAAGCCGACCCGCTCGCGGACTACGCGGGTGCGATTGCGACGTTCACCGGTCGTGTTCGCGCAAAGGAGAACGAAGACGACGAGCGAACGGTCAGCCTCGAATTCGAGAAGTACGACGGTGTGGCGGAGACCGAGATGGCGACCATCTCGGAGGAACTCGAAGCACGGGACGGCGTCCACCGCGTTCTCATGCACCACCGGGTTGGTGTCATCGAAGACGGTGCCGACATCGTGTTCGTCGTCGTCCTCGCCGGCCACCGGACGGAGGCGTTCAGAACAGTCGAAGACGGCATCAATCGTTTGAAAGACGAAGTACCGATATTCAAGAAGGAAACGACAACGGAAGAGGAGTTCTGGGTGCACGACCGCTGAGTCACCCGGGAGCCGTAGATACGCTGCAGATACTGTGATAATCGTGAAAATTCAGCCATTTTGAGGAAGTTTTTGCCGCAAAAAGGGTCCGGAAAACGGCTCATTAGGGGCGGATTACCCCATATATAACCACAGATATTTGGTTCGAATAAATCCATCAGATACGGTTTTAAAATATCTAAGCGGATAAAAAACAGTCGTAAAATGTATCGTTTGAGTCGATTCAAGCTGAAAGCGACCGAACTAATTCCAACGGTCCTGCCTTTATAACAGGTAATGGTGTCATAGGATGGAGTGAGGTGTACCAGATGAGCGCAACAGCAACCCCCTCCACCGACGCCAGCTCCAAGGAAGACCGCCTCCAGCAGTACTTGCTCGACCGTGCGAAAGACGGCGAGATGTACTTCAAGAGCAAATTCATCGCCGACGATGTCGGCCTGTCTCCCAAGGAGATTGGAGCCCTGATGGTCAAGCTTCGTGACTCCGCGACCGAGCTGACTATCGAGAAGTGGTCGTACACGAGTGCGACTACGTGGCGCGTCGAGACTGCGTAAGTAGACTGCCCTGAGCCCGCCCCGCACCCACACGGCGCACCGCCCAGACGGCCTCCGTAGAATCGCCCACGCAACGCCCACACGAGCAATTCCCCCTGACACAGCTTCGGTCAGGTCGCACAGTGCGATTTGAGTAGCCCCTCCGTACAGTCACTACACGCATCCTGAACCGCTCCGACTTTCTCAGTGTCCCACGTTCACCCCGAGCGACCGGTATCTGTCGGATGGCATCGTCATAGCTCTCAGATAGCGTCATCACGGGATTCATCGCGGGTGCGTCACGGCTCTCATCCAGATGCGTCACGGGATTTATGCCCGTGCTACGCGTATTACCAGCCAATGGAACAGTCCGAATCGGCGGGCGGTCCGCCGGTCGAGGCACTTCGTGCGGTCTTCGACGTACACGAGGTACGCTCAAATGGTGAGCAACGCATCTACTACGGTACATCACTCGTCCCCGAGCAGATGCTCGTCCGCGAAATCTGGCCGACGTTCCGTCAGGCCGGATACGACGTGCAAGCACGGGTCTCCGGCGTCGAGCAGACAGATGTCGTCGTCGTCGAGCCAATTTCAACCGGCATCGACGGTGTGCCGTGGAAGAACCTCACGCTCTTCCTCTTGACTGTCCTCTCGACGTTAATCGTCGGTGCGAGGGCGTGGTACTACGTGCCATTCGACGACATCGTCGCCAACCCGCTTTTGATTCTCCAAGCGTGGCCGTTTACCGCCGCTATCCTCGGTGTCCTCTCGGTTCACGAACTCGGACACTACGTGATGGGCCGATACCACGGCGTCAACGTCTCTCTCCCGTATCTAATCCCGTTTATCTTCCCGTTCGGGACGCTCGGCGCAATCATCCGCATGCGGGGGCAGATGCCCGACCGAAAGACGCTGTTCGACATCGGCGTTGCCGGCCCGCTTGCTGGACTTGCGGCGACAATCGTCGTCACAGCTATCGGACTCTCGCTCGACCCGTTGACGGTCCCAGCGTGGGCACTCAACAGTTCGGGCGACGTGATTATGTTCAACAATCCGCCGCTGCTCGATGCGATTGCCACCGTCCTCAACCAACCGACGGAGTATCCGGACCCCCAAACTACCGTCCACCCCGTCGTCATCGGCGGGTGGGTCGGGATGTTCTTCACCGTCCTGAATCTGCTTCCGGTCGGCCAGCTCGACGGTGGGCACATGGTTCGGGCGATGCTCGGTGAACGCCAAGAATCGGTGGCCGCGGCCGTGCCACTGGTACTGTTCGGTCTCGCGGGATACCTCCACTACGTCCGCGGGCTTGGAATCAACCAGTCCGTCGGACTCTGGTTCTTCTGGGGCCTTCTTGCGACGTTTATCGCCTACAACGGTCCTGCGGACCCGGTCGACGAGACACCGCTCGGACCGGGACGAATCGCCGTCGGGCTGTTTACGTTTGCGCTCGGAGCGGCGTGTTTCCTCCTCGTTCCGATTCAAGTGATTCCGGCCTGAGAGGAGCACCGGGTGCAAAGGTAACGCAGTACAGTCAGGGGCATCGGTCAGGTGCTCAGTCGTCGCCGTGTGTGTAGCCGCGGTCCGGAACCGACTCGCCATCGGCGATGATATCCGACCCCTCAGTCGCGCGTCCGACCACAGTAATCTGGACAGAAGCGGCCGCGCGGGCGGTGTCGAGGTCATCTTCTGGTATCGTAAACACGAGTTCGAAATCTTCACCGAAGTACGTCGAAAGCGTCCGTCTGTCCGCGTCGTCGGTAGCAACCTCCGAGACAACATCGTGAACCGGGAGCGCGTCCCAGTCGAGTTCGAATCCGCAGTCGCTCGCTTCGGCGAGTTGATGGACTGAGCGGGCGAGACCATCGCTCGAATCCATCATCGCCGTCGCCGAGTCGCGAAGGGCGACACCGGTTTCGACACGGGGAGTGAAACAAAAGAGGTCGTTAGCGCGCTCCACCTCGCCCGCTTCGAACAGACGGACGGCAGCGGCAGACCGGCCTAATTCCCCGGTGACACACAACAGGTCGCCCGGCTGTGCACCGGAGCGAAGGACTGGGTCATCGGTGCGGCCGATAGCCGTACTCGCCGTCGTGAACTCATCGTGGGTGTCGAGGTCGCCGCCGACGTATTCTGCTGAAACCGCCTCACAAACGTCTCGGGCACCCTGTACGAAGTCGCTGAGTTCCGTCTCGTCGAGTTCGACGGCGGCATAGACGGCGACAGCACAGGTGGCGGTCGCACCCATTGCGGCCACGTCCGACAGCGATGCCCCGACGGACCGCCAGCCGGCGGTGTACCGGGTCGTTCCGGCGGGGAAATCCGTCGCCTCGTGAAGCATGTCGGTCGTGACGACGAGACCGTCAACGATGGCAGCGTCGTCGCCAGCACCCGGAAGGTCTGCGTCGAGCAGTCGAAGGGCGGCGCGCTCGTCCATACGTCGGACGTATCGGGGGGAGCGGAAATGTCCATCTATCCGAAACGCGTGCGGCCACACGAAAGAGACGATAAAAACGACACCCCCCGACCTGCTTTCCGGCCGTCAAATTCGGTGACTTAATGCACGTCGTAGACACATTCCCAGCAAATGGCCCGCGAGAATATTCGTGCGACGCTCCTCGGGTTCGCCGCGGCTATCGTCGTCTTTGCCGTCCTATTCTATTTCGTGGGCGTGGACAAACTCGTCGAGCGAGTGACGATGGCCGACCCCGCATATCTGGCGGTCATCTTTGGTATCACGCTCGTGTGGCTCGCCTCGTGGGGGACCTCGTTGAAGACGGTACTCGGCGTTCTCGGCGTGCAGATATCCGTCGTTCGGTCGTTCCTCGTATTTACGGGTGCGATGTTCTCGAACAACATCACGCCGTTCGGACAAGCCGGCGGGGAGCCTGTGACTGCGCTCCTCATCTCACGGAGTACCGACGCCGAGTACGAGACCGGACTGGCGGCCATCGCGAGTGTAGACACGCTGAACTTCGTCCCGTCTATCACGATTGCCCTCATCGGTGCGGGATACTACGCCACCGAGGTGACGCTCGGTCGAAACCTCGAAATCGCCCTCACCGCCGTCGTCGTCCTCGCCATCGGCGTCCCTGCAACAGTCTACGTCGCGTGGCAACGGCGGTACGACCTCGAACGCCGAATCATTCGGGCCTTGACCCCGCTTATCCGCACCGTCGCACGATACGTTCCGAGAATGCCAGTTCCCTCAGCCGACGGTATCAACCGCCGGATAAACGGATTCTTCCGCTCCATCGAGCGCGTCGGGCGAAACCCGCGAGGGTTGGCGGTCGCACTCTTACTCTCGGGACTCGGGTGGTTCTGTCAGATGGTCGCCCTCTGGGTGGCGTTTCGCGCCATCGGCGCTCCAATCGCGTTCTCTATCGCGCTGTTCGTCGTCCCCATCGGTGCGATTGCGGGTGTGACACCGCTTCCGGGGGGTTCGGGCGGTATCGAGGTGACGCTTTCAATCCTCATCGCCGCGGCCGCTTCGGTCTCGCTCGACGTCGCAACGGCAGGGGTCGTCATCTTCCGGGGATTCATCTACTGGGTCCCGACGCTTCTCGGCGGTATCGTGATGAGTATCCAGAGCACGCACGGTTGGCGACCCTGAGACGGGCCGAAAAAGGAGTGTGTTCCCGCTATACGCCCGGCGGGGCACAGGAGCCTCCAACCGCCCGTATCGGGTGAATACGATGCCTTTAAACGCCGCGATTATGAACGAATAGCCATGGTAACCATCTATGACGTCCCGGCGGACGCCCTCATCGAAGAGGTCGCCGGACGACTCGAGGACCGTATCGAGCAACCCGACTGGATGGCCTTCGCGAAGAGCGGCCAGACCCGCGAACTCCCGCCACAGCAGGACAACTTCTGGTTCATCCGTGGTGCGAGCCTTCTCCGCAAGGTCGCCATGAACGGCCCCGTCGGTGTCGACCGCCTCTCCACCGAATACGGTGGTCTGAAGCGCGGCAGCAACCGATACAGCGTCTCCGGCGCACACAGCGACACCGGTAGCAAGAAGGTCATCCGCAAGCTCCTCCAGCAGCTCGAAGAGGAAGGCTTCGTCGAGACGGCCAAGGGCGAAGGTCGCCGCATCACGGCCGAGGGTACGAGCTTCCTCGACAACGCCGCATCTGACGTGCTTTCCGACCTCGACCGTCCGGAACTCGAGCGCTACGCGTAATACCGCTGACACACACCGAGAGTTCTTCTTCGACCGAGAATTCCGTAGCGAGCCGTCCGTACGCGGGTCCGTAATGGTTTTCAGACATCGGACCGTGCGCTAGGATATGAGTGGTAGTCAAGACGACGAGCGACTGGAGGAGCTTCGACGAAAGAAGATGCAGGAACTCCAGGAACAGCAGGCAGGACAACAAGGCTCAGCCGAACAACAGCAGGCAGAGGAGGCCGCAAAACAACGCGCCGAACAGCAGAAACAGGCACTTCTCAAGCAGTATCTGACCGACGAGGCCCGCCAGCGTCTCAACGCGGTGCAGATGTCGAAACCCGACTTCGCCGAGAAAGTCGAGCGCCAAATCGTCGCGCTCGCACAGAGCGGTCGAATTCAGGGCCGCATCGACGACGACAAGATGAAGGCGCTCCTCAAAGAGCTCCAGCCCGAGTCCAAGAGCTTCAACATCCGACGCCGATAACACGTGGAGCTCGCGCTTCTCTACAGTGGCGGGAAGGACTCTTCGCTCGCTGCGCTGCTTCTCGATGCATTCTACGATGTTACGCTCGTGACGGCACACTTCGGCGTCACCGACGACTGGACGCATGCGAAGGACGCCGCAATCGAACTCGGCTACGAGTTCGAAACGCTCGAACTCGACCGTGATGTCGCCGAGGAAGCGACCGCTCGTATGGTCGAAGACGGCTACCCTCGCGGCGGCATCCAACGGGTTCACGAGCACGCACTCGAAGCAGTCTGCGGGCTGGGTTTCGACGCCGTCGCCGACGGCACACGACGTGACGACCGCGTCCCTTCAATCTCGCGGGCACAGGCGCAGAGTCTCGAAGACCGCCACGGTGTCGATTATCTCTCGCCGCTTTCGGGATTCGGCCGCGGCGCGGTCGACCGCCTCGTCGAGACCCACCTCGACGTGGAGACCGGCCCCTCCGAGGAGATTCCGAAAGCCGACTACGAAGGTGAGCTCAGGACACTCATCGCCGAAGAACACGGTCGGGAAGCGGTCGACGATGTGTTCCCAGACCACGTCCAGAGCTACGTCCACGGACGGCGCTAGGACCGTCCGACGAACCGCTTTTCAACACTATCGAACCGCTTTTCACTGGGCCACCCACCGGGTGAACCATGGACCCCGGAATCTTCTATTCCGTACTCGCCGCCTTCGTCTGGGGCGTGTACATCTTCGTCGTGAAGCGGTATTTCCCGGGCTACCCCGGTGCGGTTCTCACCGTCGTCGTCAACGCCTTCGCCGTCGCGTGG
Organism: Haloferax mediterranei ATCC 33500; assembly: GCF_000306765.2. Taxonomy (NCBI): domain Archaea; kingdom Methanobacteriati; phylum Methanobacteriota; class Halobacteria; order Halobacteriales; family Haloferacaceae; genus Haloferax; species Haloferax mediterranei. The sequence goes on from NC_017941.2 coordinate 2,723,850, forward strand.
TATCTCCCCGTCTCGATAGTGACGTTCGACGCCTCGTCGGTTCCGTCACTGGCCGATATCGGCGCGAGTGGAGTCGCTATCGTCGCTGGAACAGCGGTGCTCGTCGGGGTCGCGTTCATCCTGTTCGTCGACGCCCTCGATGCGGGCGACGTGTCTTACGTCGCGCCGATCAACAAACTGGTCCCGGTGTTCGTGTTGCCCATCGAGATTCTCTTCTTGAATCAGTACCTCACAGGGCTTCAGGTGGCTGGCGTCGCCGTTGCAACCGTGGCGGTCTACGTGGCGAACTACGAAGGTGGCGCACTGCTCGACCCGCTCAGGCGGGCGGTTCGCTCCCGTCCGGCACAACTCGCGTTGGCGAGTGCGGCCTGTTACGCCGCCAGCGACGTTGGGAAGCGCGTCGCGCTACAGGAACTCGCAATTCCGACGAGCGTGTTCGTTCCCGTCCTCTTCGCGGGGGCGGGAATAGCCGTGCTCCCCGTCGCAGTCCGTAACTGGACGAGCGTCCGCGACGACCTGCCGAAGTTCGCCGTAGCCGGGGGACTCGTCGCCGTGGGCGAGCACATCACGTCGACGGCCTTTGGGATGGTCCCCGCAAGTATCGCCTCCCCAATCGTCAACACGCAAGCGGTCATCGCCGTGGTTCTCGGCGGAGTCGTCCTCCGCGAGGCGCGCTTCGGGACGCGCCTCGTCGCGGCCTTCCTCGCCGTCGCCGGGGTCTCGCTCATCGCTATCGGCGACGTTGAGGTTCTCTTCGCAGTTGTGCGGTAACGCCCGCATCGAACAACAGGTTTCAAGCGCCGCCTTCGCCAACCATTGCCCATGTACGACCGACTCAAGGGGTTTCGTGACTTCTATCCCGGGGAGATGTCGGCCCGGCGCGAGGTAATCGACACCGTCGAAACCGCCGCCGCCCAGTACGGGTTCCGCGAAATCGGGACGCCGTACCTCGAACGGACCCAGATGTACGTCGACAAGTCCGGCGAGGAAATCGTCGAAGAGCTATACGCCTTCGAGGACAAGGGTGGCCGCGAGGTTACCCTCACGCCCGAACTGACGCCGACCGTCGCCCGGATGGTCGTCGCGAAACAGCAGGCGCTCTCGAAGCCCATCAAGTGGGTCTCGACCCGCCCCTTCTGGCGCTACGAGCAGGTCCAGCAGGGTCGCTTCCGCGAGTTCTACCAGACGAACGCCGACATTTTCGGCTCCTCGGAACCCGAGGCCGACGCCGAGATTCTGGCCTTTGCGGCCGACGCGCTCACCGACCTCGGACTTACGGCCGATGATTTCGAGTTCCGCGTCTCGCACCGCGACATTCTCGGCGGCCTCCTCCGGTCGTTCGACGCCGACGTGCACGTGACGGATGCGATTCGGGCCGTCGACAAGTCCGAGAAAGTCGAACGCGAAGAGTACCTTGGACTGCTCTCCGACGCCGGACTCACCTACGACCAGGCAAGCGAGTTCGCCGACCTCCTCGAACGCGGCGACCTCGACGAGATTGCCGACTTCGGCGGCGAAAACGTCGAAGCCGCGGTCGAGAACCTTCGGAACGTCCTCGCGGCGGCCGAGGACTTCGGCGCTGGCGAGTACTGCGAAGTCTCGCTCACGACCGCCCGCGGTCTCGACTACTACACTGGCGTCGTCTTCGAGTGTTTCGACTCCACGGGCGATGTGTCCCGCGCGACCTTCGGCGGGGGCCGCTACGACGACCTCATCGAATCCTTCGGCGGCCAGCCAACCCCCGCAGTCGGCGTCGGCATCGGAAATGCGACGCTCCAACTGCTCTGCCAACGCGCCGGCGTCTGGCCCGAAGAGGAACTGACGACCGACTACTACGTCCTCACCGTCGGCGACACCCGGTCCGTCGCTTCCCGAATCGCCCGCGACCTCCGCGAGGCGGGCAACGTCGTCGAAGTCGACGTCTCCGACCGGAGTTTCGGCGCGCAGATGTCCTACGCCGACTCGGTTAACGCGAGCACGGTCGTCATCGTCGGCGAGCGCGACCTCGAAAACGGCGAAGTCACCGTCAAAGACATGGAAAGCGGCGAACAGACGACCGCCCCCGTCGACGACTTCCCGGGCGGCCGCGACGAACCGACCTCCGACGACTTCGAATAGGTTCGGTCATCGTTCTTCGCGCCGTCGGGAAGTTCACCTGACGAAATCAGTCAATTCTCGCGAAACGATAGCGGCGACCGGTCTTTTGTCGCTTCCAGACGTATTGGGGAGTATGTACGAAACGATTCTCGTGCCACTCGACGGAAGTGCCCCCAGCGAAGTGGCGCTTGACCACGCACTCGACCTCGCGGCGAGCATGGATGCGACGATTCACGCCCTCTACGTTGTCGACGAGCGCACGCTTCATGCGACTCAACTCGACGCCGGTGGTCTCATGAGCGCCTACGAGGAAGAAGGCGAAGACATCGTCTCCGAGGCCGCAGACGAGGCTACCGAGGCGGGTGTCGAAGTTGTGACTGCAATCGAACACGGGTCGCCACATCAGGCAATCCTCCAGTACTCCGAGGAAGCCGATATCGACCTGTTAGTGATGGGAACGCACGGCCGAAGCGGCCTCAGACGGTACCTCATCGGAAGCGTTACGGAGCGCGTCCTGCGATTGGCCGACATGCCGGTACTCACCATCCGAGCCGAAGAGACTCCCGTCGAAGGAGAGTAGCCGAGTCAGCACCGGTCGCTTACAGGGAGAATGGGGTGGAGTCCGTTAAGTAGACCCACGGAAAAGCCAGCGTATGCGCGCTTTCCGTGTCGCCTACGACGGCCGCCCGTTTCACGGATTTCAGCGACAACCGGACGTTCCGACCGTCGAGGACGCCATCTTCGACGCCTGCCGTTCCCTCGGAGTCTGCGACGAGGATGCTGACCCGACCGCATACGCCGCCGCCGGCCGGACCGACGCGGGCGTCTCCGCGCTCGCCCAAACCGTCGCGTTCGAGTGCCCGAACTGGTGTACGCCGCGAGCCTTAAATTCGGAACTCCCGGCGACAGTCAGGGCGTGGGCCGCCGCCGACGTCCCCGACGATTTCCACGCGAGACACCGACCGACTCGCCGCGAATACGTCTACGACCTGCACGCGCCGAGCGACGCGTTCGACGACGACCGGGCCGCCGCCGTCCTCGACGAACTCCGCGGCGAACACGACTTTCACAACCTCACGCCCGACGATTGGGGGACCGTCCGAACCATCGACGGCGACCTGAGCCGCGACGGGGATTTCCTCGTTATCCGCGTCGAGGCCGGCGGGTTCGCCCGTGAACTCGTCCGTCGACTCGTCTCACTCGTTCGTGCTGTCGCGTCGGGAGCGGCACCGATGGAGAAAGTCGACGACGTACTCGGCTCGGAGCACCTCGAAGGACCCGACGGCGTGCCGCCCGCCCCGCCGACGCCGCTTGTTCTCACCGCCGTCGACTACCCGGCCGTCGAGTTCGAGGTCGACCCCGAGGCTGCTGAGAGCACGGTTCGGGCGTTCAACGAGCGGGCGCTCGCGGACCGAATCGGCTGGCGCGTCGGGTCGCGAATCCGTGACGGCGTCGACAGCGCGTAGTCCACCCAGACATCAATAGCACTCCGGAGCCATTGGGGTACCTCATAGCAAAGATATCCTTCTTCGGGTCCGAATCGTCCGACCATGTGCTACGACGCTGTCATCTTCGACAACGACGGCGTACTGACGGAACCGACGCTACTCGAAGTCGAGCGCGAAGCAGTCCGGCGGGCGTTCGCCGAGTTCGGCGTGGACCCGACGACGGAGGCGATTGATGGCGTCATCCACGGTGGACTCACGCATCTGCGCCGCATCTGTGCGGTCCACGACGTGCCGGTCGACGAGTTTTGGTCGAGTCACGAGACGCACGCCGCCACTACGCAGTTGGAGTGCCTCGAAAACGGGACGAAACCACTGTACGACGACGTACACGAGCTCGACGACATCGAGCACCCACTCGCCGTCGTGAGCAATAATCAGCATGCGACTATCAAACACATTCTCGACGTGTTCGACCTCGGGGACCGCTTCGAAGTCGCCTACGGCCGCGAACCGACGGTCGAGGGTGCCCGCGTCAAGAAACCGAATCCACACTACATCGAGCGTGCAATGGACCGCCTCGGCGTCGAAAGCGCCCTCTACGTCGGTGACAGCAACGTCGACGTGGTCGCCGCCAACCGCGCCGGTATCGACTCGGCGTTCGTCCGCCGTCCCCACCGCGAGGGCTACAAACTCGCCGCGGACCCGACGTACGAACTCGATTCGTTAGCCGAGTTACCCGCAGTGTGCTGAGTCGCTGACGTTGGTCCCGCGTGCGTACGCAAACCATCAACCAGTAGGCACATCACTCGACCAACCAGTAGGCACATCACTCGACCCTCCGTGAGGATGAACATGGACCGGACCACCGCGTGGGACGTCACATTCCGCATCACCTTCGGCCTGCTCATCATCGGCATCGGAAATACTATCGGAGGGTTTGTCGCCAGCGCGACGGGTATCTTTGGCCTCGCGCTCTATCTTCTCATCGCGATTCCAGCGTTGATTTACGGGATATTTCACATCGTCCGCGGAGTGGGCGTAATCGTCAAGTCGGGGACGAAAAGCGCGCTCACCGACCTCGGCCTGACGGCTGAGGCCGTCGCCACAGATTCGAACGCGACCGGTCGCAGCGGCCCGGAGAACAGCGACACCGACCCCGCGGCCGACGACTAACCACCGACCCTACTCCCACCCGCCGGGCCAGATGCCCGCGGCTTTCATTCCCTTCTCGAAGTCCGCTTGTCGGAACGCCGTTGCGAGTTCGTCGTCATCGAGTCCCGGAATCTCGTCGTTCGCGGCTGCCGTTGCGAGTTCACGCACGAGGAGCGCTGCTAACATCGCATGTTCGCGGATGTTCCTGTCGTCTACCTTGTCGCGCGTGTCCGCGTGGGTGTGTCCCCACCCTCGTCCGCGCTCGCCGCTGTCGCTGTGGAGTTGGAGCGCGGGGATTCCGGCGCGGACGAACGGCCACTGGTCGCTGAAAGGGTGCGGCGTTTCGTCCACGCGAATCGGGTGTCTCGTCTCGTCCGCGACGCGGCTCGCCACCTCGGCCGTCGCCTCGGAAGTGTGCGTCATCGCCACGAGGTCGCGGAACCGTCCCGCACCGTCGACGTTGACGACCGTGGCGACGCGGTCGAGGTCGAGGCGATTCACGAGGTGTTCCGCGCCGGTCAGTCCGAGTTCTTCGGCCCCGACGCCGACCACGCGGACGCCGAGGTCGAGGTCCATCGCCGCGAGAAGTCGGACCGCGGTGGCGACAGTGGTGATACCGCACCCGTTGTCGAGCGCGCCCTCGGCGATATCGTGGGCGTCGAAGTGCGCACAGAAGACGACTTCGCGCTCCGTGTCGGGACCGACGTGACCCTCGACGTTCCTACTTTCGCCGGGTTCCGTGGCGGCATCGACCGTTAATCGAGCCGTCCCATCTCGGCTCGCGTACTCGGCCAACCACGACCCCGTCTCCTTGCTCACACCAACCGCGGGGGCGAGAGCTTCCTCGTCGTACCGCAGTGCACCGGTCGGTGGCAGTTGCCCGGGAATGTGATTGACGAAGACGAATCCGACCGCACCCGACTCGATAGCGTAGTTGAACTTCTCTATCCGATGGATAAAGCGCCCTCCGCTGGGCGTGGTCGTACTGGCGACGGCGATAGCACCGTTCACGTCGTGCTCGTCAATTTCCGACGGCGTACCATAGCCTACGTCGACGAGCGGGCCGGAGACATCCGCTGCGGGAGCGTAGGGGAGCGCAATCGCTTCGAAAGACCGCTCGTCGGGGGCAGTGAGTTCGAGCGTCGTCTGCCCGCGCGACCAGTGAGCCATCTCGAAGGTATCGAATTCGACGTGCTGAGCGCCAGCGTCGACGAAGGCGTCGGCGACGAGCGAACTCGCACGGCGGTCACCTTCCCCGCCAGCCATCCGGTTACCCACTGCGGTCAGTTGTGTGAGGAACTCCCACGGGCGGTCGTCGGTCCACGTGCGAGCGAACACGTCGCGGGCGTCGGGTGACAGGTCGTCCATGTTCCATCCACTCGCCATCGGTCAAAGTGGTTTGTGACGGTTTGGCCACGCTATCGATTAAAAAGGTTGCCCACAACATCTAACTAATTTGACGTGGTACGAACGAGCGCCATGCCAACATGTCAGAACTGCAGTTCTTTCGTTACAGAAGGCTACGTCAAGGTGTTCGCACCCGAGGGCATGGAGGACCCCCGGGTCTGTCCGCACTGTGAGGACTTGGTTCGTGACGGTGCCCAGGTCCGACAGGCGAGAGCGACCCGACACTAATCTCATCACTTCGGCCCTCCATTTCTCCCCGCTGGCAGTCGATTGACAAGGCTTACCACCCGCGCGTGCAACTGCGGAGATATGAGTTCGGTTCCCGAGCGGAGCGATATCGAAACGGAGTACAAGTGGGACCTCGACAGCATCTACACCTCCGACGACGAGTGGGAGGCGGCCTACGAGGACGTTGCCGAGCGCATCCCCGAACTCGGAGCGTACGAGGGTCACGTCACCGAGGACCCCGAGGCGCTTCTCGAACTCCTGGAGACGATGGAGTCGGTGCTCCGCGAGGTATCGATGGTCACCTCGTATGCGAACCTCCGAAGCAGCGAAGACACGCGAAATCAGGAGTATCAGGCACAATCCGGCCGTGCCGAGGCGTTGGCGTCGAAGGCACGAAGTGCAGTCAGTTACCTCGAACCCGAGCTACAGGAACTCGACCGAGACGAGGTGCAGGCGTTTATCGACGAAGAGCCAGCACTCGAAGCCTACGAACACTACTTCGACGACGTACTTCGGACGAAAGAGCACACGCGCTCGGCCGAGGTCGAAGAAGTACTGGCGGACCTCTCCGATGTGACCGGCGCGTCAAGCGACATCTACTCCATGCTCGCGAACGCCGACATGGAGTTCCCGACGGTCGAGAAACCCGACGGCACCTCGGTCGAGATTACGCAGGGTAACTTCACGAAGTTGCAAAAGCATCCCGACCGAAACTTCCGCCGGGCCGTCCACGAGGAGTTCTACGACCGCTGGGCCGACGTGCGAAACGCCGTCGGCACCTCGCTGAAAAAAAGCGTCAAGAAGGATGTAAAGACCGCTCACATCCGCAACTACGAAACCGCTCGTGAGGCCGCACTTAACGGTCCAAACGTGCCGGTCGAGGTGTACGACAACCTCCTCGAAACCGTCCGTGACAACCTCGACCATCTCCACCGCCACGCCGAGTTGAAGCGGAAAGCCATCGGTGCCGAGACGCTGCAGATGTGGGACCTCTACGTCTCCTTGACTGGCGACCACGGCCCCGAGATTCCGTACGAGCAGGCGAAAGAGTACATCATCGAGGCCGTCGAACCGCTCGGCGAAGCCTACCAAGAACGGATGGCCGAAGGACTCGAAGACCGCTGGGTCGACGTGTACGAAAACCGCGGCAAGCGCGCCGGGGCGTACTCCGCCGGGACCTACGACACCCAGCCGTTCATCATGATGAACTATCAGGACGACGCGGCGTCGATGTTCACCCTCGCACACGAACTTGGCCACTCGATGCACTCCGAACTCGCAAACGAGGCACAACCGTGGCACGACGCGAGTTACGACATCTTCACCGCCGAAGTCGCCTCGACGGTCAACGAGACGCTCCTCACCGAGTACCTGCTCGAAAACGTCGACGACGACGAACTCCGGATGCACGTCCTCGACGAGTATCTCGAACGCTTCCGTTCGACGCTGTTCCGCCAGACGATGTTCGCCGACTTCGAACTCCAGATTCACGAAATCGTCGAAGACGACGGCGCGCTCACCCCGGACCATTTCGACCAACTCTACGGCGACCTGAAAGCGACGTACTACGAACCCGCAGAAACCGACGACCACATTGCCCGCGAGTGGATGCGGATTCCGCACTTCTACTACAACTACTACGTCTACCAGTATGCGACCGGTATCTCGGCGGCCGCAGCTATCGTCGAACACATCCGCGAAGAAGGCGAGGACGCCGCCGCGGACTACCGCGAAGCGCTCGCACTCGGCGGCAGTGAATACCCACTCGACGTGCTGAAAACTGCTGGCGTGGACATGACCGAACCCGAACCCATCGAGGACGCGATGTCCGTCTACAGCGAGTTCCTCGACGAAGCGGCAACGCTCCTCGACCTCGAATAGGGTCGTTCCTCTCGAACCGTTCCGTCTCCCAAATATCACCGCGTTGGGTGGGTCACCCGACGTGAACGACTTTCGCCCGCCCCGACACGCTGTTGATGTGGACGTTGTACTCGCCGCAGTCGTCGCTGGCGCGGACGACCCACGACGTGCGCTGTTGTGACGGCGACTCGATGACGGCGTCGTCGTGCCCCGCGCGTTCGAGTTTCTCCCGTGCGATGCGCTGTGCTTCCAGCGGTGAGTTCACCGACTGTCCGGCGTCGTCCAGCCGAATCGACATCACCGGAATCGAGACGCGGCGACCGACGCGCTCTGCGACGCTTCCGTTGAAAAGTCGGTTGACCCCGTCGCGACCGTGCGTGCCCATGACGATGAGGTCGGCATTGATCTCCCCGGCGTAGTCGACGATGGTCTCGGCGGGGTCTCCCTCGGCGACTGCCGTCTGGGTTGGGACGCCGTGCTCGTCGGCGCGTTCCGTGGCACCGTCGAGCGCTCGGTCACCGCGTTTGGAACCCATTCGGTCGGCTGAATCGTCAGTAGACCGGTCCCCCGCAACGTACAGTGCGTGAATATCCGCACCGATCTCGTCAGCGAGGTGAACCGCGTGGCCCACCGCATTCTCCGCTTCTGGACTGGCGTCGACCGGAACGAGGATGTGATTGTACATTGTGACCCTCCTGGACAGGTGTACGGCGAGACGGGAGTAATAGCGCGTATTCCGTTCTTGTTTTTCGAGAATGATGAGGCCGGTATGTAGGCCCGAGGTGCGTATCTTAGCCGAGCGCCGCATACGACGGCGCCGTCAAGATATGAATGACGGATGGAACATCGTCGTCTGCGTCAAGCAGGTACCCGACGCCGACGACGTCACGATTGACCCCGATACGGGGACGTTGAATCGGTCCGGCGCGCCCGCGGTCCTGAACAGGCCCGACCACAACGCCGTCGAGTCGGCGCTGGCGCTCCGCGAATCGGTCGGCGGGACGGTGACGGCGATTACGATGGGACCGCCCCCGGCGAAGGCTGTGCTCCAGACGGCGGTCGGCGTCGGTGCCGACGGCGGAGTGCTGCTCACCGACCGCGCATTCGGTGGCAGCGACACGTGGCCGACGAGCCTCGCACTCGCGCGGGCGGCCGCCGAACTCGACGCCGACGTCGTCATCTGCGGCGAGGAGAGCACCGACTCCTCGACCGGGCAGGTACCGCCGGGAATCGCCGCTCACAACGGCTGGTCGCAACTCACCTACGTCGAATCGCTGGACCCCCAGCCCGAGGACGGCGTCCTCGTCGGAAAACGAGACGTTGAGGGAGGCTACGAACGAGTGGCCGCCGAACTGCCCGTCGTCGTGGCGATGGAATTCGGCGCGAACCGCCCGCGACCCGCGGGATTGCACCGGAAGATATTCGCCGAAACCGAGTTCGAACCGGTCGAGTGGTCCGCGTCGGACCTCGGTATCGAAGACCGCGTCGGACTCGCAAACTCACCGACCAAAGTCGGCGGGATGGACACCGCAACGCCGGTCGAGCGCGAGCGCATTCGCGTCGAAAGCGTCGACGAACTGTACGAGTACATCGCGGAGGTGCGCTGAATGACTATTGAGACTGACGACTATCGAGACGTCTGGGTGTTCGTCGAACAGCACGACGGAACGGCCGCACCGGTTTCGTGGGAACTGCTGGCGAAAGGGCGCGAACTCGCCGACGAGACGGACGAATCGCTCGTCGCACTCGTCATGGGCGACGACGTTTCCGACCTCGCCGAGGAGGCGGTGGCTCGCGGGGCGGACCGCGCACTTCTCGCCGACGACGCGGTGTTCGAACCCTACCGGGCGGACCCCTACGGCGAGCAGTTCCGAGCGCTCGTCGAAGCACGCAAACCGAGTATCGTCCTCATCGGCGGGACGCACACCGGCCGCGACTTCGCGGGCCGCGTCGCAGTCCCGGCACACGCCGGACTCACCGCCGACTGTACCGAACTCGCGGTCGATGACGAGGGGCTGCTTCTCGCCAGTCGGCCGACCTTCGGTGGCGACGCTATGGCGACAATCAAGTGCCCCGCACACCGCCCGCAGATGGCGACGGTCCGCGCGGGCGTCTTCGACACGAGCGAACCGACCGAAAGCGACGTAGAACGTGCGGCAGCGGTCGAGGAAGTAGAGGTCGTCGTCGCGGAGGAAGACGCGCTCTCGACCGTTCTCGAACGGGTCGTCAGCGACGTGGTCGACATCACCGACGCCGACGTTGTCGTCGCCGGCGGTGCTGGGTGCGAAGGCGAAGTCGGTCCCATCGTCGAACTCGCGGAGGTGCTCGGCGGCGAAGTCGCCGCGAGTCGCGCCGCCGTCGACGAAGGCTGGATTGAACCCGCCCGACAGGTCGGCCAGACGGGGAAAACCGTCCGGCCGCACCTGTACATCGCCGCCGGGATTTCGGGTGCCGTCCAGCACCTCGAAGGGATGAACGACAGCGATGTCGTCGTCGCCGTCAACACCGACCCGAACGCGGCTATCTTCGAACATGCCGACTACGGTATCGTCGGCGACCTCCACGAGGTGCTTCCGAAGCTCACGGAACTGGTTCGGGAGCAACAGGAGGTGGCAGCATGAGCGCCGACGGAGCCGAAAGCGGCGAACTCAAACAGCCGACGTTGCAGTCCGAAACGCCGGATTACAACGACGCCTACGACGCCATCGTCGTCGGTGCCGGACTCGCAGGGACCGCCGCGGCGCTGACGATGGCCCGCGAAGGACTCGACGTCCTGCTGCTCGAACGCGGCCCTGCACCGGGGACGAAGAACGTCTTCGGCGGCGTGCTCTACACGCCGACCATCCGCGAACTGGTCGATATCGACGACGCGCCGATGGAGCGGTACATCGCCGAAAAGCGCTTTTCGATGCTCACCTCGGACGGCGACGAAACGGCCGTCTCGATACGCCCCGGCGCGTGGCACGACGAACCGCACAACGACTCCTACACCGTCCTCAGGCGACGGTTCGACGAGTGGTTCGCCAAGCAGGCTGTTGAGGCCGGCGCAACGCTCGTCACGGAAACGACCGTCACCGGCGTCCTCCGCGACGGGCAAACCATCGTCGGCGTCGAAACAGACCGCCCGAACGGGGAGCTTCGCGCACCCGTTGTCGTCCTCGCTGAAGGGGCGAACTCACTCGTGAGCGAGGCGGCCGACCTCAAAGAACGACCCGACCGCGAAGACGTCGCCGTCTCGGTCAAAGAGGTGTTTAAACTCGACCGCGAGACCATCGACGACCGGTTCCGCCTCGACGGCGACGCTGGCGCAGCCTACCACTACTTCGGCGAGGGTGCCGTCGGGCAAGCGGTCGGCGGCGGGTTCGTCTACACGAACAAACGGACCATCAGCGTCGGTATCGCCTACCGCATCGAAGACGCCGCACAGGGCCAGACACCCGAAGAAACGCTCGATGCCTTCGAATCGCACCCCGCGGTGGCACCGCTGATTCGTGGTGCCCGTCGGACCGAGTACGCCGCGCACGTTATCCCCGAAGGCGGGGCCAAGGCGATGCCCGACCTCGTCCACGACGGGGCCGTCGTCGTCGGTGACGCTGCCGGACTGGTGCTGAACAGCGGCGTCCACCTCGAAGGGACCAACATGGCCGTCGAAAGCGGCTACCACGCCGGGAAGGCAATTGCCGCTGCACTCGAAGACGACCGAAGCGACGAGTCGGCGCTAGTCGCCTATCCGCGTGACCTCGAACAGTCCTTCGTCGTGGAGAACCTACGGCACTACGACTGGTTCCAAGGGACCATCGCCGACGACCGCCAGTTCCTCTTCGAGGACTTGCCGCGGGCGCTGGCCGATGCCGAGACGGAGTACTTCAAGATGGACCGCACGTCGAAAGACGAGCACACGGACGCGGCGCGCGACCGCCTCCTCGAAGCGGCCGGCGGGTGGTTCGGCGCGGCAAAGCGCGCGTGGCGGTTCCGGAGGATGTTATCATGAGCACTGTACAACCCCACGTTCCGGACGTTAGTATCGAGGACCGTCTCTACACGGTCAAATACCGAGACGCCGGCGAGTCGCACCTCGGCATCAAAAACGCGGACGTTTGCACCGACTGTACGACCAACGAGTGCGAGCAGGTCTGTCCGGCCGCGGTCTGGACCGTCGAAGAAGGAAGTAACGGAGTCCCGTCGATTGCCTACGAGAACTGTCTCGAATGCGGAACCTGTCGGTTCGGCTGTCCCTCCGATAACGTCGAGTGGACGTATCCGAAGACCGGCGGCGGCGTCGTGTTCAAGCAGGGATAGCAACGAGGTTCCAACGCTACGGTGCGTATTTTTACTTCAGCACATCGCTCGCTCTCTGATTCAAGTCCCTCAGAACCGTTTCACTCCTCACGTTTGTTCTCACTAGAACGCATAGCGTTCTGGTTTGCTCACGAGACGCTCTCCGTCTCGTGAACGTCGTAGAAACGGGCTGGGAGGGACTTGAACCCCCGACCGTCTGGTTAAAAGCCAGACGCTCTGCCTAACTGAGCTACCAGCCCTCGATTTCTCTTTAAATGGGGATACTGATAAACGTTTATTTTCGCGCCCCCGACTGCTTTGTACCCCGTTGCCGTCTACCAATGCATGGAGCTGCGCGACTTTGTGGACACCTTCCTCCGGTTCGAGAGCGTCGCCCGCGCCGAGGCCCCGGCACAGCAGTGGTTCAAAAACCGACTGTACGATCTCGGCTTCGAGACGTACGAGTGGACTGCTGACCCGGTCCGACTCGCTGAGCATCCGTCGTTTCCCGACGACCCCGACGACATCGACACCGGAAACCGCCCGAGCGTCGCCGGCGTCTTCGAGTTTGGTGACCCCGACGCCGGACAGACCATCGTCCTCAACGGCCACGTCGACGTGGTTCCCGCCGACGCGGAACTATGGTCACACGACCCGTTTACCCCCAGCTGGGACGACGATGGCGTGACCGTCAGCGCTCGCGGCGCAGCCGACATGAAATCCGGCGTCTCGGCGTGCGTCTTCGCCGCAGTAGACCTCCGGGATGCCGTCGAAGCCGGGGACCTCGACCTCGACGGCCGGGTCGTCATCGAGAGCGTCGTCGGCGAAGAAGAAGGCGGTATCGGGGCGGCGGCGGCCGCGCTGGACAATCCGTACCCCTTCGAGCGAGACGCCGCGCTGGTGGCCGAGCCGACGGAACTCGAACCGGTTCTGGCCACCGAAGGGTCGGTGATGAAGCGACTCCACCTCACCGGTCGGACCGCCCACGCGGCCTCGCGGTGGCGCGGTGTCGACGTACTGCCCAAGTTCGAGCGCATTCGCGAGGCGTTTTTCGAACTCGAAACGGAGCGTACCGAACACGTTTCGCACCCGCTGTACGACTTTCCGATTCCGTGGCCGGTCTGTGTGGGTCGCGTCGAGGCGGGAACGTGGGCGTCCAGCGTCGCGGGGACGCTCACTGCCGAGTGGCGACTGGGTGTTGCGCCGGGCGAGACTGTGTCCGAGGTCGAACAGGCGTTCGAAGACCGACTGGCGACCGTCGCCGCAGACGACGAGTGGCTCTCGGCGAACCCGCCGACGTTCGAGCGCTTCTCCGTTCAGTTCGAACCCGCCGAAATCGACGCCGACGAACCGGTCGTCGAGGCACTACAGACGGCACTCCGTGAAGCAGACCTCAGTGACGACCCGGTGGGTGCGACCTACGGCGCGGACTCGCGGCATTACGTCGAGGCGGGTATTCCTACGGTACTCTTCGGGCCGGGAAACATCGAGCAGGCGCACTTCCCCGACGAGACCATCGAGTGGGAAGAAGTCGAGATTGCGCGTGACGTAATTCGAGAGACGGCGCGGCGCTTCCTTCAGTCGAAGTAGGCTTCGAGCGCGTCGGCGACCACGTTACCCGGTTCCGTATCTTCCAGTGAGGCGCGTCGCCGGAGTTCGAGGTACACGTCCGCCGGAAGCGACACATCGAGCGTACCGATATCGACGCCGTGGTCGGTGAGCGCCGTAATGACGGGCGTTCCGTCGTTGACCTCGCTTGCGAGGCGGCGAACCTCTCGGACGGTCAGTCCCGCATCGAGCGTCGCCCACGCGAGGTGGAGACGGGCGTCGCCGGAGACGCGTGCAATGTGTTTCGCTGCGGTCGGTGCAATCTGTCCGCGGGCGACGTGCCGCCGAACCGACTGCGGAAGGTCGTGGACGCGGGCCCATTTGCGGATAAACGAGACCGAAACGTCACCATCCGCTCTTTCTGCGGCGCGTTTGTACGAACCCACGCCGCGGACGAGAGCAGCACAGGCGGCGGCACCGCGGAGCATAAAGACGTGGTCGTCGTCGCCAGCCGTGGACTCGGAGAACGAGCGGACCGTCCGAGCGGCCTCGGCGACGCTCTCGGGGTCGTTTGGGTCGAACCCGACCGCCTCGTGGGCGCGCTCGCCCGTGACGGCAGGGTCGCCACGGACGACAGGTGCGCCGACCGGCTCTCTTCGGTCGGCGGGCACCTGACTGGTGCGTCGGCGTTCGTCGTTCGTCATCTACGAGTCGGTTACGTGTTCTTGGATAAAAACATCCCCCTGACTGGCGAGATTCGCGCGCGAGCGGGGTTCGGGCGGGTTACTCCTCTCGGGACTCCGAGAGGTGCGACCAGATTTCGGTACAACCGGCACCGTCTTCGAGGTCCTTGAGGTGAGCGGCTGGGTCGGCTTCGTCGACGTCAGTCGGTGCGTCGGCGTCCGATTCTGGGTCCGGGTCGGGTTCGAGTTCTGCCTCGCTCGTCATGCGTCATCCTCCGTCGACTGGTCAAACAGTTCGGGGGCGACATCGGCGGAGGCGTGTTGTCGAACGGCGGTGCGGTGGTCACTCATCATCCACCTATACTGAGGGCTCCTGCATAAGGGAATCCGCACCTGTAATGTGTACCCCCACTCCCGGGTACCGGAAGGGGTTGCCACTACCTCAGACGGCCGAAATCACCCGAAACCACCAGACAATGATGAAGTTAGCGCGATAACCACCGTCGTGCTCCCCCGCGGGGATTGCGGCCGCCGTCTCACATAGGTAGACGGAGCACTGACGGGGACACATGAGCGTCTCCCTGCGCGTCCTCGATGACGGGGCGTGGGTCTCCGTGAACGACGCCAGAGAAGTAAGCGTGAGCGAACTCTGGCGGCTTAATGCCCCTGCATTCTGCGGTTGTGAGCTTCCGGACTTCGTCGTAGAGAACGTCCTCTCGGTCGGTGCGGACGGACGAACCGTCTCGGCGAAAGTGTACGGCCAGTGCATCGCCTGTGGTGAAACGGGCGTCCCCGGTTGGGTTCCCGTTGGCCGACTCTCAGACGGCGAATTTACCGATATCGCCCGTGAGAGCGTGGTTCTCCCCGTTCGGAACGACGGCGATATAACATAGGCAATTATTTCCCCTTTTGGGCAGCACCGGGAAGGGTTGACGGTACGCTCGGGGCCTTACGTAGGCAAATGTATGGATATTCGTACGAATGCCCACGGACGTCGAACGTTGGAAATCAGAGGTCTACGGTAACGAGATACGAGAGCATCTGTTCCGTTTCGCCGAGGAGGGCTGGGACGCTATCCCCGAAGACGAGCGGGACGCCTGGTTCGAGCGCTTCAAATGGTGGGGACTGTACCACCAGCGCAACGGACAGGAGTCCTATTTCATGATGCGAATCGGGACGCCGAACGGCGTGCTGACGCCCGGACAGACCGAGGTCGTCGCTGAAGTCGCCGACGAGTACGCTCGCGGTCCGGCCGAAAATCCGATATTCGGTAACGGCTACGTCGACTGGACGACTCGTCAGTCCATCCAGCTGCACTGGATAAAGCTAGAGGATATCCCGGAACTCTTCGACAAGCTCGAATCTGTCGGCCTCTCCACCCAGCAGGCCTGTGGTGACTCGTGGCGCAACATCGTCGGCTGTCCCGTCGCCGGCAAGGACAAACACGAGCACGTCGACGCGCTGCCCGTCGCGATGGAGCTCAACGAGACGTTCAAGGGCAACGACGACCACTCGAACCTCCCCCGCAAGTGGAAGGTCTCTATCACCGGCTGCCGCGAAGGCTGTGGCCAAGGCGACATCAACGACCTCGCGCTCGAACCCGCGACCAAGGAAATCGACGGTGAGGAGACGAAAGGCTTCAACATCCGTATCGGCGGCGGCCTCTCCCGTAACGAGCCACGGCTCGCCCGCGACATCGACGTCTTCGTGACGCCGGAACAGGCCGCGGAGGTCTCGGGGGCCATCTCCGCGCTCTTCCGTGACAACGGCGACCGCGAGAACCGCTACAACGCCCGCATCAAGTTCCTGATGGACGAGTGGGGCGCGGAGAAGTTCCGCAACGTCCTGCAGGAGGAGTACGTCGACTTCGAACTGGAGACTGCAGGCGAGGACCTGCGCTCGGAGTACTCCTACAACTCCGGCTACGCTAACGGCGGCCACGCGGACCACGTCGGTATCCACGAGCAAGCCGACGGCAACTACTACGTCGGTCTCAACGTCCTCGTCGGCCGCATGGGCGTCGACGAGACGAAAGAACTCGCCCGCGTCGCCGACGAATACGGCTCCGGCGAAGTCCGCGTCACCCAGCGCCAGAACGTCATCATCACTGACGTGCCCGAGGAGAAACTCGACGCGCTGCAGGAAGAAGACCTCCTCGAACACTACTCGCCCGACCCCCACCCGTTCATGCGCGGCTCTATCGCCTGTACGGGGACCGAGTTCTGTTCGCTCTCTATCGTGGAGACGAAGAACCGGCAGGTTCGCTACGCTCGCTGGCTGAAGGAGAACGTCGAACTACCCGAAGGCGTCGAGGACTTCCACATCCACCTCTCGGGTTGTACGGCCTCCTGCGCCCAGCCCCAGATCGCCGACGTGAGTCTTCGCGGTATGAAGACCCGCAAAAATGGGGACCCGGTCGAGGCGCTCGACATCGGTCTCGGCGGCGGTCTCGGCGAGAACCCGAACTTCGCCGAGTGGGTCACCCAGCGCGTCCCCGTCGACGAGGTGCCCGGCGCTATCAAGAACCTGCTCGCGAACTTCGAGGAGCGTCGCGAGGGCGACGAGACCTTCCGAGAGTTCGTCGCTCGGACGGACGAAGAGGACCTCGCCGAACTGGTCGAACCCGAAGAGACCAGCTACGAGGACCCGATGATGCACAACACGAAGCGCACGTGGTACCCCTACGCCGAAGACGACAGCCTCGATGCGAGTCCCGCGCCGACGGCGGGCGACGGGACGCCCATCGCCAGCGACGACTGAGCGTCGTCCCGGGCGTTCAGTACCTACATTTCGACACAGAAACCCGTCTGTCTCCACGCGACCTATTTACGGGAACACCGACTATCGACTACAAATGCCAAATCGCATCCTGAAGGTCAACGCGTACACGACGCTCGACCTCGTCGACGGCACGGCGAAGGGTCACGACTTCGAGGAATCCGCGTTCGCGGTCCTCAACGTCACGTCGCCGCGGAAGAACCCCGACGAAATCACGCTCGGACTCGAACTCGACGGGACGCAACTCGACGCGCTCCCCCCGCACGCAGACACGGTAACGCTCTCACCCGAAGAGGCACGCACGCTGGCGGCCGACCTCGAAAAACACGCCGACCGGGTCGAAGCCGCACGCGACGACTAAGCGCAGCCTTCCGATTTTCTGAGAACTCAAAACGCACTACCAGCGGGTATCCCGTCGCGGTTGGCGGATAGTTCAACTACCACTGGCGAGTTCTCCGAGTGCCACCGACGAATCCCTCGACCACCGGCGGACACACCATCCACCGCCTCGTGACAACACCGACCATGGTTACTTTTACCTCGTGATACGAAACGTTCGATTACAAACTAGCTATCGAATTTTTCATCCACACATCAACAAACCCAATCGGTAGACATATGAATATGAATCTCGCAGCGTGAAGTGTGCTAGAGACGACGCCTTCACACCGTCCACGCATCGCGCGTAGACCGCTTTCTACCTCCCGCGCTCACCCGGCGAATCGAACGCCGGTCACAGCGCGGGGGGTGGTGGCGTGAGCCGTCATCGGACCCTCGTTCTCTTCGTCGCGGCGGCGGTGCTGTTCGGCACCTCCTTCGTCGGCATCAAGGCCGCTATCGATGTCGTTCCGCCGGTGCTGTTCGCGGCGTTTCGCGTCGACGTGGCCGCAATCGTCTTACTGAGCCTCGTTATCGTCCGCGGCGGCTACTGGCGGCCGCGGAGTCGCGCCGACGTATTCGGTATCCTCGCCAGCGGCGCGTTCGTCCTCGGTGCGAACAACGTGCTTCTCTTCCTCGGTCAGCAGCACGCGACGACCGGGGCCGCGGCCGTCATGTACAGCCTCATGCCGGTCGTCTCGCCGGTGTTCGCCGTGTTGCTCCTCGACGATGAGCGTATCTCGGCGGTCGACGCCGTCGGCATTCTACTCGGACTCGTCGGCGTCGTCGTCATTGTCGGCCCGGAGAGCGTTCTCGGCGGTGGAAGCATCGGACAGGCGCTCGTCGTCGGGTCGGCGCTCTCGGTCGCGTTCGGGACCGTGCTGCTCAAGCGGATTGACCCCGACATCGGAACCCTGCCACTGACTGCGTGGGCGATGGCAGCCGCCGCCGTCGGCATCCACATCGTCAGCATCGGCTTCGGCGAATCACCCGCGCAGGTGGCGTGGTCGCCGACTATCGTCGCCGCGATTCTCTACGTGGGGATGCCCGCGACGGCGGCCGCCTATCCGGTGTACTTCGCACTGCTCGCCGAGGCCGGGCCGGTTCGGGGGAACCTCGTCGCCTACGCGATGCCAATCGTCGCGACCATCACCGGGTGGGCGTTCCTCGGCGAGACGATTTCGTCGGCAACTGTACTCGGCTTCGGCGTTATCGTCTCCGGGTTCGTGTTGGTTCAGCGCGAGAGCGTCGTTCGAGTCATCGGCTCAGTCGATGGGTGGTCTGTAGACGCAGAGTAGCGCGGACCCTCTGGGTGGAATATTCTGTTCAGTTCTGTTCAGTTCAGTTGTCTCGTGTGAGTTGGGACAGGAGGGTTCACTTGACCTCAGCTTTTCGACGGAAGACAGCCGTACCGAACAGAGCGAGGCTTACTCCGATAAATAGGAATGGAACACCCGTCTCGATACTCGCAGTCGTTGCGCCGACGAAATCAAGCGGCACAGCCCTGTTGAGTGGGCCGACGTACCACACCATCAAGTACACGACCTCGAACAACCACGAAGACCGACTCCAGATCCCTGTCATAATTGCCAACGAGGGGCCAAACAGAATACCGCTCACGTACCCGAGTAGCAGTCCCGTCTGGCCGGTACTGACGAACAATACCAGCGTGCCACCACCGATACTCATAGCCACGACGACGCCAGCAAGCCACTCCGCAATGAGTTGTCTCTCTGCGTATTTTGATGAGAGTACCAGCACCGTCATCCTGTTTTTCACCGTCCGGACGCCCATCTCCGACCAGATGAATATCGGCCAGACAAATGCGAGTGGGAGAACGATATTACGGAAGGGAGCAACTTCGACGTCTGATGGACCAGCACTCACGAGGCTGATAATTGGACTGACAGCGAGAACAATCGCGCCGACATACCACCACCATCGGTGACCACGTAGCGCAAGCCGCACCTCGGCGGCAACAAGTCGGGTGAAACTACCGGCATTACGGTCTTTGACTGGCGTTAGCGAGAGCGAACTGGTTGACGGTGGTTCGGCCTCGTCGTCGGCAGCATCATCTCCTCGGTCGAATGGCAGTACCGAAACAAGTCTCGATATCCACCCGGCGGACTCCGACGATTTACCCGAAGGTGTCCGGTCAAACAGTACTGTGGCGGCAAGCACGATAACGGCAGCAGGGAGCGACAATCCAGCGCGTTGGAGATATATCCAGACAGGCCAACTCCCACCGTCGTAGCGAAACGTCTCGGTACCGTCCAGTGTTCCAATCGATGGTGTCCCACCACTGTAATTCGGTACTTCAGTCAGGAGTGAATCGACTGTTAAGTCGTATATCGAAATATGTCCCATTATGTCTCCAGCTTTCGTAGAGAGTGGAACTGCTCCGGGGAGTGAATTCTGGGCAGATGCTAACGCGGCTAAGGAGAATGTTGCCAGAAGAATATAGGAGATATTCCCGAGAGTGCCATTCAGTTGCTTGACCGTTTCAAAGAAAAGCGATACTGCTCCGACGAGGAGGCAAACCGGAAATGCGAACGCAAGCAGCGGTGCTAAAAGTGGAACCGGATTCGTTGGCCCGACACCGTGAATCGCGTGGTTGGCAATTGTTGCAAACCCAAGCGTAAAGAGGATGACCACGCCGAGAGCGATGTTGCTCAGCCACTTCCCGGCCAGATACGCCCAGTCGGACACTGGTGTACTTGCGACCAATTGGTCAACATTATGCAGACGGTCGCGTTCAAGGCTATTTTTCATCAAGTAGAACCCTCCGAACAGGACAACAGCTGACCCGGTGAGTCCCGCCTTCAATCCAACGAATGCTGCCGTGTTCACGCCGCGGTAATTCGTTATCGTGCCACTGTCGGTGACTTGGTAGGCGAGTTCAATCTGACCCACATTGACGAGATAACCAATATACGCGATTACGGCGAGCACAACGAGCAAGCGCCGTGACCGGACTCGTTCCAGAAAATCCGCTCTCGCAATGTGGTAGAGTCGGCGCATATTAGCCCCCATCCTGTTGGTCGATTCTCTGAAGGTACGCATCCTCCAGCGTCGGAGAAACCGGTGTCGCATCGTCTGTCGGGGGTGTCTCTGCTATCAGTCGAGCCTTGACACCGTCAGCGCGCTGGACACTGCTACACACCTGATACTCTTCCCGAAGCGTAGACAATTCGCTGCGCGGAACGAGACACTCATACACATTCCCAGTGACGTGACTGACAAGTTCCTCAACGTTCGCGTGGGTTACCAATCGACCCTCGTCGAGGATGGCGATTTTGTTCGCAGTCGCTTCAACGTCCGGGACAATATGTGTCGAGAGGATAACAACCCGACCGGCAGCAGTGTTGGACAGGGCGCTTCGCAAGCGGACCCGTTCTTCGGGGTCTAACCCGACTGTCGGTTCGTCGGCGATGAGCAGGTCCGGGTCGTTGAGCAACGCCTGTGCGATACCAACCCGCTGACGCATCCCGCCCGAGAACGTCTTGAGCTTTCGATTTCGAACGTCTACCAGATTCGTGAGAGATATCATCTCATCGGTTCGCGCACTCGCGGTCTCGCTGTCGAGACCACGCAACGCTGCCATATACTCGAGGAACTCTTCGAGCGTTAAATCAGGGTAGACGCCGAAATTCTGCGGCAAGTAACCGAGAACCGACCGGACGGTATCGGGCGACTCGAGGATGTTCGTCCCCTCCCAGAAGGCGGTGCCGCTCGTTGGTTTCATAACCGTCGTGAGAATGCTCATGAGGGTGGATTTTCCGGCCCCATTCGGACCTAACAGGCCGTGAATCCCTTCATCCAATTCCAGAGAAACGTCGCGTATGCCCCAAACATCCTCTGTATATTTCTTTCCCAGTGACTCGGTGCGAAGCTTCATGATAGGTAATCTATGAATCGTGCAAATGTGTTTTTTGATTGATTTGATGTTGTGTCGATAGATGGGAGAAGATAATTTCCATGTTCACTCGGAGTTCCCAGACTTCGAGATTGGCTTGCAACGTCCAAATCTGCTTGGGAGACGTCACCTCTCGCTGGTAGAACCAATTATGCTTCCGGAAAGTAACAGCCCTCTTGTTGCGGCTTTCACCGAGTTTAGCCAGAATGAGAACAGGAGAACAAGTGTGAGATTCAGAGGCGTGCTAAACCTGTTTCCAGAGAGGTAACAGCTTATACGGTCACACGCCGCCGAACCGCGACGGCAACGTCGACGAGCATCTTCTTTTTCATCATGGCGAAGCCGAAGAAGATAGCGCCGAAGCCGACGAGCGCTGTCGTATCGATGGCGTGGCCGAGGAGGACCCAACTCATGAGCGCCGCAACGACGGGTTCGACGTAGCCGATGAGATTGAGTTCCGTCGGGCCGAGGCGGTCCAGCAGTTCGAAGTAGAGGAGGAACGCCACCGCGCCGGAGATGAGCGTCAGATAGAGGAACGACGCGATTCCGGTCGGTGCCCACTCGATGGCAGAAAGCGACTCGCCGCGGAACAACGCCCAGATGTGGAGGATGACACCGCCGCCGAACATCGTCCACGCCTGCATCGACTGAACCGGCAGGTCCGTACGGAGCGGCCGGGTGAGGACCGCACCGAGGGCGAACGAGACGGCACCGAAGAAGATGAGCACGATGCCGAGGCCCTGTGCGGAGTCGAAGAGACCGGCCCCGGGGTTGGCGACGAGAACGACGCCGGCGAATCCGGAGAGCAATCCCAGCACGCCCGTTTTCCCGAGCGACTGGTTCGAGAGAATCGCCGACGCGAAGACGGCAGTCAGGATGGGCGAGAGGCTAATGATAATCGAGGCGACGGCACCGGGGACGTGTTTCTGGCCGAGGTAGAGAAGACCGTGATAGGCGGCGATGATGAACACCGCACCGATGGCTGTCGCGAGCAGTTCGTCTCTGGTCTGTGGCCGCCAGCGGTCGGTCGAGTACACGGCGTACGCCAGCATCACGAGACCGGCGAGTTCGTAGCGGACCGCCGCAAACGTCAAGGTCGGGAAGAACTCCAACCCGACCTCGATGGCGACGAAGGACGTGCCCCACATCGCCGCGAGGGCGACGAACAACAGGGGCGTCGTCGGAATATTTCTCCAAGTGGTTCGCGTCATAGTCGAATCTACTCCAACATCCGACCCCGACGTTGTTAAATCCTTCTACAAAATAGGAGAGAATAGTTGAATCTTTCATTGACTAATAGACGATTTGCTGTATTTGAGTGCGTATAAATCGTTAAAATCCGAGAGGGTGAGAAGTACTGGCGAATACGGGGAACAGAACAAGGACTTACATCTACGCCCGTGACCAGTGTAGATATGGACGAGCGCGACGTGCGCCTGTTGAAGGCCATCGCGGACCTCGGGACAGGCAGTCCCGAGAAGTTACACGAAGCGACTGATATCCCGGTATCGACTATCCACTACCGGTTGAACAACCTGAAAGACGACGGCGTCATCGAGAACGACCTCTACGACATCGACCTCGAAGCGTTCGGTCTCGGCGTCACAGTCGTCATCGAAGTGTTAGCCGACTACAGTGGTTCGTACGAGGGTGTCGGCAACAAACTGCTGGAAATCGAAGGTGTCACCCAACTGTACTTCACGATGGGTGAGACGGACTTCATCGTCGTTGCACACCTCGCGGATTCCGACCGCGTCGAGCGACTCATCAACGACTTCGAGGCCATCTCGGAGGTCGAACGGACGAACTCGACGTTCGTTATCTCTACGATGCGCGACAGTCACAGAGCGCTCCAGAGCTACACGCTGGAGACGCTGTTGGACGAATTAGGCATCGAGAACTGAGAATCGCCCCACCGCTTACGCTTCCGTATTGCCAACGATAGCGTATGCCGGAGACCGTGCGAACGTGGCTAGTCGAGCGGACCTACTCGGACGACGAACAAAACATCATCATACTCGTGTACGCGACGCTGGACGGCACACGGTACCACAGAAAAGAGCGGTCACTGACGAGTTTCGAGTCCGACATTCGCGACACCTACGCCGCCATCGACGTGTCCGAAGGGGATTTGAGTCGCGTCACTGACGAAGAAACACGAGAAGTCTACGCCACGGCGGCGCAGGAAATGGCCGAGAAGCACGACCCGACGGACACCGTGTGACCGGAAAGTAGTGTGAGAGACTGTGTGAACCCAAGTCCGGACCGGAATCAGAACAGGGCTGTTCAGTCCGCCGACGCAAGCGGGAGTTCGACAACGACGACGGACCCCGTCGGCTCGTTGTCCTCGAAGTGGACTGTTCCGCCGAACGAGTCGACGAGTTGGTTGACGAGATAGAGACCTAATCCCGTTCCCGTGCTTTCGAGGCCTTTCTCGCCTTTTCCGAAGACGACGGGCTTTCTGCTGTCCGGAATGCCAGAGCCATCGTCGGCGATGCGCGTGGTGACTAGTTCTTCGTCCTCGTCGACCGTCACCGAGAGCGTCACAGTCGTGCTGCCGTCGTTGTGCTGGACGGCGTTGTTGAAGATGTTGCCAAACACCGACGCGAGGAGGGGGTTCGCCCGTACCGCAACATCCGGAATCGCCCCCTCGACCTCGAAGGTGGCGTTGGGAAACGCCTCACGCCGGACGGCAAGTTCGCGTTCGAGCGTATCCACGAGCGGAAGCGGACGCGTCTCGACAGTGCCTCCGCTCATCGTCTCGATAAGGTCGCGGGCGACTTCGGTTATCTCGATGGTGTGGCGACCCGTCGAGAGAATGCGCGAGAGGATGTCTGCCCCCTCGTCGTCGACGTGTTCTTCGAGCAACTCCGCCCACCCGACGACAACGGCCATATCGTTTCGAATGTCGTGGCGGACGATTCGGTTCAAGGCCTCTAACTCCTCGTTCGTCCGCTCTAACTCCAGTTCACGACTGCGGCGGGCAGTCACGTCCTGAATCGTCCCTCTGAGGGCTACGACACGGCCGTCTCGGATAACCGGTTCACCGCGGGTTCGAACCCACAGTTCCGCACCTTCGTTGGTCACGAGTCGGAACTCGTCTTCCCACGCGAGACCCTCGTTTCGACAGCGGTTGACCAGTTTGCGAACGTTTTCCTGTTCGTCGGCGGCGTAGAAACCGAACGCGTCGTCCAGCGAAGGTTCGTAGTCGAGGGGAACGTCGTGGATTCGTTTCGTCTGGTCGGTCCATTCGAGCGATTCCGTCAGCAAGTCGAGTTCCCAGCCACCGACTTTCGAGATGCGTTGTGTCCGCTCCAAGAAGTCGCGACTGCGTTCGAGTTCGCGCTCGCGTTCCTTCTGTTCGGTGAGGTCCTGAAAGACGACCACTCTTCTGTCGTCGTCGAGCGAGGTGATAGAGAGCCGAACCGGGACGCCCGTCCCATCGGGTTTACGGACCGTCACCTCGCCTTGCCACTGGCCACTCGTCTCAAGAGCGGGAAGAACCAACTCGCGAATCCGGTCGACTTCCGCCTCGTCGTGGATGTCGTGCCACGAGATGCCGACCATCGATTCCGCATCCGAGTATCCACAGATATTCGCCCCCGTCTCGTTGACGTAGACGTGGTTACCATCCTCAGTGAGCGCGACGCCAGCGTCGACGGCGTCGACCGCCCGCTTGAACGCTTCGAGGTCACGTTCGCGTTTTCGTTCTTCGGTTACGTCCTCAATCGTCGAGAGGAGTCGACGCTGACCCGAGAGTTCGGCGACCGTGAGACTCACCCGAACCCAGACGGTCTCACCGGAAGTGCTCTGCATAGGCCACGTGAAGGTGTTACTGCCCGTTTCGCGAGCCGTCTTGACCTCCTCTGCGGCACGCTCGTCGGTATATCCGGGCACGTCGGCAGTCACATCGGTCGGCGAGGTTTCGAGGATTGCCTCGCGGTCGGTGCCGAGGATTTCGAGATACCGCTGGTTGATGTCGATGAGGTCGAGCGTATCGAGGTCTCGAACTGCGAGGCCGACGTTTACGGCCTCGAAGAGTTCCCGGTGGTCGAGCGACCCGGCAGTGTTGCGCGCGGCGTCGTAGACGACGTGGCCGAGGTTTTCGATGTCGGCGTCCGATGGGTTCGTCCGTTCGAACGAGACCAGCGGGACGCCATTATCGCGTAACTTCGGAACGAGCGACTGTCCCGTCGAGTCTGTGAACCGCGTCGAGACGACGAGGCAGTCCACACGCGATTGTTCGAGTTCCGAATAGACAGTGTCGACACTATCCGTGGTCGAGACGTGGACTTCCGTCGTCGAATTGCCGACTGCATCGGGGAGTGTATCGGCGAGGCGTTCACGGATAGGTTTGTTCTCGCTGACGACGAGAACGTTCAGCCGACCAGACATACCAGCAAAACAGGCTTCGAAGTTGAAGTATGAACCGGCGTATTCGAGCGGGGCGAGCAAGTCCGGTGTTCGAACGGTGTCGAAGATTCCAAAGTTTGCAGCGCGGGAGACGGCAGGATACAACGTTTAGCTGCCAACGAACCCGAAGTAAAGAAACGAAAATCGACCTAAACGAAGAGAGCGTAATATATACTGAGAGGTGGATGAGCGCCGCCTCTGGTGATACTAATGACGACTACGACCAACTCGACACGACTCGTGGGTATCGTACTACTCGCGTTAGCCGCGCTGTTCGTGCTTCCTGTTCTCTTCGGGATGTCCGGAGCCTTCGGTGCGACGCCGATGGGCTGGGGCGGCGGCTGGATGCACGACACGTGGATGCACGGTGGAACCGGCGGCGGCGTCCCGTGGTGGATGTGGGGAATGGGCCTCCTCGGACAACTGCTCGTCCTCGCAGTCCTCATTGGCGGCGGTGTCCTGCTCTTTCGGGCCGTGAGCAACGACGGGCACGACGACGCCCTGAGCGAACTCCGGAGCGCCTACGCCCGCGGCGACATCGACGACGAAGAGTTCGAGCGGCGGCGAGCGCGCCTCGAACGCAACTGAGGCGCGTGAACGTTATTTTCGTCTGCGCAACGTCGTTCGGGCCGACACGACGCGGTATTTCGAACGTGAATCCAGCGAAATCGAGATAACGGCGAGGGAATCACCTCGTTGCAGACGAAACAGGGGGTTTCACAGGAGAACAATGCCACGAGGTCACAGCGACCGACCCGCAGAGACGCCGCTGTCAAACACCGCGATGCCAACCACTAGAAGTGACGACACTGACCGTAACAACTAACATCTATTTAGGCCAACCTAAAACCATGGCTTCAGATTCGGCCTCCAGCGGTCTCCTCTCAGTGTTCACGCGGTTCCGGCCCCAACGGACTCGACTCCGCGTGTCTGCGTGTGTTGCCGCGAGTCGGTCGATGGAATCCCCCGACGAGGAAGCGTACGAGGCGTAACGAATCAGTCGGAGACGACGGCCACCTTCAGCCCTCGACGAGCGTCTATCGTTCGACGACGGTTCCGACTTCGGGAGCCGTCGCTTCGTAGCCGTCTTCCTGCAGTTCCTCGGCAAAAGCCGCACAGCGGTCGCCGTGATTGACGAGAACGGGGGTATCCTCGTAGTCGGCGAGGAACTCGCGGAGTCCGTGTTTGTCCGCGTGCGCGGAGAAGTCGTACATCTCGGCGCGTGCGGCGACCGGGACGACGCCGCCGTTGAGTTCGCATCGACCGCGTTCGACCAGTTCGCGCCCCGGCGTCCCCTCGACCTGATAGCCGGTGAGACAGATTTTGTTCGTCGGGTCCTGCCGAATTTCGGGGATGTAAGTCATGGCCGGCCCGCCCGAGAGCATCCCGCTCGTGGTGACGATGACCGAGTTCTGACGCGCGATACGGCGTCGTTGACCGTCGCGCCCGGAGACGATTCGCGCGTTCGACTTCGCCCGCTTGAGCGCCGTCGAGTCGCGGACGTAGTCGGGGTAGTTTCGGAGCATCTTCAGGACTCGCGTACCCATTCCATCGACGTAGCAGTCGATGTCGTGGGCGTCGAGGACCAGCAGAATCTCCTGCGTTCGGCCGATAGCGAACGCGGGAACGACGACGGTTCCGCCCTGCCAGATGGTCGTCTGAACGGATTCGACGAACCGTTTTTCGACCGCTGCGCGGTCTTCATGTTCCACGTCGGAGTAGGTAGATTCACAGATGACCACGTCGGCGTCGGGGCGGTCGGTGGTTCCGGACACGAGACGCTGATTGTCGGTGTGGAAATCGGCCGTATAGAGCAGTCGCGTGTCGCCGTCGTCGACGAGGACGTGAGCGCTCCCGGGGATGTGGCCCGCGTTGTAGAAGGTGACCTCGTGGCCGGCGGCCTCGAACGTCTCGCCGTAGTCGTGTGGCTCCGACTGCTGCGTCATCCGGCGAATGTGCGTCTCGGTGAACGGGCAGTCGTACGTGCCGCCGTGTAATTTCAGGGTGTCGCGCGCGAGCGTGAGCGCGAGTTCGTACGTTGGCGGCGTCCAGTGGACTGCCGGCCACTCGTCACCGGAGAGCAGCGAGGGGACCGTCCCGACGTGGTCGAGGTGGCCGTGCGAGACGACGACGGCGTCGGGGTCAGGCGACCCCGCGGGGAACTGCGGCGGATTCCCGGTCATCATCCCGTAATCGAGAAGCAGCGAGTCGTTGACGAGAATCGCACTGCGCCCGACTTCCCCGGCCCCGCCGAGGAACTGGAGTTGCATTGGGAACACGTACCGACTGGAGGTGCTTTTGCCCGTCGGTCCAGCGTTGGTTCGAGCGGCGAGGTGGAGGGCACACGCCGACATCGACACTCGACGTTTTTCCCCGCGGATGCCCTCGCGTAACGTATGCCGGATGCGACCCTCGACCAACTCGTCTCGACGCTCCACGAGTACCTCGCCGCGACAGCGACTCGTCCCGTCCGCGAAGATGTAAGCAGATGGCTCGGGGAAGCGGAGGCGGTCACGGCCGACCTCGCCATCGGCCCGCTCCCGGACGACGACGTAGTCCGAACTCGTCTTGGTCACGTCGAACACCTCCTCTCCAACGTGGATTCGACCGAAGACGACGAGGCGGATACGCACGTCGCTGCAGCACGCGAAACACTGGTGGAGGCACTCGCAACGCTCGACGAACGGGCGACAGAAGGCGGTCGCTGAACAGTCGACGGACGTTTCGGGTGGGACGGTTGCGGACGGCAACCGAGAACGAGTGAGCGACCGAATACAGACGGTTTAGTTCGAGAACCAGTCTTTCGCCGTCGAGGCGAGGATAGAGAGGTCTTCGAACTTCAGCATCTGGAACATCGCGAGGGGGTTCCCGTCGTTCACGGCGTTCAACCGCTTCTGGGGAACCCGGTGGAGGTCCTCTAACAGCGTATCGTAGCGCTCGTTGGACGCGCGATAGAGCATCTCCGTCATGAACAACCGGTTTTTGCCCTTGGGCGCGACGCGCTCGTGCCAGAGTTGGTCGTAGATAGCGAGTTCGGACGCGGAGGTGTCGCGCTCGCTGTGGGTGAGAACCCGGTCTGCGGTCGCGGCGGCCACGCGGCCGGAGCGCATGCACTTGTCGATGCCCTCGCCCCAAAGTGGGTCCACGGTCGGGACCGTGTCACCGATGGCCATGAAGTTGTCCGTGCTCATCCGTTTGGGAAGTTGGACGTGTGCGGAACCGCGGTGCTGTTTGCCCTCGATGCGCGATGCGTTCTCGAATCGGGGGTCAGTGTCAACCCAGTACTGGAGGTAATCGTCGACGGTGTACCCTGATTGGGCGTTCTGTCGATGTGCCTCGTTTTGGAGGTAACAGACGCCGACTTTCGCAGTGTCTTCGCCGGTGTGGAAAATCCACGAGTAACCGCCCGGGGCGATGTTGTGGTCGAGACGGAGCATCATCGTGTCCGTGAGGTCGGCGTACCCCGCGGGGTCCAAGTCGAGGCCTTCGAACTCGTACTCGATACCGATGGCCTGTTTTTCCCGTTCGAGGACACAAACGTCGAGTGCCTTCGCAAGCGGGGCGCTCGGGCCGGTGGCGTCGATGATGATGTCGCCGTAAACCTCCTCGTCGCCGTTGTAGCGGACGCCGACGATTTCGCCGTCTTCCATCACGGGTTTGGAGACGCGAGCGTCAAAACGGTACTCCGCACCGTCGGCCCGGGATTCGTCGACCAGCCAGTTCTTGAAGTCGGCGAACTCGAGGACGGCACCGGGTTGGTGTCGCTCGAAGTGGTGGTTCGGAGACTCCAAGACGACATCGTCGGTGAAGTTCATCACGACTTCGTCCGGAATATTGAACGAAGCCATCGTCGACGGGAACGTCCCGGCGGTCGATTTGTTACTCCGAGAGGGGAACTCTTCTTCGGATTCGGTTTCGAGGACGCAAACGTCGTAGCCGCGAGCCGCGAGGTCTCGTGCTGCTTGACCACCTGCGGGGCCCGCACCAGCGATAATCACGTCGTATGTGTCAGTCATTGTAAATTAGGCATCACCGGTAGGTTTGTTCGTACACGCGTTACCCATCCTTTCTGAAACGAGCGTGTAATCTGCTTTGGTTTTGAACGGTCAAGAATCCCAGTCTACTCAACGAAATTAGTTTTCTCAAGAGCGACTAAATCCCGGGGAACGAGGCAAGCAAAGCCACTGATAGGTAGTAGGAGGCCGAACGCAGCGAAGAGAGACAGGAACGAAGGGATACCGAGGATTGTACGGGTCTGGGACTTCGGAATCCGCCGAGTGCTACGGTTCCGGGATACGCCGGACCTGAAACTCGCGGTAGCCACCGTAGGCGGCTTCGAGTGCGCCGAGCCACCAGTTCCAGCGCGTCGCAGGGCTCCCTTCGGGAGCGTCACGCATGTTTCGGATGATTTCGTCTCCGGAGAGCGGCGCGCCGCGGTCCCGCTCGGCTTGTTCCGAGTCGACGAGGTCGCGGGCTTGACGTGCAACGACCTGCCGCTCGGCGTCCGTACCACCGAACTCGGCAAGAGCGTCCCGAAACGACTCCTCATCGAACGAAGTATGAGAATTGTCGTTCCTGTCAGTGGGAATCACACGCTACCTACGAGGCCCGCCACAAAGAAGACTCGGCTGGGGGGTCACCCGCGACGAAAACACATTACGCCCACCACTCGCTCCGTTGCTCGCTGTACGTCGCATTTTGGAACGGGTCGGGCTTGTCCTCGTCGTCCTCGGCACCCAGATAGTGGGCCGTCCAGTAGCCAACGTGCCATCCTACAGCGTCGGTGTCGAGGTCGACGAGGACGACACGGAGCGTGTCGTACGTTTCTAGCGCTTTGTCTCCGTCGGGGTCGTACCCACTGGCGGCGGCACAGGAAGTCGCACCCGCGACACACGACGAGGTTTCGGTGAAAGAGATTTTGACATCCGCCGACTCGGGGTCGTCCACGTAGGTGAACGTGAGGTTATCGGGCATGCCGGGTGCGCCGTCAGCGTAGTAGTCGAAGGCGTGACGGACCTGGTCGCGGGCCGCGTTCGGGTCGGCCGCACCAGTGTCGTTCACGTAGACAGTGAAGTTCGGGTCGTCCCACGGGAACGCCTTCTCGGTGGCGTTAGTCCGCGGAAGCGTGTGAAGAATCCCCGTCGCATTCATGAGTTCGGCCGGTTCGTCACCGTGGGTGAGACCGAGTGTGTGCCCCAGTTCGTGTTCGATGATTTCGACTGTCGAGTCGTCGCCGAACCCGGTTCGGATGTAGGCAGTCGTCGGCCGGTCGATTTGACGTTCGTCCGTGATGTAGGGTGCACAGCCGACGGCGTCGACCTGCCCGCTACACTCCGGGATGTCGTCCGAAAAGCGGACGACGAGGTCCGGATTCCGCGCGTCCGCGTCGACCTCGTAGTCGATTTCGGAGCCGAGATAGCGCGCGTCGTTCGCCTCCCAGAACGTCGTCGCCTCGTTCACCATCGAGGTGTAGTTACGGC
Organism: Haloferax mediterranei ATCC 33500; assembly: GCF_000306765.2. Classification (NCBI taxonomy): domain Archaea; kingdom Methanobacteriati; phylum Methanobacteriota; class Halobacteria; order Halobacteriales; family Haloferacaceae; genus Haloferax; species Haloferax mediterranei. The sequence goes on from NC_017941.2 coordinate 2,755,516, forward strand.
CGTCGTTGGGAGCTTCCACGGCGATAACAACCGGCTCGGACCCCCACGGGCCGAATCCCGATGCAGGCGTGGCTGTCGCAGTTGATTCGGGCGTTGGCTCTAGGGTCGAGGTCAGTCCCGCCTTTGGTGTCGTGGGCGTAGTCTCAGGCGTCACATTGTCGGGCGGAGTTTCAGTCACTGGTGTCGTGGGGCTCGAAGTCGTGACTGTCCCCCCGTCTTCGTTCGGGGTCACAGGCGCGGTGCACCCGGCGAGGACGACGAGGAAGACGACGAAAATCGGGAAGCCACGCATACCAAAGCAGGTGCGACGTATCGGTAAGAAAGTTTGTCCCGGTCGACAGCAGTCGGGAAGCTGACGTGAGAGCACGGCGAGACACGGTGCAGCGGCTCACGAGTGTGAAAGTGGCTGAGAGGAGTAAGCCCCCTTCTGTTCGTCCCAGCATTCGGCTTAGCGTCCGCGTCCTTCCCGGGGAACCCCGGGGGCACGACGGGCGAACCCGACGCGCCGTCCGAACTACCTTCGCGGCGCGGACTTGCACCGGTGAGGATTCGCCGTTCCATCCGTTCTCGACCGTCGGAAATGGCGATGCCATCTCGCGGCTCACGGGTGACCGTTCACCAACCGCGGTCACGATGTGACCGCGCTTCCCTCTGCGGGTTAACTCCCTCCCCTTACGGGTCGGTTCGCGCGCATCATCGGTCGGGTCGAGTGGTCTCGTTTCTGTTCCAGCGCCAGCCGTCTCCGACTCCGGGCTTGCGCCCGGTCACCTGTTCAGACGGTGGGGGGACTTTCCTCATGCCCGCAATCGGGCACGGGAACTGGGCTCTCTCTGCCGACGTACTCTAGTTCCGTCCGTCGGATAAGCGGTTCGATTAACCCAGTACTGAACTGATTTAGTAACCCGTTATATGGCGTTTTATTCACATAACAGCGGTGTAACACTCGAGGGAAGCGTTGAAGTCACCGTGGGCCTTGAATGGTAGTATGTCCGAGGCGCAGACCGTACACCTCACCTACGAGGATGGGGCGCGGGCGGTCGAACTAGCGCGGGAATCCGTCGAATCGTACGTTCTTCACGGGCAGAGAGAACAACCGGGCAGTATGCGGGACGCATTCTACGCACGAACCGGGGCGTTCGTGCGCATCAAGTCGACACGTGGGCGCGGTCGGCTTCGTGGATGTGCAGGGGCATACCGTGGCAAAGACCAACTTGGTCATGCCATCGTCGACGCGGCCATCAAGGCCGCATCCGGCGACTCGTGTCAAACCGAAATCGAAGCACCTGAACTGCCGAACCTGAATATCTCTGTTTGTATTGTCAACGAATACACCCTGACGAACGACCCCCTTTCTGACATCGAACTCGGAAAACACGGGGTCGCTATCGACGCCGACGGGTGCCATGGCTGGATGTACCCCACGCTTCCAATCGAACTCGGTTGGTCGAAAGAACAGTTCCTCACGAACGCTTGCCGAAAGGCCGGCCTGTCGCCGTTGGCGTGGCAGGACGACGACACCATGATTACGCTCTTTGAGGGGCAAGTCTTCCGCGAGCGCGAAGACGGTGGGAGCGTCGAGGCGCTGTAACTGGGGGTAGGGAAGAACACACTCCTTCCACGCTTACCGTCGCATCAGAGAGACATCGCTCTGCAGTTTGTATCAGGGGGACGTCGCTCTGCAATCTGCATCAGAGAGACGTCGCTCTGCAATCTGCATCAGAGAGACGTCGCTATTGCAGACTCCCAAACGAACCCGTCGCACACTGCAAAACTGACTGTCGCAGTCGGTTTCGGACCTCTATTCGTCGCCGAAACCGACGCGCTCGGCATCTTCGCGTGCTCTCGTCGCCGCCGCGTCGAGGTCGAAGTCGCGGACGAGTTCGCCGTCACGAATCAGCGGTTTGAGCAGTGACTCTGCGTCGGTCGGGGCGGGCGTCCCACGGAGACCGATGTGGTGTCCACCGTCGTCGGTGCGGTAGACTTCCTTCACGCCCGAGAGTTTGCCCCGCTTTGCTGCCGGTTCGCCGTCGACTTCGACGATATCGAGCGCAAAGTCGACCGGGTTGGCGTTCGAGATGTAGCCGCCGACGCCGAATCCTTCGACTACGTCGCGGAGGTTCCGGAGTTCTGTCGGACCGAGACCGCCGCTGACGAAGATGCCGACATCCTCGTAGCCGCGCGCGTCCAGTTCCCACCGAACCTCGCGGACGATGTGCCGGAAGTCTCCACGACGCGACGAGGTGGTGTCGAGTCGGACGCTGTCGAGGCGGTCCCCGAGCGTTTCGACCGCTCTGAGCACTTCCTCGACCTCGTCGCCGTAGGTGTCACAGAGCGCGACGCGAGGCACGCCCTCCGGGACTGACTCGTCGAATGCCTGGAACGCCTCGGCCTGGTTTCCGCGGCCGAACGCGATAAGAAGCGCGTGCGGCATCGTCCCCGACGCCTCCTTACCGAGAATGTCCCCGGCGGCGACGTGCGAGAATCCGTCGAGACCCGCGACGAGTGCGCTCCGTTCGACCATCGCAGCAATCGAAGGGTGGACGTGGCGCGCGCCGAACGAGAAGACCGTCGAGTCGGGAGCGGCCATTCGTGCTTCGAGCGACGCCGTGGCACAGCCAGAAGCGTGCGAGAGAAAGCCGAGTAGCGAGGTTTCGAGACGGGCGAATTCGAGGTAATCACCCTCGATTCGCATCACGGGACCGCCGTCGAACAGGAGGCCCTCGTGCATCGCGTCGACGTCGACGTCGTATCCGGAGAGGAGCACTGCGGCGTCTTTCACCCCGGCGAACACCTCGTAGTCCCCGTCGGGGAACTGGTCCGCCGTTACCTCGGCGACGACGCGAGGGTTCTTCCCCGCGTGCTGAAGGGTGTCCGCAGTCCGCTCGAAGTAGGCGTCGGTCGCGACGCCCTCGCGGATAGCCTCGGGACCGACGATGTCGAACTCGCTCATTGCCCGAGGTTCCGCGCGCCCGATGAAAAAGGTGTATAATCGTTCGCTAACGTCGAAGAAAGATGTTCTTCAACTCGAAGAGACGACCCGGTCAGCAAACGAGGACTCCCGTTGAATAAGTGGTATTGTCTTTTTCGACGTACCCAGTTCCAACACTCCACGGGCGGCCGTCGAATCCGACAGCTGACTCGGAAAGCGCGTCGTCGAACAGTGCTCGCTCCTCGGGAGAAAGCGAGTCGTACTGGACGACTTCAGCGTCCTCGGAGACATTGTCCACCGGTCTGACCTCCAAGGACTGGTTACAACTGTTCGACCACGGAACCAGCGTCCCAGTAGCAAAGAGAAAGGCAGCGACGGACAGAACGAGCAAGAGGGCGACGATAGCGAACAGCCCGATGCGGCGAGACATACACAGAAATGTCAGCCACAAGCTAAGTGCGTTCTCCTACTCCCGCGCGTGTACTTCGTCTAATTCCTCAACCGTCGGCGCGTTCACGATGGTGACCGTATCACCCTGCCGTGTCACCCGATAAGCGTCGGCGAACGTCCCGTCTTCGATGACGTAGGTGTTTTCGGCGACTTGTTTTGCGCCGAGTCGGAGTTTAAGCGTCCGCGTCAGATACGCCGACTCGAACTGTCGAGCGTCTGTGTTCGTGTCCCAGACCGTCTTCCAGACGTACCCGCGGGCGTGGGGGTTTGCGTCGGCTTCGGCGTCCGAAGCCGGTCTGTACGGAACGACGAGGTCACCGGCCCAGCCTGCGGCGGGACCAGCGGTGTAGTTGTATGTCGAGTACGCTCCGGGGTCGTCTCGGAGCTTCTCGCGGTCGATGGCGGCGTGTTTCCAGAAGGTCGTGAAGATAGATGCTTCGCCAACCGTGTCACCGACTGGGTCGTGGTCGTAACGCGTCCACGCGGCCGACGACCGGTCTTCGATAGTCACCTCGACCGGCCGCTCGTCCGGGTAGGTGCTCGGGTGAAGCACCTGTTCTGTCGAGACCGGACGGTTCTCGTAGGCGGCGTTCACTGCTTCCCAGCCGCCGCGTTCGTGGAGGTCGGAGACGAACGTTGGTCCCTCGCTGTAGGGCGTGTAGATAGTGAGGAAAACCGGGTAGTCGAACGACCCACTTCCGGCCCCGCTCCCGTCCGGACGGGGAACGCACTCCCAGTCGGCCGCACAGCGTTCTTCGTACAGGCTGTCGACGTAGCGAGCGTCACCCTCGACGAGTCCGTTATTGGCGAGTTGTTTGTCCTGCGTGGGTGGTGCTGCGTCGAGTCCGAAGTGCTGGTCTTGCAGTGCGTGAAGGAGTTCGTGGGCGAGCGTCCGACGATTGATGGTCGGATTGCCGTCGTTGCTTATGAGGACGATTTGGTCCTCTTGGGGCGCATAGTAACCGAGAACCGAACCGCCGTAGAGTTCGTCGAACACCTGTTGGATAGTCCGGTTCTCACCGACTAACAGGAGTGCCTCCCACACCTGGTCGTTCCAGTCGGCGTGGACCAGATTCGACTGGTTTCGAGACTCGTTTCGGTACTCGGCGCGCGAGATGACTTCGACCGGAACCGGTTCGGTGAATTCCAATTCCCGAATGACTTCCACGCGAGCCATCGTCCGAGCGACGAACGCCTCGCGCTCGGTCGCATTCAGGCCGTCAGATTGGTCCACAGCGATGGACTCGTTGTGCCAGTAGCCACCCTCCCAGCCGAGCCTGTCACTCGGCGGGTCTGCGGGCCACGCCCCGCTGTCGGCCGTGTCTTCGGGCGGATTCACTACGGGGGCGCTACACCCGGCAACCACGAGGAGAAGTGCAGAGAGAAGCGCGGCGAGTGGCAGACGGTTCATACAGAGACACACGAGCGGGATGTGAAAAAGCGTCTCGGAGAGCGTGGCCGCCTATGACGTGAGACTCGGCCGAATCTCGTCCACGTCCTCGGGCGTCGGCCCGTTGACGATGACGACGCGGTCACCCGTTCGGACGACCCGGAAAGCGTCGTTGAACTTGCCCTCCTCGATGACGTAGATACCGCTTGCCTGCTTCTTGGCACCGTTGGCGTCGAGGATGTTCAGGTACGCGTCTTGGAACTCGCGGGCGTCGCCCTCGGAATCCCACTCAGTCACCCAGACGTAGCCGTACTCGGTTTCCGAACCGGCTTCGTTGCGGTATGGGAACAGGCGGTCGTTCGCCCATCCGTTCGACGGGCCAGCATCGTAGTTGTAGGTGTCGTACGTCGAATCGGTGTTCGCGACGGACCGGACAGGGACAGTCCGCGCTCCATTCATCCGAGCCTGATACCAGAACATCGAGTAGATAGACACCTCGCCAACGGTGTCAGAGCCGTCGACGCCCTGATTGGGGAAGGTCGACCAGCCGTCTGTCCCCTCGTCTTCGAACGCGATTGGCCGAGGCGTCTCGTCGGTCATGTGAATGACCTGTTCGGTGGAGACCGGCGGGTTTCTGAGCGCGTCGTTGACCGCCTCCCAGCCACCCTGCTGGTACAGGTTGTTCACGTAGACCGGCCCGTCGGAGTACGGCTGGAAGATGGTCAGGAGGATGCCGAAGTTCGGTCCGCCGCCGCTTCCGGACCCACCAGACCCGCCCGCGGAGGGCGTGACGACACAGTCCCACGCGCCGGAGCGACACTGCTCGGCGTACCGGAGTTCGACGAGTTTCGCGTCGCCTTCGACCACGCCGTCGGTAGCGAGGTCACCGTCTTGTGTCTGACCACGGTAGCGCGGGTCTGCAAGGTCGAAATGCTGGTCCTGAAGTGCGTGGTGAAGTTCGTGAATCAGCGTCGCATTATCGATTGTGGGTGCGCCGGTCGAATCGGTGACAATCTTGATTTCGTCGTCTGACGGCGAGTAGAAGCCGAGAACAGAGCTTCCGGTCGTTCGGGAGATAGCGTTTGTACTCCCTTCGGATTCACCAGTGATGAAAAGCGCTTCCCACACCTGGTCGTTCCAGCGGGTGTACGTGGAAGCGGACGGCCCCGACCGGTTAGCGTTGCCGCGCTGGTACTCGTCACGCGAGATAACGTCCACGGGGACAGCCTCTTTGAATTCGAGGTGTCGCAACTGTTCGACCCGGGCCATCCCGCGGGCGACGTAGGCTTCGAGTTCGGAATCGTTCAGACCGTCGGACTGGTCGACTGCGATGGGTTCGTCGTACCAGTAGCCGTTTTCCCACCCGAGTACGTCGCTGTCGGGATCGGTGAATCCATCTCTATTCGGGTCGGGCGTCACGGGCGGTGCCGTGTCACTGTCGCCCGCTCCGGGAATCGCCGTTGGAGCGGCGCACCCGGCCAGAAGCAGAAGAACAGCAACAAAAACGGCACGGAGACCAGACGTTCGCATACGGTACCCTTAGACTCCGGGGTGAAGTACCTTGTCCGGTTCGGTTGTCGAAACCGCTGTCTAATTCGACCGTCGAAACTGGCAGGTGGCGCGCCGACTGCTTTTGGTCGTCCCGACGCAATCATCAGCTATGCCATTCGATTCGACACAGACTGCGGTCGTCGTCGTAGATATGCAAAACGGCTTTTGCCACCCCGAAGGCAGCCTCTTCGCACCGGGGAGTGAAGCCGCCATCGACCCCGTTTCGGACCTCGTCTCGACGGCCCGCGACGCGGGCGCACACATCGTTTACACGCGAGACGTTCACCCGTCGGAACAGTTCGACGACACCCACTACTACGACGAGTTTCAGCGGTGGGGAGAACACGTCGTGGAGGGGACGTGGGACGCCGAGTTACTCGACGACCTCGATGTCCGCGAAGAAGACCTCGTCGTCGAGAAGCACACCTACGATGCGTTCTATCAGACGCAACTTGAGGGGTGGCTCAACGCCCACGGCGTCGACGACCTGCTCATCTGCGGGACGCTGGCGAACGTCTGTGTCCTCCACACTGCCGGAAGCGCCGGCCTGCGCGACTACCGTCCGGTGCTCGTCACTGACGCCCTCGGCTACATCGAGGAGGCACACAAAGAGTACGCGGTCGACCACGCCGACTGGTTGTTCGGCGAGACGACGGCCCTCGCCGACGTCGAGTTCGAGTAACGCCACCCCCGGCGACCGGGGTCGATAGAATCACTCGCGGAAGAGTCGGTACGCCCCTTGGCCGGTGGCGACAGCGTCGTCCCAGTCGGTCGACGGGGACTGCCGTCCGGCCACGTCCGAGTCGTCTTCGGGGTCGGTGCTGACGACAGTAATCGTGCTCACGCCGACCGACCCGCCCGCGCGGACGACCTCGGCGACGGCAGTCAAATCACCCGACGCCCGGCGAAGGTAGTTCACGTTGAGGTTGATGGTGGCCACACCGCCCGAAAGCGGGTCGTCGAGCATAGTCCGAAGGGCGATACCGCCCGCCGTGTCGATAAGCGTCGCGGCGATACCGCCGTGGATGGTCGGCGGTGACACTGTGTTGGTGAGCTTTTCGTCGTACGGAATGGTCATCACGAGTCGTCCGCGCTCGATGGCGTCGATGCGGGTGTTAAGCCACGAGAGGTAGCCGTGTTCGTCCTCGATGTGCCGCTGGACGATAGCCGCAGCCTCGGCGGGGAAATCGTCGGTCATACCACGAACGAGTGTGTCAGACAGCATGTAACCGACGGTCCGCGACACAGTCGCCGGGAACTAGCTCGGTGATTTGGGGCGTGAGATATATACTGCACCCGAAAATCATACTGGTATGAGCGATTTCCGCGTCCTCTTCGTCGACGAGGGCACCTCGAACCTCACAGAGGCTATCGAGCGACGCGGATTCACTGTCGAGGTACTCTCGACGTGTGACTCGATTTTCGACACACTGGACGAAAACATCGACGGGATTGTCGTAAACGGCGGCACCGACATCGAACTCGTCTCCCAGATTCGCGACCGTCTCGGCGTCGTTCCGGTCTTCTTCCTCGTCGACGACGAAACGGCTGTCGAGCCGTCGTCGAGCGAAAAAGGAGCTATCAGCGTCGAGCGCCCGGAGTCGTCGGGGGCCGTCAACGCGCTTGCGACCCGTATCGAACGGGCCGTCGAGTTCTCACAGTGGGCGTCGACCGCTCGGGACAGCGACTCGTTGTACCGGACGGTCGTCGAACAGAGTCACGACGCCATCTTCATCGCCCAAGACGGTGGCTTTCGCTTCTGGAATCGGCGGATGACCGAACTCACCGGTCTCAGCGACGACGAACTCGCAGAGATTCCGCTTTTGGACATCATCCACCCGGATGACAGAGACAAAGTCACCGAGATTTCCGAACAACGACGGCAGGGCGGCGACGCGCCCGTGAGTTACGATGTCCGCCTCGTCGACGCCGACGGAGAGATTCACGAGTGTTCGGCAAACGTCAAAGATATCGAGTATCACGGGTCCTACGGCGTGCTCGTCACGATGCGCGATGTGACGGAACGACGTGCCACCGAGGCGCAGTTTCGCGCCCTCGTCGAACTCGCACGCGACATCGTGACGCTCGTCGGGTCTGACGGTCGAATTAAGTACGAAAGTCCGTCTGTCGAGGACGTACTCGGCTTCGACCAAGACGAGTTGGTCGGCGCGCACATCAGCGACTACACCCATCCAGAAGACTGGGAGCGCGTCGAAGAAGCGATGCAAAGGTCGCTCCAGAGTGGCGAAGATAAGAAAGAGCCGATTCGGTACCGACACCAAGATGCGGACGGAAATTGGCGCTGGCTAGAGTCTGTTGGAACCAACCAGACAGACACGTCAGTCGGTGGGTTCGTTATCACTACCCGGGATGTAACCGAACAGCGGACCTACGAAGAGCGGTTACAGCGACACGAGAGTATCGTCGAAAGTATCCGCCAGGGTGCCTACGTGGTTGACCGCGAGGCCATCATCCAGTACGTTAACGAAGCGGCAGTAGCGCGGATATCGATTCCCCGCGAGAAGTTCATCGGACAGCACATCTCGGTTGCACGCGAAGTAGACCTCCTCAACGATGACCAGTACGAGCGGGTCAAGTCGGTCCTCGATGATGTCCTACGCGGCGAGAGCAATGGAGAGCGGTTTGAAATCGAGCTTTCTCGCCCCAACGGTGACTACGTCATCGAGTTCGCCATCTCACCGATTGTCGACGAGGATGGCTCAATTACTGGTGCGGTCGGCATCTCGACCGACATCACGGAGCGAAAACGCTACGAGGAACAACTCAACGCGCTCCACGTCTCGACGCGAGAGCTAACAGCCGCAACCAGCCGAGAGCAGGTTGCCGAGGTCGTCTGCGACGCCGCCAATGGTGTTCTCAACTACAACATCAGCGGGGTGCTGCTGTACGACGAGTCGACAGACACGCTCGTCCCGACGGCGTTCACCGAAGAGGCACAGGAGATGTTCGGCGACATCCCCCCGCTCCCGCGCGGAACAGGCTTCTCGTGGGAGGTCTTCGAGAGCGGAGAACCCCACCTGTACGACGACTTCGAATCGAGTCCGCACCGGTTCAACCCCGTCGCCGAAATCAAAGAGGAGTTGGTCGTTCCGATTCCCGACCACGGCGTGTTCTTCGTGGGGTCGGTCGATGAGGGAACCTTGGCCGACCAGCGCCTCACACTGGCGAAAGTATTGGCGTCGAACACGCGCGCCGCACTGGACCGAGTCGAACGCGAACAACTCCTTCGCCAGCGCGAGCGCGAACTCGCCCGACAAAACGAGCAACTCGAATCGTTCGCGTCGGCCGTCTCGCACGACCTCCAGAACCCGCTCAACGTAGCCATGGGCTATCTCGAACTCGCCCAAGAACAGTTCGACAGCGACGAACTCGCCCGAGTGCAAGTCGCGCACGAACGGATGGAGACCATCATTCAAGACGTGCTGGCGTTGGCACGGAGCGGGCAGACCGTCGACGAGGTGGAGCCGCTACCGCTCAAACGAGTCGTCGCCGAAGCGTGGAACACCGTCGCGACCTCCTCGCCGGAAGCGACGCTCAAAATCGACGGTATCGCCGAGGTGGACGCCCATCACGGTCGGCTCCGACAACTCTTCGAAAACCTCCTGTCGAACGCGATTCGCCACGGTGGCGACGACGTGACAATCCGGGTCGGACCGCTCGAAGCCCGACCGGGGTTCTACGTCGAAGACGACGGTCCCGGAATCCCACCGGACGAGCGTTCTCGTGTCTTCGAGTCGGGCTACACGACGAGTCCGGAGGGAACCGGATTCGGTCTCAGCGTCGTCATAAGCGTCGTCAACGCACACGGATGGGATATCGACGTATCCGAAGGCGACGGCGGCGGAGCGCGATTCGAAATCACGACCGAAACCGGACGCTGACGGTGTCGAACACCGTTGATGGCAGAAACCCCTAATTCCGGGTCGTCCGAACGTCGAGGTATGAACAGCCCAGACAAAGCGACGACGCGAGCAGTCGAGTCGTGTCGCAACGCGCTCCCGCCGACAGTCGACGGCGGGCGCGTGGTGTTCGGGTTCGACGGCTACATCGACCGGGTCAGAGAGTTCGTTTCCGAACGCCAGTCCGCGGAGTCGTACGACCGTGTTCCGACGTTAGACGCCTTCGCGGACCGTGTGAACGCGTCGGTCGAAGCCAACAGTTCGCTCACCTTCGAGTGGATTCAAGCCGGCGTTCGAACCGGCGGACACGTAAGCCACCTCGCCCGCGCCTTCGGGACGATGGGCTTCGACCCAGCCCTCATCGGCTGTTTCGGCGACCCGCCGGAGGACCCGTTCATCGAAGAGTTCGGTGACTTCACGCTAGAAACGCTCGGAGCACCGGGCTACACCGACGCCGTCGAGTTCGACGACGGGAAACTGATGCTTACCGAAGTCGGCGCGCTGACGGCGCTCGATTGGGTCGACATCGAGTCCCGCGTCGGTCTCGACCGGCTCTCGGAACTCGTCGACGGGACCGAACTATTCGGGATGGGGTACTGGTCGGAAATGCCTGCTCTCCCGGACGTGACCCGTGGGGTTCGAGAAGACCTCTGGCCGACGCTCTCGAATCCGCCGGAGACGCTCCTTCTCGACCCCGGAGACCTCCGGAAGCGGGAACCGGACGTGGTCGCCAAGGGAGTCGAACAAGTATCAAAGCTGGACGACTCGGTCGACGTGGTCGTCTCGGCGAATCGGTACGAGACGCGGTATCTCGCCCAACTCGCCGGTGTCGAAGCAGACGACTTCGAACGCGAGACGCGAGCAGCGTTCGACTACCTAGGTGTTACCCGATTCGTCGGCCACGGAATCGAAGCGGCCCACCTCGTCGACGACGACGGTGCTGCACATGTTCGCGTCCCTCGAATTGACGACCCGGAACTCACGACGAGTTCCGGCGACCACTTCAACGCCGGCCTCGCCCTCGCACACGTCCTCGGACTCGGGCGGGCCGAGTCACTGGTTGTCGGAAACGCCGTTGCTGGACATTTCGTTCGAAACGGAACCCCGCCAACGTACGACGAAATTAAGACATTCGTCACGTCGTACATCGATTATTTCAACGAGACATAAATATAGGTTGACCGAACAAGGGTCAGATATATTACTAGACTAGCCTATTGTCCGTTCGTCAGTGGCACCCCACCATGGGCACGATATCGTTATTGGCGAATGCTGGTCGCCTTCGATGCGGTATCGCGGCTGCTTCATGGTCCCCCGTAACCGGCCACGACACCCACTACACACCATTATTTCGGACTTAGCGAGTCATCTTCGAGGTCCTCGACTGCCGAGCCGACGAGGTGGCGAAGCCCTCGACGAAGTCGCTGTGACAGCGCCTGTTCGGAGATTTCGAGATTGGCTGCGATGTCGCTGAGCGTTGTCTCTTTGGGCGTCTCGAAATACCCCCGTGTAAAAGCGAGTTTGAGCGCGGCCAGTTGTTTCTCCGAGAGGTTACTGTTCGGGTAGCGCCGTTCGTCGAGCCGAGACGACTCAACTCGGCGAACGTCGATATCGATATCCCGTTCGAGGCATGTGTCGTGAAATCGAGTGGTCTGCTCGTTCGTCGGGAAATACACGGAGAGCGTCCACCCGTGCTTCGTTCCGACAATCTCCCGGACGATGCCACGACACTCTTGAATCGTCGAGATGAGACCGTCGTCTCGGAGCATCCACTCACAGCGGTACAGTCGCCCCTCGGGACTGTCTGAGACCACTTCGAAGTCCTTGACGCCAGCGTGCGTTTCGAGTAGGTCGGCGACTGCATCGGACCCGGCACCACGAGCGAAGAAGTACGGAACAGGCTCGCCAGAGACGGGAACACAGCCCATGAACGTGATTTCGAGTTCGGAGTCATCGAACGCGGGGCTAAGACACGAATCGTCAAGGGAGTGTCCCAGTTCGACTTCGTACCCGTAGGTGTGGTCATCAGTCATCGTTTCGTGGTTGTGGTAGCTTTGAAAGAAATCAGAGCATCGTCACATAACTGTGTATCACGTCTCACAAACGGTGTAAAACACGAACGAACAGAGGATATTATTTGTGGAGGTGACACCTTTCACCGTAAAGTCATTTAAATACTATCAGTCGTGGCCTGCTGGAGCTTTCGACTAATGTCACCTATATTTTATGTTTGTCAAAAGCTACGAAACGAAATGTCGAGTTATCATCAGAGCCGAATCGGATTGTTGCTCGGTCGAATCGTCACCGTAATCTCGTCCCCAATCTCGAACTCGTGGTTGGGGCAGACGACTTTCGTTCCGAACGCTGTTTGCGAAGCGAAAAGCGACAGCCCCGTAACGCGGTCACCGTTGGCAAACACGTCGAAATCGGTCCACGAAACGTCGCGACCGACGGTCTGTCCGACTTGTGCACCCAGAAGCGACAGCGACGTGTCGTCCGGAGCGGAAGAAAGCGTCCCACCGGCGGCGTAGTGAGCAAGCCCACCATCGAGAACGACGCCTTCGTCGCTGGCGAGGCCGACATACTCGCCGGAATCAACAGCACCCTCCTTTCGAGTCGGACGGTCGAGAACGACGAACGTCTCGCCCACATCGACGACCGTTCCATGGCCATCCCAATCGAGCGGTGAGACGGTTACGTCAGCCGTAAGCGGCAGCGACCCGCGAGCGCGATGGTGGTTCGCCGACGCCGGTCGAAACCCGAGATGGATGTGGTTCGAAACCCACGGGGCGAAAAAGCCGGAGCGGACGAGTCGGCCGAGCGAATCGCCGACCTGTACCTCGTCACCCGCTGCGACGTCGGGGTCGACGTGGAGAATTCGCGCCACAAGACCGGTACGTGGGTCGCTGTCGGAGTCACCGCTCCAGTCCAGACCGGTTGCTTCGGCGTCCACGTCGAGGAGAATGAGATATTCGTCTTCGTGAGCGTAGGGTTTGTCCGGTGCTCGGACAGTTCGCGCCTCGCGGACGACACCTGCAACGGGGGAGCGAGCGACCGGGTCGTCAGCAGCTACGTAGAGGTCGATAGCGCAGCCACTGTCGTGGGCGGGATACGGCGAGTTGTAGAGCGAAAAACGCTCGAAGCGAGAGCAGACCGACCGCGGCAGACGCAACATGGTCGTCGGGACGGGACGGATGTTCTTAGGTACGTCGAGGTATTTCGGATAGCTATGCGCGTCATCCGCGGCCGAGGACCCGACAGGGACGCCGACCGGAGGGTCACCGCGGCCATGCTCCGCGACGCGGGCGAAACGGGCGAACCGGCCTTCCGCGCGTGGACGCCGCACCGACAGATTGCTTTCGGCAGGCGAGACACCCGCGCCGAGCGATACGACGAGGCCGCTGCTGCTGCCGACGCACGCGGGTTCCCTCCCGTCGAGCGCTCCGTCGGCGGGAGAGCAGTCGCCTACACCGGCACGACCGTCGCCTTCGCCCACGCGGTCCCACTCGATGACGCACGAACCGGCCTCGACGAGCGATACGAAGCTGGCACTTCCGCCGTCGTTCGCGCCCTGCGGACCCTCGGCGTCCCCGCCCGACGAGGCGAACCGCCGAAGTCGTACTGTCCCGGCGACCACTCGGTCCAAGCGGGCGGAAAGCTCTGCGGCATCGCCCAGCGTGTCCGGAAGTCGGCCGCGCTCGTCTCGGGCGTCGTCGTCGTCGCCGACCGCGACGAAATCGCCGACATACTCGTCCCAATCTACGACGCGCTCGACGTTCCGTTCGACCCCGACTCGGTCGGGAGCGTCGCAACCGCGGGCGGTCCAGCGAGTTCGGACGACGTGTGTCAGGCACTCGAATCAGTCTTCGTCGGCGACGCGGAGACGCGAGTCGAAGACGCCGACGACGTGGTGTGAACTCGCGGTCGATAGTATTCTCTCACCGACCGAACCGCCGGACTTAGAACCCGGCGTGTCGCACCCTCATCTATGCGAATCGAGAACGCGACGCTGGCCGACGGGCGCGTGGTCGATGTCCGCGTCGAGGACGGCGCTATCGACGCGGTAGGCGACCTCGACCCCGTCGACGGCGAGGAGGTACTCGACGCCGACGAGAATCTGTTGCTGCCGGGCGCTATCGACGTTCACGTCCACTTCCGCGAACCCGGATTCGAACACAAAGAGACGTGGGAAACCGGCTCTCGGAGCGCCGCCGCGGGCGGCGTGACGACCGTCGCCGACCAGCCGAATACGGACCCGACGACGACGACCGGCGACGGATTCGACGCGAAGGCCGACCGGGCCGCAAACTCCTGTATCGATTACGGCATCAACGGCGGCGTCACGCCCGACTGGGACCCCGAAAACCTCTTCGAACGCCCGCTTTTCGCCCTCGGCGAAGTGTTCCTCGCCGATTCGACCGGCGACATGGGTATCGACGCCGACCTCTTCGCTGCGGCCGCCGAGCGCGCCGGCGAGGCTGGCGTTCCCGTAACTGTCCACGCCGAAGACGCCGAGCTCTTTGACGAGTCCGCTATCGAAGGCGACCTCGGCGGTCCCGGCCGCGACGCCGATTCCAACGCGTGGAGCGCCTACCGCCGTGCCGAGGCCGAAGAAGCCGCCGTGGAACGCGCCGTCCGCGTCGGTGGCGAGACAGGCGCACAGATTCACATCGCCCATACGAGCACGCCCGAAGGCGTCGATGCCGCCCGCGACGGTGGCGCGACCTGCGAGGTGACGCCGCACCATCTCTTCTTGTCCCGCGACGACTGCGACGAGCTCGGAACCTACGGTCGGATGAACCCGCCGCTTCGCTCGGAAGCGCGCCGCGAAGCCATGTTCGAGCGCCTTGCCGACGGCCGCATCGACGTGGTTGCGACCGACCACGCGCCGCACACGCGAGAAGAGAAAGACCAGTCGCTCCTCGACGCGCCGAGCGGTGTCCCCGGCGTCGAGACGATGGTGCCGCTACTTCTCGGTGCCGCCGTGGACGGCGACCTGTCGCTAGAGCGCGTCCGCGACGTAGTTGCGACGAACCCCGCGGACATCTTCGACCTGCCGCAGAAGGGCCGCATCGAGGCGGGCGCAGATGCTGACCTCGTGCTCTACGACCTCGACGACGCCCGCGAGATTCGCGGCGACGACCTCCACTCGAAGTGCGGATGGACGCCGTTCGAAGGCTTCACGGGCGTCTTCCCCGAGTGGACGATGCTCCGCGGCGAGTTGGTCTGGGACGGCGACGAGTTCGGCGACGCATCGGGTGAAAACGTCCGCGTCTAGGCGACACTTCACGCAGGCGAACTTTTTCCCGTCTGACCGCCCGAGACACGGCACACATGAGCGAAGAGCAGACGCCGCCGCGAAGTCGTGGGCCAAACGCAGACGAGCAGCACGTACTGACGGGGATGCTTTCGTTCTGGGAGACAGTCATCGAGGACGCCGAGGCGACCGCGGCTGAATACGCCGAAGAAGGCTGGGAGACGCTCGTCCTCCATCCCGGCGACGTGACGGTCCTTCCGCCGTCGAACCTACCGGATGCCACCGACCGCGTCGGTTTCGACGTGCTCGTTCCGGGAAGCGAGTTCGAGGCGCTTTCCGAGTGGGTCGCAGACGCCTCGTTCGATAGATACGATGTCTACCGCGCCCGCGAGGGAGGAACCATGTTCGTCGTCTCGGTCGTACAAGCAGCACAGGCGGAGAACGCGGTCGTCGTACCCCTCTATTACGGACTCGACAAAGTGGACGTGCTGAAAACCCGTGCGAAAGAACAGGGTGCGCTTCGTCTGTACGTCCGGCCCGTCGAGGCCGACCAGCGCGTCGAATTAGTCCAGTCCAATCCGGCTCCGCTGTTCCCGTGACGCGTTGATTACGGCGAAGCAGTCGCGCCTCAGTCGTCGTTCGACAGTTCCTCTTGCCGGAGTTCCGTGCTCGCCTCGCGGACTTCGCGCATGACGCTAGAGATACGTTCTTCGGCTTCGAGTTCCTCTTCGACAGAGAGGTCGACGCCCTCGACTTCGAGAAGGAACTTGGCGATTTCCGTGACCTCGTACATCATCTCGTCGAGTTCTTCGGCCGTGAAGAAGCCCGACATCGCCCCGTAGAGGAACGTCGCCCCCGACTTTCGGACCTTGTCTCGGAAGGCTGAACGGGCCTGATTGACCGCCTGCGGCGTGTACGTGTCGGTCATGAACGGAACGAGTTCGGGAAGGTTCTCGCCGATTTTCGTCATCTCGACGCCCGTCTCGGTGCGGAAGTCGGCACAGAGACGGGCGATAGCCCACTCGCGCGCCGTCACGTAGGTTCGCTCGCGGAGGAAGTCGTTGACGCGGTCGTACTGCGCGCCGTCGACTTTCTTGAATCGGGCGTACTTCTGTACGTCCTCGGGAACGTCGGCGGCGGCAGTTGATGCTGCACCGGTATCCGTCGTCGTCTCGCTATCATCTCCGGCGGCTTCGTCGTCGTCAACCGTCTCGCTATCGTCAGCTGCCTCTTCAACACCGGACTCGCCGGTAGTCGCGGCCCGCGCTGCATCTCCGTCCGGGTCGGCTTCGGGGCTGGATTCGGTGTCGTCACCGGCGTGGTCACGGCCTTCGTCGCTGGTGCGACTGCGGTCCTCGTCACCGGTGCGATTGCGGTCCTCGTCACCGGTGTGGGAGCGTCCCTCGTCGCTGGCGTGGTCGCGGTCGCCACCTCGCTCGTGTTCGTCGGCCTCGGTGTCGGCCGCCCCTGCCTCGAAGTCGTCGGACTCGTCTGTCATACCGCGGGCTACCGCGTCATCGCCGAAAAGGGTTCCGCGACGTGCGGTCCCGCGATGACAGCCCCGCGTTCGGAAGGGGTTCCGGGCAAGGGTTTTCTACCACCACCGCGAGATTGGGAATCATGAAGGTACTGCTCGGAATCGGTGGCAGCGACGATTCCATCCGAGCGCTGGAGAAAACGGTCGAACGGGCGGCCAACGCTGGCGACGACCTCACCGTCGCTATCGTCGACAATCCGGCCGTCGAGCGCTCGCACGAGGATATCGAATCGAAGGTGGAGGAAGTACTCGACGAACGCGGCGTGGATGCGGCCGTTCGGCATCTCGACGGAGACCCCGGAAGCGCACTCGTGGACCTCGCCGAGAACGAAGGGTTCGAACAACTCGTCCTCGGCGGCGGTGAGACGAGTCCGATGGGCAAGATTCAGATTGGGAACATCGCGGAGTTCGTCCTCCTCAACTCCCACGTGACTGTGACCCTAGTACGATGAGCCCTCGAACGTACTCCAACGCCGTCGCCGACCCGTACGAGGCACCACCACTGTCGTTTGCCGACAAGGAAGACCGAATCATCGAGATTCGGGCCTACGACGGCACGGACGAGGAGTTAGAAGCGCTCGTCGAGATGTACGACGCGTTCGACCCCTCGGACCGAGCACAGGGAATCCCGCCGGGACGCGAGGACCGCATCCGCGACTGGTTGGACAACATCCTCGACGACGACTGTCTGAACGTCATCGCGTGGAACGGCGACGAAGTTGCCGGCCACGCGACGCTCGTTCCCGACGGCGACGCCTACGAACTCGCAATCTTCGTCCACCAGACGTACCAGCGCGCCGGTATCGGCACGCGACTCATCAAGGCGCTTCTGGGCCACGGCCGCGAGTCCGACGTCGAAAAGGTGTGGCTCACCGTCGAACGATGGAACCGTGCCGCGGTGGGTCTCTACAAGACTGTCGGGTTCGAGACGAGCGACACCGAGAGCTTCGAGTTAGAGATGACCATCCGTCTCACCGAACCGGGCGAAGACGCGTAACGAGTGACTTAGACCGAGAGAACGGGCTGGCTGGCGTAGAGAAGGACGTACTCGGCGGCCTTCGCGAGCACTTCGCCGGGGTCGCCGGAGACGGGTTCCCGCGGGACGACCACGAAGTCGGCGTCGAGTTCTTCGGCGGTATCGAGGACGACGCTTCCCGGATGTCGGAGTTTGCTCGTCGGCGAGAAGCCGTAGGCGACCGAAGTGGTGATAGAGACATCGGCATCGCGGGCGATATTCGAAACTGTATCAGTGACGACCTTACTGTCCTCGGCGACGGCATCTTGGTCGACGACGCCCTGCTCTATGGCACGGACAACGTCCTCGCCGAGGACGTGGACGGCGTGGACCGCGGCGTCGTATTCCGCCGCGATGGCGGTGGCGTACTCCGCCGCACGCGTCGCCTCCTCGCTTTGGTCAACCGGCACGAGAACGAGGTCAACAGAGAGCGGGCGCGGTGACATGTCCCCACCTCCGTTGGGGGACGACAAAAAAGTCACCCCACCATCCCGGTCTGTGGCCGGCCCAGATTGGTTTTATGACGCCGCACCGTGAACCCGTGGACATGTTCGACACCATCGTCATCGCCACCGACGGTTCGGCAAGCGTTCGCCGGGCGGTCCGCGTCGCCGTCGACCTCGCCGAGCGCTTCGACGCATCGGTTCACGCGCTGTACGTCGTCGACGCCGGAGACGTCGAGACGTCTCCGGAGCGACTCCGCGATGAGATGCGCGAGGCACTCCGCGAGCGCGGGGAGGAAGCAATAGCGGAAGTCCGGGCCGAGACTGACCGCGACGTAACCGTCGCCGTCCGTGAAGGTCGCCCTGCCGGCGAGATTTCGAACTACGCACGCGAGGTCGATGCCGACGTGGTCGCCATGGGAACCCGTGGGCGGCACGGCGAAAACCGCTTTCTCATCGGGAGCGTCGCGGAGCGAGTCGTCCGGACCTGTCCCGTACCGGTGCTGACGGTGCGACAACTCGAAGCGGGAACGACGGACTCACTGCTCGACGAAGAGACAGTCTGAGTCGCAAGGTGGGCAGGACGGAATCGGGAGGAGTTTTCCCCGTCGCGTCCGACTCACCTGTATGGACGACGAGCTTATCGACAGTTCTCAGCTTTCTCTCCCCCGAAAATCCGTTCTCCCGGGTGCCGGATTCTTCTACCCCGACTCGTTCGACGAAGAACGTGCCGAAGAACGCGCGAAAGAAAAACTCGAAGACGCCGCAGTTGCGGTCGTCACCGACACCGACGCCGACGGACTCGGCTGTGTCGCACTCGCTCGCGAGCGATACGACGCCGCCCTCGACGTAGAAGACTTCGAAGAACGAATCGAGGAGCGTCTGAGCGAAGACGAGGAAGCGGAGGACGAAGAAGCAGCCGAAGCCGACGACGAGGAAGAAGAACGCCCGAAATCGTCGGTCGCACTCGTCGGGTCGAGTCCGTATTCACTGGAAGACGACCTCCAGCGCGTTGCCGACTACGCGCCAGAGGGCATCGAAGTGTTCGTCTGTGACCTCTGTCCGGATAAATACGAGTACGTCGAAGAAGAACTCGAAGCCCTCGCCGAGATGGCGGGCGAGATTCACTGGTACGACCACCACCAGTGGAAGCCCGAGGTCGCCGAACAGGTCCGCGAGGCCGGTGTCGACCTCGTCGTCGGCGAATCCGACGAGGAGTGTTCGACCGACGTGACGCTTCGCGAACTCGACTACGACTTCGACGAGCGATTCGTCGAACTCGCAGCAGTCACCCGCGACCACGACCTCTGGCTGAACGAAGACCCGCGAAGTCAGGACCTCGCGGACTACGCCTACTGGACCTCGAAAGAGGAGTACGTCGCCATCGTTGGTGCGTACGGCGCAGACCTCCCGCCGGTCGTCGAGGAGTACATCGCCCACCGCCGCGTCGAAAAGGAGAATCTCATCGAGGCCGCCGTCGACCGGGCGGACACGAAGTCAGTCGGTGACTGGACGGTCGGCATCACCTACGGCCGCTGTTCACAGAACGAAGTCGCGGACGCGCTCCGCGAAGAAGGTGCTGACGCGGCGGTCATCGTCAAGCCCGCCGGAAGCGCGAGCATCCGCGGGTCTGAGGACTTCGAGCGGTGCCACGAAGTCGCCGACCTCGTCAACGGCGGTGGCCACCCGAAGGCCGCAGGGTGCAAGCCCGACATCTACGACGACATGCTCGACTACGCCCACCACTGGACGACGCAGGGAGCGACGACGAAGCGCGTCATTCTCAACGCCTTCGAGCGCGTCGCCGAGATGGCCGAGGCGGAAGCCGCCGAAGACGAAGCCGCCGATAGCGGCCAAGAGACCGACGGCAGCGACGACAGCGAAACGGAAGAATAGCGACGCGCTGCGGAAAATTCCGGTGCGTTATTCGTCGACGACCCAGCGGTCGGAGTACGTCGTCCCGCAGTTACACTTGGCGTAGGCGTGGATAACGTCGCCCTCCTCGTAGATTCCGCCGACGTCTTCGTTTTGTGCCTCGGCGAACGAGAAGATGAATTTCGCCTGGTGATTTTCGTCGGTGGCTGTGTCGGGACAGGTACCACCGCTCAGGTCGGCGGCGATATCGCCGTCGTTCCCCATGGCGGTCTGGGCGAACTCCATGGCATCCATGCCGGTTCCGGCCGCGAAGGCGCGTCGGCCGTCGTCACCGGGGACGACGAGAATGTAGCCGTTTTCGACTTCGACGCCCATGTTCGGGAGTTTACCCTGGCTGTCGAGGTACTCGTGGGTGAGAAAGAGCGCCACGTCGTCGAGGCGCTCGCCTGCGAGATACTCCGTTACCTTGCTCATACCCCGCCTAGGGGTGTCACGCCCTAAAAGCGGCGTGTATCCGCGTCGGGAGCGGCGTGCAAAATCGGCGGCCACCTGCTACTCGTCCGAGAGACCGAACTTTTCCGCGATGCTCGAAAGCGAGTCGTTCGGGCGCTCCGTGATTCGGTAGACGGTTCGGACGCCCGGCACGCGCAGGCCGTACTGATAACCGTCGTCGAGTTCGTCGAGTTCGACAGCGTCGCCGTCGCTGCGGTCGTTCTCGTGGCACCACTCGACGAGTCGGTTCTCGCCGTCGTTGGGAGTGCGCGCGAGTCGTTTGTTGTCGTACGCGCCGCGAATCACGAGGCCCGAGGCGTCGGCGGAGAGACGAGCGTGGTACGCGGTTCCATCGAGATGGAGGCGAACGAAGTCGCCGTCTTCGGCGATGACGTCATCGGGGACGCGCAGACAGGGACGACGAGTGCCGCCGCTGCGCGCGATGTTCGCGCGGAACGTCTGGACCGACGAATGGTCGGAGGGCAGTTGCTCTGGCACGGGAAAGAGAGAAGTGAGACGGCGTTATTCGTCCGCTTCTTCGTCGTCGCCTTCGCCGAAGGCGGCGGCGACGTCGCCCTCACCGGAGGCGACCTTCGCGTTGATCTGGACCGTTTCCTCGGAGATTTCGCGGCCACGGACGGTGACGCGCTTGCGCTCGCCGTCGCGGGCGGGCTTGTAGCCGATTCCGTCCTCGGCGAGGATTTCCTTGAGGTTACCGCCGGGGACGTCGGGGTGCATCGGGCGACCGGCCTTGTCGGAGCCACCCGTCAGTTCGAGCGTGAAGCCGTCGATACCGACAGCGGCGCCGTCGACCTCGTCACCGAGGTCGCGACCGAGGAATCGGTTTGCATCCTGTCCTTCGACGTCGACTTGGTAGGTCTCGCCGGAGTCGGGGTCGGCGACGACGACCATGAATTCTGCCATGCGCGGATGAAAACGGTCGCGGATAAAAAGTACGTCGAAAGCGCGTCTCGGGACCAGACCTGTCGAATCGGGGCGAAGCCGGCGAATTGGAGGCTATTTCGGCACAGTATGTGTTGTGATAAAGGTTAACTTTCGACACAGTATACTTGGAGATATGAGCGAGGACATCGACAAGCGAGAGCCGACAGACCTCGTCGAAGCGGAGTCGAGGGAGTTAGTCGGACCCGAGCCAACCGAGTTAGTCGAACGTCCACCCGAGGAGTTAGTCGGACCCAAGCCGACCGAACTGGTCGAGCGTCCGCCTGCGGAGTTGGTCGAGCGGCGTACTGAAGCATTAGTCGAGCGACGGACGGAGGCGTTAGTAAAGTCTGAACCGACGACGCTGGTCGAACGCTCGTGGTTCGAGTGTATCTCGTGCGGGTACCGCTCCGGGAAAGGAATTCACGAGCAGGTCTGTCCTCGATGCGGCGGGAACCTGAAACACATCGACGTGCCGGAGGGGTAACTCACATCGAATACGCATCTCCACCTTCCTCCTCGGTTTCTTCTCCTCCTTCGCCCGCGGTTTCAGTTTCAGTTTCCGTCTCCGTCTCTGTCTCCGTCGCCGTTTCCTCCTCCGGGATTGGCTCCCAGAGAGAACACCAGTCGTCGGCACCGATGTAGCCTTCGACCCTCGCACAGGCACCGAAGCCATCGCCGTTCTTGTCACGGATGAACTGCGCGCAGTTTCCACAGTTCTGGCCCTCCTGTGCCAGTTCTGCTTCGACGGCGTCGCTCGCCTCTTGGAATTTAACGTCTTCCTTAGGAAATAGTTCGTCGGTAACTCGCTCTTCGTCGGCCTGCGAAAGTGCAGTTCGGTACTCTTCGGGAACCGGTCCGTGCTCGAACTCCTCTTCTGAGACACCTTCCGGAAGCTCTTCTTCGTGCTCTTCTTCCTCTTCTGTCGTCGTGGTCGTCTCTGTTTCCGTCTCCGTCTCTTGTTCCCCATCACCACCAAGACAACCAGCAAAGCCGACTACCGTGCCACTCCCCGCTAGTTGGAGGAATCGTCGTCTCGTCCGGCCGAATCGTGTCATCCCATAGAAGGAGGTGACCGAGACACTTCAGTAAGTGCATAGCTACCAAGGGACAAATGTCAATCGAAAATGAGTGTCTCAAAATGTGGCGGATAACCAAGCGCCCACAGTCGTATCAGTCGTCGAATTCGTCCTCCCAGCGGAACGTCCCGTTTCGTTGGACGACTTCACCGTCGACTTCGATAAACGACTCTTCGCTCATGTCGGTAATCATGTCCACGTGAACGGCGGACTGGTTTCCGTCCTCACCTTCGGGAAGGCAGGACCCGTAGGCGCGGCCCACGGCGAGGTGGATGGTGTCTCCCATCTTCTCATCGAAGAGGATACTGTCGGTAAAGCGGTCGATGCCGCGGTTCATCCCGATACCGAGCTCGCCGAGTCGACGAGCGCCTTCATCGGTGTCGAGGATACCAGCGAGCGCGTCCTCGCCCGCGCCCGCGGAGAAGTCGATGACTTCGCCGTCCTCGAACGTGAGGTGAACGTTTTCGACGCGCTGACCCTCCAGCGTCATCGGCACGTCGAAGTACACCTCGCCCTCGACCGCGTCTTCGACGGGGGCGGTGAACACTTCGCCGGACGGGAGATTGTGCGAGTCGTAGACGACGGACGCGGCGGAGTTGACCGCGGTGCGACCCTCAATAGACATCGTGAGGTCGGTGTCCTCCTTGACGATACGGACTTCCGACCCGGCATCGAGAATTTCCTTCATGTTCGCCATCTCGTCGGCGAGTTCCTCCCAATCGCGGAGAATCGCGTCGTAGACGAAGTCGGCGTACTCTTCGAAGGACATGCCGGCCTGCTGTGCCAGCGCACGGGTTGGGTGAACCGTCGACACCCAGTCGGTGTCCATGCGAGCCTCACGAACCTCGTTCGTGGCGCGGCCGTAGGCCTGTCGCGTCTCGGTGGGAACGTCGGCGGTCGCAGCCGTGTTGCGCGTCCCGCTGAGGAAGAGCACCGAATCGGCGGCCTCGTAGAGGACCAGCTCGTGTTCGGGGAGTTCGAAGTCACCCTCGTGCGCGCGGAGATACGCCCGCTGTACTTCCTCGGAGTTGTAGGTCGTGACGACGTTCGCACCGCGTTCACCGAGTGCTTCCGCGACGGCCACCGCGAGGTCGTGTGCACCTTCTCCGACCGAGACGACGACATCGTCTCCGGCCTCGATTTGTGCGCTCCAATCGACGAGCACCGCGGCGTGTTCGTGAATACGTTCGTCCATACGCGATACTCGTACGGTTCGATAAAAACGTCGGCGTCTGTCGTCGCCGACAGAAACACTGTCCGCGGACAACGCGCCAAACCACAACCACTACCTCCCCCCGCAGACGACTCCGACCCATGCAACTAGGCGTCATCGGCCTCGGCCGGATGGGACGCATCGTAGTCGACCGAGTGCTCGATGCCGGGCACGAGGTCGTCGCGTTCGACCTCTCCGAAGAGGCAGTCGCAGCAGCAGCCGACGCGGGTGCCGAACCCGCAGACAGCGTCGCCGACCTCGCCGACCGACTCGGCGACGACAAGCGAATCTGGCTCATGGTCCCCGCGGGTGACGCGGTGGACGCAACTCTCGACGACCTCGACCCCCACCTCGACGGGGACGACGTTGTCGTCGACGGCGGTAACTCCCACTTCGAGAAGTCGGTCCGTCGCGCCGAGGCGTGTTCCGCTGCGTATCTCGACTGTGGAACCTCGGGCGGTCCCGCCGGGGCCGAACTCGGCTTCTCGCTCATGATTGGCGGCCCGCAGTGGGCGTACGACGAGATGACGCCCGTCTTCGACGCGGTCGCAACCGGTCCCGCCGGTCACGACCGAATGGGCGAGGCAGGCTCCGGCCATTACGTGAAGATGGTTCACAACGGCGTCGAGTACGCGCTGATGCAGGCCTACGGCGAAGGCTTCGAACTGCTCGCCGAGGGTCGCTACGACCTCGACCTCGAAGCGGTCGCCCGTACGTGGAACAACGGCGCGGTCATCCGCTCGTGGCTCCTCGAACTCTGCGAAGAGGCGTTCCGCGAGGAAGGGACCGACCTCGGCGACGTTGACGACCACATCGCCGGTGGCTCGACGGGTACGTGGACGGTTCAGGAAGCACTCGAACAGGAAGTTCCCGTTCCGCTCATCTACCAGTCGCTCGCCGAGCGCTTCGGCTCCCGCGCCGACGACCGGTTCTCGCGACGACTCGCGAACCGACTTCGCTACGGTTTCGGCCGCCACGAAGTCGCCCGGAAAGACGAATAACCGGCGAGTCGCTCACGACGGTGACGTTCGGCAGTTCGAGCCGCTCACCCGGACACAAACGAAAAACACCCCTCGATATTTTGGGAATCTCTCGAACATACCGTCTGCACCGTGAAATCAGCCGCCCGAGGCCGCCGCCATAATCACAATTTCCTTAACCCCTCCCTCCATATCCGCCCTTATGGCAGTCATCAGTCTGGTGGGTGTCGGGGCCGGATTGGTCCTGGTACTCCTCGCCGTCGCCCTGCACTTCTCGAAGGGCACCGGCTGGGAGCCGACCGCCGACATCACGCAGGAGGTCCTCGAGCGCCGTGCGGCGACCGTCGCAGAGACCGACTTCCCCGAGCCGATGAACCGCTCTATCGGTGGCGGTGCCGTCGCTGGCGCAGTCGCCGGTGGCGAAGAAGGTGCCGAACTCGAAGGCGAGGAAGCGGCGGAAGAAGAACAGAGTCCCGCCGACATGCCCGAAGACGAAGTCGAGTACTTCGAAGTCGAATTCGTCAAGCAGGGCGAGACTATCGAACTGGCGAGCAACGAGACGGTGCTCGACCAGGGTGAAGACGCCGGGATGGACCTCCCGTATGCGTGCCGTCAGGGTCAGTGTGTCTCCTGTGCAGGGAAGATTACCGACGGTCCCGCAGACGAGTACGTGACTCACTTCAAACAGGAAACCCTCTCCGGTGAGGAGATGGACAAAGGGTACACCCTGACGTGTGTGGCCTACCCGAAGGCCGATTTCGCCATCGAGACCGGCGAAGCACCGTAACGACGCGAACCCACCATACTTTTCTCGCGACTTCTGCCGAGCCGTGACTCGGGGCGATAACGTGAATGCGGCACGCTATCGTAGCGTTTGCAAGTCAGTGCACACTCGGTCAACCGCTGTCGTGCGATTGGATGTGTCACCAGTTGCAAACGCTACTATAGGACACCTATCGACGCTTTGAAACGCATGCCACGTGTCTCACATGTTCAGTGTCTGTCCCCGAAGGAGGTTCACTAACCGAAGGTGACCTCAAACGTCCGATGTTCGAACTCGCGTGGCCGATTATCGTCACCGAACTCCTCCAGGTGGCGTACAACCTCGCCGACACCGTCTGGCTCGGTCGCCTCTCGACCGACGCAGTGGCCGCGATTAGCCTCGCGTTTCCCCTGATATTTCTCCTCATCTCCGTCGGCGGTGGGTTCACCGTCGCCGGAAGCACTCTCGTTGCGCAGTGCACCGGCGCGAAAAGCGAAGGTTCCGCCGGAACTGTCGCCGGACAAACGCTCACGTTCATCACCATCATCGCCATCGTCGTCGGACTCATCGGCTTCTTTGCCACCGACGCGATGCTCGGCATCCTCCCGAGTTCACCGGCTACCGCTGGGCAGGTCATCCCACTCGCCAGCGCCTACATGCGTGTGTTCTTCCTCGGATTGCCGTTCCTCTTCGGCTTTTTCGTCTTCTCCGCGCTCATGCGCGGCTACGGCAACACCCGCGCCCCGATGGTCGTGATGTTCATTAGCGTCCTCATCAACGTCATTATCGACCCGATTTTCATCTTCGGCTTCGAATCGAACCCGCTTTTCGGCATGCTCGGGCTGGAAGGACTCGAAGCCAGTCTCTTTGCCGCGACCAGCTTTCTTGGCTACGATGTCGCCGGTGCCGCCTACGCAACAGTCCTCTCGCGGGCGGTCGCGACCGTCATCGGCATCTACGTCATTTTCGGGACGAGCGCCGGTCCCGACGTGCAGCTCTCGGACTTCTGGCCGCAGTTTCGGTACATCAAGCAAATCGTCTCCATCGGCGTTCCGAGCGCCGCCGAACAGTCGGCGACCGCTCTCGGGTTTATCACGCTCACCGCGATGGTGGTTACCTTCAAGCCGGAAGTCGTCGCTGCGTTCGGTCTCGGAAACCGCCTTACGTCGCTCGTTTTTCTCCCAGCGCTCGGTCTCGGTCGAGCGACCAACACCATCGTCGGGCAGAACCTCGGCGCGCAAAAACCGGAACGGGCCGAGAGTGCCGTCTGGCTCGCCGCCAAGGTCGGCGCGAGCGTCATGGTCGTTACCGGCGTCCTCGCTTATCTGTTGGCCGAACCCGTCGTCTCGTTCTTCCTCCCGACAGGGACGGAATCGGCCACACAGACCATCGACCTCGGCGTCCAATACGTCCGCATTCGGGCGTTCGAGTTCGGGTTTATCGGTGTCTTGCAGGTCGTCCTCGGGGCTTACCGCGGTGCGGGTAACACGAAGACCGCACTCGGGTTTTCGCTGTTCGCGCTCTGGTTGGGCCGCGTCCCCATCGTCTACCTGCTGTCGTTCCAATTCGGGTTCGCCGAAACGGGTATCTGGCTCGGGATGGCAGTTGGGCAGATTCTCGGCGCGATTGCTGCGACAGCGTGGTTCACACGTGGTACGTGGAAACAGAGTGTAATCAGCGCGGAGCCGAGCGTAACGTAATCGACCGCCATCGGCGCTTCCACAACGGTTTTACGTCGGTATCGTGTACCTCTCTTCGCTGGGGCCCGTAGCTCAGTGGACAGAGTGCTTGGTTCCGGACCAAGATGTCGCGGGTTCAAATCCCGTCGGGTCCGCTTTTGTGACGAACATTCTCGCGAGCACCGCGTAGCGTGTGCTCGGCCCACTGTGAGGAACAAGCGGCCCCCGGGATTTGAACACGAACAGTCGCATGCCCGCACAGCGACCGAAGGGAGCGAGCAGGAACGTCTGTGAATGGGTTCAAATCCCGTCGGGTCCGTTCGCTTCGCTCACTCTCCCGACGACTTCCCACTCGCTTCCGCTCGCGTGAGTCCCGTCGGGTCCGTATAGTTCTGGAACGCTTTAGAACCAAAGAGCGAGCGCTGTAGCTCTCGAATCGCGCATTTCCTCGCCGACAGAGTCCGTCACGTAGCGTGACGAACTCGCACTCCAGAGGACTAGTACCAGCAGCACAAATCTAAAATACATAGATTTCGTACTTTGAGTATGCCCACCCTCTCTGACCGTGGAGACGCCCCACTACTCGACGACGACGCACCACAGTCGTTCGACGATCTCGACGGGCTACTCGCAGCCACGACGTTGCTACAGCACCCACGCCTCGCCCGCGAGTACGTCTACCTCTGCTACTACGGGCCTGCAACCATCCAGGACCTCATCGACGAACTGGACCTCGCTCGTGCAACGGCCTACGACGATGTCGAACGACTCGAACAACTCGGCGTCGTCGACCGCGACGAGAGTACGCGACCACATCATCTCACCGCGGAACCGTTCGCGTTCGTCGATGGCCGCGAAGTCGCAATCACCCCGACGCTGCTCCACGCAGTCGCTCTCACAGAGTTCGACGACGACGCCGAGTACTTCCACAACCGGTACGGCGTTGGACGACTCGTGAGAGCGGTCCGAGCAGCAGCAGAATACTACGCCGGGAAGCTCACCCAACGGGTGGCGGCCAACGAGATGGACGTCAAGCCAGTCGAAGGGATGGCCATCATCTATGCAGTCCAACCCGTCTTGGAGGCTGGCCGAGAACACGACCCATACTTTAGGCAGCTAATCTCACCTGACCCTGACGAACTGGAGTTCGATGGGGAGTAGTGACCTCGACTCGGACGACTTCGTCCTCGCAGATACGAACCTCTTCGTCGCCGTGGGTGGCCCAGAGAATTCGAAGTTCCAGAAACTTCGGAAGTTCGCCGCACGGCATCAGATAACCTTGCAGGTTCCCCAGCGTGTTGTCGAGGAACTGAGCACGATGCACGTCGCTGACCGGGTAGAAACAGCCATCGAGGAAGGGTGGGCTACCAAAATCAACCCACCATCGCCGAACGATTCCGATGCAGTCGCAGCGATGGACTACGTTCGAAGAGAGATTGCCCTAAAGTCCGGGAAGGATGAGCACCAAGTCGAGAAAGCAGATACCGTATTCGCCGGGTTAGCAATCGAGTTTCTTCGAAGCGGTCATCCACGAATCGTCGTTCTCACTGACGACAAGATTGCAGCGGCAGCGATAGAGGGTGCGGTCGAACAGCAGGGGTACGGCGAATCGATTCTCGTGCTTCGTCGTAGTGACATCATGGACGACGGTGGCGACGTCCGAGTGATTTGAGGGCGGAGTGAACCAAATCGCCAGACTGCGCGCCGATTAACACAATTCCGTCACAGCCGATGACGCATTCCCGTCGGGTCCGTTCGCTTCTAATCGACAGACTGTGACGACTTGGGGTGTCCGTATGACGAACTCGCGTAGATTTCGTTCGTCGAGAAGGAACGATACCTATCGAACCGGACCACATCAAGATACTCTACCCCGACTCTTCGAAGACGAACGGGCCTGTGCGCCCGGGTTATTCACCCATCTTCCATTCACAGACCTTGTTCGCACGTTCCGTTACAGGCCATTTCACTCGACAAGCTATCTCGTCAACACTCGTGTTCTTCGGAACGTCGAAGTAGAGGACACCATTCGTCGTTTCTCCGGGGGTGAGCTCACGCGAGCCACGGAAGTATGGCATCTCGACCGGTTCACGCAGTCCACGTGCGAACCCACGGTTCGAATTTGAATCGACAAACCCGTTCCCTTCGACTTCGAACCAGTCCTTGTCAGGTTCTGAGATAGTCGAATCCGTCGGGTTCCACGCGGTTATCTCGAAGACAGCGAACGAACGCCTGTCGATAGAGTGGTTCTCAAAGCCACCTCCGTTTTCGTCGACCCAAACCGTATCACTGACGGTCGGTTTGCTTACCCGAAGTTTGACACCATTCGGTAGCTCGTGAGAGCTTCCAAACTGTGCCTTCGTGGGAACGACGTGAGTCGTTTTCTCGAACGCAGGAGGCACTGCAATCGTCACGTCTTGAACCCCTTTTGCTGGGACCGTTTTTTCGATTGTTACCGTCTCACCAGGCTCGACTGTAGTATCGAGTACGCCGCCCAGTGCATTCGGCTCGGTGCTCCGTACGACAGAGAACCGTTGGTTGAACAATCCAGCACTCCCACCTGTGTTCGTCACCGACACCGAGAACTCTATGGGGTCACCGTTGACGTGTTCTTCCGGGACGTCGAGAGACGTGATTTTCATGTCTGGAAGCGAACTCGGGTCAACCGTTCCATCCCAATACGCTTCCAAAGTCGACGACTGTGAATCGGAGAGCGAAATACGGAAATCCGTCGAGTCAGCCGGGACCTCGAAGAAAACCCAGCCCAGTGCGGTGACGTTAGGATGGGCGTCTTCGACTGTGTCATAAAGTGTCCCACCGAGCGGGAACGACAGCGTTGGTTCCCCACCCGGTTTCCCCTTCGGCTTGAGAGGTTTGTACTGGCTCCCACCGGTGATGAGTGCCAGAGAGTCACGGGAAGGGAGGTCGACGACCGATTTACCTGTATTCGCTGACCGGACGTCAGTTAAGATCAAAGCGTTACCCGGATCTGGGCTAATTGTGGTTCCGTCGACCAACCGCGCTGTTCCGGTGAACCGAGCGGATGCAACCACAATGGTGGCACCATCGGACCGTAAGTACGACTCTCCGACCGGGCGTTGTACTGGTCCACTCGTCTCAGTCGTCGTCTCGGAGGGACGAGATGTGTCCTCCCCAGACGATGCAACGGCCGAATCAGACTTCGTCGTCGTACAACCAGCAGTCGATGCGAGTGCGAGCGAGGTGAGGAACGTTCGGCGGTTCATAAACCGGGATGGTCCCGGTTTATGACTTAAACCTTCGCGCCGAAGCGACCTACTCGAACACGTCGAACACTTCGACCGCCTTGTACTCTTGACCCCACTCAGCCCCGGTGACTTCCTCGATGAGTCCAGCGTCTTCGAGGTTCTCGATGACGTTGTAGGCTGTCCCGCGGGATACGTCGAGTTCCCGGACGATGTCGTTCGCTGTGAAGTACGGAACTTCGAGTAATTTGCGGGCAAACCTGTCTGTGGACGTACTCCCGGCGTAGTCAGTCACGTACTTCGTCTGCAACTCCTTGAGCGCCCACGTACGGTCGTACGACTCGGCGGCCTGCGACCGGAGTGCTTCGAGGAAGAAGTCGATCCACTCCAACCACTCGCCCTGTTCACTCACGGCACGCATCTTCTCGACGTACTCGACCTTGTGCCGGTTGAAGTAAGCACTCGGGTAGATGTACGAGCTCTCGATGTATCCTTGGTCGATCAGGTAGAGAATGATGATGAGTCGGCCGAGACGACCGTTCCCGTCTGAAAACGGGTGAACCGTCTCGAAGAAGTAGTGGATAATCGCGGCGTCGACGAGTGGGTGGTACTCGCCATCCATCGCGACGTACTCGACGAGCGACGACATGAGACGGTCGAGCGACGACGCTGACGGAGGAATGAACGGGTCTTTGGCTGGGTTCGGGCTATTGAGCCGGACCATATGGTCGCGGAACTCCCCGACGACGTCGCCCTCGTTACGGACACCGTCGAGGAGCATCTCGTGGAGATGTTTGAGCAGGTCGAGTGTGAGTTCGCCACCGTCTTCGACGTGCTCGATACCATACAGGAGCGCGTCCTCGTAGTTCAGGGCCTCCCGCAAGTCCTTGCTTTGCGGCTCGGCGCTGTCTTCGTGTTTCGTGTGGAACGCGGCGACATCCTGATAATTGACCTCTGCACCCTCGATTCGAGCAGATTCGACCGCCTCGATTCGGATGAGTGTCGTGTACAGGACGGCAGCAAAATCCACTGTCGAACTGATGCCATCGACGCGACCAATCTGGTATGCTGCGTCGGCGACGAGCTGGTGGGTCTGGTTGGGGATTTCGATTTTCGGCTCCGGAGGAAGCGAATCTGGTGAGTAATACGGACGCGGATGGTAGTCGACGTACTTCCCTGGGGCCTCCTTCGGGAGCTTTTTCCTCCGCATTTCTAAGCAGTACAGGGCACCATCATGTATAACTACTCATATACCAATTGAACAAGATAGAAAGTGAAACGCAGCATATACAGAACAATCCGTGATATTTGGAATAGCAGTCATTGGGACCACAGCTTGTGAATTTGCTATTTAAATTGTTGAACAAGTGTTAGTGTACGAGTCACCCTTGTCTAATAGCAAGGAGACGATTTAACAACGAACCGTCCCAGCCGAGTGAACGTCAAATGCCGACGTTCAGATTTCGAACGAAATGAATCGAAAAAGACAGTCTACTGACCATGTTGAAAATGAGCTATACAGGCCCTCAGTCACCTAAAATCACGACCCCGTTCGACACCCGAACGAAAGCCCGTCGGGCCCGTCGGGCCCGTCGACCTTCTAACCGCATGACTGCGGTGACTTGAGCTATCCGTATGACGAACTGCCGTAGATTTCGTTCGACTACGTATTCGCATTCGCCACCAGAGGGTACAGCAAACGGGCCAACGCTTATTATATCTCGTTTCACAGGGTCAGATAGTGTCCGACGAAGCGAAACAACATATAAAGGTTTGCCTTCCCGTCACCCCCGGTGACGACTCAAAGATATTCAGGCTCCACGCGGCCGACGACGTGCTTCGACTGCTCGTCGACGCTCACCAGTCGGAGTTCACACTGAAAGAACTATCCGAGATAACCGACCGGAGTCGGTCGACAGTTTGGCGGGCAGTCGAGTTCCTTGACGGACTCGGTGTCGTACGGGTACGAGAGACGACACAGCGAAAGTACGTCTCTATCGACCCCGCACACCTCCAGAAAGACGACCCGATACTCGGCATCGAACAGACCGAGTACCACGCTCCAGTTCGTGCGTTTGTAGAGAACGTCGAGACGGCGGTCGAGAACTCGGACGAAGTCGACCAGCTACTCGGTATTCTCGTATTCGGGAGCGTCGCTCGCGGTGAGGCCGACCGGAAGAGCGACGTCGACGTGTTCGTCCTCGTCGACGGCGACCGAACGACCGCCCGCCGCGTGGTCTCGAACGTAGCCGGAGAACTCGGTGAAGAACGATTCGACGGCGACCGGTACACGTTCGAACCGTTCGTCGAGAGCGAGGAGAGTGCGCTCCGAGCAGGCGAAAAGCTACGAGAGATATTCCGAGAGGGAGTCACCGTCTACGGCGGCGACGAGTTCCAACGAATCCGGACGGAGGTGATGAGTGGTGAGTAGCACCCGAATCGAGACGTTGGTCGATGAGGTGCGAGCCGCCTTCGACTATCGGCCCGACGAAATCGAAGAAGGTCTAGAGACGAAAGAGGCGGACGTCCTCCAGCTCCGAAAGTCATGTCGACTACTCGCGGGCGCAGAGACGCTGCTGGAACAAGGGTTCTACACGTTGGTCATCGAGGCGTCGTTCGTCGCCATCGAGCGCGTCGTCGAGTTCAAACTCCTCGAAGGTGGCGTCGAACCGCGAGATCTTCCCGGAACGCACCCCGGCGTGTACACGGAAGCGGCGAGACGTGGAATTCTGTCGGGGCACGTCGCCGACAGCCTCCAAGACCTCTGGCGGAATCATCGTGCCAAGACGTACTATCAAGATGGACTCGCGGCGAGAGAGCGCGCAGAGAAGCTGTACGAACTCGCGTCGGAGACCCACGAGTACGTCATCAATCAGTCGGCGAAGAAACACGAGTGCATCTGCGAATGAAGTCGTGCAGTAGGTGAATGGACTGTTCCAATCTTGAATAGTATCGATTACCCACTAATCGGCAGACAGCGCTCCGATTAAAACAACTCTGTCACGGTACGAAGAACCGTTTAGTTTTACTCGCAGAAACGCCTGATTCCGGGGAAAAGTCCGGGGGACCCGTTCACTTTCACTCCCCGTACGAGCAAGCGTATTATCACACATCGGGTGGTCGCCCAACTAAGAGGTGTTTTGGTTTTCGCTCGGTAAGCTATCTACCCCTCACAGAAGTCATTCAGTCAATAACTTCATATACTTAAAATATCACGGGATGATATGGGACTGATAAATAAGATTCTCACGAAATATTTTGTACGTGGATTAGTACTGTCGGTGATTGGGGCCCTTCTCGCCGTCTTCGGATTAGTGTTCGGATTCCATGTCGGTGATATGGCTCTGGAGATGGTCAGTACAAGCGAAGCAACCATTGAGAGAATCCCCGAATCGACTGTACAGTCCGGGACACGACAACTTATAGGCCTTATGATAGCATCGGTCATCTTTATATTATTGAACTCAGTTCTTAGTCAGATTCCCATCGTGGGTTCATTCACCGGGTTCAATAGCTCAATTTCTGAGGCGCTATTCGAGACCGCGAAGTCAGTAGTACTCGTCGCCATTCCGCTAACAATCGTTTTAATTGTTTCTACAATCACCATTTGTGATCTGATGTATAAGGGTGGAGAAATCTCCCGCAAGATGCGGAATACAACCATATTCAGTACTATGACAATTTTCCCGATGGTGATGTTCTACCAAGTCGGTGTGGAGAGACTTACTATGTGAACTTGGCACTCAGACGAAGCTAACCGGAGAGATACACGGTACATGGAACCTCTGAGGGAGCTCAAGTTCTGTCCCTCTAAGTCAATCGATAGCTATAATCTACCGCTCAGTGCTGAATATGCGCCCTGCATTCAGTACGGCTTCGACAAACTGTCACCGTCTGAGGGTTTCAACAGGGGCCATCCGTTTTTATCCAGGCGTTCCCGAGGATGCGTCAAGCAAATATATCCACCTTCTGTCCGTCCCACACTCGACACAATCGTAATTGTGGATGCCTTCCCACCTACTCGTTCGTTCCCATCGCTTCGACTCTGTTGAAAAGATCAGCGGAAAACGTCACACACCACTACGTTCGGCACCGCTTCACGACTCGTTTACGAGACCGGACTGGAAACCGTGGCCCCACTCAATCGAGCGGTCGCACACGAGCACCAGTCCAGATACGCGCAGCTTATTCGAGGTCGAAGCGGTCGAGGGTCATCACTTTGTGCCACGTCTCTACGAAGTCGTGCACAAATTTCTCCTCGCCGTCAGCAGCTCCGTAGACTTCCGCGACGGTACGAAGTCGGGCGTTCGACCCGAAGATGAGGTCGAACCTGGACCCTTTCCACTGGACTTCGCCCGTCTCACGGTCGCGTAGCTCGAACATGTCCTCGGAGTCCGAGACCGGTTCCCACTCGTAGTCCATGTCGAGCAGGTTCACGAAGAAGTCGTTAGTCAGCGTCTCCGGCTCGTCGGTGAAGACGCCGAGATCGGAGCCCTGGTAGTTCGCGTCCAGCGCCCGCATCCCGCCGACAAGGACCGTCATCTCTTCGACCGTCAGGTTCAGCAGTTCCGCCTTGTCCACCAGCAGTTCTTCGGGCTTCTCGTCGACACCGCTCTCGATGTAGTTCCGGAACCCGTCGGCTTTCGGCTTGAGTGCCTCGAACGACTCGACGTCGGTCTGTTCCTGCGTGGCGTCCGTCCGTCCGGGCTCGAACGGAATTTCCACGTCGTACCCGGCGTCTGCCGCCGCCTTCTCGACGGCCGCGTTACCGCCCAGCACGATCAGGTCGGCGAGCGAGACTCTGGTCTCATCAGACTGCGAACTGTTGAACTCGTCCTGAATACCTTCGAGCGTCTCCAATACCGTCTCAAGCTCTTCCGGCTCGTTCACTTCCCAGCTCCGCTGCGGTTCGAGACGGATGCGCGCGCCGTTTGCGCCGCCGCGCTTGTCGCTGTCGCGGTACGTCGATGCCGACGCCCACGCGGTCTTGACCAGTTGAGAGACGGAGAGGTCCGAACCGAGAATCTCTTCCTTGAGTTCGGCGGCCGCTTCGTCGTCGATGAGGTCGTAGTCTGCGTCCGGCAGGGGGTCCTGCCACAGCATTACTTCGTCCGGGACTTCGGGGCCGAGGAACCGCTCCGGCGGGCCCATGTCGCGGTGAATAAGCTTGTACCAGGCCTTTGCGAAGCACTCCTGGAACTCGTCGGGGTTCTCCTGGAAGCGCTCGAGAACCTCCCGGAAGTCCGGGTCTCGCTTCAGGGCGATGTCCGTCGTTAACATCATCACGTCTTCCTTCTCCGACGGGTCCTCGACACCGGGTGCAGCGTCGTCTAACTCGCCGCCCTGTGTGGTCCACTGCCAGGCACCGCCGGGACCCTGCTCAGGCCACCATTTGTACTCGAGCAAGTTGTCGATGTAACCCATGTCCCACTGAGTCGGTGTGGTGTTCCACGGGCCCTCGATCCCGCTGGTAATCGTGTCGGGACCTTTGCCGGAGCCGTACTCGTTCTCCCAACCGAGACCCTGCAGGTCGATCGGAGCTGCTTCGGGCTCGGGTCCGAGGTTGTCGCCGGAGTCAGCACCGTGGACCTTCCCGAAGGTGTGGCCACCAGCGATGAGGGCGACAGTCTCCTCGTCGTTCATCGCCATTCGGCTGAACGCCTGTCGGATGTTCTTCGCGGAGCCCTCGACGTCCGGCTCGCCGTTCGGACCTTCCGGATTCACGTAGATGAGGCCCATCACGGTGTTGCCGAGCGGTTCCTTGAGGTCGCCCTCCTCGTCGAAGCGGTCGGAGGAAGTCTTCTCCCACTCGTCCTCCGGACCCCAATCGACTGCCTTATCGGGCACGTAGTCGTCTTCGCGGCCGCCGGCGAAGCCGAACGTCTCGAAGCCCATCGACTCCAGCGCGACGTTTCCGGCCAAGACAATCAGGTCACCCCACGAGAGCTTGCGGCCGTACTTCTGCTTGACCGACCAGAGCAGGCGACGAGCCTTGTCGAGGTTCACGTTGTCCGGCCAACTGCTGATCGGTGGGAGGCGCTGTCGACCACCGGCCGCACCGCCGCGGCCGTCAACGGTGCGGTACGTGCCCGCGCTGTGCCACGCCATCCGAATGAAGAGCGGCCCGTAGTGACCGTAGTCGGCCGGCCACCAGTCTTGCGAGGTCGTCATTACCTCTTCGATATCCGCCTTCACGGCTTCGAAGTCGAGTGTTTCGAACTCCTCGGCGTAGTCGAACTCCTCGCCCATCGGATCGGTCTGACGAGCGTTCTGGTCGAGAATCTCCAATTTCAACTGATTCGGCCACCAGTCTTGGTCGGACCAATTCATGCTCGAGTGATTGTCGCTTTTTCCTGATAAAATTGTCTAATCCGAAATGAACACTTCACCGTAGACCAAGCAATCTTTTGAATTCGGGAACTTTTGTCAGTGTAGATTCGCACCCGTCAGCACGACCTCAGAAAACTGTCACCGTCCAAATACTTCAACAGGATTACCTCTCCCTGTTCAATCGTGAGTTTCAGAAGTCGTCTCTGAAACAACCTACCCAGAATCTCTGTTGGAATCTGCGTCACGAGTTTCGTAGCCTTGTGGTTGGTCTCGGTCGATTCTGGGAGGTAATACTGGAAATGAACGGGCCCCAAGTTCGGGATGGTCGTCGTCACGGTGTCATCCGGAATTGAACCTTCGGAAGTGACACACATCACTCTGTACTCAAACCGGTTCATGACGGACAGCCGATGGTGTTAACGCTGTTTTTTGCTATAACACATCAATAGGTAGTTAGAATATGAAAAACATGATAGAATTGTTTTTCAGATAATATTGAATTATAATATACCGAATACTTAACTGGTGTGAAAATAGAAACCAGGGACGTATGCTTGAAGACGGTATTTCTTACCCCTTAGAAGGGGATAACGCGCTTGGTCGTATCGTAATTGGCTCTCTCCTAGTGCTCGGGAGTTTCCTCATCATCCCGATGTTCCTCTTATTCGGCTATCTTGTCCGTGTTCTCGGAGCGACTGCCAGTGGTGACCCAGAGCCACCAGCATTCGACGACTGGGGTGGGATGGCTGTAGACGGCGTGAAAGGCTTTGTCGTCACACTCGTATACGGATTC
Organism: Haloferax mediterranei ATCC 33500; assembly: GCF_000306765.2. NCBI lineage: Archaea > Methanobacteriati > Methanobacteriota > Halobacteria > Halobacteriales > Haloferacaceae > Haloferax > Haloferax mediterranei. The sequence continues at coordinate 2,793,378 of NC_017941.2, forward strand.
GTTCCGTTCGCCCTCATCGCAGTCAGTTTCGGAATCGGAATGGGGGGTGCAGGGACCGGTAACGACGCCGCTGCAGGAATTCTCGGCGGTATCGGTGCGCTTGGGATGCTCGTGAGCTTCGTCGCACTGTTCGTCCTCTACTACCTCGTCCCGGCCGCACTCACAAACATGGCTGTCGAAGGGGACTTCGGCGCTGCATTCGACTTCAGCCGTCTCAAAGACATTCTGCTGAGTGTCGATTACCTCGTCGCATGGCTCATTCCATTCCTCATTGCATTCGTCGCTCAGGCCGTGACCAGCCTCCTTGTAACCGTCACGTTCGGGCTCGGATTCATCCTCGTCCCCACGATTCAGTTCTACACGAACGTTGCCGTGTTCTACATGTTCGGACGAGCCTTCGGGAAAGTCACCGGTGTCGGCGCGCCTCAACAGTCGGCTACGACTGGGGTCGCGTAATCAGTTCACCTTCGAAGAATCACTCACAGCGGATTATTTTACGACAAGTCTGAGGTCGGACAGCGTGTTACTGGCGGGTGTGTCTGGAAGGGTGAAAAAGACTCACAATCCTAGACGTACAGGCAGTTATCCGAGTGCAGACCCAACTACGAGTATGAGAGAATATGAGGCGGTCTTCGAGATAGATTCAAAGGGTGATTCGTATGCTGTCCGACGTGTCTTAGAGCAAGTGTACGACACGATTCGAGAAGAGTCACGAAGCGTCCGAGAGGGGTCAGACGATGCAAGTGCGCTTCTCGAAGAGTTCAAAACACTTCGAGATGCAGCGAGGGACCCAGCGGAAGGAAAACTGACGATTACCTACAAACAGTACGACGACGAAGTCGACGACTGAAGTCAAAATACTGAGGGAGTTCTCTGAGAGGGAGTAAGTGGAAGATATAGTGAAGCATCAAATATCTGAATTATACTGTGGCTCGGAGGAAAATGAGGTGAGCGTGAAGCCTATATACGCAAGGTCCAGTTCTCCCAAGCAAGGGGGAAACTGATATTCTTCGTGTAGAATTCAAAACAATTCCGACGGGGGTGATGGAGAAAATCGATGCACGGATAGACGACGTGCGGAGCATCGAGCTTGACAATGCCTTCTACGTGGAAGACGGAACATGGATTGAATCACTTACCGTGTCGTCGGGGACGGATTTCGACCCGGCCACACTTATCGAGGACATTTCGGGAGTTTCGCTCTTCTACACACAGGAAATCCCAACTGGGCCGACAAACCTCACTATCCGCCGGCTTACCATTCTCGCAAACGAGTCGTATCCATTCATACTTGGGCTGGTTCTTCGGAACGAAGCGATTCCGAACCGGATTCTCCTCCAACGCGATACGTTCCAGGTCGTCATTACGGTTCGAAACTGGGACCGGTTCCGTGACCTGGCCGATAATATTCAAGAGACGCTCGGTGCATTCGAACTATTAAGTGTCAACCAAATTGACGAACCGGGAGAACCACTGGATAGTGGACGACTAACCGAAGTTCTGGTGACGAAACTCCCCGAGGAACAACTCGCAATTCTCGAAACGGCCTACAACAGGGGATACTTCGAAGTTCCGCGTGAAGCAAGTGCAACGGATATCGCCGAGGAGTTCGACATCGCCCAATCGACGATGAGCGAACGATTGCGAACTGCGGAACGAAACCTGCTCGAGATTATCTACGGACCACGCGAATCATAATCGGGCGCAACCCGAGCGATTCTCCGAAGTTACGAGCGAAATATATCTGACCCTATATAAAGAATGAAGCCTATCATTCGCCATCGGGGGTATCCTGAATGTATAATGGTTAAATTGGGTATGCTGTAGCATGGCATCAAGCAACCATGACGAACGAACGGATGCAAGCGAGCAGGAGTTCTCCCGACGACGATACCTTGTAGGGGCTGCAAGCGTCGTTGGCGCGGCTACGCTCGCGGGGTGTAGTGGCACTGGGGATGGCTCAGGCGACGATTCAACACCGGGTACCAGTGTCGAAGAACAGGAACCGCAGGTCCCCGAGGGAACGCCGGAGGTCGTCGAAACTCAGTACTGGCACGACTGGGAGACCATCGATGCGGCCAACCCACCGCTCGACTACAGTGCGGCGGCGGCGGCGGGCTTAGACCCTCTCCCCGTCGAGTTTTCCAGCGAAGACGACCCGTGGATGCGCGAGCACGCGCTGATGGTAAAGCGGGCTGCCAACAGTCTGGGCCTCGCTGTCGAACTCAACGACCGCCCACTCAACCAGCTGTACGCCCAAAGTTGGGAGACTCCCGGCCTGGAGGCAATCGTCTCGATGAGCACCCACGGGCCGGACCCCCAGCGGGGCCTCGACCCGAATCCCTTGTTGATGCGGCGTCACAAGGACAGCCTCTCCAACTACGACAATTACTTCCATCCAAAACTCAACGACCTCCTCGACCGACAGCGGAAGGTCACGGGTGACAACGAAAAGCGCCAAGAACTCGTAAGTCAGGCACAACAGCTCTTCGCCGAGGACGTCGGTGGACTCATCACCCTCTTTCCGGACGTCATCACGGCAGTCAATACGAACAAGTGGAGCGGCTACGTCAAGACGCCGGGTAACGGTCCGACGGGGGATTCCTTCCGGTGGACGGAAGTCAACCTCCAGCCCGAAACCGACCAGACGACGTACGTCAAGGGCGTCACGACGTCGATGAACTCACTGAACCTGCCGTGGGCGGCAGGTGGCGCTGAAGAAAAGCGCCTGACGTTCGTCTACGACGGACTCTTCGATGCAACACCCGACTTAGAAGTCGTTCCTGCGCTCGCGACGGATGCGAAGTTCACCGACGACACGACCGTAGAGATGAGCCTCCGCGAGGGCGTCACGTGGCACGACGGAGAGCCGTTTACCGCAGAAGACGTCAAGTTCACTGTCGAACTCTACAAAGAACAGTCCTCGACGAGTCAGGTGCCGTTTTACGAACCCGTCGAAAGCGTCGAGGTACTCGGCGAGCACTCGGTCCGATTCAACCTCTCGACGCCCGACGCGGCGTTCATGACGCAGCGAGTCGTCCGCAGCGTCATCCTCCCCAAACACAAGTGGGAGAACGTCGACAACCCATCTCAGCACAACCCGCAGACGCCGGTTGGGACGGGTCCTTTCAAGGTGGAAAAATGGGAGCAAGGAACGCGATTCGAGGTGTCGCGGAACGACGACCACTGGCTGTTCGACGACGACGTGCGCGGCGAATACCTCGGCGACCAGACTGCGACTGGTCCCGGCATCGAGCGGATTATCTGGATCAACGTCGGCAACGTCGACTCCCTCATCGGCGCGCTTCAACAGGGGAAAGTCGACGCCATCGGAACGACGCTCTCGAACACGCAGGCGAACCGCGCTTCGTCCACGAGCGGTATCGAGAAGTCCGTCACGGAGAACTTCGCGCCGCTCGATACGAAACTGAATTTCTCCTGTCCGCTCATCCGCGACAAGGAGTTCCGCGTTGCCTTCGCCAAAGCAGTCGACGAGGAGAGCTTCGTTGAATCCGTTCTCGAGGGAAGAGCAACAGTTCCGAACGGCGAGAACCCGATTTCGCCGATTACGCAGTGGCACGAACCGGATACGAAGAAGTACGAAAACGACGTCGAGGGAGCGAAAGCCATCCTCCGCAAGGCCGGGTACACCTGGGACTCAAACGACAACATCCGGTTCCCCAACGGGGAAGCATGGGCTGCGTTCGTCGAGCGAGTTCAAAACGGAAATACCCATAAACGCCGGTCTGAGCTCGGTCAGCCAGACTTCTCGTGAGCGACGACAGCACAATGATTCCAGACAAACCCCTAGACGGAATTACCGTCGTCGACGCGGCAAGCCTCTATGCTGGGCCACTGACAGCCATGATGCTCGGTGATTTCGGTGCCGAAGTCATCAAGGTCGAACACCCCGAGTACGGAGACTCGCTCCGCGAGTTCGGTGACTACCCCGAAGAGCTCTCGTGGAAGTGGGTCAACCGGAATAAAAAGAGCGTCCCCCTCGACCTCCACGAAGAGGACGGCCAAGAGATCTTCAAAGATCTCGTCGCGGACGCTGATGTCCTCGTCGAGAACTTCAGGCCGGGAACGCTGGAAGACTGGGGAATCGGGTGGGAGACGCTCTCTGCACTCAACGAGACCCTCGTGATGGTTCGCGTGACCGGATTCGGACAGACGGGCCCGTACAAGGACCGCCCTGGCTTCGGCACGCTCGTCGAGGCGATGAGCGGCTATGCGTACTCGACGGGACAGGCTGACGGTCCACCCACCCTCCCACCGACCGCGATGGCCGATTCCATCTGCGCACTCCACTCCACGTACGCCGCGGTGATGGCGCTCTACTGGCGCGATGTCCACGACGGAAGCGGCCAGTACATCGATTCGTCGATTCTGGAGGCGATGTTCGGGATGCTCGGCGACCACGTCATCGAGTACGGACAGAAAGAAATCGACCACGAGCGGTCGGGCAATCGAAGCAGTCGGACCGCACCGCGGAACACCTACCGGACGAAGGACGACCGCTGGGTCGCCATCTCGGGGAGTTCACAGAGCATCGCCGAGCGTATTCTCCGCATCGTCGGTGGAGAGGAACTGGCAACGGACCCCCGGTTTCGGACGATGAAAGACCGCCTAGAGCACGTCGAAGAACTCGACGCTATCATCGCGGAATGGATGAGTGAACACACTCGCACGGAGGTTATCGAAATCTTCGAGGAGCACGAGGCGGCCATCGGGCCGGTCAACAACATGGCCGATATCTTCCGTGACCAGCACTTCGCCGAGCGCGACGCGGTTATCTATATCGACGGCGAGGACGAGGAATCCATCCCAATGCGGGGTGTCTTCCCGAAACTCTCCGCGACACCCGGGGGAGTGGACCACCCCGGGCCGTCACTCGGGTCACACGCGCTGTCGACAATCACCGAACGAACCGACCGGTCCGAAGCGGACGTGCGGCGACTGGCGGCCGAGGGCGTCACGACACTCGGAGGTGAGACGCGTGACTGACCGCCTCCGCCGGACCTTCCTCTACACTCCAGCCGACGACTCCGGAATGATGGAGAAAGCACTCGGTTTGGACGCTGCTGACGCAGTCATCTTCGACCTCGAAGATGCGGTCCCGGCCGAGGTGCTGCCCCAAGCCCGGACAAACCTTCAGACGGTACTCGGAGAGAGTTCTAGTCGAGGGATAGAGCGGTGCGTCCGTATTAACGGTCTCCAGACGCCGCACTGGGAAGCCGATATTGAGGCCGCCGTAACCGCCGGTGCCGACACAATCGTCCTACCGATGATTGAACAACCCGAGCAGACAGCCCGTGCTGTTACTGCGGCAGCGAACGCCGACGGCGACGTGCCGGAATTCATCGTGACGGTCGAGACGCCCCGAGGGATGTTCGCCGCCGAGAAACTGGCCACACACGCCAGCCAACTCGATGCTGTGACCGGATTTTCGTACGGAATCGGGGATTACGCACGGGCCGTCGGTGCGACCGGCACACCCGCACAACTCCACGAGTACGTCCGAAACGTGGTCGTCAGTGCCGCCGCAGTCGGTGGGCTGGACCCCATCAGCACGGTGTATCAGGACTTCTCAGACGTAGAAGGGCTCCGCGAGCACGCTGCACAGGCACACGAAATCGGATATATCGGACAGAAGGCCATCCACCCTCGACAGCTACCAGTAATCAACGACATGTTCACACCAACAGCCGAGGAAGCCGAGGAAGCAGCGCGCTTCGTCGATGCGTTCGACGCTGCCGACCGCGACTCGATTGTCGTAGACGGTGTCTTCCTCGACACGGCAATCGTCGAACAGTACCGGACAGTCCTCACCCGCCACGAGGAGGTGACAGCATGAGCGACTTCCGGAGATTCCTCCTCAAACGGCTGGCCATCTCGATGGCTCTCACGCTCGTTGCGGTGTCGATTATCTTCGTCGTTCTCCGACTCCTTCCGGGGAGTCCGTTTGAGGCGCTCATCACCGCCGGAAACCTCAACCAAGAACAAATTGAGGAGATACGGAGCCTCTACGGACTAAACAAACCGCTCTTACAACAGTACCTCGCGTACCTCCAGAGCATCCTCTCGTTCCAGTTCGGTTACTCCATCCTGCGGAGTCAACCGGTCTGGGAGATTCTGCGCCCCAAGCTGTTCAACACGCTCGTCCTGCTCGTTCCGGCGCTCGTCACGACGGCCGTGGTTAGCTCGCTGGCGGGAATGTACGCCGGGTGGAACCGCGGGAGCTACTTCGAGAAAGTAAGCATCATCACGACGACGTTCCTGCGGTCGACGCCGGTGTTCATCACGGCGATTATCTTCGTCATCGTGTTCTCGTACACGCTCGGACTCGTACCGGCGTTCGGGATGCGCGAAATCACCGCCTCCCCCGACGGGCTACTGGAGACCTACCTCTCGGTGGACTTCCTCTACCACTACATCCTCCCGTTTACCGTCGCCGTGCTGTACTACAGTGGCGACTTCCTGTTGCTGGCCAGAAACGGGGTTATCGAGAAGAAGGGCTCGGAGTTCCTCAAACTCCATCGCGCAAAGGGACTGACGGAGATGGAGCAACTCGCCCGTGCGGGGCGGAACTCGATGCTCCCTATCCTGACGTACTTCGCGCTCCGTCTCGGGATGATCTTTCAGGGGCTCATCCTGCTCGAGGTCGTCTTCGCGTGGCCGGGTATCGGCCGCGAACTCGTCCTCGCCATCCAACAGCAGGACTACCCGCTCGTGCAGGCGGCCGTCTTCATCATGGCCCTCGCGGTCATCCTCGCCAACCTGGCTGCTGACGTGCTGTACGCGTACTTCGACCCGACGGTCTCGGCAAGCGGAGGTGAGTCGCTATGAGCACTGACGCAATGAACGGGGCGGTCGTATTCGAGCGCCTCGACCACTGGAAGCACGTCCTCGTAGACCAGCTTAGGTTCCTCCGCCGGGACAGACTCGCATTCGTCGGGGTCGTTATCGTCGCGGGGTTCCTCTTCCTGGGACTCTTCGGGCCGATGCTCGCACCCCACGACCCCATCGAACACGACATGGTGAACGCTGACGGGGCCATCATGCGCCTCGCGTCACCCAGCGCTGACGCACCGTTCGGAACGACCGCGTTCGGGAAGGACGTGTTCAGTCAGTTCCTCGCTGGTGCCAGACCGACGCTCATCGTCGGGCTGTTTGGCGGCCTCGGGACGGGGATTATCGGCTTCCTCGTCGGCCTCGTGAGTGGCTACTACGGTGGCTGGGTCGACGAGGTGCTGATGCGCATGACGGACTTGACGTTCTCGCTTCCGTTCATGCCGATGGCGCTGCTGTTGTTGACGTTCGTCACACCCAGCATCTGGCTTATCACCCTCATCATCGCGGGCTTCCTCTGGAAGATGCCGGCACGCGTCGTTCGGTCAGAGGTGCTTTCGGTGCGTGAACGGACCTTTGTCAAGTCAGCCCGGGCCAGCGGGGCGAGCGACCTGCGGACGATGTTGTTGCACGTCGGTCCGAACGTCCTCCCCATCGGGTTCCTCTACACGGCATACGGTGTCGCGTGGGCCATCGCGGCACAGGCGAGTCTCGCGTTCCTCGGCTTCGGTGATCCGACGATGACCAGTTGGGGACGAATGCTCCGCCAGGTGTTCGAGTCGGGGAACATGCGCATCGCCTGGTGGTGGGTGTTCCCGCCAGCAATCGGTATCGCGGCGATTACCACCTCGGTGTTCCTCATCGGCCGCGCCTATGAGGAAGTCATCAACCCGGAGATTCAGACCGAACAATGACATTACTCGATATAACAGACCTCAAGGTCACGTACAGTACGAAAAACGGGAAGGTACACGCAGTGAACGACGTGTCCTTTTCCATCGGTGAAGGCGTCAACTATGGACTCGCCGGCGAATCCGGGTCCGGAAAGTCGACGATAGCCGAGGCCTTGCTCGGGTTGCTCCCGGACAACGGCCAGATCGAGAGCGGTGAAGTCCTGTTTAAGGGACAGGACCTGACGACGCTCAGTCCCTCGGAACGTCGTGATATCCTCTGGGAGGATATCGCGTATATCCCCCAGAGTGCGATGGACGCGTTGGACCCCGTGATGTCCACGGGGGCACAGATCCGCCAGGCAATCCAGAAGCATCGGAACGTCTCGAAGGCGAAGGCCCGCGAACGCGTGAGGGAGTTGTACGATATCGTCGGGTTAGACCCGAACCGTATCGACGACTATCCACACGAGTTCTCCGGCGGGATGCGTCAGCGCGTCACCATCGCGATGGCACTCGCACTCGAACCAGACCTCATCATCGCCGACGAACCCACCACGGGGTTGGACGTTATCGTCCAGGACAAGATTGTCGACAAAATCCTCGAGATTCAAGAGCGGATGGATAGCTCGCTCTTGCTCATCACTCACGAGATCGGCGTCATCGCGGAGACGTGTGACGACCTCTCTATCCTCTACGGTGGGAAGGTGATGGAACAGGGGAGCGTTGACAACGTCCTCATCAATCCGACGAACCCCTACACGATGGGACTCAAGAACTCCTTCCCGGAAATCGAAGACGGCGGTGACCCTGTCTCGATTCCGGGCTCACCGCCAAATCTCAGCCAAGAACCATCGGCCTGCGTGTTCAAGGACCGCTGTCCGTTCTCCACGGCGGAGTGTGAACAGTCCCATCCCGACCTTGTTGATCTCCCCAACCGGAATCACCAATCAGCCTGCCACCACGTGAAAAAGGCGGCTCAGATGCGGCGTGACGCCAAGGAGCCCGAAACGTGGGGCATTGCTGACGAAGACGACGGCGACAGCGGGACTGGCGAAGTCGTCCTCGAGACGCACGACCTCGAAAAGTGGTACGAACAGAGCCAGTCGCTGGTGAGTAAGTTCCGTGGCGAGAACCCCAACTACGTCCGAGCAGTCGATGGCGTGTCGTTATCTGTTCGCCGGTCGGAAATCCTCGGCGTCGCTGGCGAGAGTGGCTGCGGGAAGTCGACGCTGGGAGAGACCATCGCGCTGCTGAAGCAACCAACTGGCGGGAAGATTACCTTCGACGAGAAGTCTCACGAGTACTACCAAGACGGGAACATGAAGGAGTTCCGTCGAAAGCTCCAGATTATCTTCCAGGACCCGTTCGACTCGCTGAACCCACGTCAAACTGTCCGCCAACTTGTCGGTGAACCGCTCACCATCCACGATTACCGGACAGACGAACGGGAGGTGGCAATTAAAGAAACGCTCGAAAAAGTCGGGCTGACACCAGCCACGAAGTTCCTCGACCAGTACCCACACGAGCTATCGGGTGGACAGCGCCAGCGGGTTGCCATCGCCAGAGCGCTCGTCGTCGACCCGGACTTCCTCATCTGCGACGAGCCAGCATCGATGCTCGACGTTTCGCTCAAGGTCAACCTCCTGAACCTGCTTCGGCAACTCGCCGACACCGAAGACATCGGCATCGTCTACATCTCCCACGACCTGGCGAGCCTGGTGCAGGTGTCCGACCGCCTGGCCATCATGTACCTTGGCCGCGTCGTCGAGACGGGTGACGTCGACCGCATCGCGAGACAGCCGAAACATCCTTACACGAACTCGTTGCTGTCGGCCGCACCGGAGAAAGACCCCTCCGTTGGGCGGACGCGCGTACTGCTGGAGGGTGAACCGCCGGACCCGGTGAACCTCCCGTCCGGGTGTACGTTCGCTCCCCGGTGTCCGAAAGCCTCGGACGAGTGCTGGCGTGCGGAGCCCGCCCTCACCGAGGCGGGCGATGCGGAACACATGGCGGCGTGTTACTTTCCGGAAGATGAGGTTGACCAACCAACCGTCGTCGACGAAGCCCGGACGCCCAGCAGTGAGAGCATGAGCGACTGACCGGATGACTCCCTTCGACATGATGACACTCGAACTGGTCCCTCCGTCGACCTTGACTTCCCTCGTGGACGGAGAGCTACTCACGCTGGGTGGAATCACGGTACTCGCGATACTGATGGTACTCTCGGCGTTCTTTTCGTCGTCCGAGATTGCGATGTTCTCTCTCGCGCAGCACCGCATCGACAGGCTTGTTGCCGAGGGAACACCCGGTGCCGAGACGCTTCAATCACTGAAGTCCGACCCGCACCGGTTACTCATCACCATCCTCGTCGGAAACAACCTCGTGAACATCGCGATGTCGTCGATTGCAACGGGGCTCTTCGCGCTGTATCTCACCCAGGGGCAGGCTATCTTCGCCGCGACATTCGGCGTCACGGCGTTGGTGTTGCTGTTCGGCGAGAGTGCACCGAAATCGTACGCCATCGAGAACGCCGAGCAGTGGGCGCTGTCAGTTGCTGGTCTACTGCGGCTATCTGAGTACCTGCTGTATCCCCTCGTGGTCACGTTCGACCGGCTAACTCGGGTAGTCAACCGGCTCACGGGGAGCAAAATGAGCGTCGAAACGTCGTACGTCACCCGAGACGACATCCAGGAGATGATCTTGACCGGAGAGAACGAAGGCGTCATCGACGCTGACGAGCGGGCGATGCTCGAGCGAATCTTCCGGTTTACCGATACCATCGCCAAAGAGGTGATGACACCCAGACTGGACATCACAGCAGTCCAGCGCAGTGCCGACGTGGAAGAGGCAATCGTCGCCTGCCTCCAGAGCGGTCACCATCGGATGCCAGTGTACGACGGATATCTGGACAACGTCGTCGGCATCGTCGAGTTAGGGACCCTCGTCCGTGAGTTCCGGTACGGCGAGAGTGACCCTGCGGACCTCGACCGTGTCATCGAACCGACGTTGCACGTCCCAGAGAGCAAAAACGTCGATGACCTCCTCGCGGAAATGCGGCGTGAGCGGGTCGGGATGGCCCTCGTTATCGACGAGTTCGGCACGACGGAAGGTCTCATCACGAAAGAGGACCTCGTCGAGGAAATCGTCGGCGAGATTCTCAGAGACGAAGAGGACGAGCCTATCGAGACCATCGACGAGTCGACGCTGCTGGTACGGGGAGACGTGAATATCGAGGTCGTAAACACCGCCCTCGGTATCGACCTTCCCGAAGGACAGGAATTCGAGACGATTGCCGGTCTCGTGTTCAATCGAGCAGGGCGACTCGTCGAGAAAGGAGAGACCTTCACCCACGAGACGACCGAACTCCGGATTGAGCGCGTCGACAACACGCGTGTGAAACGAGTCCGAATCAGCAAACAGTGGGAACACTCGACCACCGACGAACAGACCACACCGGCCCAGAGTTGAATCGCCCGAGAAATACCCAATCAAAAACACCCATGACAATACTCGCAGCAATCGGAGAGGAACAGCATTCACAGCACGTCGTTTCGGTCGCGTACGACCTGGCAGAGACGTACGGAGAGACGCTCGTCGCGTTGCACGTGGTTCCGAAAGAGGAGTTCAATGAACACAAAGAGGCAATCAGAGCCACCCCTGGGTACGCCCACTTCAGCCTCGACCAAGAAGAGAGCAGCGGGGCCGAGTTCGCACAACGGGTCGTCGAAGAATCCCTCGACGACTTCGACCGGGACACAGTCGAGCCGCGGGGACGGGTCGGCACACCAGCGGACAAGATACTGGCCGAAGCCGAGTACATCGACGCGCGGTTCGTCGTCATCGGGGCGAAACACCGTTCCCCAGTCGGAAAGGCGCTCTTCGGCAGCACGGCCCAGAAGGTTCTCTTGAATTCGGACTACCCGACTGTTACGACAGCGGACAACTGACTAGACTGTCGGTATCGAATTCGACGGTTAAAGAACTTCTTGGTCCGAAGCCCTACGTCCAGCGAATTGAGGGATGTGAACCGCCTCAGAGTCGAGTCAAGGGGAATCGAAAAATTCCTGTATCCAGCAAATCGCAGAGCGATTTTCGAGACCCCGAGGCACTCGCCTTGCCCATCTGTAGAAGCTCACACTCACCACCCTTCACCACCAACTCAAAACTGGTCCCAGAACGCCCGAAACGCCGCGGACGGGTCAGTCGCGACCCACCGGAGCGCCGGAAGCACGTCGTACTTGACGGCTCGAACGCCAACGATTGCGAGTCCGCTAAACAGGATTCCCGCTCCGACGATACCGGGAATGCTCCCGTACCCGTTAGTAAAATCAGGTGCGACGACAGCGAGTAAACTCACGAACACCAAGAGTGCCACCCCGATTTTCAGAAGCGTGTCTGAAAGTCGCTTCCACCGACTGGGTCGGTACTCGTCGGCGAGTTCGGTTTCAATCGTTCGACGCCAGTCGTCACACGTTCGGAGTTGTACATTCTCCAGAGACTCCGTTTTCTCGTCCGTTGCCGACCGCTGTCGTTCCTGTGCAGTCTCAATCATCGCATCGCGGTCGATGTCGGTGAGAACGCGAATCCGCTCGATTGTGAGATATGCGTCCGCCAAATCGGACCGCAGTTCTTGGTTCGCCCGGTCTTCAAACGCTAACTCGAACTGCCGGTCCGGATACGTGACTAACAGGTCGAAATCGGAGACTCCGGCGGCGATTCGAGTCCGGATTTTTCGCTCGTCTCGTCGCCGCTTCGCCGGTTCTACATCCTCGAACGCAGACTGCACGCGCTCGCGTTGCGTCCGGGTGAGAAGAGAGGAGACGGAGTCTGACATGAGCGTGGGTTTGTCGAACAGAATATATCAACCTATTGTTGAATGGATTTCACCGACGGCGCAAGTCGGTCAAACCGGGTCAGAACAGCGGGTGTACGACCATACACCCACCACGAATATCCGCCTATACGCCCGTATACGGGCGGAAACTGGCTAAAAACGTCTTTGGGGTCTATAGCCGACCACACGGTACCGACAGGCGTCAATGTCACAAATCAGTGACTGGTTTTCGAATGTGCGTGGACGCATCGAACCACCGAAACGGTTGCAGGCGCTACTCGGGGCGGTCGGAATAGCCGTCGGCGGTGCGCTGTCGTCGTTTGTCGTCTTCATGCTGTTTCGACCGGCGGTGTCGGGGGTGCTACAGCCATCGTTTCCGGCACTCAGTACGCTCTTGATAACGAAGGGTGCCCAAGTTGGGTTCGCCTTGTTCGTGGTCTCGTATCTGGGGCTCACGCGTCAGTGGGACGAATACGTGCACTTGCGCCGACCGACTGTCCACGACGCGGTCTGGGTCGTCATCGGCAGCATCGGACTCGACATCATGGTAGCAGTCTCGAAACTGGTGTTGCCGGTTTTCGGACTCTCACTCGGCGTACTCAGTGGTGCTGGTGCAGATGGGATGGACGTCGGCCTCGCTACGTGGCCGGTCATCTGGCCCGTCATCTTCGGTGGACTCTACCTGTTTCCCGCACTCCTCGAAGAACAGTTCTTCCGCGGACTCGTTCAGGGACGGCTCCGCGACAGTTTTCACCCAGTCTCGGCGGTCGTCTTGGGGGCGGGGCTTTTCGCGCTCGTCCACGGATTGTACGGCATCGCTGGCGGACCCGAGTTCCTCGCGACGTACCTCATCCACCTCTTCGGCCAAGGACTGGTGTTCTGTCTGGTCTACGAGCGGACGGATAACCTTCTAATCGTCGCACTGGTCCACGCGATTTCGTGGACTAACAGCGGGTTCCCGTTTTTCGGACTTCTCTGACGGTGAATCTGTAATTCCGCGTCGAGTCCGCTCGTTGGGTGTCGGCATTCGGTCGAGTCTCGAAGAAACACGCTGCGGTTCAGATGTGAACCAGAACCAATCTTCCATTATTATTTAAACTATACTCCGTAGGGAGATTGCAATTCTATGCGATACATTATCAAACATACCCACAATGGCAACAGAGCAAGAACAGACTTGGACGGTCGAAACAGAACAGCGCACAAAGAGCATCGAAGAGTTGGACCTCCACGAGATACGCGGCCAGCCCGTTTTCAAGTTCGTCACTGCGTTCCTGATTGGTGCAGTGTTCTTCCTCGTTCCCGTACCGTATCAAGGCGAGTTGACGGTTCCGTTCGACATCGTAGTGAGTACAATCACGGAGACGTTCCCCACAGCGGTTGGCGTGTACGCGCTTGCGGTAATCGTCGCCGGTGGGGTGTTGACCACTGGAGCGAAGATTGGTGACGGGACCGTTTCCGGATACGACCTCTCGTACTTCGAGACGTCGACCGCATTCTGGATACTTCGTCTCGCGGGCGTCCTCGTTGCACCGCTCATGTTCTTCAAACTCGGACCGGCGTGGCTCCACACCCCCGGAACTGGGGGCCTCATGTGGGGGACGCTGGTGTACAGCGTCGGCGTCATTATCCCAATCGGTGCGGTGTTCATCACCATCTTCGTCGAGTTAGGTGGACTGGAGTTCGTCGGGACACTCGCTCGCCCGGTGATGCACCCATTGTTCAAAATCCCCGGACGGGCGGCGCTGGACAGCCTCGCCTCCTGGGTTGGTTCGTACAGTGTCGGTCTGTACGTCACCCGCAACGTGTTCGAGCAGGGAGGCTACAACAAACGGGACGTCTTCACCATCGCGACGTGTTTCTCGACGGTGAGTATCGGGTTCGTCGGCGTCGTTGCAGCGACGCTCGATATCCTACACCTCTTTCCGGTGGTCTTCGGGGCGTACTTCGTGTGTGTCATCGTGACCGCGGCAATCTTGGTTCGCATCCCCCCGATTTCGCGTGTTCCCGAGGAGTACATCACCGAACCCGACCCGGAAACGGCATTCTCCGGCTCACTCAACGAGTACATTCGGCTAGCGCTCTCCCAGGCAGTCGAGAAAGCGGATCAGGGAGAGACGTTCCTGGAAGCGGCCAAGCGTGGGTTCGTCGACGGGCTGAAACTCACGACGCTCATCCTCGGGACTATCCTGACTGTTGGGCTTGCGGCGACGCTGCTGTCGGCAAATACGCCTCTCTTCGATATCCTCGGCCAGCCACTGACGCCACTGATTGCGGCGCTCGGGATTCCGAATGCGGAGACGGTCGCACCGGCAACAATCGTCGGTATCACCGAGATGTACGTGCCCGTCCTCCTGGTCACTGGAGCGGCACTCAAAGCCAAGTTCTTCATCGCCGTGCTGGCCGTCTCTCAGCTCATCTTCTTTTCGAGCGTCGGCCCGATGACGATGGATATGTTCAGCGACGTTCCGATTCGCTTCCGCGACCTCGTCGTCTTGTTCGTCATGCGGACCATCGTCCTCGTCCCGATGATTGCGGGCATGACGCACCTCGCTGCGGCTGTCGGCCTTCTCGGCTGAGAGACGACACCGCCGCGTTTCGGTCCCCGTTTGCTCTGTTCCGTTTCCAAACCGTCTCAGTGCCGACGCTTCGCGTTCAGAGCAATTCCAGAAACGCGGCTACGAGTTTCTGCTCAGTACGTCGAAGGTAGTTTAGGCTATCCTAAAAACCGAAAAGGTCAAACCGATTTAGGTTAGCCTAAACAACATGCAGGGTGATGCGATGAACGAGACGGAACCGACGCGCCGCGCGTACCTGAAGTACGCAGGGGCGGTCGCCGCCGGAGGCCTACTTGCTGGCTGTACAGCAGATGGGAGTACCGAGGCCCAGGAAACGACGACCGGCGGGACGGCATCCCCGGAAACAACCGAGTCCGAGACTGAACAGACGACCGTCAAACCGGAGGAATCCTACTCGGTGTCGATGGCTCCCGTGGGAACTGTCGAGTTCGACGCACCCCCGGAGCATGCAATGGTCGTGTTCTCCCACTACGCCGACATGGCCGTCGCGCTGGGACAAAGTGAAACGGTCGAGTCGCTCTACGCACCCGAATTCGCCGGGAAATCGCTGGAGACGTTCTATGCTCGCCTCGACGGGGTCTCGCTCGAATGGGACGGCCTTCCCGACCCGCTTTCCGACGGCGTCGACAAGGAGATGCTGTACGAACTCGACAGCGACGTTCACTTCGTCGACCCCTCCTACGTCGTCGAAACGCAGGACGGGTGGGACACCGACGATATCGAGGAAATCGCCGACAACGTCGCCCCGTGGTTCGGGAACTACCACAGCGGCCTGACCGACAAGCCCGCAGCAGCGTACGTCGACAACTACCGCTATTACACCCTCTGGGAACTGTTCGAGAACGTCGCCGCAGTGTATCAGGAGCGACAACGCTACGAGGCGCTTCGGGCGGTGTACGACGACGTGGTGAGCGAAATCGAATCATCGCTTCCCCCCGAACCGGAACGTCCGACTGCGGCCCGCGTCACGCTCATCGACGATACCTTCTACGCGTACAAGTTGAACGCCCCCGGATTTTGGCACGCGGACACACGACCACTCGGCGCGACTGACGCGTTCGCCGATATCGACTGGGACGGAACGTGGGGTATGTTCGACTACGAGACGATGTTAGAGACCGACCCCGACGTTATCTTGCATCTCTGGGGAATGTCGCCGGGGTACTACATCGACGACATCCGCAAGCGAGTCGCGAACCACCCGGTCGGGAGTCAACTATCCGCGGTGCAGAACGACCGCTTTTTCGCCGGTGGTGTCCGCTTCCAGGGACCGATTACGAACCTGTTCCAACTCGAACTGACGGCAAAGCAACTCTATCCCGAGGTGTTCGGCCAGTGGCCGGGATACGTCCCCGGAGAGCCGTACCCGGAGATTCCCGAAGACGAGCAGTTATTCGACCGGAAACGGGTCGCCGACATCGTCGCTGGAGAACCGTAGCAAACAGCAAAGGGACGAAGCAACTGAACAGCACAGCACACAGCAGACCACGATACAAAATCGAAATGGTCGGAACGACACTCATTCAGATTCGAAACCACATCGAAACGCTCGCCGCCGACGAGGGTGATTTCACCATCGTCTGTGGACGAACAGGAGAACGGCCGGTACCAACCGCAGGACTCACGTTCGGGGACCGTGCGACCGCCGAAAACGCCGTCCGGGCGGCGACGCAGTATCGCTCCGCACTTCGACGGTACGACCCGCAACTCCCGTACTACGACCTCATCGTGACGCAGGACGGCAAAGAGCGGCCGACACCCGCTCGCAGTTGGGGCAGTGCTCTCGACGAAGGGCACATCGGCGCGGCAGCGGTCGGAAATCCAAAGGAGGAGGGTGATCGACCCGAACGCATCGAGTTCTGTCACAGTGTCGCCGCTGCGGTGTTCGAAGCACTCAGTAATACCGGACACAGGACTGTCGAGACAGCAGTCATGGACGCGTACTTCGACCTCGCGGAGACGATATCGAGTCCGGACGAACTCTGTTTGCGTCTCCTCGAGAGCATGGCAACAGAACTTCACGCGCACCTTGAGTCGGCCGAGCAGGCAGACGTGCTTGCACGCGCTGCATCCCGCCTTCCGACACCGCCCGAATCGGCGGACTCGCTGGAGGCGACGCTCGGCGAGATGGAACGACTCGGACTAGTCGGTTCCTACTCGTGTTCTTCGTGGACGACGAACCCCGACGACGGAACAAAATCGGCTGACATCACCCTCAAGGAGTATGCACTCTCAGCGCGGAATGGTCGTCTACCGGCGTTACCGGTCGTCCTCGACCTCTATCGTCGACGAGGACCGTGGAAGCCGATTTCGCTTCACGTCACTCGTGCCGACGGTGAATGGCGTGGAAGGGTCGCGGTGTCGACAGAATCGGAAGGGGTCGGTCTCGCGAGCGTCCCGATACACCCCGGCGTCCCCGAATGAGTCACAGTCGGCCCCGACTTCGATAGCCGCGACTACTCACGGACGGAACCCGCGAAGGAACCCCGTTGCGAGTCCGCCGCCGCCGAGCGAAACGCCGAGTTCGAACGTCCGCACGACGAATACAGCAGCAGCAGCGCCCGCCGCCGGTGCACCCGTGGTGAGGACGAGCGCACCGGCCAACAGGACATCGTACGTCCCGACGCTCCCCGGAACGGGGACGATACTCACCGCCTGTGGAAACGGAATCATCGCGATGATTGGAATCAGGCTGGCTGTCGTCCCAGTGCCTGCGAGCGCAACCCAAATCGCAACCGCAATCGTCAGTTGTTCGATGATTCCCCCGAGCGCGATGAGTCCGAGCAGTACCGGTGCGTTCCGAAAGTACACCACTCGTTCCCAGAACTTGTCGACGGCTTCAGCAACGGCGGCTCGGCCGTAGGGCGTCTCGTGATAGAGACCGGACACCGCGCGGACAATCGGGGTGAGTACGATGACAAGGACCGCAGAGAGAAGCGCCCGACCCCAGACGAGTACGGCACCGACGACGCTCAAGACAGCAATCGCACTGGCCAGCGTCAGAAGCACGAACGTCGGCGTCAAACCACCGAGTAGGAGAATCCCGGAGAGAACAGCCGAAAACAGGAGTTGCGCCACTGACCTGATGTACTTCGCGACGCCGCGAACCCCCAACGCCTCGCTGTAACTCGTCCCGGTCTCGACCCCGAAAAAGTGCGCCATAATCGGCTCGGAACTCACCGGCCCGGCGGGGCTGAGCACGTCGAAAAAGTCGCCCGCGAAGGCGAACTGCACGCTCTGCCGTGGAGAGAGACCGTCGCCGAGCGGGCGAACAGATGCCCAGACGGCGATTCCATCGACAGTAGCTTCGGCGATAGTCAACGCGAGGACGACCCAGACGGCCCACGGCGCAACCCCTGCCACACGCGCAACAACCGCTTCGGGACCGACGTACCAGAGGTACGCCGCTAGCGCGCCGATTCCGAGGGACCCACCCGCGACGAACCGAACCCCGCGTCTCACACCTGAACGCAGGTGTTGACAGTGTAAAAGCCCGCCGTGGGAGAATGAGATAGAGAGATTCGTTCGAGTACTAAACCACGCGGAGACGGCCGATGGCCGTGGATTTATGCTCACGAATTACTACTAGCCCCGATGTGGACACCCCGTTCGAAATTCTCCGACTCGACCCGGACGCAGACGAGGACGAACTCGTCGATGCGTATCGCAGGCGGGTGAAAGAAGCACACCCGGACCACGGCGGCTCGGCCGACGAGTTTCAGTTGGTTCGAGCGGCGTACGAGGCGATTCGAGCGGGATACGAACCCGGAGATGGAGCGGTCGAACTCGTCGATAAAGGCGGCCGTGGTGTGAATATCGACCGCGAGACAGACGCCGCCAGAGAAGCGAATACCGAGCAGGATGCAGCCGAAGATACCGAACCGGACCGACCGGGTACACGAGTCGAGTATCTCGACTACGACGTGCTCGACGAACACGGCTGGTCGCTCACCGACGAGGACCTCTTCGAGAAAGCGGCCGCCGAGGGGCTGAGCACGGACGTATACGGCGAGGTGTTCGTCGAACCGCGGACCTGCCTGCTCAAGGCCGCCGAAAACGACGGGCACAGTTGGCCCTACGCCTGCCGCGGCGGCGCGTGTGCGAACTGTGCAGTCGCCGTCGTCGAAGGCGACATGGAGATGCCCGCGGACCACATTCTCTCGGAGGAGATGATGGACCACGGCATCAGACTCTCCTGTATCAGCCTCCCGACGACTGACGAGGTCAAAGTCGTCTACAACATCGAACACCTCCCCGGACTAGACGAACTTCGACTGCCGCCGCAACACGTCCGAAAAGTCCGCCCGAACGACTGAGTCGCGGGCTATACACGCGGGAACCCGGTTGTGCACGTTCCGCGCCCTGCCGCGGCCGAATTAAGCTTCGAACGCGTCCGTACTCTGTAGTGACACGCTGGTTCGCCCGTCACACGACCTCAATCAACCGATTGACCGGCGCGGTCATGCTGGTCGTCAGCGTCTACTACCTCCTCATCGTCTTCGACGTACTCGGCGTGGCGAGTCAACTCGAAGGCACCTACATTACAGTTCGCTGACGGAAAACGTGCCGGATACCGCCGCATTGGGGGTGATTAATAGCGTACGGTTCTCGCGATTCTGCGTCGATGACGACCTTTATGCACGTCCTCGAACGACGCCCCGATATGGCAATCGAGTCGGGAGACCGCGTCGCTATCGCATACGTCGGGCGTTTCGAGGACGGGACCGTCTTCAACACGTCTCGCTACGAGGTTGCAGTCGAACACGGCCTGTTCGAAGCCCAAGAGCGGGACCGAGACGACTACGCCCCACGGTCGTTCGTCGTCGGTGCCGGCGAGATAATTCCCGGTCTCGACGAGGCGGTCGTCGGAATGAGCGTCGGCGAAGAAGCAACTGTAACCGTCCCACCGGAAGACGGCTACGGCGAGTTCGACCCCGACCGGGTTCGGACGTACGCCCCCGAGACGTTCGAAGGGATGGTCGGAGAAAAAGCGGAAGTCGGCTTGCACGTCCACGCCGAAAACGGACTCCACGGCGACGTCGTCGCCGTCCGAGAGGACGCCGTCGAAGTTGACTTCAACCACGAACTCGCCGGGAAAACGCTCGAATTCGACATCGAAATCGTCGCGGCCGAGTGAGCGGTGAAAAAGAAGACTGACGTCAGTCGCTTACAGCGAGTGTTTCGGGATGATTTCCGGGTCTGGCGTGTAGTTGACGGCGGCCTCGACGCGGAACACGTCGGCGAGGAGTTCTTCGGTGACGACCTCCCGCGGCGGGCCCCAGTCGTATAGTTCGCCGTCCTGCATGGCGACGAGGTAGTCGGCAAAGCGCGCCGCCTGTGCGATGTCGTGGAGAACGACCGCGACGGTGACGCCGCGTTCTTCGTTGAGTTCTCGAACCGTCTCCAGCACGCGGAGTTGGTGGTGTAAGTCGAGGTACGTCGTCGGTTCGTCCAACAGAAGCACGTCGGTGTCCTGTGCGAGCACCATCGCAATCCACGCGAGTTGGCGCTGACCGCCGCTGAGGTTGCCGACCTGTTTGTCGCGGATGTGCTCGACACCAGCGAGGTCGATTGCGCGTTCGACCGCGGCGCGGTCTTCCTCGCTGGTCTGTTCGAAGAAGCCGCGGTGGGGGTACCGGCCGTGATAGACGAGGTCTTCGACGGAGAGGGACGTCGGCGAGTCGTGTTGCTGCGAGAGCAGTCCGAGTTCCCGCGCGAACGCCTTGTCGTCGTACTCGTCGATAGCGGTTCCGTCGAGGTAGACGCGTCCCGCGTCGGGCTCAAGTTGCTTTGCGAGCGACTTCAGGAGCGTACTCTTTCCCGACCCGTTCGGCCCGACGAGCGCCGTAATCTCACCGCTCGGCACGTCGATACGGTCGCACTCAACGACCGGTTCCTCGCTCGTCGGGTACGACAGTTCGAGGGTCGAACCGGTGAGCGCGCTCTCGGGGCGCTCGCTTTCGGTAGCGTGTTCGCTCGTCTCGTCGGTCATGATAGTCTCGACCGAGTGCTCGTCCGCTTCGTCGCGTTCGTCAGATTTCAACTTTGACATCACACTTCACCCAGGTTCTGCTGTTTCCGCATGAGATAGAGGAAGTACGGGCCGCCGATGAGTCCGGTAACGATACCGACCGGCAACTGAGTCGGACTGAGCGCGAGGCGCGCGCCCACGTCAGCGGCGACCATCAACGCCGGGCCAGCAAAGACACACCCGACGACGAGGCGTTTGTAATCACTTCCGACCACGTTCCGGACCACGTGCGGGACGACCAGACCGACGAACCCAACGATACCTGCAACCGCAATACTCGCGGCGGCAGCAACGACGGCAACGCCCGAAAGAAGGAATCGGACCTTCTCGATAGACATTCCGAGCGAACGGGCGGTTTGCTCGCCGAGGAGCAGCACGTTCAACTGTCGGGAACTGATGAGCGCAATCGCCACGGAGGCAATCGACCACGGAAGCGCCATGCGAACTTGCTCCCAATCAGTTCCCGTGAGCGAACCGGTCGTCCACGCGATGGCGGACTGGACGACGCCGATGTCGTCGATGAAGACGAACAGGCCCGTCTGGAGGCTCTGGAAGATGGTTCCGACGATGACGCCAGCGAGAACTAATCGAACCGGCGACGTGCCGTTTTTCCACGCGATAAGGTAGACGAGCAAGAACGCAATCATCCCGCCGAGCGCCGCCAGAATCGGGAGGAAAAACGATAGCCCGGAGAAGACGACGAGCGTGAGGAGGATGAGTAGTCCGGCACCCGAGGAGACGCCGAGGACGAACGGACTCGCCAGTTCGTTCCGGGTGACCGCCTGGAAGATGGCACCGGAGACCGAAAGGTTCGCGCCGACGAGTATCGCCACGAGGACGCGCGGGAGTCGGATGTTCCAGACGATGAGCGTCCGCTTTCCGAGCTCCGGAAGCTCACCGCCGAAGAGGAACACCTGCCAGACCTGCGGGTCGAAAATAACCGCGGGATCGAAGACGGCACGCCACGCCTCTTCGATACTCATCGAGAACGCGCCGAAGCTAACCTGTACGAGTCCGCCGAGCACGACGATGATGAGACTCCCGACACAAAGCGAGACGAGCGAAGCGTCCATCCAACCGAACAACCGACTCGGTATCGACTGCTCCGATTGCCCCGCCTGCCCCGTGCTGCCTGCTCCGCTCACGACTCAGCACCTCCGAGTTCGTGCTCACGGTGATAGGAATGGAGTGTCTCGTCCGGAATTGCATCGAGGACTCGCTCGGTCCCAATCGTCTCGACGAGTCGCCGGAGACCGCGCGATTCCGCTTCTTCGACTTCCGCGTCGGTCCGGCGCGTCTCGAAGGCGCGGTCGATGTAGGATTCGCGGAGGTCGGTGACGGTGTCGTCTGCGATGTCTGTGTCATTCGGAATCTGGTTGTCGAACCACTCGTGCCAGCGGTCGCGGTCGCTCCATTCACCTTGGAACTCGCTGTCTGGGCGAAGCCAATCGTAGTGTGCAGCGAGGTCGCCGGGGAATCCTTGTTCACTCCGGTGGTCTTCGAGCAGACACCGGGCGACGTGCGCGCCGTGACCGGCGGCAATTCCTACCTGCGCATTGCGGGCACCTGATGGGGCGGCGACGTATAGTCCATCGACCGGCGTCCGCCCGTTATCGTCGGCGTACGACGAGTCGAAGTGCTCGTGTTCCTCGCCGTGGTGGTCGTGGAGTTCGAACATCGCGTCGTCGCCATCGAGTCCGCGAAGATACTCCCCGTCGTACCACGCGGCCGCGACGACCTGGTCGGTTTCGACGCGGCGACCATCTTGCGTCTCGACGATAAAGCGGGGTTCGCCGTCGGCGTAGTCCACGGATTCCACCATGTCCTGCACGTAGTCGGCTCCGGCCTCGGCGACGTGTTCGTGCATCAACTGGGAGAACGTATCCACGCCGATGCCAGCGGGGAATCCGAGATAGTTCTCGAGGTAGGCACACCGCCGGAAGGCTGACTTCCCGCGGTCGAAGACGACGGTGTCGAGACCGTATCGGGCCGTAAAGACGGCGGCGGCGCATCCTGACGGGCCACCGCCGACGATGACCACGTCGACAGTGTCAGTTAGTTCAGAAGTGTCACCCGTGTCGTCCACGGCGGTCACTTCGCCCGGGTCAGTGCTCGTCATTTAGAACTCACCAGAGACGATGTTGGCGGCGCAGTCGGCGTCGTAGAGTTGTTCGTCAGCGTCGGATAGTGTTTCTACAGTCCGCTGGGTGAACACCGACCGACGTGTCGAGTTCCCCGAGTCGTCTCCATCTGTGTTCATAGGTTTTAGGCTAACCTAAGTGGATAAACAATTTTCGGATTTTAGGGAGTCCTAAAAACGTGATAGACCAGTCCGATGACCACCGCAAAACGAAGGCAGCAGGTCGTTGTAGACGAATCCCATAGAATGAGAATGTGACACATTATCAAATGGGTGAGTGACGTATTTTTCTACTATGGCCAGTACCACCGGAGAGGGCAGTGAACCCGCCTTTTGGGACCCGAGCCACTGTACTGGTACGCCCTACTGTCCGCCACGCTGCCCACGCTTCATCGACGCGCAGGGAACAGGACTCGTCATCAGGCCGTACGAGCCAACCGACTGGGAGGCACTCAACGAGATGTACTGCGACTACGCCAGAGAACACCGGTCGATGGGGCTTCCGCCAGTCGACGACGCGCGGGTCGCCGAATGGCTCGAAGGACTAACCGAGCGCGGCCGCAATCTCGTCGCCATCGGTGACGAGAGCGTCGTCGGCCACGTCACATACGTGCCGCAAGACGACCCCGAGCCAGAAATCGCGGTGTTCGTCCATCAGGAGAGTCACAACCGAGGTATTGGAACCGAACTCTGTCGACACATCGTCGCCGAGGCCGTAGTCGAAGGCCTCGAAGCGCTTGTACTCCACGTCGCCCCGGAGAACCGACGGGCTATTCACGTCTATCTCGGACTTGGCTTCGAGGTCGTCCCCTCGGAGAGTACGGATACGAAGATGCGACTCTCGGTCGAGCACGCGAATGTCGTGACTAACCCGACGGCAGCAGACGTTGGCGTCGGCGGGGACTGACCCCGAGACGCGGAACGACTCGTTCCCGAACCGGAGCGAGTCGGATTATTCGGGTGCGATGATTGACTGCTCGTCGTCTGCATGACTGAGTGCTACATCGTGTCGCGTGTGACGGGCATGTGTTCGCGCCCAGCGCCGAGCGGGCGTCTCGGAGAGGAACTGCTCACCGTCCGGACACTGGCGACAACTGACGACCCACGGGGTGACACCGTCCGGAAAATGTCCGGTGTGGCGGTGGTGGTCCAGTGCAAACTGTTCGACCGACTGATTGCCGAGTTGTAATTCGTCCAACTCGTACGAGAGGTCCCATTCCTCGTTACACCGTGAACAGAAGACAGTCGGCGTGTCATCTATCGGGTCGGTTGGAACCGGTCTTTGGAAGTCGTCGTCGCTCGGTCGAGACATAGTCAGGCTTTGGTGTCGAACCTCTTGTACGTGTACCCTGGATGTGAGACACACCCAACCAAGGGTCGTGGTGTGGTGACAATCACCGTCAGCGACACTCAACCACCGTGTCACCGCTGCCACACGCGGCGAAGACACCTCGGCCGCAGAGAGGTGCATCGCGCCGACCGAGACGGTCTCGCACACGAAATCCGCACTGACAATCTGGAGATTGAGCGCGTCGATAAACAGGACGCCGACCTCGAACCCGGCCGGATGTTCGAGCACACTCAGTCCGTCTCGGGGGGTGCTCGAAAGGAGGTCCCAGTTGTGGATGGATTGCTACAGATTCGCTGTCGGGCTTCAGATGCGCTGTTGGAAGTCGTAGACCGAGTCGTACAACGCCTGTCTGTGCGGACCGTGCATCATAAAGTGGGTGCCACCGCCGATTTCGAGATACTGAGTCTCGTCGCCGCCGAGTTCGTCGTACAGCGTGAGCGCGTCGTCCCGGCGTGCGACTGGGTCGGCGCTGCCGCGGACGACGAGCGTCGGAACCTCGATAACCCCCGCGTCGTACACCGGGTTTCCGTTACACCCGGCTCGAACGTCGGCCAGTGCCCCCGTCT
The DNA here is from genome assembly GCF_000306765.2 of Haloferax mediterranei ATCC 33500. Lineage (NCBI taxonomy): Archaea > Methanobacteriati > Methanobacteriota > Halobacteria > Halobacteriales > Haloferacaceae > Haloferax > Haloferax mediterranei. The sequence goes on from NC_017941.2 coordinate 2,818,624, forward strand.
GCGCGATGTACGCGTCTTCTCCCTCGACGCCCTGATTCGAGGCGACCTGTGTTTCCCAGACTGCCTCGAACAGGGGTGTCGTCTCTTCCATCCCCTGTCGTTTCATCACCGTCGATTTCTCCTCTTTGTAGTACGCGTCGAGGTCGGGTTCGAGACCGAGTCCGGCAAGCCCCTCTTCGAAGTCGTACGGTGGAACGTACACGGGCGCACACAGGACGAGCGATTCGAGTTCGGGGGCCGACTCCGTAACGAACGTGCCGCCGGTCATCGTCCCCCACGAGATACCGACGAGGTGGACCGCGCCGAATCGTTCGCGGACGAACTCGTAGGCCGCTTCGACATCCATCGCCGCGTCGCTCGCTCGAACCGGCGGCCCGTGTTCCTCGGGAGGGACCCGCATTTCCGGTGGTCGCTCACTTTCGCCGTAGCCACGGATGTCGACCGCGAAAACGGCCTGTCCGTGCTCGGCCGCACGATGCAACCACGAGTACGAATCGTCGTCCGGGACGGGTGGCGCAAGAAGCGCCTGTGACGAGGTCATACCCCCGTGAAGGAACAGTACGGCTTCGTCCGCACCCTCTGGAGTACGCTCCCAGACTCGAAGTCGGGTCCCATCTGCTGATGGCACGGCGTGTGCTACCAAATTCATATGTTACTATTTGAACACTTATCAAATAAGAGATGGGGTCATATGTGAACCACAGCGTCGCATCTATCCACCAATCTTAGCCTTCATCGACCGACTCATCCCTCACCGACCATCCGGTCTTCGGCCTGCCATTCGCGCTTTCGGAGTTCGAACTTCTGGATTTTTCCAGTCGCCGTCGTGGGCAACGATTCGACGAACTCGACTTCTTTGACCACTTTGTAGCCGGCGAGCGACTCGCGCATGAACGACTCCAATTCGGTTTCGGTGACGCCGGGGTTCTGTGCATCGCCGGTGGTCGGAAGGACGAACGCCTTCGGTGACTCGCCCCACCTTTCGCTCGGTGTCGGGACGATTGCGACTTCCGAGACGGCCGGGTGGTCGTGCAGAACGTCTTCGAGTTCGAGACTGGAGATGTTCTCGCCGCCGGAGATGATGATGTCCTTCTTGCGGTCTTGAATCGTGAGGAAGCCCCGTTCGTCGACCGTTGCGAGGTCGCCCGTATGGAACCACCCCTTGATACGGTCGTTGAAGGCTTTCTCCGTCTCTTTGGGCTTGTCCCAATACGCTTCGAGAATCTGGTTGCCGCGAACGACAACCTCGCCGATGGACTCCCCATCGCGGGGCACCATCTCGCCGTCTTCGTCGACGACCGCGACTTCACACCCCATGAAACCGATTCCCGTCTTCTTCTTGATGGCGAACCGAGAGTCGCTGTCGTCGTCGTAGAAGCGACGGAAGTCGGACGACACGATGAGCGGTCCCGTCTCGGTGAGACCGTACATCTGCTTGAAGTGCCACCCGAACTCGTCTTCGAGCGTCCGTATCGTCGCCTCCGGCGGGGCGGCACCACCGGATGCGATACGTAGTGGGTTGTCGCCGAGCGTCTCCGGTTCGTGTTCTCGGTAGTAGTCGACGAGCATGTTCATCACCGTCGGCGCGGCACAGAGGTACGAAACGTCCGCTTCGACGATTGTCTCGAAGATATCGGCAGGGCCGACACCGCGGGTACAGACGTGAGTCGCACCCATTCCCGTAAGAGAGAAGATATGCCCCCACCCGTTCGCGTGGAACATCGGAAGCGTCCAGAGGTACACGTCGTCGTCGCGAATCTCCTGATGGGCGACGGAGGTGTAGGTGTGGATGGCCTCCGCCCGGTGTGACATCACCACGCCCTTCGGGTTCCCCGTCGTCCCTGAGGTGTAGTTGATGGCCGCGATATCGGCTTCGTCCATACTTGGTCGGTCGTACGTGTCCGGGTCGGTGTCGGCGACGACCGTGTCGAAATCCTCCCACGCGCCCGCCGTCGAAGCGCCTGCGACCGCGTCGGCGTCGGTGGTGACGAACACCTCGGTCGGAATCTCGTCGCGGATGGCGTCTATCTTCTCTGTGTACTCGTAGTCGGCGACGATGGCTTTTGCTCCGCAATCGTTGACAATGTAGTCGAGTTCGTTCGGCGTCAGTCGGTAGTTCAATGGGGTGTGAACCGCCCCGATTTGAAGCGTCGCATACGCCGATTCGAGGTGGTACCGCGTGTTGGGGTCGATGACCGCGACGCGGTCCCCCTTCTCGACACCACGGGTTTGCAACGCCGCAGCGAGTCGGTCGACTCGGTCACCGAGTTCGTCGTACGTTACTCGGTCTCCGGCAGTCGTCACCACGGCGTCCATCTCACCGTAGTACCTCCGTGCCCGGTCGAGGAACTCGGTTGCAAGTAGTTCTCTGTGCATAGGTATAGCATGACAATATCGGACGGAAAGTGACGTGGTTCATATATAAACAGACGGGGAAGACACGTGTTCGCCACGCTCGGCGTCACCAGCGCGTGCGTCACTGGGTTAGAAGGCACCGGCCTTCGGTGTCTCTCAGTCCGTGCCTACATCCCGCTTCCCTGCATTAATTTCTGAATCTCCGGCTCTTCGACGAGTTCGTTCGGGTCACCGCTGGCGACGATTTCGCCACGCTCGATGACGTAGATTCGGTCGACGACATCGGGGACGTGGGTCGCGTTCGACTCGGCAACCAAGACCGCGATGCCGAGGTCGTTGATGGCCGTAATATGTTGCTTGAGGTTCGAGACAACTACGGGTGCGAGTCCTTCCAGCGGTTCGTCGAGGAGCAACAGGTCGGGCTGGAGCGCGAGCGCTCTCCCGACCGCAGTCATCTTCGCTTGCCCGCCACTCAGGTTCTCGACGTTCGCTTCACGGCGCTCTTCGAGTTCCGGGAACACCTCGTAGACATCGTCTACGACGGCGTCTTCGTCCTCGATTCCTCGCTCGTCGCCGAGCGACCAGATGGGCAATCGAAGGTTCTCGTCGACGGTCATCCCCGTGAACAGTTTGCGGTCTTCGGGTTGGTAGCCGAGTCCGCGGCCGGGGATACGGTCGGCTGGCAAGTCGGTCAACTCCTCGTCACGGAAGCGAATCGAGCCACCGGTCACGTCTGCGAGACCCATGATGCTCCTGAATGTCGTCGTCTTCCCAGCGCCGTTGCGACCGACGAGACCGACGGCCTCGCCTTCGCCGACCGTGAGCGACACGTCGTGCGTGACATCGAACCCGGCGACTGAGGCGTCGACGCCGGTCAGTTCGAGGAGCGTCATGCTTCCACCCCCAAGAGTAAGCGACGGAGTTCGTCGTCCGTCTCAAGGATAGCTGGTGGTCCTTCGCCGTGGATACCGCCCTGATGGAGCGCGACGACTCGGTCGGCATACTCGGTGACGATATCCATGTCGTGTTCGATTGTGACCGTCGTGACGCCTTCTTCGCGGCTCACCTCGGCAATCGTGTCGATGACGTACTCCTTTTCTCGCGTCGAGACTCCCGCGGTGGGTTCGTCGAGAAGGAGATACTCCGGGTCGAGACCGAACGACATTGCAACGTCGAGGAGTTTACGCGTCCCGTGCGCGAGCTCTTCTGCGACCGTGTCGGCGTGTTCGGCGAGTCCGAAGTTGTCGATGAGTCCGTCGACAGTCGACTCGACCCCGTCGTGTTCGTCTTTGAGGCTGAACATGCTTCGCGTGAGCCGTTGCTTCGAGAGGACCGCCGTCCGCACGTTCTCGCGGACGGTCATCTCCTCGAAAAGTTTCACGACCTGAAAGCTCCGCACGAGTCCCGCGTGAACGCGCTCGTCTGGAGAGAGTTGTGTCACGTCCTCTTCGTCGAGAAGCACGCGCCCAGAATCCGGTTCGAGGTGTCCAGTCAGGAGGTTGATGAGTGTCGTCTTTCCGGCCCCGTTGGGACCGACGATAAACACCATCTCGCCCTCCGTCCTCCCGAACTCGACGGTTACATCGTCGGTGGCGCGGACGCTGCCGAACGACTTCTGGAGAGAATCCGCGCGGAGCATCTTACCGCACCCCCAGCGCGGACCGTACGTCGCTAATCCACTCCCGGACAGACCGGATGAGGCTAGCCAGCCCGTTCGAGACCCACACTGTGATAACTGTCGGGTCTTCTCGGAAATCTCGACCCGCACCGGACAACAGACCACCAGACCGAAGCGACCCGACGAGTCCACGCGGGAGTCCGAAGACGATGACGAGCAGCGCGAATCCAGTGAGTGCGTCGAAGTAGGCGGTCACGTCGCGTCCAACGTCCTGCAAGAACACGAGAATGACACCACCCACGAGCGGGCCCAGTAGGGTCTGGAAGCCGCCGAGAATAGCCATAAACAGGATGTCTCCCGAGCGCAGGAAGTACAACACCGGACCGGGTCTGACGTGCTGTTGGACCATCGCGTAGAGCGCGCCCGCGACGCCGCCGTAGATACCCGAGATGACGAACGCGGTCCAGACGTACCGACGGACAGGGATTCCGATAAATTGTGCGCGGGTTCGGTCCTGTCCGATGGCGTCGAGGGCGTTCCCGAACGGCGACTTCACCAGCCGCCACATCACGAGGAGCGACACCACGAGGATAACGATAGTCAGGTAGTACAGGACCACTGCGTACGCCTCCGGGTCGAGTGCGAGACCGAAGACGAGTGGTTGGCGCGCCTCGCCGGGGCGAACTGGAAGTCCGTCGCTCGACCCGAAGAAGGACTGTCCCTGAACGAGCGCGTACAGGAGTTGCCCGAACGCCAGCGTCAGAAGCGAGAAGTACAGTCCCGTGTGGCGAAGCGAGAGATACCCGATAATCCCCGCGACGAGCGTCGCTACGACGACCGCAGCGACCAGAAGAACCGTGAACGAACTGACGTCGTACTTCGCCGCGAGCACGGCCGTCGTGTACGCACCGGTGCCGAAGAACGCCGCGTGACCGAACGACACCAGTCGCGTGTGGCGAAGGAGGAGATTGAGTCCGACCGCGGCGAGACCAAACAGGAGTCCCTGGTGGACGACGGTCAGTTGTAGACTCGGCGTCATCAATGCGAGGTCGGGGATGGCAAATGCGAAGAGCAACCCTACGAGCACGAGTACGGCTTGCCGCTTCGTGAGTTCGAGACCCTTCATCACACGGATGCGTGTCTCTCCATTGTGAGAGACCAGCCCCGGGCGCGACCGTTCAGTCATGCCACCTCACCCCACGTGCCGAAGAGCCCCTCCGGACGGACGAGCAGGACGATTGCCATGATTGCGAACGGGGCTGCGAGTTCCGCCGGAGGGTACTGCCAGATGGCCCACCGACTCAGGACGCCGACGAGTAGTGCGGCGACGAAGGCACCGCGGAGGCTTCCAAGTCCCCCGATGACGATGACGACGAACGACAGCACGAGCGGGTTCGCCCCCATGTCGAGGCTAGCGAATCGCGGTGGGAGCGCAAGTGCACCGGCGAATCCTGCGAAGAACGCACCGAGTGCGAATACGAGTGTGAACGTTCGACTGGTGTTGACACCGATTGCGGTCGCCATCTCACGGTTGATGGCCGTCGCGCGGATGATTCGGCCAGTCTTAGTCCGGTTGAAGAACCAAAACAGGGCCGCGACGGTCACCAATCCAAGGAGGATGATGACCACGTTGTAGGTCGGATACGTGAGTCCGACGAGCGACATCAGGGGTATCGAGTTGATACCGCCGTAGGCGTCTTGCAGTCGGAGCGGCGATGGGCCCCAGATGAACTTGTTCACGTCCTTGATGATGAGGAGTAACGCGAAGGTGAGGACGATTTGATACACCTCGTCGCGCTCGTAAATCGGTCGGAAGAACGTCGTTTCGAGGAACACCCCAACTGGAACGAGCACCGCCGCAGTCGCGATTGCTCCGAGGAGCACGATGCCGAGGAACACGAGCTGTGTCGAAAGCGTCGTGGGCGGGGCGACGAGCCCAGTCAAATACCCGATGATGGAGAATCCGACGTAGGCACCGAGCGCGAACAACTCGCCGTGTGCGAGGTTTAACACGTCGAGGATGCCGAGGACGATGGTCAGGCCCGAGGCGATGAGGAACAAGACGAACCCGTACTGGATTCCGTGGAGCGTGTGCGTGACGAAGTTTTCGAGTCCTATCATAGTGTCAAAATCGGGTGCGTCACCAACTCGAAATCCAATCGGATGCCGTAACGCCCGGTGGCGGGGCGAGTTCGGGTGGACTGTTCATCGTGACGTTCTCGAGTGCGGGTGCGCCGAGGTCGTCGTCCCAGACCATATCGCCGTAGTAGGCGTTCGAGAGGCCCTGGTGGCCCATGCCCATGACGTGGTAGCCCGCGGGCGTGTAGAAGCCGTGGCCTTCGAGCGCCCGCGCAATCTGTTCTTGCGAGGGCCACCCACCGGCCAGTTCGACGGCCTTCTCGGCGGCGGTCGCCCAAGCGGTTACCGCTCCATAGCCACTCATGAAGTGTGCGCTCGGGACGATATCCCACTGGTCGCGTGCTGCTGTAAGGAGTTGCTTCCCGGGCTTCCACCGGGACGGCGTCGGTTCTCCCCAGTAGAAGTTTCTCGACCCGGAGACGGCGTTTGCCTGCTCGACGACGTCCTTGCTGAGGTCGTTGACGGCGCTGTAGAGAACGGAGCCGACGAGGCGGGTATTTTCGAACATGTTGTTCGCCGCACCCTGATTCAACAGCGTAGTGGCGTCGCCGCCCCAATTCGACGAGAACGTCACGTCCGGTTGGTTATTGTTGACTTCGGTGATGTGAGTCGACATGTCCTCTGCGAGGAGGTCGGGGTAGCCCTCGTAGACGACTTCCGCACCGGTCAGCTTCTGGATAGCTTGCTTGAACATGCCGAACTCGTCTTTCCCGAACGCGTAGTTCGGATTGATTCCCGCGATGGTGTCGATGTTGTCCGCTCCGAGTCGGGTAACGGCCGCTCGGGCGGCGGCGACGCACTCCATTACGTCGTGGTTCTGGAACCGGAACGAGTACGTCGGGTCCGGAACCGTCTCTTCGTACAACGTCGTCACTGTCCCGTCGGTTCCGACGTTCACCACGCCCTGGTTTTCGACTTCTGGGGCGAGCGCAGCGTGGCCGCCACTCGAGATGGGGCCGAACGTCACGTCTTTCCCCTCATCGACGAACTGTTTGTAGTTCTCGACGTGGGCGTCGGCCTCTTCGACGACCTCCAGCGTTATCTCTCGACCTGCGATACCACCAGCCTCGTTTATTCGTTGCACTGCCAGTTCCGCACCGTACTGTGTTTGTAACCCAAGAACGGCAGCAGCACCCTCCGTGAACGTTTGAAGGCCCGCCTGAATCGGCTTGTCGGGAACATCGGCCGATTCCCCGGATTGTGACGGCTCGTCGTCGCCGACGAGCGCCGAACACCCTGCGAGCGATGCTGCGAGGGCGGTTCCACCGATTGCTTTGAGCATGGTACGCCTATCGAATGGTGTGTGTGGTGATGACATTGGTATCCACTAGTGTCGACACGGGTCTTCGTGTGAATCCGAGACCATAGATAACAAATGACACAACGGGCGGATAAAGTGACAAGGGTTTATCTATAAACCCGAATCCGCGTTCTGAGGCCGAAACCACGGCCCATGAAAATGCTTATCTATAATGAATATTGACAACTCCTAGCATGGAATCGCTCATGTTGGATATGGTACAGTACGACTGTCCATACATCGACACCACGGTGGAACACGAGGTTTCGTTTACCGGTCTCCACTGGGATTTTAATACGGCCCGGCAACAGCTCGAGGCGCGCGTGTTAGTGAAAGCGGAGAGCGTCGAAACGCTCGACGCCAGCCTCGAAACACTCCGCGGGCATCACAATATGAAGGACTACCGCCTGCTCTCTCGACGGGGAGACCAGGCTATCATCAAGAACGCGGCGGACCAGACGAACGCGATGAAAGCGGTTCGGGAAAACGACGGGTATCTCACGGGTGCGTTCGAAGCCAGTAACGGAAGTGAACGCTGGCACATCGGGTTCGACCAGAACGACGTGGTCGGCGACGCGCTCTCGGAACTCGACCGTCACAACGATTTTACCGTCGAGTCGCGGGCGACGATTACGTTCGAGGACTACTTCGACCTCATCGAGCACGTGGGACCGGCAAAGTCGATGTTAGAGGCCTGTCGGTCCCTGTCGACGGTCGAACGTCAGACACTCGAAACCGCCCACAGAACCGGGTATTTCACTACCCCGCGTGAGGCGACCCTCGGAACACTCGCCGACGAGTTCGGCATCTCCAAGACCGCCGTCTCGAAGAACCTCCGTCGCGGACAGAGCAAATTACTCGGCGAAATCGTCGAGGCGATGGGCGACATCGATGACCACGACTGACGGCCATCAGGACCGGAGTTCACATACCAACCCAGCGATTGAATATTCAATTCTCCATACAATTACTCGGAACGTGGCAGTGCTGCGATTCCCTGCGATGCCGTATCTACTTCCCCACGCACACATGCCTCGTTCCAGATGTCCCGTACCTCGGCCGGGTCCCCTCCACCCATCCCGGTCTTTGACGACGACAGTCGCGTCGAAACGGTCGCCGAGACGGCGAAGACGAGAGACCGGCGAAGTACCGGTGTGCCTCTGCCAGCTATCGAATAACTACGTAAGCCGACGCATCGGGACACGAACTGACGAACCGAGAGGAATTCAAACAGCGCGATACGGCGCGCACTCAAGAACGCACAGCGCGTTTAGACGCTCGTAGGGCACTCAAGCACTCGTCGGCCGCTTCAGACGCTCGCCTCGTAGCCCGCGTCCTCGACGGCGGCGACGAGGTCAGCGGAGTCAACGTCCCCTTCGACCGTCGCGGCTTCAGCCTCGCGGTCGGCGGTCGCGGAAGCGACACCCGAAACCTCGGCGAGTGCCTCTGCGACGCGTTGCTCACAGTGTTCACAGGTCATACCCGTAACTGAGATTGTCGTACTCATCGATACAACGTACGCCCCTCTCAATTTAGTCGGTTTTCCTTTTGTTTTATTGGGTGTTCGCGGACGCCGACTTTGGAATCAAAAGCAAAATCCGAGAAACACCTATTTCCTCGTAGTGCCAACTGAGGTCCATGCGCAACCTCGACGAGACGGACCTCCGTATCCTCGAACTCCTCGCCGAAGACGCTCGGAGACCGTTCAGCGACATCTCGGCCGAAGTTGACCTCTCCGCACCAGCAGTCTCCGACCGAATCGACCGCCTCCGCGAAGAGGGAGTCATCCGGCGGTTCACCGTCGACCTCGACCAATCCACGCTCTCGGGTGGCACACCCGTCCTCGTCCGACTCGCCGTCCGTCCGGCATTTGTCGACGACGTACGCGACACGCTGCGGGATGCCGAACCCGTCGAACACCTGTTCGTCTCCGCCGACGGAGACGTGACGTTTCACGCCAGACTGGGCAGCGATTCGATTCGCGCCGAGTTGCACGAACTGCTGGACCTCTCGACCGTTCGCGACTACGAGGTTAGCCTCGTCGAGTCCGCAGAGTGGACGCCGACGGTCAACGGAACCGGATTTGCGCTGGAGTGTGCGGAGTGCGGTAACACCGTGACGAGCGAGGGTGAGCGCGCTCGTATCGGCGGCACGCTCTATCACTTCTGTTGTTCGTCCTGTCTGGGTCGCTTCGAAGACCGGTACGACCGACTCGAAGCGGGCGCACAGGCGAGTGAAAACTGAGACGGCCGCGGGGGTCGGATGGCCGATGGCATTCGGTTTCGTTAAGTTTGGAATCGAAAGTTCGGGTGCCCCTTCCCGCTGGGTTCCGAAGGCACAATCGAGGTAAGAGAGGGTCACGTATCTAGAACTAACATGAGTAGCCGAACGACACACCTGGATATCCGCGGCATGAGTTGCGCGAACTGCTCGCGCACCGTCGGGGAAGCGGTCGAGGCACTCGACGGAGTGTCCGAAGCCACGGTCAACTTCGCCACCGACGAAGGGACCGTGGAGTACGACCCAGAGGAGGTATCGCTCAGAGACATCTACGACGCCATCTCGGAAGCGGGCTACGAGGCAGTCTCGAAGACACGTACCGTCGGCATCTCCGGCATGAGTTGTGCGAACTGCGCGGACGCGAACCAGAAGTCGCTGGAATCGGTTCCGGGCGTCATCGACGCCGAGGTTAACTTCGCTACCGACGAGGCGCACGTGACGTACAACCCGACCGACGTGAGCCTCGACGACCTCTATCAGGCTGTCGAAGACGCCGGATACGCGCCCGTTCGCGAAGATGAGGGTGACGACGGCGAATCAGCCGAAGGCGCCCGCGACGCCGCTCGAAATGAGGAGATTCGTCGCCAAAAGCGCCTGACACTCTTCGGCGCAGTGCTCTCGTTGCCGCTTTTGGGGATGCTCGCAGTCGAGTTATTCACGACCGCGGGGCTTCCCGAGACGATTCCCGGAATCGGCATCCCGATTGGATGGCTCGGGTTCGCCCTCGCGACGCCAGTGCAGGTCGTTCTCGGTCGCGAGTTCTACGTGAACTCCTACAAGGCGGTCGTGAAGAACCGCACCGCCAACATGGACGTGCTCATCGCGATGGGGTCGTCGACGGCGTACTTCTACTCGGTCGCCGTGCTCGTCGGTCTCCTCGCCGGGAGCCTCTACTTCGACACCGCCGCACTCATCTTGGTGTTCATCACGCTCGGAAACTACCTCGAAGCGCGCTCGAAAGGACAGGCCTCGGAGGCACTTCGGACGCTTCTCGAACTCGAAGCCGACACGGCGACGCTCGTCGACGACGATGGAACCGAACGCGAGGTTCCCCTCGACGAGGTCGAAGTCGGCGACCGGATGAAAGTCCGCCCTGGCGAGAAGATTCCAACCGACGGGGTCGTCGTCGACGGTGATTCCGCGGTCGACGAATCGATGGTGACCGGGGAGTCCGTCCCCGTCTCGAAAGAGTCCGGCGACGAAGTCGTCGGTTCGACGGTGAACCAAAACGGCGTCCTCGTGGTCGAAGCGACGAAAGTCGGCTCCGAAACGGCCATCCAGCAAATCGTCTCGATGGTCAAGGAGGCACAGGGCCGCCAACCGGAGATTCAAAACCTCGCCGACCGCATCTCGGCGTACTTCGTTCCGGCGGTCATCGTCAACGCCCTCTTCTGGGGAACAGTCTGGTTCCTCTTTCCCGAGGCGCTGGCCGGATTCATCCAGTCGCTTCCCGTCTGGGGACTCATCGCTGGCGGTCCGGCCGCCGCTGGCGGAGCAATCTCTACGTTCGAGTTCGCCGTCGTCGTCTTCGCCTCGGCCGTACTTATCGCGTGCCCGTGCGCCCTCGGACTCGCGACCCCGGCCGCAACGATGGTCGGGACAGCCATCGGCGCACAGAACGGCGTCCTGTTCAAAGGCGGTGACATCCTCGAACGCGTCAAAGACGTGGAGACAGTCGTCTTCGACAAGACCGGCACGCTCACGAAAGGTGAGATGACGCTGACCGACGTGGTCGCTATCAGTCCCGCCGCCGACGGGTCGGGCGTCGTCACGACTGGCGAGGACGAGACCCTCGACGAGGACGCAGTCCTCCGGTACGCCGCGTCCGCAGAGCGAAACAGCGAGCACCCGCTCGCGCGCGCCATCGTCGATGGCGCGGAGAACCGAGGTATCGACCTCGTTGACCCGGACGACTTCGAGAACGTTCCCGGCCACGGCATCCGCGCCACCGTCGACGGAGTAACTGTGCTCGTCGGTAACCGCAAACTCCTCTCCGAAGACGGTATCAACCCGGAACCGGCGGAAGACACCCTCCGCGACCTCGAAGACGACGGGAAGACCGCGATGTTGGTCGCCGTCGATGGCGAACTCGCCGGTGTCGTCGCCGACGCCGACGAGGTCAAGGAATCTGCTGCCGAGGCAGTCACTGCGCTCCGCGAACGTGGCGTCTCTGTCCACATGATTACCGGCGACAACGAACGGACCGCCCGCGCCGTCGCCGAACGGGTCGGTATCTCCCCCGACAACGTCAGCGCGGGCGTCCTCCCCGAGGACAAAGCCGACGCCGTCGAGTCACTGCAAGCGGACGGCACCAAGGTTATGATGGTCGGCGACGGCGTCAACGACGCGCCCGCACTCGCCGCCGCATTCGTCGGTACTGCACTCGGGTCTGGGACCGACGTGGCCATCGAAGCGGCGGACGTGACGCTCATGCGCGACGACCCACAGGACGTGGTGAAGGCGATTCGTATCTCCGCAGGGACGCTCGCGAAGATTAAACAGAACCTGTTCTGGGCGCTCGGCTACAACACCGCGATGATTCCGCTCGCGTCGCTCGGTCTCCTGCAACCGGTGTTCGCCGCCGGCGCGATGGCGTTCTCGTCGGTCTCCGTGCTGGCAAACAGCCTCCTGTTCCGCACCTACACGCCGGACCACGACTACAAACTGCTCGACTTCCTCCGTCGGTAGGCCGGTCGAACCCCCCTATTTCACCTCGAACAACAATTCCACCGGCGAGTGTTTTCTTCGGCTCGAATGGAGGTCAACCGTCGTCTGTCGTTCTTTCGGGTACCTGCGGTCTCGCCGTTCGGTTGTCACTCACATCTGATTGTGTCTCGCTGTTCAGTTATCACTCACGTCCAGTCGCGTCTCGCGTCCATTTTTGTCCTCATACGGCGAACTAGCAATGGTTATGAGTAGTAGAATCGCGACCCGATGGAGCGCGTGGCTCGTCATCGCAGTCGGCGTCTTCGTCGTTCTCGTCGGAGTCGGAACGCTCGTCGGTGCGCCGTGGCGCTACGCAAGCGGTGGTGTGGCCATTGCTGCCCTCCAGATTTTCGGGGCAGTCTCGTCGGTCGCAGTCGGGGTGGGAATCGCGTGGCTCGGCGTAGGCAACACACGCGAAAAACGGTGAGACGGCGGCGCGTTCAGTACCGCGACGGGAGGAACGCCAGACCGATGAGGAACACGATAGCCGTGAACGAGACGATTGCGATGCCCCACAGACCGTTTTCGGTCTCGTGGAACTGCTCGATCTCGACCACTTGCCGCTCGTAGCTATCGTAGTTCGTGGTCAGGACCATCTCTTCGCCGCCCGCGGGGAAGTACGCGAGGTACTTCTGGCCGTCGAGCGTCACGTTCGCCTCGTTACCGACCTCGATTTTCTTTTCTTCGGAGGCGAACCATTCGAGTGTCACGCCGCTCGTCTCGACAGCGGCGACGGTGACCGAATGGTTGTCGTAGGTGAATGAGTCGCCCTCGGCGACGGTGCGCGTCTCGTTGGCCGGGAAGTACTCTCCGGCGGGGACGAGCGTCGAGCCGTTGACGACGACGTAGCGCTCACCGTTTCGGGTGACTGTCTGGTTGTCGGCGTTCGGGTCGTTCTGTAGGATTGCCGTGTCGTTTCGAATCTCGACCAGCGTCGCCTCGCTCGGGTTGGAGGCGTTCGGGACTTCGACACGGTAGTCCGTGCCGGCGAGCGTAATCGTGCTCGCGTTGTCCCACGTCTCGGTGAAACGGGCAGAGTCGTTTACGTAGGTGAGTTCACCTGAGCGGACGATTGTGGTGCCACCACCGTGGCCGCCAGATTCCTCTTCCTCGGTAATAGACGACACTGTGAACGTCTGGTCACTGTTGGGGACAGAGAATTCGTCTCCCTGTGCCAGCGAGTACTCGGGGTTCTCGAAACTGATCGACGGCGTCGATGCAGTCGCGATGAGTGAGTATGCACCGGCACCGATGACCAGGAAGAACACGACGGAGATAGCCGCGGCGCGTCGTTGCATGGTTTCGGGATGGGCCACGCGGCGTATAATGATTACTTTTCCTCGGAGCATGCCACCGTCTCTCGGAGCCACCGCGAGCCAACCACACCCAAAATACGGAGGGTGTCCCGCGGACGGTCACGAAACAGGCAGGGTTTTGAGACAATCAGGCGAAGAAACAGTAACATGAGCCCCGGGCCTGTCGTGTACTGGGTACAGGGTGGAGACAAACTGTGATGCTCAATGACGACCGCATGACAGACCAACTGGAACTCGTTTCCGACCGCTTCGACTTCCTCGACACGTTAGACGAGGGGACGCTCGACAAACGCGAACTAACCGAAGCGCTCCCGTACTCACGGTCGACTGTCGACCGGGCGATTCGCGACCTCATCACGTCCGGACTCGTTCTCGATGTACAGAACGGGTACACTACGTCACTAAAAGGACGCTACCTCGTCGCCCTGATTCGGTCGTTTTACACAGACGCACAGGATGTCCTCGAATTCGATTCGTTCGTCGCCGAGGAGACTGCTTCGTATCCGCTACCAGTCGACGTGCTTCTCGGGGCCGACGACTCGACCACTGCGACTCCAGCGTCCCACCCGCTCGACGCGCTTGGAAACAGGTTGTCGATGACGAACCATGGGACGTTCGTGTTCCCATACCTCCCGAGTCAGACGTTCATCGAACAGTTCACGCAGTGGCTTACCGATGGGCACTCGTGTCGGCTCATCGTGCCCGAGTCAGTTATCACCGCCATCTGGCGAGAGTTCCCAGAGCTTCTCGAAACGATACAGGCCGTGCCCGACTGCGAACCCCGCGTCGGGGACGTTCCCCCGTTCGCCATCACACAAACAGCGCTCGACGGTGTTCCACACGTGACTATCGTCGTCTACAGCGACGCCGCACAGATTCAGTGTGTGATACGGAACACGACAAAACGGGCCGTGACATGGACCCGTCAATACGTCCAATCGCTCTGGGAAGCAGCGACTCCGTTCGACCTGAGTGGCCGAGTTGATGGCGAGGTCAACGACGGACGGTCCGGCGAGTCAGCCAATCGAGAACCCACCGATAAAACGGACCAAGCACTCGCCGATAAAACGGACCAAGCACTCGCCGATAAAACGGACCAAGCACTCGCCGACAAAGCGAACCAAACACTCACTGGTGAGACGAACACGACGACCGTTGCGCCCGAAGTCGATACCACAGGGACGGGCATTCGAGGTGCGAAGCTCCCGACGACACTCCAATCACAGGGTCTCGTTCGGCTCTCTCCGGCGTACTTCGACCGGGTCGGTGTTTCGCCACCCCTGGCCTGTTGGCGTGCGGGATTCGACCTCGGTGAAGTTCGTGCCGGGTACGCATTCGACCGCGAGCAGCAAACCGAAGACGGGCGAAAGAACGTAACCGACGAGCTATTCGCTCGGCTTCGAGCGAGTAACGACCACGTCGTCATCGGACCGCCGGGTGCAGGAAAGAGTACGGTGTGTATGTCCGTCGCCTGCCGGTGGTACGAGCGAGAGCAAGGCCCTGTCCTCTACCGGAAAAGCGGCCAGCGGGAACCACTCACTGCGACTGCACATCTCGGGTCGTACCTCGCCGAAACGCCCGGACACGTCCTCGTCGTCGTCGAAGACGCGACTCGAAACGAGGCAAACGCGGTGTTCGAACTCGTTCGCGAGTTCGCCGACGATGACCAAGTGACCTTCCTCCTCGACAGTCGAGAAAACGAGTGGCGAGACGGTACGCTTCGGGGGTCTGCACGCCTCGAATCACACCGAACCCAATCGATTGACGTGCTGTCCGTTCCGGGCGTCGACGCTCGCGAGCGCGAACGCATCGTCGAACACTTCGAAACCACGGTCGGCAAACGTATCGACATCGACCCGGACGAACTTCACCCGAGCGACCAGGACGAACTCACCCCTGGAGAGATGTATCTCTTTTTCCACCGACTGGCTCGGTACGTCGAACCAAGCACTCATGGCGACGCTGCACCGACGAGCCTCCTCGACGACATCGACGAAGTCTACGAAAGTCTCGAACGTATCGATGACGAACTCGCAGTCGACGTTGGTGTGCTCGTGAACCTGCTGAACGCCTCGGGTGTCGGCGTCGACCTCCCTCTCGCGTATACACTGTCGTCTTCAAGGCAAGAGGAATCAGTCGTAGAAGACGCACTCGACGCACTCGAACGGTCAGTTCTCTACTCTGCCTTCGGAGACGACGAGGCCGAACGGGTCCGAGCAGTCCACGAAACGTGGTCCACTCGTTTCCTTCAACGACTGTTGGACCTCGAATCCGAGCGACGTGCACGACGGCGATTCGAGCGCTGTCTCAGTGCGCTCTTTTCGCTCGTCGACGACGAACGCGCGAGAGAGAACGTCCAGTCGGTGTTCGGCGGCACTGCCGACATCATTCGGACCATCGAATCCGACCCGACGACGTGGGGTAACCGGCTCGTTCGAAACGTCTTCGAACTCGGCGTCAACACGCCGACGCTCTCGGAACTCTACGCCGAGACGGACTATTCGGACGTTGCTGTCCCTCGTGCCTGCGATCCCGAACTTCAACTGGACGCCCGACGGTGGCGCGCCCGGATGTTCGTAAACAGTGGAGAGCTTGGCCGGGCAAAGCGTGAGTTCGAATCGCTCATCGAACTCGACGATAGCGTGTTCGACGAGGAGATGCTCATTCAAGCGCACGCGGACGGATTTGCTGGGATATCCGAAGTTTCGCGATATCGTGGAGAGTTCGAGTGTGCACGCGAAAGCACATACAAGGCGCTCGAACGGTTTGAGCAGATAGACGATGCTGTCGGGCGAAGCGACGTGTTAAATGCGCTTGGTAGTATCGAGGCGCAAACCGACAATCCAGAGTCCGCAAAAACACAGTATGAACAAGCACTTGCGCTTCGCCGGACTGTCGGTGACGACGCACGAGTTGCGAGTACACTCGCAAACCTCGGTCAGGTTGAAGTGACACTGGGGAGGTACGATAAGGCACGCGAGCACGCACAGACAAGTCTTCAGCTGCGAAGGGAGGCCCAGTATCTGTGGGGAGAAGCAATCAGCCTCGATCTCCTCAGTCGTATCGAACTCGAAGATGGAACGCTAGATGAAGCAGAACGATATCTGAAGCAGGCAACAGCGATTCGCCGGAAGATCGGCGATTCAATGGGTACAGCATTGGCATCGAATAACCTCGGCCGAATCGAGCTCGAACGTGGTACACTTGACGATGCACGTGCACGCTACGAAGAACTCGTCGAGACATTGGACGATAAACAACTCGAGTGGGTTCGCGGATGCGCCCATCACGGTCTCGCCGAAGTACTACTTGATATGGGCGAGGCCGACGCTTCACTTAAACACGTTGACATCGCGAGCGATATACTCGAACAAAACGAATCGAAGCTAATCGAGGTCGAAGCAATCCGCGCTCGTGCACACCTCCAGCGCGGGGAACGAGAACGGGCTCAAGCCCTCGCTGAGGAGGTACTCGACCGAGCGGAACACTCGGCTCAAGAACCGGAGGCTCGTGCAAATGCAGCGCTTGGGCTTGTTCTCGTTGCCACGGGAGAGACAACGAACGGACTTTCTCACCTCCGAAAAGCCGTCGAAGTGGCCCCCACGAAAGTCCTCGAGGGACGCTGTCTTCGTCAGTTAGCCGATGCACTCTGTACCGTTGGACAACCTTCGGATGCACTCGATACACTCGAACGTGCTGCGGAGTGTTTTTCGGCCGTCAAAGCCCGGGTTCGAGAACGGAAGACTGCACTCAAAGCACTAGAACTCGCCCACGAACTCGACGACCACAACTCGAAGACCGATTTCGAAGCACGGCTCTTGCAGTGAGGGCAATGGGGGAGACCCCACTGCTTCCGATACGTCTGTGTGTTTCTTCGCGTACTTCCTGTTATGTTATTGATGGCTGATAGATGTCTCTCTAGGCTGTGTCGATGCAGGAATTGAGAAAGAACAAAAACTGACAGCCGTGTGTCGAGAGCGACGCAGTGGCTCTCGGAACGATAACGTAACTGAAGAAAGCCAAGGGCCGGATTTGAACCGGCGGCGGGCGGCTCTGCAGGCCGCTGCGTTAGGCCGAACTCTGCCACCTTGGCGCAGTTAATCGTATCGCAGTCTTGTGCTTAAGCCTGACGGTGTGTGGCCTGTGTCGGGGGTTTTCACCACTTGAACAGGTACCGAGTGCTGCGGCTGGGGGGTGAGTAGTATGTGCGAGCAGTCTGACTGCTCGCTATAAATGAAAAAAGCCCACTGGACATTGTCCAGTGGGCTATATGAGTAGGGGCGGCGAACTGGATTTCCCAGAGGATCGCTCACTCCAGTACTGACCAGAACGCAGGCGAGCTTAACTTCCGTGTTCGGGATGGGTACGGGTGGAACCTCACCGCTCTGGCCGCCGTAATACCGACCAACGGAATCGAACCGTTGTCAATACACCAGTATCGGACGGGCCGTATATATCGTGTGTTCGTGCAATCCAGTTTGCGCCTGGACCCGTTCTCACGGGTTCAGTGCGTATGAATGTGGCTTGGTCTGTTAGTGCTCGCGGGCTTAATGTCTCGTTGCCTCGACACGTACACCCCGAGTCTATCGAACTCGTCTTCTACGAGTGACCTCAGTGGAACTTCTTTTCCGTGTAGGTTTCGAGCTTAGATGCTTTCAGCTCTTACCCTGCGGTGCGTAGCTGCCCGGCAACTGCCCTCTCGGACAACCGGTACACCAGTGGCACCCATTCGTAGTTCCTCTCGTACTATACGAACGTTCACGTCAAGTTCCTTAGCACCCCCAATAGATAGCAGCCGACCTGTCTCACGACGGTCTAAACCCAGCTCACGACCTCCTTTAATAGGCGAACAACCTCACCCTTGCCTGCTTCTGCACAGGCAGGATGGAGGGAACCGACATCGAGGTAGCAAGCCACCCGGTCGATATGTGCTCTTGCGGGTGACGACTCTGTTATCCCTAAGGTAGCTTTTCTGTCATCTACGGGTCCCATGAATGAACCTCGTAGGTTCGCTAGACCACGCTTTCGCGTCAGCGACACTCGTTGGGAATGTCACTGTCAGACTTCCGTTTGCTCTTGCGCTCTTCCACGAGTTCCCGACTCGCGTGAGGAAATCTTTGGGCGCGCTCGATATCTTTTCGAGCGCGTACCGCCCCAGTCAAACTGCCCGGCTACCGGTGTCCTCCGCCAGGAGTGAGAGTCGCAGTCACTAACGGGTAGTATTTCAATGCTGCCTCGGTGGCCCGCTGGCGCGGGTACCTGTGTAACGGCTCCTACCTATGCTGCACATTAGCGACCACGTCTCAGCGACAGCCTGCAGTAAAGCTCTATAGGGTCTTCGCTTCCCCTTGGGGGTCTCCAGACTCCGCACTGGAACGTACTGTTCACCGGGCCCAACGTTGGGACAGTGACGCTCTCGTTGATCCATTCATGCAAGCCGCTACTGAAGCGGCAAGGTACTACGCTACCTTAAGAGGGTCATAGTTACCCCCGCCGTTGACGGGTCCTTCGTCCCATTGTAATGGGTGTTCAGATACCCGCACTGGGCAGGATTCAGTGACCGTACGAGTCCTTGCGGATTTGCGGTCACCTATGTTGTTACTAGACAGTCGGAGCGTCCGAGTCACTGCGACCTGCTCTATCAAGAGCAGGTATCCCTTATCGCGAACTTACGGGACTAACTTGCCGAATTCCCTAACGTCGGTTGATCCCGACAGACCTTGGCTTACTCTGCCAGCGCACCTGTGTCGGATCTCGGTACGAGCTTCTTGCTTGTCTTTTCACGGGCTCTAGGTACCGCCGAGTTTCCCTATCTCACCATTCTTTCGCTTCGTGCCATTACGGCTTCCACGAAGTTCGGTGATTCGACGGGGCGAAGGCCCCGCTCGGTGTTTCCTAAAGCGTCGACTTTTATTGCAAGAAGGTACTGGAATATTAACCAGTTTCCCTTTCATCTATTTCGAATTACGGATAGACTTAGGATCGACTAACCCTCGGCTGATTGACAGTGCCGAGGAACCCTTGCGCGTAAGGTCGTCGGGGTTCACACCCGACTCTCGCTGCTACTGAGACCATGATTTTCGTTGCTGCACGGTCCATACGAGTTCTCACCCGTACTTCCGTCCATGCAGTATGCCAACCTACGGAATCGTGCTAAATAGCACGCCGCCAGGTCTCGGAGGTGGATTTGAGTCCCGATCATTTTCGACGCCTCGAACCTCGGCCGGTAAGCTGTTACGCTATTCTTAGAGGGTAGCTGCTTCTAAGCTCACCTCCCGGCTGTTTAGGGCTCGAGACAATCTTCGATCACACTTAATCCACACTTTGGGTCCTTAACCTGGCTCTGGGTTGTCTCCCTCACGGTGCACAAGCTTACCCCGCACACCGGACTCCCTGAGTCTACGATGTCCGTAAGTTTGGAGTTTGACAGGGAAGCGAACTCCTCTCGGAGGCCGGATTCCCAATCGGTCGCTCTACCTCACGGACTATCTCATCAGAGGTCATGCTTCGACATGTTTCGGTTGGAACCAGCTGTTGCCAAGTTCGATGGGCCTTTCACCCCTACACCAGAGTCACGAGAGGGTATTGTAGGACACCAACTCTAACGGGCCTCCACGCAGCTTTCGCCACGCTTCGCCCTGCTCCGGCGTAGATCACTTGGTTTCGGGTCGCATCCGGTTGGCTCCCCGCCCTTGAAGACGGTGGCCCTGGTCAAAGACTGCGGCCGTATCGGTTTCCCTATGCCTCCGGGGGTTCTCCCCTTAGACTCGCCAGTCAGATGCACTCCATGGTTCGTTTTTCAAAACGTACGATATAACATCGGCTTCGTCTGAGTCTTACTGTAGAATCGCTTCTAGGTCATTCGTCAGACGACCTTGTATGCTATATCGCTCTATCGCCAACTGATTTCAAGCCCTATTGCACCGCCCTTTTCGGGGTGCTTTTCAGCGTTCGCTCACGCTACTTGTTCGCTATCGGTCTCGAGGAGTGTTTAGTCTTCGCAGTTGATGCCTGCGTAATTCACGAGGGATATCCAACCCCCGCTATTCTGGAACAACCCCGGGATCTTTCCTTCACACTACGGGGTTTTCACCCTGTATCACGCTCCGTTCCAGGAGACTTCGTGTGAATTCCAGGTCCGTTATGGGTAGTCCGTACACCACATTGCCCGAAGGCTTCGGTTTGGACTGTATCGCGTTCACTCGCCGTTACTAACGACATCGCGGATTGCTTTCTTTTCCTGTTCCTACTAAGATGTTTCAATTCGGAACGTTCCCCATTGCGCTAGGCAATTGCTGTGGGGATTCCCATTCGGAGATCCTCAGTTCTTTCCCTCCATGCGGGTCCCTGAGGCTTATCGCAGCTTGGCACGTCCGTCATCGGCTCTCGAGCCGAGCTATCCACCAGCTGGCACAGTAGCCAGTTGATATAGTCACTGTGACCCGGAGAACGGGTCCAGTGGACGCCTGGATTGCACGTACACACGGTTTCATCAAACACCCTCGGAGATAGCCGAGGCGTGTTTTCGACCCTTCCCAACCACGCTTGCGCGGGATGGTGCATCTGTCGTCAGTATCCATTCTTCCGAACTGTCTTGCCCCACTTAAGGGGCACGATTGTTCGGGAGTGGAGTACTGCTTACTATGGACCCACAGGGATTCGAACCCTGGGCATCCTCCTTGCAAAGGAGGCACTCTACCACTGAGCTATGGGCCCGTGTTAGCCCTAGTAGTTCTAAGGTGTCCGAACGGGTGTCATTGTGTGAACTCGGAAATCAGCGTTGAGCCACCCCGTCGGGGTGGTCTCGGTCGTTAGGAGGTGATCCAGCCGCAGATTCCCCTACGGCTACCTTGTTACGACTTAAGCCCCCTTGCGAAGCCCAGATTCGACCACCGTGTGGTGGCCTCATCCGGACCTCACTCGGGTGCTTTGACGGGCGGTGTGTGCAAGGAGCAGGGACGTATTCACCGCACTCTTGTGAAATGCGATTACTACCGAATCCAGCTTCATGAGGACGAGTTTCAGTCCTCAATCCGAACTACGATCAAGTTTAGGAGATTAGCGTTCTCTTTCGAGATAGCAACCCATTGTCTTGACCATTGTAGCCCGCGTGTAGCCCAGCTCATTCGGGGCATACTGACCTACCGTTGCCCGTTCCTTCCTCCGCTTTAGCAGCGGCAGTCCTTCTAATGTACCCAACCAGTCGAAACTGTTGCTGGCAATTAGAAGTGCGGGTCTCGCTCGTTGCCTGACTTAACAGGACGCCTCACGGTACGAGCTGACGGCGGCCATGCACCTCCTCTCTACAGCGTCGTGGTAAGGTCATCAACCTGACCGTCATTACTGTAGTCGGAGCTGGTGAGATGTCCGGCGTTGAGTCCAATTAAACCGCAGGCTCCTCCGGTTGTAGTGCTCCCCCGCCAATTCCTTTAAGTTTCATCCTTGCGGACGTACTTCCCAGGCGGCTCGCTTCACGGCTTCCCTACGGCACAGCACAGGCTCGTAGCCTGTGCCACACCTAGCGAGCATCGTTTACAGCTAGGACTACCCGGGTATCTAATCCGGTTCGAGACCCTAGCTTTCGTCCCTCACCGTCGGATCCGTCTTCTCGAGGTGCTTTCGCCATCGGTGGTCCGTCCAGGATTACAGGATTTCACTCCTACCCCAGACGTACCCCTCGAGCCTTCCGGTCCCAAGCCACGTGGTTTTCACCGGACGCCCGCCAGTTGAGCTGGCGGATTTCCCGATGAACCTTCGTGGCCGGCTACGGACGCTTTAGGCCCAATAATATCGGTCATCACTTGAGCTGCCGGTATTACCGCGGCGGCTGGCACCGGTCTTGCCCAGCTCTTATTCCTCGACCGCCTTACAGTCGTGAAAAGCGAGGACTATATGCCCTCGCACTTGGGGTCCCCTTATCGCACTTGCGTGCAGTGTAAAGGTTTCGCGCCTGCTGCGCCCCGTAGGGCCCGGAATCTTGTCTCAGATTCCGTCTCCGGGTTCTTGCTCTCACAACCCGTACCGATTATTGGCACGGTGGGCCGTTACCCCACCGTCTACCTAATCGGCCGCAGCCACATCCTACAGCGCCGGAGCGTTTCGGGGAGTCGGCATTCAAGCATGACTCCCGTATGAACTATTAGCCTCAGTTTCCCGAGGTTATCGTTCTCTGTAGGGTAGTTTGGCCACGTGTTACTGAGCTTTTCGCCACGAGTGTGAACTCGTGCAACTAGCATGGCTAAATCGGACCCCAATAGCAATGACCTCCGGCAGGATCAACCGGAATGGGTCGCGACCATTTAAACCTGGTCGCGGGGTGTTGGCGGGTGAATGGCAGCGTATTGCTGTCAAATCACCGTTCAAAGGTCCGAGTTCGAATGACATCCGTTCGGATGTCACCGAACTACTAGGGCTAACATCAGATACCGTCTTGCGGCGTACCGCAGGGGCGGAATCCTCATGTCCTTCGGATTTGAACCGAGGCGATTGATGGGTTTAAACCCATCGAACCGAGTTCGGTCGCATCCGGTGAGGCGGGACGCGTTGAATCGCCCCGCAATCGCGGTGTGTCGTTCGCATTATTCCGAAATGCCTTGGACCACTTAAGGCCGTCGTATCGTTGGCAGCCCCGGGAAGGTGTATCATCCCGGTGGGCGCCAGACGACCGTTGGGTCGAAAGGGCGTTCGGACGAAGCCTTCGGGGGGAGTGCCCCCGTGCGCTTCTTCACATTACTTCCAATGCCACGGTTACATTTAAGGCCGTCGAACCGAGGGCGCTTCGTCATGCAGTTTCATGACGGGGTTGCGGAAAAAACGACGATATCTCTCAGCGGTCAATATCGCGCGACTGGAGGCCGGCCGTTCATCCCCCGCTTTGTACGTACGGTCTGACCGGGTGTTGGTCGCGCAGACGGAATTGACAGTGCCGTCGTGAAAGGCGTATCGACTGGCGAGTATATTTTGCCTCACGTGCGTACGCACGATAAGAAGTTGAACGTGAACGTCCGTTGGGCTACTCGTCGAGGTGTTCGATTCCTTTCTTGGAGACGTTCCCCTTGGTAATCTTCCCCTCCATCCAACCGGGTTTGTCTTCGGGTGCGTCGCTGTTCCACGCCCACGCGTCGAAGATGTGGACCTTGTCGGTTCCCTTCTCTCGGAGTCGAATCTCAGTCGCATTCGACTCAGCCTCGTCTTCGGAGCCATGAGGGTCGAGCCGACGTGCTGCTTTGAGCGCAGCCTGTCGTGGCATGCTTCCCGAGAAGACACTCGTCTCTGTACCGTCCTCCTTTCGGAGCACAAAGTTCCGCTTACCGTCCTCGCGTACCATGATTTTCCACCTCTATGCCAATGAACCACATAGCACGCCATAAATATATCGCCGTTTTCGACCGACGACGGTACTATACTTATATACTCGTGCGTACGAGACCGTCAAAAAAAGGTCAAGAAAGGTATAGGTGTCCGCGTGAGAGAGTAATAATAAGGCGAAAATAACCGCTCAGCGGGCAGACGGAGACAACACTTATGTATTCCCTGCGGCGAACCAACGGATAGACCCCCAGATGGTCCGGAAAAAGAAGCTCAGTCCGAGTGGCGCCAAAGACGAAAACGGCGAGTACCACAACGTCCACGTCAACCTCCACGAAGATGAACTCGCAGTCGCCGGGATGGAGATTGGCGACGAGGTATTCGTTCGTGTTCGAGACGGCAAAATCATCATCCAGAAGGCAGACCCAGAACAGGTCGAACACGACTTCTGACACGGGTGTACCGTGACGTCTCGAAACAATTCCACCGACAGCGGATGGCACACGATACTACAATGAACCCCTACGCTCTCGCCAAACCCCTTCTCTTCTCGCTCCCGCCGGAAACCGCACATGGGACTATCCATGGGCTTCTCACCACAGTCCGCGGTACCCCCATTGAATCACTTCTCGAGCGACGGTACCGCGTCGACGACCCACGACTCACGACGAGCGCGTTCGGACTTGAGTTCCCGAATCCGGTCGGTGTCGCTGCCGGATTCGACAAGAACGCCGAAGTGCCGACCGTCCTCGCGGCGCTCGGATTCGGCCACGTCGAAGTTGGCGGCGTGACGGCAAAGCCCCAGACGGGCAATCCGCGCCCGCGGATGTTCCGCCTGCCCGAAGACAACGGCCTCATCAATCGGATGGGTCTCAACAACGAGGGCGCGGACGCGGTCGGCGCGCGCCTGTCCGCGGGCCCGCACCCGGACATCCCTGTCGGCGTCAATCTCGCGCTTTCCGAAGTGACGCCAACCGAAGAAGCTCCAGAGGACTACCGCTACACCTACGAGCGTGTCGCCGACGGGGCCGATTACTTCGTCGTCAACGTCTCCTGTCCCAACAGCGAGGGCTTCCGCGACCTCCAGAACCGCGACTCACTGGAGGCGATTCTGGGGACGCTCGTCGACGCCGGTGCCGACCCGCTCCTCGTGAAACTCTCGCCCGACCTGCCGGACCCTGCGGTCGAAGACGCACTCGACGTCGTCGACGAACTCGACTTAGACGGTATCATCGCGAGCAACACGACCACGTCGCGTCCCGACTCGCTTCAGAATCCGAATCAAGCCGAACGCGGTGGACTCTCCGGAAAGCCCATCGAGTCAGAGGCGACAGAGATGGTCCGGTTCATCGCGGAACGAACCGACGTGCCAATCGTCGGCGTCGGCGGTGTCTCCGACACCGAAAGCGCCTACCGGAAGATTCGGGCCGGGGCCTCGATGGTCCAACTCTACACAGGCATGGTCTACGAGGGGCCGAGCATCGCCCGCGACATCAACCGCGGTCTGGTCGAACGACTCGAACAAGACGGATTCGACTCGGTTGAAGACGCTGTCGGCGCGGACCTGTAAGTCGGCCGCAACGGGTTCGCAGCCGCGAAAGCGAACCGAAGTCTGTTTTTCCTCCCATTCAGTTGACCGATTGTGCGACGTCCCTCCCCCTACGACTCCGGAGCGTTCGCGGTCCTCGTGTCTAACGCGGTCGCTCCGGTCGGTGTCCTGTTGCTCGGTTGGCCTCGTCGGTTTTCGGCACCGAAACGCTACAGTTCGACACGGACGTGGAGTCGACACCCGACGTACAACTCACGATGCCGGACCCCGAGGAAGTCGACGGCGACGATGCGAACGAGAACCACCCGCTGGAGATTCCCCACGTCGAGGACGCAGCGGTGGTGCTCGAAGCGTTCGGGGTCAATCAACAGTCGACGCAAGGTGCAGACGGAAACGACTGACGGCGCAATAGTGGAGCCGCAGACGGTTAAAAACGGAAGATGAGCGCTTAGTCGTCGTTCTTCACGATGACGAGCGCGCCCTCGGTCTCGACGAACTCGCCCTCACCGGAGTAGGTGCGCTCTTCGTTGACCTCGAACGCGTCGGGGCCGAGTTCGACGCCCGCGACGTGGAGTTCGTCGTCGACGAGTTCGTAGTCGTCCTGTGCGAGCGCGGCCTCGATATCCGGGACCTTACTGCCGAATTCGGGACCGACGATGGAGTAGTCGAGGTCGATACCGGAGATAACGGACTCGATAGGCGGTTCCTCGTCGGTCGAGGTGAGCGACTCAACGTGCATCACGCCGCTGATATCCGCTTCGAGACCGGAGACGTGCCCGTAGACTTCGACCTCGTCGAGCGGGGCGTTCATCGAGAGCTGCGCGTCGCTTTTGTACTTCCGGAGTGCGCCGACGACGGCCATCGCCGTCTCGCCCGCCTCGAAGTCGGCGTCGAGACCGAGCGGTTCGGGCCACGACTGGTCGTGGACGCTCGCTCCGTCGTACATGTCGCGCCAGAGTTCCTCGGTGACGTGGGCGAGGATGGGCGCGAAGCAGACGAGGAACCGTTGGTGGGCGGTCCGGAGCGTGTAGGCCGCAGATGGGTCGTCGCTCTCGCGGACTCGCTGTTTGGCGATTTCGAGGTAGTCGTCGCAGAACGTGTGCCAGAAGAAACTGCGCAGGCGGTCGCGCGCCTTCGAGAACTCGCGGTTCTCCAGTTTCTCGGTGACGAATTCGAGTTCGCGGTCGAGCGAGGCCAGAAGCCAGCGGTCAATCTCCTGTAGGTCGTCGTGGTCGAACTCCGCTGGTGCGTCCTCGGTGAGACTCTCGACGAGCTTTGACGCGTTCCAGAGCTTCCGCATCAGTTTCTCGCCCGCGACGAGACCTTTCTCCTGGTACGGCAGGTCGTCGCCGACGGCGCTCCCGGCGGCCCAGTAGCGGGCGGCGTCGACCGGGAACTTCTCCAGAACCTCGTCGGGCGAGACGACGTTGCCGACGGACTTGGACATCTTCTCGCGGTTTTCGTCGAGAACCATCCCGTTTATCATGACGCTGTCGAACGGAACCTCGCCAGTGTGCTCGTAGCACTTGACGACCGTGTGGAACAGCCAGAATGAGATGATGTCGTGGCCCTGCGGGCGCATGTCGAACGGGTAGAGTTCGGGCCGTTCGAGTTCCATCTCCTCGGTCTCGGGGTTCCAGTCCCAGCCACCGTTGATGAGGGGCGTAAGCGACGAGGTCGCCCACGTGTCGAACACGTCGTCTTCGGCGACGAACTCGTCGTTGCCACAGTCGGGACAGCTATCGACCGGCGGGTCGTCAGAAAGCGGGTCGACCGGCAGGTCCTCGCGGTCGGCGACGACGGCGTGCTCGCAGTCCTCGCAGTACCAGACTGGGAACGGAATCCCCGAGGAGCGCTGCCGCGAGATAGCCCAGTCCCACTGGAGTCCCTCGATCCAGTTTTTGTACCGCGTGAACATCTTTTCTGGGAACCAGTCCATCTGTTCGCCCGCTTCGAGGTACTCCTCGCGCTTGTCGAGCAGTTTGATGTACCACTGGTCCTTGACGAGGAACTCGACGCTTGTGTCACAGCGCTCGTGGACTTTGACCGCGTGCGTGATGGCACGTTTGTCGAGAAGTGCACCGGAATCTTCGAGGTCAGGGACGATTTTCTCGCGCGCTTCGTGCGCGGACAGGCCCGCATACTCGCCCGCTTCCTCGGTCATCGTGCCGGACTCGTCGATGGCGATACGAAGCGGCAGGTCGTGTGCCTGATACCACTCGATGTCCGTCTGGTCGCCGAAGGTACAGCACATGACGAGACCCGTTCCCGTCTCTAAGTCGACGCGCTCGTCTTCGAGGATTGGAACCTGCTGGCCGAACAGCGGGACCGTCGCCTCTTGGCCGACGAGATGCTCGTTCTCGTCGTCGTCGGGGTGAACGAAGACGGCGACACACGCGGGGAGGAGTTCGGGACGCGTTGTGGAGATGACGAACGATTCGTCCGAATCGGCGACGCCGAACTCGATATCGTGGAAGTGCGAGTGCTGCTCGTCGTCTTCGGTCTCGACCTGTGAGATAGCCGTCTCACACTCGGGACACCAGATAGCGGGGGCTCGCTGGCGGTATTGGCGGTCCTTCTCGTACAGGTCGATAAACGAGAGTTGTGAGACGCGCTGGACCTCCGGCGAGATGGTCTGGTAGGTCTGGTCCCAGTCGATGGAGATACCGAGGTTCTGCATCTTCTCGGTGAACTCCGACTCGTACTTCGAGGTGACTTCACGGCAGAGCTTCTGGAACTCGCGTCGCTCGTAGTCCTGGTGTTTGATATCGAGTTCGTCCTCGGTCAGGAGCTCCGACGCGATGCCGTTGTCGTCGTATCCGAACGGGAAGTACACCTCCTTGCCGCGCATCCGGTTGAACCGGGCGACGAAATCCTGGAGGGTGAAGCCGTAGACGTGGCCCCAGTGGAGACTCCCGGACACCGTCGGCGGCGGCGAGTCGATAGAGAATACAGTGTCGGGGTCTACCGCACGCTCTGGGTACGCGTACAGGTCTTCGTCGACCCACCTCTCTTGCCACTTCGCCTCGACGGTTTCCGGGTCGTATTCTCCGCTCGGCATTGCGTTGGCGTACCTACTGCCGGGCGGACTGTTAAACGCCTCGGTTAGATGCCCGATGCAACGGAATTCGAGCGGGCGAAGAGCGGAAACAGTGGCGTCTCCGTAAACGACCACGGGTCGGGTGACCCGTGGAACTCTCGCTTTTCTCTTTAGACCGTCGACAGCGCTTCGTCGAGGTCCGAAATCAGGTCATCGACGTGTTCGACGCCCACGGACAGTCGGAGGAAGGAATCCGAGATGCCGAGTCTGTCGCGTTCGGTCTGTGAGAGCGGCGAGTGCGTCATCGTCGCCGGGTGCTCGATGAGGCTCTCAACGCCGCCGAGGCTGACCGCGAGCGGGAACTCGTCGAGGTTCCCGAGGAACTCGGCCGTCCCGTCGAGGTCGGTGTCGAGTTCGAACGAGAGGACGCCGCCGAACCCGGACTGCTGGCGGGCGGCGAGGTCGTGTTGTGGGTGCGATTCGAGACCCGGGTAGAGAACGCGCGTGACAGCGTCGTGGGATTCGAGGTACTGCGCGATTTCCATCGCGTTCTCCTCGTGCTGGCGCATCCGCAGGGGAAGCGTCTTGATACCGCGAAGTGTCAGATAGGAGTCGAACGGCGAGAGCATCGACCCCATGCCGACACGCTGGAGGAACGCGAGTTCGTCCATGATGTCGTCGCGGTCGGTGACGACCGCACCACCGATAGAGTCGGAGTGACCGTTGAGGTACTTCGTGGTGCTGTGGACGACCACGTCGGCACCGAGCGACAGCGGATTCTGGAAGTACGGGCTGAGGAAGGTGTTATCCACGCCGAAGACGGCGTCCCACTCGTCGGCGATGGCCGCAATGGCCTCGACATCACAGAGGTGCATGAGCGGGTTCGACGGCGTCTCCATCCAGACGAGACGCGTGTTGTCGCGCATTGCGGCCTCGACGTTTTCGGTGTCCGTCGCGTCCACGAACGTCACGTCCACGTCGAGTCGCTCGGCGAACAGGCGGTTCAGCATCGTCTTCGTACCACCGTAGAGGTCTTCGAACGCAACGATGTGGTCGCCGGGGTGGACCACCGCCGTCATGGTCGCGGCAATGGCCGCCGTCCCGGAGACGAACGCGAGCGCGTGTTCGCCACCTTCGAGTGCCGCAAGCCGGTGTTCCAGCGCATTCCGCGTCGGGTTCGACAACCGCGAGTAGAGGTACTCGCCCGCGTCGGGGTCGAGCGTCTCCAGGTCCGCGTCTGGGTCCACGTCGGGAATCGAATACGTCGACGAGAGGTGGACCGGAACAGTAACATCCTCGACCCCCGGCGCGGGCAGCTGGCCGCGTTCACCATGGGTCACCGCGAGCGTTTCGCGGTGTAGTTCATAATCGTTCATACGAAAAGCGTGACGAGTTACATCCTAAAGGTTTCTATCGCATTCTGACCAAATGCACGAAAGGAATGGCGGAGAATTGTAAATTACTGCAAGTTATCCTATAGCGGTTGGACAGACCACCATGCGGCCCACACCAGTCAGAGAGCAAACAACTACGCTCACGAGCGGTAGTAAGCGAAGGATTAGGCTATTCACGCGCACACCTGTGTCCGCGACTCGCTCCGCTCGCCGCGCAAAGACCTAGACAAAAACGCCACCCGAAGCGCTTACTGCAGCGCCGACAGGTCGAATTCGAACGCCGCGACCGGCAGTTCGAGGTCATGTTCGACGATGACCTCCGGGTGGAGTTCGCCGACGATACCGACTTCTTCGCCGTCGATGACGACCGCGGCGGTCCGACCGGAGATGAACGACGGGTGTTCGGTCGGCGGCGTCTCCAGTTCAACGTCGAAGTCACCACACAGGGCCGCGAGTCGCCCCTTTGCATCCTCGTAGGTCGCGTCGTGGCGGGCGAGGACGGCGGCGACGTGTCGCGCCTCCGAAACACGGGTGTTTTCGTCGTCGTCGCGATGGGCTACGTGACCGATTTCCGCGAGGTCCTGCGGGTACGCGCGGTGGGTATTGTTCTCCAGCACCATCGAAAGCGACGGGAGGACCCACGAGCGGAGCATGGTGTAGTCCTCGCTGTACGGTTCGGTGATAGAGACGGGTTCACCGCCGCCCAATAGGTCGGTGCCGGGTTCGATACCCATGCGCTCGTAGTTCTCCCCTTCCGAAATCATGTGGAAGTTGAGCAGGTCCTCGAAGCCGAGACCGACGAGCGAGGTGCGGGCGGCATCTTCCAGTCGGGAGCGCTCGTGGCGCTGTCCGACCGTCCCCACGTCGGGGTACCGCGGTTCGAGTTCGTTGAATCCGTAGGCGCGACCCACGTCGTCGACGAGGTCGAGCGGGTGGAGTACGTCCACGCGGTACGGTGGAATAGAGACGTCGTACACCGTCTCTTCCCCGATTTCCGCGTCGGCATCGAGACCGGAGCGCTCGAACAGGTCGATAACCTCGTCCATTTCGAGATCGACGCCGAGGACCGTCTCGATGCGGTCGTGGCTGACGCGCTTCGTCTCGACTTCGAAGTCGGGCTTGGCGACGGTACCGCCCTCGTACTGGACTTCGATGTCCTCGATGGTCGCTCCGCGGGCGGCCAGCGCGTAGCAGATGATGTTGCACATCCGGTCGATGGTCCACTGGTCGGTCCCGGTGAGTTCGACGAAGAGGTCGCGCGACTCAGTCGAGACCTCGGTCCGGCGACCGTTGATGACCGGCGGGAACGAGAATAGACCAATCTCGTCGTAGATGGCCGGGTAGCGGTCGTACTCGCCGACGAGGTCGGCGTACTTCCGCCCCGTCTCGTGCTGTTCGAGCACTTCGGCCGGTGTGAGTTCGTCGTCGGAGTCGAGTGCGACGAAGGTGTCGCCGTCGGGTTCGATTCCGG
Organism: Haloferax mediterranei ATCC 33500; assembly: GCF_000306765.2. NCBI lineage: Archaea > Methanobacteriati > Methanobacteriota > Halobacteria > Halobacteriales > Haloferacaceae > Haloferax > Haloferax mediterranei. The sequence goes on from NC_017941.2 coordinate 2,850,100, forward strand.
TGTACGTGATGGAGTTGCCGGAGGCGTTCTCCGAGAGCACGTCACCCTTCAACATCGTCAGGTCGTGGATACCGATAGCGCCCTTGGCGCGCTTTCGACCCATCGTCGCGTGCAGTTTCTCCTGCAGTTGGATGAGCGAGTCGAGCGCGGCATCGTCTAAGTCCACGCCGCGGACGACGGCACCCGTGACGTACGGGCGCTCTTCGGGAACCGCCTCGTCGACGACGATGGTCCAATCCGGGTCGTTCGTCTTCGGGACGGCGACCCCGCTGGCATCGCCGTACTGGTAGCGAAGCGAGCGGGCGACGCCTTCGACCGAGAGGCGGTCGAGGCGGTCGGGACCGAACTCCAGTTGGAACGCCCCGTCTTCGGTCACGCCCTCGAATTCGAGACCGAGCGCGAACAGGTCGTCTTTGAACTCCTCGTCGGACTTCTCTTCGTGGCCGGTCAGGCGGCGCAGTTCGTCGGGTTGAACGTCAACTACGGGCATTATCGGAGCACCTCCGTCTCGCGGAGCAGGTCGAGGTCACACAGCGTTCCGTGAACGTCGCGGATGTCGTCGAAACCGTACATGAGCATCAGGAGACGCTCCAGCGCGAGGCCCCACGCCATCACGTCGCACTCGACGCCGAGCGGCGAGAGGACTTCCTCGCGGAACATCCCGGAGTTCCCGATTTCGATGAGTTCGCCCGTCTCGGGGTGTCGGCCGAACAGTTCGAACGACGGCTCCGTGTAGGGGTTGTAGTGCGGCTTGAACTGGATGTCCGTGATGCCGAAGTGGGAGTAGAACTCCTCGAAGGTGCCCATCAGGTCGCGCACCGAGAGGTCCTCGGCCATCACCCAGCCCTCGATTTGGTAGAATTCGAGCAGGTGCGTCGGGTCCAGCGTGTCGTTACGGTAGACCTTTTCGACGGAGAAGTACCGCTGCGGCGGTTCTAACTCGCCGACTTCGTGTCCCGAGAGGTAACGCATCGACAGGGACGTGGTGTGGCCGCGAAGCGCGATGGCGCGGGCGAAGTCCTCGGACCACGGCGAGTGGTAGCCGTCGCCGTCGTCGCCGACACCCTCCAGATGGGCCGAGCGAACGCGGTCGATGAGGTCTTCGGGGATGTCCTCCATCGGCGGCACGTCGAGGGCGAAACGGTCCCAGTGGGTGCGCGCCGGGTGGTCCTGCGGCATGAACAGACAGTCGTTAATCCAGAAGTCCGCGTCGGCGTGCGGGCCTTCCATCTCGGCGAAGCCCATGCCGACGAGCACGTCCTTCACGCGGTCTGCCGTCTGCCGGAGGATGTGTTTCTTACCACCGCGCACCTCGGGCGCGTCGGCCTCGACGTTGTACTCGGTGAACTCGACGTCTTCCCACTCGCCGGAGGTGAGCATCTCGGGCGTGAGTCGGTCGACCGTCTCGGCCGCCTCGATACCCTCCATCAGAGCCGTGACGCCCTCGTCGGAGAGGGTGACGGCACGGATGGTTCGCTCGTTGCGAACGACGAGGTTCCGCGATTCGAGTTGGTCGAGCACGTCGGCGTCGACGTCGTCGCCCGCAGCGAGGGCCGCGAGTGCGGCGGCTTCCTCGTCCGCGTCGGGGTCGGCGTCCGCGTCGGGCGCGAGTTCACCCGAGTCAATGCGGCCGTAACCCTTTCGCGCGAAGTTCGACAGGGCGATATCGACTTGCGGGCCGCCGAGCGAGGAGGCACCGATGACCTGTCCCATCTGGACCGAATCACCGTCGCCGACGTCGAGTGCGGCGCGGTAGAGTCGAACCTCGGGAAGGCCGTCTTCGGCGTACTCGACGCCCTCGTCGGTTAGTTCAACGTCTTCTTCGACAGTCTCTGTGACCGAGACGAGACCGTCGTCGCGCAGGTCGAAGACCGCACCCGTCACCGTCTCGGGTTTCAGGTCCGTCGCCTCCGCTAGCTGTGCTATCGTCCGTTCGTCTGTGGCGCTCGCGGCGTTCAACACCGCGACCTGTGATTCCGGAAGTCGCATCTGGTTCGTTGTCGCGTTAGCCGTCTGGTGGTCGGTTAGCAGTTTCGAAGCCTCGCCGAACTGGCGAGTCTGACCGAATGGGTCGGTTTCGTCCGCTGGGCGCGGTCGCGCCGAAGCGGAGTCCGCCGACCTCAAGCGGCCAGAAAGAAAAATCCGAACCCGTCGGTAGCCGGTTTGCGAGTGGCGCAGACACCATGACTGACAGGTTCGAGAGTCATATTTTCGAGGTGGCCGCGTTCCCTCAAAACGGTTCCGGAATTGTGGGAAGAGATGTCACGTCCGGCCCGGTGCGTCACGTTCAGCCCCGGAGTTACGTCTGACACTGACGTGACAGAGACAGGCGCAGGACGGGTTTCAGCGCAATTTCGTCCACTGGTCGTCGGCCATTCCTGTCAATTCTATTTCCGGTCCGAAAGCAGATACGTTCTTGTTGATTGACGACCCACGGGCGACGAAGACGAATGCGAGGCTTGGACACGACACTCTCTACGATTCGCCTCGGCGAAGAGGCGTCACTCATCGTCAAACCGCCGAACCGCCCGGACGACAGAGACGACGTCGACGCTATCCTCGTCCAGTCACGACCCACATACGAGTTCGACGATGGCGAGTTGACCTACCGCGTCGTCGAGGACGAAGACAGGTATCGCGTGCTCGCGTCGCGCGACGTCGGTGACCCGGTTCGCGTCCTCGGCGAACTCCGCGCCGTCGTCAACCTGAGCGCGTAATCCTCCCGTTCAACTACGCCACGTTCCGTTCCTGCAGCGTCTCTCCCGACTCGAATCGGTCGAGCGACAGCGTGGACACGTCCACTTCACAGGCGTCCTCGCCGAGACACAGGTCGGCGACGGCCTCCCCAGTTGCCGGTGCGTGCTGGAAGCCGTGACCCGAAAAGCCCGCGGCGACGACGAACCCAGATTCTACCTCGTCCACAATCGCGTGATGGTCGGGCGTCACCGCGTAGAGACCGGCCCACCCGTTTCGAATTCGCGTTTCAGGACCGAAGTACGCCGCACAGTCGTCGGCTCGCTCTGTCGCCTCTAGCGCCCACTCGACGTCCATCGACTCGTCGAACCGGTCGGGGTCGACGTCCGGGTCCGAATCGGCGAAGTGCCCGCCGACGATGGCGGTCCCCGCCCGTTCCGGGCGGAAATACGACCCCGTATCGAGGTCGATAGTAAGCGGCGCATCCTCGGGAAGGTCGCCGTCCGGTTCGACGACCGCAATCTGCCGACGGCGCGGAGCGATTGGCAGGTCGATACCCGCGAGGGCGGCGACCTGACCGGACCACGCACCCGCCGCGACGACTACGGCATCCACGTCGATGGTCTCGTCTCCGTTCGTGCCCTCGTCGCCCGACTCGTCTTCGCCTTCCACCGCGACTCGCCAGCCGTCGTCCCGGCGAGACAGGCCGGTAACGGCCGTTTTCGTTCGGATATCGCCGCCAGCGTCCCGGACTGCACCCGCGAAACCCTGTACCGCCGAGTGCGGGTCGGCGATGCCATCGGCGGTCGAGTAAGTCGCCGCGACGAACTCTCCGGCTCGGAGTTCGGGCAGGTACTCGCGGGCCTCCTCGGGGTCCAAGAGGCGACTCGGCGCACCCGCCTCGGTCTGCATGGCGACGTTCTCACGGAAGGCCGCTGCCGTCTCCTCGGTTCGTGCAAGAAAAAGATAGCCCGGTCGTCGATAGTCGATGTCGACGCCGAACTCGTCGGCAAACGATTCCCAGACGGGGATGCTCGCGAGCGAGAGGTCGACGTTCACGCGCGTGGAGAACTGCGTTCGAATCCCGCCGGCGGCCCGCCCCGTGCTGCCGCCGCCGAGTGTCCCCGCCTCGCAGACAGTGACCTCGGCACCGCGGTCGGCGAGGGCGTGGGCGCAAGCGAGTCCGACGACACCGCCGCCGACGATGAGGACGTGCATAGTCGTCTCTGATTCCGCCCACCGATATGAGTGTATGTGTGACACGGCAGCAATGCGCGAAACGTTCACCAGACATCCCCGAGTAGATGACATATGGTTCAGATTCTCTCAGCGGACGACGTTCGCGGACTTCTCTCGCTTCCAGAGCTCTTCCCAGTCGTCGAGGAAGCGTTCGTGAAACAGGGCCACGACGAAGTCGAGCGACCGTCAAGACCCCACTTCCCGGTCGGCATCGGCATCGACGGCGGAACGGGTGATGTCGACGCCGTCGAACACGACCACCGCCCGCCGCTCGGGACCGCCTTGACCATGCCGGCGTACATCCACGGCCACGAGGTGTACGCGACGAAACTCGCCGCCGTCCACGCGGCGAATGCCGCCCGCGGTCTCCAGACGGTGAACGCGCAGGTCGTCCTCAACGACGCGCGGACCGGTCTCTCGCTCGCATTCCTCGACGGAACGACTATCACCAACGCTCGAACGGGATGTGTCGGCGGGTTGGCCGCGACGTATCTATCGACCGGCCCCGTCCATCTCGGCGTCCTCGGCGCAGGAACGCAAGCGCGGTGGCAGACCCGCGCCATCGCCGCCGCGACCGACGTCGAATCCGTCCGTATCTACTCGCCGACCGTCTCGCGCGAGCGGTGCGCGGCCGACCTTCGAGACGACGGCATCGACGCGGAGGCAGTCAGTTCACCCAAAATTGCCGTCTCGGAGTCGACCGTCGTCGTCACCGCAACCACCAGTACGGAACCAGCCTTTGCTGCCGAGTGGCTCAACCCCGGAACGCTCGTCATCGCCATCGGAGCCTACACCGGCGAAATGCAGGAACTCGGCCCCGCGACGTTCGACCGGGCGAGTCGAGTCTTCGCGGACGTACCCGAGGAAGTCGCCGACATCGGCGACGTGCGCGAATCCGGTCTCACGGAATCCGACTTGATTCCGCTCTCGGGCGTGTTCGAAGGCGGTGTTGGCCGCGACTCGGACGACGAGATTCTAATCGTCGAAAGCGTCGGCTCAGCGGTTCTGGACGCCGCGACGGCGGAATATCTGTACGAGAAATCGATAGAGAACGGCGTCGGAGAAGACGTAGAGTTGTAGTCGGTCGGCGGTGTGTCGGAGTGTGGCCTCGCTTAGTGCTCCGCCGCCACACCCCGCCGCTCAGATTCGAGGTCGATATCGAGCGAGTCGAGGACTTCCTTTGCCTCTTCGCGCTTTTCGTGGTGGTCTTCGAGGAACTCGCGCATCAGCGTCGCGGCCTGCTCCTTGCACCCGCCGCAGAGTCGCTCGCCGCCGACACACTCGTCGTACACCCTCTTGGCGAACTCGTCGTCGTCGCCGGTGAGGAGGTAGGCGTAGAGTTCGTACACCGGGCACTTGTCGGCCTCGCCGCCGAGTCGGCGCTGTTCTTCGGCGGTGTCGCGACCGCCGGTCGTCGCGGACCTGACCTTGTCGTAGCCGTCTTCCGGGTCGTCGAGCAGCGAGATGTGACTCGCCGGAATGGACGAGGACATCTTGCCACCCGTCAAGCCGGTCATGAAGCGGTGGTAGATGGACGACGGCGGAATGAAGCCGTAGCCGCCGTGGTGGGCTTCGACCTCGCGGGCGAGGTCTTCGGCCGCCTCGATGTCAAGGTCGAAGGCGTCGATGTGCTGGTCGTACCGGCGCTTTTCGCCCTCGATTTCCTCGATGAGTGCCTCGAACGCCTCGTCGGTCGCCTGTCGAGCGAAGAACCGAATTCGCGGACGGAGCGGTTCCATCCCGGCGTTTTCGAGCTTTTCGACCGCCGACTCGCGGACTGACTCGTCTGCGAGGATGCCGAGTTCGGCGAGGTCGGCGTCGGCCAACCACTCGGCGGCCTCGCCACACCGCGGCATGTCAACGTCTTCGGCGAACTCCTCGCGGGCGTCGTAGGCCGCGGCGACGACCGGGCGCTCGGCGTCGTCGAGTTCGAAGGACGCGAACGCATCGGTCACCTTGAAGAAGCGCATCCGGGTCGAGAGGTCGCGAGCGAACCGGACGTGAGGGTCCTGGTCGGGGCCGACCGGGATAACCGTCGGTTGCGGGTCGTCCAACTGCGGATAGAGAATGTCGGCCATCTGCGTGACGACCGACTGCATGTGCGAAACGTTGGTCTCGCCGTCGAAGCCGTAGATGGACTGGAACTCGGAGAAGTTTGCCTTCCCGCCGAGTTCGAACGCGAGTTTCTGGAGCGTGTCGTTGTCGGACTGCCGGTAGAGTTCGCCCTCTTCGGGGTCGAACCCGAGTGCGATAAGCGACAGCAGGTAATCGCGGCTGTGTTCGTTGATTTCGTCCCACGCGATGCCGCGGGCGGAGTGCGCCTCCATGTCGGCGATGAGACCGTACGCATCGCCACCCTGCTGTTGGTGCCAGATGATTTCGTCGAAGACGAGTTTGTGGCCGATGTGGGGGTCACCGGTCGGCATGAAGCCCGAGAGGACGGCGAAGTCGTCGCCGTCGCGCATGGCTTCGAGGACGCGTCGGTAGTCGCGGTGGCCGAAGATGACACCCCGTCGCATCAGGTAGTGAGGGTTCGGCACCTCGTCGAGTACCTCGTCGAACTCCTCGATGCCGAACTCCTCGAACAACTTCCGGTAGTCGGCGATGGTTGACGAGCCCCACGGGTCGAGAGCAACGTCGTCTGCTCCCTGCGCTGTGCCTCCGTCGGTGCGGATTCGCTCCGCGGGTTCGTCTCGTGTCATGGCGTGAGCCGACTGACCGAAAGCCAGTCTATCTCTCCCTTGGCGCTGGTTAGCGCAAAAACCATTCGCTTGCGGACACCGCCGGCGAGGCGAACGTCAAGTGAGAGGTCCCGTGGAACAAACGTGTGTTCGGGCGCGACCACGCGCACGAGGAATTCGGAGTGCGAGAGGTCCGAAACCGTCTCGAAGTCGGTGTAGACACGGAAATCGGAGCCGAACTTGAACCCGCTTTTGGGGACCGTCTGCAGCTCCCGGAGCATCGCGTAAACCGCGAGTCTGCGGTCGAATCGGTCGCCCTCCACGTCGTGGCCGCGGGAGACCACGTCGGTCTCGTCGATGGCGAGCGAATCCTGCCGGGCGAGATACGCGGCTTCGAGGAGCGATAGTTGAAGCGGGCCGCTGTCGGCGTTGCGGCCGTAGAGGCGCTGCCCGAAGAAGCCGTTCTGGTAGAGGCGGTCCACGCCATCCCACACGAGTGCGCGGTCCGACAGGAGTTCGGCGTCGAGACCGGTCGGAAGGTCTTCTGTGGCCGTCCCCTCCGGGGAGAAGCCCTCAGTGTCGAAGTACGTCAGGTCGCCGTCCTCGTCGACGATAGCGAGTACCACGTCGCCGAGCGACGAGACCGGGATGGACTCGCGTTCGCCGACGACGCGCACCCGGTGTTCGACATCGCCATCCCACGGTCCCTTTCCGCGAGGGTAGACGAGGAAATCCGCGCCCCCGGTGTCGTCGACACCCGGCCATCCCTCGCGGGTGGGAGAGAGGTAGAACCCGCGGTCGCGGAGGTCTTTGTAGACGACGAAATCGAGCGTGGTGCCGGTGCGCGCGAGGAGTTCGCGCAGACCCATCCCGTCCACGCCGTCGATATCGCCGCGCGAGAGCAGGTGGGCGGCCTCGACGGGTGCGACTTCGAGGTCGTTGCCGCCGGTCGGTCTCCCGTACCCGCGCGAATCGTGGAAGCGCTGTCGGGCATCGCCCGGGAGATGGACGATGCCGTCTTCGAGGCGTCCTTGCATACTCGAATCGGGGCGGGCCGACGACAAAGGAACTGCGATGCTGGCAGCGGGGTTTGCAGGCCGGCCCTGTCGCCACCGCCGGGGCCACGGACGACGCGCTCTCTCCCGAGTCATGCGAACTCACACGTCGAGTCGAGACACCGCCGGCCGCGCTCCGTCTCGAACACCGGCAGGCCGCACTCGCAGTCGTCTACGACCACGCCCGCCGGGACCGAAAAGGCAGTCTCGCATTCAGGATACGCGTCACACCCGGCCAGCAGGCGACCACTTCGCCGAATGATTCGCATCGGCGAGTCGCAGTCGGGACAGGACCATTCCCCGTCGAATCGGTCTTTCACGCGGTCGTCCAGCGGGTCGCACTGACGGTCGATACAGACCTCGAACGTCGCTCCGCGCTCGGTGCGCATGAGGGGCAGGCCGCAGTCGTCGCACGTCTCGTCGAGGACGGTTGCACCGGCGGGGAGTCGGAACTCGGTTCCCGAGTCGAGGCCGACGACGGCCCCGTTTGTCCGGACTAACGGCTCACCGGTTTTGGGGTGCGAACCGACCGGGATGCCGGCCTCGCTCGCAGGGTACTCGGCACGACCGGTCACGTCGTTGGACTCGACGGTGAGAACCTGCTCGCCCGCGTGGGCGACGAGACCGAACGACCCCGGCCCGGATTCGACGGTCAGCGAGTCGGCACGGGTGAGCCACGCGACGGGTTGGTAACCGGATACGTCGTGGACGAGGACGGTTCGGTCGGGCTTGACGACGACGACGACCCGGCCGCGCTGGGTGCGGTCGCGGGAGCCTTCGAAGTGGACGGTACAGTCTCCGGCGAAGACGCGGATAGATTCCATGCGCGGGGATGGTCTCGGGTTCGCGCTTCAACCTTCGCGCGAAGGTTAAACAGGCATGCCGCGGCACGAAGGACTTTGGTCGGTCGCGCCACAGGGCGAGGCATGGACGCGAACGTCGTGCTGTTCGACATGGATGGTGTGTTGGTCGACTCCGAGCAGTACTGGCACGCCTTCGAGGACGACTGGGTGTTCGCCGAGGCCATCGAATCCGGCGACCCCGCCCACGAGGAAATCACGGGCATGAGCTTCCGCGAGATATACGAGTATCTCGACGAGCAGTACGGAGCAACCGTCTCGAAAGACGAGTTCATCGCGGCGTACCACGAGAATGCGGAGGACCTCTACGGCGAGAACGTCGTCCTGATGGACGGCGCAGAAGCACTCTTTTCGGACCTCCGCACGGCGGGCAAGAAGGCCGCCATCGTCTCGTCGGCCCCGCAAGCGTGGATTTCGACGGTCCGCGAACGTTTCGACCTCGGCCCGCTCGACCTCGTGCTCTCCGCCGACGACATCGACAAGCCCGGAAAGCCGGAGCCACACATCTACGAGCACGCCGCCGCGGAACTCGGCGTTGCGGCCGAAGACTGCATCGTGGTCGAAGACTCGGTCAACGGCATCGAGGCGGCCGCCCGGTCGGGAGCGTACACAATCGCCTACCGCGTCGACCACAACGCGGAGTTGGACCTATCGCTAGCGGATGAAATCGTAGACGGGCCGGAGGAGTTGCGGGCGGCGTTGCTCGGTGAAAACTAAACGGGGAGATGCCGACGAAACGGAGTTCCGACGGAGCTATTCGATATATCTAGCGGGTGCCGAAAGCCCGAATTCTGCTGCTGTGCTGGCAACGATACCCTTCGTGGTGTAGATATCTGGTTTGTAGTAGAGTTCGTGGGTGACGCCGTGTTCGTCTCGGAGGTGTTCTCTGACTCGATCAACGTCGTCTCGGTCGAAGTAGTTGGGCGTGTAGACGGTGAGAATGTAGTCGTCGTCCATCGGGAGTTCCTCGTAGCCGTACGCGGTCATCGCCTTCACTGCCCAGATGGTCCCCGCCTCCGCGTCAGCAACGAGTTCGGGCCACAACGCTTCGATTCGTTCTGCCGACCCTGTGACTTGCCACTTACCGATAGTTTTCTGGGCTTCGAGCGCTTCGCAGTCGAGTTCCCGAACAGCCTCGCTGTCCGTCGGTGGTAAGTCAGCGGGTTCGACGTTCTCTGGGCGGATAACATCGTGGTCAGAGAAGTAGCCGTCGCCGCCGATTTTCGGGGAGTCGCTTACGTCTCGACTCCGTAACCAGTACTGCTCTGTTTCGGAAATTTCGAGGGGGGGGGTTGCAACATAACGACAATTGACAGTCATGTGGATTGAACAACAACCCTCGCCATACGCGGAGTGAAAGTGAAGATTGGGCTCTGATTCGAACTGAAACGCTCCCTTGCAGCGGCGTCTTCGAGCGGGAGAATCACAGAAAACGAGAGTGACGTCGGCAGACCGGCAAGAAATGAAGCCGCTGTTATTCCACCCGAACCGTCCGCGACTCCCGAATCGGGAGCAGCGGCAGGTCGGGGAACGTGACTTCCACGACGAACTCCAGTTCGTCGTCCTTCGCGCCGAAGACGCCGACCGGGACGGTCACGTCGTCCGAAAGGTAGCACGTCTTCGCCGACATCTCGACGCCGTTGACGGTGACACGAACCCCGACAGAGCCGCCGCCACCGCTGTTTTTGACGCGAATATCGTGCATGTTACTCTCGCCGCGGGTGACCGAATCGGGGAACTGGCCCCAGTCGAGTTCGGGGGCTGGGAGGTTCTTCGCGCTCTTGACGACGCGTTCGGCGACACCCTGCGAGAGACCCGCGCGAGTCAGTTCTTTTTCGCCAGCGTCGACCACGTCGGCCGGGGACGAGAGACCTCCGGTTGCGAGTTTTCGGGCGCGGCCGGGGCCGATACCGTCGACAGCCGTGAGTGCCGCGGCGTCGCTACTGACGCCGTGTTCGACGCGTGCTTCGACACGCTTTGCGAGATTCGCCGTGCGGGCGTCCGCGAAGGTGTCGAGGAACTCGCGGAGCGCCGAGAGGAGTCGAAGCGCGTTCTGCTTGATGACCCACGCGTCGCTCCGGAGTTCGCTCGGCGTCGAGTTCGCCATGCTTGCGTGGAGGATGGCGAGCACCTTTCGCGGTCCGTCTTCGAGTTCGGTCGAGACGCCGGTCAGGACGGAATCGACGGCGTCGACTTCGGACTGTCGGGCCGAGACCTGCCGGAAGTCGGCCGCGCCGGCGACCGTTTCGAGGATGTCGTCCGCAGAGATTCGGTCGCGGTTGGCGAGCGTGGAGAACCGGGTCGCGGTCCCCAGTCGGAGGTAATATTTCGAAGTGAGTCGGCCGAGCGCCGTCGCGTCGATGGAGAGGTCGTCGTCCATCTCGACGAAGCCGCGGGAGACCAGTCGGTCGAGCACGTCGCGGACGCGCGAGCGGAGGTCTTCGAAGTCGTAGGCGGCCGGGTTCGACTGCGCCCGGCGGTAGTAGAAGGTCGTCTCCAACCACGACATAACGTCGTCGAGGTCGCGGATAGTCCCCATCGCGATTTCGGCGTTGAGGTGCGAATCGAGGTCTTCGGCGAGGCGCGACTCGATTTCCTTGCCCTCGCGGAGCAGGCGGCGGTACTTGTTCTGGTCGGCGTGGTCACAGACGACCCAGCCGTATCCTACGTCGTCGTAGCCGGGACGACCTGCGCGCCCGAGCATCTGGAGGATGTCGAGCGGCGAGATATCGACCTCACCTTCGAGCGGGTCGTGATGTTTCGTGTCGCGGATGACGACACAGCGGGCGGGGAGGTTCACGCCCCACGCGAGCGTGGACGTAGAGAAGAGAAGCTGAATCTTGCCTTCCTTGAACCACTCCTCGACGGCTTCGCGGTCGTCGCGGGCGAGTCCGGCGTGGTGGAAGCCGACGCCGTCGAGGACGCCCTTTCGCAGCGAGTCGTTGCTCAGTTCCTTCGCCTCGTTGTGGAAGTCGTAGTCGCCGCGAGCGCCGATAGGAACGTCACGCTTCGCGAGTTCGTCGCGGGCCTTGGCGGCAGCGCGAACCGCGTCCTGCCGCGAGGAGACGAAGACGAGCGACTGGCCGCCGTCGCGGATATGCGGTTCGGCGAGGTCGAACGCCCGGTAGAGTCGGCGGTACTTGTCGGCGAAGGAGTTCTCGCCGTGGGTGTAGGTTTTGACTCCCGCGTGGAGGTCCACGGGTCGGTAGTCGTCACCGAACTCGAAGGTCGTCTCGTCGGGCGCGTCCAACCACGCCGCCACGTCGTCGATGTTCGGCATGGTCGCCGAGAGCGCGACGATGCGCGGGTCGCAGATGCGTCGCATCCGCGAGACGGTCACTTCGAGGACGCCGCCGCGAGTCTCCGAATCGAGCAGGTGAACCTCGTCGATGACGACGCAGTCCACGTCTTCGATAAAGGAGTAGCGCGCGGAGTCGTGTTTGCGCGTGGCGGAGTCCGTCTTCTCCGGCGTCATGACGAGAATGTCCGCGCGGGCCGCTCGGCGAGGGTTCAGGTCGCGCTCGCCGGTGACGACGTAGACCGAGTAACCGAGTTCTTCGAAGCGTTCCCACTCGGATTCCTTCTCGGTGGTGAGTGCGCGCAGCGGTGCGATAAAGAGCGCCGTCCCTTCGTCGCGGAGCGTCCGGCAGATGGCGAGTTCGGCGAGCGCCGTCTTCCCGCTGGCGGTGGGCGCGGAGGCGACGACGTTGTGGTCGGTTTCGAGGATGGCGGGCAGCGCCTCCCGCTGCATCCGGTTGAACTCCTCGAACCCGAACGCATCGGCGAACTCGGGGACCGCCTCGGCGACTTTCACGAGGCGCACCTCCGGGTGCGTGTCGATATCGGGCGCGAGGCGAAGACGAGCGTCATACACCAAGCCGAGTCGTCCGGGGGGAAAGGCGTTTCTCCATCCGACGCCGTCGCTTTCCGGGCGAAAATTCAAAAGTCGGTTACGGGACAGGTTGGGGCCGAGAGCGGCTAATTAGTGCCTTACGCGGCGATAGCGAGAGCAGCGATGAACGACCAGTCCGTTCCCGCGGTGGCCTCTCGCTTCTTCGATTCGACCTTCGACAGATCGCGGCGGTGTTTCCAGTTCATACTCGGTGGAAATATTTACTCAAATATAAGTTTTTCAGTCTAATGATACATCTAGCACGGTCGTACATGCACGATGGTGGAAAGTTATGATGTATTCGAGTCAAACGTTTTCTTTTCCACACCTATCGTATCCGTTTGAACGGTTTCGAGTGAAGTGTACGAGTGGAGGTAATCGGGGTCGGTTTGGCGATTTCGCGTATCACCGTCGTCAGTGCTGTCACTAATCCGACTGACAACAGGGTAATCCTCACGTTTTTTCCCCGTCGCCTCGAAAGTAACTGACCATGCGCACGCGGCGGAAGCCAGACTGGTTGAAGATGCGACCGCCATCCGGCCGGCGTTTCACCGACATCAAATCCACGCTCCGGGACCGCAACCTCCACACCGTCTGTGAGGAGGCCAACTGTCCGAACCTCGGCGAGTGTTGGAGCGGGCAGGATGGACCGGGTACGGCGACGTTTATGCTCATGGGCGACCGGTGTTCGCGCGGTTGCAACTTCTGTGACGTGACGACGGGCGGGATGGAACCCCTCGACCCCGACGAACCGGCGAACGTCGCCGACGCGGTCGCCGAAATCGGACTCGACTACGTCGTGTTGACCTCCGTAGACCGCGACGACCTCCCCGACCAGGGGGCAGGCCACTTCGCGGAGACGATTCGCGAGATTAAACGCCGCGACCCCGGCATCCTCGTCGAGGTGTTGATTCCCGACTTCCAGGGTGAGCCAGAACACGTTCGGAAGATAATCGACGCCGGTCCCGACGTTATTGCCCACAACATCGAGACGGTCGAACGACTCCAGTGGCCGATTCGTGACCGCCGCGCCGGCTACGAGCAGTCCCTCTCTGTGCTCCAGCAGGTGACAGACGAGTCCGATATCCACACGAAAACCTCGATTATGCTCGGTCTCGGCGAGCACGCTCACGAAGTGTACCAGACCCTCTCGGACCTCCGCGAGGCCGACGTAGACATCGTGACCTTCGGCCAGTACCTCCAGCCGTCGCGGAGCCACCTCGACGTGTTCGAGTACGTCCACCCCGACACCTTCGACACGTGGCGACAGGTCGCCGAAGAGGAACTTGACTTCCTCTACTGTGCGTCCGGTCCGATGGTCCGGTCGTCGTACAAGGCCGGAGAGCTATTCGTCGACGCACTTCTCCGAGAGGGGTCGAGCGTCGAAGAGGCTCGGCAGACAGCGCGTGCAGCCGCCGGGCAGTAGCGGGCGACAGAACTGGGCGACAGAACTGGGCGACAGAACTGGGCGACAAAACCGGGCGACAAAACCGGACGCCACTGGTTCACGAATGACTCGGCTACGATTCCGAGGCGCTCGCTCGTCAACCCCGGATACGTTTTGCAACGTTGTCGATATTTCCGATTATCTCTCGGTGATGTGTGGGTTCACGCTAACGACCATCAGGAAGAATCGTTTAGGAGTGAAAATGTCCAATTTTGTCCCGTGTGAGTTTACATAGCACGGCAGGATGGGAGGTATTCCGAGTCAAAGTAAATTATATACGAAAACAATATAACGGCGGCGGGTGTCGATTTTGCCATGAACAGGAGGGTTCTCCCGTGAGCGTGCTTCAACGTGACCCACAGGACCAGGTACGAGTACTCGACGAGGACGGGGCCGTCGTCGGTGAGGTCCCCGACATCGACGACGAAACACTGGTCGAGATGTACCGAAACATGCGTCTCGCCCGGCACTTCGACACGCGGGCGGTAAGTCTCCAACGGCAGGGACGGATGGGGACGTATCCGCCGCTGTCGGGACAGGAAGGCGCACAGATTGGCAGTGCCATCGCACTCGAAGAAGACGACTGGATGGTTCCGAGTTACCGCGAACACGGTGCCGCGCTGATTCGAGGCCTCCCACTGAAACAGACGCTTCTCTACTGGATGGGCCACGAGAAGGGTAACAAGATGCCGGAGGATGCGAACATTCTCCCACCCGCCGTTCCCATCGCCTCGCAGATTCCCCACGCGACGGGTGCTGCGTGGGCGCTCAAACTCCAGGGTAAAACCGACAAGGGCGTCCTCTGTTACTTCGGTGACGGGGCGACCTCCGAAGGAGACTTCCACGAGGCGCTGAACTTCGCGGGCGTCTTCGACACCCCGAACATTTTCTTCTGTAACAACAACCAGTGGGCGATTTCCGTGCCGCGCGAACGACAGACGGCATCGGAAACCATCGCGCAGAAGGCGACGGCCTACGGCCTCGACGGTATTCAGGTCGACGGCATGGACCCACTTGCGGTCTACTCCGTGACGAAGGCGGCGCTGGACAAAGCGAAGAACCCCGACGAGGGCGAACTTCGGCCGACGCTTATCGAGGCAGTCCAGTACCGCTTCGGCGCACACACCACTGCTGACGACCCGACCGTCTACCGCGACGACGAGGAAGTCGAGCGGTGGAAAGCGAAAGACCCCATCCCGCGACTGGAGACGTTCCTCCGCGAGACTGGACGACTCGACGACGAGAAAATCGACGATATCGAGTCGGATATCGAGGCGACGGTTGCAGACGCTATCGAGGCCGCCGAGTCCGACCCGCGTCCGGACCCGAGCGAGATGTTCGAATACGCGTACGCCGAACAGACACCGGAGATTCGTGCACAGCGCGAGGAGTTCGAAGCACTCCGTGAGAAGGTTGGCGACGAAGGGTTCCTCAGAGAATGAGCGCGCAGAATCTTACTATCGTGCAGGCAGTACGGGACGGTCTCTACACCGAAATGAACCTCGACGATGAGGTGCTCGTCATGGGTGAGGACGTCGGCAAAAACGGCGGCGTCTTCCGCGCAACCGAGGGTCTCTGGGACGAGTTCGGTGACGACCGCGTCATCGACACGCCCCTCGCAGAGTCCGGTATCGTCGGCACGGCCGTCGGCATGGCCGCGATGGGCCTGAAGCCGGTTCCCGAGATTCAGTTCTCCGGCTTCATGTACCCCGGATACGACCAGATTATCAGTCACATGTCGCGGTACCGGACCCGAACCCGCGGGCGCTACACGCTCCCGATGGTGCTTCGCGCACCCTACGGTGGCGGCATCCGCGCGCCGGAGTCGCACTCCGAATCCAAGGAGATGTTCTACGCGCACGAGGCCGGACTGAAGGTCGTCATTCCCTCGACGCCCTACGACACGAAGGGGCTGCTTATCTCCGCGATTCGCGACCCCGACCCGGTCATCTTCATGGAACCCAAACTCATCTACCGCGCATTCCGCGGTGAGGTTCCCGAAGAAGACTACACCGTGCCAATCGGTGAGGCCGCCGTCCGACGCGAAGGGACGGACGTGTCGGTGTTCACCTACGGCGCGATGACGCGACCGACGCTCGAAGCGGTCGAGAACCTCGAAGAGGAGGGCATCGACGCCGAAGTCGTCGACATTCGCACCATCTCGCCGATGGACCGCGAGACCGTCGTCGAGTCGTTCAAGAAGACCGGTCGCGCGGTTGTCGTCCACGAGGCTCCGAAGAACGGCGGTCTCGGTGCCGAGATTACGGCGACGATTCAGGAAGAGGCGCTTCTCTACCAGGAAGCGCCCGTAAAGCGCGTCGCGGGCTACGACGTGCCGTACCCACTGTACGCACTGGAGGACTACTACCTCCCCTCGGTCGCCCGCGTCGAAGAAGGTATTCGTGAGGCGGTGAACTTCTGAAACAATGGCGCTCAAGGAATTCAAACTCCCCGACGTCGGTGAAGGCGTCGCAGAAGGCGAACTCGTAACGTGGCACGTCGCACCGGGCGACGAAGTAACTGAGGACCAGGTACTCGCAGAGGTCGAGACCGACAAGGCACTCGTCGACGTTCCCTCGCCGTTCAACGGGACGGTCAAAGAACTACTCGCAGAAGAGGGCGAAATGGTCCCCGTCGGCAACGTCATCATCACTATTCAGGTCGGTGGCGAAGAAGAGGCCGAAACAGCCGAACCCGAGGCTGAGGCAGAACCCGAAGCACCGGCCGCGGAGGAAAGCGGCGAAGCCGAATCCGGCGGGCGCGTGTTCGCCTCGCCGAGCGTCCGACGCCTCGCCCGGGAACTCGACGTCGACCTCGCGTCCGTCGACGGCAGCGGTCCGAGCGGTCGCGTGACCGAAGGCGACGTTCGTTCGGCCGCCGAGGCGGCCGAGGCTGCCGAGGAAGCGGAGAGTAGCCGTCCGCGCAACGTCGAGATAAACGGAGAGTCCGCGACCGAAAAGCGCGACGAGGGCACTGCGGCAGTAGCAGAGAGCGCTGACCGCCAGCAGACCCTCGCCGCGCCCGCAACCCGTGCACTGGCCGAAGAGAAGAGCGTCGACCTCAACGCCGTTCCCGCGACCGAAATGCGCGACGGCGAGGCGTTCGTCACGCCCGAGGCTGTCAGCGAGTACGCACAGGCCCAGCAACAGGCGCAGGCCGCGGACGCCGAAGCCGTCTCTGCGGAAGCCGAGGCAGGTACTGCGGCGACCGAGACCGCCGAAGCCGGTCCCGCCGCTGGCGAGCGCGTCCCCTACAAGGGCGTCCGCAAAGCTATCGGCAACCAGATGGAGCAGTCGAAGTACACTGCGCCGCACGTCACGCACCACGACGAAGTGGACGTGACCGAACTCGTCGAACTTCGCTCGCAGCTCAAGCCCGTCGCCGAGGAACAGGAGACGAAGCTCACCTACATGCCGTTCGTGATGAAGGCGGTCATCGCGGCGCTGAAGGACTTCCCGTACATGAACTCCCAACTCGACGAGGAGAACGAGGAAATCGTCCTCCGCGACGAGTACAACATCGGTGTCGCCGCCGCGACGGACGCCGGTCTCATGGTCCCGGTCGTCCACGACGCCGACCGCAAGGGCATGCTCCAACTCGCAGACGAGATGAACGAGAAGGTCCAGAAGGCCCGCGACCGCAAGATTTCGCCCGCAGAGATGCGCGGTGGTACCTTCACCATCACCAACATCGGCGGCATCGGCGGCGAGTACGCGACGCCCATCATCAACTACCCAGAAGTGGCGATTCTCGCGCTCGGAGCCATCAAAGACAAGCCACGTGTGGTTGACGGTGAAGTCGTGCCACGAAAGGTTCTCACACTCTCGCTTTCGTTCGACCACCGCATCGTCGACGGCGCACAGGGTGCTCGCTTCACGAACCGTGTGAAGGAACTACTCGAAGACCCCAAGCTGTTGGTGCTCGAATAATGGTCGTCGGAGACATCGCAACCGGAACCGAGGTACTCGTCATCGGTGCGGGTCCGGGCGGCTACGTCGCCGCCATCCGCGCCGCACAGCAGGGACTCGACACGACGCTCGTCGAGAAGGACGCCTACGGGGGCACCTGCCTGAACTACGGCTGTATCCCCTCGAAGGCGCTCATCACGAGCGCCGACCTCGCCCATCAGGCGGGTCACGCCGAAGAGATGGGTATCCACGCCGACCCCGTCGTTGACATGTCGCAACTGCGCGACTGGAAGGACGGCATCGTGGACCAACTCACCGGCGGCGTCGAAAAGCTCTGTAAAGCAAACGGCGTCAACCTCATCGAAGGAACCGCGCGGTTCAAAGACGAGAACGCCGTCCGCATCGCCCACGGCGGTGAGGGACAGGGTTCGGAGACCATCGAGTTCGAACACTGCATCATCGCAACCGGCTCGCGCGTCATCCAGATTCCCGGTTTCGACTTCGCAAACGAGCAGGTCTGGTCCTCTCGTGACGCCCTCGCGGCCGAGACCGTCCCGGACGACCTCGTCGTCGTCGGCGGCGGCTACATCGGGATGGAACTCTCCACGACGTTCGCCAAACTCGGGGCCAACGTGACCGTCGTCGAGATGCTCGACGACATCCTCCCGACCTACGAGTCCGACGTGGCTCGCGTCGTCCGCAAGCGCGCCGAAGTCCTCGGCATCGACATGCATTTCGGCGAAGGTGCGAGCGGTTGGCGCGAGGAAGACGACGGCATCATGGTCACGACCGAGACGGAAGACGGCGAAGAAAACGAGTACTACGCCGACAAGGTGCTCGTCGCCGTCGGACGCTCGCCCGTCACCGACACGATGGAAATCGAAAACGCCGGCGTCGAACCCGACGAACGCGGCTTCATCGAAGTAGACGACTTCCGCCGGACCGAGGTCGACCACATCTACGCCATCGGCGACATCGTCGAAGACACGCCGATGCTCGCCCACGTCGCCTCGCAAGAGGGAATCGTCGCGGCCGAACACATCGCCGGCGAACCGGTCGCCTTCGACAGTCAGGCCGTTCCGGCCGCCGTCTTCACCGACCCCGAAATCGGCACGGTCGGCATGACCGAAGAAGAGGCCGAAGAAGCTGGCTTCACGCCCGCAGTCGGCGAGATGCCGTTCCAAGCCTCCGGCCGCGCCCTCACGACAGGCCACACCGAAGGCTTCGTCCGCATCGTCGCCGACGAGGACTCCGGATTCATCCTCGGCGCGCAAATCGTCGGACCCGAGGCGTCCGAACTCGTCGCCGAACTCGCGCTTGCAATCGAGATGGGCGCGAGACTCGAAGACGTCGCGGCGACCATCCACACGCATCCGACGCTCGCCGAAGCGGTCATGGAGGCCGCAGAAAACGCGCTCGGGCAGGCGATTCACACGCTGAATCGGTAATCGTCAGCAGGAACAGCGTCTTTTCTTTACTCGTTGTCTAACCACCACAGCCCCAGCATCGTCCCCACCACTGCCACGGCAGCGGGAATCGACTGGTCGACACCCATCGTTCCGAAATTAACGAGGACGACACCCTCGAACTGGGCGGCGAGTGCGAGGGCGACAAAGACGAATCCCGCCACCCATAGCTCGGGTGTGTCAACGTCACTAATTGACATAGAACCCGATACGATACGTCTCATGATAAATGTTAGCACCCTACAACTGTGCTATTCCTCGTCGGCGTCGAGGATGTTGTGACCCTCGAAGACCTTCCCGAGGCGGTTCATCGAGGAGACGACGACGTCACAGGCAGGGCGGACCGCATCTTTCGGAACGAACCCGACCGAGAGACCGGCGACTTCGAGCATCGGAAGGTCGTTCGCACCGTCACCGACCGCCACGGTTCGGTCCATCGGTACGTCGTGTTCGGCGGCGTAGTTCTCCAGGGCGGTGTCTTTCGTCCCCTCGATGAGCGACCCCTCTACGTCACCGGTGAGTCGGCCGCCCTTCACGGGCAGGCTGTTCGAGACGATGTCGTCGACCTCGACGCCCTCCTTTTCGAGTGCGCGCTCGACGCCGCGGCGGAAGCCACCGGTAAAGATGGCGACGTGGTGGCCGTAGTCGCGGAGACGCTGGATGAGTTCGGCCGCGCCGGGGCGGAGTTCGACCTGCCCGTAGGCTTCCTCGGCGAGTTCTTCTTCGAGTCCGTCGAGGAGTCGAGCGCGCGAGCGGAGGCTCTCCGCGTAGCTAATCTCGTCGTTCATCGCTCGCTCGGTGATATCGGCCATCTCGTCGGCGGTCCCGTTTTGCTTGCCGAGGAGGACGGTCATTTCTGAGTCCGAAAGCGTGCCGTCGAAGTCGAAGGCGATGATTCGCATACGTGCCCGTCGTTCCCGCGGGGTTTCAAAGCTTCCGCGTCGGCAGTTATCGGCGGTTCGAAACACCGCGTACCTATTTACCGGTCGTCTCCCTGACACCCACTATGGATGAACCTCACGACGCCGAACACGAGACGCTCTCCGAGGTAGAAGCCGACCTAACCGACGACTTCGGCGACGACGGAGACGACCCGCTTCGGCAGTTCGTCCGCGGACTTCGCGAGACCGACGACGCAGACGTGCGAGCGGTCGGCCAGTACGACGGCGAGGAGTACGAACTACTCTACCTGCGTTCGGACCTCGAATCCCGCTTCGACGCCGACGCGCGCGCGAACCGAGTGAAGAACCTCGTGATGAAGGCGCTCGGCGAACCCGTAACCGACCCCGTATTCGAAGATTACGGCGAGTTAAACGCCGTCGTTCGGTGGTTCGATGAGGCAGTTATCGCCATCTACCCAGACGACGAGTGGTCCGGCGTCTTTGCGACGTTCGACCGGACGAGCTCGCCGCTCGTTGACCTCGCGTTGAAGCACCTTCTGTAAGGATAGCGGCGCGATAACGACGAAATCAAACGAATCGACTCACAGCCGAAGCGGCGTCCACGACTGCGGGCCATCATCAAGTCCGCGAACTCGATACTCCGGGTCACCGTCCGTCTCGCGGGTCTCCACGATTCCGTCGAACGGTTGTTTCAAGAGCGCTAGCTCGCGTTCGTCGACGAACCCGGTGTCGAGTGTGAATACGCCCGAAAAGCCAGTCGCTGCGATGCGGCCGGTGATGACATGAAGGAACTGAAACAGTCGTTTCATGTCGGCGTACATCACGAGCGTCGAAAGAACGTGAAGCCCGACTTGGGCCGACTGGCTCGCCTCATAATGCTCCCGCAGAGCCTCAGTCAGGTGAATTCCGATGCCGGTCAGGTCGCCGGGACTGGAGACATACCGGAGGTTGTCGGCGGTGGTCCGCTGGTCGAGCAAGTCCGCGACACTGGTCGTGTCGATAACTTCGAACTGCTCGGGTGACACGCCCGTGAGGTGTTCGAGTTCCTGCGCGATGGTGGGTGCGGGTTTCTTCGTCGTCACGACGACCGTACCGGCGTTCTCGTGCTCCTTCTCGGCGAGCATCGAGAGCATGAGTCGCCGTTTTTTCGTCATCGTCGGCCCCGCGATGAGGACGGACCCAGTATCAGGAAGCGACGGCCCGACAGCCAACTCAGTCGCCGGTGAGTGCTCGGGACGTAAGGTCATTTGTTTACCCTACTACGGAATCGTTCATAATACTAGTGAGACGACAACGATTAAACTGGAACCGTGCTAGACACCCACAATGTCACGAAATCGGCCGTTGTGGCAACTCTTAACCCCCGTGAGTCTGTGCCTATGCGCATGAAGGTACTCGTCACGGACCCGATTGCCGACGCGGGTCTGGACCGGTTACACGAAGCCGGTTACGAGGTAGAGACCGCATACGACGTTGAAGGTGACGCGCTGCTCGAAGCCGTCTCTGACGCAAACGGACTCATCGTCCGTTCCGGAACACAGGTCACCGAAGACGTGTTCGAAGCGGCATCTGACCTCATCATCGTCGGTCGCGCCGGTATCGGTGTCGACAACATCGACATCGAGGCCGCAACCGAGCACGGTGTCATCGTCGCCAACGCGCCCGAAGGGAACGTCCGCGCCGCCGCCGAGCACACGGTCGCCATGGGATTCGCTTCCGCGCGCTCGATTCCACAGGCACACGCCCGCCTGAGAGACGGCGAGTGGGCCAAGTCCGACTACCTCGGCAACGAGGTCAACGGCAAGACCCTCGGCGTCGTCGGTCTCGGCCGCGTCGGCCAAGAGGTCGCAAAGAAGTTCTCCTCGCTCGGGATGGACATCGTCGCGTACGACCCCTACATCGGCGAGGAGCGCGCAGAACAACTCGGTGCGGAACTCGTCGAGTTCGACCAGTGTCTCGCCCGTGCCGACTTCCTGACGGTTCACACGCCGCTGACGCCCGAGACGGAGGGACTCATCTCCACGGACGAACTGGAGACGATGGGCAGCGGTTACCTCGTCAACTGTGCTCGCGGTGGCGTCGTCGACGAGACAGCCCTCGCAGAGGCCGTCGAAGCCGGTGTCATCGACGGTGCCGCAGTCGACGTGTTCGCCGACGAACCCGTCTCGCCCGACAATCCGCTTCTCTCGGTCGACGACGTGGTCGTCACGCCACACCTCGGTGCATCCACCTCGGCGGCACAGGAGAACGTCGCCGTCTCGACGGCCGACCAGGTCGTCGCCGCGTTCCGCGAGGAACCCGTCATGAACGCGCTCAACGCGCCCTCGGTCGACGAGAGCGCCTTCCCGCGTATCCGCCCCTACATCGGCCTCGCCGAAACCGCCGGCAAGATTGCCGGCCAACTCCTCGACGGTCGCCTCGGCGAAATCGAAGTGACCTACAACGGAGATATCGCCGCCGAAGACATCGAACTCGTCACGGCCTCGGCGCTGAAGGGCGTCTTCACGCCGCTCGAATGGCAGGTCAACGCCGTCAACGCGCCGCAGATTGCGAAAGAACGCGGTATCGAAGTCATCGAGTCGAAATCCCGCCAGTCGGAGGACTTCCAGAGCCTCGTGACGGTGACGGTCCGCAACGGCGACGAAGAGATGACCATCTCCGGGACGCTCTTCGCCGGTGACGACCCGCGCATCGTCCGCATCAACGGCTACCGTCTCGACGCCATCCCCCACGGCCAGATGCTCGTCGCCCGCAACTACGACAAACCGGGTGTCATCGGCTTCATCGGGACCGTCCTCGGTGAAAATGATGTCAACATTGCCGGGATGTTCAACGCCCGTCGTGCCAAGGCAGGCGGCGAGGCGCTGACCGTCTACAACCTCGACGACGAGGTGCCCGAGGAGGTCCAAGAAAAACTCCTCAGCGACGACCGAATCATCGACGTGGACGCCATCACGCTCTGAACTGGGCCAGCGTTCAGCGGAGTCCGAGCGACGACGCCACGCTCGACACCGCGCGGCCGACGGCGGCCCGAACAGTGGCTATCGACTGACCTCCGTTTTTTGACGACGACCGGTGGTTCGACCGTCGCTGGCGCTTCGAGCGCCGGTTGTTCGACCGCTGGCCGTTCGGCGACTGACCGCCCCGATTGCGACTCCGGCGACGACTCTCGGCCAAGAGCTGTTCGTATCGGTCGATGATTTCCTGTCGGTCCTCGCCGGCGGCGGCGAGTCGGGCTTTGAGCTGTGCGTTTGCCCGGCGGAGCGCCTCGTTCTCGCGTTGGAGCGCGGCTTGGTCCGGTCCCGGATTGGACCGGGTGCGCTGACGAGGAGACGCAGTCTTTGGGGGCGAACTGTGTCCGGACTCGTTCGGGGGGTATGTTCGCGACCCAGAACCGTCTCGGCTGACGGTCCCGGTCGGCATGCTGCTGAGGGACATCGTGTGCGATTACATGCCACAGAATCAAAAGGGTGTGTCAGACGAACAACTGACGCGCGTCAGCTATCGCCGTCAGTCGTGGGTTAGCGGCGATATGGTCGGTCTCTGGCCCTTATTCGGCGAGGTGTTCGAGTACCGCTTCGGTGTCGTTGGGGACGGGTTCGGGGTCGTCGCCCGCTTCGAACGCGGCGTCGGGGTCCTTCAGCAGGTGGCCGGTCGTGAGACAGACGACCTGTTCGTCCTCGGCGACGACGCCCGATTCGCGGAGTTTTCGAAGCCCGGCGACCGACGCGGCGGAGGCGGGTTCGACGCCGACGCCCTCTGCGGCGAGGTCGCGTTGCGCCTCGGTAATCTCCTCGTCGGAGACGGCGACTGCGGTTCCGTCGGTCTCGCGGATGCCGGGAAGCGCCTTCGGCGCGTTGACGGGGTTGCCGATGCGGATAGCGGTTGCCTTCGTCTCGACTTCGTCCCAGCGCTTGGTCTCGTCCCAGCCGTTTTCGATGGCTTCGACCATCGGTGCGGCACCCTCGGCCTGCACGCCGGTGAGTTTCGGTACCTCTTCGGGGTCGAGTTCGCCGGATTGAACGAGTTCTCGGAACGCCTTGTAGAGCGCCGAGGTGTTGCCCGCGTTGCCGACGGGGAGGACGATGCGGTCCGGATACGTGCCATAGTCCTCGTGGAACTCTTCGAGAATTTCGAGGCCGATGGTCTTCTGGCCTTCGAGGCGGAAGGGATTCAGCGAATTGAGCAGGTACGCCTCGCCGCGGGCGGCGAGGTCCTGGACGATGTCGAGACAGGAGTCGAAGTTGCCGTCGACTTCGAGGATGCGCGCGTCGTGCAGGGAGGCTTGCGCAATCTTCCCGGCAGCGACCTTCCCAGCGGGAAGGAGGACGAGCGTTTCCATGCCGCCGCGAGCACCATAGGCCGCGAGCGCGGCCGAGGTGTTTCCAGTCGACGCGCAGGCGAGTCGGTCGACGCCGAGTTCCTTCGCGACGCGGACGCCGACGGTCATCCCGCGGTCTTTGAACGACCCGGTCGGGTTCATCCCCTCGTGTTTGATGCGCAGCGTCTCGACGCCGATGTCGGATTCGAGGCGCGGAACGGTGTGTAGCGGGGTCGCGCCCTCGGGTAGCGAGACGCCCTCATCGAAGGGAAGCGCGGCGTTGTATCGCCAGACGCCGCGGCCGTCGAAGTCGTCCCACGTCGGCGGAGACGCATAGCGGACTTCGAGAAGACCGTCGCAGTCGTCACACGTGTACCGAATGTCCTCGAACGGCGCGAACTGCGCGCCGCACTCGATACATTCGAGCCAGGTGCCGTCGTCGGCGACGGATGGCTCCTCGGGGGCAGGTGCCGTGAGTTCGAGGCTCATTGCTCGGGCGGTAGCACCAGAAGGACAAAAACGGGTGGGTTCGGGCGGCACCTGCCGGTCGAACGGGGACGACGATTCGCTTCGGACGACGCCTCCTGAGCAACGCTTACTCGCCGAACGCGTCGATACGGGCGTGGACGTCGTCGGCCCACTCGTCGAGTGCGGCGTGTAACATCTCCTTCGCCTCCGGAAGCGGGGTTGCCGTGTACTGGTAGACGTATCCACCGGGGTCGAGAAGGCGGCGTTTCCGCTCGGCGAGTCCCTTGTCGAGAAGCGTCATCAAAGAGCGGTTGACGTTGCTTCGGTCGCGGTCGAGGACCTCCGCGAGTTCCGCGACGGTGCTGCCGGGATTGTCGAGGAGTGCGAGATACGTCCGACTTTCGTGACTCTGGATTCCGAAGACACAGGCGAGGACGTGCCCGAAATTCGGCTCATCCGTGTTCATTAAGTCGTCCATATCCGGTGCGTCAGCCATACACGACTGTTTGCCGTGCGTCGAATTAAACCCTCACCTGCCGGAGATTCACCAATTGGGAGAGTCTCCGACATGCCACTCGCGGTACTCCCGGCAAATCGCCTTTCAGCCGATTCGCCGACGGTCGCAAACTGCCGGGTGGCTCACTACCGAAGGGGCGACTCTCACGAGACTCACTAAATCGACTCCGAAAACACCGCTATGCGTCTTTCGCGTAACCCATCTTCATCACGCACGTCCGCATTCCCTCCTCGTCTTCGTGTTTGTGGAGCGTCGTCGGCGTGTCACAGTAGAAGGTCGTCCCGTCGTGCCGGAGTGTCACTTCGTGGATACCGCCGAGCATCTCCGCGCGGACGATGATACGACGACCCTCGCGAAGCGCGTCGAGAATTTCGTCTGCGGTCAGTTCACCGGACTCGATTCGGAGCGGCTCGGGCATACCCCTACATCACAGGCGAGCCGTATCAGTATTATCGATGTCAGACATGTGTGCGCGCCAAAAACCAGACCGCGCCGTAAGGACGAAATCGGTCCGCGGTTCTCCGAGGTACTCGCCGCTCAGTTCGTCGTGGATTTCGACCGCTGTTCGTCGTCGGTGGCGGGGACCTCGACGCCTTCGGCAGCCTCCGCGACTTCGGTCTCTTTCTGCGTGTCGATGTGCCACCGGTCAATCTCGTCTTCGAAGTCCCGAAGCGTGTCGGAGACCTGTTCTTTCAAGTCGTCGTCGTTGACGTTTACCTCGAAGACGAACTCCTCGTTACCCGTTCCGCGGCCGACTTTCTGGATGTTCGCACTGATAAGTTCGTTGTCGAAGTAGTACGGAGCCAACTGTGTCATCACATTCTGATAGACCGTGTCCTCGACCTTCCGAAGCGCCTTCCGGCCGGCGGAGTCGGCCGCGCGGGCGACGTAGTTGATGGAGTCTTGCCACGACTCGACTGCTCCCTCGTCGTCTCCTTCTTCGACTTTTTCGTAGGAGCGAGATAACTTCTCACCGGCAGTCTTGAGGTCCTCGTTAGGCGTTTTTCCCGCCTTCTCACCCTCGCCCTCGTCAACACTCGCTTGTTTTGCTGTCTTCTCGCTTACGTCCTCGCCGAGTCGCTCGTGCGACTTCGGTCGCCATTCGTCCCAATCATCGAAAGCGACACCGTCGACGCTAGCGTCGCGGAGCGCACGAGTGATTCGTTCCCCGTGTTCGACGACCTCGTCCCAGGTACCGCGGCATTTGAACCCGGAGATGCTCTCTTCCATGTCGTTGGCGGAACTAGGTGCCGGACAGTATAAACTCTGCGAGGTAACTAACTTTCGTGCCTTACCGCTCGCCGTATATCACGCGCTCAGCGAGGGCATCGAGTCGCGCCGAAAGCCCCTCGAACCACGCCGCGGGCGAGGCTACTCGCAACGACGATTCGTCAAGTTCGATTCGCTCACCCTCGAATGGGTCGCGGCCCTCGCTCGTACCTCCTGTCGCATCGACGACGGTCGTCATCGAACACCGACCGCACGATTCGCGATTCGGGTCGGCCATGCGGCGCGATTCGTAACCTTCACGAATAAAACTTAGTTTTCGGGAAGTCGCGACGGGCTTATAGGGGAATGCGTGGTGCCAAGTGTCATGGGACATGGAGTCGTTGACACCGACGCCGACAAGTCGGAATCCGACGGTTCAGTCGCTGAACAGCCAACCTCCGGCGAGCCAGCCGAACCAGTCGTCGACCGACCGGAGTGGGACGACGAGTATTTCGACCGCGTCGCCGGGCGACTCATGTTCAACTACGACCTCGAACGGGACTACACGGTCTACGGAGAGCGGTTCGACCTCTTTGGGTCGATGCGGATGGAGAGTCAAAAACAGTTCATCCACCAGTCGATTAACTACGCCAACCACCACGCCAAGGAATACATGTTCGCTCGGCGGGTCGACACGGCGACGGTTCCCGAACTCGAACGAATCGTCGAGTTAGGCCATACGCTCGCCGACGAGTGGATCGAACCTGACGAGGAACACTTCGGCACGGACTTCACGTTCGTTCTCGTCGCCGACGAGGTGCCCGAGACTGTCCGCGAGTTCGTTTCCGGCTTCTCGGATCGGACGCTCATCAAGTTCGGCTACTATGGCCACTACGAAGTGAACGTCGCGGTCGTCGCACCCGACGACGAGGACGCGATTGCGAGTCAGAACGCCGATTCGGTCGCCGCGTTCACCCTCTGGACTGACGTATCACCGGTTGCATCCGGCGGGCTGCTGCAACGGCTCGTCGAACGATTTCGCGGATAAAAGAAACGGCGTCAACTGGTCGTCACTCAGTCGTCACTCGGTTGTGGACGGCCGCCGCGACCGCCGCCGCCCGAACCTCGCGCGTCTTTGATGTTCTCGTAGCCAAGTTTGACCAGCGACAGGGCCAAGTAAATCAACACGAGCGCGAGGATGATTTGGACGACCGCCGAAACCATGGCGAACGTTCCGGCCTGTTCCATCCATTCGGGATTCATGAACTTCGCATAGAGGTTGTCGTGGAACGCGAGCCACAACAGCCCGAGCGTCGTGATTATCGTCATGAGCGCCATCGGCACGCCGGTGCTGATGAGCTGCTTCGAGTCGTCCCAGTTGGCCAGCCAGACAGTCGCCGTCAGGAGCGCCAGCGCGGCGAGCAGTTGGTTCGCACCGCCGAACAGTTGCCAGAGCGTCAACCACGACCCACTCGTGATGAGGATGTACGCCGGAAGCGACTGCACGAGCGCGTTGCCGTAGCGGTTCGTCGCGAAGTCCTCGACCGGCGTCTCGGGCGTCCCGACGATTTCTTCCATCATATAGCGACCGAGACGAACCGCCGTGTCGGTCGAGGTGAGCAGGAAGCTCACGAGCACGAGCGCCATGAACGGCCCGCCGAAGGACGTCGGGATACCGAAGCTAGAGAGGATGACGCCGCCGCCAGCCGCGAAGGTCGGCAGCGCGAGGCCGATACCGCCGCCGACGTCAGGAGCGACGATAGCGACCGCCGCGAGTGCGACGGTGGCGAGAAGTCCCTCGCCGAGCATACCACCGTAGCCGATAACCCGCGCGTCAGATTCCTTGTTCAGTTGCTTCGAGGTCGTTCCCGACGAGACGAGCGAGTGGAATCCGCTGATGGTCCCGCAGGCGATGGTGATGAACAAAAGCGGGAACAGCGGCGCGCCGGAGCGACCGATAAAGCCGTAGAACGGGTCGAGGTTCGTCACGAGCGGTTGCGTCGGGTTGGTAACGAACGTCCCGACGATGATAGCCACGAGCGAGCCACCAACCCCGGCGTAGAGGAGGAACGACGAAAGGTAGTCACGGGGTTGCAGGAGCACCCACACGGGAAGCGCGCTCGCAATCGCGCCGTAGATGAGGATGACCGGCACCCACGCTGCGGTGTTCCCGTTGAACGAACTCGCACCGGGGAGCCACGAACCGGACCCCGAAAACAGGACGAACGTTTCGGCCGGGGCGCGGGCCGCAGGTTCGAACAGCGCAATCGGGAACTGAATACCGGCGAACACGCCGATAAACATCGCCGTGACGAAGGCGGCGGTCCCCGGCAGGAACGGCAGATTCAGCTGATAGAGGTACATGCCGAACAGCACCGCGAGGACGATGTAGACCAGACTCGCCGTGGCCGCCTCCGGATATGCGTTGAATACGATAGCCACCACGAGGGCGAACACCGCGACGACGAGGACGATAGTGAGGAACGCGAACCAAAGCAGCATGTTCTTGCCGCGCTCGCCGACGTACTCGCCGATGATGTACCCGACGGACTTTCCATCGTGTCGCAGACTGCCCGAAAGCGACACGAAGTCGTGGACGCTCCCGAGAAGCGGGTTTCCAATCGCAATCCACGCCAGTGCGGGGACCCAACCCCACACGACACCCGCCGTAATCGGCCCGACGATGGGTGCGCCGCCCGCGATGCTCGAATAGTGATGCCCCAGTAAGACCGGCTTTTTCGCCGGGACGTACTCCTGTCCGTCTTCGTACTTGTGTGCTGGTGTCTCGCGACTATCGTCGAGTTCGACGAACTGCGCGAGATACCGCGAGTATCCGAAATACCCGGCGGTGAACAGCGCAAGTACCGTGACGACCAGCCAGATGACTTGTACCATGGTACTGTTACCCTATGCCAGACACGCAAATGGCCACCTTAATGTTAACGATAGATGTGAATGTAACGTATTCAGACAGGAAAACCCGGTCGTTACGGATTCAAAAAAGGAACTCGAAAATCGGAGACGTGTCAGTTTAGGTTATTTTCAGCTCGATTTCGACATCGAGTTCGTCGGCAACCTCGCCGAGGAAGTCGCCTTTTACCTCGGCAACGCGCGTCTCGATGGCGGCGACGAGCGGTGGCGAAAGGTCTTCGCGAAGTTCGCGGAGTCGTTCCCGCTCGGTCTCGACTCGGTTGCGCAGGAACGTCGCCCCTCGCCCTTCCTCGTCGGGGTCGGGTTCGGGTGTGAGACGGTTGACGGCGAGTCCCCGAACATCGAGTCCGTAAGAGTCGAGTTGTTCGACCGCGCGCTTCGTCTCCCGAATCGAGAGTTCGTCGGGATTCACGACGAGAAAGAAAGCGGCATCCGCTTGCAGCGTCTCCTTGGCGAAGGTGAAGTCGTCGCGGCGCTGTTCGAGTCGGGCGATAATCGGGTCGCCGTCCATCATTCGTCGGGGTTCGTTGTTCCCGATTGCCGCGCGCTCGAACAGTTTGACCGACTGTTTTCGCTTGTGCAGGAGTCGCTGAATCCACCCGTCGAGGTGCACCGGGAGTGAGAGCAGTCGGAGCGTCCCACCAGTTGGTGAGGTGTCGAAGACGACGCGGTCGTAGTCGTCCGACGAGCGCATCACGTCGATAAAGCGGTCGAAAAGCGCCGATTCGTGGGCACCGGGCGTCTGGTGGGCCATCTCCAGTTGGCGGTCGATTTCGTTGACCATCGCGGGACTCACCTGGTCGCCCATCGCCCGCTTCGTCTCCATGAGGTGTTCGCGGACCTCCGTCTCGGGGTCGATTTCCATCGCGTCGAGATTCTTCTCGCCGTCGACGGGCGACGGGTCGTCCGTAAACGTCTGGTCGAACACGTCGCGGGTGCTGTGTGCCGGGTCCGTCGAGACGAGAAGGGTTCGGATTCCAGCGCGGGCGCACTTGACGGCATAGGCACTGGAAATCGTGGTTTTTCCGACGCCGCCTTTACCGCCGAAGAAGACGAATTTACGCATGGGAAGAGGCGTGCATTCGCATGTTAGAGTGCGTGCGCATGTTAGAAGTGGTACTGGTGGCCTTTGCGTTCGAGAAGCGACCCACGGTCCCACATCCGCCGCTCCCACGCCTCGAACTCGTCTTCGAGGAACGGGAGGAGTTCAGCGGTGTAGTAGGAGACGGGCGACGGAATCCCGAAGGCGTCCGGGAAGCACGCGAGCATGAACGCGTCTTCGTGGTCTTCGGCCTGCGTTTCGATTTTCTCGTAGGCAGGATGGGAAATCATTCCGTGGTAGAGACCGCGAAGCCACTCGGCTGCGAGTTTGCGGAACGATTCGATGCGCGCGGCAAGTGTCATTAGTTCACATACTCTTCGATTCCCGGACAAAAGCGTGTCGTTCACGAACAATCACGTCGGTTTCCACGTGTTCATATACCAGGCCGAGGAAGGGCCGTCCATGAATCCGCGAGAGGAAATCCCGGTGACAGTACTCGGTGGGAGCCTCGGCGCGGGGAAGACGACGCTTCTGAATCACCTGTTGACGAGCGCCGGCGACCGAGACATCGCCGTACTCGTCAACGACATGGGGTCCGTAAACGTCGATGCCGAGTTGGTCGCGGAGGAGTCCGACCTCGCGGTCGGCGGGGGCGTGACGGAACTGTCGAACGGGTGTATCTGCTGTGAGTTACAGGACGACCTCGAAACCGCCGTCGTCAGGCTTGCGCGAGAGCGGACGTTCGACCACCTCGTCGTCGAGGCATCCGGCGTCTCAGAACCCGGGCCGGTCGCTCGGTTGTTCGTCACCTCGCGGGCGGCCGCCCGGTACGACGTAGCCGGTCTCGTGACCGTCGTCGATGCGCGCCTCTTTGCGGACACCTTCGTCGGCGGCGACCCGGAACGGACCGTCGCCGAAGAGAGCGACGGGACAACTCGACCGCTCTCTGCCCTTCTCGTCGAACAGGTCGAAAGCGCCGACCTCGTCGTCCTCAACAAGCGCGACCTCGTCACCGACGCGGAAATCGCGGAGGTCGGCGAAGTGGTCGAAGTACTCCGTCCCGGCGTCGACGTGGTGGAGACGACGTACGGCGAGGTCGATGTGGGCCGACTGCTCTCGGACCTCCACGACCCGGATGCGCCCGTCGGGTGGCGGGCTGTACTTGGCGAAACAGCGAACGGCCACAACACGGAAGACCACGCCCACACCCACAATGACACCTCCCACGCCGAGACGACCTACGGCGTCACCTCGTTCGTCTACCGACGACGGGCACCGCTCGACCCCGACGGCGCGGCCGACGTTCTCGGTTCGCTGCCCGAATCGGTCGTCCGCGCCAAAGGCTCGCTGTGGGTTGGCGGGGCCGAAGACGTACACTACACCTACAGCCAGGCCGGTCCATCGGCGTACATCACCGCCGGCGGCCCGTGGATTGCGACGCTCCCGGAGTTCGAACAGGACACCTACCGCCGCAATCATCCCGAACTCGACTGGCACGAGGAGTACGGAGACAAACGGACCGAACTCGTGTTCATCGGCCACGACATCGACGAGACGGCGCTCGTGGAGACGCTTGACGAGCACCTGCTCGAACCGGGCGCGCCGGTAACAGATGGCCAGTACCCGACTGAAGCCGGAGCGGAAGTTGCACTCGCGGAACCGGAGGTCGACCGATGAGCGAGGATGCAGGCAAAATAGAGTGGAGCGAAGGCGACCCGCGAGTCCTGTTCGTCATGAACCTCGTTCTCTCGACCATCTTCGCCACGGTCGTCGTCTACGGACTCTCCTACGCCGACCTTGCAGCGTTCTCAGTCGTCAACGTCGTGTCGGCGGCACTGGTGCTGACGGCTCTCACGTACCTCGTAACGAAGTGAGGCGGCACGGCAGAGGGCAGTAATGACCATTCTATTCGTGAACTACCCGCAGGCGACCGCTGGCGGCCGATAGCCGCATTTATGTCCTTCGGGAGTCCGCCTATTCGGTAAGATGCCCATCGAAGACCGAGACGACGCGTATCTTATCACGCACGCGCTGGCGAAGGACACGCTCTCGCGCCTCCGGGACGTGGAGACGACGCAGGTTGCCTTCCGTAAAGGCCTCGTCAAACTCGGCCGCATCTGTGGCTACGAGATTATCGACGGTGCGATGGAAACCGAGTACGTCAGCATCCAGACGCCGCTCGCCGAGACGACCGGTGAACACGTCAAAGGACTCGACGACGTGGTCATTATCAACGTCCTCCGCGCCGCGACCCCATTCGTCGAAGGGTTGCTCAAGGCGTTCCCCCGCGCGAAGCAGGGCGTCATCTCCGCCGGACGCGACGAGGAAGCCGGAATGGACGACGAGGGCGGCTTCCCCATCACCATCGACTACGTGAAGCTTCCCGAAATCACCGAAAAGGACACCGTCATCGTGGCCGACCCGATGCTCGCCACCGGGTCGACGATGTGCGCCGTGCTCGACCACATCCTCGAAAACGCGGGTGTCGACCCCGAAAAGCTGTTCGTCCTCTCGGCCGTCTCGGCTCCTGACGGACTCCTCCGCGTCGACGACGAGTTCCCCGAAGTCGACCTGCTGACTGTCTCTATCGACGACTATCTCGACGACGACGGCTACATCGTCCCCGGTCTCGGCGACGCCGGTGACCGCGCGTTCCGCACGACGTAAGCCTGCTTCGACTCGAATCAGCGCTATTCGATTCGACCGATTCAGCTCGACTCGGCGCGAATCGATTTCCGGGTAACGACTAAAACCGATTTCCGGGTAACGACTAAAACCGACTTCCGGGTAACGACTAAGTTGCCACCTGCGCACCTGCGAACGATGAACGATACTCGTGCCACTGGAGGGACCCACCGATGAGTGACTCGTGTGACGGGTGCGGTCGGGCGGTCGAAGACGCACTCGCCCGAGCGGTCCGCCTGCAAGTCGACGACTCGACGGTCGACGACCAGCGACTCTGTCCGACGTGCTTCGCTGACTGGATAACCCGGTACAAAGAGAAGATGTCGCCGAAGGCGTCGAAAGAGTCGTCCGACTCCGAGATAATCGTCGACTGATACGGACTGCTGTAACTATTTACCGGTGACCGCCGTCCCGGTGCCGGTGACACCGATAAGAGACTGCAACAGTCGTTATCAGGCGAACACCACGATGGTCGGTATTTTCGGGAACACGACAGACCACACCGTTGTGAGTCGCGACGTACTGTGTCTCCAGTTGCTGTCGTCTGCGTGTCGAAGTTCAACCCCTTCTTTTCGGGTCGAAAAGCACCAGACACCGGCGTGATTTCGTTCGAGTTGAACGTCCCGAACTGCACCCCCGTATTCTATTGTGAGAGTTGGTTACACAGCGTTCGATAGGATAACTCCCAAACGAATCGAACCCCTCCATTTCGGGTCGAGCGTCGTTTTCGTATCTCAGATCGGCGAGTAGTATTGCCATACTTTGAGACATTGGATTAGTAAATGATATTATATTGAAATATTAAAATTATTTTATGTTATAGATAGATGTTGTCCATTCACAGAGTGTTGAACGAGATATTTTATAATAATTTACCACTCATAATGTGAAAATCTACACATGATGGATGTTGACATGAACAACCATATATATGCATTAATAGAAATGATAGTGCATGACTCGAAATCTCGACCGTCGACAGTTTATCGCTGCAACAGGTGCCGTTGGTCTCGCTGGCCTCGCTGGTTGTACCGGTGGGGACGGTGAAGGCGAAGAGACGACGACGGAAGCGGGAGAAGGCGAGGGAACGACCACCACGACTGACGGTGGCAACGGTGAGACCCGCCTCTCGTGGCACGCTGGCGGGACCGGTGGGACGTACTTCCCCCTCTCGAACGAGTTCAAGTCCGTTATCGAGGGACAGACGGACTTCACGATTCAGGTCCAGTCGACCGGTGCCTCCGTCGAGAACGTCGGCAGTCTCGCCCGCGGCGACGCCGACTTCGCACTGATTCAGAACGACGTTGCGTACTTCGCCCGTAACGGCGAGGGCATCGAGGCGTTCCAGGGAAGCCCCGTCGAGAACCTCCGCGGCGTCGCAACCCTGTACCCGGAGACCATCCACATCGTCACGCTCGCAGACACGGGCGTCGAGAAGCCCGCCGACCTCGAAGGTAAGACCATCAACACCGGCGACCTCGGTTCCGGGACGCAGGTCAACGCCGTCCAGATTCTCGAAGCACTCGGAATCAGCGACTACGAGCAGCAAAACACCGGCTTCTCGCAGGCCTCCGACCAGCTGAAGAACGGCGACATCGACGCCGCGTTCGTCGTCGGCGGTTGGCCGGTCGGTGCCATCGAAGAACTCGCTGCGACCGAAGACGTGCGCATCGTACCCATTGAGGGTGACGCACGACAGTCCGTCAAGGACGCCGCACCGTTCTACGCCGACGACGAGGTTCCGTCGGGCACCTACGGGCTAGAGAACCCCGCCCCGACCGTCTCCGTGCAGGCGATGATTGCGACCAACGCCGAACAGTCCGAGGCGACGGTCGAAGCAGTCACCGAGGCCATCTTCGCAAACGTCGACCAGCTCACCATCAAGACGGACTTCATCTCGAAGGAAAGCGCTCAGGACGGCATGTCCATCGAGCTACACCCCGGCGCAAAGGCCTACTTCGGCTAACTCCGAAGCCCTCTCTCCGAACAGCAACCTACAACCATCCTTTCGATGCTCGATTCGATTCACACACGCATCCTCGTCGCAGTCGCGATACTCGCCCTTGCAGTGGGTGGAAGCGCTGCCGTTCCGGCCGGACAGGCCCTCGTCGTCGAAGACGCTGAGACCGGCGAGCACCTGAAGCAGATTCCGGTCCAAGAAAACACGACAGTCGCACTCGAGTACACCCACAGCGTCGAGAAGACGCGCGTGCTCGACGCCTACGCGGTACAGGACGGGAAGCTCGTCATGACGAGGATGGAATTTAAATCGTACGGCGCTGGGCTCCCCGCGAGAGCGAACGTGACGACAGAAAACGGGTCGTTCGTCTTCGACCCCGAAGGGAGCTACGAGGAGTTCTACGTCAAGCCCGGCCGCATCGCCGGTCACAAACTCCACGTGGGAGAGAACACCTACGACCTCGTAGCGCTCTCTGACGCGCAGT
Source organism: Haloferax mediterranei ATCC 33500 (assembly GCF_000306765.2). Classification (NCBI taxonomy): domain Archaea; kingdom Methanobacteriati; phylum Methanobacteriota; class Halobacteria; order Halobacteriales; family Haloferacaceae; genus Haloferax; species Haloferax mediterranei. The sequence continues at coordinate 2,885,861 of NC_017941.2, forward strand.
CAGTCCGCCTCCACGTCACACAGCAATCCATGCTCGACGCCGCCCTCCACTGACCAACGATGAACAGAACACACGACGAGGGTCAAAGTGACGACCCCGACGACCAGACTGCTGTCCCACGGTCCGCCCGCGAGGGAGGACACGACGACACCGCGGCACCGATTCGAACAGACGGTGGTGCGTCGCCAGGAGACCGCGAGGACGCAGGTACAGACGAAGAGATATCCGAAGAAGAGGCACAGGAGATGTTGGAAGGCATCGACCGAAAGCGGACGCTGTCCGGGTGGGCAGCCATCATCACGTCCCTCATCGCCATCTCCTTTTCCGTGTTCCAGTCGTGGCTGGCGGCGCGCGGCTTCGACTTCTCCGCGACGCTTCCGTTCGTCGGTGAGGTGTCGCTGGGGGCGCTGCAACTCCTGCAAGTAAACGCGGTCCACGTCGCCTTCGCGCTCATCTTGGCGTTCATTCTCTTTCCGCCAACCACCGGACATGGGACGTTTGCCACCCGTCTCGGCCGCATCGTCCCCACGCTCGCATCGCGTCTGGGTGAGGGCCACCCAGTGACGCGTGTCGCCTCGGGTCTTCGCCGGTTCGTTCGGTGGCTCGCGGTCGACCCCGAACGCGAGCGCGTAACGCCGCTGGACGTGTTCTTTATCATCATCGCCGCAGCGACGGCGGCCTACATGGTGATGGAGTGGAAGGAGATACAGCAACTCCGCGTGTTCGGTCTCGAAGCGGGCCGGACCGTCGCGGAGTACTTCGGCCCGCTCGGTATCGTTGCCGAAGCAATCAGCGCGGTCGGTATTCCACTGGCCGACGTGTCCTACCCGTTCTTCCTCGGCGCGGTCGGCGTCCTCTTGGTGCTCGAAGCGACCCGCCGGTCGCTCGGGTTCTATCTGGCCCTCATCGTTGCGTCGTTCATCGTCTACGCACGCTGGGGCTTCCTCATCTCGCCGGACATGCCCCTCATCGGCGTCCTCTCGATTCCGGAAGGGACGTGGGCGAACATCGTCCAGAACCTCTGGTACAACACCGAAAACGGTGTGTTCGGAATTCCGGTCACCGTCTCGGTGCAGTTCATCTACATCTTCATCCTCTTCGGCGCGTTCTTGGAGATGTCCGGTGCCGGCCAGTGGTTCATCGACCTCGCCTACGCCGCGACAGGGACCCGAAAGGGTGGCCCGGCGAAGGCGTCCATCCTCGCGTCCGGGTTCATGGGGACTATCTCTGGCTCCTCGATTGCGAACACCGTGACGACCGGCGCGTTCACGATTCCACTGATGAAGCGGTCGGGATACCGCTCCGAGTTCGCAGGTGCCGTCGAGGCGTCGGCGTCCTCCGGTGGGCAGATTCTCCCGCCGGTCATGGGCGCGGCGGCGTTCCTGATGATTGAGTTCATCGGCGTCCCGTTCTCGGATATCATCATCGCGGCGTCCATCCCCGCCGTCGTGTTCTTCTTCGGCGTGTGGGTAATGGTCCACCTCGAAGCGACGCGGGCCAACATCGGTGGTCTCGACCGCTCCGAGGTCGTCAACCTGCGGTCGCACCTCACTCGCGGATGGTTCTACCTCATCCCACTGGTGCTGTTGCTGTACTACCTGCTCGTCGAACGACTGACGGTCGCCCGGTCGGCGTGGTTCACGCTTATCGCCATCATGGCACTCCTGTCAGTGGTTGCGGCGTACAACGAGCGGAATCGGGTTCCGCTGTTAGGGAGCATCGTGACAATCTTCGTCGCGCAAGTCGCAGCCTACCTCACAACCGGCGTCGGCGTCATCGATGCGGTGATGGGTGGAAGCGGCGAAGCCCTCGGAATCACCGATGCGGCCTTCGCGGCCGCTGGTGACCTCGGTATCATTACCATCTTCGTCAGCCTCGTCATCATGCTCGTCCGTCCGGGTCTCGACTCACCGTTACTCGAACTCGACGAGGCAGTCGACGAGGCGACCGAAAACGTCTCCGGGATGCTCTCTCGGCCCTCGCTGGCCGATACAAGTGCGTTCCGCTACGTGACGTTCATCGGAAAGTCGATGGACTCCGGTGCGCGCACCTCGACCGAAGTCGTCATCGCTGTCGCCGCTGCGGGCATCATCCCCGGCGTCGTCAGCGCGACGGGTCTCGGACCGAACTTGACGGCACTCATCAAGGCCGTCGCTGGCGGGTCTATCGTCCTGCTCCTGCTCTTTACGGCAATCGCCTCTATCATCCTCGGGATGGGGATGCCGACGACGGTGACGTACATCATCCTCGTCTCGCTTCTGGGGCCGGCCATCGCGCAGGCGTCCGATATCCCGCTTATCGCAGCCCACCTGTTCATCCTCTACTTCGGGGTGATTGCAGACATCACACCACCGGTGGCAGTGGCGGCCTACGCCGCATCCGGAATTGCCCGGTCTAATCCGTTCCGGACGGGGACGAAGGCGTTCTCGCTGTCGCTCAACAAGGCCGTCGTCCCCTTTGCATTCGCACTGACGCCCGGTATTCTCCTCCTCCGCGGACGCGGTGAGGAGGCCGCGGTCGTCACGGGTGCGGACATCGCCGATATCGGCTACTTCCTTCCGGAAGTCATCATCCCCGTCGCTGGCGTCTTTATCGGCGTCATCGCGCTCGGTGCAACTGTCATCGGCTACCTCTACAGTCGCGTGACGCGCATGGAACGCGGACTGTTCGCCGCCTCCGCGTTCTTGCTCATGGCACCGATGCTGCTGTTGAACGCCGTGTTCGACCTCGGCGGCGCGCTCGGTCTCGTCGGCAACGTCCCCGCGACGGTCACTGTCGACTTGGCGATGCGCGCGGCGGGTGGCCTGCTCTTCGGTGCACTCGCACTGAAGAACCGCCGCGAAGCAGAACAGGGTAAACGCGAGGCTCCATCTGGGTCTCCCGAACCGACCGACTAACGTCGGACACAGTCTCTTTTATTCGAGTTCGACACGGCCGCTCGTCGCACTTCGGAGTCTATCGCGGAGGCCGTCGGCATCGTCGACGGGAACGCGAACCGAAAAGGAGACGCGCTGGTCGTAGTCGGCATCGAACTCGACACCCGTCGATTCGAGGATGCCGCGAACGTCGCCGGAGTCGTCGTAGTCGACCGTCGCGGTGAAGCGCTCGTGCGGAATTTCTTCGACGATGCCCGCTGCGTCGAGGGCTTCCTTGACGGCGCGCGAGTACGCCCGAGCGAGGCCGCCAACGCCGAGGTTGGTGCCGCCGTAGTAGCGTGTCACGACGACGGCGACGTTGCGAACGTCCTGCTGGACGAGGACGTTCAGCGCAGGCTTGCCCGACGACCCGGTCGGTTCGCCGTCGTCACTCTGGTACTCGCGGAGCATGACGTTCCCGCCGCCGGGAACGGTAGACGAGGCCCCGCCTGCCGGGACGCGATACGCGGGGACGTTGTGTGTCGCGTCCGGATGTCGCTCTTCGATTTCGTCGACGAACGCTTCCGCCTCGTCGACCGTCTCGGCGGGCGAGATGTACCCGATGAACTCCGAGCCGTTGACCTCGAATCGGGCCTCGGCCCGTCCCGCGACGGTTCGATAGGCGTCGGTCATGACTGCGAGTTGGCGTCGCGGCATGCAAAAGCATTCCCACCGGCGCGGACCGCAAAGCGTCGACTCGGGTCGGCCGGCTGGCTTCGAGTAGGTGCGGGTTAGAAAGCAGAGCTCCGAAAAGCCGCGTTACTGCCCACAGATATTCGCGTACGACGTACACCCGTTCTGAATGCAGACGCCGCAGAGGTGGCGTGTTTCCGAAATCTGTGCACCACAACACATGCAACTACGGGGACGTTCCATGCCATTGTATAGCACGAGCAACTACAAGAGTCTTATTGCCAACCTGACAGAAACATACATGAACAAATAGGCAAGATGAGGCCGTTCAGGCCGGTTTCGCCGATATGGCCTTCGATTAACCGCGCAACCCGACCACTCCCAGTCACTCAGGCGATGGTGATTCGACGGACGAAATCGAGGCTCGAAAGGTCGTTAAGCAGGTCGCCCGGAACCGGTTCGTCGGTGATAATGTAGAGTTTCGGGTCGTCGGTGAACTCGGGGTCCTCGCTAATCGTCTGTCGGATGGAGATATCCGCGTCGCCCAGTTTCGAGGTGACGGTCGCGACGATACCGGGTTCGTCGGCGTCGGCCACTTCGACGGTGAGGACAGAGAGGTTGAGCACCGGTGCGAGGTCCATCAGACTCGGAATCGCCGAGATGTTCTGGAAGATTTGTCGGAGTTCTTCGTCGGCGAGGATGGCGTCGGTGGTCGAATCCACGACGCGTCGGTCCACGTCGGCCTCTCTGGCGATACCGGTGTTCGGTATCTCGATTCCGCCGGAGACGACCCGTCCCTCGTCGTTGACGGAGAACCCGCGTTCCAAAAGGAGTCGAATGACAGCCTGCTGGCTTGGACTGCCCTCGAACTTCTCCATAATCTCGTCGAACATTCGTTAGTCCGGGGGTTTGCGGCCAGCCACATTAAGTGGTACGTCAGGCGCGTCGAAGGAAGAAAGCAAGCTGGAGCGCGTCGGAGACAGAAAGCAAGCTAGAGCACGTCGGAGGGAGATGCCGCGGACGCTCCGCCGGGGCTGATTTCACCGAACAGTCGAGCGCCGGAGATGGGTTTAACCGTCGGCGCGAAAACCCGTCCAGCATGCGCGAGCTACGCACCTGCGACTTCTGTGGGACCGACGCCGCTGGCGTCTTCGAGGTACTGCCCCCGGAGCTGACGCCAGCCGACGACCAGCGCCGCGTCATCCTCTGTGAACACTGTCAGGAGACGTTGACCGACGTGATTTCGCCGCTTCTCGCTCGACTCGGCGTCGACGCGGACGTGGACGTTCCCGACGACGCACCGGCAGAGACCGGCGCATCCACAACACCGACGAGCGCAGGGAGCGGGTCAGTCAATGATGCAACGTCGGTCGATGTCGAGCCTGTCGACCCCGCACCGACGCCCGCCGAATCGACGGACGACACCTCGTCGGACCCGCTCGACGACTCGGTTCACACCGGGAAAACAGAGAGCAAAGTCGAGGAGCGCGGGCGCATCGGAGAAGGCAAGCAGGCCGAAGACGGAGGCGAAGAAACCGAGTCGGAAACGACTACCGAACCCGAGCCACAGGCCGACTCTGCCGAAACCGACGCAGAAGGGAAGGAAACGGGAGACGACGACATGCGACCCGAGCCGCCGAAGTTCCGCAAAGTCATTCGTATCCTGCAAAACCGCGAGTTCCCCGTCGAGCGGGCGGAGATTGAAGAGTTAGCCTCAGGTGCGTACGACCTCGACGACGACGAGGTCGCGGACATCTTCGACTACGCGGTCGAACGCGGTGTCCTCGTCGACGACGGTGGAATGCTTCGCCGTCCCTGAGCCGATTGGGAGCGGTCTCAAACTGGTTTTAGTCTACAGTTTTCCTTTCGTACTCGGCGTGTCGGAGCGCCGTGGGTCCACGCGAGTCGCGTCATCGAGCGCACGCGCGAGCGCCTTGAATAGCGCTTCGACCTCGTGGTGTGCGTTTTCGCCGTCGACCCCGGCGTGGAGCGTGAGACCGGCATTCATCGCCAACGACATGGCGAAGTGTTCGGCCATGACGCTCGTGAACTCGCCGATATAGGGTTGGGAGAACTCACCAGAGAACTCGAAGAAGGGACGACCGGACACGTCGACGACGACTGACGCGACAGCTTCGTCGAGCGGGACCTTTCGGTCGGCGTAGCGGACGATGCCGCGTTTGTCGCCGAGCGCCTCCGTGAACGCCTCGCCGACGACGATAGCCACGTCTTCGACGGTGTGGTGGTCGTCGATGTGGAGGTCGCCGTCGCACTGGACGGTGAGGTCGAATAGACCATGTTTGGCGAAGGCTTCCAGCATGTGGTCGAAGAAGCCGATTCCGGTGTCGACGACCGCGTCGCCGTCGCCGTCGATGGCGAGTGTCACGTCGATTGTCGTCTCAGCCGTCTCCCGGGAGACGGCCGCGGTTCGGTCGGCGTCGCTCATGTCGCGTTCGAAGGGGGCAGCCCATATATGAATTCTCGTCGTGGCCAGTTTCAGCGCGGTGGCAGTGTCGAAAGCGAGTATCGAGAGCGAACGCCGCAATTGTCCGGTTGAGGTGGGTCAGACAACTGGGGACGGTCGCGAGGGCTGGCAAAATGAGCATCGAACCCACCGTTAGTTGGAGTGTCAGTCTACAAACGACCGTCAGACGCCTGTCTGCCGGAAATTCATATCACCGGGTGAGTACGGTGATGCATGCAGCGAAAGGGAGCGCTGGTGGTGGGTTACACCATCTGCGTCGGGGGACTACTGCTTACCGCTCGGTCGGGAGTTGCTATCGCACTTGGAATCGTACTCGTGACGATGGCAGTTAGTGCAGCAATTATTGACGGAGGGGTACGCGACAGACGGTAGGGCAACCGGACACGATGCGACAACATAGACGCCGAACGGAGAGCAGCCCCGGATGACGCGGTGTGGACCGATAGCTAGTCCAAAACGCGACGTGGTGACGCTCAGTATGCTCGCCCTCAGCGGGCCGTTTCTCAGCACCTCGCGTCCGGAAACGACCATAATCGGAGTACTATTCGTCGCCGTCGGCGTCTACGGAACAGTCGACAGTCTCGCCGCATTCGTCGGCTATTATATTCGGTTCTAACGGCCCAAAACAACCCAAATCGAACTGCGGCAGCGGTGCGTCTACGCGTCCAGCGCCGCTTCGAGGGTGAAGCGACCCTCGTAGAGTGCGGTCCCGACGACAGTCGCTGCTGCGCCCGCATCGCGAAGTGCGCGGATATCGGCCAGGGAGGCGACGCCACCGGACGCGACGACGGGGATATCGACCGCATCGACGACGCGGGACGTGGTGTCGAGGTGGACGCCTTCGAGTTGGCCCTCTACGTCCACGTCAGTGAACAAGATTGCAGCGGCCCCGAGTTCTTCGTAGCGAGCGGCGGCCTCCGCGGGGTCGAGACCGGTCCCTTCGGTCCAGCCGGAGACGACAACCTCACCGTCTTTCGCGTCGAGGCTGACCATCACGCCGTCGGGGTAGTCCTCGGCGAGTTCTGCGACGATGTCGGGGTTCTCGACCGCGGCCGTCCCGAGAATGACGCGGTCGACGCCCCGGTCGAGGAGGTCACGGGCGTCCTCAACGGTTCGAATGCCGCCGCCGAGTTGGAGCGGAACGTCGACCGCGTCGAGGACGGCATCGACCGCCGGAGCGTTCTTTCGGTCGCCTTCGAACGCGCCATCGAGGTCGACGAGGTGGAGTGTTTTCGCACCGGCGTCGACCCAGCGGCGGGCGGCTTCGACCGGTTCGCCGTAGGACTTCTCGGTGCCGCGTTCGCCCTGAACGAGTTGGACGACTTCGCCGTCTTGCATGTCGACCGCGGGGACGACTTCGAACTCTGGGAACATACGCCACTGTGAGCAACCGACGTGCGTAAACGCACCGAATCCGGTGACTGAAGCCCGGTACCGTTCCGTCTGCGACGAAGATATCCAGAACAATTGCGAGCCAATAGTTCGGAACGGCTTTGTCTCGCCGGAATACAGACACACTCAATGAAACTCTTCGGTTCCAGCGGGACGCGGGGCGTGGTTGGTGAGAGCCTCACCCCGGAGTTCGTCCTTCGCGTCGCGAAGGCCGCTGGCACGGTCTGGAACGTCGACCGCGTTGCCATCGCACGTGACACACGAACTACAGGGGAAATGTTCGTCAACGCAGCCATGTCCGGCCTCGCCAGCGTCGGCGTCGACGTAGACGACCTCGGTGTCGTTCCGACGCCCGCCGCCGTCAAGTACTGCGAGGACGAGGCCGTTCCGGGCGTCGTCATCACGGCGTCGCACAACCCACCCGAGTTCAACGGCGTCAAACTCGTCGGCGACGACGGCGTCGAACTCGCCGTCGAGGAGTTAGAACGCATCGAAGACCACATCCTCGCCGAGGAATTCGACGTGGTCGCGTGGGACGAAGTTGGGGACACCCGCACCATCGAGACGGTCAACGACGATTATCGCGAAGAACTCCTCGCGAGCATCGACCGCGAGGCAATCGCGGAGGCGAATCTCACCGTTGCACTCGACCCCGGCCACGGAGCCGGGTCGCTCGTCTCACCCGACTTACTCCGCGAACTCGGCTGTGAGGTCCGCACCGTCAACGCCCAACCCGACGGCCACTTCCCCGGCCGCGAGTCCGAACCGGTGCCCGAGAACCTCCGCGACCTCGAACGACTCGTCCGCGCGACTGACGCCGACGTGGGAATCGCCCACGACGGCGACGCGGACCGGGCCATCTTCGTGAACGAACACGGCGAAAGCATCTCCGGTGAGGCATCACTCGCCGCCCTCGCGGCCGCCGCCCTCGAACCGGGCGACGTGACCGTCTCTGCCGTGAACGTCTCCCAGCGACTCGTCGACGTGTGCGAGGAAGTCGGTGCCGACCTCGAACTCACGCCTATCGGCGCGACGAATCTCATCACTCGCATCCGCGAACTCTGGCGCGAGGGCAAAACCGTCCCCGTCGCCGGTGAGGGTAACGGAGGCATCTTCTTCCCGAACTACCGTCTCGTCCGCGACGGCGCGTACATCGCGGCGAAGTTCCTCGAACTCGTCGCCGAGCGCCCCGCGAGCGAGGTCGTCGCACCGTATCAGGACTACTACAACGTCCGCATCAACCTCGAATACGCCGAAGAGTCGGAACTGACGGCCATGCTGAACGCCGCCGACGAGTACGCCCAGTCCGCCGATGCGACGCCGAACACGACCGACGGTTACCGCCTCGACTACGGCGACGCGTGGGTGCTCGTACGACCCTCGGGAACCGAACCGAAAGTTCGCGTCTACGCCGAAGGCCGAACCGAAGAACGAGCGACCGAACTCGCCGAAGACGCCGCAGACGCACTCCGCGCCGCAGTCGACGACCTATAGTCGGGTAATCATTTTTGGCTGGGACCGAAAGTCGGTCGTATGAGTCACGACACGGGTAGCGAGACCGACGTCGACATCGATATCACCATCAGACAGCCACAGGCAGTTGCGGAAATGCGAGGTGTGTGGCAGGTTAATTCGCGATGTTGGGTTCGGGCGTACGAACACATTCTGCCGGAAGACGCGCTCCCAAATCCTGACACGCCGCCCGACGAGACGGAACTTCGCGAGCAACTCGACTACGCGAACGCGCTCAACGCGACCGAATCAGGACGGTACGTTGTTGCAGTCCGAGACTCTGGGAGTGATAACGGGGGAGTCGTCGGATTCGCCGCGACTCGCTGGGGTGACGAAACCAAGTCCTTCGTCGGCCACGACGACGCCGGGTTGTGGGTCATCTACGTCGACCCATCGCGGTGGGGCGACGGTATCGGGTCGGCGCTTCTGGACGCAGTCACAGCTACCATCCCCGAACAATACGACCGCCTCGTTCTCGAATCGTTCGCAGAAAACGATGCTGGACGGGCGTTCTATCGTTCGCGAGGATTCGAAGTGGTCGACCGAACCGAGACGGAAGTCGGAGACGAAGTGTATCCCACGGTGATTATGGCGCGGTCGCTCACAGACTAATCGCCGCGAAAACGAGCGCCAGTCCCCCAAAGACGAGAAGCATGAATCCGCGTTCGAGGGCGGTGGCGTCTATTTCGTCATCCGGAGGGTCCTCGCGGGTCGGGTCGAGGACGAATTCAGGGTCGTCAGAACGGGCGACCCGCCGGGCGGCCGCGGCGCTTTTGAACAGTCGGGCACTCAGGACGAAACACCCGAACCCGACGGCGGTTGCCACCACAGAGACCGCGTTTACCATCGTCCCACTCCCACGCTCATCTGTTCACTCGTCGTCGTACACGGCGTCAGGGTCGAAAACGCGCTCGCCGACGTTCTCTCCCTCGACCGTCCGGTAGAAACACGACCGGTGCCCCGTGTGACACGCGCCGACGTTCTGGTCGACGAGATAAAGTAGCGTGTCGGCGTCGCAATCGACGCGAACCTCTCGAATCTCCTGTGTGTGGCCGCTCGATGCGCCTTTCTCCCAGAGTTCGTCGCGACTCCGCGAGTAGTAGTGCGCTCGGCCCGTCTCGATAGTCCGTTCGAGGGCCTCCGAAGAGACGTAAGCCAGCATAAGCACCTCCCCGGAATCGGCGTCCTGCGCCACGGCGGGGACGAGTCCATCCTCACCGAAGTCGACATCGACGGTCATAATTCGGGCCACGAGGTCACAGAGGTTATCTCTTGTGCGTCGTCAGGCGTCAACAATCAGACGATTCCGAGTGCCCTGAGGACGCCGAAGAGGATATCGCCGTAGATGAGCGCGACGACGAGACCGACGAACATCGGGACGATGAACGGAATACCGGGCGAAATCCAGACGGCCTCGCGGGCCGTCACGAGTTCGAGACCGCCGCGGAGTTTCTCCGGCGTCGTGCCGTAGGCTGACCCCTCGATTTCGTCGAGGAACTCGGCCGCACCCCACGGGTCGTCGAAGTCGGTGTCGGCGTCTTCGACAGTGTCGGCAGACGTACCGAGGTCGGCTTCAGTCCCACCATCAGTAGTCGCTCGGTGAACCGCACCGTCTGTCGGGTCGAACGTCTCGCCGATACTCTCCGGGTTACGAAGCGCCTCCGGATTCGCTCGCACGTCCGAAAGCGACAGGCCGCGCCAGCGGAGGTACATCCGAAGCGCGTCGAGGTCGAGTCCGTTTCGGGTGATGCCGTCGGGTGACTCGAAGAGGCGACCGTGGGCCGTCGAGAGCGACGAAACGGGGACGCGACGACCAACAAACGAAAGTGGGAACTCGAACTCCCCCGCTGCGAGATTTCGCACGGCGAGCAAAAGTGGGTACGCGAGACCGACGATGACGGTGTTCGTAAGGACAGTCATCGAGAAGACGCCGAGTCGCGTCGGGTCCGCGAGGGGAAAGACCAGTTCACCGACGGTGTAACTCGGGAACGTCGGGAGTAAGATGGCGAAGACCATGAGTGCCTTCGCGTCGGCACCCCCGAAGCCACCGAGTCGCCAGAACAGGTACGAAAGCGGGACGACGAAGAAGACGCTCACACCGACCCGGATGAGGTACAGGCGGTCGAACACCGTCTCGACTGGAAGATGGCCGAAGAGTTCCCACGCGAGCAAGGCGAGTCCCAGCGCCGCCAGTGGATACCAGACGACGTTAGGGACGCGCCGCGTGCGAATGTCGCGCCACGCAGTCCACGCGAGGACGGGTACAACGACCAGTCGCAAGAGGTCGGGAAGCGTGCCGATTCCGAACATACCAGCAGACGGAGTGGAAAGGAGTTAGATGTTCGGGACGGGTATCGATTCTGAGACTGGCCACGACGAGGAGAGTATGTGAGAGCGACTCCGGTGTTGGTAGCGGTACAACGTTTTACTTCATGGTCCCGAATATGCAGCCAGCAGTCCAGATGGTGAAACAGTATGACTTCCGAAAAGAACGAACCTATCGAGATACTCCTGGTGGAGGATAATCCCGGAGACGTTCGATTGACCAAAAAGGGATTACAGCAGGGAAAAGTAACCAACCACCTCTACGTCGTTCGCGACGGCGTCGAGGCCATGTCGTTTCTCCGCCAAGAGGGCGAGTACGCCGATGCCCCTCGCCCGGACCTCATACTCCTCGACCTCAACATGCCCAAGATGGATGGTAAAGAGGTACTTCAAGAAATTAAGACCGACCCCGACCTCAAGCGAATCCCGGTCGTGGTGCTCACGAGTTCGGACGCCGAAGAAGATATCGCCAAATCCTACGATTTACACGCCAACGCATATCTCACTAAACCTGTTGACTTCGACGGATTCCTCGAAATCGTCCGCAGTATCGAGGAGTTCTGGTTTACGGTCGTGAAATACCCACCGTCGAACACTCGAAAATAACGGCCCATCCATACGACTCGTGGGCGCTTACGTCCAACACTGTCCTCTCTGCTTCATGCGCTCGTGGTTTGAGGTTCGAGAAAGCTTCACGCTCTCCGTGAGAACGGTTTTACCATCCTGATTTCTGCCGGATGGCAAACCTAAATCCAGTAATATTCCCATAATAATCAACTTTACTAGGAATATCGACATGGTATTAAGGATAACGGACCAACACTCGATAGAGGTACCCGGTAGGTAACGCTACCAGCTCAGTATGATTCGAGAAAACTCGCTGAAGGCACTGTTAATAGAAGATAACCCGGGTGACGCGCGTCTCATTAGATACTATCTCGAAGAAAACTCACTTCTGGAGGACACAGAGGAGTTGGAACTGACGCACGTCGAAAACCTGACCAAGGGTCTCGAACACCTCGACGAAAATGCGTACGATTTCGTGCTCCTGGACCTCGGTCTCCCCGAAAGTACGGGGCTTGAGACGCTCGACCGGGTTCTCTCGCATTCGCCAGAACTTCCCGTAATCGTACTGACGGGACTCGACGACCGCGAAGTGGCAGGCGAGGCAATCATGTGGGGTGCACAAGACTATCTCCCGAAAGACGACCTCAACAGCACCCAACTGATGCGGTCGCTCCAATACGCAATCGAGCGGAAAAAGCGTGAGGAGCAACTTGCGGCGTTAAACCGAATTAATGCACTAATTCGAGATATCAACAAGGCACTCCTCACGGCGACGACCCGCGCCGAAATCGAACAAGCCGCTTGCGAGCGGTTCATCGCGACCGAACCGTATACGTTCGCCATGGTCGGCGAGTTCTCTTCCGACTTCGAGCAGTTCTTGGGAAGATATTGGGAGAGCGTCGACAAGCGCGGCCTTGAGTCCGTAATGGTGTCCGAAAACCGAGTGCTCGGGCATCAACCAGCCGCGAAAGCCGTCCAGACGCAGGAAGTACAGGTCGTCGAAAACATCCCTGAAGAGGTCTCGGCCGAGACGGAAGAAGACGAGACGGCTGAACACGAATTCGAGTCAGTCGCCGCCATCCCTATCGTGTTCGAATCCGTCCACGGCGTGCTCGTCGTCTACGCTGACCGTCCGTATGCGTTCGACGAGCAAGAACGCGAAGTGCTTGGGGAACTCGGCCGGACCATCGGATACGCCATCACCACGCTCGAAGCACAGGGAGAGCAAGTAGAACCGGACGCCGATTCGTCACACGACCCGATAGAAAACGAGTATGAGGATCAGGGGTAACCGTAAGAGTCCCTCCGGGAGGCGGCGAGCAAGGGGATAGACAGCGCTCACGTTGGCCCCTTGTTCGCACAGGCGATGGTTCTGAAGGGGAACCGGATTTCTAACGAATAGCTACGTAATACCTCAAAAAGTGCGAATACTAGGGTTCGGTTCTCGGCACGAGGCCGAAACCGGGCATCGCGTCAAACGCGCGTGTAACGGCGTTGTTAGATGACGCGGTTCTCCCTGCTAAGAGGGGCACAATGTTCGCACACATTTATGGTTCTGTAACCGGTGCTCGAAGTCATGCCGAACCGAACGGAGACCATCAAAGTCAGGGTTACGCCCGAGAAGAAGGCAAAGTTCGAGTCCTACATAGAGGAAACAGGTGAGTTCCCGAGCGTCAGTCAGTTGCTTCGAGCCTCAGCAAACAGCCACATAGACGAACAGGACAACGCAACCCCCACCGAGATCAACACAGACCAAGTCACCAACGCCGTCGAAATTGCACTCAGTGACGTTACTGAGCGTCTGGAGAGGATTGAGCATGAGATTGTGCGTGTAGACAGTGCCGTGCAGCCCCAGGAGGAAGCGGTTGATGACCTCGCTGATGACATCGCGGTCCAGTTACCGGTGATGGACTCCGGAGACGAGTTCCGAGAGCATCAGGATGTGTTGCGAGATGCGACGCATGGCGATCTTGACGGCCTCGATCTCACCAAAGAGATGTCTACTGTCGGATTCTGGTCTGATTTCGTCGATGCTGACAAGAACAAGACGCGTCGAGCAATTTCTCGCGCTGTCCAATGGTACCCTGACGTGCAGTGGACGTACGATGAAGACCTGGGTGAACGCCGGTACTATCGAACGTCGGAGGTGCAGTAGATGCCGCCGCGTCGCTTCAAATCGGTTGATGAGTGTCGACCCGAGATCATCGACTATGTGGAAGAGCTGGAGGTTGGAACCGACGATAACGACTCTGAGCAACGTTCGTCGGCTAGCACACAACGGTACAAGCAGGACGTGCGCTGGTACGATCACTGGCTCGATGAACAGGGGATTGAGTCTGTGTTAGAGGTGACACCTACGGATACGAATCAACTCGGGCGTGACCTGTCGAACCAGTACAACGGGACCACGCCGCGGTACAGGTGGGACCGAATCTACGCGATGTACGACTACTTCGTCTCCTTGGATTTGGTGGACTCGAACCCGCTGGACCGTTGGAATGACAGGAAGACGGAGAAATGGGGGATGACGAAGACGACAGAGCAGAGCAAGCGTCTCGAGGACGGTGAGCGTTACGCGGTTGACCAAGCCGACGTTCGGGAGATGGAACAGCACGTCGGTAGGAACCGCGTCAGGGACCAGCTACTGATTCGCTTGTTGTGGCATACGGGGATGCGGCGAGGGGAGGCGAGCGAGGTGTCGCTAGAAATGCTGAATAGAGATGCAAGGGAGATTGAACTACCGGGGTCAATTACGAAAAACAGTCGTGAACGAGTGGTAGCATGGCAACCGAACCTCGACGGGTTGATGCAGAAATGGCTGGACGGTGGATATCGAGACGACTACCTCGGTGGTGAAGACCACAACCACCTGTTTGTCGGTGAGCGCGGTGCGCCGTTGAGCCCAGAGGCGATCAACGATATCGTGATTCGGGCAGCGGATAACGCTGGAATCAACCGGCGATTATACGCTGACGCGAATGCGCCTGAACCGGAGGATGGTGGTGCAAAAGAAGCGAATCGGTGGCTCATCTCAAGCCACAACATTCGCCATGGGCTCGGGTCGTACCTCGTGCACGAGACGGATGCTGGGCTGTATGAGGTCTCTCGCTACCTCGGCCACCGATCAGTGGACGTGACAGAATCTATATATGTTGAGTACAATCCGAGAGCAGGAACGGACGCTGCACACGACTTTGGCCCCGAGTGAACTCCCGTCTTTTACTGTTAGTCGTTACCGGCGCTGCGCTCCTCAATCCACTGGCCGAACCGTAGCTTGGCGTCAGCCACCCGTTTTGGCCCGATGATGATCCCAGGAGTATCGTCGTCTCGGCGAGATTCGAGCCAGCGACCGAAGCGGACCTTTGCGTCGGCCAGCCACCGCGGTCCGGTGTAGACGTACACGGGCTGTGTGATTCGTTCGCGCTCTTCGTCTTCGTCGGTCATTGAGTGAGTAGTCGTGGCCTGTGGTCTTAGGTTTCCGGCCAGTGCCTGGTGCTTGTGCTATCGCACTCTGCCGAGTGATCGTGCTCTGTGCTCGTGCGGAGTGACTGTGCCGGGTGTCGGTGCTGAGTGATTGTGCCGGCGCACTGTGCCGGATGAAAGTGCGTTGTGCGGGAGTTCTCGGCGAGTACTCGCCGCTACTGCCCTCGGAGCGAGGAACTAACCACCCTGACCGCCACGTCCCCACAATGACCGACGTAGACACCGACCGACTGGGATGGATTGACGCATGGGCCGCCTACGTTGCAACGACACCGGATGAGGAGTGGAGACCGACCCACGCGGCGGTCGTTCACTCCGAACGTGAGGAGCGCCGAGAGACAGGGCACGTTGAGCATCGGCTGTGATCGGCGAGTTTTTGTTCCTACTGCCCGATATCGGGCTTTGTAAGTAGGTGGGTAGTCGGATATTCGCGTAGCTGCGTAGCCGTCTAGACGCTTACTCGCCTATCTGGCCATCCAGCAATGCGGATACACGGGTAGCCCTTAACCTCGATAAAATACTACCCCTCTGCATATGGAAGAAATCCAATCGGAGGAGAAGAACCAGATACTCGAAGGCGGTGCTACCCGAGCAGACATACCCGCCTCAGTCTTACTGATGACAGTCACGACAGTCCCGATTGCTCTCGCTGGTGTACCGATGCACTACCCCTGGCATGGGTTCGACACAGAGGATGCCTCTCCAATCCAGGGTGATCGTCGATGAGTGATCCGACGAAAATCACTGTGCGTTGTAACGGGACGGTCGCTGACGGGTCTCGATGCGACCGCACACTGACTGTGCACGTGTATCGCAAGTTCAGGGATCACTACTGCCACTTCCACAGCGAGGACGGTGAGAGTCGATGGGCGACGCGCCAGAAGAAGTGACTCTCGGGAAACTCCTCTCAGCGGCAATGGGTCTCATCGGCTCTCAAGTAGGCGTAGCCCTGATACTGGGCGATTCTCCCGAAACCGGCGTTGCCTTTGGAACAATCGCGTTCGTCGTCTTGTTGACGTCGGCGAGTTGGTCCGACTCCCTGGTGCTCGGACGACGACTCCTCGAGGTGATTAGGAATGAATGACGTGGTGGACGTCGCGTGGGTTGCGATTGGAGACACGTAGAGCGACTGGGAGGATATGATTTTCACGGAGAAGCTGGAGGCGATGGAGAAGGCTTACACAGCGATGATCTACGTTGAAAGCTTGAAGTATCTTAGAGTGTCTTGAGAATCTTTTATAACTCTGCGGTCTAGAGGGAGGTATGGAGCAATGACAAATCGCATGGAGTTCAGGGACGGAGAGATTGTTTTCGTGGAGGAAACGTTCGGAGGCCTCGACACGGCGGAACTTATAGTCGGTCGCGACCGACTTGGAGAATACGAACTTTATCTCGACATTGAAGGTACCGTCACTCTTGACGAGTTTGTAACTGCTATTGGGGCAACCGAACTGGAGTTGGACCTATCCTCATTTAGCACGAGTACGGTTGAGATCCGTGGAGCGAACACCGGAGCTGAGGACGACGATGTCGCAGAACTCACACGCAGTCTTGAGGAGACCAAGCGAAGAGGCATGCCTGCAATTCCCGATGACACCGGACTTGAGACTCCGACCGATAACACTCACTACAAACGTTTAGTGGATAATCCAGACTCGCAGCCGGCGAAGTACCGCCGTTTAATTCGCAATGAAGGAAAGATTGATCGTCCGAAGTTCGACCGGTGGGCCCATCGACAGGGCTATGAACCGGAAACGGGTGGTAGCCACAATGCGAGCCTTCTGATGTTAGAGCGAATTGGTGAGATTGAACGCCGCGGCAGAGGAGACGATCAGGAAATAGCCTGGGTCGGCGAGTAAGCCCGGATGAGGCGAACGAATCGAATAAGAGACTGTGTGCCGTGGGTGCTTGTTTCTTTACCATAGAGCGCCATACTAGCCGCTAATGACCTACTTCGGCATCTCGACAGAACGGTATGGTGGGTGGAGTCGAGAAGAGAAGATGGAAGCGATGGAGAACGCGGAACTCCCGCCGGACCGTGAGCTTCGAGAGGACGTCGACGAAGAGTGATTGGTGTCGCATAAGCTCATTTCGAGGACAGGGAACCTGGTTTGTCGGTGCGAAAGTAGGGGTGTTTGGTGTTGCAGGAGCGTGGATTCGACTCTGAGTGTCGATTTCCCCTCTATTCGAGGTATCGACGACACCGTCGACCGGATTGGGGCGGCATTTCTCAGCCGCCAGATTGCGTGTTTGTGTACAAACGTGCAACGAGTCGGGTGATGATTTTCTGAGACTGTCGAATTCGGACGGATGAGCTAAGAGTTCTATCTGGTGACAAGTCTTAACCTGCACGAAAAACTAGACTAACATGCAAAATGAGAACTGAGCGCAACAAAGACGGGTCCTGGAACGTCTGGATGACCCGCGGCGAATACCACCACATCCCCCGCAACGCCAACAACTGGATGGAAGAGATCGCTCTCCGACTGATGGGTGACTGTGGACTCCGCGTCGAAGAAACCCTCCACGTCACCCCCGGCGACATCTCCCGCAAGACAGACGGGCGCTCTTACCAACTGGAAGTGACGAAAGGAAAGGACACCACCGGCGAATACGATGGTGGGAAACAGCGCGAGACATGGATGACACCCGAACTCGAACGTCTCATCTACCGCTACGCTGACGACCAAGACATCGAGGACGACGAACCCTTGATCCCTCGCAAGAAGCGCACTGTACAGACCTGGGTCGAGAAGGCCGCGGAACGTGCATCCGACGAGACCGGTGACACAGACTACGAACGCGTGTCGAGCCACGACCTCCGGCGCTGCTGGGCTCAACATCTCCTCGTAGAGGAAGGCGTCTCTCCGCGCATCGTCATGGCTCTCGGCGGATGGTCCTCGTACGACGCCATCGAACCCTACCTGACAGCCCCCACAGAGGACAACATTATCGACTCGATGAACCAGGTCACATTGTGACGATTCTACCAAGGGTGACACGCTTTCAATAGATCGAGTGACTACCATTCCGACATTGAACGGTGAAGCACTACCAGAGATCAGTCAACCTTTGTCCCAAATCGAACCCGATAACCACCGCTATCGCGAGAAGAATCACGGCTAGTTAATGAATTAGAGTCACTTCCCCGGTCATGCCGAAAACTCCAAGAGGTATCATCCCAGCGGTAATCAGAAGCATCGAGAGTTGATGGAGGCCAACCTCGATACCCAGCCGGTCACATATTGACTGAGACGGATTCATACTCATCTGGGTGTCGCTTGGTGTTGTACCATCCACGACGTTTTCCGCGCTCCAGAATCCCGAGCTCGACCATTCGACTGATGGCACCGCCAGCTGTGGACCGAACACTGTTGTCAGACGGATTGTTCCCGACTGCGGGAGAACCCTCCAGGAAATCTCGGAACTGATCCAAATGGTTCGAGTAGGACCCCTCGCCCTCATTCAGCACATTGTATACGTACTTCACGAATCGATACTCCTCATCCAGTTCAGTCCGGATGGTGGTGACAATGAACGACTGCTCCTCTTCGTTCAATGTGGGTGCCTCCGGGCCGTTCGCCAACAACGGATTTCCAATCTGGACGAAACGAGCCCCAGTCAACGTCAACTCGATCTCCCAGTCCATGTTGTCCTCCTGGAAGGAAACATAGCCGAGGTCATGGCTGAAGCCAGAAGGTTGGCCTTTCTGGGTCTTCACCTTGCCAACATAGTGGTCGAGATATCGCTTCATCGACTGGTCCTTGTCTTTGGGGAACCCGGTTGACTTCCGATTCTGTTTCTTGATATCGTTGCGTTCTTCCCAGTCGACGATTGCCTCGCGGATTGGCCAGACCCCTTCGGCGACGTAATTCCTCGCTTCATTCAGCGAGACTGCCCCACCAGTTTCGGTAGTCAGTTCGGCGAGCTTGTAGAGTGCACACTTCAACGGGAAGAACCGATAGTATTGCGAGAACAGCAATATCTCATCTCGATGCTCGCCGAACGGTGGTCCTGTGGGTATCTCCTCGGGTGCCTTGTAGCGCCAGTGTCGCCCTCCAGACGCCGTTGAATTGCTCGATACTTTGGACTCCTGTGACTCCCCCTGTGAGCGCTCAACGGCCAACTGATTCTGCGCAGCAACACGGAGAAATTGGTCTACGGAATCGTATCTACCGTCTTGAACCAGTTTCTGAATATTTTCATATGTGGCTGGTTCGAGTTCTGCGAACAGCCTCATGCCATCATTGCGCCTCCTGGAGGGCCGCTGCTATCTTCTGGTCCGACGGGAAGTCGTTCCGACCGAGCAACCGGTAGATGTTCTTGATGTTCTTCGCATCCGGATTCCGAACCCGCCCGACTGCCTTCTCGACGAGCTGTTCCAGTGTTGGGTCATCGGTCTCCTTCTGGATATCGTCCCAGGCTCTGATTTCGTCACGAGTTATCGACGTGTTGGCGTCACGGATGTTCTCGTCGTAGATGCGACGCGCCTCCTCTGGACCCACTTTCTGAGCCAGTTCGGCGATCGTCATCGGGGCGTCCTTCTTGTCCCACTTCTTGTCCGGGAAGACTTCGTAGAACCGCTGGTAGAGATAACTGGCACGGTTCTCTTTGCTGTCGACGAACGGCAGCAGCGGGGTCAGGATGTCCATCTCTCGATGCTCATCCTCCCGGACCTCCTCCTTGTAGATCTTCCCCATCCGCCAGGTGCTGAGGTATTTGTCGTCCTCCTCGTTGTAGGCGTCCCAGAGCTTCAGAATGATGTCCTGGTACTCCGAGAGGAGTTCTTGTAGCTCCTTGTGTTCGGTCTCCGTGAGCGTCCGTTCGCCTCCCTTGTTCAACGCCGCGAGCCGACCTACTCGTGTTTCCTTGATCTCGATTGAATATTCTCCATTGGTGATCTTCGAGTGGAGGTTGCCCATGCCGACCGATAGTGGCCTGCGGCTATTAAGACTCATATTCCACCCCGAGCTGCTCCGTGATGGCAGCCTCCATCCGTGCCAGAATCTCGGCACGGCGAGTGAGCCCCTCTTCGAGTAATTCAGCGGCGTTCTCACCGTCAACCATCATGTCTCCGAGGAGGTCGTGAATCTCGTCGATGTTGCGGTGGAGGATGACCTCCTCGACGCCCCACTCCGTCCCGAGACGCTTCTGAATTTGGTCACGACGGTTATCGTCGTCGGTGATGCGGGTCGCCGCGAGCCACTCCTGACGGTTCACGTTGATGGTGAGATCGATCCCGCCGTCACCTCGCTCGCTGGCGACGGCCTTCCAGCTCTCGTCGTCGCCGGGGAAGAACGACGTCTCGCGAACGATGGAGATACGAGTCGGTTCATCACCACCACCGTCGTCGCCCTTCTCCTTCTCGCGCGAACGCGGGAGCACGTCGCCGACGTAGAAGGTGACCCGAGAGTGGTCGAGTTCATCGGGCTCCTCCTCATCCATCTCCATGACCTCGGGTTGTCCCCGGATTCTCGCGCTGAACGAGTAAATGCCCTCCTCGGTCGGTCGAAACGCCTGGATGTCGAACGTGTCGTGTTCGTTCTTTGGAACGTCGACGAGTCGAGACGGAATCGACTTGTTCATGCCAAGGTCGTTCGATGCGACCTTGATATCGTAGATCTCGAACCGCTCATGTTCCGAATCCGCCGGGTTCTCGACCTGTGTACGGAGCGTGACGGTCTCCCCGACGTCGAATTTCCGCTTCCCGACCTGACATTTCAGTAGGGACGGAGTCGGTGGACTGGTAGGCGTATCTTCACTTGGCCCATCATCGTCATCACCACCAGCGTTGGTCAGCGTCCCGTCCTGGACCTGGTACTCGTCGAAGTCGTCGTACTCGGTCAGCAGTTCGTTGATGGACGACGTGATGTCCGTCGCGAGCTGCTGGCGTTCCTCGGTCGTGCGGCCCTTCTTGAAGTGCTCCTTGTGGAGTTCCATCAGGACCTCCTTAATACCGCTGTCAGTCTCGTTCCCACGGAACGACGTGTGCGAGTTGTTCTCCAGTTCGGGGCACAGTTCGCTCGCGTCACACCACCCGATCATCTGCGGTGGGCGGCGGAGGGACGGGATGCCAGTGGGTTTGTACGTCTTAACCGCCATGAACGGGTGGTCGAGGTACTTGTTGCCCTTGAGCATCGCTACGCCCTCCCAGGGCGGGTCCTCATCCATCACGTCCGTCCGGATGACGTAGAGGTCATGGATCTGGTAGGAGTTCCCCTCCGCGGAGAACTCGGGCAGCTTCTCCTTGTAGATGAGCTGACCCTCTTCAAGGTACTTTTCCAGGTCCGGCGGCTCGGCCTGGTGGGTCTCGCCGTCGATGGTGTACTCAACGGTCACGTCGTCTCGGAGCAGGAGGAAGGTGAAGCTCCCCAGCAGGACCTGCTTGATTTGCTCCCAGGTGCTCAGGTGCTCCATGTCGTGGTCGAGGACATCAGCGACGTGGATGTACGTCCCTTGGACTCCTTCTGGAAGCTTCGAATTCTCCGGCGTCTTCGGCTCACTGTACTTGCCGATGTTTGTGACCGTCGAGGCGTGGTGCTCTTCGCCCTGGCGGGTCTCCACGTAGGTCTTCCCCTCGCCGCACATGGAGACCACGTAGAATCCTCGCCCGTACGCACCCGCACCGCCTCCGGCCTCCTTGTCCTCGTCGGGAGTGTCGATACCGAGGAGGTTGTCCTCCAGAGTCTCACGGGTCATCCCACCCGCGTTGTCCTCGTAGGTGAGGGTGTTCCGCTCGGTATCGATTCGAATCTCGATGAACAGTTCGGCATTCTCCGGGAGCACACCGTAGTGCTTGTTTCGACCAAACGCATCACCGCCATTCTGGAGGGCTTCTCGGATCGACCCCTTCCACGGCTCGTCATAGTCCTCACGGATACGCTGAAGAGTGTTCTTGCGCTCGATCGGAACGTCGCGCGTGATCTCCTCATCCTCCGCGAAGTCGGGGGTGTCGATAGAATTCTCCTCGTCTGTCTGAGTCTCGTCGTCAGGCTTGTCTTCGTCTGTGCTCATATCTCCACCTCATGTGTTGTGAGACACGACTGCTTGTACCCCACGCACAAGGAGAGACAATAGATGTGGGTAAATGTTTTGGTAAACCCCACTGATGGCCCCTACGTGGCTCGAAGGTGCCGAAGACGAAGGATTAGGCCGCCAATCCAGTCCTTCTGCGACTTGATTTGTGTGTTCAAGCACAAGATAGCGGTGGGTGTTGAGGAGTTCGGCCCTTCCGGTCGTAAGCATATAGCAATTTGAGCGTCCGTCTACGTAGAACCGATCACCTGCATTGATGGCAACTGATGTGCCGAGTCGTACGAATAGCTAGAGAACTTTTGTAATACGCTGCAATGGTGACTCTTTGCCAGAGAGTTCCTTCAGACACCACTATGAATTGCTGTTTTTTGGACATTTGGCCACAAATCATCTGGTCGGTGCTGCTGTCTTTCTATCCTGGTGAGAAATTTTATAATACCCGGTTAACAATGAACCAGATAAGATGGATAGCGAAGAGCTGACTCAGGGCCTATCACAACCTTCTCGTGACCCTGAGCAAGAGGATGATGCAGACCAAAACGATATGTCTCTCC
The DNA here is from genome assembly GCF_000306765.2 of Haloferax mediterranei ATCC 33500. NCBI lineage: Archaea > Methanobacteriati > Methanobacteriota > Halobacteria > Halobacteriales > Haloferacaceae > Haloferax > Haloferax mediterranei. The sequence continues at coordinate 2,908,762 of NC_017941.2, forward strand.
TAAACTTTCGTCTCGAGGACACCCCAGGGACCAACGAACCAGTCGACATCCCTAACTACCCAATCAAAGCGATCACGCAAGTAGACGAACACGGAAACGAATATACAGACCACGCACCAGAGATCGACTTCAGGGCACTGGAGAGCACTCTTACAAAGACCGACATTCTCACGCACGCAATCCACAAGCACCCCGCAATCTTCATCCCGCAAATACCACGCCACATCATCCGGACCTACACGACAGAACTCAATGCTGAAGGGAAGCGCCCGGTCGTGATGGACCCGTTCAACGGAAGTGGTACTACAGGCGTCGAATCCAAAATCGCCGGTAGAGACTACCTCGGGGTCGAAATCAACCCGCTCTCAAAATTGGTGAGTGAGGTCGCTACGACACCGATTCCATACAACGTACTGAAGAACGTCAGATCGGACATTATCGACCGGCTTGACGAATGTCCAACCGAGTACTACGAGGACTATGACGTTGAGTTTCTCGACCAAACAGGCAAACACCACTGGTTTGAGGACCAAGCCATCGATGGGCTGACAACCATCCGGAAAGTCATCACCGAGTACCTTAGATCGGACCATGACTGGCAGCGAGGGCTGGAAGTCCGAGAAAGAAAGGCCATATCCGATCTCGGGCTTACTGACGAGGATCTCAACGAGCGAGTTAGCAGATGGCTCGTGCTCATGATTGCAAACACGGTGTTCGAAGTGTCGAACGCTGATCCGGGGGTGTCAAAGGCTCACAAATCGAAGCGGATGCGGGAGAAAATTGATAACGGTGAACACCCACCAGATGCCATAACTGAGTACAAGAAGCACCTCAAGAAGTCCGAAGCGCGTCTCATTGACCTGTGGAACGAAGTATATCGAACCAACGCGCCCGGTGGGACGGATGACCGGACCACCGTCGTGGTGAACGACGCTGAGAACTCAACGCTACACAGGTTCTCCAACGAGTGGGTCGAGTTGGAAGAGAACAACGCCCACCAAGCAACAACCGACATCAAGCTAGCTGACGCGCGTTCGTTCTCGTTCCCCAAATACAAGAACGGGGTGGACCTTGCGATAACCTCACCACCGTATATCAACGCGATGAACTACTTCAGGGGAACCAAACTGAGGATTTTCTGGATACACGATTTGATAGAGGAGATCACGAATCTGGACGCGACAAAGCTTCGGAAGTCCATCATCGGGACGAACTCGGTTTCCATCTCGGACGTCGACCGTGAACTCCCTGTCCTCCTCCGAGACGAATGGAAAGGTACCGAGGCCGAGTACGATGCGACGTCACTCCCGATGCTGGACACTCACATCGAGGAGATCCATGGGGGAGACCTGACTGAAGCGACCAGTCGGGCGTACACCACGTGGAAGTTCTTCGCGGAAGATATGCTGAAGAGTCTCACACGGGTGTATGAGCACCTGAAACCGGGTGGGTTGTTCTTCTTCATCGTTGGAGAGAACACGATCAGCGGTCGGCGGATTCAGAACCACCGGTTCATCGCTGATATTGCTCAGAATCTCGGCAAGTTCAAAACTCAGGACGGGCACCTTCAGGAAGACGAGGGGTACAATCTCGTTGAGATGGGGTGGGACAAGATCACGAATCGGGACCTGTTCCAGGGACGCAGCCATGGATACGGTGTGATTGAGCACGAATGGGTCGTCATTCTGCAAAAACCGGGTGAGTAACAATGTCTTCAGAAAACACAGACACGCTGGGGTTCGAAATCACGCTCCTCACGTTCGTCGCGAACAAATACGAGCCTGATGCGACCGCGGTACTGGAGGAGATGAACGCGTGGTACGACACAGAGTTCGGATATCAGCGAATCTACGGTACGCTGGAGCGGTTCAACGAGCGTGGGTTGGTGAAGAAGATCTCGATTGATGGTCGGTCCAACTGTTACATGATTACGCAGAAGGGTGCCACTCGTGTGAAACGGCACCGAGAACTGGTGGAGCAACAAACAGAGGGCTTGGCGTAGCGAATTAGTTCGCGAATTCACTCGGTGGGGTGTCGGCGACGTAGACGCCGCGCTTCCCGCCCCGGTTGACCAGTCCGAGTTCAACCATTCTGCTCAGAGTTCCTGCTGTGTGTGACCGCAGACGGTTCTCAGATGGATCGTCGTCGAATCCCGGGACGCTTACGAGGTACTCACGGCATTCATCGAGATGTTTGGTGTAGGAATCGCCCTCGTACTCTTCGAGCAGTTCGTACACTTCTTCCATGAATCCGAATTCGGTAGGGAGCGTCTCGTAGATGTGTGTCACGATGAAACCGGCTTCCTCACTACTGATTGTGGTGTTGTTAGGACCGCTAGCCAAGATTGGGTTCGTGTACGTAACGAGTTGTCGTCCAGCTGGAGATAGTTGCACCAGACAACGATCCTCGTCGAGCGGTTGGAAAGCGATAAGGGCAAGATCATCACCCATCCCGTTGGGCTTGAGATCCGATTTCCGGATTTTCCCAACGTATTGATCGAGGAAGCGCTTCATACTGTACTCCGGGTTCTTCACATCCGTTTTTGGCAGACCGGTCGACTTCCGGTTCTGCTTCTTAACGTCGTTTTCTTCCTCCCACTGCACGAGCTCATCACGGAGCGACGCAACGCGCTCCTCGATGTGACCCCGAAACGTAGAGAGTTCCACCGCACCGCCGTGGTCCGCAGTCACCTTCGCCAATTCGAGCAGTACGAATTTGAGCGGGAAGAACCGATAGTACTGCGAGAACAACAACGTATCCTCACGATCCGTCTCATACGGGTCTGCGATCGGGATGTTCTCGGGAACTGAATACCCCCAGACTGACTCCGACGACGTTGTTTCTGACTGCTCTGCCTGTGCAGCCTTCGTGCCACCATCGGAGAGTTCCATCGACTCTTCGTCTTTCTCGATGCGAAGTTGGTTGTCTACCGCGACCTGAATGAACTGATCGATGTCTCTGTACGAACCGTTCCCGACCAGTTCTCGAATCTCATCGTACGTGTCCGGGTCGAGTTTGCTGACGATGCGCATTAGAGGTCACCTGGGTCAACCTCTTTGGCGAGTGCCTGCATCAGCACGCGGGCCACGCGGTTCATCTCCCGGATTTGGTACTCCTCACTGGCGGTATCCTCCGTGTCCGTCTCGTCTTGCTTCCGAAGCACTTCGAGATAGGCCATGTACATCACGTACTGCTTCCGGTACCGAGTGAGAACTCGGTCACCGCCTTCGACTTTCTCGAGGATCGGCTTGACGTTCTGGTTGAACAAGGACACGTACACCTCCCCAGGACCGCTGTCGGAGGGTCTGTACTCGGCGACATTCGATTCGTCCCACCCGAGCGTGTCGATCGTCTCGTCGTCGTCCTCTGAAACCGGGATGGTCTGTGGCCCTTCGGGACTTTGCCGCCCGCCTCGTTGGCGTTTCGGGGGCTCGACGATTTCGACGTCCCGGGCGGTGGTTAGGCGTCCGTTGTCCCATTCTGCAACGACAGTTACCTCCCCGGTCCGCTCAAGTTCGGCGTCCTCGTCCACCTCGACCTGGAAGGTTTTCCGCCCGTCTTTCAGCTGCGTGACGCTACTGAAGGTGAGGACGTCGTCCATGTCACCGAACCCGATGAGGATCTCCCCACGCCCATCGGACTCGAACTCGTCGACTGCGTCGACCTCAACCTTGACGCGCATGCGACGCCCTTGCTTTGCCTTCAGAGGGTCAGCGCTGTTCGTAATCTTGACGTAGGTCGGTGTGTCTTTGAGGTTGTTGACCGGCTTGGGCTTCGGCTTCGGGCCCGGTCCGGGGCCAGGTGACGGTCCAGGATTGCCGCCATTCGTGCCAGTTCCTTGGTTTCCATCGTCGTCCTGGGTGAACGTTTGAAGGAGCTTCGCGAGCTCCTGGCTGATCTCTTCGGACTCGTCGTCGGTCTGTTCGTTGAGGATTCGTCGTCTGTACTCTTCGTTGATTCGCTCGAGTTCCTCATCGTTGTCGAGCGTTTTGAGGATCTTCTCCTTTATCTCCCTGTACTCGTCGCGGTTGGAAGACGTATTTCGGGTGCTGCTGAAGATCCGGCTTCCTTTCCGAGAGAGGTTCTCGCAGTCGATTTCGATGATGATTCGGTCTTTGAGGTAGCTGAACCCTGTTTTTTCGAAGAACCGTTTGTCCTCGCGGTTGTGTACCTGTCCCGACAGGGTGAACACGATGGGTTCGGTGCTCTTGCCGAACTCATCGATTTTCCGGCGAAGGTCCGTTCGGCTCATGCCCTTTTTGTATATGATCCAGCAATTGATTTTGACTGACCCGAGTTCGCCGAGGTCGACTTCCTTGAATTTCCGGGTTTCATCAACTAGACTGGAGGTGTTGAGACGTGACCGACTACCTCTTACTGGCCGGTCTTCGATGTCGTCCCAGTCGTACCGTTCGAGACGGTGGTCTTCAACGAGGAACGGGAAGATCGACCCGAACAGGGCTTTCGTACCGAGCTGGTAGATACTCTTCCACGGGCCGAGTTGGCGTTCGAACCCGGTGGCTTGGTATTCGATGAGTCGAACGAGTGACCCGGTCCAGTCCGACACGGCGTCCCCGTCGATTCGGGGGATGCTGCCGTCTGGCATCGTGACGTACTTGAATACGCCTTCTTTGTACTCTTCTTCCTCGTCGAGTCGCTCGTCGAAGTAGACGATGGTCCAGCCGATATCACCTCCGTCAGCGGACCGTGAGAGAATAATCGAGTACTTTGCGAAGTCGAACGTGTTCGACCCTCCCTGGCCGTACTTCCCGATTAGGTAGTGCGTCGTGATTTTGTTGTCTTCGTGTAGGCCCGCGAACGTGGTCGGGAAGTCGTCTGGCTGTTGTCCGATACCTTGGTCTCGAATTTCGATGGTGGGGAGGCTCTCGTCTTCTACCCCGCTTTCTTTCATGCGCACGACGATGTTTTCGGCGAGTTCGCGGACCTCCTGGTTGCTGAGTTCCTCGAGACCGCCCTCAGGAATGCCGAAGAGTTCTTGGACTGCTTCGCGTGGTGTGTCCGGTTCGATGCCTGTTTCTTCGACTTTGCGTTCGATTACGGCGTCGACGGCGTTGGTGATGCGCTCGGTGAGGGCTTCCCCTGGGTCGCTACCCATGCGGACTGTGCCTGCATTGTTGCCGTTTTGTCCGAGGTACTCCCACCCAAGGTCGTGTTCCTCGAGGAACTCTGAGACCTCTGTTGCGTTGCGGAGGGATCTGAGTCGTTCGAATGTGTCCTGCCCAAACTTCTGGGTGGTCGCGGCCATACCCCAAATTGGATTGGGGTGTTATATAAAACTGTTGCACACACACTCTACTTTGTGTGTGGCACAAAGCCAAATCGAAGTTTGTGTCCATTCTGCAACGACCGTGTGGCGCCGAAATCGTTTGTGCGAGAATGTTTGTGAACTGTATCGCTATGAGACACTCGACTCACGGCCCACGACTATACGGCAAGGATTAGCCCAGTTCACCCGTGAACGCGTCGTGCGCGTCGTAGAGACGATGCAACGACGGGAGCACTAGCACAGCCTTCGACCTACCGTCGTACTCAACGAGTTGGCTTTCAGCGAGTTTAGGGCAGTGGGACTGGAGCGCGGACGCGTACGCCGCGTTCCTGTCCTCACCGAGTTCGACGAGGTGCGCGACGATGGCCCTGACTTCGATGGGGTCGCCTGTGTCGTTCGTGACGAGGTACTCGATGATTCTGCGGCGACGTTCGTTCGCGAGTACTGCGTAGGCGTCGTCGGTACTGATCGGGGTGCTAGCAGTTTCTTCTCGCTCCTGTTCGAGGTGGTCTCGAAGGCGGTTGAGGAGTTCCATCGCTTTTCTCATTCGGGACTCCTCAAACGCTAGATAAAAACCCGCGGACCAGCTCCGTCACTCTGATTCGAAGGGTGTCTCGCCACCAAGACGCTGCCAGCCCTCGGCGGTCAGGTAGATGTGCTCGTCCATCATCGGGTCCTTGATCAGGTCCAGTTCAGCAAGATTGGAGCGAGCATCTCGGTACGTCTCGTAATCGATGTGACCGCCCCTCCATTCGGCTAGTACGCGCTTCAAAGTCGCAAAATCCACCGGGTGAAAGTGCGCGATGACATGGAGCATGTCCTCTTCCATCGATCGCGGGGCCATACCCGCAGTCATTTCGTTGTGACTAGATGTATAAGATGGACTTAGGACACTCAGATCACCGACTTATGGCGTCTTATACAAATACTAGCATCAACACCCAATCGGGAGGATCGAGGTGGCGATGTCGGTCAGCGTGTCCCACCGACTGGGGTCGTCGTCCGGGCAGGCCGGGCACGAGAACGAGTGGTTTCCAGTCCAATTGTTCGGCGGTTCGAGCGGCGAGTTGCAGCTGAGGCACGTCAGCGCCGTCACGACTCCTCACGCTCCCGATGACAGTGATCACACAGCCACTGCACCTCCCCGTCGCTGTCAAGTTCGTCGAGCGGGTCGAGAAGATCGGTCGATCCACAGTCGATACAGCGTGCTGGCCGGCGTTCGCGTTCCGTGATCGCTTCGAGCACTTCCCCCAGGCCGATATTATTATTTTGACCAGTCATTTATTTAACCAGTATGCTGTGGTACGTTTTTGTTGGGGTAAAGGGTAACGCCGGGATGCGAGCGACAACCACTGAGACGCGAGAATTATAAGAAACAGCTGTCTCGAAAAGTCGGTCCTGTGGGAGGGAGAGGAACCAGGCGCCGACCCACACGATGCCAGGCGAGCAGTGTCGACGTCGATCCCTGTCGATATGGTCCGTGGTTTGCTAGAATAAGCGTTGGCACCAGCGAGTGTCAGTCATGAAACGAGGTGTGCGGAACAAATCGACGGTGGGGTGGGTAAACCAAGAGACAGAGGAAGGGTTGGAGACTCTTGTTTAAGTAGGTGGGTTCCGGTTGTCAGTGATGAAACGACGACTCAGTCGTGAAATGAGGTCCAGGGCCTCAAAACCTAAATCGATGGACGCGGCGGGTACAGTGATGAAGCGAGGTGTGCGGGGTCCGATTTCATTTCGAAGGAGGGGTCTTCATTTCGACAACGGTGTCTCGCCTCCACAGTGATGAAGCGAGGTGTGTAAAGAACAAATCGACGGTAGGCTGGCTCCAGTACAGATGAAGCTCGTGAAGCAGTGCTCTCGTGAAAAATAAGGGGTGGGGCCCGATTTCATTTCGAAGGGGGAGTCTTCATTTCGACGACGGTGTGTGGTGTCTACAGTCATGAAACGAAGTGTGCGGACCAGATAGCCGTCTAGACGACTACTCGGATGCGCGAATAGACACCCGCAGTGATGAAACGAGGTGTGCACTGATCGAGATCGACGTCGACCGAACTCTAACAACCGAGAGAAACGAGAAAACCGAGATTGGCACGCGTGAAGTGCCGAGTGTATGGAGGCGTGCCCAAATGGGCTCCCGAAAACGACCCTCAGCCCGGGGTCGAACAAATTCTGATGTACCTCATGTTACGAATGTCGATTTGAGGGCATATTGCACGCCAGCGCCCTCATCCAAAGGCATGTGAGGGTTAGGTGTCGATAGCATTAAACATAACACCGTTTGGTTCAGAGAAATAGTCACCGTCCCCGACTCACAGTAGCCGGGACCGGGGCATCCCCCAACCCTATTCCCCCAAATCTGGTACCCCTTTCTCTCTTCGTGTCGACGTGGCCGACGCCCAGCCCGAGGGAGCAATTTCTCCCCCTTCCACCCCCAGAGAGTTCTCAAGGACCGACAGAGAACCGCCACCGCGATGCCTGTGTGTCGAGAACAGTGCGACGCTGGACGGGCTGGACGGGCTTGGACGGGCATCGAAGAAATATCCCGTCCGGCATATTACGAGGGTTTGAACGGTGTTAGAGGCTCGTTCTTGAGTTTGTGGACGGGCAGACGGGCTATTGGTTCTAACTTTTATTGGCTAAGGTCTGGGTGGTTATGGGGAGTAGAGGCTACAGAATAATTGTTGAGAGATTTTGCCCGTCCGCTAGTCCGCCCTCTAAGAATCGAAGGCTGGAGCCTCGCAGCTTCCGAATTGCTGTCCGGACGGGGTACGGGAGGTGCCCGTCCTGGCCGTCCGGGTCCCGGTCGACGTCGATCCGTAGGTGGTTGCGAGGTGGCGGTTGCTCGGTGGGCTGGGTCTTCGTGAAAAGGGTGCGGGGTGACAAGGTCCCGCGGCGAGTGATCTGGACCGGAAGACTGGTTGTCTTCTACTGTACGAAGGTGCTCAGACTGTTTAAGTGTTGTCGCTATATGGGCTCCAAAGGACAAATCTGTGCACTATCGTATAATATTGGTGCTTATAGTATAGGAATGGGCAGAGTGACAAGCTCTGCCCGTCGGTGCGATTGAGTATTCCGATTTCGTTGATCTGGATCGCAACGCTCGGATTTTCTGGGGGTCACACCGTCCCCGTGTCTGTTCAGTCGAGTCCTTACCACTTAAATTTTTCCACACTCCCCAAATGCTTAAATAACCACCTTCCATACCAACTGGTACGACAGTCCGCGGTGCCGACACATCGTGGCTGATCTGGATCGCAACCATGCGTAAGCAGCCCTCTATCGGAGACGACGTCTCCGAGCACGAACAAGAAGCATCGACGCCAACCAACAACAGCGGTAAGAAACTCGTCACAGACGGCAGTGGCTGGGACAGCGACGTTTCCTTCGGTGACGAAGACGGGGATGAGGATTTCACTGACGAATTCGCTCCCGACAACTCCGATTCGGAAATTGAATCGGAGACAGATGACGATACTGGCGGTAGTGCTCTGGACTCGGTTGACGACCCGAACGAGTACAAGTTCGATTCCGACAGAGAGTCTGAGTCCGAGTCTTCGGAGCCCGATACCCAGACAGAGAGTGAATCAGAATCGAAGACCGAGACTCCCGAGTCGGAACCTGAGTCCGGGCCAGAACAAGAGCCGGTACCAGAGCAAGAGTCCGACGACACGGCATCCACCGAGGCCGACAACGAGGACCTGACTGGCTTTGCGGACTTCATGACGGGGAACGAGATTGAGATGGTGAAACTGGCAGAGAATCTGCAAAGCGTCGTGAGCATGTGGAAGAGCAGGGATTACGACACCGGCGAAACACAGTCAAAAGTGGCGCAGTTTCTGGATTGGCAGTTCTCGTTCGCTCACCCGCGAGAGAACGTTGATGGAATGCGCCCGACCCTCCACGTCTACAACCCAGACACCGGGATGTATGAACCGAACGGGAAGGAGTTCGTCGGCGAGATGCTCCAAGAGATCATCCCCGATTGGTTGAACAAGACTCGTCTGGGCGAAATTCGCGCTCACCTGAAGCGTGCGAACTACGTCAGCGAAGACGACATCGGTGGTAACAAACACGAGGTCCTCGGAACAACCAAAATCGTCAACTGGGAGACAGGACAAGCCCGCGACTTCAGCCCGGACGACATCTTCCTCACTCGCGTCGAGATGCCGTGGTACGGCCTTGACGAAGAGGCAACGGAGTGGGAGGAGTTCATCTCGGATCTCGTTCCCGAGAGTGATGTCTCGACGATGTTCCACTTCCTCGCTCACGCGATGGTCGATGCCTATCCGGACGAGAAGGGCTTCGTGTTCGCGAACGACGGTGGTGGTGGGAAATCGACGTTCTTCGAGGCGACCGAGGGAGCGATTGGTGACGACAACGTGTCGAACGAGACACTCCGAGCGCTGTCGTCCACATCAGATCAGTACTCGGAAGCGGAACTGTACGGGAAGCGTCTGAACATTTCACCGGAGCTGCCGGCTGAGCGGCTGAGCTCTATGGAGATGTTCAAGCGGCTCACAGGCGGTGACCGCATCAGTGCGCGGTTCCCCTATGAGGGGAAGTTCCAGTTCCGTAACGCTGCGACGCAGGCAATCGTAACGAACCACATCCCCGATATCGCCGAGGACAAGGACGCTATCTGGCGGCGCTTGGTGCTGATCACCTTCCCGAACAACTTCGAGGACGGTGAGATGGCCGACAAGCGCCGGTCCAAGGCGGACATCATGAACGAGCTGCACAGTGACGATGCTCTGGCTGGGCTGTTCGCACGGCTCGTTCGGCATACTATGCAGGCGACTGAGGAAGATGGTGAGTGGTTTCCGGACATCAAGCCGATGTGGGAGCGTCGTGAGCAGCTGAAGAAGGGCGCGGACCCGATGTTTTCGTGGGCGAAAGCTTGTCTCGTGGAGAACTCTGAGGGTCGCGTTACGCTGGACGAAGCGCAGGAATCGTTCCGTCGGTACGCCAACCAGGAAGGTCTTTCACCGGGTATCGAGGCGCGCGATAAAAACGAGGCACGTCAGAAATTCGGGACGAAGCTTCTGGGGTACAAGGACTTCGATATCGAGTCCGACCGGAAGCGCATTAACGGGAAGAAAACCCGGGTATATGAGGGCGTTGCCCTGTCGGCACGCGGCCTTGAGTCCCTGACGAAGGATCGTCCGGGTGAGAAGATCTTGTCGAGTATCGAGAGTCAGGCTCGGGACGAGGATGATGAGCCGGCTGATTCGGATGAGTCCGATTTGGACGCTGGGAAGCGTTGTGGCGCGGAGGTCGTCGTCACGAGTACCATCAATCGCCTGAACGACAAGAACTCGTCAGCAGCCGAATACAGAGCGATTATCGAGCACTGCAAGGAGCACCACAAACTGTCGGTCGAGATCGTCGATGCGATTGGTTCGCTCGAAGAGCGCGGTGCCATTGTCGAAGACGAGGATGGTGTCTATCGTGTTGTCGATGATGTCGACGAGGATTCTGGCGACGATGAGAACGACGATGGTGATAGTGGTGCGGTGTCGGACGAAGAACGCCGTACTGTTGTCTGTGCAGTCCGGGACGCACAGAGTCACGAGTACGACTCGGTGCAGAAGTCGAGTGTGGCCGGGCGCCTCTCTCGGAACGGGTCCGACATGAACCTCAAACGGCTCGAAGCAGTCCTCGAAGATCTCGATTCCGACGGTTATGTCGTGCTGGGCGAAGGCCAAGCTGGTTTCGGTGAGACGATTGCACTTGTCGATACAGCGTTTGATCTGCTTGAGGGGGTCGATGCCTGATGTCGAGCGAGTCGGAAATCGCAACAGAGTCGGTTCTTGAGTATCACGCGAAGCTTGAAGGTGTCGAACCGGAGACGATCATCCGGCATGCGCGTCGGGATGGGATCATCACATCCGTTGAATCGGTCCAGAAGTGGAATGGAGTGTTGCGTCGCTACGAGCTGGCTGGTTCGCTGGCGGAGTTCCGAGTGTATGCTGAACGGCTTGGGTGTCGTCTTAGAGGTGGCGAGTGATGTCGGTCGAACCTGACATCGATGAGCTGTGGTACCATCAGATGGGCCTTGCAGAGGGCATCACGCACCTCATCGAAGACGAGTTCCTGGGAGACGATGGATGGTGGCGGAAGATGCAGATAAATGGGATCGAGTCTCCGGGGTGTTGCGTGCACTGCGAGGGCTATCCGGAGTACAAGCAGGGCGCGACTGTGTGTGAGGCCTGCCGCGAGCATACGCTCGCTCTGACGTGGAGCGAGGCGACGTACCTCAAGGAGACGCTGGCAGCCAACACGATCGCTGAACCTGCCTTCCGGCAGATGTGCGTCCGGTGCCACGACTCCTGGGAAGTATATCCTGAGGATGAGGATGGCCGACGACTGGTCCATAACATCTACCTGAGCGACGATCAAGTTCAGATGTTGTATTATCGTGCTTGCCGGGCTGCGAAGCGCGGATCGATTCGGAACGAGCAGGCGGAAAGGGTGCGTGATGAGCTTCAAGCGTTAATGAACCGCCTTCAGGGCTGAGTACTAGCCGGCCACCACCCACTTATCAATTTTCTTACTATGGTTTTCGAGAGATTGACGTTGACACATCATCAGCCCCTACACCCCTTCGCTTCCAGTCTAAAGTGTCTCTTCCAGTGTCGATGGTGGGGGGTACCTTGGTATCGATTCGACTATCATTCGGAGCAAATGAAGCGATTATTTCTCGTTCCACCGGGCGAAGCTCGGAATAATTGCTTAACTGGTGGTATACGAAAAACGCACACGAAAGTAGCGCGAAAACGGCAGTTCTCGGCTAGCACTCGCCGATACACCATATATTCGCGTTTCACGCACACTCACCCCCTCGCACTATCGTAAACAGGGGTCTCAGGACCGTACTCGTCGTGAACTGCCGACCAGGTTATAAGGTTTTGATTGAAAGAGTTCTGACATTCTCTGCGACTGTGGATTCCGAAAAGGCAGAAAAGAGATCGTGGAGCGTTGCGAGAGTCGGTTGAGGAGTAATTCGTATCGACGTACACCCCGGTTTCGAGGCTCGGACATTGCTCTGCACCTCGGTTGTTGTTGACCTTGGTACAGCCCAAAGAATCTGATGCCAATCACACTCGATAGACGTAACTCCCCGAATTTGGGAGTACTACGGACTGAGTCGCATAAAATGGTGGGAGATTACGTGCGAGACGGAACTCGTTGTGGCCACAATGTGGCCCGGTTATTTTCTAGATGACGCGGTTCTGCAGGTAGTCGAGGTGCTTCGCGTTGTAAACAATCTTGACCTCGTCAGCGACTGGCGAACCGATGCAGGTGAGACGGACGTTCTTGTCGTTGACTTCCTCGTCGGAGAGGATCTGCTGCATGTCCATCTCGATTTCGCCTTCCTTCAGGATGGAAGCACAGTTCGCACAGGCACCTGCGCGGCAGCTGAAGGGCCAGTCGTAGCCCTGCGCCTCGGCGGCTTCCAGGATGTACTCGCCCTGGTTGACCTCCATCTCACCGTAGTCTTCGGCGTCGAGACCGGCGTCAGCAGCCTTCTCGAAGAGGTCGTCGTCGTCGAGGTCCCAGCCTTGGTCATCAAGAGCTTCGTAGTTGAGGTAGGTTACCGTGGGCATCAACAAGCGATTCGGAGGCCACCCCATTAGACTTTGCTGTTCCGTGCGCCGATTTAGCCTACATGACGGCAATTATCACAGATAACGGGTGACATATGACACGTTTTCGGAAGGTTGCTGGCAACAGATAGTCGGCGATAGAAAGCTGGCAGCGAACGTCTGACGGCGGTATTTCTAGATAACGCCCGAAGAGAACAGCGCGTACGAAGTAATCGCTGAGAGCGAAGGCGTAAGCATCCAGAAGAAGATGACGCGCCCGGTCGTTCCGGGGTCGAACAGGTCCTGTGCGGAGAGTTCGTCGGGTGCTTCTTCGCCCATCTTCGGAACCTCGTCTTCGCGTTCGGCGGCGAGCGCGTTGACTGATACCTGCGGCGATTCACTGCCACTCAGTGCCTCACCGAGGGTGACAGTCCGGGTTGCACGGCCCCAACCGAGTCCGACGATGCACATGGTGGCGCTCACTGCGAGACTCGCCGGGATGCCGATTGCGGAGAGAAACGAGATGAGTGATGCACTCACTGTTTCGACGATAAGCGCCGCGAGGATAGGCAGTTGGGTGAGGTCGTTGCCGACGGTGTCGAGCGTCCGTCGGGCGATAGTGAACGCACCGAGTCCGATTGCACCGCCAGCGAGAAGAATTCCCGTGTTCATCTCGACCGAGCCGTTGCCGACGAGCGGGGCAACTGCGTTGGCGACGTTCGAGGCTCCCGCCGAAAACGCCATGTAACAGGCGACAGCGACAACGAGGACGGTACTCCCAAACTCGCGGTGGGTCGTGTTCGGCCCGAGCCGCAACTGTGGAATGCCACCGTTTCGGTCGAGTTCCACGAGCGGGCCGGGACTCCGGTCGAGTTTGAGCCACGCGTCGAGGTAGGGGTAGACATAGCGACCAATGACCGCACAGACCCAAAAGGCGATGACGGGCGCGACAATCCACCACGAGATGATTTCGAGCATCACGCCGGAGTCGAGCGACCCGTGGGCGAGGCCGAGACCGGCGATAGCCCCCACGGCCGTCATCGACGTGGAAGCCGGGACGCCGAAGGTGTTTGAGACGAGGAGCGCCAGACCGACGAAGAAGAGGACGGTGACGCTCGCCACGAGCGTAAACTCGCTCTGCGGGACGATTTCACCGCCCATCTTGTCGACGACTTCCCGCCCCAAGGTCCACCCGCCGAGCAGGGCGAAGCCCGTCATCAACGCCGCCGCGGGGAGTTTCCCGAGCACGTCGCTCCCGACTGCCGGGCCGAAGGCGACCCCCGTGGACGACCCACCAATGTTGAATCCGACGAACACTGCCACCAGAAGTCCGACGAAGAGGAGTGCTTCTACCACGCAGTCATCTACTGGCCCAGACACAAAAGTGACGGCGGTTGATTGGTGGGGGGTCGCCGGAGAGTCGGGAAGCCATCTGGGAGTTACTGGAAAGCCATCTGGGAGTTACTGGAAAGCCATCTGGGAGTCGTCGAAGAGTCGCCGCGCCCTTAGTTCGACGCCGCGCGGATAGCCTGGTCGAGGTCGGCGATAATATCGTCAACGTCCTCGATTCCGACCGAGAGGCGGACCATATCGGGCGTGACGCCCGCCGCAGTCTGTTCTTCTTCGGTGAGTTGCTGGTGCGTCGTCGACGCGGGGTGGATGACGAGCGTCTTCGCGTCGCCGACGTTGGCGAGGAGCGACGCGAGTTCGACGTTGTTGACAGTGCCTTTCGCGGCCTCGTAGCCGTCGGCGAGGCCGAAGGTAATCATACCACCGTACCCACCGGCGGACGTTCCGCCCGCCGAGGTGCCACTCACACTGCTCGCGGCACCCCCGTCGAGATATTTCGAGGCTGCCTCGTGGGTCTCGTGGGATTCGAGACCGGGGTAGTTTACCCACGACACCTTCTCGTGGTCGTCTAAGAACTCCGCGACGGCCTGGGCATTCTCGCAGTGTGCGCGCATCCGAAGCGGGAGCGATTCGAGCTTTTCGAGCGTCTGCCACGCGTCGAACGGCGACTGGGAGTTACCGAGGTCGCGCAGGCCACGGGCGATGGCCGCGTAGGTGAACGCGGCGTCGCCGAACGTCTCCGAGAAGTTGACGCCGTGGTACGCCGGGTTCGGCTTGGCAATCTCGGGGTAGTCGTCGGCGTATTCGTCCCACGGGAAGGTGCCGCCGTCGACGAGAACCCCGCCGATGGTCGTTCCGGCACCGTGAATCCATTTCGTCGTGGACTGCCAGACGAGGTCTGCGCCGTGTTCGATGGGGTTGCACAGGTAGGGCGTCGCGAACGTGTTGTCCACGAAAAGCGGCGTTCCGTGGTTGTGAGCCACCTCGGCGATAGCCTCGATGTCGGGTGTCACGAGCGCCGGATTGCCGATGGTTTCGAGGTGGACGAAGGCGGTGTCCTCGTCGATGGCTTCCTCGTAGGCGTCCACGTCGAGCGTGTCGACGAAACGAGTCGTGACGCCCCGGCGCTCGACGGTATGCGTGAGGTACGTGTAGGTTCCGCCGTAGAGCGAGGAGGCCGAGACGATGTTGTCACCCGCGGAGGCAAGCAGAAAGTTTGCGAGGTCGAACGCGGCCATGCCGGACGAGGTGGCGACCGCGCCCACGCCGCCTTCGAGCGAAGCGAGGCGTTCCTGCAGCATCCCGACCGTCGGGTTCATCAGGCGGGAGTAGATGTGGCCGGGTTTTTCGAGGGCGAACTGCGCCGCAGCGTCGGCGGCATCATCGAAGACGTACGACGTAGTCTGATACAGTGGTGGTGCGCGAGCGCCGGTATCGGGGTCGGGGTCCTGTCCGGCGTGCAGGCTCCGGGTGCTGAACCCGGGCGTGTCATCGTCACTCATGTATCGACCGTCGGCAGGGACCGGCCTAAATCGAGGTGTCGCTTGCAATTCCCGCCGGTGTCTGGGATTGTGTGGCACGCATGGCTCTCGGCTGCAGTCGGGATTGTGCACCCCTCACCGTGTCTCCCGTCGGTTACCGACTGAACAGTGACGAATGAACCGGCGCGAAATCCGCCTCTAACTCGGATTCGCCGCCATCAGTCGCTGTGTCAGTCACGGCCCGACCCGCGACGCCTTCGGCGACGAAGTCTTCGAGCGGCGGGCCGACCTTCTCGGGTTCGACGAGGAAGGCGTCGTGGCCGTGGTCGGAC
Source organism: Haloferax mediterranei ATCC 33500 (assembly GCF_000306765.2). Classification (NCBI taxonomy): domain Archaea; kingdom Methanobacteriati; phylum Methanobacteriota; class Halobacteria; order Halobacteriales; family Haloferacaceae; genus Haloferax; species Haloferax mediterranei. The sequence goes on from NC_017941.2 coordinate 2,924,798, forward strand.
TCGATAATGTGGTGCGCGACCGGGACACCGACACGCCGGAATTCACCTGCTAGCGCCTCTGACTGTTCGGTCGTGAAATGCCAGTCGCCGGTGAACGAGACGAGGAGTGCCTCGCCTTCGTACGCGGCAAGCGCAGCAGCGTCCGACTCGTACCCTTCCGAGAGGTCGAAGTCGTCCATGGCTCGCGTGAGGTAGAGATACGAGTTAGCGTCGAACCGCTCCGTGAACTTCTCGGCCTGGTAGTCGAGGTACGACTCGACCTCGCGGTAGGGGAAGAACGCCGCGGCCGAGTCCGCCGGGTAGGCGTCGCCGCGGCCGCCGCGTCCCGCAGACCGCCGGCCGAACTTCCTGTCCATCGAGTCCTTCGAGAGGTACATCAGGTGGCCGATTTGCCGGGCGAGTCCGAGGCCCGCGTCGGGCGACGGGCGGTCCTCGCCGTAGTAGTCGCCGCCGTTCCAGTTCGGGTCGGTCGTGATGGCGCGCCGAGCGACAGCATCGAGACCGAGACACTGCGGGTCGAGGCGCGCCGCGGACGCGACGACGACGATGCGCTCTACGTCGTCGGGATACTGGACGGCCCAATCGAGGGCGTTCATCCCGCCGACTGACCCGCCGACGACGGCGTGGAGTCGGCCGACGCCGAGGGAGTCGAGCAGTCGCCGCTGGGCGTGGGTCCAATCCGTGACGGTGACTGGCGGGAAGTCCGTCCCCCACGGTTCGCCGTCGGGACCCTCGCTCGCCGGGCCGCTGGTACCGTAACACGACCCCGGAACGTTCACGCAGACGACGTAGTACTCGTTCGTGTCGATGGCCTTGCCCGGCCCGACGATGTCGGACCACCACGCGCGTGCCTGTCCGGAGACGCCCGATTCGGTTCCGTGGCCCGCGACGTGTTGGCTGCCGGTGAGACCGTGGCAGACGACGACCGCGTTTTCGCCCGTGAACTCGCCGTAGGCCTCGTAGGCCACGTGCAGATTAGGAATGTATTCGCCCGACTCGAACTGGTGTTCGCCGAGGTCGATAACTCCCGATTCGACCTGTCGCCCAACTGGCGTCCGTGTTCGACTCATTGGTCCTCCCCTTCGTCGTCCGCCGCACCATCGTCCACAACCCCATCCTGCGCCTGCTGGTTCAGTGCGCACTCGATTGCCTGGTCGAGGTCGGCGATGATGTCGTCGGCGTCCTCGATACCGACCGAGAGGCGGAGCATGTCGGGTGCGACACCCGCAGCGCGCTGTTCGTCAATCGAGAGCTGGGCGTGGGTCGTCGATGCCGGGTGAATGAGGACCGTCTTCGCGTCGCCGATATTGGCGAGGAAGCTCACGAGGTCGACCGACTCGCAGACGGTCTTTGCGGCTCCGTAGGCTGCCTCGTCGTCCTCGCCGTCGAGACCGAACGTGAGCATGCCCGCGTATCCACCCTCCAAATACCGCGACGCGAGGTCGTGCGTCTCGTGGTCCTCGAATCCGGGGTAGGTGACCCACGCGACGCCCTCGCGGTCCCGAAGGAACTCCGCAACCCGACGGGCGTTCTCGCAGTGGGCTTCCATTCGGAGCGCGAGGGTTTCGACGCCTTGGAGCGTCTGCCACGCATCGAAGGGAGACTGGCAACTACCGGTACTCCGAACTGCACGCTGGCGGACGGCCTCCGCGAAGGCGCGCTCGCCGAATCGCTCGACGAAATCGACGCCGAACGCCGGGTTCGACCCGGAGAGTTCGTCGTAGTCGGCCGCGTCCCACGGGAAGGTCCCGCCGTCGACGACGACGCCGCCGATAGTCGTGCCGGACCCGTGGAGCCACTTCGTCGTGGACTCCCAGACGATGTCAGCACCGTGTTCGATGGGTCGACAAAGCGCGGGTGTCGCGAACGTGTTGTCTACGACGAGCGGAACACGGTTGTCGTGGGCGACTTCGGCGATGGCTTCGAAATCCGGCGTCTTGAGCGACGGATTCGCCACCGTCTCGACGTGGACGAACGCGGTGTCCCCGTCGATGGCGTCGGCGTAGGCGTCGATATCCAGCGTTTCGACGGTCCGGGCCTCGATACCGCGCCGAGGAGTCGTCTTCGAGAAGTACGAGGCCGTCCCGCCGTACATGTCTTCGGAGAGCACGACGTTGTCGCCGACGGACGCGAGAACGGTCGTGATAGCGTCGATAGCGGCCATTCCCGAGGCGGTGGCAACCGCATCGACACCCGCTTCGAGGGCGGCGAGTCGGTGTTCGAGGATACGAGTCGTCGGGTTCGAGATACGGGAGTACACGTCACCATCGGCTTCGAGGGCGTACAGGTCCGCGGCGTGGTCTGCGTCCTCGAAGACGTACGACGTAGTCTGGTAGAGTGGCGGGGCGCGGGCCCCTGTCGCCGGGTCGGGGTCCTGCCCGGCGTGGAGACCGCGAGTGCGGAAACCTCTGGTCATGTACGTGGTGCATAATTCTGTACAGATGAATAACCGTCAGTTACGGCAAGCGTTGCCCACGTCAGGATTTCAGCCGAATCGAGAGCGTATTTGGAACATTGTCACCTGAATAGAATGTATTTAAAAATAACACACATTATGAGAGTTTATTCAGGACATTGTCTATTTCCGGACAGTAAATTGCATACGCTCGCGCGCATGAGTGCAGTTATATGAAGTGTCTCCGGGCTCACTTCGACAACGAAGAAAACCCGTTCGGGAGCCCCTACGACCTGTTTACCGTCGATGGCCAGCGGCCGTGCGGCGAGTTGCGCGACCTCCGTCTCCGGCCCGACGGAACTGTCGTCGAGCTGTGTATTCTCGAGAACGCACCACCGGATATCGAGTCTCGACTCGATGAACACCCCGATATCGTCGATTTCGACGTTGGGGAAACTTCCGATGGTGGCGTCGTGTGCCACGTCCACCTCGTCCCCAACGATGACGTGCGACGGTTGCTCGAACTCGTCGACGAACACGACCTGTTACTCGACACCCCGATTCGACTCACCCACGATGGCGTCGTCGTCAACGTCCTCGGGAATCACACACAGCTCACCGGTGCCGTCTCGTCACTGCCGGAATCCTTCACGGACGCCTTCTGCGTCGAGGGACTTTCGGACTACGAACCGGTGCGAAATGGCGTGCGCGCCGAGCTCACCCACCGCCAGCGAGAGGTCCTCGAAACCGCCGTCGAAAGCGGTTACTACGACATTCCGCGGCAGATTTCTATCGAAGAACTCGCCACCGAACTCGAGTGTTCGCCGAGTACCGTCTCCGAACATCTCCGCAAGGTGGAATCGAGAGTACTGACCCAACTTAGGTAGCCACTATATAAAGGGCCGGCGGGCATCGGCAGCAACCCCATTCGGGAGTAGCCCGTACCAATAAGTATGTCAGAAGCACCGCAGAAACGCCGCGAACAACCCCCAGGCCCGTCTGGCGTGCCAGTGGTACAGAACACGTTCCAGTACGCGGACGACCCGCTCGAGTTCATCACCGATGTCGCCCGTGAACACGGTCCGGTCGCCGAATACGACATCGGCGGTATTTCGTTCTATCAGGTGAGCGACCCCGAACTCGCCGAACACGTCCTCGTTCAGGAGAACCAGCGGTACATCAAGGGCGAACTCTTCCAGGATTCGCTCGGGACGGTGCTCGGCGAAGGTCTTCTCACCAGCGAAGGCGAGTTCTGGCGGCAGCAGCGCCACCTGATGCAGCCGGCGTTCTTCCCGCAGATGCTCAAGCGGTACAGCGAGATAATGGTCGAGTACACGGAACGGATGCTGTCGTCGTGGGAGGACGGCGAGACGCGGGACATCCACGAGGACATGATGAGCCTCACGGTCGAAATCGCCGCCAAGACGCTCTTCGACGTGGACATCCGCGAAGAGGAATCGGCCGTCGGTGACGCGCTCGAAACCGTCATGGACTACTCGTCGACTTCGATGCGTCGCCCCGTCGACGTGCCGCAGTGGGTCCCGACCCCGCGCAACCGCCGGTACAAGCAGGCGCTCGAAGACCTCACCGAGGTCGTCGGCCGCATCGTCGAGGAGCACAGGGAGGGCGAACTCGATCCCGAGTCGAACGACATCGTCTCGCTTCTGTTGACCTTCCGCGACGACGACGGCAACCCGCTTCCGGACAAGCAGATTCGAGACGAGTTGGTCACCATCCTGCTCGCCGGCCACGAGACGACGGCGCTCGCGCTTACCTACACGCTCCACCTCCTCGGCACCAATCCCGAGCAGGCTGACACCCTCCGCGACGAACTCGACAGCGTCCTCGACGGCGACAGTCCCACGTTCACCGACCTCGACGACATGACGTACACCGAGCAGGTCATCACTGAGGGGATGCGCATCTACCCGCCCGTCTGGGAACTCGTCCGCGAAGCCGCCGAACCCGATACCATCGGCGGCTACGACATCGAACCGGGTCAGACGGTGTCGGCCCAGCAGTGGGTCATCCACCGCGACCCCCGGTTCTACGACGACCCGCTCGAGTTCCGCCCGAGTCGGTGGACGAAGGAGTTCAAGCGCGACCTGCCGAAGTTCGCGTACTTCCCGTTCGGTGGCGGTCCGCGCCGCTGTATCGGTGACCGGTTCGCGCTCCTCGAAGCGCGCCTCGCACTCGCGACGATTGCGCAGTCGTGGACCGTCGACCCGACCCACGAACTCGAATTCGACCCCTCGATTACCCTCCGCCCCGAGGGTACCGTCGAGATGGTCGTCAACCGTCGCTAACGCAGCAGTCGCCGCTACTCACACACTCCCCATTCCCAACAATCCCGCACTCACCACTCCCAACAACCCCGCACTCACAATTACCCACTACACAACCACACCACCACTCCCACTACACAATCACTCACTGACTGCGCTCGTCCTCGATAGTCATTGAGGCGGCGGCAGCCTTGTCAACTGTCGCTACGCGTCGGCGGGTTCAGCAAAAATAAAACCTGAGTACCGTTTCGTATCGCGACTATTCTTCGGCGAGTTCGGCTTCCGCGGCTTCGACGCCAGCCTCGACATCGACATCGACGCCCGCGTCGGCCATCGCCTCGCCCACAGTTCGGACCCCGCGCACGATGTGTTCGGGTTCGAGTCCACCCATGTTCGAGACGCGGAAGATTTGCCCGCCGAGGTGGGCCTGCCCGCCGGAGATGCTGACGTTCCGTTCGGTCACGCCGTCGAAGAACTCGTCGGCGTCGTCGCCGTACACTTCTTCGGGGAGCGAAACCGCGGTGAGCGTGTTCGAGAGTTCCGTCTCACCCTCCGGGTTGGCGAAGAGTTCGAGACCCATCGCCTGAAAGCCCGCGCGGAACGCGGCGGACTGCTGGCGGTGACGCTCGATACGCGTCGGCATCGTCTCTTCGGCGATGTCTTCGACCGCGACGGCGAGCGCTCGAAAGAGCGGGACGGCACTCGTAAAGGGCGTCTGGTGCTGTTCGGCCTTCCGGAGGTGCCAGTCGAGGTCCTCGTAGAACGGCGCGGCCTCACCGTCGATTCGGTCTTTCACGCGCTCTGTGACGTACATCGCGCTGACCCCCGGCGGCGCGGCGAGCGCCTTCTGGGAGTCGGTGATGGCGATGTCGACGTTCCAGTCGTCGATTTTGAACTCGTCGCCGCCGATGGACGTGACGCCGTCGACCACGAAGGTGGCGTCGTGGGCCTTAGCGACTTCGCCGACCGCTTCCGCGGGATTGAGGAGACCCGTCGAGGTCTCGTTGTGGACCATCGTGACCACGTCGGTGTCGTCGGTGACGGCTTCCTCGACGGCGTCAACGGGGATGGACTCGCCCCACTCGACTTCGACGCGGGTCACGTCGGCGTAGCGGTCCGCGATGCGGGCGAACCGACGACCGAACTTCCCGTTGACGAGCGAGACGACGTTCCCGCCGTCTCCGACGAGGTTGGCGACGGCGGCTTCCATGCCCATCGTCGCGGTTCCGTTGAAGATGAGAGACGTTCCCTCCTCGGCGGTAGACGCTCCGGAGCGCGTCGAGTTGGTGAAGATGTAGTCCAGAGCGTTCTGTGCACGCTCGTACACCGCTTCGAAGTCGGCCGACCGGTGAGACACCATTGGCTCGGACATCGAGTCGAGCACTTCGTCGGTGACCGGTACCGGACCGGGGTTCAAGAGGAGGAAGTCCTCTGCCATGGTTCGACCTCACGCTCTCCCCTGATAAGGTTCGCGGGTCTCCGCAAAGGATGCCGTTGGTGCGAGTGCTGACACGAGGTACATTGGGTCGGTACCTGCCCCCGGTCGGTGTGTTTACCCCCGGCCAGTTCGACCACACTAACAATGACCAGCGCCGACGTCGACGCCGAGTCGAACCCCTATCTCCGCGACCCGCCGACCGACTTCGAAGACGCCGAAACGCTCTCTCGCGAGGAGGCCGAGTCGCAAGCGGAACTCCTTCGTGAGGCCATCCGCGAACACGACCACCGATACTACGTCGAGGCCGAGCCACTCATCTCCGACGCGGCCTACGACGCGCTCTTCTCCCGACTCGTCGCGCTCGAAGGCACCTTCGACCTCGATACGACGAACAGTCCGACGAGTCGCGTCGGCGGCGAACCCATCGAGGCGCTGGAGACGGTCGAACACGTCGCGCCCATGCTCTCTATCGACCAGAGCACCGACGCGGCCGACCTCCGTGAGTTCGACGAGCGCGTCCGCCGCGAAGTCGGCGACGTAGCCTACGTCTGCGAACCCAAGTTCGACGGTCTCTCTATCGAAATCGTCTACGAAGACGGCGCGTTCGTCCGCGCCGCCACACGCGGCGACGGCCAGCGCGGCGACGACGTGAGCGCGCAGGTGAAGACGATTCCGACGGTTCCGCTCTCGCTCCGCGGCGACTACCCCGACCAACTGGCCGTCCGCGGCGAAGTCTACATGCCGAAACCGGATTTTAGCGACCTCAACGCCAGACGGGTCGAAGCCGGTGAAGACCCCTTCGCCAACCCACGAAACGCGGCGGCCGGAACGCTCCGAAACCTCGACCCCTCGGTCGTTGCCGACCGACCGCTGGCCGTATTCTTCTACGATATTCTCGGGTCGAGCGCCACGCCCGACAGCCAGTGGGAGTCGCTAGACCACCTCCGAGACTGGGGTCTCCGCGTCGCCGACCGAATCGAGCGCGTCGAAGACGTAGAGGGTGCAGTCGACTACCGAAATCGGATGCAGGACGCCCGCGACGACCTCGATTACGAGATAGACGGAACCGTCATCAAGGTGGACTCGCGGGCGGCGCGGGACGAGCTCGGTACCAAGAGCCGGTCGGTCCGCTGGGCGTTCGCTTATAAGTTCCCGGCGCGCCACGAGGTGACGACAATCCGTGATATCGTCGTCCAAGTCGGTCGAACTGGGCGATTGACACCCGTTGCGATTCTCGACCCGGTCGACGTTGGCGGCGTGACCGTCTCACGGGCGACGCTCCACAACCCGGATGAAATCGACGAACTCGGCGTCGCCGTCGACGACCGCGTCCGCATCAAGCGCGCCGGAGACGTGATTCCGCAGGTCGTCGAAGTCGTCGAGGATGCCGGCGGAAGCTACGACTTCCCCGATGAGTGCCCAGTCTGTGGGAGTCAAGTCGACCGCGACGGCCCGCTCGCGTTCTGTTCCGGCGGCCTCTCGTGTCCCGCCCAGCGCGAGGCATCCATCGGCCACTTCGCCATCAAAGGCGCGATGGATATCGACGGACTCGGTGAAGAGCGCGTGTCCCAACTCGTCGAGGCGGGACTCGTCGAGACTGTTGCCGACCTGTACGACCTCACGGTTTCGGACCTCACCGAGTTGGAGAGATGGGGCGAGACGAGCGCCCAGAATCTCGTCGATGCCATCGAGTCGTCGAAAGTGCCGTCGCTCGATTCGTTCCTCGTCGGCCTGAGTATCCCCGAAGTCGGCGAAGCGACCGCTCGTGCCCTCGCCCGGGAGTTCGGGTCGATAGACGGATTCCCCATCGGTGAGGACGTTTCCGCGTCCGACTTCGACGAGTTCGAATCTCGGCTGACGACCGTCGCCGACGTGGGCGAAACGGTCGCGCGTCGCGTCCGCGACTTCTTCGAGAACAAAAACAACCGCGCCGTGATTCGCTCGCTGCTCGACCACGGCGTCGAACCGGAACCCGTCGAAACTGGCGGCGACGAACTCGCCGGGCTGACGTTCGTCGTCACCGGGTCGCTCGCAGTGAGCAGAAGCGCCGTCAGCGAACTCGTGGAGTCACACGGCGGCAACGTCACGGGGTCGGTCTCGGGTAACACCGACTACCTCGTCATCGGCGAGAATCCCGGTCAGTCGAAGCGCGACGACGCCGACGAAAACGACGTGCCGACGCTCACCGAAGCCGAGTTCGAGGAACTGCTCGCGGAGTACGGCGTTTCGTACCCACCGGAGTGAGAGCGAAAGACGACGAGAAGAGGAATTTCGGGTCGAAATCGCCTCAGAGGTCGGCCTTACGGAACGACAGGTAGCCGAGAATCGGCGGGACGACAATCCACGCCAGAAGGATTGCGAGGATGAACCACCCGGAGAAGTAGAACGGAAGCGACTCCTGAAAGACCGGCTGGATGGTCAGCCGTTCACCGAGTCCGGCTTTGAACAGGCGGGCAGGCACGGCCGGTCCGTACAACTGGGCAACCAGTGTCTCGTAGGCCCGAAGTGGGTTCAGGTACTTGATGAACAGGCGCATCTCGACGATTTGCGGCGCGCTCAACGCGGTGAGACCGACTTTTTTGATGGCCCAGTTGATGACCTGCGGGATGCCGGTCGCCACCGTCGACCAGAGGACGGCGAAGATGAAGTACAGGCCGAAAGTCCCGAACAGCGCCTGTCTCGGGGTCGTCGACGTCGCCGAGAGCCAGATGCCGATGGAGACGAACGACGTAGCGAGGAGTCCCGAGAGGGCTACCTGCCCGGCGTAAGACGCGAACATGACCTGTCCGCCCGTGAACAGCATCGCGAACATGGCGATGATGAATCCGACGAGCATCGAGACGAGGACCACGAGCGTCCGGCCGACGAGCTTTCCGAACACCACGTCGCGGCGGGAGTTCGGCAGTGAGAGCAGGAGCTTGATGGTTCCCGACTCGCGCTCGTCGATAAGCGACCCGTGGGCGGTCACGAGCGCGATGAGCGCGAGAACGAATCCGAGCATGCCAGCAAAGGAGAAGCTAAAGATACCGCCCGGCGCGGTCGTCAGGCCAAACAGTGCCTCGGAGTTCGCGCCGGCACCCTTCAGGAGGACGCCGTAGAACAGCACCGTCGACCCGCCGATGAGCAGGGCGAAAAACAGCGTGAGACCGATAAGCCACCGCGAGCGAAGGGCGTCGCGGAAGTCCTTGCGCGCGACGGACTCGACCGTCATGCTGTCACCTCCGAAGACTTGTCTTCGGTGTAGGTGATGAAGATGTCCTCCAGCGATGCCGTGTCGGTCTCGAAGTCGGCCACCGTGGCACCGTTCGATTCGATGGCTTCGATGACGCGTGTCTTCGCGTCGTCGGTACACGAGACGACGAGTCGCTCACCGTCAGATTCGACCGACGAGACGCCGTCGAGGGCGCGAACCGCCGCGAGGTCTGCGTTGCCGTCGACGTCGAGTCGGAGAACGGAGTCAGTCTCGATTCGGCTACGGAGTCCTCGGATACTGTCTTCGGCGATGAGTTCGCCGTTGCGCATGATGCCGACGCGGTCACAGACCGCTTCGACCTGTCCGAGCACGTGGCTGGAGAAGAATACTGTTGCACCGCGTTCGGCCTCGGTTCGAACGATTTCGCGCATCTCGCGCGCGCCAGCGGGGTCGAGTCCCGACGACGGTTCGTCGAGGATAAGCAGGTCGGGGCTTCCGGCGAGCGCCATCGCGAGCGCGAGGCGCTGGGTCATCCCTTTCGAGTAACCGCCCGCACGGCGGTTTGCTGCCTCCGGGTCGAGACCGACACGGGAGAGCAGTTCGTCGGGGTCGTCGTCGGCTTCTTTCGACTCGATGGCGAATTCGAGGTGTTCGCGGCCAGTGAGTCGGTCGTACACGTCGTATCCCTCGGGAAGAACACCGGTTCGTCGGCGGACGGCCACGCTCTCGGCCTGTGCGTCGTGTCCGAGCACGCGGATGGTCCCGCTCGTCGGGCGCACGAAGTCGAGAAGCATGTTTATCGTCGTCGACTTTCCGGCTCCGTTAGGACCGAGGAACCCGAACACCTCTCCCTCCGAAACGGAAAACGAGAGGTCGTTGACGGCGGTAACGTCCGGAGTCGAAGACAACTGGAGTGTCTCGAATACTCCCTCGTCATCTTCGAATCGTTTCGTCACCCCGTTCAGTTCGATAGCGGCCATGGGCGGGCCTGCGTCGCACTGGGTTAAAGGGTTTTAGGTGCAGAAATCAGCGGCGATAATATGACCCCCGAAATCGACACCGAAATCGTCGTTGTCAAACCGTTTGAGTCGGGCGGTTTTCGGCGCTCCGTCTCTGGCTCGAACCTCGTCGTTGAGGGCGTTCAAGTCGAAACTCAGACTTCGTCGTCGGGGTCGTGCGAGTCGGCCATCTTCGTTGCTTCGGCGGCGTACCGCTCACGCAGGTCGTCGTCCGTGACCGGTTCGAGGTTCGCTGTCGGTTCTTCGATGGCGGCCGTCGTGACCATCCGGCGTTGGTGCATCACGGCCGCAGCCAGTTCCTTTCTGAGTTCGTACGCGCCGTCGGTCGTCGCGTAGATGAGTACGATGAGGTCCCGGTCGTCGTAAGAACGCTCTACCAACCAGAGTTGGGTGGTGTCGTCAGTGTCGCTCATGGGCCGTGATTCGAACGGCCTTCCCTTACGCGTGCCGCATCTTTCGGTGACATCTTCACAGCAGATTACCCACCTACCTCGCCCGGCGCTTTATTCGTCCGGACAGCGTAGTCCAACGTCATGTTGGAGACGTTGCTCGGCGACGACGTGCAGTCGTCAGGCCGCTACCTTCCGGAGATAATCTACGGCGCGAACGACGGTATCATCACGACCTTCGCCGTCGTTTCCGGTGTCGCGGGTGCGGCGCTGAGTCCGGGTATCGTCATCATCCTCGGGTTCGCAAATCTGTTCGCCGACGGCTTCTCGATGGGGATGAGCAACTACCTCTCAGAGCGCTCGGAAGAGGACTACCACGACGCAGTTGGAATCAGTCGCGTCCGAACTGACGGGAAGACACCGGTCAAAACCGCCGTTGCGACGTTTCTCGCGTTCATCATCGCCGGCTGGGCACCGCTTTTACCGTACGTGTTCCGCCTCGAACCGCTGTTTCCGACCGCAATCGCCGTCACCGGCGCGGCGTTCTTCCTCGTGGGCGCGAGTCGCAGTCTCGTCACGAACCGCTCGTGGGTCGCAAACGGCGGCGAGATGTTCGTCGTCGGAATGGCTGCGGCGACCGTCGCGTACGCAGTCGGCAAGCTACTCGCAGGAGTTGCGTGAGTCGCTTCAGGCGTTGCTTCCGGACAACTCCTCGACTTCCATTGCGAGCGCCGAGAGCGCCTGCGTACTCTCGTCTGTGGCCGCGACGATGCTGTCGACCGCGCCTTCGGTGTCGACGGTTCGGTCGCGTACGTCCTCGATAGTTGCCGTCAGTTCTTCGACGGCCTCGGCCTGCTCGTCGGTGGCGCGCGAAACCTCGGCGACGCCGTCGGCGGCCACGTCGATGGACGAAGCGATTTCCTCGAACGCTTCGAGCATCTCGGTGATGCTTTCGTCCGCGTGCTCGATACGGTCGTTTGACTCGGTCGCCGCGTGAACCGCCTCATCGGTTTGCGACTGGATATCCTCGATTTGTGCCGTGATATCCTCCGTGTGCTGTCGCGTCTCGTCAGCGAGCGATTTGACCTCTTCTGCGACGACTGCGAACCCGTCGCCGTCCTGCCCGGCGCGTGCAGCCTCGATATTCGCGTTGAGCGCGAGCAGGTTCGTCTGCTCTGCGACATCCGAAATAATCTCGACGACGGCCTCGATGTCGTCCATGCGGTCGCCGAGTTCGGTTACCCGGTTGACGAGTTCGTCGCCCATCGTGACGACGCTCTCCGTGGCTTCGCGCGCCTCGCTGTTTGCCTCACGCCCCTCGGCAGTCGCCGCCCGGGCTTCTTTGGCCGCCGTGTCGACCTCGTCGGCGGTCGCCGCGACTTCCTCCATCGTTGCGCTGAACTGCTGCATCTGCGTCGCACCTTCGTCGAGGAGGTCACGCTGTTCTTCGATGTTCTGGGCGATGTTGTCGGCGGCCGATGCGGCGCGGGTGACGGCGGTCGTCGCCGTCTCCGTTTCGTCTTCGACGTTCGAGGCCAGTGTCGAGAGGTTGCGCGCGGTTTCGTTGACCGCGTCGACGACGACGAGAAGCTGCTCGTCCATGACGTCGCTTTCATCGACAGTTGCCCGCGCGTCCAGATGCCCGCGACTCAACTGCGTCAGTGTCTCTTGGATTTCAGAGACGAGGTCGGCGACCTCGCGGTGGCGTTCTACCTCGGTCGTCCGGTTACGAGCGGTCTGCAAAACGCCGACGAGCGTTCCGTCTTCGTAGAGCGGCATCGCGGTATGTCGGGCATGGCAGTCCTCGCCGCTGGCGTCGGTGAACGTCTCTTCGGCGGCGTAGAGCATCCGATTCGCGTCATCCAGTTCGATGCCGTCGAGTTCGGCCGCGTCTTGGGGATTGTCGAGCACCCGGTCTGCAAGTACAGTAGCCGTCGAGTCGCCGTAGAAGAGCTCACCGAGGTCTCGTCGTCCGAGCGCCGCTTCGGCGGTCGTTCCAGTGAGTACCTCGACGCCCGAGTTCCACGCCGCGACACGGCCCTGTCCATCGAGAACGAACGCGGGGAGGCCGATGCCGTCGAGGAGCACATCGTCGTCGACGTTCAAATCCGGTGTATTGGAGGAAGTAGCGGTGGCAGCGACAGTACCGCCGTCAGGTAACGGGGTCTTATTGCCGAACCACGACCGGAGGCGAGTAAAGATTTGGAGTGTCATTTGAACCCACGTTCCGAACCCACATACGAGTAAGTTTCGTGATAATTATCAAACACGATAATGTCAACACAATACTGGCGGACGAGTTCCGCTTATGGTCATTCTCACACACGAGATTACAATGATGGTCACACCGGGTGGTCATCTCGGATGGCACCCCAAATGGTTGTCTCGGGGGGTCACCCCAAATGGTTGTCTCGACGTCGCCGAAAGCGACGCGTCAACCTGAAGCCGTTTGCGTGGTAAGTCACCGCAGATGGACGCAGGTGCGGTCAGTGAACGAGCCAGCACACTTCCGTCCGACCCCGGCGTGTACCAGTTCGTCGCCGGTGAGACGGTTCTCTACGTCGGCAAGGCGGTCGACATCCGCGCTCGCGTCAGGTCCTACGCCGACCCGCGTTCGGAGCGCATCTCCCGGATGGTCGACCGTGCGGAACACATCGACTTCGCCGTCACCGACACCGAGACGCAGGCGCTCCTCCTCGAAGCGAACCTCATCAAGCGGCACCAACCGCGCTACAACGTCCGCCTCAAGGACGACAAATCCTACCCGCTCGTCCAACTGACGAACCACCCAGTTCCGCGAATCGAAGTCACGCGTGACCCCGACGACTCCGCGACGGTGTTCGGACCCTACACCGACAAAGGCCGCGTCGAGACCGTCATAAAAGCCATCCGCGAGACGTACGGCCTCCGCGGCTGTTCGGACCACAAGTACGCAAATCGCTCCCGGCCGTGTCTCGACTATGAGATGGGACTGTGTACGGCACCCTGTACCGGCGAAATCGCGGAAGACGCCTATCTGGAAGATGTCGAATCCGCAGTCCGATTCTTCGAGGGCGAAACGGGCGTGCTCGCCGACCCCCTCCGACGGGAGATGGAGGCCGCCGCGCAGGAAAACGAGTTCGAACGCGCCGCCAACCTTCGTGACCGACTCGAAGTCGTCGAATCGTTCCACGGCGCGGGCGAGGATGCCGTCTCTTCGCAGTCCGACGAGCGAGCCATCGACGTGCTCGGCGTCTCGCTCCGTGGGGACTCGGCAACTGTCGCCCGGCTCCACGCCGAACGCGGCCAACTGGTCGACCGGACGCGCCACAACCTCGACGCGCCGGAGGGCGAAGACCGGACTGCCGCGGTCCTCTCGGCGTTTCTCGCGCAGTTCTACGCGGAACGCGAACTTCCCGACGGCGTCGTTCTCTCGGAGCATCCCGACGACGAAGACGTAGTGGCGTGGCTCGAATCCGAGGGCGTGAGCGTCCGCGTTCCGGGTGCGGGCCGCGAAGCGAAGTTAGTCGAACTCGCGTTGAAGAACGCCCGCCGTCGTGCCGGTCGCGACGACGGCTTGGCGACGCTCGCTCGCGAACTGGACCTCGATGTGCGCCGCGTCTCCCGAATCGAAGGCTTCGACGTGAGTCACGCACAGGGAACGTCGGTCGTCGGGAGCGACGTGTGCCTCGTCGACGGGAGCGCCGAGACGGCAGATTACCGTCGGCGGCGACTCCCCGAGCGAAACGACGACTACGCGAATATGCGCGAACTCGTCCGCTGGCGGGCGACCCGCGCGCTCGAAGGCCGCGACGACCGCCCGGACCCCGACGTGCTCCTCATCGACGGCGGAAAAGGACAGCTAAACGCTGCGCTCGACGCGCTCGAAGAGACGGGCTGGGACGTTCCGGCGGTCGGCATCGCCAAGGACCGCGAGTTGGTCGTCACGCCCGACCGGACCTTCGACTGGCCGGACGATGCCCCGCACCTCCACGTCCTCCAGCGCGTCCGCGACGAAGCCCACCGGTTCGCCGTCCAGTACCATCAGACACTCCGCGACGAGGTGAAGACCGTCCTCGACGACGTGCCCGGTGTGGGACCGAAAACGCGACGGGCGCTCCTCACGCGGTTCGGCAGCGTCGAAGGAGTGCGCGAGGCGTCGGTTGCTGATTTGACCGACGTTCCTGGCGTCGGCGAGAAGACTGCGGAAGAGCTGAAACGGCGACTCTGAAGGTTGGGACGGCGACTCTGAAGGTTGGGACGGCGACTCTGACAGCTGAAACGGCGACGCTGAAGGTTGAGAGTGACAGAGACACGCGTGTGTCAGCGTGGTGCGGTGGGTCGGCCAGCGTGGGCCAAAAAGTCAGTGTCGAACCGGGTGGACCGGTTTCCGCGTTCTCGTCGTCGGAGAGACCGGCTTACGCGATTTTGTCGTACTGGTCGCGGAGCTTCTCGGCGGCGTCGTCCATGAGGTCGGCCTCGTAGTCGTCGAGGTCCCATTCGACGACCTCTTCGATGCCGTTCGAGCCGAGTTTGACGGGGACGCCGAAGGAGGTGTCCTCGTAGCCGAACTCGCCGTCGAGGACGAGCGAACCGGGGAGCACTTCGCCGGTGTCGTGCAGGACGGCCTCGACCATGTGAGCAACGCCGGTCGCCGGACCCCACTGGGTCGCGCCCTTGCGCTCGATAACGTCCATGGCGGACTCCTTGAGGTCGCCGAGAATCTCGTCTTTCTCGTCGTCGGAAAAGTCGGGGTCCGTACCGTCGACGCGGACCTTCGAGAAGACGGGGACCTGCGCGTCGCCGTGCTCGCCGAGGATGGTCGCTTCGACGTTCTTGACCGGCGCGTCGAAGCGCTGGCTCAGGACGTAGCGGAAGCGTGCGGAGTCGAGGCGGCCACCGAAGCCGATGACTTTGTGGCGGTCGCGGTCGCCCGTCTCGTACAGGTGACGGTTGAGCAGGTCAACCGGGTTGGATGTCGTGATGGAAACGAAGTCGTCGTTGTACTCCGCGAGGGACGAGCCGATGTCGTCCATGATGGGAGCGTTGTCGCCTGCGAGGTCGATACGGGTCTGACCCGGCTGTCGCGGGATACCCGCCGTGATGACGACGACGTCGGACCCGGCCGTGTCCTCGTAGCCACCCTGTTTGACGACCGTGTTCGAGTCGTAGGCGATGCCGTGGTTCGTGTCGGCCGCCTGTCCGACTGTCTTGTCTTCCATCTTCGGGATGTCTACGAACACGAGTTCGTCGCAGACGTCACGAAGCGCGAGGTTATACCCAGCCGCGGCGCCGACCGTGCCGGCCGCACCAATCACGCTAACTTTCGTCATACCACATTAATGACGCTGTGGATTCCGAGTAAACGTTTCGGAACGGGCACCGCAGCGCTGTCTGTCGATTTTCTATTCGACAATTGACGAATTTGGGCGGGGAACGGCGTCCACTCGGCCCGCTCTCGACGACGCCGTGGGGTTTTTCGACATACGTCGCGTCCAAATGGACATGAGCGACTTCGACAAGGAGAAAGAACGTCAACGGCTTCGGGAGAAGTACGAGCGAGACGAGGCGAAGCGTCGCTCGACACAGCGGATGAGCGAGTTGCTTCTGCAGGGTGCGACGATGACGAACAAACACTGCGACCAGTGTGGTGACCCGCTGTTCCGCTACGAGGGGCAAGTGTTCTGCCCTACGTGTCAGACCGAGGACAAGGTGGCCGAGAACGCGGACCAGAAGGCAGAGAGCACAGGGCAGGACGCCAGGAACGTCCCCGAGTCAGGTGCAGAAGCACCGAACGTCTCGGAAGCGGGTGAAGCAGCGGAGACACCGAGCACCCACGACACCGCTGCTGCAACGTCGGACATCCAAGCAGACCACGGACCGGAGGAAACTGGGTCTGCGAACAGTTCCGAACCTGCGAACAGTTCCGAACCTGCGAACAGTCGTGTGTCGTCCTCTGCACGCACTGCGCGGGCGACGGACGAGTACATGCCGCGCGATGTTGACGATGACGTGGCGAGCGTGCGTGAGTCACTCGTTCGAACGCTAACGTGGGCTGCAGAACAGGCTGAGTCGACGGATGACCCGCGGCAGGCCACCGAATATCTCGCCGCTGCGCGGGAAGCGGCCGAAGCAATCGCCGCGCTCGACCGATAACCGGGTCCACCGGTACACCGAACGCCACTAGAACTTACGACCCCGCAGACCCTCTCACTTGTATGGACATTCTCATCCCCATCGACGGCACGGACGCGAGCAAGCGCGCCCTCGACTTCGCCATCGAGATGGCAGTCGGGATGGGGGGTCACCTCCACGTCGTCCACTTTACGAATAAAGAGACCGACGCGACAGAGGCTATCCTCAGCGACGCTCGCGACAGACTCGACTCCGCAGACATCCCAAACGAACCGGAACTAACGACCATCAGGGAAGATGTCTGGACCGCCAGCCGCGTCGGCAAAGAGATTCTTGACACGGTCAGCCGAAACGGCTATGACCACGTGGTTATGGGTCATCACGAAAAACGCGTGGTCGATCGAGCCATCTTCGGAAGCGCCGCCGAGACGGTTTTCCGGGCGGAGAGCGTTCCGATGACCGTCGTTCCCTGAAATAGTCGGAACCGGACTCAGGCGACTCGAACCGTACTTGGGCCGTCAGTAGTCGTCAGCGGTACTCCGAACCGATGACTTCGCGGATTCGTTCGGCGGTGACTTTCCCGACGCCGCGGACCTCACGAAGGTCGTCTTCGTTGGCCGTCATGACGGCTTCGACGCTGCCGAAGGCTTCGAGTAAGGTGCGTGCCGTCACGGGACCGATGTCGGCGATGGCGGAGACGACGTATTCCTGTTGTTCGTCGAGCGTCTTCGCGCTCTTACCGCCGTGGACGCTCACGGTTCGTTCGCGGTCGGTCTGCTCGCGGGTTGCGATGGTCGCAAGCATCTCCGCGGTATCGTCTTCGTCTTCGGTAAAGAGGACGCTCACGCCGAAGTCGACGGCGACAGACGAGAGTGCGCCCCGAATCGCACCAGGGTGGATGTTCCGTTCTTCGTAGAGGCCATGCCCCTCGATGATGAGAAGTGGACGGGCGTAGTGACGGGTGAGGTCGGCGATTTGCCCGAACAGCGAGCGGTCACCGCCCGTGAGCGTGTCGAGGAAGTCGGAAATGCTCTTTCGCTCGACTGCAACCCGGTCCGAGAGGATGTAGTCGCCGACAGCGAGCGTCTCCAGTCGCGTCGTCAAGTCGTCGCGCTTCGAGAGCGTGCGGGCGATGTGGGAGTCGAGTTCTCGCTGGTCGACGACGATTTCGACGCTCTCCTCGCCTTCGGTTCCGGCCTTCGCAATGGTGCCCGCTTTTTCGGATTCAGTCACCGGGTCGTCGGCCGTTTCACTGCCATCAGCGTCGTCGTCCGTTTCACTGCCATCAGCGTCGTCGTCCGTTTCACTGCCATCAGCGTCAGCGTCGGCATCGACGTCAGCGGACTCACCGTCCGGTTCCGCGCGCGCTAACTGTTCGTCAGAGGGACCGAAATCGGAAATCCCCGACTGCCCGTCCGTCGCGTTCGCGGCAGTGGTAGTCGTGGAAGCCGATTCGGTGGCCGTCTCGGCGGACGATGTGGGTGCTTCCGACACCCCATCGTCAGCCAGTCCATCACCATCGACCCCTTCATTTCCGGTGGAACCGTCTCCCGCGAACTCGTCGAGGTCGCGCTGTGAGTGGTCGAGTTCGGCTTCAATCTCGGCCGCAGCACCCTTGAGTTCGCGGAGTTCCTTTTTCATCGTCTTCTCGCGCCGACGCGATATCCAGAAGTAAGCTTCGTCGCGCGTGTCTTCGGCGAGGAGGACGACAACCCGCCCGTCCGCCTGTCGGCCGGTTCGGCCCTTCCGCTGGATGGACCGAATGGCCGTCGGAACGGGTTCGAAGAAGAGCACGAGGTCGACTTCCGGTACGTCCAGTCCCTCCTCGGCGACCGACGTGGAGACGAGAACCTCGAACTCGCCGCCTCGGAACTTGTCGAGCGTCTCCTGTTGTTCTTTCTGGGACATCCCGTCGGAACCCTCGCGGTCGCCCTGTCCGACGAACCGGCGGACGGAGAAGCTCTCCGAGAGGAACTCAGTGAGCGCCTCGGCCGTGTCACGCGACTCCGTAAACACGATGACGCGTTCTCCGTCGTGAATGCCGAGCGTCTCGGCGAGGAGGATTCGCGTCTTTCTGAACTTCGGGTGGAGACCATCGAACGACTCGGCTTTCCGCATCGCTTCGCGGACTTTCGGCTCCGCGACGAGTCGCTGACTCGCCTTCGACGCCCCCGACGAACGGGCCGCGTTGCGCTGGCGCTCGAAGTATCGCCGGACCGACTCGACGGACTGCGTCTCGACGAGTTCGACCGCCCGACGGAGTTTCATCACCTCCGCGTGCGTGGACATGCCCTTGTAGCCCTCGGACTTGTCGGCGTTCATCAGCCGTTGGAGTTCCGCGCGCATCCGATTGAGGTCCTTCTGGGAAACGTCGGGTTTCGTGGAACTCGCAACGCCCAAATGCTTGAGTTTCTCCAGTCGGTCTTTGATGACCTCGTTGAGGGCGTCGCGAATCTCCAGAATCTCGTCGGGAAGTTGGATTCGGTTCCACTCCACGTCCGTGTCGTGGGTGTACTCGGCGACGTCCGCGTCCTCTTCCGTCATCACCTCCACATCGGCGATACCGAGGTTCTCACACACTTCGAGGATAGCCTCCTCGTCGCCTCCGGGCGACGCACTCATGCCCGTCACGAGCGGGTCTGCCGCGTCAGCGTGGTATCGCTCGGCGATATAGACGTAGGCGTAGTCGCCACTCGCGCGGTGGCACTCGTCGAAGGTAAGGTGTGTCACGTCTCGGAGCGAGATTCGGTTGCCGATGAGGTCGTTTTCGATGACCTGTGGGGTTGCGATGATTATCTGGGCATCGTCCCAGAGCGCGGCACGGTCGTCGGGCCGAACGTCGCCGGTGAAGACGACGATTTCGTCGTCCGGAATGTTCAGCGCTTCGCGGTAGAAGTCCGCGTGCTGCTGGACGAGCGGTTTCGTCGGCGCGAGAAACAACGACTTCCCGCCGATTTCGTGTAATCGTTCGGCGGTGACCAAGAGACTGACTGTCGTCTTTCCAAGCCCGGTCGGAAGACAAACAAGCGTGTGGTCGTCGCGCGCGGCACCTGCGAGTCGAATCTGGTAGAGTCGCCGCTCAATGAACGACGGGACGAGTTTCGGATGGTCTACGTACGCAACGTCCTCGGAGGCCGACATCGGTGTCGATTGCGCGCCCTCGCCGATAAGGGTTCGCAGAGTACGGTGAAAGTAAAGGAGTCCGCCGATGAAAGCCGCGATGACGGTTGTTACCTCGCGCTATCGGCGGTGTCGAGGTCAGGGTCGTCTGGCCGCGCAGACGGGAGCGACGCCTCGAGGAGCGACGCCCACTCAGCGACCTTTTCGTTGTACGATTTGGACATAGCGCTTCCCAAGAGGATATACTCTCAACTATCGTATATAATGATTGTGCCAGTTCGACGGCCGAACCCGACGGTCACGAGGGATGTTCCACCGGAAACGACGGGGTCAGGAAGGGACTCAGTCTTCGCGCTCACCGGGACCCCACGAGTCGGGGACCTCGATGACGTACCGACCGTCTTCGCGGAGCGAGATGATGTACTCGTCGCGGTCGTACAGTTCCATAAGATTGAGTTCGTACTGGCCGGGATTGACGATTTTGATGCTCTCGAACTGGTCGTTGAGTTCTTCGCGGAGTTGGTCGAGGTTCGGTTGGTCGTCGGAGGACGGTTCGATGACCGTCCCGTCGACATCTGCCGGTGCGTCTTTCGGTCCGTCACCCGATGGCCGCTCAGTTGGTGTGGCCTCGTTCGGTGACCGTGGTGCGGCCTCGTTCGGCGTCTGGGTGGATTCGCTTGGGGTCCGTGGAGTCGGCTCACCCGGTTCCTGTTGGGTTGACTCGTGCCGATCCGCATCGGCGGCCGCGAGCTCTTCCGGCGTGACGACATCGCTTCGGGCGCTCTTCTGTGAGTTGTCTTCGTCGGTCTCTCGGGCGTTAATTCGTCCGGGCTGGCGGTTCCCGGGTGCGCGCCCTTGCTCACCAGTCGAGTCCGGAGCCGGCTGTTTCCGCGTCTCTTGACGAGGAGAATCGGCAGATTCCGAGTCATCGGGAGCGGCGGGCCACTCTCCCCATCCTCGCTTCGGTTCGGTCTTCGGCGCGTTCGATGTCTCCCGAGTGTTTTTCGACTCGGTGGTGTTTTTCGACTCAGTGGAAGACGTTCGAGCGGTGTCCGAAGGTCCAGTAGACTGCCCCGCCGACCCTTTGGACTGCTCTGGCTGCCCTGTAGACTTGTCAGTCGTTCCGGAACTCACCCAGTCGCTGACGGTCATCGAATCGTCATCGCCGCTTCCGGGTCGAGACTGGTTCTGTTCTGCTCGGTCACGAACGGCGTCGGCTGCCGAGGATGTCAAGTCCCGCGTTCCGGCACCGCCCGTCGTACGAGTGTTGTCACTGCCGCCCGCAGGTCCGTCAGCGCTGGATGCGGGCTCGAACTGAAACTTGTTGCCGCCGCAGTTCGGGCACCCCGAGAGCATCTCCTTCGAGCCGTCGGGGAACACCTTACCGCACGTCGTGCATTGATGTGGCATTGGTAGCTGTTGGCGCCGGATGGCGCGTGATGGTGTTCGTGAGACCCCCTACTTTCGTGAGACGAGCGCGCTGATGAGATTCTCGTCTTTGTGGAGCGTCTGAATCTGGTTCGCGGGACCGATAACCGTGAGCTTCTGCGTCGATTGCCGACCCATAAGTCGGTCGAGGAAGCTCTGGTCTGCGGTCTGCGAACGCGGATACGTCTCGATTTCGATGCCGTTGAACTCGTCGGGGCTGATTTCGGCCATCGTCACCTCGATGAGCTTCGACTCCTCGTCCGGCGAAAGTCCCTCTTCGAGAATGACGATATTCCCGTCGCGGACGCCATCGAGGATAAGCCGTATCTTCTCCATGCTGGCGAGATTGGCCATTCGATTCCCGCTGAAGAGGTCTATCTGAACCCCGTCGGAACCGTTGTCGGACGCCGTTGCTTCAGGCATAGAGAATCACCCGAAGTACTCCGCTATCTTCGCGTACACTTCGTCCATGTTCTCTCCCTCGAGTGCCGAAAGTTCGACTGTCTCGTGCTGTGGGTACGCGTTCGCGATGCGTTCGACGTTCGAATCTTCGAGGTCGATCTTGTTCGCGAAGATGAGCACGGGCAGGTCCTGACTCTCGATGATACCGATGAGCATCGTGTTGACCTGCGAAATCGGGTCTTTCGTACTGTCGAGCACGTAGACGACACCGTCAACGTCCTCGCGGAGCCAGTGCATGGCTTCCGCGACGCCTTCGGTCGCCTCGCGGGACCGACGGACGGCGTCGTCTTTCTCCATGTCGTGTTCGAGGAACTCTTTGTAGTCGACCTTCGTCGTGACACCCGGCGTGTCGACGATGTCGATTGTGACTTTCTTGCCATTCCGCTCGATTTCGACGTTCTCCTTCCGCCGCGCGCGGCGAGTTTCGTGAGGGATGTGGCTCTCGGGACCGATTGCGTCACCGGTCCAGTCACGGGCGATACGATTTGCGAGAGTCGTCTTCCCGGCGTTGGGCGGGCCATAAATACCGATCCGCTTCGGCTCGCTCTCCGAAAAGAGCCGGTCAACGACTCGTGAGATGCTGTCTCTGAGATCTGTAAGCAGTCCCATCCTGGGCCTCCCGCACCTCCCGACCACGTCGTGGAGGGCGTATGGAGGTATCACCCAACCGGACTCACTTAAGCACTACGTCAGACACCAGTCACGTTCCAGACAGAACGACAGAAACCGAAGAAGGCCCCCATTTCCACTCGAACGGACCATATTCACGGGTCTATCGTCTTTTACTGCCTGTCATCGCACTCGAGATGGTAATTCGTTGGCTTCCAATATTCTTGTTTTCGTGTGCGTGCACACGAAGCAGTCCTGACTGTCAACTCGAGTGAATTTATCTGAGGGGGAGCCGGTCTGTTTCGTCTCACCTTTCCTCCTTCTTTTTCTCCTGACGCTGTTCGTCGATAGCTCCCAGTTAGAAGTCGGTGGCACGTCTCCACGAGTGAGTCGTCTCCAGAGTAACTCGTGAGAGACCCTCCCACGGAGATGAAACAGTCGGGAGGGCACACCCCCACCCCTTCGTTTCAGGTGGAACGGCTCGAAGGGGTGGGTGGGGGGTGACCGCTAGACGGCAGCCGGGTGTTAATTCTATCTTCTACAACCGCTATAACAACCACATTTTCCCCAGTACGGATACGGTACAACGATATCAGTAATAAAACCACCGTGTTCTAAAGACCGCCGAGACCCCCCTCCCTCCCGTTTTGCGTCTCCACCCGAAACAAAGGGGTGTGGGGTATCCGAGAACCAGGGGCTTCCCGTCGAACTGGAGATCCACCACTTAATTGCACAGGAAACGAGGGGGTTAATCGACGTCCAAACTGATTCTACCCGCCGATTTCTGCAGATTACTGTTTTACCCGTTTCCACACGAAACAGAGGGGTGGCCCCAACCGATTTTTCGCATCGGCCCACCGGTATTATCACGTTTCGGGTCCAATTCGAGCTCAGTTCGACATGGGTCCGGGCCTAATTCGAGTCTAGATAAACGTTTCACCCCACTCGAATCTCACTCGATTCGACCAGAAGTCGATCTCAGCCGCCCGATACGACTGCAAGTTCTCGTTTTTCGTCGACGCGCACATCTTGAAATCGAATGCACGTACGGACCCTACGTTCGTGTCAGATACATACCCAAACCACCACCCCCGGCTTCAGGTCGAACGACTTCCGGGTGGTGTCTGCACCCACTTCCGGTTTGATACTGCTTTCTTTTGGTGGTCTCTTCGACCCACTGTACTATAGTAGCGTTTGCAACTGGTGACACATCCAATCACACACCGGTCGATCGAGTATCCAATGACTTACAAACGCTACTATAGACACGCTGTGGTCACTCCCACGGGCCTGACCTCCGACTCACTCTACTTCGACTAACTTCGACCTTTTTTCTGCCTCACCGACTCACCCCCAATATCTCTCGACCACTATATCCTACTCAACTCGACACACCCGAATTCGATGATTTTCGCTCGCTCGTGTCGAAATGGTCCTGTCCACTCCAGTTTCGGGTATTGAGCGTCGAGCGAGTCGGAGAAGTAAGCTTTTTGTACCAACTATTCGTTTGTTTCCTTTGCATCATCTGGAATCGCCTTCTTCGGTGCGAGGCGGAGAAGCCGAGTATTACCGGCTTCACGCCCTGTACTGGCCGACGTTGGCGACTATTCCACTTGAAACGAAGGGGTATACACG